>NZ_JBKJHB010000003.1:0-475238 GCF_046614455.1 Flavobacterium sp. RNTU_13 | reverse complement strand
TCGTTTTGTATATAGTTAAAGCCAACTGAAATGATGGTAACTCTGTCTTGGAAAATCACAATAAAGAGGTAATCGGAACGGCTCTTCTTTTTGAGCTTTTTAAAGCTGCATACGTCTGAAACGGTACAAAAACCATTTGCAATTTTGGCTTTTGACCCAAATGCACTAGGGCCTGTTGAAGGGTATACGGTTTTAGCGTTTATGATATTCGAAGACCTCTTTCAATTTAATTCTACAGATTTTCCATAAGATCGCCAAGTGACTATAGTTCCCTTTACTAAAGGAACAAATTAAATATCACGTTAACTTTAAATGGATTTTTAATAGCGATATTCCAGGGTTTGCCATTTGATTGCTTCCTTCAAGTATTCATATCTCTGGGTCTATTTATCATTGTGGCTTGTATTGGTTTTTAATCATCAATGTTTTACAACGATCATCCCATAACTTTATCCAAGTGTACCGAAGCCAATTTTCATTCCTGTTAGCTTTAAAAATATAGTATTGTTTATACTGTGTAAATTCTATGTTTTTATAGCTAACTTTTTCGACGCCATTAATATGGCGCTTCGTTTTCTCAATACCCAGGAATATGAAACTAGACTTAACGATATTGTTAACGGTAAAAATATTTTGTTTATAAATAACTAGTAACAGTCTGCTATTAGTTGTCCTCTATTTTTGAATTCGGTCAGGGATTCAAAATTATTATTTTTCAAGATACTTTCTAATTCGCGTTCTACGTCTAATTGCATTGCAACGGAACCGCATAACATTATAATTCCTCCGTTTACAAGGTGATTTATAAAATAATCCGCGTCTCTCCGTATCAGATCCATTACATACATCTTATTTATTTGCCTTGAAAATGCAAAATGAAATCCTTTCAGGTGATGTTTTTGCATTTCAGCCACGGCTATATTTTTATAATACGCAGTTAAATTTGTTTCTCTCCTGAAACCGTTATATAGCTGATAGTTATATTTTTTATTTCCTTGGGTGAACATCCCTAAAAATGGTGCTATCCCTGTTCCGTTAGAAATCATTATTACCGACTTGTTTTCAGGTAAGTGAAAGCTGGTATTCCTTACAACACTTGCTTTAAAATTGTCTCCAATATTTAAGTTGTTCAAAAAATTAGAGCCAATACCATATTCATGTAACTTAATGACCAACTGTATATTATTATTAACTCGGCCAATAGAGTACAGTCGTTCAGTACTGTCATCTAACGGATATATAGCGAGCAAATCACCCGATGTAAAACGTAAAAAGTTTGACCCTTTAAGCGTTAGTATAAAAGTACTTTCGTTATCTGATTTCTTATCTATAACCGTAAAGTTTTTAAGTGTAGTCGGTTTTTTATCGTAAATAGCAGGGGTAGGAGCTAAGGGAATGTTATTTTCCTCAGACCATTTCTTTACCCAATTAGTAAATTCAATCAGCGATTTATTGTTTACTGTGTGTAGTGGCGACTGCTTAGCCCATTTTTTATTTTTTAGCTTATCGTGTACTTTTTTCGCATAACCACAATAATCAGGGTAGTTAGTGGAGCCAAATCCGACAACCGATGCTTTAATTATGTTTGGCTGTTCAATATTGTTTAGTAGCTGTAGTAGTCTGTTTGCATTGGCAGGAGCATCGCCGAGCCCGTGTGTTGCAGTAAAAATTACAATGTGAGTTGCATTGTCGTATTTTTGGTAATTATTGGCGTATGAAAGATGCGATTTATCACCGGCAGAAAGTAATTGTTTATGTATAGCATCGGCAAATCGCAGGGTACCGCCGTTTTCAGATCCTACAAGTAATATAATAGAACTATCCTGGACAGTATATTTATTTTTTATTTTTACAGCTCGACGCTTTAGCGTAATTGCAAATCCGGAGTATATAAAAAACAGGATGCTGAAGCACGAGCATAATAGGATTACTGCCCAAATTATGCCACTACGTCCGGTATGCAACTCTAAGCTCAAATCTGCAAAGACTGTAGTGGCTCTATAGGGGAAATTACTTAAAACAGTACCATTAAATTGGTTTACAACCAGTTCACGGTCTTTTAGCTTAATTGTGTAATACTCATCAGGGTCGTCTGTAAACGGAAATTCTATTTTTGTAACATCAGCAAGCAATATGTTTTGAAAAGCCGGCATTTTTGCCAAATCAAGCCTTTTGTTTTCTATATGCTGTACTGGTATTTTATGTTGTATTTTTTCTTCGCCGAAAAAATGAAACCTATCCAAAGAAAGGTAAGTGCCTGTAAATGATAATATAAATATAGGTAAGAGTGCAAGCCTGCCGCCAGATACATGGTAGCGCGACAAAAAACTTTCATCACTTATTTTAGCGAAAAACCGTTTAAAACTTTTTTGTCTTTTTAATACTAATGCAGCTCCCGAAATAGTAATTAGCAACAGTAAAAACGCATTAATGCCTACAAATATGCGCCCTGTTTCGTGTAAAAATAATGATCGATGAAATGACGTAACCCATTTAATGACAGCACTCTCTTTATGTGGTGTTCCCAATATTTTTCCTGTAAGCGGATCTACATAGGCATTAACATCATTATCATTGGCGTCCATACCCTGTAATGTAACAAAGCCATTATGGTCTACGCTTATTTCGCTGATTTCAGAATATTTTTGTCGCAAAACGGGAAGGCTTTGCGACAAGGTAATTTCATTGAATTGCGCTACGCGATACGGTTCGGTCTTATGAGCTATGGTATCAGCCGCTAAAATAATACCTGTAACTGATGCCAATATAAGAAACAGGCTAGAGCATAAAGCGAGCAAAAGATGGGCGTAGCGCCATACAGATAAGGTCATTAACCGGGCGTTTTTGCTATTATTCTACTTTACTGAGTTTTACAAACTTTATGTAACCTTTCCCTTCGGTTTTTTGAGAAAGTCCATCTGTAGTTAGAGGAATTTCAGCGTCTGTAGTATAATATTTCTGGTCTTCTACAGCACTCTCAAAACGTATTTTGTATCCTTTATTTACTTTGCTTTCGTCCAGCTCCAGCGTAGTAACACTACGATCGCCACCGTTAGCTGATGCTCCTGTAACAGCACTGATGTTTTCAGGCATTTTAATCTGCGATTTGTGCCATTCTTTTAGGCTTTTGTACCACTTCCTGTCGTCGCCCATTACGTAAAGGGTTTTTTCATATTGACCTTTTGGGTTAATTAATGATACTACTATATAAGCACCTTCGCCGCTATAGCTGTTCATTTGGAGCATGCATTTGTATTTTGCCGACTGTGCCGATGCAGTCATAGAGGCTAGCCCGATTGCCAGTACTGCTATTATGTTTTTAAAAAGTGATTTCATTATTTTAAAAATTCTATTGATATGTTATTCTTTTTTAAATACTCGTTTTCGTTGGCCAAATCATATGCTGTTTCGTCTAAGTCTGTTTTTACGGCTTTATTAGCTCCCGCTTCTAATAAATACTTTAACACAGTATCGTTTTTAGCTGTTAGCGCGGCCCTGTGTAGCGCTGTAAGCCCAGCAGCATTTTTTGCATTGATGTCAATTTTTATGCCATCAAGTTTTTTAAACAGTGCTAACTCATTTTTCGCTGCTGCAAGATGTAATAATGTGCTACCGTCTTTTTGTGGGATACTAACATTAAAACCTTTAGCCTTTAGAAGGTTGAGCTTGCTGTCAAAATCATCCTGCTCGTTGCTTTTGCCTTTCGGAGCTCTTTCGGGCCTGTACGATTCTATCAAATAATAGGCAAGGTTGTTACCGCTTTTATCGGTGATATTTATATTCGCGCCACTGTCTATTAACAACGCCGCAATTTCTGTACTGCCGAATGCTATGGCATTTGTCAACGCCGACTGCCCTTTGCTGTTTACAGCATTTATATCTTTAACTTTAGGCAAAAGCAATTTCAATGTTTGCAAATCTTTAGCACCCGCTGCAATAATAAATGGAGTATTGCCGTCTAGGTTTGGCTGATTTACTTCTGCACCTTTTTCCAGGAAATACGTAATTATTTCAGATTGGTTTGGCTTCCTAACCAGGTAATGTAATACATTGTACCCCTCTTTAGAAGTAAATGCTGGCTTAAGTTTTTGCTCTTCAACCAAAAATCGGTACACCTCTATAGTATTGCTGCTGCGGCGTGCCCCTTGTGCGGCAATGATAAGTGCGTTTCCGGTAGCGTTAGAACCTTTTGCTAAAAAAGATTTTAAGTTATACATGTTTCCTGTGCGGGCGGCGTAATCAAATACCGTGGCTCCGTTGTTATCGGTGTCTTTTACACTTAAGCCTTTGCTCACAAGATAGTTTGTAACTTTAAGTTCCTTATCGTTTGGTGCGCAAAGCATTAGCAGCGTAGCGCCGTTAGCATATTTTTTCTTTGGTGCAATACCTGCTTTAAAAAAGCTTTCAAAGACCTGGATATTTGCGAGCCCATTTGATGCTGCAAAAGCCAAGGGGCTGTTACCGTGGCTATCTTCAAGGTTAATGTCATATCCTTTATGTATTAGAAAGTCAACAAGTTCACTATTTCCTTTATAGGCTGCCCAGTGCAGGTACGTACGCCCGTCATGGGTGATTTTATTAACACCATTACCTTGCTGTTCCAGTAAAAATTTTATTGTGGAAAGCGGTGCATCGTTATTAATTGCAAGCACGGTAGGGTCAAAGGCATTCGGATTTAATTCTGAAGGGTTAGCACCCTTAGCTATCTCAGACTGTACAGCAGTAATATCCGGTGACTTTTTCCAAAAGTCGGCGTTTAAAAGTGTGTTGTTTTGTTGTGCGTTAGCAAAGAATGCCGCTAACAGCAGAGCCGTAAAAAATGTTTTTTTCATGGTAAAGTATTTGGGTCCGGGTTGACGTAAACCATGCTGTAAAAATACGTACACAATAGCAAACACGCTGCAAAGTGTAGGTAATACAGGAATTTATTGCGGTAAACGCAGACAGCGCAAATATACAACCAAATAATTTATTTAGAATTATTATAAATAATATTTTTTCAATTTATTTTATGAAGCATATAGTAAACTGCGTGCGGTTTTCAGTGCCATTGTAGCTAAGATAACCGCCGTGGCCTTCTATAATATTTTTAGAAAGTGTAAGCCCAATGCCGCTGCCTTGTTTCCTTGTAGTAAAGAACGGTAAGAAAATCTTGTCTTCAATTTCTTTATCTATACCGTGGCCTGAATCAGATATGGTAATAAACAGCCGGTCGTTTTTTTCTGCTGAGCTTATTATTATCTCTTTTTCAATAGTTTGTTCAGTGGCATAAAGGCTATTGGTAAGCAGGTTTATAAATAGTTGTTCTATTTGCAGCTCATCGGCCATTACGGTCATATCACCCTTTACGTTATTAATTATTGTAATATCTTTTTCTTTGAAAACAGGCTGCATCAGCTTCAGTGCCTGCGCAATCAGCAGTGTAAGGTTTACAGGCTTCTTTTCAGGAGAGGGTAGCATAGCCAGCTTGCGGTAGCTGTCTATAAAATTCTGCAGGTGGTTACTGCGCTGAATCATAGTGCCTACACTTTGCCTTATGTCTGCAATATCTTCTGTGGAGAGTTGCGGCTGCTGTACCAGTTCATCAAGGTTTTGCGAAAGCGAACGTATAGGCGTAACCGAATTCATAAGTTCATGCGAAATTACTTTCATAAGGTTTATCCATGCATCTTTTTCGCGTTTTGCCACCACATTTTGTATGGAATCAAGCAATATGGTATAGTACACTTTTCCAAAGGTTACAGACCTTGCACTTTGGAACATAAAGGCCTGGCTTTCGCCATCGGGTGTTTTTATTTGTACCGAAGTACGTATGTCCTGAAAACCACGGTTTTCTACCAGGTTAAATAATGCCGGCAGGTGTTTTTCCATGTATTTCCACCGTGTAACCGATGGTACTTCAAAATAGCGCTTAAAGTAATCATTTATAAAAAACACTTCCCATTCGTTGTTATTTTGGTACAATATAATAGCAGCTGATTCCATACTGTTTAGTATGGACCGGTAAATGATATCCTGCGTTTCTTTTTCATGACGCCTATCTTTAAGAACATCGTAAAGTTTTACCAGGTTCGCGTAACCCGAATGTTTTTCAGAAGCGCCAAAGTTGGATGAAAAGTCGTTGTTTAAAATCGCGGTTATGGTTTTGTCGTAAAACGAAAAATAGGATTTAATGTGGCTAAAAAGTTCTAGTAAAAGCACCAAAACTAATAATCCGCAAAAAAAAGCAGTGTAATATAATGCCTTACTAAGACAAAATACACCGGCTGTAGCTACGCCTAGTGTAGCCAAAAGCCGAAACAATAAGTAGGTGTAAAAGGAAGGTGACTTCATGCCGTTTATTCTTTACCAATTTCGTATTTATCCATGCGACGGTACAGTGCCGCACGCGACAGCCCCAATTCATCTGCAGCGCGGCTCACATTATAGTGATGTTTTTGCAGCGCACGCACAATAGTGTTTTTCTCAATATCACTTAGGGGCGCATCGCTGGTAGTGGCGGTTTCAGTTATGGTTTCTAAATCAAGATCGGCCAGCGTTATGGTGTTTCCTTCGCATAATATTACAGCACGTTCAATACGATTTTCCATTTCTCGGATGTTACCGCTCCAGCTGTGCCTTTGCAGCATGGGTTTTACATCATCGGCAAACTGTAATGGTGGGTAACCGTATTTGTCGCCCATTTTTTCCAGTAAAAACTCTGCCAGCGGAATAAGGTCTTCCTTGCGCTCACGCAGTGGCGGAAGCGTTATAGACATGGTGTTAATACGGTAGTAAAGGTCTTCCCTAAAATTTTTAGCGTTAACTTCCTGTTTTAAGTCCAGGTTGGTAGCCGTAATAATCCGCGCGTTTACAGGGCGTGGTTTCCCTTCTCCCAGCCGTGTAACCTGTCGGTTTTGTATTACCTGTAGCAGCTTAGATTGCAGGTGTAGCGGCACATTTCCAATTTCGTCTAAAAAAAGGGTGCCACCTTCGGCAAGCTCAAAGCGGCCCGGGGTATCGGTTTTGGCATCGGTAAAGGCGCCTTTTGCGTACCCAAATAGTTCGCTTTCAAAAATATTTTCGTTTAAAGCGCCCAGGTCTACGTGTACAAACGGTTTTGCCGCGCGGTTACTGTGCGTGTGTATATAGTGCGCCAGTACATACTTACCTGTACCATTTTCGCCCAGTATCAGTACGTTAGCGTCGGTATTAGCTACTTTACCGGCCAGGTTATACGCCTTTGTTATTGCCGCTGATTCTCCGGTAAAAAAGCGTTCGGTGTTATTATCTCTCTCTGATTTTTTCCGTGTTTTCCTGCTTTCGGCTACAGCCGATTTTACTACCTCAAGTAGTTTATCATTATCCCAGGGTTTCAGGAGGTAGTCATAAGCTCCCAGCTTAAGCCCTTCTACGGCAGTTTCTACCTTACCAAACGCTGTCATAAGTATAACAAGTGTGTTAGGAGACAGCGTTTTAATTTCCCTTAGCATATAAATGCCTTCGCGTCCGTCTTCAAAACCTATGCGGTAGTTCATGTCCAGCAAAACCACGTCAATTTCGTTTTCGGCTAATAAAGTAATGGCTTTTTTAGGTTCTGCAAGGGTATAAATATGCTCAAAATGTTTTTTAAGCGCCATTTTAGAAGCAAAAAGTATGTCTTCCTGATCGTCTATTATTAATATGGAAGCCTGTGTCTTTTTCATGAACTGTTCGGTATCGGACAAAAGTGTCCGATATCGGACACTTACGGAAAATTGGTAATTATTTATAGTTGTGAAAAACAGTGTTTTATAAATTTTAAATGCATGGCACAATATTGTTATTATGTATGCCAAACAAAACGATAATGGACACTGTTGTTACCCGTAAAAGTAAAAAAAATAAATACCTGCTGATAGCTGTACCTGCTTTTTTAGCATTGGGCTTTGCAGGATATACTGTAGCTACAAAAGAACGAAGCCTGAATGTAAAGGCATCTGAAATTAGTATAAAAACGGTAGAGACGGCCTACTTTGAAGATTTTATTGTATTTCAGGCTACCGTAGAGCCTATGCGCTCTACATTATTAAACGTTGTTGAAGGAGGTTCTATACAAGAGATATTTGCGTCAAACGGAGATATGGTTACAAAAGGCCAACCTCTCGCAAGGCTGTACAACCCCAATAGCGAACTTAATTACATGACACAGGAAACTTCTATTATAGAACAGATAAACAACCTGAATAAGGCTAGGCTGGACCTAAGCAACCAGGAACTTAGCATGTCTAAAGACCTGATAGCCATAGAGCACGATTATCAGGATGCTAAAAATCTGTACGATCTGAATGAAAAATTGTACAAGCAGGAAATACTGAGCAAAAACGAGTGGGAAAAAACCCAGGAAAATTTCAGGTTTCAAAAAGAGCGCAAAAAAATAATACAGCAAACCATGCAGCGCGAAAAGGCTGCTAACCGCCAGCAGTCGGCCCAAATGGCGCAGTCACTCGCTGTTATGCAAAAGAGCCTTGATATACTTAGGAATAACAAGAAAAACTTTTTGGTTACCGCACCACTTACCGGAAGGTTAACCTCTTTTGAGCCTGTACTGGGTAAAAATTATACCACGGGCGAAAGCATTGGTAAAATAGATGTTATGCAGGGGTACAAACTTGTAGCCGAAATAGATGAGTTTTACCTGCCACGCGTAGCTGCGAACCAAAAGGGTAAAATAGATTATAAAGGCGAGGAGCTAAATGTGGTGGTAACAAAGGTAATCCCTGAGGTTAAAAAAGGGCGCTTTATTGCAGAGCTGAATTTTGTGACAGATAAACCCATTAACATAGAGCAGGGACTGAGTTTTGGCGTAAGGCTTATGCTTAGCGAAAAAGCTAAAACTACGGTAATTCCGCGCGGCAGTTTTGATGATGTTACCGGAGGTAAATGGATTTTTGTAGTAAACGGAAATAAAGCAGTTAGGAAAGAAATTACGCTGGGCCGCGAAAATCCGGTATACAATGAAGTGCTTTCCGGACTTAAGGCGGGCGAGAAGGTAATTACCAGTAATTATAATGATTACAAAGAGGTTAAAGTTTTGAACATTGAATAATAACTAAATACATACAATTATGATACGAACAGTTTTAGCCGGCATATTATTGGTTTTCGGATGCCTTACTTTACAGGCGCAGCAATCATTAGTGTTAAACGTTAAAGGTACTTTTTTTGAGGATTCGGTTTCAGGTTATGAGGGTTGGAGCAACAGTAATGGAGACAATTTTACCAAAGCCAATTACAGGTATTACAACGGAGTTACCTACATTCTAATGAAACCAGAGCAGGACATGAGCGTAACATTTACTTGTGAGGCAGCGGTGAAAAAGGGTACACTGGATGTAATTTTTTTAGCAGGCGAAACACCGGCTGAAGAACTTAGCTTTGATGCCAATGCTACCAAAACAGCAGTAATCACGCTAAAAAAAGGCGAAACCTACAAAGTAATGTTTAAAGGTAACGAAACAAAAGGATCTTATAAATGCAGTTGGGTTACTACTCCAATTTAAAAAAGGAGCTCAATCATCATCAAATCAAATCACAAAACAAAACACAATCAAAACCAATTTATGAAAAAGTTAATCATATTTTTTTGTATCGCTTTAACATTTTCGCTACAGGCGCAAGAATGTAATTGTACCGAAAATTTTAAATGGGTAAAAAAGACATTTGAAGAAAATGATGCCGGTTTTTCTCTTGTAATAAGCAAGAAAGGGAATTCTGAATATGAACGCCTGAATAAAGAAACATTAGCACAAATAGCCGATATTACTGATAAGGACAAATGTGCTGAATCAATAGTTAGCTGGTTAAAGTTTTTTAGAAAAGCACATTTTTCGTTTAATGTTAACGAAAATGAAACTACAGCAAGTCAAGGTGAAGCTCCAAAATTAGCTGTGCGAAATGACTGGGAAAAATTTGCCATAACAGATAAGCAGTTAGAAAAGTATATGGCAAAGATTGATGGTACTACGCCTGAAGGTATCTGGACTATGGCGCCATATACCGTCGCTATAGTTAAGAAAGAAACCGGTTACGTAGGATTTATTGTTGATGGTGGTGGTACACCATGGCAAAAAAAACAAATAAAGTTAAGATTTTCTATTAATGAAAAGACTAACGTTTATAAAGGGGTAATTTATTTGCGAAATTATTTTGATTATAAATTTGATAAGGCAGAATTAATAGGATATAACCACTTGCTACTGGATAAAGGATTTTTATTAACTCGGAAAGATATTAAGAAACAGGATTCAGAGGTGCTAAATAAATATCTGAACCTAATTAGTACTAATGGTGCTGCTTTAAAAAAATATTCGGAAACAACAATGTATATGCGTATACCATCTTTTGAAAGCAACCAAAAAGAAATAATAGACAGTATAATTGATGCTAATAAAGGAGCCCTAACCGCTACTAAAAACCTAATCATTGATTTAAGAGGTAACGGCGGCGGAAGCGATTCCAGCTACAACAATATTATACCCTTACTATATACCAATCCCATACGTATTATTCCTACGGAGTTTTTGTCTACACCCTTAAATAATAGAAGATATGAAGAGTGGCTTAAAGAGGAAGGACTTTTAGAACAGGACAAGAAAGTAATAACAGAGCGGCTTAAAAAACTGAATGATAACCTGGGAAAATTTGTAGGAATGTATGATGATAAGGTTTTTGTGCAACGGGAAGACACCATATACCGCTATCCGGAAAATGTGGCAATTCTTATAAACGGTAGTAACGGAAGTACTGCAGAGCAGTTTTTACTGGCGGCAAAGCAAAGCCGCAAGGTTAAGCTTTATGGTACTACTACTATGGGGGTGCTGGATATATCTAATATGTATTTTGTAAACTCGCCAGACGGTAACTTTGAATTGGGCTACTGCCTTAGTAAAAGCAGGCGCATCCCCGATATGGCCATAGATGATAAAGGCATACAGCCAGACTTTTATATGGACGCTGATATTCCACAATATGATTGGATAGATTTTGCAGAAAAAATAATGAATAATCAATAACTAAAAAATACCATGATTCAGATAAACAACCTTTCAAAAGTATTCCGTACAGAAGATGTAGAAACTAAAGCCTTAAACGATGTGTCAATACACGTACAACAAGGCGAGTTTGTAACCATAATGGGCGCTTCGGGTTGCGGAAAAAGTACGCTCTTAAACATAGTGGGGCTTTTAGACCCGGCAAGTGGCGGCAGTTATAAATTGCTGGGTACCGAAATTAACGGGCTTAATGAGGCGGCCTGCTCCAAAATAAGGAAGGAAAACATAGGGTTTGTTTTTCAAAACTTTAACCTGATTGACGAGCTTTCTGTTTATGATAATATAGAACTCCCTCTGATTTATAATAAAGTACCTGCGGGCGAACGCAAAAAAAAGGTAGAGGCCATAGCTGAAAGGCTTGCCATATCGCACAGGCTTAAGCATTATCCGCAGCAGCTTTCGGGTGGGCAGCAGCAAAGGGTGGCGGTAGCCCGGGCGCTGGTAAACGATCCTAAAATTATACTTGCCGATGAGCCTACCGGTAATCTGGACAGCCGTAACGGTAATGAGGTTATGGAACTGCTTACAGACCTGCATGCAAACGGCGCTACAATACTTATGGTAACCCACTCTGAGCACGATGCGTCGTTTTCGCAGCGCACCATAATTATGAAAGACGGTATGGTACTGAGCGAAAGGCAAAATACACGTAAGGTAGATATACTTGTAAACAGTTAGGCAGTTTCTACTGTATTTATCATCAATCAAATATAAAATCAACAGATAGATTTCATCATGCTAAAGAACTGGATAAAAATATTTACCTACCAGGTACGCCATAATTTGTTTTTTACGGTGCTTAATACCCTGGGTTTAAGCTTGGGCATATCAGGGCTGATTTTTGCCATGCTGTACTGGAACGACGAGCAGTCGTACAACCGCTGGAACCCGGAAAAAGACAAAGTGTACCAGGTGCTAAACGACATGGGGCCAGATATGATTTGGTCTACTAACGTATATCCGCTGGCACGTTTTCTGGACAAAATGCCTGAGATAGACGAGTACGTTTACCTAAACACATGGTACTATGATGAAATAGTATCTTACGGCGTAAAGAAGGAGAAAATTAAGATACTGGACAGCCAGAAGAATTTCTTCTCTTTTTTTCCTTTCGAATTTGTTTCAGGGAATATAGCAAATGCCTTACCCGACAGTGGTAGTATAGCCATAAGTGAGGACGTAGCCCAGCGCCTTTTCGGTACTGTAGATGCTGTAGGTAAAGAGGTACGCTACAGCGGCAGGAAACTGGTGGTGCGTGGTGTATACAAAATACCGGGTAACTCGTCGTTTAAACCGCAGGCGGTTACAAACCTCATCTATGAAACCCGTCTTAAAGAAAATCAGGATTCGTGGGGCAACTTTAATTTCGGTTTATTACTGAAACTAAAGAATCCGGATGATGCAGAGAACGTAAAAAAGAAAATAGAGCAGGTTTTTTTAGACAACCGTACCAAAAAATACGCCAAAGACGAGGGCTTGTCGCTGGAAGATTATATTAAAAAGAATGGTACACAAAAGGTTATTTTAGAGTCTTTAGCCACTACACGTTTACATTCTATAACTGCAGACAGCTATCCTGAAGGGCGTGGCAACTACCGTTTCCTGCTTATAATGATGGGATTATCTGTACTTATACTGGTGCTTTCTATTGTTAACTATGTTAACCTTGCCACGGCCAACGCCATTAAGCGTGCTAAGGAAGTGGGCGTACGTAAAGTACTGGGTGCCGCTAAGGGTAATATTGTGGCGCAATTTATATTTGAAACAGCCGTAATTACATTTAGCGCGTTGCTGCTTTCGCTTGTTATTGTAGAACTGGCATTACCGTACTATAACTCGTTCCTTAATAAAAATCTTAGCATGGCAAACATGGCTTTTTACTGGCAGTTACTACTAATATTTTTAATTGTAATTGCAGTAGCAGGCGTATTCCCGGCGGTATATCTGTCTAATTTTGAAACCCTAAAAGTGCTTAGGGGGAACTTTAGCCGCAGCAAAAGTGGTGTTTGGGTAAGAAATGCCATGCTTGTATTACAATTTGCCATTGCAGCATTTTTTGTAATAGGTTCTTATATAATTTACCAGCAGGTGTACTACATGACTACCAAAGACCTTGGCCTAAATGGCGACCAGGTTATAGCTATTAACTACCGTAAAGCAGATAGCCCGGACGCCAAGGTAATATTTAGCCGATACGAGGCGGTAAAACAACAACTTCAGAAAATAAAAGGTGTAGAAGCGGTATCGGGTGCCGCATTTAAGTTAGGCGACGGTGCTTCGAGCAGCTCCAGTTTTAACTATAACAATAAAAACGTACAGGGGCAGAATATGGCAGTGGATTTTGAATTCCTGGACATGATGGGCATAAAGCTTGCCCGGGGCAGGAAACTCAGCGAAAAATCGGCTATAGATACGGTTGAAACCATGATGGTTAACCAAACGGCCGCCCGGATGATGGGTGAAAAAAATCCGGTAGGTAAGGTTGTAAACTGGAATGATAAAAAACTGAGGATTGTAGGGGTAACATCTGATTTTCATATGTATGGGCCTCAGGCACAGATTCCGCCCATGTCGTTCTTTCATTTTAAAACAGTCGACTGGATGTCTTATAATATGAATACGGTGTATGTAAAAGTTTCATCTGAAAATATGGAGCAAACCATTGCCGATATAGAAAAGTTCTGGAATACGAAGGTAGATACCGAATACCCGTTTGAGTATGATTTTGTAAATAAAGTCTTTGCCCGCACCTATCAGGATATTGTAAGCCAACGTAACCTTTTTGCGCTTCTTAACCTTGTGGTAATTTCAATAGCTATATTCGGACTGTTTGCCCTGGCATCGTTTAGCATACAAAGGCGTATGAAAGAAATCGCCATACGCAAAACCCTGGGTGCCGATACCTCATCGTTACTATCTGCTCTTTCGCGCCAGTATGTGGTGTTTTGTACTATAGGCTTTATAATCGCCGTATTCCCCGCATGGTACCTGCTGGACAAATGGCTGCAGGACTTTGCCTTCCGTATAGATATTTCGGTGTGGCCTTTTATAGTAGGTTTTGTATTGCTTATGTTGCTTACGCTGTGTGTGGTACTGCTTCGCGCTTACGCTGCAACCCGTGTACACATTGTAAAATATCTTAAGTACGAATAAAAAAACACACCATCATGATAAAAAACTGGATAAAAATATACCTGCAGCAGGTTCGGCAAAATGTGTTTTACAGCGTGCTGAATGTCCTTGGGCTGGCTATAGGTGTGGCGGGGCTTATATTCGCCATACTATATTGGAACGATGAACACGCTTACGATGCATGGAATCCTCATAAAGACAACACGTTGTTTGTTGTAACAGACCTTGGCGAGGGCAGGGTATGGGGGTCTACTGCATCGCCGGTAGGTAAAGCCATTGAAACAGAGATTCCCGAAATTACGTCGTACTGCTATGTAAATACGTGGTATAATGACGATATACTTGAGGCCGATGGTACTAAAGTACATTGTACCAAAATAGCCGATGCACAGCCTAATTTTTTCAGCTTTTTTCCGCATCCGTTCGTTAAAGGCAATCCCGCTACAGCGCTTAGGCCAAATACCATAACACTTAGCGAAGCTACAGCAGTAAAGCTTTTTGGCAGTACAGATAGTGCTATGGGCAAGTCGCTTAAATATGGAGGTAACAATTTTACTGTAACAGGGGTATACCACATACAGGGCAAGTCTGCCTTTATGCCCGATGCAGTAACAAGCATTATAGAAGCAAAACTTAAAGAAACCGAGCACCAGTGGGGGTATTTTACCTTCGGGATGTACGTACGTGTTAAGAACCCTGACGATGCTGCTTTAGTGGCTAAGAAAATAGAGAATTTATATTATAAGAATACCACGTTGCTGTTTGCCAAAAATGCAGGTATAACCCCTGAGGATTACGTTAAACGTTTTGGCACAGCAAAGATTTCAGTAGTATCGGTAGCAGATTTAAGGCTAAACACCATTACACAGGATGTGCCGGAGCAGAGTGGCAATTATAAGTTCTTGATTATAATGGTGGGTTTATCTGTGCTTATAATGGTTATGTCAGTGGCTAACTATATTAACCTCGCTACCGCTAATGCCATTAAGCGTGCCAAAGAAGTGGGCGTGCGTAAAGTACTGGGTGCCTCTACCCAAAATATTATTGCGCAGTTTATAGCCGAAACGGTTTTTACACTGTTTATAAGCGTGTTATTAGCACTGGTTATAGTAGAATTGTCTTTGCCGTATTACAATGCTTTTTTAAACAAATCATTAGAGTTAAACAGTGCAGTATTTTATGTGCAGTTGATTATAATATTTGTTATAGTAGTAATTACCGCGGGTATTTTCCCTGCGCTTTATGTATCTAAATTTAATACTATTTCGGTACTGAAAGGTAATTTTATAAGGGGTAAAAAAGGAACCTGGCTGCGTAATGCCATGCTCGTAGGGCAATTTGCCATAGCGTCGTTTTTTACCATAGGTGCTTACGTAGTGTATAGCCAGGTAAATTATATGCTTAGCAAGGATACAGGCTTTAAAGCCGACCAGATTGTGCAGATTTACTACCGTAACCCATACGATTTTAAACAAGAAGGATTCCGTGAAAAGCTGGAGCAAAAGTACAGCCACGTAAAAGAGCAGTTGTTACAAATTAAAGGTGTGCAAACCGTGGGCGTAAGTACTATGAGTATAGGGGGTGGCAACAGTTTTGAAACGGCCTACAACTACAACCAGATAATGATGCCTTTACAAAATATGGCGGTAGACTACGGCGTGCTAAATATGCTGAACGTAAAGATGAAAACAGGCCGCCTTTTCTCTGAAAAACTGGCATCTGACTCAGTAAACACGGTTATCTTAAATGAAACTGCTGCCGCCATGATGAAAGAGAAAAATCCGCTGGGCAAATCCATACGCTGGGATCAGGGGAAGTATCTTAAAGTGATAGGCGTGGTAAAGGATTTTCATGTAGACGGTCCGCAGCGCAAAATAGCACCTATGGCGTTTACCTATTACAAAACGCTCCCGGGAATGTTGCAAAACGCGCACTCAATTTATATAAAAGTTGCTCCGGAAGATATGCAGGAAGCCTTGGCGTCTATAGAAGCCCTTTGGAAAGAAGACGTAGACCCTGATTTTGACTTAAGCTACGATTTTGTAGACAAAAACTACGCGCGTACTTTTAAACAATATGTATTGCAGCGTAATTTATTTACTCTGTTAAATGCGGTGGTAATGATAATTGCATTATTTGGTTTATTTGCACTCGCATCATTTAGCATACAGCGCCGCATGAAGGAAATAGCCATAAGGAAGACGCTGGGTGCCAGTACCGGTAAACTGTTACGCGAAATTTCCTGGCACTATGTACTGTATTGCACCATAGGTTTTGTGCTGTCGGTATTTCCGGCATGGCTACTGCTACAGCAATGGCTGCAGGACTTTGCCTACCGTATCAGCGTCAGCTTTATTCCGTTTATTACAGGGTTTGTAGCTTTGTTAATCCTAACGCTGTTTGTAGTGCTGGGCAGGGCGTATAATGCCACCCGTGTACCTGTTGTAAAGTATCTTAAATACGAATAATTGGCGTTTTTTATTTTTTTATAAGTATCCGCCTGCCGTTTTACATAGTTTAGGCAGGCGGTTCTCTATCAACTTTATTTTTACATGTCATGAAAATTATAAAAGCGTTGCTGGTGCTATTGTTGTTGTTGAGCCTTAAGGTAGTGCACGGACAAAAGGTGCTTACCCTTAAAGAATGCGTGGCTACCGGCCTTAAGAGTTCGGCTAATTACCAGCTAAAGCAACTTGAAGTGTTAAGTGCCGAAGTAGTACACCGCAGCCCGGCTTTAGAGTACCTGCCCACTGTAAATTTTACAGGTAACCACACCTACAATATAGGCTCTGTTATAGACCCTTCTACAAACAACCGTGTTTCCAGTAAAATACTAAGCGACAACTTTAGCATAAATGCCGGCATAACCTTACTCGACCTGAATACGTTTACCACGGCAAGACGAAATAAAATAGCGGTGCTTAAAGCTACTGCAGATAAAGATGCTATTGCTGCGGAGTATACACAGTCTGTAATAGACCAGTATATAACGGCATTGTATAGCCAGGAGTTGCTAAAAATTCAGGTAAACCAGTTTAATAATGCCACTTTTAACCTGGATTGGGTTACTAAGGAAGTAACTACAGGTAAGCGCCCTAAAAGCGATTTGTACGATATGCAAACAAGCTACAGCCAGGAAGAAAATACAATGCTGCAAACCCGCCAGCAGTTGTATAACCAAAAGCTTACGTTGCTACATCTTATGAACCAAAGCGATATGAACCCAGATGATTTTGTACTGGCTGCCGAGGTATATACGGCTCCGGCAGAACCTTTAACAGTAGACCAAATTTATGCCAAAGCACTTACAAATGCTCCTGCTTTAAAGGCAGCCGGGTACTCTGAGAGCGTAGCTAAAAAAGAAATCAGTATGCAGCGTAACCTGGCCCTGCCCACGCTTTCTGCATATTATAGCTATTCATCATTTTACTACCAGCCATTAAACCAGCCGGGTAATCCATCGGTAAACCCGTTTTGGAAACAGCTAAATGATAATAAAAACCACTATGTGGGGCTACAACTTGCTGTGCCGTTGTTTAACGGATTAAAAACGTCTAACAAAGTACAGCAGGCTAAAGTTAACCTTGAAAAGAGCAGAGTAGCTTACGAACAGGAAAAACTAAAACTAAAGCAGGCCATAGAGCAGGAAGATGCACGTCGCTTACAGGGGGTGGAACTTGCCGACAAAATGGAGGTAACACGGGGTTTTGCCGAAAAGTCGTTTACCACAACGCAGTCTAAATTCAGCAGTGGTATTGTAGATGCAATAACCTTTACAGCTTCTAAAAACCAGCTGCTTATGGCAGAGTACAACTTGCTAAAAGCACGTATAACGGCCGCCCATGCCAATATAAAACTCCAGTATTTGCAGCTGTACCAACTATAGATTATTTCACACTTTATTTCTGATACTAATGCGAAAGGCACGCCGTTTTTCGGCGTGCCTTTTATTTTGCCCCTTATGAGCGTGCGCCTGGAAGAATGGCATTAATCTAACCCGCAATTTTTTTCTGCTACGGCTGCCCAAATTATAATAACTTTGCTAAATCTTATACCATAATATACTTTCCTTGCAACATATACTTATAATAGACGACGAAGAAAAACTGCGCACACTTACGGCACGCATTATTCGCCTGGAGGGCTTTGAGGTTACCGAGGCAGGCGATTGCCGTACCGGGATTAAAAAACTGGAACAACAGGAATTTAGTGTGGTGCTGTGTGACGTAAAACTACCGGATGGTAACGGCGTGGATCTTACTAAAATCATTAAGGAAAAAGCTCCCTATGCTGAGGTAATTCTTTTAACGGCTTATGGTAACATACCCGATGGTGTACAGGCAATAAAAAATGGTGCTTTTGATTACATAGTTAAAGGCGACGATAATAATAAAATTATTCCGCTTATACACAGAGCTATAGAAAAGGCTACACTTAGTAAGCAAGTGGCGCACTTAGAGTCGCGCCTGGAAAAAAAGTATTCGTTTGATGGTATTATAGGAAACTCTAAAGCTATAAAGGAAGCCATATTGCTGGCAGAGCGCGTAGCAGCTACCGATGCTACCGTATTGCTTACCGGCGAAACCGGTACGGGCAAGGAGGTGTTTGCAAACGCCATTCACCAAAATAGCACCCGTAAGAGCAAAGGCTTTGTAGCCATTAACTGCGCTGCTTTTAGCCATGATTTGCTGGAGAGTGAAATGTTCGGGCACGTGGCAGGGGCATTTACCGGAGCTATGAAAGATAAAAAAGGCTTGTTTGAGGAGGCTAATGGCGGTACCATTTTTTTAGATGAGTTGGGAGAAATGGCGCTCGACCTTCAGGCCAAGCTACTACGTGTTCTCGAATCAGGTGAATTTATAAAAGTAGGCGAAAGTAAGGTTACTAAGGTAGATGTAAGGATAGTGGCCGCTACAAACCGGGATTTACTCAGCGAAATTGAGGCTGGAAAATTCAGGCAGGATTTATATTACAGGCTTTCTATTTTCCAAATAAAATTACCATCACTGCGTGAGCGTGTAGCCGACATTGATTTGCTTGCCAATTTTTTTATAAAATCGTTTAATGCTAAAACAGGCAGGCAGTTAAAAGGCATGCAGCCTGATTATTTACAGGCGCTAAAACTTCATACGTGGCCGGGTAACATACGCGAGCTTAAAAATGTTATAGAGCGTAGTGTAATACTTGAAACGTCTGATATGCTGACTGTAAACACGCTGCCCTTTGATATAGTAAACGAAGCCACAGCCGCTACAGGTAATAACCAAGACAAAACCTTGTCAGCATTTTCATTAGCCGCTTCAGAAAAAGTGCAGATACAAAAAGTGCTTAATTATACTAATGGTAATAAGGCTGAAGCAGCTCGCTTACTGGGTATTGGCATAGCCACTTTATACCGAAAGATAGAAGAATACAAAATAGCATAATCTAAACATACAGGCGTTTTATTAAAAACCCTATCATTTTGATAAGGATATCCCTTTCAAAATGATAGGGTTTTTGTTTTGGCATAGCTCATAGTTTTAGATTATGTAGCTGTTTTTCAATTAGTTGTTTTTAGTTTTTAAAAACAGGCATTCATTTTGGCATTAAGGTATTCGAAAACAAATACTTTCAAAATGAAAAATCATGTAAAAACAGTCACCACAAAGGCTGTACAATTTGCAGAACTTACCAAGAGCTTTATACGAAGCGGTCAGGTAAGCCGGGCTAAAAAATGCCTGGACATGGCCGAATTGCTGTTTAAAAACGGCAACGCCGAAACCCGAAATGCCATAGGCGGCATTTACGTGTACTCGGTATCTACCTTTATGGAAATAAGAAACTGTACTGTATCTAAGCTTTTTCCTCCTTCGCTTAAAAGAGAATATGTAGCGCAGATAAACGCCTCGGGTGTTTAATGCAAATAATTTTCCAACCCTTTAATCTTTAACTTTTTTAATAAAGAATCATGACTGCACTTTTTATAATAGCCCTTTTGGTATTTGCCTATATGTGCTATGTACTTGTAAAACCAGAAAAATTTTAATCCATGAACAGCGAAATTATAGGAATTGTTGTAATGTACGCGCTGGTCTTGTTACTGGCACTACCGCTGGGCAGGTACATTGGAAAAATATTTAATTATGAACCTACCTGGGCCGATAAAATTTTTAACCCCATAGATAGGTTGTTCTTTAAACTTGGAGGTATAAACGATAAGGTAGAAATGACATGGAAACAGCACCTTAGCGCTATGCTAGTCATTAACCTTGTGTGGTTTATCCTTTCTATGTTTGTGTTGCTAAATATGGATTGGCTGCCGCTAAATCCTGACGGGAACCCGGCAATGAGTATGGACCTGGCGTTTAATACCACCGTAAGCTTTATTACTAACACAAACCTGCAACATTATAGCGGTGAAAGCGGACTAAGTTACTTAGGCCAACTTACCCTTATGCTGTGGCAGTTTATTAGTGCTGCGTGCGGTATGGCGGTTTGTGCCGTGGTGTTTATGGCCATGAAAGAGAAAACATCTGCCACACTGGGTAACTTTTACAGCTTTTTTGTACGGTCGGCTACAAGGGTGTTGTTACCTATATGTGTTGTTATAGCTACCATATTAGTATTTAACGGTACCCCGATGACTTTTGAAGGGAAAGACCACATTACTACAGTAGAGGGCAAAACACAAGATGTAAGCCGTGGCCCGGTAGCAGCCTTTGTAGCTATAAAACAACTGGGTACAAATGGTGGCGGTTTCTACGGCCCTAACAGTGCCAACCCTATGGAAAACCCTAACTATATTACTAACCTTGTAGAAAACCTTAGTATTGTGCTTATTCCTGTTGCGCTAATCTTTGCGCTGGGGCACGTACTTAAACGCAGGAAACTCGCCTGGACCATTTACGGAGTTATGACCATTGGTTTCCTGCTGCTGCTTATACCTACCATAATGGGCGAAACAGGTGGTAACCCAGCCATTGGCAAAATGGGTATTGCGCAGCACACAGGCAGTATGGAAGGTAAAGAAGTACGTTTTGGCGCGGTAGCTTCGGCTAACTGGGCTACATATACCACCTGTTCCAGTAACGGGTCTGTTAATGCCATGCACGACAGCTTTACGCCGCTTGGTGGTGCTACCACATTACTGGGTATGATGGTAAACTGCTTTTACGGTGGTATAGGAGTAGGTTTCCTTAACTTTTACATCTTTATTATACTGGCAGTGTTTATAAGTGGCCTTATGGTGGGGCGTACCCCGGAATTTTTGGGCAAAAAAATTGAGGCTAAGGAAATGAAAATAGCCATGATGGTTGCGTTGCTGCATCCGCTGCTTATACTGGCAGGTACCGCTATGGCAAGTTACCTGTACTCAGGCAATCCTGAGGCGTATGCCGGCTGGCTGGCTAACCCGGGTTACCACGGCTTTAGCGAAATGTTGTATGAGTTTACCTCATCATCGGCTAACAACGGTAGTGGTTTTGAAGGCCTGGGCGATAATACCCCGTTCTGGAACATAGCTACCGGTATTGTTATGCTGCTGGCACGTTACCTGCCCATTATAGGGCCTGTAGCCATAGCCGGTATACTGGCAGCTAAAAAGTATGTGCCGGAAAGTGCCGGTACACTTAAAACAGACACCTCAACTTTTGGATTTATGGTATTTGCCGTGATTTTTATTGTGGCAGCGCTGTCTTTCTTCCCTACGCTAACGCTGGGGCCTATAGCTGAGTATTTTTCATTATACCACTAATTTTCAACAACAATGAAAAGTCAAAATACAAGCCTGTTCCAAAAAGAACTTGTGCAACAGGCATTGAAACAATCGTTTATTAAACTAAATCCCGCGTCGCTCATTAAAAACCCCGTAATGTTTACGGTTGAGGTAGGTACTGCCATAATGCTGTTTGTATGCATTTGGGTACTTATGGGCGAAAACAGCCAGGGTAGCTTTGCGTACAATTTTACGGTATTTATAATACTGCTGTTTACGCTGCTGTTTGCCAACTTTGCGGAAGCCATAGCAGAAGCCCGCGGTAAGGCGCAGGCCGATAGCCTGCGCAAGACCCGCGAGGAAACTCCGGCTAAAAAAGTAGAGCCTGTGGGCGAAATGTATGTGGATGAGATACAGGTAGTGCCGTCGTCTACGCTAAAAAAAGGCGATGTATTTATTTGCGAAGCGGGAGACATAATACCTACCGATGGCGAAATCATAGAAGGGCTTGCCACAATAGACGAAAGTGCCATAACAGGCGAAAGTGCACCGGTAATACGCGAGGCAGGAGGCGATAAAAGTTCGGTTACGGGCGGTACAAAAGTACTTTCAGACAAAATAAAAGTACAGGTAACCACTAATGCAGGCGAAAGCTTCCTGGATAAAATGATAGCCCTTGTAGAAGGAGCCAGCCGCCAAAAAACGCCAAACGAAATAGCACTTACTATTCTGCTTGCAGGATTTACTCTGGTGTTTATCATTGTTTGTGTTACGCTAAAGCCGTTTGCTGACTATGCTAACATTCCTATTACCATTGCAGCGTTTATATCATTATTTGTGTGCCTTATACCTACTACCATAGGCGGTTTGTTATCGGCCATTGGTATAGCCGGTATGGACAGGGCACTGCGTGCCAACGTTATTACCAAATCAGGTAAGGCAGTAGAAACAGCAGGGGATATAGATGTATTGTTGCTGGATAAAACAGGTACCATAACCATAGGTAACCGTAAAGCTACACATTTCCACCCCGTAAGCGGAATAGATGAAAAAACCTTTGTAAAAGCAGCCGTACTCAGTTCTATGAGTGATGATACCCCTGAAGGTAAATCCATAATAGAGCTGGCAGGTGTAGAGGTAAATGCGTTTAAGGTAGAAAGCCCACGTTTTATAAAATTTACAGCCGAAACACGTAGCTCAGGTATTGATTTTGGAGATGTGCGCATTCGCAAAGGAGCGTTTGATGCCATAAGGAACCTTGTTGAAAAAGCGGGTAATCCATTTCCGGATGAGGTAACTGAGGTGGTTAAAAAAGTTTCGGGTAATGGTGGTACGCCACTGGTAGTTTCCCAAAACGAAAAAGTACTCGGGGTAATAGAGCTTCAGGATATTATAAAAACAGGTATAGCCGAACGTTTTGACCGCCTGCGTAAAATGGGTGTAAAAACAGTAATGGTTACCGGCGATAATCCTCTTACGGCCAAATTTATTGCCGAAAAGGCAGGCGTAGATGATTTTATTGCCGAAGCTAAACCCGAAGATAAAATGAACTACATTAAGGCAGAGCAGCAACGCGGTAAGCTGGTAGCCATGATGGGCGATGGTACTAACGACGCGCCCGCACTTGCCCAGGCCGATGTGGGAGTAGCCATGAACAGTGGTACACAGGCAGCAAAAGAGGCCGGTAACATGGTAGACCTTGATAACGACCCTACTAAGTTGATTGAAATTGTGGAGATAGGTAAGCAGCTGCTTATGACCCGTGGTACGCTTACAACATTTAGTATAGCTAATGATGTAGCTAAATACTTTGCCATTATCCCGGCGTTGTTTATTACCGCCATACCGGCACTGCAAGGGCTTAATATTATGAAACTGCACAGCCCAGAAAGCGCCATACTATCTGCTGTAATATTTAACGCTATCATTATCCCGATATTGATTCCGCTGGCGCTGAAAGGCGTAACGTATAAACCTATAGGGGCATCGGCACTGCTAAGGCGTAACCTGTTTATCTATGGCTTAGGTGGTGTTATAGTACCCTTTATAGGCATCAAGATTATAGACGTATTGGTTTCGGTATTCTTTTAATAAATTTCTACAAAAATGAGAACATATATAATTCCCGCTATACGCTTAACCCTGTTTTGTGCCCTCTTTTTCTCGGGTGTTTATACCGTAGGTATTTGGGGCGTGGCACAGTTAGCACCTAATAAGGGTAATGGCTTTATAACCGAAGCTAATGGTAAACGCTACCATACTAATGTGGCACAGGCTTTTACACAGGATAAATACTTTTGGCCGCGCCCAAGTGCGGTAGACTATAATGCAGCAGGTTCGGGTGGTAGCAACAAAGGGCCTTCTAACCCGGAATACCTGGCAACAGTACAAAGCCGAATTGATACCTTTTTATTAAAAAATCCGGGCGTGGACAAAAAAGAAGTCCCTGCCGAACTGGTTACAGCCAGCGGCTCTGGCCTCGACCCGGATATTTCTCCGGAAGCGGCTACGGTACAGGTAACCCGTGTGGCAAAAGCCCGTAAACTTAGCGCGGCCGCTGTGACTAAAGTCATAAACGATGTTACCGAAAAACCGTTACTTGGCTGCATGGGCCCTGCAAAAGTGAACGTATTAAAACTTAATTTAGCAATAGACAACCTACAATAAATGAAAACCTTTTTAACCATTGCTGCACTTATAGCAACAGGCAGTGCAGCAATAGCACAAAACGACAGCATTAAAGTATTACCACAGCCCGAAGTAGCCGGACTTAAACTTAGTGCTTACATAGAAACTTACTACGCATACGATTTTAATGAACCCGTAAACAACACCCGCCCGGCGTTTTTTTATTCGCATAACAGGCATAATGAGGTAGCCTTAAATCTTGGCTTTATAAAAGCCGCTTACGATAACGGACAGGTAAGGGCTAATCTTGCGCTTATGGCAGGTACTTATGCAAATGCAAACCTGTCTGCTGAACCCGGTGTAATGAAAAATGTATACGAGGCCAATGCAGGGGTTAAAGTAAGTAAAACGGCAAATTTGTGGTTAGACGCAGGTATATTCGGCTCGCACATAGGGTTTGAAAGTGCCGTGGGTAAAGACTGCTGGAACCTTACACGCAGTATGCTGGCCGATAACTCGCCTTACTATGAAAGTGGTGCTAAGCTAAGTTATACATCGCCATCGGGCAGATGGTTTTTAAGTGGCCTTGTGCTAAACGGATGGCAGCGTATACAAAGGCCAGACGGAAACAAAAGCCTGTCTGTAGGGCATCAGCTTACGTACAAACCTTCAGATAAGGTAACGCTAAACAGCAGTTCGTTTGTGGGTAATACGTTTCCTAACGAGGACAAGCGTATGCGTTACTTCCATAATTTTTACGGCATATTTCAGCTTACGGATAAATGGGGCCTTATTACCGGATTTGATATAGGTGCAGAACAAAAGGCAAAAGGCAGCGAAAGTTACAGCTGTTGGTATTCGCCGGTGGTTATAGCGCGCTATTCGGTAAACAGTAAAATAAATCTTAGTGCAAGGGGCGAATATTATGCCGATAAATACGGGGTTATAATCCCCACAGGTACACCTAACGGGTTTAAAACTATGGGCTACTCGGTAAATTTTGACTACAACATGTACAGCAATGTAGTATGGAGGGTAGAGGCACGTACGCTTAACAGTAAGGACGATATTTTTGTAAATAATCCCAATCTCAGGGCAACAGATACATTTGTAACTACGGCACTGGCAATTTCATTCTAATGGAAGAAAGAGATACAAATGCGCAACATTTCCTGGATTTAATTCAGAGGTCGCGTAGGGGTAAGTTTAAGGTCTACATCGGCATGAGTGCCGGTGTAGGCAAAACCTACCGTATGCTGCAGGAAGCGCACACCCTGCTCAGGAATGGTATCGATATAAAAATAGGCTATATAGAAACGCACAACCGTAAAGAAACCCACGAATTGCTGGACGGGCTTCCGGTAGTGCCGCGCAGGTCTATTTTCTACAAAGGAAAATATCTGGACGAAATGGATGTACAGGCTATTATTAACCTGCGGCCCGAAGTGGTGGTGGTAGATGAGCTTGCGCATACTAACATAGAGGGCAGCCGTAACGAAAAACGTTGGCAGGACGTTATGGAAATTCTTGATGCAGGGATAAATGTTATAAGCGCGGTAAACATTCAGCATATAGAAAGCCTTAACGATGATGTAAGGGATATTACCGGCATTGAAGTAAAAGAGCGCATACCCGATAGCGTACTAAAAGCGGCCGATGAGGTGGTAAATATAGACCTTACCGCAGACGAGCTTATAACTCGCCTTAAAGAAGGCAAAATTTACACCCAGGATAAAATACCCTATGCGTTGTCTAACTTTTTTAAGTCAGAGCACATACTAAGGCTGCGTGAACTGGCCCTTAAAGAAGTAGCCAGCCAGGTAGAGCGTAAGGTAGAAACCGAGGTTACGGGCTATACAGGCAGGCAGGAGCGCTTTATGGCCTGTATAAGCAGTAATCCTGTAACGGCTAAAAAGGTAATACGCAAAACGGCAAGGCTTGCCAATTACTACCACAGCAAGTGGTTTTTGCTGTATGTAGAAACCCCTGCCGAAGCCCCCGATAAAATAGCGCTTAACAAGCAACGCCTGCTTATAAATAATTATAAACTTGCCATGGAGCTGGGAGCAGAAATTGTTAAGGTAGAAAGCGCCGGTATAGCTTCGGCTATTATGGCCACTGCCGAAGCCCGCAAGGTTACTACCATTTGCATCGGTAAGCCGCACATAAACTTATTTAAAGTAATTTTGTCTACCAATGTGTTTAAGTCGCTGCTTAATAAACTTTCCAGCAGCGATATTGACCTCGTAATACTTTCTTAGAAAATGAAAATAAGAACCAAACTGCAGCTGGCACTGGGCACGTTGTTTTTGCTCATAGCCATACTATCGGCTTTTGCCATAAGGCAGGTAAACCTACTGGCACAGGATACCAAGAACATCCTGGTGGCAAATTACCAGTCGCTTGATTACAGCCGTAACATGCTTAAAGCCATAGATGCAGATACGCTTTCAGCAAACAACCTGAGCCAGTTTAAGCTGTACCTTAACAAGCAGCTTGCTAACATAACCGAGGTAGGAGAGAAGGAGTTTACTACAGAGCTGCAACAACAATATATATCGTTAGAGAAAAATCCGGAAGACAAAACGGTTTTAAGGAGCATCAGGGCATCTTTAAACGGTGTTATGAAACTTAATATGGATGCCATACAGCGCAAGAGCGCCGTAGCCGAGAAAACAGCAGACAGCTCTGTATTGTGGCTTACATTTACGGCTGCACTGTGTATAAGCCTTGGGTTTTTACTGTTTATTAACCTGCCTACAGCCATTGCCGCACCCATAAAAAAGCTGACCGACAGTATCCGCCAGATTGCCGAAAAAAACTATTCGCAGCGCGTGTACATAGAGGGGCATGATGAGTTTGCCACCATGGCCAGTACCTTTAACTCTATGGCACAGAAACTGGAAGAATACTCTGCCAGCGACCTTGCAAAATTAATGACGGAGAAGAAAAGGGTAGAAACACTTATAGATAATATGGCAGACCCTGTGATAGGCCTGGATGAGAAACACCATATACTATTTATAAACGAAGAAGCGCTTAAAATCACTGCGCTTAAAAAGGAAAATATTATTGGTAAAAATATAAGCGAAGTAGCGCTTACTAACGACCTTATAAGGGATTTAAGCAGGGAAGCCGTACTGGGAGATGTAAAGCCAAGGGAAGTCTTAAAAATATTCTCTGAGGGTAAAGAAGGCTATTTTGAAAAAAACATTGTACCCATACAAATTGTACCTACCGGCGAAAGCCAGCAAAAAAAGATAGGTTCGGTAGTAATACTGCGAAACATCACCGCCCACAAAGAGCTTGATGAAGCCAAGACCAACTTTATTGCTACGGTATCGCATGAGTTTAAAACGCCCATTGCCAGCATGAAAATGAGTCTTCAACTTTTAGAAAACGAAAGGATAGGCGTTTTAAACGATGAACAGAAAAACCTTATAACAGGCATTAAAGACGATGCCGAGCGTTTACTGCGTACTACAGGCGAACTGCTGGACATAAGCCAGGTAGAGGCAGGCAAATGGCAAATTAAAAATGAGCCTTGCAGCCTTGCAGGCCTGGTAGAGGAAGCATTACAGGCCAATCGCCAAACGGCTAACAACAAAGGTTTGCTGCTTGAAGCTAATATTCCGCAGGAGTTGCCACTGGTAACGGCTGATAAGGATAAGATGGTTTGGGTGATTTCTAACCTTATTTCTAACGCCATTCGCTATTCTTACGAAAACAGCAGTATTAAGCTGGATGTTAGCGCCGCTAATGACAAGGTAATTTTAAAAGTTGCCGATTCTGGTGTGGGTATTCCTGAAAATTACCTTAACCGTATTTTTGATAGGTATTTTAAAGTACCCGGCAGCATTAAGGGCGGTACAGGCCTGGGTCTTGCCATAAGCAGGGAGTTTATCCAGGCTATGGGTGGCAGTATAACGGTACAGAGCAAAGTAGGTGGCGGCACAGTGTTTAGCATAACCCTGAATGCGGTAAAAGATAACAAGTAACCTAAACAGAGCGAGTTTTTGTTATTTTTGTTGCGGTAAAATCCTTTGTAAGCATGACACAGAAAATCCTGGTAGTGGAAGACGACGCCCGTGTTTCAGAACTTCTTGTAAGGGGATTAACAGAGCATGGATTTGAGGTAACAGCCGTTGCCGATGGCATTGAAGCCATAAGCACCTTTGCCGCGCAACGTTTTAATCTTGTAATAACCGATGTTATTTTACCGGGATTAAGCGGGCTCGATATTTGCCGCCAGTTCAGGCGTATTAACCCCGAAGCTCCTATAATCATGCTCACTGCGCTGGGCAATACAGACGATAAGCTTGACGGCTTTGATGCAGGAGCCGATGATTATATGGTAAAGCCCTTTGAGTTACGGGAGCTAATGGCGCGTATACGGGCTTTACTAAAGCGTTCAGGTGCTACTACTATACCTGCCTCAAATGTGCTTTCCTACGCCGACCTTAAAGTTAATGTTGCTACTAAAGAGGTAATACGTGCAGGCAATGCCATAAACCTAACCCCTAAGGAATTTAAGCTGCTGGAGTACCTGTTAAAGCATCCTGAAAAAGTACTTTCGCGGGCAGAAATTGCCGAGAATGTATGGGATACCCATTTTGATACGGGTACTAACTTTATTGATGTTTACATTAACTATCTCCGCAAGAAGATAGATAAGGATTTTGCCGTTAAACTAATCCACACCAAACCGGGAATGGGTTTTATGCTTCGTGAAGAACTATGAAAATACGTACCCGACTCAGCCTGCTTTATCTTGCCCTTACAGCTGCTGTGCTGTTAGGTTTCGCTTTTATCATTTATATCTCCGCAAAAAATGACCGTGAAAAGGAGTTCTACACACGCCTGGAACGGGAGGCTGTAACCAAGGCGAACCTGTATTTTGATGCGAAGGTAGATGCTAAAACACTTCAGGATATTTATAAAAATAACAGGCTTACTATCAATGAAGTAGAGGTGGCTATTTTTAGCGAAGATTTAAAACTGCTTTACCATGACTCTAAAGAAATAGATGCTGTAAAAGAAACCCGGGCTATGCTTACCAAAATACGCGATAAGGGCCATATTAACTTTACGCAAAACGGCTGGCAGGTAACCGGTATTCTACACAACTACAAGGGCAAAAACTACATTATTACCGCTATTGCTTATGATAAATACGGTTATAAAAAACTCGACAGCCTTTTTAAAACCAGTGTTTTGGTATTCTTTATCACATTGCCGCTGTTGTACTTTTTGGCGTTGTATTTCTCTAAAAAAGCACTGGAACCCATAACCGACATTACAGAGAAAGCCAACCTTATTTCGGGGTCTAACTTACACCTTAGGCTCGATGTTACAGAGGGGAAAGATGAGCTTAACACGCTTTCGCAAACCTTTAATATTATGCTTACGCGCCTTGAGAATTCATTTGATTCGCAAAAGCAATTTATTTCGAATATTTCGCATGAAATCCGTACACCGCTGGCAGCCATAATCACCGAGTTGGAACTTGCCGACCGTAATGACAAAACCGTTGACGAATATAGGGGGGCGGTTAAAAACGCCCTTAAAGATGCATCACGCCTTGTAAAATTGTCTAACAGCCTTTTAGATTTGGCTAAGGCAAGTTATGATCCTTCCGAAATTTCTATGAGGCCCGTGCGTGCAGACGAGTTGCTTTTAGATGCCCTGCATATTGTGCAGGTGGCTAATAAAGGCTATGAGGCAGAAATAAACTTCGATGGATTTTCAGACAGCGACAGCCAGGTTACAGTTAACGGCAACGAATACCTGCTGCGTGTAGCATTTATGAATATCATAGAAAATGCCTGCAAATTTAGTACAGACAAGCGCTGCCGGATTACCATTTCGTTTAATGAAAATGCGCTTATAATTACTTTTTCTGATAACGGCATAGGTATAGAGCAAACAGATATAGACAACCTTTTTACCCCGTTTTACAGGGGTAAAAACAAAAAGTTTGCTGAGGGTAACGGCATAGGCCTGTCGCTTACCCGCAGGATTGTTATCCTTCACAACGGCACTATAAGCGTAACGTCGGTGGTGGGTAAAGGTTCAGAATTTGTAATTACGCTACCGCATCTTTAAAATTCTAATGGTTTTCTAATTTTTTTCTAATCGGTCTCTAACCGCCTTAAACGCTACTACTCCCGAACTTTGCATGGTTAATTTACATTAAACATGTGTAGCGTTTTAAAATCATCTTTCATTTACTTTTTACTACTGGCGGTTACAGGGGTATCTGCGCAGTCTGTAAAAACGTTGTCTTTGCAGGACGCGCTTAAAACCGCGCGCGGTAACAACCTGCAGCTTAAAGCCGCGAAATTTAATATTAACATAGCTGAGGCTGATGTGGTTACGGCATCGCTGCGCCCTAACCTGCAGCTGAATAACCAGTCATTGCAAATGATGGCAAGCGACCATTATAAGGCAAACACGCAGTGGTATAACCCGGCAAATCGCCAGGTGTGGTGGCAGCTTACAAAAACGCTTCAGATAGCGGGGCAGCGCGCCAACAAAATTGATTTTGCACAAAAAAATACCGACGTAAACAAAGCGGGCTATGCCGAAACAGAGCGCGCCATGTTTGCCGATGTAGCTACAAAATGGCTGGAGGTGTGGAATGCGCAGCGCAACCTTAAAATGATTAACTACGCCCGCCAAAACGTAGACAGTGTGGTTATTATAAATAAGGTCCGCCTTAAGAACCAGGTTGTAACCGAAACTGATTTTTACCGCACCCAGCTATTGTCTAAACAATATACGCTGCAATACACTACTGCAAAGCAGGAGCTTAACAATAAATTGAAAGAGCTTATGCTTGCCTTAGGTACTACAGACAGCATCAGTGTAAAAAATGATGAGGTTTTTCCGCCTGCGGTTACACAGAGCTTTAAGGAACTGCTGGATCAGGCCAGTAGGGAGCGTACCGATTTAAAACTGGCGGTTTCTCAAATGGCTGCGTCTGAGAGTAACATAAAACTACAAAAGTCTATGGCTATACCACAGCCACAGGCCGGACTTATATACAACCCGCAGAATACGGTGCCTTACGCGGGTATATATGTAACCATAGACCTGCCGTTTTTTGACCGTAATCAAGGCGAGATTAAAAAATCACAATATTTAAGACAACAGGCAGAACAGCAGTATACCGCGGTTCAGCAACAGGTAAATACTGAATTATCTACAGCATACAACAGTTACCGCACGCAGCAGCAAAATATAGAAGGTTATAAGGCTGTGCTGAAACAGTCGTCGGATATTTTGTCTAACGTAAAGTATGCTTATCTGAAAGGCGGTACTACCGTAATAGATTTTCTTGAAGCCCAGCGCAGCTGGCTCGATGTACAGCAGCAGTATAACGATGCGTTGTATCTATACCACCAAAGCTACATTCAGCTTTTATATTCTACAGGTTTAATTAATAACATGGCCCAATAATACATGAAATCACTAATTGTAAACACAACCCTTTGCCTTGTGCTGCTTACTTCTTGTAAACACGAAGAAAAGAAGCCGCTAGAGGCGTACATAGCTCCCGTTGTTACTAACAACGGCACTGATATTACTTTTAAAGATACTACAGAAATGCGCGGCTTTACAACCGAAAAGCTATTGGCCGGCGGTTTATCGGCAACGGTTACGGCACCGGCAAAGGTAGCTGCTACCGTATTGCCTTCAGATACGGGCGCTGCGCAAAACATTATCCTTTTTGACGATACAGAACTTGCAGCCAATTATACCCAGCTTTTACAGCATCAGGCCAACATAAAGCAGGAAACCGCTGTAAACATAAAACAAAAAGAAATTGAGTACCAAAGAACCCAGGATCTTAAACTACACGGTGCCGCTACCGGACAGGATGTGCTAAATGCTAAATCGTCGCTTTCTATGGAGCAGACCAATCTTGCCAATGAAAAGTCGGCACTTATAGAACACGAAACTAAGCTTAAAGCCGCCGGTTTCGATATGTCGGTACTAAAGAAGGCGCAGTCTGGCGTAGCGTACATCATTTGCGATGTAGCAGAAAACCAGGTGGGCAATGTAAAACCCGGTGCTACCTGCACGCTTACGTTTAACTCTTTTCCGGGGGAAACATTTAACGGGAAAATAGACGGCATTGCCGATGCGGTAGATAACGCTACCCGCATGATTAAAGTAAGGATTAAGATAGCCAACACGGATTTCAGGTTTAAGGCGGGTATGTTTGCCAATGTATCTTTTAGTATAAAGGAAAACAACACCATGAGCGTAAATAAGTTTTCGCTTATTACTGTGCAGGGCAAGAGTTACGTATTTGTAAAAAAATCGCCTGCCGTGTTTGAGCGCAGGGCGGTAGTAACATCGGTACAAATAGGCGACAGGGTAACTGTATTAAGCGGACTTAGCAGTGGCGATGAAGTGGCTACGGGAGGCGTAATGCAGCTTAAGGGACTTAGTTTCGGATATTAATACAAAGTGAAACTATGTTACAGGCACAAATTTTTATAGACAAAGACGAGCTAAAGGGCACAGTGCCGCTTTACAAGTTTATTACCCGATTGCTTTTAGAACAGGGCATAGCAGGTGCTACCACTTTTGAAGGATATAGTGGCTACGGGCGGCATCAGCGGCTAAAAATGCCCACGCAGGAATTTTCGTTTGACGAGGTTCCGCTACTCATTGTGTTTATAGATGAGGAAGAAAAGGTAACAAAAGCATTAACAGAATTAAGAAAACATTACAGGGGTGGTTTTATAGTAACCCATCCTGTAGAACAATGGTAAGGCCATGATAAAGAATCTGCTTATATTTTCATTAAAAAACCGCTGGCTGGTTGTTGCCATAAGTATAGTGCTTATGGGAACCGGGTATTATTGTTTTACCCAGTTAAAAATTGAAGCCTACCCGGATATAGCCGATACTAACGTAATTGTGGTGTCTCAGTACCAGGGGCGTGCCGCCGAAGAGGTGGAACAACAGGTAACAGTACCCATAGAACGAGCATTACAAAATACGCCAAACGTACTGGACAGAAGAAGCCGTACCATATTTGGACTTTCGGTAGTACAACTTACGTTTAAAGACGGTACAGACGATTATTTTGCACGCCAGCAGGTAATGGAACGCCTTGCCACGGTAGAACTGCCCGATGGCGTTTCGCCGGAGCTTGCACCGCTATCTACAGCCGTAGGCGAAATTTTGCGCTATGTGGTAGAGGCTCCACCTACGTTTTCGCCTACACAGCTGCGCGATTTGCAGGACTGGGTAATAAAGCCTTACCTGCTGCAAACACCGGGGATTGCAGATATTACTACCTTCGGAGGGCCGTTAAAGCAATTCCACATTCTTACCGCACCCGAAAAATTAAGGAAATACGGACTTACCATAGCCGATATAGAAAGGGCTGTAGGCAGTAACAACCTAAACTCGGGCGGTAACGTACTTTCGCGCGGGGGGCAGGGTTTTGCCGTGCGTGGGCTGGGTGCCATTAAAAGCGAGGACGACATTGAGAACATTGTACTGAAATCAGATAACGGCGTACCGGTATTTATACACGATGTGGCCAGTGTGGAAATAGCACCACCACCGCCAAGCGGGGTTTTGGGCTATACCGTTACGCAGGAAAAAGTGAATGAAAACAATGGGGTAGAAGGTATTGTACTGCTACGCCGTTATGAAAACCCGAGCGAAGTGCTTAAAGCCCTTAAGCAGCGCATGGAAGAGTTACAGGCTAATGAGCTCCCGGCAGGTGTGCGGTTAAGGCCGTTGTACGACAGGAGTTTTCTTATAGACCACTCGTTAGAAACTGTAGGTAAAACCCTTTTTGAAGGGATAAGCATTGTAATCATCATCCTTATATTTTTCCTGGGCAGCTTCAGGAGCGCGCTGGTGGTAGCACTTACCATTCCGTTTTCGTTGCTGTTTGCGTTTATACTTATGCGCCTTACGGGCATACCGGCTAACCTGCTTTCGCTAGGTGCCATAGACTTTGGTATTATAGTAGATGGCGCCTGCGTTATGGTAGAGCACCTTATACGGAAATACCGAAACGCAACGCCCGAGGAGAAAGAGGAAGGGATCATACGCATAACGCTATCTGCAGCGCAGGAAGTAGGCCGCGAGATCTTCTTCTCGGTTACCATTATCATATTGGCATATATGCCTATCTTGTTAATGACCAGGGTAGAAGGGAAACTGTTTTCACCTATGGCTTTAACACTGTCTTTTGCGGTTATCGGTTCTATGCTGGCAGCGCTAACGCTAATACCGGTGTTGATTTCATTTGTGTACAATAAGGCGGTAAACGGTACGGGCAAGCCACTGAAAGAGCATAAAAACTTTGTCTTAGACCGTGTAGACCGCGGATACGACAGGGTGGTAAATTTCCTTTTAAACAACGCCTCTAAAGCGGTTATCACAGGGTTTATCATTGTATTGGTACTCATAGGTTTTGGGGCAAAACTGGGTAGTGAATTTTTGCCGGAGCTCGATGAAGGGTCTATCTTCCTGAGGGGGAACTTTGCTGCCGGTATTACCATTCAGGAAAATGCCAAATACGCGCCTAAAATCCGAAAGATAATAGCAGGGTATCCGCAGATTGCCTTTGTAATTACACAAACAGGAAGAAATGACGATGGAACAGACCCGTTCCCTACAAACCGTAACGAAATCCTGGTGGGGCTTAAAGACTATAAACTTTGGAGCGATACCATTTCTAAAAAAGACCTTGTTACACAAATAAAAGCCGACTTGTCGCGTGAGTTGCCAAGCGTTCGTTTTACCTCTGGGCAACCTATTATAGACCAGGTTATGGAAATTGTAACCGGTAGTGCGGCAGACCTTGCCGTGTCTGTAGTGGGAGATGACCTTAAACTTATGCGTACAAAAGCCGACTCTATAGCTGCCATTGTAACCAAAATGAAGGGTAGCGAAGGGGTAAACATAGAGCAGGAGGGTACACAGGAGCAGCTTGCCATAAAAATAAACCGCGAAGCAGCCGCCCGTTACGGTATTAATGTTTCGGATATTATGAATATGATTGAAGCCGCCATAGGTGGAAAAAATATTTCGGTACTTTATGATGGTACTAAGCGCTATGATATAGTAGTGCGCTACCTGCCACAGTACCGCGATAATATAGACGAAATAAAGAAGCTACTGGTACCATCGGCTACCGGGGCGCTGATAAGTATGGATGAGCTGGCACAAATTGAATTTGTAGAGGGTCAAACCAATATTTACCGCTATAACAATAAGCGTATGGTTACCGTGCGTACTAACATTCGCGGCGAAGACCAGGTGAGTTTTGTAAAAGAGCTGCAAAGCAAAATTGACAAACAGATTAAACTTCCGCAAGGGTATAAAATAGTATACGGTGGCCAGTACGAAAACCTGGAGCGCGCGGGTAAGCAGCTTACCTTTACCATTCCGCTTACGCTTATTGTGGTATTTGTGTTCCTGTTTATGCTATACAAAGATTATAAGTATACGCTTATTACCACCAGTTGTATATTGTTTGCCCTGGCGGGCGGTATTATAGCATTGCTTATACGCGGGTATTACTTTAACGTATCGGCAGGTGTGGGCTTCGTGTCTATATTTGGTATTTCGGTTATGGCCGGGGTACTGCTGGTATCGGCCTTAAACCGCGCTACAGATAATGGTAACTTTAGCCTGCAAACCATAAAGGCGGTATCTAAGGAACAATTAAGGGCACTCATGTCTATTTTATTCCTAGCCATACTTGGGCTTATACCGGCGGCAACCTCTAAGGGTATTGGGTCTGACGTGCAACGCCCGTTAGCTACGGTAATCATTGGCGGGCTTACCAGTACGTTACTGTTTGCACCGCTTATTATACCACCGCTGTACTGGTGGGCCAATAAAAAGAGTAAGCTGAAGGCTGCCACAGCACCTGACGAGCAGTTGTAACCAAATAACTATATTAAACAAGAAAAAGCCACGCATTGCGTGGCTTTTTTAATTGAACTAACCCAAATGTAATGAAAAACTATGATACTGATTTTAATTACTTTTTAATGAATTTGATGTTTTGCACCGCGTTACCGTTGGCAACTTTAGCCACATAAACACCATTTGTTAGCGCTGAAATATCAATACCCGCGCTTATGTTAGAAATTCCGTTTGCATTTAGCACAACTTTACCGGTAACATCAGTAATCATTATACTGATATTATCGTTATCTACGCCCTTGAAGAACAGTTTGTCTGAAGCCGGGTTAGGGAAGGCCACAATCTGCGCTTTATTAGCTGTCTGTGTGTTGTTTATGGCTGTGGCCACTACGGTAGTAAACTCGGTTCCATCATAAGCAATCTGTAGTTCTTTACCCGCTGCAGGTGCTATTTGCCCTGTGGCAACGTAGCCGTTAATGATAGCTGTAAAGTCTACCCCGGTGCGCCTTACCCTAAGTGTACCATTATCAATAACAATTTTACCGTTAGCATGTATTGCTAAGTTAGGGCTGGCAAGGTCAAGGTGGTTTACGGTTACCGTACCTTCGTTAAGGTTCATTTGCCCTACTACAGTACCTAATGTGCCAGTGTTTGCAGGAGTATCTAGATATAAATCGCCTACAATGAACCCTTGCCCGGTATTAACCGTACCACCGTTTACATTAATAGTTCCGTTTGGCCCTATAACGGTGTTCCAGTATGCTTCAGATGTACCACCTGCATTTACGTTAAGTACACCTGTAGGGTAAAAATCGCGGGTACCCACCTCTACCTGATAGCCACCGCTTATAAGCCCGCCATCGTTAACGTTAACGGTTCCGTTTCCATTTTGCAATACGCCTATAAAAATTCCCTGCCAGTTGGTTTCGTGCAGGCTGCGCATGGTACCGCCGTTAATGTTTACCGTTCCGCTGCCTTCGCGACCCACGCGGATAATATTACGGCAAATGAACGAAGCACCACTGTTAATGGTAACATTGCCGTTTAGCCAGTCGTTAAAATAAAGCTGAAAATCAGCATTTACAGTAAGGTTTCCTCCCAGGTTATCGTAAATGCCCGGCTGCCAGTCTATCCATTGACCTATAACAGGTGATTGACCCTGTGTGTTTGTACGCACAATTTTAAAAGCAGAGTTGTCAAACACTACGGGGCCGTCTGAACTGGTCCAGTTAGAGGTGTTGTAAAACTGGTTGCTGGCAGAACCCGACCAGGTGTACGTTTGACCGTAGGCATTAGCTCCGTACATAAAACTCGCCATTGCTGCAACAATGACCATTTTACCTAAGCGTAGTTTTTGTTTCATAAGAATTTTTTGGATTGTTTAATAAATGTTGTTTTTACACTTATCAAATATAAAACAAAAAATGATTATTTATCAAAAAAGAGTTAAATTTTTTTTTAAACCAAAATAATATATCGTTAGAGTGCCGTAAATGTGTAATTGTGTTTTAATGTGTATAGCTTGTAAAATATGTGGATTGTAGTATTTTCAAGGCCTTTTAAAGCACAATGTTTTCAGTCAAATTGAAGACACATATAATAGTAGCTAATAAGCTAAATTATAAATAGGGGCTACAGGAATTAATAGGCTATAATAATTTACCCCAGTTTTTTAATAGTAAAAAGCTCGTTATGATCTTCCACCTTTGGATACATACGCACGGAAAAATTTTCGTTGAACGCCTGCCTGTAGCGTACATTACGTTCTTTATCTTTTTCGGTTAATGTCATGGTATTAAATAAGATAAATCCATTTACATTAAGCATATCATTTACCCGCTGTATAAAGAAATCCTCAAACAAAAAATTGGGCATTACCGTGTCCTTAAAAATGTCTATAATAATAAGGTCGTACTTTTCAGTGCATTTAAGCACGTATTCAAAAGCGTCGGTTATAATCACGTTGCAGTTTTCTACTTTGTCTAATCCAAAATACGTATTGGCCAAAGCTATAACCTTAGGGTCAATTTCTACCCCGGTAATAGTGCCCTTAAAGCCGATGTCATCGGCAAGGGTTTTAATTACGCTACCGCCCGCTACGCCCAGTACCAGTACATTGTGAAAGCCACGTATGCGTTCAAAACCAATGTACTGAAGCCCTTTGCGTAATATGCGCTGCAGGCTGCCGTAAGAGTAATTGGTATTTTTACTGTCCAGCACCAGCTTACCGTTATTAAGGGTAACTTCAAGCCGCTGGCTTATAGCTGAATGTCTTTTTAAAATATTTACCGGGATAAAATAGCTCAGTATTTTTCTAAGCATGGTTGTTATAGCGTTAGGGCGCAAATATACATTTTTGATTTTTCTTACACCATACCTTTAAAGCAACAGGTTTACTATGCTTTTGATATTGATTTTGTGAGGAAGTAGCCCACTATACCGAAGATAATAGCCATAGTCATTGGGAAAAACCATTCGCTTAGTTGTGGGTTTTGGGTATCAGCAACGGCAATAGTGCTGTATGCTATAACAGCAAACAATACTACAACGCCCAGTTTAAGCCAACGTATCATACGGGTGGCAATGGTGTACTGGCGTAAGGCATTTTCTGGAGTTATTTGTACAGCAAAATTATACAAGTGCGGGAAACGATTGAGCAGGGTTAAACCTACATACAGCACTGTTGAAATGGCTGGTAGCCCAAATATAGAAGTTTTGTCTCCGAAACCATCGGCCTTCCCACTAGCGCCAAAATGTGTGGGGATGACTTTCGGAAGGGTTTTGTACGAAAGTAAAATGCAACACCAAAAAAGTGACAGTGTTACCCAGCCTGCAATTTCTACAGCTTTGTCAGTAGGGGTAAGGGTGGGTTGTAATTTTGGCCTGTAGGGTTTCATACGCTATTTATATACTACTAAAATTAAGATAAAGAGCAACACAAATACTAAAAATACCAGCTTAGTGGTTAGCGGCAGCGGACTATCTGTGTGTGTAACAGCTTTACGCTCAGGTGACAGAGGTTGTTCGGGTTGTTTTTCCAAGGCGGCTAATTTTGCACTGAAACCGCTGTAATGTACGGCCAGTTTTTGCAGCTTTTCGTACACCTTTTCTTTTGTGTCGGCATTTAGGAAAATACAGCATGTAAGGACTTCATCTACAATTAGATTGTTTGTGGTGATATCCCGTTCTGCAAGCAGGTGCGTAATGTTATCGTCAGACAGCAGATTGAAAATTATAGTATATAACTCCCCCTGTTTTACGTGCCCACCATTAGTAAGCACACGGTTTTTAATGGCTTTTATTTGTAACAGGTACTGTATAGGCGATGGCTTTCCCGATGTGTTGCCCCTGCCACGGTACGTGCTTTTTACCCCACGCGAATAGTCGTATTCGTTTCGGGCTGCGGGGTCGTTTAGTATCACATAGGCCTCGGCTATGAGCTTAAAATGCTCCTCACTTTTTTTGTTGCCCTGGTTCTTATCCGGATGATGCTGTAGTGCCAGCTGCCTGTAGGCTTTCTTTATATCGGCCTGCGGGCAATCATGGGCTACGCCTAGTATTTTATAGTAGTCTTTCATCCGTGTTTAAAGTGGATGCAAGTTAGGGATTATTTAATTTATTTTGTAATTGGTAAAATATTATAGTTGCTGAAGTAATATGTATTTTATTTTCGGGTATTTCAGTATTTACATATTGAAGCGGTGAAAATAGTTTTATGAATTTTAATTTTTGGTCTACTTATTTTTGTTCGGAAGGATTAGATAATTTCAAGCGTTTTGTAACATATTCTCCTAATATGTTTTCAACAATATTTTCATCGGGTAGATTTCTCCAGTCTTCATAAATAGAGTCATCAAATTTTTCATCACCATTTTTATTTGAATTGAGAAAAACTTTATCTTCCAAGAATATTTCCTTTGCTAATAATGTTTCATCTCCTGTGATATTTCTTAACAATTCTTGAACAGCTTTGAACAATTCAAACGCAATTTGTCTTTGGACATCTTTTCCCTCGTGTACTAATTTATTTCGAGCTTTTCTGGAATTATAAAGCCGTGAAAGAACTATTTCTGATATAACTTTATTTTGAAACAATATTTCCTGCTTAACTGCCATACTCCATGTACGACTATCATCTTTTAGAGATTTTTTACGACCGTTAATTTCGTCTTTGGGATGATTATTATAGTTACTTAGAAAATCATTATGCCACAAATAGTCAATTAGTTGTTCTGAAATAATCCAAAGATTTGATAATACCAAGTCCCAATTTCTATACCTTATTTCTGTAATCCCGTTGTTTAAAAATTTAGGTGTTAAATTTGGAATCTTTTTTAAAATTGAATTTCCGTTCTCAATCATTTGATTTAGTAAGTTGATTTTTAGTACTCTGGGTCCTGACAAATAAATACTGTCAATATTATTGACCATACCAGCCCGAATTTTTGAGTGTAATTGGGATGGCGCACTGCTTCCAAATTCGGTAACGTAAATTCCCCAGCGATTATGTAATATCCCAGATACAACGTCTCTGCTGTCGATTCCTTCTACATAAAACCCACTAAAAATTAATTTAGAAAATAGGCTATTAAAGAATTTAACAGCTTCCTCTTTTTTATAATACTTGCCATTTCGCGCGATTGCGATTGCTCCATCATAACATACTAACGCATCTAGTTCATTATTATCTGTTTTTATTTTACAGACTATGCGCATCAAATTGCCAACGTTATAGCTTACGCTATTTATTTCTTTTAAGGGTACTTCCCAAGGTTTTTCATCATCAGGAATAACAAAAGTATAAGGGTGTATGTATGATACCCAACATAAATTTTTTGAAAAGTCATTTTCCATTTTATTAGCTAAACAAGATTAAATCGTAAATCATTTTTTAATAAAGGGGAATTGTCGTCTTTTCAAATGTATAAAATATTTCCTCAAAAATTTCTACAGCCTTAACCCGTAACATTTCACTCCGCAAAATTACAACAACAACTGCTGTCAGAGTACTGAACGCATTTGTTCAGTAAAATCTAATGTGAGTGAAGCTGCCAACAACTAACAACCAGCAACTAAAAACCTGAATGTTGTACTGAAGTGCTTCTGTCAGTAAATGCCTGTGGAAAATGTGGAAGAATAATGCCTGCTTTCAAAAGTTGTTGTTTTTTAAAGCATTGAATATTATTGATTTATGATTTTTGGCTTTTAAAGAAAATAGATGTTTTTCTGAAAATTTTTTCCGAAAAGCGGAATATCTCGCTGTTGATAACTTTATTTAAAGAAATGCCTTACAAAATATCGCATCGAACTTTGTAAGGCATTTTTTAATTTATAAAAGCGACTCTGTAACCCTGAATTTTTAAAATAGGGCTACTTTACAGTTTACTCTTTAAATATTCTCCGGTAACCGATTTTGGATTTTTCGCCACTTCCTCAGGCGTGCCAAAAGCAATCAGGTGACCGCCGTTTTCGCCACCCTCAGGGCCTATGTCTACAATGTAATCGGCGCACTTAATCAGGTCCAGGTTGTGCTCTATTACAATGATTGAGTGGCCTTTATCTATTAGGGCATCAAAACTTGCCAATAGCTTTTTAATGTCATGGAAGTGTAGCCCGGTGGTAGGCTCGTCAAACACAAACAGTGCCTTTTCTTTAGTGGCACCTTTAACCAGGAACGATGCCAGCTTAATACGCTGCGCCTCGCCACCCGAAAGAGTAGAGGAGCTCTGCCCCAGCTGTACATACCCAAGTCCCACATCCTGAAGGGGTTGCAGCTTGGTCATTATCTTGGTTTGCTTGTGCTCGCCAAAAAATGCCACCGAATCATCTATGGTCATTTTAAGCACATCGTCTATGTTCTTATCCTGGAAAGTAATTTCAAGGATTTCTTTCTTAAAACGCTTACCGCCACAGGTTTCGCACACCAGGTGCACGTCTGCCATAAACTGCATTTCTATGGTTACCTCGCCGTCACCCTTACAGGTTTCGCAGCGGCCTCCATCTACGTTAAACGAAAAGTGCTTACTCTGGTAACCGCGTGCCTGTGCCAGTTTTTGCTTGGCAAATAAATCCCTAATATCGTCATAGGCTTTAATGTAAGTAACTGGATTAGAGCGCGATGATCTTCCTATAGGGTTTTGGTCTACGTATTCTATGTGCCTTATTTGTTTGTAGCTGCCACGCAGTTCAGTAAACTGTCCGGCTTTTTCGCCCACACCTTCAAGCTCTTTTTGCAAGGCTGGGAACAATATCTTTTTAACCAGTGTGCTCTTGCCACTTCCTGATACTCCGGTGATTACCGTAAGGCAATCCAGCGGGAAGGTAACATCTATGTTTTTCAGGTTGTTTTCGCGGGCACCTATCACATCAATATGGTTCTTAAACTTCCGGCGCTTTTTAGGTACCGAAATTTCAAGTTCGCCATTCAGGTATTTCGCTGTAAGTGATTCACTTTTAAGTATTTCGTCGTACGTGCCCTGGGCTACAAGTTCGCCACCGTAGCTACCTGCTTCAGGGCCTATGTCAATGATCATGTCGGCCATTTTCATAATGTCCTCGTCATGCTCCACTACGATAACCGTATTACCCAGGTCGCGAAGGCCTTCCAGTACTTTTATAAGGCGTTCTGTATCTTTTGGGTGTAGCCCTATTGATGGCTCGTCTAATATGTACATACTACCTACCAGGCTGCTGCCCAACGATGTAGCCAGGTTTATCCTTTGGCTCTCCCCACCCGAAAGCGTGTTCGAACGGCGGTTTAGGGTAAGGTAATCCAGCCCAACTTCCTGCAAAAAGCGCAGGCGGTTATTAATCTCTATAAGCAGCCTGCTGGCTACTTTAGTGTCATATTCATTAAGTTCCAGCTTGTTAAAGAACTCAACCAGATTTTTAATCGGCTGATCTACAAGGTCTGTTATGGTACTGCCGCCTACTTTTACGTAATTAGCTTCCGGGCGCAGGCGTTTGCCTTTACACTCCGGGCATTTGGTTTTACCGCGATAGCGGCTCAGCATCACGCGGTTCTGTATTTTGTAGTTGTTAGCCTCCAGCTCGGCAAAAAAGTCGTTTAGCCCGGTAAAGTAGCTGTTACCTTTCCAAATCAGTTGGCGGTCTTTTTCACTCAGCTGAAAATAAGGCTTATGTACCGGGAAATCAAACTTATGGCTGTTATTAACCAGCTGGTCGCGGTACCAGCCCATGCTTTCGCCCCTCCACGGGAAGATAGCATTTTCATATACCGAAAGCGCTGTATTTGGCACTACAAGCTCCTCATCGATACCGATGATGCTACCATAACCCTCGCAGGCAGGACAGGCACCATAAGGATTGTTAAAACTAAACAGGTGCACGTTTGGCTCTACAAAAACTACTCCATCTAACTCAAAGTTATTGCTGAAAGGCAGGCGGTTACCCGTGCTAACCTCTTGCAGGTAAGCTTCTCCCTTACCTTCGTAAAACGCGGTTTGAATAGCATCGGCAAGTCGGTTGTAAAATTCCTCCTCGTGCTTAACCACAATACGGTCTACTACAAGCAGTACCTCTTTGTTAGTCAGGTTGGTATCGGCAAGTTCATCAAGTCGAATTGTTTCTCCATCGGCTAAAATACGTGCAAAACCCTGCTGCAACAGTACCCCGAGTTTTTCCTCTATCGTCCGGCCCTTTTCGGTATGCACCGGGGCAAGCAGTAGCCAGCGCGTATTTTCCTCAAAGCCCTTTACTTCGTTAATCACATCGGTCACCGTGTGTTTTTTAACCTCACGCCCCGAAACGGGTGAGTACGTGCGGCCCACGCGGGCAAACAGCAGTTTAAGGTAATCGTATATTTCGGTACTGGTACCCACGGTACTGCGGGCATTGGTAGTATTTACTTTTTGCTCTATGGCTATGGCGGGAGCTATACCCTTAATGTACTCTACCTTCGGTTTATCTAAACGACCCAGGAACTGACGTGCGTAAGACGACAGGCTTTCTACATAACGGCGCTGGCCTTCAGCATACAGCGTATCAAAAGCCAGGCTCGACTTACCCGAACCCGAAAGCCCTGTAACCACCACCAGCTTATTACGCGGAATGGCTACATCTATGTTCTTAAGGTTGTGCAGCCCTGCACCTTTTATAAGTATGTTTTTCTTTGGTTCTAACTTCGAAAAATCAGTCTTTATCATAGTAGAAAAGTAATGTGCAAAGATACGGGTTTTAGGGGAGAATTTTGTTAAGATAAATAGAACACTGACGGCACTGATTTTAGCGGAAGGGCGCGAATTTTTGAAACAGACTTTAAGAATAAAAAGCCTCAAATGAGGCTTAATGTTATTTTTTATTTTGAGGATTATTGGGTTTTGGTGGGGGGGTAGAAGTATATTTGAAGTCAGGAATGTGACCTTTATTTAAACCTTCGGGTAAACTTCTACTGTTTTCATTTCCGGATCTTTGGCCATCATTAATTTGCCTAGGTTGATTTTTATTAGACATAATAAAGAAATATTTGATTTACATTAATTCGACTCCATAATGATTTCTAAAGAAAATTATATTCAGACTAGTGGCTTTTTTTTCAATATCAGTTTGTTTACTTACATCAAATACTATATCGTCACTAAACCTTAATATTTCGTTTCCTTCTTTTTTTATTTCATAATATCTATTCTCTGCGTCTTCCTCATCTATATTATCATTTTGCATTTTATCCCAAAGCTTTTCACACTCAATATTTAAATTTTCAATTTTTAAGGACTTTGCTCCCAGTTCCTTTACGTATTTGTTGTAAGGAAAAAAAGGCTTAACAGCGTTAATTAATTGAGAAAGAGCGATTATAGATGCCCATATCCAATCTAATTCATTCCATAATGCCCACGCTGCAATACTTGAAGATGAAGCTATTGCTAAAAATACATTTGTGTTTCTTTCCCATTTTTGATATTTACAATAAAGCAATTCAATTACGTACCCTTTGTACTTGTAATTTATAAATGTGTTCCAAAAACGTTCTCTCATGTTTGACTAATATTAGCTAATGTAATAAATAAATAAATATTTACTTTAGTTCTTTATTTATTAGCAACATTATCATGAACGATACTCCCCTCATAAACACCCATATAACCCTTGAGCGCATGCCCGGCAAAGGCGGGTGGACTTACGCGCGTATACCGGGTATAGAAAATAGTAAAGACGGCGCACCTTTTGGTATGGTACGCGTTAAGGGTACCATAGATGATTACGAGCTGGATAGCTGCAGCATTATGCCTATGGGCAACGGCTCTCACTTTTTGCCGGTTAATGCGGTTGTAAGGAAGCAGATTAAAAAGGAAGAGGGCGATACGGTTCACCTTATATTGTATAAAGATGATGAGCCGTATAGAGTACCTGCCGAGTTACAGCAAAGGCTGGAGGAGGAAGGTGTTTACCAGAAGTTTGTAAAATACAAGCCATGGGAGCAGCGTATGTGCGCCAAGTGGATATATGCAGCCAAACGCCCTGAAACTGTGAACGAGCGTATTATAAAGACTATCTTCAGGTTAAGGAGGAACGAAAAAATTGTGTAAGAAAATTATTGAAAAACCTCTAAATATATAGCGTTTTCGGGCTAAACATTGTTACTTACTCTGCCTGTTAACAAAAATTATTGCGCAGAAATTGTTAAAATTCATCTTCTTTATTGTATTTTAAGATTTAATTATATTATATTTGGCATATCATTAATTCATTATTAACATCGCCTATAGCTTAAAAAACTACTTTTTAGAAAAACCCGAAAAGGTTCCAAAGACCAAGAATTTAAAAGAACGCTAAAAAGTATCGCTATGGCTAATGTTGTAATCCCTGACGCAGTTCTGGTAAAAAATTATATCGGTGGAGACGAGAGTGCTCTTTCGGTTTTAATTAACAGACACCAATCTAAAATTTACGGATTTATTTACTCTAAAGTATCAGACAGGGACGTATCAGATGATATTTTCCAGGACACTTTTATTAAGGTTATAAAAACCTTAAAGAGCAATTCTTATAACGAGGAAGGCAAGTTTTTACCGTGGGTAATGCGTATAGCGCACAACCTTATTGTAGATCATTTCCGCCGTAACAAGAAGATGCCTATGCAGCGCGATACCGATGAGTATTCTGTATTCTCATACATGACCGATAACAGCCCTAATGTAGAGCACCGTATTATTACAGACCAGGTAGAAAACGACCTGCAACGTATAATAGAGGAACTGCCTGCAGACCAGCGCGAAGTACTGGTTATGCGTATGTACCAGGATCTTAGCTTTAAGGAAATAGCCGACCTTACAGGGGTTAGCATAAACACTGCCCTTGGCCGTATGCGCTACGCGCTTATGAACCTGCGTAAGGTGATTGAAAAAAATAATATTATTTTGACTAATTAGGCAATATAGGGTGTAGTTTTGCGTTATTATGTTGTAAAGGATAACCTAAAACACCTTAGCATGGCAAAACTCTACTCTAAAATTAAACCGGCATCTGAAGAAGTTATGCTGCCTAAAAAAGAAACCATAGATTTTTTACTGAACTATTCTAAGGCACTTACGTATGTAAAGACTGAGAATGGTACTTTTGAAAATATTGCTAATTAATTTTCCTGAGCCTCACGCTAATTCTTTTTGCGTGAGGCTTTTTTGTTGTATTCATCCAGCACTGATTTACGGCCTATAGTAGCAGTAATTATATCTTTTTCCATGTTCCAGCCACGTGCCGGGCTGTACTCGCGCCCGTACCATATAATCTGCAGGTGAAGGTCGTTCCAGCGCTCTTTAGGGAAAAGCTTTTTAGCATCTTTCTCGGTTTGTACCACGTTTTTTCCATCGCTTAGTCCCCAGCGGTACATAAGGCGGTGTATGTGCGTATCTACAGGAAACGCCGGTACACCAAACGCCTGGCTCATAACTACACTAGCCGTTTTATGGCCTACGCCGGGTAAAGCTTCCAGTTCCTCAAAAGTTTGCGGTACTTCGCCGTTGTGTTTTTCAAGTAAAATTTCGCTTAGCCCATGTATGGCCTTTGCCTTAGCAGGTGACAGCCCCACCGGTTTTATGATTTCCCTAATCTCATCTATATCCAGCTTTACCATCATTTTGGGGTTATCTGCCCGTTCAAAAAGCAACGGCGTAATCAGGTTAACGCGTACATCGGTGCTTTGTGCGCTCATAAGTACAGCTAAAAGCAGGGTATAGGGGTCTTTATGATCCAGCGGAATAGGGATGCTTGGGTACAGTTCGTCCAGCGTTTTAATTACAAATGCGGCTTTTTGGCTTTTTGTCATTTTTGGTACTCAGATTTTTTAGCAAATATACCCTAAACCATACAATCCTTTGCAAAGTTAACCCGCGATAACGAAAGTAAACAGCTGTTAATTTTGAGTATTTGTACAGGATGTGTGCAGATATTGGGTAAATTTGGGTTACACTAAAATCAAATAAAAACTACATGACAACATTACAAAAAGGAGATAAAGCACCGGAATTTTCGGGTGTAGACCAAAATGGTAAAACACATACTCTTGCAGATTATAAAGGAAAAAAGCTTGTGGTGTTTTTTTACCCGAAAGCCGATACGCCGGGGTGTACCGCCGAGGCATGTGATTTAAGGGATAATCATCAACGATTTGAAGCACAAGGATACTCGCTTCTTGGTGTAAGTGCAGACCCTGTAAGAAAACAGGCGAAATTTGCCGAAAAATACAGCCTGCCGTTTCCGCTATTGGCAGACGAAGACCATTCGGTTTTAAATGCGTTTGGCGTATGGGGTCCAAAGAAATTTATGGGGCGCACTTTTGATGGTATTCACCGTACCACATTTGTTATCAATGAAGAGGGAGTTATTGATGAAGTTATTACCGATGTAAAAACAAAAGCGCACGCCGCTCAGATTTTAAAATAAGCTAAACCAAAAAAAAGTAAGGTTCCTAAAAATGTATAATCATTTTAGGAACCTTTATATTTTTAAAACGTTGTTATTAAATATTATTACAAGGATTTAATTAGCACGTTTTATTTTAACTACATGGTACTTAACCCGAAATTTGAACCCCAATTAACGTACCTACACCATAGGTAACAGCGGCAGCGGCAAGCCCAAATACAACCTGGCGTAAGCCCGATTTTAAAATACTTTTTCCTGTAAATAGCGTTATGGCAGCACCTATGCCAAACAAACCTACCACACTGCTTGCCACACTTAGTAAGATAGCGTTTTCTCCTTTTAAAAATATAAAAGGGTACAGCGGAATTATAGCACCAATAGAAAATAACATAAAAGAGGCTATAGCAGCTTCCCATGCCGAGCCGCCCAATTCTTCTTTGTTAATGCCTAATTCTTCGGTTACTAAAGCGTTTAGCGCATCTTCTTTGTTTTCAAAAGCTTTTGCGGAAAGCGCTTTAGCCTCATCGGGTGCCATGCCTTTCGCCTCGTAAATCAGGGTAAGCTCACGCTGTTCTTCCTCGGGCGAATTTTCCAGCTCTTCGGTTTCCAGTTCTATTTGCCGTTGGTTAAGCTCCCGCGAACTTTGTACAGAAAGCCATTCGCCCAGTGCCATACTTATAGATCCTGCCAGTAACCCGGCAATACCTGTAAGTAGAATGGTGGTGTTGTTTACAGCGGCACCGGCTACACCCATTACAAGGCTCATGTTACTTACCAGCCCATCATTAGCACCAAGTACAGCTGCCCTTAGCGCATTTCCTCCTACCGATTTGTGCCTGCTTTCAAAACTTGCCAGTAATCCGCCCGAAACGTTTAGGTTAGGGTTTTTATTTACCGCTTCTATAATCCGCAGGTGGTTGTGCTCAAAACCGTTTGGTTTTTCGCCCTGCGCCAGCTTATTTTTTACGGCGTTTTCGGCAAACTGGCGTTCAATGTTGCTAAGATTTGCAATGATAGAACTGTAGCCAAATAACTTCCCGGCTTTTAATTGTATCCTTGCCCTAAATGAAGCCGGGGGCAAAGTAGCCCCCGGTATTATGGTCTGTAATTTTTGTAAAATGGCGTGGGCATGCCCATGTTCTATTTTGGCCAGGCTAAGCAGTACGGCTTTTAAAGTGGCATCATCCTGAACATTGGCTATGCTTTCATACAAAAACGCGGTATCAACTTCGTTTTGCAACTGGGCTTTAAGCTTTTTTATATCCATACACTTTACTTAAATTACGTTAGTTCTTCTTTTTCTTCTTATCGTCCATTACAAATTTTACTGCAAACGACACTATGTCAGAGTGTAACCCGTCGCTGCGATCGTAGTGGTTATAGCGCACATCAATGTTTTTTATGCCAAGGCTCCAGATGTGCATAGTCGTAAAAATATCAGTATATGTAAAGCCCGCGCCATACTGGCTGGCGTTAAACTTAGACAAGTCGTAGTCTGATGTATAATACGTTTCTGAACTAAGATGTTTTTCAAAAGGAGCAAAATACTTAGACGCCGTTTGCGTATAATACCTGTACATAGGGTATACGGTAAAACGGTCGTTAAGTTTAACTGGCAGCTCTATGTTTGCCGTGTGGGCCGTAATACCCCAGTCATCTGTATAATAGCGGTAATAGCTGCGTATAACAAGGTTTTGGTTTACGTAGTAATTAAGCCTTGCACCAATAGGCAGCTTAAAACGTGTTCCCGGCAGCCTTTCAATATCATCGGCAAGGCGGAACTGGCTGATGTAGTAGTCGGCTTTGTCAGCAAAGTAAATCCTTTGGTAAGGTGTAGAAAGCAGCCCCTGTTGTTGCAGTACATCTAAAAATAACGAAAACTGCATACGCTTATTTACTACCTGGCTAAAGCTAAGCGATAACGAAAACGAGTTACGGTTTTTGTTAGAGTGAAATTTAAATTTCTCAGGGTTGTAGCCTGTGGCTAGGTTACCTAAAGCATCGGTGATGGTAAAATCTCCATAGAAACCGCCAAATGTGCTGTTCCCGTTATCTTTCCACTGCTGAAGTTCTTTAGGGTAAATAGGCATCCATTGGTCTAGGTAGGCGTTACCCGAAATGGTAAGCTCGGTATTTTTATCGTTAAATAACCTTGTATAGCCTCCGCCAAAACCCAGCGAATGATAATCGTATTCGGTTGAACCGGAAATATGTGCATTCCAAATGGTGTTTCTGTCGTCTGAGCTGTGGCTATAGGTTAATACCAGTGCCGTTAGCTGGTCAGACGCGGAAGCACCCGAACTTGCCTGCCACGGGCTTGGGTTTTTAGAGTCGAAAGGGTTAATGTTACCCGATGAAGCTGATGAATACGCCGAAACGCCTAAATCTGCTGTTAGCACATCATCGTCGTTTAGCGGCATAGATACTATAATGGTAGGGGTAACGTCAGTCAGCTTTTCGGTACCCTGCCCTCCTTCTACGGCAGAGTGTACACCATCCTGCTTATAGTAGCTAAACAGGAAATCTACCTCGGTAGCATCGAGCACGCGTTTTTTATAAGAAACTTCGGTACTGTCCTGTTCCTGCGCGTACGCTCCAAGGGCACCAAAAAATCCGGTGAGTAGTATAAAAACTTTTTTCATTTGTGTTGTTATTGTCCTGTTTTATGGATTAGTTACAGCCGCAACCGCCACCTGTTTTTCCGCCATTGGCACCGGCAGCTGCTTCCCTGTATACCTGGAAATTAGTTTCAAAACGCTCAGAAGAACGCGCCGAAAGCTTCATGTCAGGGTCGTTTATGTTTTGTTTCTGGTATTCCTTTACGCTGTTGCAGGATTGCAGCAACAACATACCTATTGCTATATATATCAGTTTTTTCATAACTTAAATTTCTCTATATCAATGTTTTTAGAGGCGTGTATGCCTCCTTTATCGTCTACTATAATACAGCCTATACCGTGCATTTGGTTTACAAGGTTAAGCCCCACATCTACACCCAGTACAAAAATGCCTGTAGCAAGTGCATCGGCCACTTCTGTAGTTTTGGCAAATACAGAAACACTAACCACACCCGAAGCTGGGTAACCTGTACGCGGATCTATTATATGCGAGTATCTCTTGCCATTAAATGTAACGTATTTTTCATAGCTGCCCGATGTTTCTACCGCGCTGTCTTCTAACGGGAAAAGCGCGAATACCTTACTTTTGTTCACTGGGTTTACAATCCCTACTTTCCATTGTTCGCCGTTAGCCTGGCGGCCCCAGGCAAAGATGTCTCCCGATACGTTTACAAGCCCTGCTTTACAGCCTTTACTGTACAGCAGCTCTTTTATTTTATCGGCTATATACCCTTGGCCTATACCGCCAAGTCCCAGTTTCATGCCTTTTTCGGGCAGGTAAATGGTTTTGTTTGCAGGGTCTACCACAATTTTTTTGTACCCTATACGCGCCACTGATTTTTTTATGGCTTCAGCCGATGGCATCTCTTTCATGCTGCCGTCAAACTTCCATATTTTATCCATGGATGCGTAGCTAATATCAAAAGCACCATCTGTAACGGCACTTATTTTTAAGGCACGCTCTACAAGACCTAAAAGTTCGTCTGAAACCTTAACCGGCTGTATGCCTGCATTTTTATTAATCTCTGAAACCTGAGTGGTAGGAATCCAGTCTGAAATAATATTTTCTATGCGCTTTACTTCGCCTATAGCCATGTCTATGTACGCATTTGCCTCGGTAGTGTCTTTAGCAACAACCGTCATTTCAAATGGGCTCGCCAGTAAAAACAACTTGCGTTTATGCTGTACCTGTGCCGTGACAGACAGGCTGATGATAAGCGCTAAAACCGTTAGTATATGCCTCATTTACTTGGTTTCAAATGAATGCAGGTGTGTTATGTAATCAGCAGGGGCAAGGTTTTTAAATCCTGTTTTACCCAAAACTTTTCCGTTTTGGTCTAATACCACGACCAATGGAAAATTACCCTCACGGTTATATTTTTCCGCTAATGCATCGTTTTGTTTTTGCTGTTCGGCAGGCAGGGCGTGTTCCTTCTTTTTAGGGAAATCGGCGCGAAGCAGCACCCATTTGTTTGCAGCTTCGGCTTTAAACTCTTCGGATTGCCAAATGGTTTTGTCCAGTTTTATACACGGGCCGCACCAGTCGGATCCTGAAAATACAAGGATTATTGTTTTGTTTTCTTTTGCGGCAGTGGCTTTTGCCTCTGCAAGGCTGTTGGTCCAGTTTTGGGCAAAAGTTACTGACGTCATAGCCAGTAGAAGCCCCAGGAATAAGCGTTTCATGTTGTTAATTGCTATTACTTTGTTACTACTAAGGTAACGCTTTTTTGGTAACGAAACTTGTTTTCGTTAGCGTATTTTAAGCGAACCTTAAGGAAGGCTAAAGCACCAGTTCGCGGAACAGTTGCGCAGCTTTTTCTTCCGGGTCAGGGCAAAGCCCTGGGTGCGGCCTTGAGGTTTGTATTACAGAGCTACGTACCGCCGTTAACCACCTGAAGCGTTCGGCAATTTCCATTTGCGCTATGGGGCCCGCAGTACGGCTTCCATGCGCTATATTCTCAAACGAATCGATGTTTTTTTGTAACTGTTCAATATCAGTTTCTTTACATATAGACAGTACTTTAGCTGAGTTAATGTGATGTAGTACTTTAATAAATTTTTTCCGTTTGCAAAACAGTATTATACCCACGTTTACAAACTCTTCGCGTTCTACCCTTGGTACTACGCGAATCACTGCATACTCATATAAGTGCCTGTCTTGCATGCTGTGCCTGTTTTATAAAAATGTCAGAATTTTCTAATCGCGTAACCAGGAAGTCAAAGTACACATCGCGTATTTCGTCTGGAGTTAACTCCATGCCTTCCCACTGCAGCCATTCGTCGGGCAGCAGGTTAACAATACTACGTAGTGAATCAGTAGTAAGTAGCGCTTTAAACTCAGCATCAACCTCAGCAAGTTTAGCCGCCTGCGGCAATAGCACATGGTCTTTTATCAACGAAAAAGGTACTACAGCATGCCCTTTAGGGTCTGTAAACGAGTGGTGAAAGTAGAAAGACGCGCCGTGGTCTATGAGCCATAAGTCCTTATGCCAAATAAGCATATTGGTATTCCTAAACGTACGGTCTACATTGGTTATGTAAGCATCCAGCCACACAATTTGCGATGCCAGCTTTTCATCTACCACCGTTACTACCGGATCGTAGTTAATGGCACCACTAAGGTAGTGCAGGGCCAGGTTTAACCCTTCGCTAAATTGTAACAGGTCTTGTATTTCTTCGTCGGCTTCGGTGCGGCCAAAAGCTTCATCGAGGTTCGCAAATACTAACTCAGGCACCGGCAATCCAAGTGTGCGGGCTATTTCACCACCCAGTAGTTCGGCGATCAATGCCTTGGTTCCGTGCCCGGCGCCTTTAAACTTTAGTACATATTTAAATTCGTCGTCTGCCTCAGCCAGCGCGGGGAGCGATCCGCCTTCCCGAAGCGGCGTTATATAGCGCGTAACGGTAACCGTACGCAGGGTTTTATTTTCTTTCATGGATTAAATTTCCTCAAGTTCACTTTTTGTTATCTGCCTGACTTTTTTGCGTTCGACTTTTCTTCTGTTCGATTTTTCTTTAGCCTCATAGTTGTTACGGTCACTTTTAAAGTGCATGCTATCATAAGCAAGTTTTGAACCTGATTTTACCATAACGCCGTTCCAAATACAATTATCGTAATCACAGGAATGCTTAGAGTACACCCCAAAGTTTCTGTGTTTAATACCCTTTGACAAAAGTATTTTTTGCTGGTTTATTTTTAAATCTTCCCATAATTGTTGTTTATCTGCTACTGTTATATCCTGTCCTAATATAGAAATAGCTACGTAGGTCGCAGGGTCTTTTAGTTGCAGAAATTCGAACGCTCTTTTAAAGTAAGTGTGCGCAAAATTTCGGACTTCTATTTTTTCAGTAAGGCTTAAATTTTCGTTCTCTAAAACCGACCTATAAAGGCCGAGAGTGTTAAAGTCTGTATATTTTTTATTATGCTCTATATAAAAGAAATATTCCTTTACGGTCAGAGTATTAAATTGTCTTCCGATTTCCATGCTGGTTTTGCGATTGGTGATATATCATTACAAATTTACAAAATTTATAAACCGCTTTACGTACGCTTTCCTTTTGGTTTGCTACATAAAACTGCAAATGCTATCTTTGGTAAAAATATTATTTTGACAAAAATACTCCTGCTATCAGACACCCATAGCCATATAGACGATACCATAATGAAATACGTGTGCCAAGCCGATGAAGTGTGGCACGCGGGAGATATTGGCGACTTGGCTGTAACAGATACCATAAAAAAAGAAAAACCGCTTAGGGCGGTGTATGGTAATATAGACGACGCTAAGGCACGGCTGGAGTTTCCGTTAAACAACCGCTTTACGTGCGAAGGGGTTGATGTATGGATAACACATATAGGCGGTTACCCCGGGAAATACAATCAGGCAATCCGTACCGAAATTCAGCAGAATCCACCCAAGATTTTTATATGTGGACACTCGCATATCCTTAAGGTAATGCCCGACCCTAAACTTGGGCTTATCCACATGAATCCGGGTGCTGCCGGTGTACACGGGTTTCACCAGGTGCGTACCATGTTGCGTTTTGAAATTGATGGCGATAAAATTCAAAACCTTGAAGTTATAGAAATAGGAAAACGGGGTTAAAACTTTAACCCCGCTGTAATGTTTATCTGGCCTAATTTGTTGTAAAAATCTTTGTACTGCGCTGCCGTATTGGTATGCACACGGGTTAAGCTATATAACCCGCCTATAAACACTTTAACGTGTTCATCCAACTCATAATCGACATCAAAACCGCCACCAAAAACTACACCGCTTTGCCTGCCTTTGCTGTCGCCAAACACATTAAATGGGCCACCACCTAGGTTCACATCCTGGCTGCCGAATGATAATTGCGGATTTATAGTGAGCTTACTTATTACAGGGATTTTATAGCTCACTTCGGCATATACCGAACTCATTTTAGTGTTATCTGCCGTAGTGCTAAGCGATTTGTCTGTAATGTTAAACTGAAGGTACTTAATCCCGCCGTTTAGCTGAAAATTTCTGTAATCTACAAACGTAAAGGCAAAACCTAAACCATAATCTCCCTTGTTTGCCTTGGCTAATACATTATTACCTATCCCATGAGGGTAAACGTAGTATATTTTAAAATACTGCCTTTGCGGTTTAATGGAATCGTTTTTAGTTTGCTGGGCATATATACCGCTGCTTAGCAATACTATAGTAAGTAAAAGTATGTTTTTCATTTATTGTATGGTGTAGGTTAGGTTTTGGTTTTCTACAGGTATTTGTACTTCGTGTGGCGTTTCGTTGGCATCCAGGTATTTTAGTGTAATGATTTGATTCTTCAATACAGTAAAATCAGCACTCCTGTCGTAATAATAGTACTTGTATGGTAGTGTAGTGAACACCTGGTCGCCGCTATAAATATTAAAATCCAGGTCGATACTGTTGCGCATAACCGTACCTATGGCGTTAAGTTTTGTTACACTTGCAGGGGCATTAATGTGTAGTGTTACCAACTTATTAGCATCGGCAGGGCACAGCTTTACAGTACCCATATTATAGCTGTAATCGGTAAACTTTCCTGTATCTATATTGTGGTACGTAACCCATGAATATCCTATCGGGTTATAATTAAAATCAGGCATGTTTACATACACCTTAGGGATTGCATCTTTACCCTTTGGTACTATAACCGTAAAATGCCCCGCAGCATCGGTGTGGTCAAAACCGGTATTTTCTTCTATAGAACTGTTATAGTAATTAACCGTTACCGGAATATTTGCCATGGGAGTTCCATTTTCATTGGTAACGGTTCCTGTAAGTACATTTTTTGTACTCCCGTCGTAATCCAGCCCGCAAGAAACCATTAAGACAGAAGCAGCGGCGGTAAAAAGTAAGGATTTTAGCATATAAATGTTGTTTGGAATTTACGTTTTAGATGACAACCGTCATTAAAGGTTGCGTGGGTTATTAATAAATTTGCATACACACAATTAATCAATCGTTTATGAAAATTACACTTTTTTCTGCAAAGCCTTATGACAGGCAGTATTTCGACAGATTTAATAACAGCCAGGATATAGAGATAGAGTATTACGAAACCCACCTGGGGCCGCATATAGCAAACGTGGTGGAGGATACCTACGCAGTGTGTGCATTTGTAAACGATAAACTAAGCGCTCCTGTACTGCAAACCCTTGCGGAACGGGGTGTAAAAGTAATTGCACTGCGCTGTGCGGGTTTTAATAACGTAGACCTTGAAGCTGCGAGCAGATTAGGGCTGCGCGTGTGCAGGGTACCGGCATATTCGCCTGAGGCAGTGGCAGAGCATACAGTGGCTATGCTGCTTACCCTTAACCGTAAAACGCACAAGGCTTACAACCGGGTGCGCGAACAGAATTTTTCGCTTAACGGTTTATTGGGATTTAATCTGCACGGTAAAACCATAGGCGTGGTGGGTACGGGTAAAATAGGTAAGGCGTTCTGTAAAATAATGCTTGGATTTGGTTGCAAGGTTATTGCTTACGATATTTATGAAGATGCCGATTTAAAACAAGCGGGGGTAAACTACCTGCCACTGAAGGAGGTTTTGGCTACGGCCGATGTATTGTCGCTGCACTGCCCGCTTACACCCGAAAACCACTATATGATTAACGGGGAATCTATTCGTAAAATGAAGAAAGGCGTGGTAATTATTAATACCAGCAGGGGAGGGCTTATTTGTACCACAGAAATTATAGAGGCACTAAAGGAAAAACACGTGGGCGCGCTGGGTATAGATGTTTACGAACAGGAAGAAAAGCTATTTTTCAGGGATTTGTCTGAAAATATTATAGACGACGATAACATACAGCGTTTAATGAGTTTCCCAAATGTTTTGGTTACAGCGCACCAGGCGTTTTTTACCGATGAGGCAATGCGCCAGATTGCCGAAGTAACGCTAAATAGTATTACCGGGTTTTATACCGCGAATGAACCTGCTAATGAAATGATTTTGATTTAATTATCGATTGTATAAAGCAATTCGGCGACACCTCTTTGCTGCTAGTCTAAAATTAAATGGAATGGCGGCGAATCAACATACATTTGCTTTGTAATCAGCAATATACTACAATTTGCTGCGTAGGATAATAAAGTAAAGTATTTTCATAATTGGTTTTGATTGGTTTTTTGAAGAGTCCCGTAGCCAACTAGCGGGGCTTTTCTTTTTTAGAGCTGTAAGTAAGCTATTTATAAAATATTTTATAAATTTGTATATACAAATATTGTAACTACAAATTTTATTTGATTACTCATGTCACTACATACTTTTTATAATTTTACAAGCGATCTTAAAACAACGTCAGAGAAAATGCCCGTGCTTTTTATTGGCCATGGCTCTCCTATGAACGGCATTCAGGACAATCAGTTCAGCCAAACCTGGTCGCAGCTTGGTAAAGAAATAACAAGGCCAACTGCCGTACTGGTTATATCAGCACATTGGCTTACACATGGCACGCACGTTACCGCCATGGAGCACCCGCGTACCATACATGATTTTGGTGGGTTTCCTCAAGAGCTGTTTAATGTACAGTACCCTGCGCCGGGGAGTCCGCAGCTGGCTGAGGAAGTATCTCAAATTATTACGTCTGCCCCGGTAGGGTTCGATGAACACGAGTGGGGGTTGGATCATGGTACGTGGACGGTGGTACGCCACATGTACCCCGATGCCGACATCCCGGTGCTGCAACTTAGCATTGACTATAACAAGTCGCCTCAGTATCACTACGATTTGGCAAAACAACTGGCATCATTAAGGAAAAAAGGAGTACTGATTATTGGCAGCGGAAACATGATACATAACCTGAGGATGGTAGACTGGCAGAGGCTTAACGAACCCAATTACGGCTTCGACTGGGCGGTAGAGCTTAACCAGGTTTTTAAACAAAAAATAGGCGGCCATAACCACGCAGACCTGATAGCCTACAATAATCTGGGTGCTGCGGCAAAGCTTGCTATACCTACACCAGATCATTATTACCCGCTACTGTACACATTAGGCTTGCAGGAAAGCAAAGATGATATACGGTTTTTTAACGATGAGCTGGTGGGAGGATCCTTAAACATGACCGGGGTTAAAATAGGCTAGCCGTTTATCTATAACATCACGGATAAGAAGTTTGTTATCGGACGTTTGGAGTTGTTTACCGATGCATTGTATGGGTTCGTCTAAAATTGTAAAAGCAGCCGCTAAACCGTGCTACATTTGTATCAATAAAAGGGAACATAAATGGTTTCCGCACAGAAAAGGAATAAAGTTTTTTCATAATTGGTTTTTGATTGGTTTTGTGAAAATTCCCGCACAGTGAGGGCGGGAATTTTCTTTTTATGCCAAAGCCTGTGGCTAAATTGCGTTTTTGGGTTATTGTTTGTACTTTCACGCCGCCAATAACAACCAGTTTATGCTTATAAAAGTTTACGGCAGTGCCGTTTTTGGGGTAGAGGCCACTACCATTACCGTTGAAGTTAATATAGATAAGGGCGTAGGCTACCATTTGGTAGGCCTTCCTGATAATGCCGTTAAGGAAAGCAGCTACAGAATAGCGGCTGCCTTAAAAAATAACGGCTATCAGCTACCGGTAAAAAAAATAACCATAAACATGGCACCTGCCGATTTGCGTAAAGAGGGTTCTTCTTACGACCTTACGCTTGCTGTGGGTATCCTTGCAGCTTCAGGGCAAATTAAATCCGAAGAAGTACACAAATATATTATTATGGGGGAGTTATCGTTAGACGGCTCACTTCAGCCCATAAAGGGTGTATTGCCCATTGCCATTAAGGCAAAGGAGGAAGGTTTTAAGGGCTTTTTCCTGCCGAAGCAAAACGTGAAAGAAGCTGCCATTGTTAGCGGTATAGACGTATACGGCCTTGATAACGTAAGCGAGATTATCGACTTTTTTGAAGGACGCGGCACGCTGGAACCTACGGTTATAAATACCCGCGAGGAGTTTTATAAAACGCTTGATTTCCCGGAATTTGATTTTGCCGACGTAAAAGGGCAGGAGAGTATTAAACGCTGCATGGAAATTGCAGCCGCAGGGGGGCATAACATTATTCTCATAGGGCCTCCGGGGGCAGGTAAAACCATGCTGGCAAAGCGTTTGCCCAGTATATTACCCCCTATGACACTACGTGAAGCTTTAGAAACAACTAAAATACACAGCGTAGCGGGTAAAATAAAGAACGTGGGGCTTATGAACCAGCGTCCGTTCCGTAGCCCGCACCATTCTGCGAGTAGTGTTTCGCTTGTGGGCGGGGGCAGTTTTCCGCAGCCTGGGGAGATAAGCCTGGCGCACAACGGCGTTTTATTTTTGGATGAGTTGCCCGAATTTAAACGGGAAGTCCTGGAAGTGATGCGCCAGCCGCTGGAAGACCGTGAAGTTACCATTAGCAGGGCACGTTTTACCATTACCTATCCGTCGAGCTTTATGCTTGTAGCGAGTATGAATCCGAGCCCGGGTGGTTATTTTAACGACCCTGACGCCCCGGTTAGTTCATCGCAACATGAAATGCAACGCTATTTAAGTAAAATATCAGGTCCGCTCTTAGACAGGATAGACATACATATAGAGGTTACACCCGTACCTTTTGAAAAACTTACCGATACCCGTAAGGCGGAAAGCAGCGCCGAGATACGAAAAAGGGTTACACGCGCCCGTGAAATCCAGACCCAGCGCTTTGAAGAATACGAAAATGTGCACTACAATGCGCAGATGGGTACACGCCTTATAAGGGAATATTGTGTGCTGGATGATGTGTCATTGCAGTTGCTTAAAACAGCTATGGAACGGCTGAACCTTTCGGCACGTGCATACGACAGGATATTAAAAGTAGCGCGCACTATAGCCGACCTGGAAGCTAGCGAAGGCGTAGCATCGCACCACATAGCCGAAGCCATACAATACCGAAGCCTTGACAGGGATGGGTGGTTAGGCTAATGTTTCGTTATCGTTTACGGTAGTTTCGTTTAGCGGAGGTTGTTTTAAAAACGATTGGAACAACATGGCAAACAGTATGGTTAGCACTGCGCCCAGCACGTTTAGGTACAGGTAGCTTATCCATTGGGTAAAATATACAATAACTACAAGTGTCTGGCTTAATATGGCTGCGGCAAACACTGCGTGCCCTTTTATGTATTTTATGTAGAAGGCTATAAGGAAAATGCCCAGCACAGTACCGTAAAATATAGAACCAATAATATTTACAAGCTGTATAAGGTTTTCAAAAAGTGTACCTACACAGGCAAATAGTATAGCCACAACACCCCAGAATATGGTAAACAACCGTGTGGCATTTACATAGTGCTTTTCTGATTTTTCGCCTGTTACATTCCGTTTATAAATATCTATGGTAGTGGTAGATGCCAGCGCATTTAACCCCGATGCCGATGATGACATGGCTGCAGAGAATATCACCGCTAGCAAAAGGCCTATTAAACCTTGCGGCAGGAAGTTCAGGATAAAGTACAGGAAAACATAATCTTTATCGTTAGTCTCTGCCTTTGCGTCTACTTTATTTATAAGTTCTCTGGCCTGTTCGCGAAGGTCTTTTTCCTGGTTGTTAAGGGCAACCATACGGTTGTGGAGTTCCTTATTATCATAATCCTGATAAAGCTGGTTTACGTACAGCATGCTGATTTCTTCCTTTTCGCGGGCCACAACTTTCAACTCTTTTTCAAGACCATGATATTGGTCTTTATAAGGCGAGTTTTGTACCGTTTTCGTGTTATTAGGGTTAAAGTGTAGTGGAGCTTCGTGAAACTGGAAAAACACAAAAACCATAACCCCTATAAGCAGGATGAAAAACTGCATGGGCACTTTAAGTATACCGTTCATTATAAGCCCCATTTGGCTTTCCTTTATAGATTTACCTGAGAGATAACGCTGTACCTGGCTTTGGTCTGTACCAAAATAGGAAAGTGCCAAAAAGAAACCACCGGCAAGCCCGCTCCATATAGTGTAGCGCTTGTCCGGGTCAAAGGAGAAATCCACTGCATCCAGCTTATCATTTGCGCCGGCTATATGCAGTGCATTGCTAAAGCTTAGTTCCTTAGGTAAATAGCTCATGATGATAAAAAACGTAGCCAGCATCCCCGTCATTATTACAAAAGCTTGCTGTTTTTGTGTTATGTTTACGGCACGGGTACCTCCCGAAACGGTATATACAACTACAAGTACGCCTATCATTATATTCATTAAGTTGAGGCTCCACCCCAATAAAGAAGACAGTATTATTGCAGGTGCATATATGGTAATCCCCGTACCCAGGCCGCGCTGTACTAAAAACAGTGCAGCAGCAAGCGAACGTGTTTTTACGTCAAACCGCTGTTCTAAGAACTCGTAAGCGGTATATACTTTTAGCTTATGGTAAATGGGTATAAACGTAACGCATATTACAATCATGGCCAGTGGCAGGCCGAAGTAAAACTGTACAAACCCCAGGCCGTCATGGTAGGCCTGCCCGGGAGTTGAAAGAAACGTAATGGCGCTGGCCTGTGTAGCCATAACCGAAAGCCCCACGGTCCACCAAGGGGTTTGGTTGCTGCCCAGAATATATTCGTCCACGTTTTTGCTGCCACGCGTTTTTATGGCTCCATAAGCCACAATAAACAGCAGCGTAACGGTAAGCACTATCCAGTCTAATAACTGCATACTACGAGTAAATTTGCATCAAAAAATAAAACAACACTATGTACAGGATGTTGAGCAACAGCACAAGTGTGTAGCTCTTTTTCCAGGATGTTGGGTTATCTTTCATGTATATTGTTTTAATACTATCTATATCTCTGTATAAGACTCCTGATGGAGCCTTTTGTTACACTATTTTCCGGCGGCAATAAGGTTTGCCATAATGCGGTATGCCCCGGGAACACCTTCGGGCAACTGCCTGAAAAAACTTAAGCCAGTGTAAATATAATATCCTTTTCCGTACTTAGCTACCAGTAGCCCTCCTTTTTGGTCGGGCTCGCCGGCATCGTGTGCGGAAATCAGTGGTGTAAATTCGGGCGCCCACTCGTCAGGATAATATAAACCCTGCTCCTGAACCCAACCTTTAAAGTCGTTTTCAGTTATTTTATTAGGGTAGTTCAGCAGCCTGTTGGCCGGGTCTAAGAAGGTTACCTTAGCATTTTCATCGGTAACCCTGTCGCGCGAAATCCTTAAATGGTAAGGTGCCGGTTCTTTAACGGTAAGTGTACCTGTAGTATTGTACATTGTAATCATAGTGCCGCCATTGTTTACATATTGCAATAGTGCATCTTGTTTAAATTTAAGCACTTCCAGCGTATTGTACGCGCGTATTCCCATAATTACGGCATCAAAATCCTGAAGCCTTTCCGGAGATATGTCTGTCGCTTTAAGGCGGGTAACTTCATAACCCATTTGTTGCAGGCTTTCAGGGATGTTATCTCCGGCACCGGTTACATAAGCAATGTTAGAGCCCTTTGTGCGTACATCGGCACGGGTAAATTTAGCCTTAGACGGCAATAGCACCTGCTGCGTATTAATGTGCGGATAGTTTATAATGATCTGCTCGCGGTCAAAATCTTTACCATTTATTGTAGCAATAGCTCTTGCCGACGATTCTGTGGCAAAGGCCGGAGGGGCAACTTCAAAATCAACTACCATTTCGCCGCCTTTCTTTTTCAGGCTAAAAGGTATGCTTTCCGGTGAAACCACCCAACCTTCAGGCAGGTCAAGCCTTAGCTTTCCTTCGCAGTTATCACGACCGGCCTTTATATTTACGCTAATGGTATGGCTACGGCTGCTGCTAAACAGGTGTACCTTGCTTACAAACCGGGTAGTAACATCGGGTACAACATCCAGTGGCTGATATACTTCGCCCTGTACAGGGTCGTTATATTTGTATATAATCTCTCTTTCAAAAGGGATCGAAACCCCTTCAATCACTACATTAAATGTAGCTTTAAGCTGCCTTATGATATCTGCTACGCCTATCTTGTGCAGGTCATTAACCGTATACATTCCGCTGGTTCCTGCTTCTTCCAGCCAGTACGGAGAGGTGTAGGCCAGGGTAGAAGGCAGTGCTACTTCAAGCGTACCGTTTTGCCCTTGGTTGTTGTGAAGCGATTCGTTTTCAGGAGTAAGGCTATTGGCAGCATTTACTGCAACAGACTCAAGGTTCATGGCCTCAGCCGAACGGTTAATCGCTTCCCAGCGTACTCTTAATACACTCCCGGGCGTAGCCGACTGGTTTTCGGCAATAGCTTCCAAATATAGTCCGGCACAATTAGCAATTATATCTTTTAACTCGTTCAGCTTTATTTTCTTCCAGTATTCGCTATCGTCCAGTGCGTTAATATGCGTATACAATTTTACTAAAGCAGGTAACGAGGCAGACGGGTTTTTAAAGTCATAGCTTTTTAGAATGAGTGTCAGGCTTTCGCCAATGTGCTTTCCGCCTACAACACGGTTCCATGAAGTATCTATTCCTTCAAACAAGTTTTGCTTATTTTTTAAAACATCGCCGCGGGTTAGTTCCAGGTATTCCATGTCATCACCGCGCTCGCCTGTAGAGCCAAATCCCTGCGACTTGTGCCTGCTGCGGCTCAGTGCTGCAATTTCCTGGTTTGATTTTCCTAGTAAATTGTAATATGTTCCTGTAGAAAGGTTTATATACTTTGACTTATCCGTTTTGTTGAACTCCTCTTTGCTGCCAAAAAACCAGTACGACACGTTAAGCAGCACGCGTTTTGGTTGCCAGCTTTGCGCGAATTGCAGTTGTTTTGGTTCAAAATCTTCATTACAGGCAAGGTCATACGCCTCCTGTGTTAGCATGGCGCTACTGGTGTGGTGGCCGTGGGTACTGCCAGGCGTACGGTGGTCAAAACGGGTAACAATAACATCGGGCCTGAAGTTTCGTATTACCCAAACCATATCGTGCAGCACAGCTTCTTTATCCCATATACGAAGCGTTTCATCGGGTAGTTTAGAGTAGCCAAAATCATTAGCACGGCTAAAAAACTGCTCCCCGCCATCTATTTTGCGTGCTTCTATAAGTTCCTGCGTGCGTATAACGCCCAGCAGCTCCCTCAGTTCTGTACCAATGAGGTTTTGTCCGCCATCGCCACGGGTTAAAGAAAGGTAGCCGGTACGGGCATGGGTAGTATTAGCCAGATAAGAAATCAGGCGTGTATTTTCATCATCGGGGTGTGCAGCAATATATAAGGCAGAGCCCAGAAAGTTCAGCTTTTCCAACTTGTGGTATATTTCTGCCGATGTAGGCTTTGCCGGCTGCGCGTGTACTACTGCTGCAAACAACAGAGCCACCCAAACGGTTTTGGCCAATGGTATTTTAATCATAGAATTCTTTTTCTTCATGTTTTACCGGTACAATACTTACGCCTTTTTGCAGCAGCAAACTATTAGGATAGGTGATTATTTCGCCCTCCTTTGTACGCAGTATGGTGTGAAACGCCTTTATATCTTCAATTTGCCCTTCTACAGGAAAGTCTTTATCGTGTATGCGAATGGTATGCCCTATGCGGAACGGGAATGTAAAGAACATTATTATACCCGATGTAATATTACTCAGGATGCTCCACTGTGCAAAGAATGCCACGCCTATAACGGTTAATGTAGCCCCAAGGAAATTAAATATTTCCTTAGACTCTACACCCCAAATGGCTATGGTACCAACAAAAAATAACAGAATAATTACATAATCTATATATTTGGAAATTAAGTTAGTACGCACCTCTGATAAATGCGCTGCTTTAGCGTAGCGGTGTGTAAGATTCTTAATAACCACATTAAGTAATATAAAAATTACCAGTAGTATACCGGTATTAAAAATTTCGTTTCCGTGGCTAAAAGACTCTATTAATTTCATCTGCTAAAATGTGCAAAGGTGTTGATACACTTTATCTACCGGAAGCCCCACTACATTAGCATAAGAACCCTCTATACGGGCAATAGCTACCAAGCCTATCCACTCCTGTATGCCGTAAGAACCGGCCTTGTCGTAAGGTTGATATTTATTAAGGTAGTAGGTGATTTCGTCGTCAGACAATGGATTAAACGTAACACGTGTTACCTCAAAAAATGTTTCTGATTTGGCACTACTTCTAAGGCATACCGATGTAATTACCTCATGGGTTTTACCCGCAAGTGACTTAAGCATAGCAAAGGCATCATTGTAATCTTTTGGCTTGCCAAGTGCTTTATTTTCGTGCCAAACAATGGTATCGCTGGTTATTATAATTTCGTTATCGGCAGGGGTAAAGGCGTTAGCTTTTAATTCGGCCAGGTAGTTTGTGATTTCCTCTGCCTTTAATGTATCAGGGTAAATTTCCTCTACATCTTTAAGGCGTATCTCAAAATCAACATCCAGTTCGCGCATAAACTGCTGCCTGCGCGGGGATCCCGAAGCCAGTACGAGTTTATATCTTTTCAGTTTATTGTTTAACATGATTGATATTATAAGTTAATACGGCGCTAAAAAACGCAACAAATAGTAATACCAGCTTTACTACCCCGGCAATATGAGTAAAATCTTTAGCTGACTTGGCCTGTAACAGCCTTATAATGCTGTATGCCAGTAAGCCTACTATAAATACTACGCCGTAAGCCAATGCGTAAATAAGCTGTAGCAAATACTTATCTGCGTAGTATACAAAAAGCACTACAGGAATAGCCGTGAGCCCTATGGCTATTTTAGCGCTGCGTTCGCGGCCTATCAATATAGGCAGGGTGTTAACGCCCGAGTTGTAATCAGCGTCTGTAGTAGCAATATCATTAATTATGCCAAGTGCCAATGCTACAAAAAAGGTAAATACGCTATAATCTATAAACAAAGTAAAGAGCATAGATACCATTGGTTTAGCATCTTCCGGCACTATGCCTAAAATAGGAAATAACTGAAATAAGCCCACCGTGATTACCGGTAAAGCTGTAAGCACAGCTGTAATAATATTATTAGCCACGAGCATCTCTTTAAGGCTGGTAGCGTAAAAGTACATGGTAGCCGCTGCAAAAACATACAGGCCTGTAAGCAACATGGGTTTCCCGAGGCTGTTTGCCAAATAATAAACAATGCCAATACCTATAATATTCAGCGCGAAGTAAATGTTATAACCTTTACTTTCGGTTATCTCTGGGTTGGCGTCTTTCCCAAACCCAAATACATTATTCATAAAAAATCCGCCTGCGGCAACAAGTACCGTAGCCAATACCAGAAGAAGGTATTCAGCCAGGTTGAGCGCCTGTAAGGCTCCGGGTTGCTGATCTAAAAAGCCTACCTTTAAAGTAAGCATACCTACAACAAGTAGTAAAAGGTCGCGTATATTAAAGTATTTTATCAGTTTCATACAATATTTATGGGGTATAAACTTTTATAGTTTTCGTCTGAATTTAAGGTTAAAGCATTAATCGTACTTCGCATTAAAATGCTCCATCCACTTGCCCTGTACTTTCATAACCTGTTCTATAACATCGCGCACGCAGCCTGTACCACCATTTTTATGCGAAATATAGCGGCTGATTCCCTTAATCTCTGGTGCTGCATCCTGCGGGCAGGTGGGCAGGCCTACCAGCTTCATTACATGATAGTCGGGTATATCATCGCCCATGTACAATACCTGTTCCGGGTTTATACCGTAAATGTCTGTATATTCTTTAAAGGTTTCCACTTTGTCTGGCACACCAAGGTGAATGTCTGTTATACCAAGGTTACGCAGGCGTATACGCACGCCCTCGTTACTTCCACCCGAAATAATACATACATTGTAGCCTTGCTCTACGGCTGCCTTCATGGCATAGCCATCGCGTATGTTCATGTTTCTAAGCATTTCGCCGTTTGGTGCCACGTGTATAGTTCCGTCTGTAAGTACGCCGTCCACATCAAAAACAAATGTGGTAATATCATTCATCAGCTCTTTATAGCTTTTGCTCATGGGTATGTTGTATAGATTGGGTTAATAAGGTGTAAATCTGTTTCATGCGCGCGTCGTGTATAAAATCAAGATGGCGCTGTATGGTTTTTTCGTCATTTCGCACCGCAGGGCCTGTTTGCGCAGCAGATGGGCTAAGCGTTTTTATTTTATCAGCCGTTTCCTGTATCAGCGGTTTTAGTATATCAAACGGAATCGCATTTTCATTACACACCGTTTCGCCTATGCCGTAAAGGTGGTTTACAAAATTACAGGCGAAAACAGCCGCTACGTGCAGTGCCTGCCGTTGGGCAGTACTAATATCATATACTTTTTCGGATAGTGCGTAGGCAAGGGTTTGCAGCAGTTGCATATCCTTTTGCTGTTCGGTTTCCAGGCAGATTGGTATTTCTTTAAAGTTTACCGGTTTTGCAGCTGAGAAGGTTTGTAGCGGATAAAAAACGCCTTTACGGTTAGCATCACCCAATGCTTCCATTCCCGTACTGCCTGAGGTATGCACTACCAGTTTTCCCGTAAAAGGCAGCCTTGCTGCAAGTGAACCAATGGCATCATCTGTAACGCTGATAATGTATACATCTGCTTGAGCAATAAGGGTAATGTCACCGGTTATTTGCTCTAAAGGCAACAGGTGCTGTAGTTTTTCGGGATGGCGTGCATAAGCCTGCGCTAAGTGCACATCTTTGGCACCCAAAAATGCTTTTATGAGATGCTGGGCCACATTACCCGAACCTAAAATAACTACTGAAACCATGGCGGCTAAATTAAAAAAATAAAACGGCCTGTGAAACCCCCGGAGGCTACTGCTTTGCCGTTTACGCAGATATGGTTACCTTTGCAGCCTAATACCAATATTACAGGATGAAAAAATCTACCAAGGCATTGCTGTTCAATTTTTTATGCTTTGCACCAATATACATACTTGCTTATTTTGCTATAAAAAGTTTTACTAACCTTACCGGCTACTGGATTCCGGTAACCAGTTTTGTAGTTACCACGATACTTGCACCTCGTTTTCAGGCGGGCAGGATACATGGCGAAGACAAGTTGTTTATGCGTTGGCTTTTTATAAAAGGGGTAAAGGAGATAAAATAATTAACGGGGTCCCAGCTTTACATAGCCCACCTGCCAGGCATCTTCTTCTGCAGGTTGCGCTAACGGCGTTATTTGTATGGCGTAGCGTTGCTTTATGTGGTCTGCAAACAGGTCATCTACCTTGTGCATATCGTCTACATCGAGTTGGTGTTTATCATCTATATGAGATTCCGCGCCCTTAAAGCCGTATTGTTTATAGAAAGCCGTCTGTTTTGCTTTTTTTACCGCTTCGCCCATAGTTTCGGCTACTACAAGTATCTTAAAATGGTATTCTTCGGGGTCTTTAGGCAGGTATCCGCCCAGGTTAATAAAGAACAATTTTAGTTTTTGGGCTGCCAAAGAATTTTTTTCTACAATTTTTATTTCGAAATTTTCTACTACCGTTACCGCACGGTAAGAGTCTATATGCAACTGGCCTCCATTGGGCCAAAACGCATACATATCTTCTTTTAAGTCTTTGATTTTATAGCTTGTGCCGAAAAAAACATCGTGTTGCTCTATAGTGCGACCGGGTGGGGTAGCACCCAATATTGCCATGTATAGCGTGGGATTTTGTGTGCTCATTAAACAAAGTTACTACAAAGTTTTTTTGTAAATTTTCTATAAATAAAATTTTTGGCTTGCTTTTTGGAATATCTTAGTCAGGACGATAAATAAATCAATAAAAAACATTAAATACTTTACATTATGAAAAAGATACTTTTACTATTTGCTTCTGTAGGATTACTTACCCTGAGCAGCTGTACCGTAGAAGATAACAGCAACCAACCGGATAACGATACGATAGCCGAAGTGTTTGCCGTAACAGGTGTTAACTTTATTCCTGATTCTCAAGGTAATACAAGCATTACTGTGCCACTAAACCCGGTTATTTATAACAGCGACATGGTACTGGTGTACCGTAATGCAGGATACAACGGTTCTAACCCAATATGGGAACCCATACCTACAAGCTACAACCTTGCCGAAGGTTCGTTACAATATTACTTTGATTTCTCTGTAAGCGAAGTGGTAATTTACCTGTATACTGACTTTAACCCTTCTTTACGCCCTGACTTTACAAGAAACCAAACCTTTAGGGTAGTGGTAGTACCGGGGTATTTAAGTAATAAAAGTTCAAAGGCTTTAGACACATCAGACTATAATGCGGTAATAGCTAAATACGGCATTAAAGAATCTGACATAAAACAGGTTAAACTGTAATTTTATAAACGATCATCTATTTCTGTAAAAAAGGGCCTTCTGTAAAGAAAGCCCTTTTTGCATTTGTAGTTGTGTGTTTGTTAAGTAATTTTATCCTCTTGTAAGCCAACCGCTTTTACCGGCAGTAGCTATGGCATAGGGTGTTATCCAGAACAGGCTAAAGGTGTAAAAGAGGCTGTAGGTATAGGCGTATAAAGATTCTCTAAGGCTATAGCGTTTTGCATAGAAAAATACAGGGAAACTGGAGTATACAAATATGCCTAAAAGCGTAGAGGCCAAAAACAACAGCGGCTGTGTAACCACTACAAACAGCATAAGCAATAAGAACGGAAATGCCAGCAACATAGTAAGCAACTGGTTTATAAACAACAGCCGGGTACCTGACTTTGAATGTTTCCTGAAATCTGTAAAAATAAACCCGGCTGTTTTTATACTCTCCCGTACGTTACTGCGACCCCAACGGATAAACATTTTGTACAAGCCTTTATATTGTTCGGGTACATTAGTAAGTACGTAAGCATTTCTCTGAAAGTTTATGCTATACCCTTGTTTCATTATCATGTTTGTCATGGCGCGGTCTTCGCCAATGTCAGACCGCTTGCCCATAAAGGTTTGGTTAATCTATTCGGGCAGGCAGGCAAAAACAGCTTCGCGACGGTATGCAGCCAGTGCGCCGGGTGTGCAAAATACAGAGCCCAGCGCTCCTTCAGCCGAACGTATAAACTCAAAACTCAGTACAAAACTTACGTTAAGCATTTTTGGTATTATGCCGCCGTTAGCATTTAGCACACGCACATTCCCTGCTACGGCACCGCAGTTTTTATCTACTGCCATAGGGCTTACCAGATTACGCAGTGTATCAGGCTCCACTACCGAATCGCTGTCTACGGTTACAAACACTTCACCGTTACCATTATTAAAGCCATAATAAAGCGCATGGCGTTTACCCATATTTTTAGGTTGCTGGTGTATGGTTACCCTGTTGCCCAGTTCATGCTTGGCTTTTAAAATCCATTGCCAGGTATCGTCTTTGCTGCCATCGTCTATGGCTATAAGTTGTAGCTTATGTTCGGGATAGTCACTTTTTACAAGGCTCAGTAGTGTGTGGTACACCAGCGGACCTTCATTGTATGCCGGAACTATTACGGTACAGGTAGGAAGTGCATCGTCTGTTACCCTTTTTACAGGGCGATATTTAAAGTACAAGATAAGGTTGTACACAAAGAATAACCCTTTCACCGCCAAAAATGCAATGCTTATAGCTATAATGGCAAAGCCCCAGGCGGTACTCATCCTTTGTTGATGTAGAATATCAAACTCAGGTTGCAGCAGGTACACCAAATACGTTCCGCCCAGCATTAAAGCAAAGGTGGCTACCAGTACTAAGGTGCCCACAATTTCAATTTTCCTTTTTTGTACAGCGGCTTGTTTGGGAGGTTGCGGGCTCCCGTCTTTAACTACTGTGAGGGGTGCAGGAACTTCCGGCTCACGGGCTATGGTAAGGTTATTATTATAAGCGGTTTGGTTTTGGGTAGTTATTGTTTTCATACGGTTTTGATTTTCCGCAGATTATAAAACAATAGCTATGCCTTAAATAAAAACTATTGAAAAACAGCTGTTTAAGTTGTTTAACGTTTTGCATTGGTGGGGAATACTGTAGAAAAATGCCACGGTTTCCACAAAAAAAAATGATTATTGTACCGTAAGCCTTAACCCTAAAAATACCCTGCGGCCCTGTAGTGAGGCATAGTTATATGCCGTGTCAAAGGTGTATCCATTAGGGTTATTTACAGGATCGTTTATATGCTGGTTAAATGGGTCTTGCGGACGCATAAGTGCATATTTTGGCACAAAGCCAAATATGTTTTTTATGCCGCCGTAAAGCTCTAAACCGTAGGGTAGTTTTTTTGTAGCCTGCATATTAGCGATGCAGTACCAAGGCGAATATTCCGGACGGTAGTCGTTTGGTAAAATGGGTAAACGCATAGGGCCGTACCAGTTACCGGTAACATCTATGGTATAATTATTTGGGAACGAATAACTGGCTACAAAATTTCCACTCCATTTTGGGGCGTGTAGCTGTTGTATGCGGCTGTTGTTTTCCATCCGGTACACATCTGTATAGGAAATCCCCGAGGTGAGTTTTAGGGGGAAATTAAACATAAGCTCCACGTTAGAAGAAACCCCTCTGGATACCGCATAACCATTAAGATTACTGTAAATGATTTTAGTAGGGTCGGTATCAAAATCGCCAACAATTTTGTTGGTAAAATAAGAATAGAATCCCGTAACGTCAAGGTTTAGTACAAACGGTTTTGCAGGCCATTTCCACACATAGTTAAGGTTGCTATTCAGGGAGCGTTCGGGTTTAAGGTTGCCCTCAATAACCACCTGGCGGGCACCGCTTAGTGCTGCATGGTCTTCGGTAAATAAATTTACTACCCTAAATCCGCTGCCAAAACTTGCCCTCAGCGTATTACGCACATCAGGTGAAAATTTATACGCCACTCTGGGCGAGTGTATGCCTCCATGATGTTTATCATAATCAAAACGATAACCGCCTAAAAGCGTGTGTTTACCGTTAACCTCCCATTCGTCTTGTACAAACAGTCCGGGTAGTGGCGACTTTTGTGGGGCATTTGTTCCATCGGTTTTTGCAGTGCCGGGCGTGTTATCGTCATAATATGTGTAGCGCATTGCTGCGCCTGCCAATAGCGTGTGATTAGCGGTCAGCTTCTTATCCCAATAGGTTTGCACAAAACCGACCTGCTGGGTAGCCATATAAGGCGTTGTACCGTAATATGAATCCTGGTTGTGCCAGTTATAGGAGAATTGTGTAAATATCTTTTCGGTAACCGGAAGCTGGTACATGCCTATTAGTTCGGCACGCTTGGTATATATGCTTTCTCCGTACACAATATCGCTGCCGCGGTAACGCTTGTTCCATTGTAGTTCGCCGCCCCATCGGTTTTCATACACGTAGCGTGCGCCAATGCTTGCCAGGCGGTTTTCCTTACGTTCCAAACTCCATTTGTTGAATATTGAAACCCTGTTTTGTTGGGTAACATCGGTAAAGTTATCGTGGTTTTTATCGGCTTTGTGGCTGTAGTTAAAATAATTAACGCCTAATAGCGAAGTAGCTTTCCCTGCCTTAAAACGGCTTGCGGCATCCATACTGATTTCGCCCCAGCTGGTCATAAAATAGTCTGCGCTAAACAGGGGTGCCTTGCCGGGAGTTTTTGTTATTACGTTAATAAGCCCACCCATAGCTTCAGATCCGTATAAGGAAGATGCAGGGCCTTTAACTACTTCTATGCGCTCTACTATACTATTAGGTATGCCACTTAAGCCGTACACTGTGCTTAGGGCGCTTACAATGGGCATGCCATCTATAAGTATCATGGTGTAAGGACCTTCCATACCGTTTATATGAATGTCTCCGGTATTACACACGTTACAGTTTAGCTGTGGCATTACTCCGTTTATCATGCCTACGGCTTCAAATAGGCTGGGGGTGGGGTTTTTCCTGAAAAGCTTAGGTGTTATAATTTCTACCGGAATAGGACTTGCCGACCTTGTAGTTTCTTTCATGGTGCCGGTAACCACAACTTCGTCCAGCGCGGTTTCGTCTGGTGTAAGCGTTATGTTTAAAACGGTACCACCCTTTACAGCAATTTTTTTTGAATAGGGCTTGTAACCTGTATAGTATACACTTACAGTGTAAGTGCCGTCTGATAGTTGAATATCATAATATCCGCTGTTATCTGAAGCTATGGTTGCGTTGCCGGGATTAATGACTATAGTGGCAGCGGGTAATAGTGTAGTCGCATCTTTTATCGTTCCATGCAGTTTACTTTGTGCGAAGCAAGAGTTTACAAATAATATAAGATATATATACGTCTTCATCTAAATTTAATTTAATCAAAATTATAAAATAAATTTAGACAAAACTAAAAATATATTTTAAAATATTAAAAAGCCCTGTATTTTTGGTACAGGGCTTTGCTTGTCAAAAAGAAAAAATACACACTTTGTTTGTCAAAGCATTAAACCAGAAATGAATGCTAAGTGTTGATAAAAATATACATTTAACATTGTTCTGCCAATGCCTGAGTAATAAATTTACTAGTGCATTTTTATTTTTATAAAAAATTTTGTTAAAATTTACTAATCCACTATTTACAGTAAAATATGGGGTAGTATTTATATGTTTTTTGAAAATAAATCAAAAAATAACTACTCCTATTGTAAACGAAAACGTTTTAAATTACCTTTTTTTATTCATCTGGATTGGTTTGCAGCATTTTTTTAAGCGAAGAAACGGTAGCTACAGGGTCTTCGGCCTTAAATACATAGTTGCCCGCTACCAGTACATCTGCCCCTGCTGACACCAGTTGTATGGCATTTTTATCGCTTACACCACCATCTATTTCTATAAGAGTTGAGGCACCGTTTCTAACAATAATTTCTTTTAGCTTGCGTATTTTATCATACGTACGCTCTATAAACTGCTGTCCGCCAAAGCCTGGGTTAACACTCATAAGGCAAACCAGGTCAGTATCGTTAATAATATCTTCCAGCAATTCTACATTAGTATGCGGGTTTAGCGCTATGCCTGCCTTCATGCCTTCTGCTTTTATTGCCTGTAGTGTGCGGTGAAGGTGCGTGCAGGTTTCGTAGTGAACGGTAAGGTTGTTAGCACCCAATTGCGCAAAAGTTTTAATGTACGGATCTGGGTTTACAATCATAAGGTGTACATCAATAGTTTTTTTGGCGTGGCGGGTTATGGCCTCTACTACCGGTATGCCAAACGAAAGATTAGGTACAAAAACGCCATCCATAATATCTACGTGAAACCAGTCGGCCTCACTGTTGTTTATCATTTCAATGTCGCGTTGCAGGTTAGCAAAGTCGGCAGAAAGTACCGATGGTGCTATAAGTGTGTTTTTCATGAGTTGAAGAAGTGTTGTTTTTCAGCTGCAAAGATAAAATTTTAGTTCGGAATTAAACTTTTAGTTGTTACTACGGTCTAAAAATGCAGTTTGATGAATTTAATTCATCCGTTTTAGAATTTCCTTAACAGCAGTATAGCTACACTTTAAAGTAGCTTTGCGAAGATTATACCTACCTTATTATATGAAAATAAAATATTTAGTATACGCATTACTAATTGCCGGGCTTGGCGCGCTTATTTATTACAGGATTTCAGAAAATAAAAAAGCCGGTGAAGAAGGCAAAGGCGGCGGACCCGGCGACAAAAAGCCTGTGGCGGTAAATGCCATTGTGGTAAACCCCGAAGATTTTTCGAATACCATATCGCTTTCGGGCTCTATAGATGCTAACGAGCAGGTACAGCTTACCAGCGAAGTATCTGGTATTGCCGAGAAAATATTTTTTACCGAAGGCGCTACGGTAAAGCAAGGCCAGGTATTGGTTAAGATAAACGACATAGAGCTACGCGCTCAGGCAAACGAAGCTGCTACCAAGCAAAAGCTGGCCGCAGAAAATGAACGCCGTGCCCGCCTGTTGTTACAAAAAGAAGCCATAAGCCAGGAAGAGTACGACATAGCCAGCGCCGACTTTAAAACCGCTCAGGCGCAAACGCAGCTTATTACGGCTCAAATTGCCAAAACAAGTATCCGGGCGCCTTTTAGTGGCATAATAGGTTTACGAAACATATCGCCCGGTACGTATGTAACCCCACAAACTATTATAACCACCCTTGTAAACAGCAGCAATGTAAAAATTACGTTTTCGGTTCCCGAAAAGTATGCGTCGCAAATAAAACTTGGCACCACTGTTACGTTTACACTTGCCGGAGGTTCCGGAAAATATTCGGCTAAAGTATATGCTACCGAGCCGGCCGTAGATGTTTCAACGCGTACGCTAAGGGTTCGAGCAGTAGCTGATAATGCTAATGGCAAACTTATTCCGGGCACATTTGCCGATGTATTATTGCCATTAGACAAAACTGCCAATGCCTACATGATACCTACAGAGGCCGTAGTGCCGGTGCAGGGTGGTAAAAAAGTATATGTGTACCGAAACGGAAAAGCCGACGAGATAAAGATAACCGCAGGTACACGCACCGCTACAGACGTAGTTGTGCTCGATGGTTTAAAGGCGGGCGATACCGTTATTACATCCGGTGTATTAGCGCTTAAAAAAGATGCGCCTGTAAAAGTTACCATAACACCTAAAAAGCAGTAAGTATGAGCCTGAGCACACTAAGTATAAAGCGCCCCGTACTTACCATTGTAATGAATGTAGCCATTATTATCTTTGGGTTTATAGGCTATATGTTTTTGGGCGTGCGCGAATTCCCCAGTATAGACCCAGCGCAGATTAACGTACGTACCAGCTACACGGGAGCCAATGCCGATATTATAGAATCACAGATTACAGAGCCGCTGGAAAAGGCAATTAACCAGATTGATGGTATACGTAATATTTCGTCCAGCAGCAACCAGGGTTCCAGCAACATTACGGTAGAGTTTGAGTTGGAAAAAAACCTGGAAGAAGCCGCTAACGACGTGCGCGATAAAGTATCTCAGGCTACAAGCAGCCTCCCTCAGGATATAGATGCACCCCCGGTGGTGAGTAAGGCTGACTCTGATAGTGAGCCTATTATAACCATGACGGTGCAGAGCGCAACGCGCAGCCCGCTGGATTTAAGTGACTATGCCGAGAACGTTATTGCCGAAAGGCTCCAAACCATACCGGGTGTAAGTACTGTGCAGATATGGGGGCAAAAGAGGTACTCTATGCGCCTGTGGATAGATCCTGTAAAACTGAATTCTTATGGTGTAACGGTGAGCGATGTGCGCACTGCCCTTACCAGCCAAAATGTGGAGCTGCCTACGGGCAAGCTTACCGGTGCCAATACAGAACTTACGGTAAAAACACAGGGAAACCTGGCTACTGCTGAGCAGTTTAACAACATTATTGTAAAGTCTGATGGCGATAAGATTGTAAAACTTAGCGATGTAGGCCGTGCAGAACTTGGCCCCGAAAACGTGGAGACCAAAATGACAGGTAACGGTCAGCAGCTGGTAGGTTTGGCTATAATTCCGCAGCCGGGGACTAATTATATAGATATAGCAAACGACTTTTATAAGCAATACGACCAGCTTAAAAAAGAACTCCCTGCAGATCTTACCTTAAACATAGCATTGGATAATACGGTGTTTATAAAACGCTCTGTACTGGAGGTTGCCGAAACACTGGGTATTTCCATAATCCTGGTTACACTTATTATTTACCTGTTTTTTAGGGACTGGGCCATAGCATTGAGGCCATTGCTGGACATTCCGGTGTCGCTTATTGCTACGTTTTTTATAATGTACATCTTTGGTTTTTCCATCAATGTACTTACGCTGCTGGCCATAGTACTGGCAACGGGGCTGGTGGTAGACGATGGTATTGTGGTAACCGAAAACATCTTTAAAAAGGTAGAGGAGGGCATGACCCCTATAGAGGCCGCACTTAAGGGGGCTAACGAGATTTTCTTTGCAGTTATTTCTATTTCTATAACGCTTGCAGCGGTATTCCTGCCGGTAATCTTCCTGCAAGGGTTTGTAGGCAGGCTGTTCCGGGAGTTTGGGGTGGTTATTGCAGCGGCGGTTTTGGTGTCGGCATTTGTGTCGCTTACGCTTACACCCATGCTTAACGCCTATCTTATTAAAGGGGTGCATAAAAAGTCGAAGTTTTATGACTTTACCGAACCCTATTTTGAAAAAATGAACAAGGGTTACGCGGGTATGCTTACCGGGTTTATGCGTTACAAGTGGCTAAGTTTCCCCATCCTGGGGCTTTGTATCGGGCTTATTATTTTGTTTTATACTAATCTGCAAAAAGAAACTGCCCCGTATGACGACCGCAGCTATGTGGGTATGAATATCACGGGCCCCGAAGGTGCATCATACGAATATATGGATCGTTTTATGCAGGAAATGAACCGCCTTATAAACGACTCCATACCCGAAAAACAAGTAGCGTTGCTTATAACGTCGCCGGGTTTTGGTAGCGGCGCGGTAAACAGCGGCCGTGTGCGTATTGCACTTAAAGATGCCGAAGACCGGAAGCGTAGCCAAAAGGAAATTGCCCAAGACCTTACCAAGTGGACAAAACGTTATAACGATGCTAAGGTAGCAGTGCAGCAACAGCCTACCATTGCGGTTAACAGGCGTGGAGGTTTCCCTATACAATACATTATACAGGCGCCAAACTTTGAAAAGCTACGCGAGAAGATTCCGCAGTTTATGGATGAAGTTAATAACGACCCCACATTTGCCGCCAGCGATGTAAACCTTAAATTTAACAAGCCCGAAATCAATGTAACCATAGACCGCGAAAAGGCGCTGAGCCTTGGCGTGTCATTGCTGGATGTGGCTCAAACGCTACAGCTTTCGCTCAGCGGGCAGCGTTTTGGTTATTTTATGATGAATGGTAAGCAGTACCAGGTCATAGGCCAGTTTGACCAGGCCGATCGTGAAAAACCGCTAGATCTTACTTCGATATTTGTGAAAAATACCGCAGGCCAACTTATTCAGCTGGATAACCTTGTAAAAGTAGACGAAGAAAGTAGCCCACCACAGCTGTACCATAACAACCGTTACATGAGTGCCACGGTTTCGGCAGGATTAGCACCCGGAAAAAGTATAAGTGATGGTATAGAGGCCATGGACCGCATAAAAGCAAAGGTGCTGGACGAAACCTTTACCACAGACCTGGGCGGCGAATCGCGCGATTTTATAGAGAGTAGTTCTAACACGCTTTTTGCGTTTGGGTTAGCATTGCTGCTTATTTATCTGATACTTGCCGGGCAGTTTGAAAGTTTCCTGGATCCGTTTATCATTATCTTAACCGTGCCTATGGCAGTTGCCGGAGCCTTGTTTTCGCTATGGCTGTTTGGGCAAACCTGGAATATCTTTAGCCAGATTGGTACCATTATGCTTATAGGCCTTGTAACCAAAAACGGTATCCTTATAGTAGAGTTTGCTAATCAACTCAGGGAAGAAGGGAAAGACAAGTACGAAGCCATAATGGAATCGGCAGAGAGCCGCCTTCGCCCTATACTTATGACCAGTTTAGCCATTGCGCTGGGTGCGTTACCTATTGCGCTTTCGCTGGGTGCGGCAGCTACCAGCCGTATAGGTATGGGGGTTGTTATTGTGGGAGGAACCGTGTTTTCATTGTTGCTTACCCTCTTTGTAATACCTGCTATTTACTTTATGTGGTCTAAACCGCGCAAGCACAGGCCCGAATTTGATAACATTAAAGACTTGTAATTTATGCGCTTGTATATATATGCCCTGTTAATGTTGTTTTCGCTAAATGCTGCAGCGCAGCCACTGCTTACAGTGGAAGATGCCGTAGCCGAAGCGCTAAAAAATAACTATGATATTAAGCTTGCAGACAATAACCTGAAAATAGATCAGCAAAATGTAAGCCTTGCCAATGCGGGTTTGCTTCCTAATTTATACGGGTCGCTGAGCCAGAACAATAGCATACAAAACAGTACTCAGGTGCGTACCGATGGCACCCAGCAGCAGCTGAATAACGCAAAGAACAACAGCCTGAGTTACGGTGTAAACCTTGGGTGGACCATATTTGACGGGTTTACCATGTTTGCAAAATACGATCAGCTAAAGACACTGCAACGCCAAGGCGAAACAGAACTGAAATTTGCCATTACCACCACTGTGGCTGATGTTATGGAAACGTATTACACCTTAGTACAGCAACAACAAATGCTGAAAGCACTTGATACCGCTGTGGTAATCAGTAAGCAGCGCGTAACTACGGCAAAAAACAGATTTAGTATAGGCAAAGCATCTAAACTGGAGGTACTTAACGTAGAAGTAGACCTTAATACAGACCAGACCAATTATCTTAAACAATTACAGGAGTTTAAAAATACTAAAACGCTGCTTAACCAGCTGCTGGCACGCGACCTTACAGCCGATTTTAAAGTATCTGACGAGGTGCCCACCGATGATAAGCTTGACCTGCCCACGCTTATGGATATGGCTTCAAAACAAAACCCCCAAATTCAATTGGCGCTTATAAATAAAAGAGTGGCAGAACTTAACCTTAAACAGGTAAAAGGCGCCCGGTATCCGCAGGTGGGGGTAACCACCGGTTATATTTTCTCAGAAAGTGAGTCGAGCCTGGGGTTTGCGCGGAGTAATAAAGGAAATGGTTTTAGTTATGGCCTTACGGCGCGTATAAATTTATTTAACGGCTTTTTGCAAAACCGTAACGAGAAAATAGCGCGCTTACAAATCCAAAACACCCAGGTACTTATAGAGCAGCAAACGCAGGAAATAAATACCCAGTTGCTTACTGCTTTCCAAACGTATTTAACCAATCTTGATTTAGTAAAGCTAGAGGCCAGCAATGTGCGCATAGCCGAGCAAAACCTGGATATTACCATGGAAAAATATCGGATAGGTACCATTACCACGCTGGAGGTGCGTACGGCCCAACTGAATTATGTTAATGCCCTTACGCGCAGTAGCACGGCAAAGCTTAATGCCAAGCTGTCTGAGGTTGGGCTCAATGAACTTGCCGGTAACCTAAAGCTTTAGTGCTTTATAAACACGTATTATTATAAACACAAAACAGCCTGGTATTTATAAATGCCGGGCTGTTTTGTTTTATGCAAATGTTGCTAAATTGTGGATGTAAGTAATGGGCATAAAAAAACTCCGGTAATCAGCCGGAGTTCAATCATCAATCAAAAAACGAACAGTTATTGAACTGTTGGTACTTTTATATTTAAAAAATATATGTTTTAAGCCTTTTCGGGCTGCAAAATACAAATTATATTCCTAAAATAAAAACGCTAATGCGGTTTTTCTGTTTGAAGCAATATTAGCCCAAATAGGTTTTTAGTATTTTGCTGCGCGAGGTATGTTTTAACCTCCTGATAGCCTTTTCCTTAATTTGGCGTACACGCTCACGGGTAAGGTCAAAAGTTTCTCCTATTTCCTCAAGAGTCATAGGATGTTGGTCGCCAAGGCCAAAGTATAGCCTTACAACGTCTGCCTCACGAGGAGTAAGGGTTTCCAGTGCTCGCTCAATTTCGGTACGAAGCGATTCGTGGATAAGTTCCCTGTCCGGGTTTGGCGATTCGCCTGAGCGAAGTACGTCGTATAGGTTAGAATCTTCACCCTCTACAAGCGGAGCATCCATTGACAGGTGGCGGCCGCTGTTCTTCATGCTCTCTTTAACGTCGTTAACGGTCATGTCAAGCTCTTTGGCAATTTCCTCAGCACTTGGGGCACGCTCGTTACTCTGCTCCAGCAGGGCATACATTTTATTAATCTTATTAATAGAACCAATCTTGTTAAGCGGAAGCCTTACAATACGTGATTGTTCGGCAAGTGCTTGTAGTATAGACTGGCGAATCCACCATACGGCATAAGAAATGAATTTAAAACCACGGGTTTCATCAAAACGCTGTGCCGCTTTTATAAGGCCAAGGTTACCTTCATTAATAAGGTCGGGTAGGGTAAGACCCTGGTTTTGGTATTGTTTTGCAACCGATACCACAAAACGTAGGTTAGCTTTAGTCAGTTTTTCAAGTGCGCGCTGGTCACCTGCTTTAATGCGCTGTGCCAGTTCTACCTCCTCATCCGCTGTAATCAGGTCTACTTTACCAATCTCCTGGAGGTATTTGTCTAATGAAGCAGTTTCCCTGTTGGTAACCTGCTTTGTAATTTTTAACTGTCTCATGTATAAAACTCCTGAGTTAATTAATCTGTTCCATAGTTATACGTAAAGAGCAGCAAAAATGTTACAAGGTTGGGATTTTTTTTTATAAAAAAAATCCGGCTAAGTGTATTAGCCGGATTTTCAGGTAAGTTGGTCACTATATCTTACATAAGTTTGTTCATTAGTCTAGGGAGTGGTTTTCCTTTTGCCTCATACACTGCTTTTAACCAAACGGGAAACAACAGCGGTATAACTACAAAAGTAAACTTGTTAAACGCCCATGCTTTACCAAAGTCGAAATGCAAAAAATGCATAACGCCACGTGTAAGGCCACAAGCGGGGCACTCCAGCCCTGCAAGTGTTTTAGACAGGCACACGCTCTCGCCGTGGTCAAAAAAATCAACCGGTAGCAGCACTAGTGCCAGCGGAGCAAGTATGGTTACCCAAATGCGCGTGTAATAAACAACCTTCTTTATCACCTTAATTTAATTAAAGTGTAGATGAATAGCTTCCGTTTTTAGGTTCTAGGTCACCAATAATGATCCTTACGAAATCAATAAGTGCCCATACGCCACAACCACCAAGAGTAAGCAGCTGTACGATACCTTGCCAAGTGTACCCAAGGTAAAAACGGTGGATACCAAGTGCACCTACAAAGAAACAAAGTAATAGTGCAACCAGCTGGCTTTTGCCGCTGGCGGCAACAGCAGGAGAAGAAAGCTCTTCGTGAGATTCTTCAACAACAGTTACATTGTTAGTAGTTGTCCTTTGTACAGGAAATGATGCGTACGTAGCCGATACTGAAATAAACAGTAGGGCGATCAATGAAAATAACAATTTTAATTTCATATAAATTGATTTATGTTTGTACCAAAAATATAAATTTTACATTATGAAAACCAAACTTGCCGCTCTTTTTTTTATGATTTCGTTAACTTTTTACGCGCAGGAGAAGTATGAATACATGGGTGCGGTAAAGTTAAATGGTGATATTAAGACTGTTATATCGTACAGATTGGTTTTTTCAGAAAATAATGGAATTGTAAAAGGTTATTCTGTTACGGATCTTTCCGGGCCTCATGAAACCAAAAATGCCATATCAGGAACCTATAGCAGCAAAACAAAGGAGTTTAGCTTTAAGGAAGAAGATATCATTTACACAAAGTCTACCATTAGCGATGATATGTTTTGTTTTGTAAACTTTACCGGTAAAGTAAAACTGGTAAACGAAAACAGTATTATGGAGGGTAATTTTAAAGGCCTTTTTAAAAACCATCAAAAGTGTATAGATGGTACCCTTACACTGGTAGGTTCGGCAAGGATTTATAAATTGGTTAATAAGGTAAATAAGAAAATTCAAAAGTCTAAAAAAGTTAATGAAGCTGACAAGAAAAAGTTTAATCCCGTTAATATACTTGATAGCCTTAAAGTTAACAACCTTACCCGATCTCAAAACCTAAATGTGTTTAGTAAGAGCGGTAATGTAAAGCTGGAGCTTTGGGACAATGGTAAAGAAGATGGAGACCTTGTAACGCTTTACCTGGATGGGGTAGTACTTATAAAGAACTACAAGGTTACTAATGAGAAGAAAATATTTAACCTTACCGTAAAAAACACGAGTACTTTAAAAATTACTGCCATAACAGAGGGTACAGTAAGCCCTAATACCGCAGTGATGAAGATAGATGCAGATGACAGGGTTATAGAAGTGTACACTAACCTAAAAAAAGATGAAGACGCGTATATTACATTAATAAAGAGTAAACAGTAGTGTTACTTTATAACTGGCATGAAATTTAAGTCCAGCATTTGCTTATGTTAAATATCTTAGTAAACCAAATGCTTGATAATTAAAACCAAATGCTTGATAATTAAAACCAAATGAAAAAAATACCGTACTTGCTTATACTGTTCAGGCTATTGCTGGGGCCGTTAATGATTTATTTAACCTATAAATACGGTAGCCACTTGCGTATATTACTTGCTGTATTATTGCTGTTGGGTATATTATCTGATATATTTGATGGTATAATTGCCCGAAAACAGGGAGTTTCTACAACCTTTATGCGAAGGCTGGACAGCCAGATAGACGTGGTCTTTTGGCTTTGTGCCGGCTGGTGTTGCTGGCTACTTAACCCCGAAATAATTTTACAAAACCGCTATGCTACCATTACACTTTTTGTAATGGAAGGGCTAACGTACGCGTTCAGTTTTACTAAATTCGGGAAGGAAACCTGCACACATGCATTGCTCAGTAAATTATGGGGCATAACGCTGTTTGCCGCTTTTATCTCTGTACTGGGTTTTGGTTATGCCGGTATACCCTTTGCGCTTGCAGTAATATTTGGTATTATATCTCACATAGACGTTTATCTTATAATTGCATTTTTGCCGCAATGGACACATGATGTACCCAGTGCTTGGCACGCATGGCAAATAAGGCAGGGTAAGCCCATTAAAAGAAATAAGCTGTTTAATGGTTGATGAAAAAGGGTTGTTTACATGTAAACAACCCTTTTTGTTACTTAAGTATATGCTGGCTAAGCACCTGGTACACCTCATTAATGTTATTGTCTTTGCCAAACTGTTTTTTTACCGGCATGGCTTCACCGCGCACCCATATTTTTAGTTCGGCATCAAAATCAAGCAGGCCGGCACTCTCTTTACTAAACTTGGTAATGCTGCCGTAGGGTATGGTTAAAAAGTCTACCTTGCTACCCGTAAGGCCTTGTTTATCTACGAGTATAAGGCGCTTGTTTGTAAATACAAACATATCCCGTACTATTTTGTAGCCCTTTTCTATGTATTCCCCATCTACCAGTATTGGCTTGTATTCTTCGTTAAGTTTTTCAAGGTTTACCTCGCTGGCATTGCCCATAAGGGCGTTAAATATTCCCATACTTTATTGGTTTTATGTTGTTTTTATTTTGGCAAATTACTAATATAAATAACACTACGCGATATTGTTTATAATAATTTTAAGAATGTTAGTTGCTGTACGGATCCATAATTCCTTTCGGATAATATTGTTGCTGGTAAAAAAACTGCGCGGGATTTATCCTTGCTTTTATACTGTTAGAGTAAAATTCTTTCTTCTTGAATTCAGGTGTAAGCTTTATTCTTATTTCAGTTTCCATACTGCCATCAAAAACCGGCATTGAAAATTCCCAATGCTCATTTACAGGCAATGTTAGGGAATGATAGCTATTACCGCACCAGCTACGCGGTAAAAAAGTAATATCTTTCCATTTGCCGTCTGTATCCTTTGCCTGGATTATCATTGTAAGCTTACTATCCATGGCGTCAAAAGCGATATTTTTAGAGGTAGTATTCGCTACATATACAGTAATCCCTTCGTAGGAATTTAGAAAAGTTGTTTTAGCGGTAGTACTTATAACCACATTAAGTTTATTTTTAGCAAATTGGCCTTTCTTATTCTTTTTAGGAATATTGTCAGAAGTAGCCCAGCCGTTTGATTTTTTGGTAGTAACATCATACGCGCTAAAAATTCCGCGTAGCATAAAATCAATGTTTAGTGGGCGGATAGATGTTCCGCCCGATTCTTGCCAAACAATTTTACCTGATTCATTTATATAAGCTAATCTATCATTTACCTTTACGGCAAATATTTCATCTTTAAAGCCTTCTGTATCAATTTGTTCAAATATAGGATTGGTTTTCTCCTTAGTCTTCAGGTTTATAAATCCAAAAAGTTCTTTATCTTCTTTATCCTGAGAATAGAACAGCAGATGCCCCATTATAGGCTCTTCTAATGATTCTACATCTTCTTCTGTCCTTAAAATTTCATTTCCTGATTTGTCTAATACACGCCATCCTTTATCTGCCTGTACTAAATTGTAATCATCTTTTAATGCCAGTTTTGCTTCGTCATTATCAGAAACTATTTCTTTAAAATTACGGTCAAAAATTTTGTATTCACCCCCATGTAATTCTACTGTCGCCCGGCCATTTGTAAATGGATAAGCCTTTGTAAAGGTAGTATCACTATAAACCAGTTTTCCGGCTTTGTCTATATAACCATAATATGTGGTGTTAAAATCGTTCTCGTTACCTTTAGCCTTTTGTAATTCTACAACGGCATATCCCTCACTAAATCCTGTATTTTCATAGAAAAAAAGGTTGTATTTTGTTGTAAATAAAAGTTTTCCCGAAAGGTCTATGGCTCCGTACGTATCGTTGTTTATTTGTACGCACGCCACGTCATCCTTATAGTTATCTATTAATTTATACGTGTTTTCGGGTACCAGAATGTTCCCTCTTAAATCGGTTACATACGTTTCTTTATTTCCATCTCTGTCAAAGTTTGTAGCTATACAATTATCTTTATAGGGGATACTTAAAAAGTATTTGCTGTACAATACCTGTTTCCCTGTCTTTTTATCAAATACGTATGTTTCGTTTTTATCCGTATACGCAAATAAATAGTCTGGTTGTATGGCGCAGCGCAGTACATTCCCTTTAAAATTAATTTTGCCTGAGAGATCAATCAAAGCACTATTATTAGCAGTTTTCCCAATTACATAAGTTTCTAAACCGGTTTGAATAACAGGATAGGTAGGTTTTAGCACATACTTACCTTTAGTATTTATTATACCATATAAACCATTTTCCCGAACTGCAGCATATTCGCCAAAGAAATCTGTTCCATTGTTATATTTCGGCTGTATTATTATCTTACCGCTATTATCTATATAGCCAGTTTTGTTATTAGCAACGATACGATATAGATGGTTTTGTGCAAACGACACGCAAACACCGATAAGTAACAACAGGAGGGTGGTAAGTTTTTTCATAATAAAAAGGATTTATGAAGTACCAACGTGAATTATGAAAAATTTATTTTAACAAACACTGCAAAATTACATCAACCTATAATCCACAGTACTGAAGGCAGTTCTTCAGTAGATTGTAAACCAGTATACATGGCCTGTGGAATATTAAACGCACATTGTCAATTAAAGCATTTCTGATTTTCAAACATTTAATAATTTCTACGTGATTTAAAAACAAAAAAAATCCGCAATTTTTTTTACCAATTGCGGAATATCTTTTTAGTGCTAAGTAGTATATACGAAATATCTTACTGGGTTTGTAGAATGTACTCGTTGTATTTTTTCCCTACTGAGAATGTTTTTTCTGTGAGCATAAAAAGTACCAATGGTATAAAACTGTATTCAAAATACCCGAAGATATACAACAGGTAAGAAACCAGCAGGAACAGCCTTCCGTACTCCAAATAGTAAATCCATTTACGCTGCTCCAGCAATGCGCCGCAATTAATAAGAGTTACAAATATAAACGATGTTGTAAACACCTTATCTTCAATGCGAAGGCTATTAAAACATAACGTAAACCAGGTTAGCATACCTACCGCAACTGCAATCTGGAATGCCAGATAACCCTTAAATTTCAATGGTTTACGTTCGTGGCGTTCATCTTGCAGGAAGCGTTTTTCAAGCTCAGGGCGTATGTCCTGATCCATGTAAGCAGGGCTGCCAAACACAGCTTTTAGTTTGTTTTTTAAGTTGTTAGCCCTCCGGTAGCTTTCAGCAATTTCAAAATAATAATGAAAGTGCTGCCATAAAAAACTGTAACTTTTTAGAGGGTGGGTAAGCCCGTATTTGGGCTGCTCTTCTTCCGCCTGAAATGTGCCAAACATTTTATCCCAAAAAACAAAAATATCGCCGTAGTTTTTATCGAGGTATTTCTCGTCGCTGGCATGGTGCACGCCATGTAACGAAGGTGTAATAAACATGTATTCAAGCCATTTGATGCGGCCAATGATTTGGGTATGGGTAAAAAACGAATATCCCCCGTGGATGAGCAGCATGGTTATTACCATAGCGGGATGAAACCCTGCCAGCGGCAACAGGCACCAAAAAGCGGTACGTACAATGGCTTGCAACGTGGTTATGCGGGCTGCTGCGGTAAAGTTAAACTCCTCACTTTGATGGTGTACTATGTGTGCTGCCCAAAATATATTTACCTCATGCCCAAGCCTATGGTACCAGTACCATACAAAATCAGTAGCGAGTATAAGCGCAACCCAAACGTACCATTCGTTAGGAATGTTAAATAGTGCATAGTGCTCATAAACAAAGTAATACAAACCATAAAACGTACCCGATATAAACAGGTTTAGCAGCCGTTCGGCTATGCCTATGGTTACATTGCTTACAGAGCTTTCGTACTTAAAAAGTTCGGGGCGCTTTTGCTTTTGTGCTGCCTTGTATTCTAAAAATACAAACAGGAAAAATGCAGGCATAGCAAATGCCAAGTAATTATAATGTTCCATAAGTGTGTGCGTGTGGTTCTGAACGCAAAAATATAAAACTCTACAAAAACGGTAGACTATTTAGCTAAAAAAATCAGCCCGAAGGCTGATTAAGATGTTTCATTATTCTGCAGTATCCTCTTTATCAGGCTTTATAGGATAATTTCCAAACTGCGTAGACAATTTCCAAATTTTGTAGGGCTTGTAAGAAAAACGGTTGCTCAGTGCAATCATGGTTACCGTGTCATTCTTTAATGTTACGTAACTGGTAGTGTTTCCGTGCCACCATCCGTTATGGTAAAACAGCTTTTCGCCGGTTTCCCATTCGTGCATGCGTATGCCCAGACCATAATTGCGTTCGCCCTTATGCTCGTAGCTGTAACCCTGAAAAACCTGCTTTAAAAGCTTGGGGCTCAGGAACTTTTTAGAGTATGTAGCGAGGTCAAATTTCAGCATGTCGCGTGGCGTAGAGTAGATGTTCTTGTCGCCATAAACATTGTCCAGAAAATCCCATCCGTATAACACCCCATTACCTTTATATGAAAGTGCTGCGGTAGATTTATCTTTTTCGTAATCAAATACATAGGTGTGTGTCATGCCCAGCGGATCAAATACCACTTCTTTCATTACCTGGCGGTAATTTTTGTGCGTTATCTTCTCTATAATAAGTGCCAGCATTACATAGTTAGTATTGCAGTAGCCAAATTTTTTATCAGGCTTAAAATACAACGGAAACTTGTGCTGTGCCATAAGGTTAAGCACATCCTGATTGTTCATCATATGGCGGTCCCATATTGCCCTGTCATCGGCAAAATAGGCATAGTTAGGCAGGCCACTTCGGTGGTTTAGCAGCATCTTTACTGATATATCAGCATACGGAAATTCTGGTAGTATGCTGCTCACTTTGGCATTAATATCAAGCTTTCCTAAATCTATTAACTTAAGCGCTACCGCAGCGGTAAGCACCTTGCTTACAGAGGCTAAGTGCAGTGGGGTATCAGCTGTAATGGCTGTTTTTTTACTTATGTTAGCATAGCCACCATACTTTTCAAACAGTATTTCGCCGTTTTTGGCTATCAGCAGTCCTCCACTTAGTTCATCTTTGGGCCAAATCTTATTATAATACTGTTGTATTACATAATGCTTGTCGTCTTTGTAGGCCTGAGACAGTTTACCAAATTTTATTTTCGGCGGCGTTATATGCAGCACCGTATCCGGCTTATCATCATCAAGGTTTTCTGCAAGCGTTTTGCCTTCCTGCTTACAAGATGTAAGCAAAACAGCTAATATATAGGGAGTATATCTTAAAAATTTCATGTTTTTCGAAAAAGGGTCGAACCGCAAATATAGCTAAACGGGATAATTTGTTGTATCACCCCTCTAGGTGTTTTAACAACAAATTTTTTAAAAATATTGTGTAATTAATATAACTTTTTGATAAGCAGCGGCTTTCCTTAATGATATTATTTTATTGCGCGTAAAAAATAAAAATTGACTAATTTTACGGGTAAATTTTAAACCAAATGGACAAAATTAACTGGCAAACAGTAAAAGAATACGAAGATATAACGTATAAAAAATACAATGGCGTGGCGCGTATAGCCTTTAACAGGCCCGATGTACGCAACGCATTCCGCCCAAAGACCACCTCTGAACTTTATGATGCATTTTATGACGCCCAGGAAGATACATCTATAGGTGTAGTGCTGCTTTCTGCCGAGGGACCATCAAGCAAAGACGGTGTATACGCGTTTTGTAGCGGAGGCGACCAAAAGGCACGCGGACGCCAGGGCTATGTAGGCGAAGATGGTTACCACAGGCTTAATATACTTGAGGTACAGCGTCTTATCCGTTTTATGCCAAAGGTGGTTATTGCCGTAGTTCCGGGCTGGGCAGTAGGCGGGGGGCACAGCCTTCACGTAGTGTGCGACCTTACTCTGGCCAGTAAAGAACATGCTATATTTAAACAAACCGATGCAGACGTAACCAGCTTTGATGGCGGGTACGGTTCGGCCTATCTTGCTAAAATGGTGGGGCAGAAGCGCGCACGCGAAATATTTTTCCTTGGAAGAAACTACAGTGCTCAGGAGGCGTATGAAATGGGTATGGTTAATGCTGTTATACCGCACGATGAGCTTGAAGATACCGCCTACCAGTGGGCACAGGAAATACTTGATAAATCGCCTACGGCTATTAAGATGCTTAAGTTTGCTTTTAACCTTACCGATGACGGTATGGTAGGCCAGCAGGTGTTTGCCGGCGAGGCTACGCGCCTTACTTACATGACAGACGAGGCGAAAGAAGGACGTGATGCTTTTCTTGAAAAGAGGAAGCCTAACTTCCGTGATATTAAGTGGATACCATAAAGCCTTAGTACGTTTGTAGTTTGTGTTTTGCTGTATAAGGGAAAGCACAAACTACAGGCTTTAAACTACAAATATAGATGACTGAATTCTCTAATAACACCATAGACACCCTTCAACTACCGCAATACCAAGATGCTGAACTTAACCCCATACACCCGCTTTATATGAAGGTGGTTTGGGCAAATCTTGGCTTAACCTTCGGGGCTATTGCAGTGGCTGCAGGTGCCCTTTTTTATTTTGTAGAAGAGCTTACACAATACTGGGGCTATGCTACAATAACCTATGCGGTATTGCTTGTGGTATCTATGCTGGTAAAACTGATTAATTACCGTAACAAAGGCTACGCTTTTAGGGAGCACGATGTTATTTACCGCAGCGGAGCTGTAAGTGTTACCACTACCATAATTCCTTACAACCGTATACAACACGTTGCCGAACACGAAGGCGTGGTTTCGCGCTGGCTGGGGCTTTCCAGCATAGGGGTGTTTACCGCAGGCGGCACAGGCAGCGATATTGTAATCCCGGGACTGGAGAAGGTACATGCGGCGGCTGTAAAGCAACTTATTGCCGACAAGATTGACAAAAGCACCGGAGATAAACAAGAGGTTGACGACTTGTACACACGTGCCGTTACTGCAGCCGGAGATGATAACACAGACAACCATGCCGATGAAGCATGATTTTAATACACCACAGCGTCAGTCGCTTATAGGTATTGTTGTGCTCGCGGCCGACTCACTCCAGTCTAATGTGCGGGCGCTATTTCCATTATTTATTGTAGCGGTTTTTAATGGAGAAAAGAAAGGGTTTTTACTTGTTCTTGCCGGGCTGCTTCTTGTGGGGGGCATTATTATAGGCTATTTACAATATCTTAATTTTACGTTTTATATTGATGAGGCCACAGGCGAGTTTGTGGTTAAAAAAGGTATTTTGAGTAAAACCCGTATTGCCATACCATTAAACCGCATACAGCAGGTTAATATTAATCAAAACCTGTTGCAACGTATTTTAAAAGTACATGGGCTGGAAGTAGACACCGCCGGAAGTGGAAAAACGGAGGTTAAAATTAAGGCGATGAGCCACACCCAGGCTATAGCCCTTGAAGAACGTCTGCTTAATTATAAGGCGCAACAATATCATGATGCTACAGACGAAACATATATGGCAAAAAAACAAGCCCGTCCGTTTATACGCATTAGTTTTTTAAGCCTTCTAAAAACAGGGATTACCAGTAATTATATAAGGAGTATTGGCCTTATACTGGCGTTCTTTATATCTACATGGCAGCATTTAGATGACTTCCTTACCTTTAGCCATACTGATTCTTCATTTTTAGACGAATACGTTAGTATGGATTTCCTGCTGCGGTCTATAGCCACCATAACGGTTTTTATACTGTTCCTTATGCTGGCGGTAAATCTTGGGCGCACCATTTTAAAGTTTTTCGACTTTAAGGTAACCAAAGAAGATGGCACGCTATTACTATCGCATGGATTAATCAATACACGTAACACTATTATAAAACCGCAACGTGTACAGATACTTACGGTTGGGCGTAATTACTTCCAGAAAAAATTTGACATAACAGATCTCAGGATCAGGCAGGCATCAGATCTTGAGGCAACCAAAGATCGTCTTAAAATGATGATGGAAATACCGGGACTAAGCACATCGGAAAAAGACGCATTACTCCGGTTTATATATTCTGAAATGCCGGAACGTGGGTTTGAAGTGCTGCCTAATATAAGGAAAGCCATTTTTGAGGTATTTAAGTTTATACTGCTTCCTTTTGCCATATTTTACACCTATACTTTTTTTGTTCCTGAGGCTAAAGAAGCGTTAATTTTCACACCTGTTTATGTGCTGTTTGCAGGTATACTTATTTACTTTGCATACAGAAACAGCAGGCTCTACATTTCGCCGGAATTTATCATCCGTCAGCGTGGTGCCTGGGATGTAGATAACGATATTTTAGAGCCGCACAAAATCCAGTCCGTTAAACTACAGCAGTTTTTTTGGCAAAAGTGGAGCGATGTAGGTACGGTTCGTCTTTACACCGCGGGTGGTCAGGTAAACTTTGGTGTCGCGCGTTTTAGCCAGTTACAAAAACTTGTCAATTACTGGTTGTACCAGGTAGAGTCGGGCAATAAAAACTGGATGTGATTTAATAAGATTTATTGATTCGGTTTTTTTTCGACCAATCACATTCAAAATTTATAATTTATAATTTAAAATAAACACAGAAGATGTCTAATGCAAAAGCGTGGCTTGAGGCCGCACGATTAAGGACACTGCCGTTATCGGTTTCAGGTATATTAGTAGGTAGTTTTTATGCCATGTCTCAGGGGCATAAAAACTGGGGAATCTTGGCATTAGCTTTGGTTACAACGCTAGGGCTGCAAGTACTTTCTAACTTTGCTAACGACTATGGTGATGGCGTTAAAGGTACAGATAATGAGCATCGTGTGGGGCCACAGCGCGCCATTCAAAAAGGTGCCATTACGGTATCTGCCATGAAAAAAGGTATTATACTCACTTCCGTACTTACCATGGTGGCAGCCATTTTGCTTATTTATGTATCATTTGGCAAAGAAAATTTTGGGTATTCTGTATTTTTCTTTGTGCTGGGGCTCGCCGCCGTAGGTGCAGCCATAAAGTACACCGTGGGCGGAAATGCCTATGGCTATAAAGGCCTGGGCGACTTATTTGTGTTCATTTTCTTTGGGCTTGTAAGCGTTATAGGCTGTTACTTTTTATTTGCCAAATCACTGGACGAGTTGGTAATACTTCCAGCTATATCGGTTGGCTTACTGAGTGTGGCGGTACTAAACCTTAATAATATGCGTGACCAAAGGAGTGACGCCATGAGTGGTAAAAACACGCTGGTTGTAAAAATGGGCCCTGTTGTGGCTAAAAAATACCATTATCTTGTTATTGGGATGGCACTTGTACTTACGCTTATTTTTGCTGTTGCAAATGATTTCAGGCCAGTGCAGTATATCTTCCTTATAGCATACATACCATTGTTACTTCATATAAAAACGGTCGTTAAAAATACCCAGCCCCGCGATTTAGACCCGGAGCTGAAAAAGGTAGCGCTTAGTACGTTTTTACTTTCGGCACTGCTTTGTATTGCCATGCAACTTTAAGTAGTGCTTATTTTTAAACGGTGAATTTTACATTCGTTTAGTAAAAATCATAATCTAGTCGAATTACAACATAACACTAAATACACACATTATGAAAATTACATTTTACGGACACGCCAGCCTGGGCATAGAGACCAATGGCAAGCATATTATTGTAGATCCATTTATAACCGCTAATGAGCTTGCGTCGCACATAGATATTAATACGCTTAAAGCCGACTATATTTTGCTTACCCACGCGCACGGCGACCACGTACTGGATGTAGAGGCTATTGCCCAAAACACTGGCGCCACAATAGTTTCTAACGCTGAAATTGCTACGTATTACGGTAAAAAAGGCTTTACTACACACCCTATGAATCACGGTGGCAGCTGGAAATTTGATTTTGGTACAGTAAAGTATGTAAACGCGATTCACTCGAGCCAGTTCCCTGATGGAACTGATGGGGGTAACCCAGGCGGATTTGTTATTGAGGCCGATAAAAACATTTATATTGCCGGCGATACAGCCCTTACGTATGACATGAAACTGATACCGCTGCGTACAAAGTTAGATTTGGCAATTTTCCCTATTGGTTCTAACTTTACCATGGATGCTGAGGATGCTGTAATTGCTGCAGATTTTGTAGCATGTAATAACGTACTGGGCTATCACTTCGATACGTTTGGTTATATAAAAATAGACCATGAAGCAGCCAAAAAGCTGTTTACCGATAAAGGTAAAAACCTAACGTTGCTGGAGATAGGCGCATCGTTAGATATTTAATCTATAAAAAGCCACAGATTTGCCATTCGTATTAAAGCAACTATCGTGCTGACGCGTGTAAATCTGTGGCTTTATTATTTCTGTAAATTTTTATCGCTTACACTTATGACCGCATCGTATCACAAATATATACTGGATTTTAAACGCCCAAGCGGCACATCGCGCGGGGTAATGACTACAAAAGAAACGTGGTTTATTATCCTTGAGGAAAACGGACGTAAAGGTATAGGAGAGTGCGGTATACTGCGTGGCCTTAGCATAGATGATACGCCAGATTATGAAGACAAACTACAGTGGGCATGCGCAAACATACACTTGGGCGAAGCCACGCTTTGGGAAGCGTTAAAGAGCTATCCTTCCATACAGTTCGGGCTTCAAACGGCTTTCCGTTCGCTTGCTGCCGAAAATCCTTTTGAGATATTTCCTTCTGATTTTACAGCAGGAAATGCAAACATCAACATCAACGGCCTGGTGTGGATGGGAGAGGAGGCTTTTATGAAGGAGCAGATTGAAGAAAAACTGGCAACCGGGTTTAATTGCATCAAGCTGAAAATAGGCGCCATAGACTTTGAAAAGGAGCTAAGCCTGTTGCAGTTTATCCGCAGTAATTTTACCGCTGAACAAATAGAAATCCGTGTAGATGCTAACGGTGCCTTTGCTCCACATGAAGCCACGCAAAAACTGCAACAACTCTCGCAATATCAGTTACACAGTATAGAGCAACCCATACGCCAGCATCAGCAGGATGAAATGGCGCAATTATGCGCTAATACGCCACTACCCATAGCGCTGGATGAAGAACTTATTGGCGTATTTGAGTATAAGGACAAAAAGGCACTACTTGAAAAAATAAAGCCACAATACATTATCCTAAAACCTAGCCTTGTGGGTGGAATGCGTGGTTGCGACGAGTGGATATACCTTGCAGAGCAGCTACAGATAGGTTGGTGGATAACCTCTGCCCTGGAAAGTAACATTGGATTGAACGCCATAGCCCAATATACATTTACAAAAAACAATCCTATGCCACAGGGGCTTGGAACAGGTGCTTTGTATACCAATAATTTTGATTCCCCTTTAGTGGTTAGCAACGGACAGCTGTCCTATAATACCTCAATGGCGTGGAGTGTAAATCTTTTATGAAATGAAACGCTCCCTTATATACCTGCTACTATTTCTAACGTTATTTTGTAGTTGTTTCGCTGATAGAAACAAACAACAAATAGTTGTAGGGATATTGCCGTACAATAATTTTTCACCTACACAGATAGATTCAGTAAAGGCTAACATAGAACGGTATTATGGGGCAAAAGTATATATTTTATCAAGCCGGATTTTGCCAGAATCAGCTTTTGTAAATATTAAAACTCCCCGCTACAGGGCAGATAGCCTTATTGGTATACAAAAACGAAACCTTCCGGATAGTATAGATTATGTTGTAGGGCTTACCAATAAAGACATATCTGTTCCAAGATATGAGAATGGAAAAATTAAAAAACCGGAATGGAAATATAACGACTTTGGAGTTATGGGACTGGGGTACCGCCCGGGAAACAGTTGCGTAGTTTCTACATTCCGTTTAAAGGCAAATAACAAACCACTTTTTTATAAACGTCTTGAAAAAGTAGTATTACACGAGTTAGGCCACAATTTAGGGTTACCGCATTGTGAAAACCCTAAATGTGTTATGACCAGTGCCGCCGAAAAGATTTCTACTATAGATAATGCAAACGCTTCGCTTTGTGACGCGTGTGCTAAGAGAATAAAATAGTTACAAACATTAACGACAAGCATTAACGCGTACAGCTGTTTATAATTTTCTACGTGTCTGTATATATAATAAAATTAAAATATATATACTTGTATCGGCAAAAATATAGAAACCCATTTACTAAATTTTACCAATTATTTGATATTACTGAAGTATTATCAAATAAAAATTGATTAGTAAATAAAAAAATACGTTTTATTTTTTATTATCTGTTTTTATATATTTGCTAAATTATTATATTTATGCAAAAATAATATATATGGAGATTTTATCCTGCCCTAAGTGCCATAGCGACCACATTGTAAAAAGCGGTATTATAAGTAATAAGCAGCGTTACCTGTGTAAAAAATGCAACTACTATTTTACCGTTAATAAGCTGGGTAAAAAGATAGATAACTACTATGTTACCAAAGCTTTACAGCTGTATTTAGAGGGTCTTAGCTTTCGTGAGATTGAGCGTATTATAGGCGTTTCACACGTTACGGTAAGCAACTGGGTTAAGGAGTTTAAAATTAAAAAACCGTCGCATGGCGACTACCACCCCACATACAAGATTTTTAACCATTTAGAACTGGTGGAATACCTTAAAAATAAGCAGCAACTATCGGGCGCAGGCATGATTATTACTGAGCTTGGAGACAAGTTTATGCTCATAAAATGGGAGCGTTTTAAAGACTAAAGTATAGGTCTTTACAGATTTGTATATCATAATTTTTTCCCTCGTTTGTTTTTTGGAATTTCGGGTTACGAAAACGATGTAACCCATTAACCCAAATCCTCAAGTAAACAAGCATGAAAAAGTTAACCCTTTTTGTAGGCCTGCTGCTCTCCTCAATGGCAGGCTTTGCCCAGGGATCCAGCGAGTATGGCTCCGGGCTCAAATTTAACCTGAACGAAGACGGATCTAAGTACATGCGTATGATAGCGTGGAACCAGGTGTGGTTCAGGTCTACCCAAATGAACCCCGGTACCATGATAAACTCAGAGCCGGCAAGCAGCAGCTCAGATATCGGGTTGCGCAGGCTAAGGATGCTGGTGTACGCGCAGGTATCTAAACGCTACATGATTGTAACCCATTTTGGGATTAATAACCAAACCTTTACAAACGGCGGCGCGGTGAGCAGCACAGGAACCGGCGGTTATGGAGCAGGAAAAAAACCGGGAATGTTTTTCCACGATGCGTGGAACGAGTATGCATTGGTTTTGCCCGAGGCCGATAAAAAATTCAGCCTTTCGGTAGGCGCCGGGCTTCATTACTATATGGGGCTTTCTCGTATGACCATGGCCTCTACACTTAACTTTCTCGCTGCCGATGCACCGATTTTTAACTGGCCTTTAATTGAAAACTCAGATCAGTTTGCCCGCCAGATAGGCATTTTTGCAAAAGGTAAATACGGCCACTTGGAGTACCGCTTTAGCCACAATAAGCCTTTTGCCACCAACCTTACACCGGCAAACGCAACATCTAATGCCACAGCTGTTTCGGTAGACAATAACGGAAATACAAAATGGAGTACCGCCGGATATGTAGAGTACCAGTTTTTAGACACTGAAGCTAACCTTCTTCCTTACAAAGTGGGCAGTTACCTTGGTACCAAAAAGGTATTTAACGTAGGGGCAGGCTTTTATACCGCACCAAACGGCACACGTTCTATGGTAAATTCTGAAGTTAAAAAGCACAACATTAACCTGTTTGCTGCCGACGTGTTTGTAGATATGCCCATCGGTACTAAAAAAGGCGCGCTTACAGCATATAGCGTATTCTATAAATACGATTTTGGCCCTAATTATCTTCGTAACCTTGGTATAATGAACGTAGGTGTGGCAGATCCGGCATTTACAGGCCAGGCAGCGATTTCAGGGGCTGGTAATTCACAGCCTACCATTGGTACCGGTAATATATGGTACACGCAGGCGGGTTATCTTATCCCTGATTCGCATGAAAAGCCAAAAGTGCGCATACAGCCGTTTGCAGCTTACACCCACAAAAACTTTGAAGCACTGGACAAGGCCAGCTCACAGTTTGATTTTGGTGCCAACTGGTACATAGACGGGCACCATGCAAAAATTACCACACAATATTCAACAAGGCCGGTATATACCGCAGTAAATAAAACAAGCAGTAAGGGGGAACTCCTGGTGCAGCTTGCTATATATCTATAAACCAAAATAAACGCAAAAATTATCTAGTATGAGCGACAAATCTACTAAAGGGATCTGGAAGGTTATCACGGCTTCATCCCTGGGCACTCTGATTGAGTGGTATGACTTTTACATCTTCGGCAGCCTTGCGGTTGTTATTTCTACCAAGTTTTTCCCGGCAGATAATCCTACGGCGGCATTTTTAAGTACGCTGGCTACATTTGCCGCAGGATTTGTAGTAAGGCCTTTCGGCGCGCTGTTCTTTGGCCGTCTGGGCGACATAATTGGGCGTAAGTACACCTTTATGGTTACGCTACTGCTTATGGGTGGAGCTACGTTTTTAATAGGCTGCATACCAAGTTATGAGTCTATAGGCTTTGTAGCGCCGCTGTTGGTGTTGTTATTAAGACTGTTACAGGGTCTTGCACTTGGTGGAGAGTACGGCGGGGCGGCTACATACGTGGCAGAGCACGCGCCACGTGGCGAGCGTGGTTACTGGACTTCGTGGATACAAACAACTGCCACAGTGGGTTTGTTTATTTCACTAATGGTTATCCTTGCTACAAGGGCTTCAATCAGCGCAGAAGCGTTTGATGAGTGGGGCTGGAGGGTGCCGTTCTGGGTATCAATACTAATGGTGCTGGTATCTTACGTTATCCGTAAAAACATGCACGAATCTCCTGTATTTGCAAAAGCAAAAGCAGAAGGTAAAACCACAACAAACCCGCTAAAAGAGTCTTTTGGTAATAAATACAATCTTAAGTTTGTACTTCTTGCCCTGTTCGGAGCCGCTATGGGTCAGGGTGTTGTATGGTACACCGGCCAGTTCTATGCCATGAGTTTCCTTAAAACCGTAATGGCTGTAGATACCAATCAGGTAGACGGATTATTGGGTCTCGCATTACTTTTCGGTACACCGTTCTTTGTGGTATTTGGGGCACTCAGCGACAAGGTGGGGCGTAAGTTTATAATGATGACAGGTATGCTGCTGGGTATACTGTGCTACAGGCCTATCTACCAAAAAATGTATGATACTGCCGATGTAAGCAAGAAAACCGAAATTGTTGAGAAAACTACCCTTAAAGCCGAAATCAAAGAAGCTAAAGAAGGTAAAATGGACTCTATTTACACTACCAACAAAGAATATACAGATGGTACCAAGTGGGTGGAAGTTAAAACCGTACATTTAGAAAATGGCAAAGCTGCCATAGGAGATGATGGTAAAGTAAAGGCTGATATTAAGGTTACAAAAACCATTAACGACAGCGATAAGTGGCTGCTTATAGCACTGGTATTTGTACAGGTTATTTTTGTAACTATGGTATATGGCCCTATTGCAGCGTTCCTTGTAGAAATGTTCCCTGTAAAAATACGTTATACGTCTATGTCGCTACCATACCACGTGGGTAACGGTATCTTTGGTGGACTGCTTCCGGCAATATCTACTTACCTTGTAACCAATGCAAAAGACAATGGCGATCCTCAGTTTTACCTTGAAGGCTTGTGGTATCCTATAATCATTGCAGCCATTAGCTTTGTAATAGGCATGGTATACATAAAGGCTAAAAACAACGTATCTCACGACTAAAACACTGACACCATGAAAGCATTAAAACGTATATTAGGGCTGGTTTGGCTGGCACTTGCCGCCGCCGCCGCATATTTTTGTATCTTTATATTCGGCTTGCCAAAATTTGGCACCGATAAGCAAGACGATCTTGTGTTTGGCATCATCATATTGTTTATACTTACCCCACTTATCGTTGCAGGTTTAGCCACTTTCGGGCTATACTCGCTAAAAGGGGAGTATGATGATGTTTAGTTTATTGGTTTTTTAGATTAAGCTATGGCTCCCGTAAGGGAGCTATGGCTGTTATATAGGAGAAAATGAAGAAAAGGCACGAACAGAAACTTATTATTGTAGCTATACTTATGCTCATGGCATTTAATATGCCACTTGTACTGTTGTTTGACAGTGCAAGGCCAGTATGGGGTATACCTGTAATTTACATTTATATTTTCTCGGCCTGGCTTTTCTCCATCCTGATATCAGCATACATCATAAAAAAGTACTATGAGTAGTCCTGTTCTGTTAGTAATACTTACGCTGTACCTTGCATTACTGTTTTTTGTGGCGCACTGGGCCGAAAAAAAAGCCAACAGCAGCCGCTGGACAAACAACCCGTATGTATACGCACTGTCGCTTGCGGTCTATTGTTCGGCGTGGACGTATTACGGCAGTATAGGTGTAGCAGCTAAAAGTGGGCTTACATACCTGCCCATTTACCTTGGCCCTGTAATCATAGTACCGGCGTGGATGATACTGCTCAGGAAAATCATACGCATATCCAGGGTAAACAAAATATCCAGCATAGCCGATTTTATATCGCTACGTTACGGTAACAGCAGGTTTTTAGGTGCCGTAGTTACTTTAATATGCCTCTTTGCCATATTGCCTTATATTGCCTTACAGCTAAAAGCCATTTCAGAAACGTTTCACGTAGTAACACGTACTACTACCAGCTCTAATTTTTTGTACGATACTACTACTTACGTGGCCTTTGCCCTTGCTTTGTTTGCCTCATATTACGGTACCCGTTATGTAGATGCATCAGAAAAGCGTAGGGGTATAGTTACGGCCGTAGCCATGGAGTCGTTGTTTAAACTCTTTTTCTTTTTGCTGATAGGCGTATATGTAACGTTCTTTGTTTTTGATGGATTTGAAGACATTGGTAACAAGGCTGCTAAACTACCTGATTTTGTTCAGAAGAACACCATAGGCGGGCCTGCCGAAGGTATGAACTGGGCGTTTTTATGTTTACTGTCTATATTCTCAATATTTTTGCTGCCACGCCAGTTTCAAATGGGTGTTATAGAAAACCACAGGGAAAATCACATTAAGAAGGCTACATGGCTGTTTCCACTGTATTTATTGCTAATGAACATTTTTGTGTTCCCTATAGCATGGGGTGGAAACATATTGTTTAGCAACACCGGTACAAATGCCGATACCTATTCGCTACTAATACCACAGCTTATGAACAACCATGTAATTACAGTACTGGTGTTTTTAGGCGGGTTTTCGGCAGCTATTTCTATGATAGTGGTATCCTCTATAGGGTTGTCTACCATGCTTAGTAACAACATACTAATACCGTATGGCTTTTTAGATAGTTTTAAATCGGCAAACCCTGAAGATAACCAAAAGCGTATTGTAAACATTCGTAAAGTAGGCATCTTTAGCCTTATCATAAGTTCTTACTTTATTTATCGCGTTATAGTGTTAGACTATAACCTGGTATCTATAGGTATGGTATCATTTGTGGTAATATCACAACTTGGACCTGCTTTTTTCGGTTCGTTTTTATGGCGAAGGGGAAGTAGAAGGGGTGCAACAGCAGGTATTATAGCGGGTTTTGCGGTATGCATGTATACGTTGCTGATTCCGTATGCAAGTGGCGCAGCCCATTACAGCGACAGTTTTCTTAAAAATGGTCCGTGGGGCATCGCATTGTTAAAACCTTTTCAGCTCTTTGGTTTAAACTACCTGGACCCTGTGCCGCATGCCATGTTCTGGAGTTTGTTTGTAAACATTTTTGTGTACCTGTGGGTATCTGTTATGTACCGCGGCAATTACCGCGAACGCAACTATGCCGAGATGTTTGTAGATATAGACAAGTACATTAACATGCACGAAAACGCCTTTATATGGAAAGGCACAGCCTATACAAGTGACATACAAAAGGTATTAAAGCGTTTTTTAGGCGAAGACCGTACACGCAGGGCACTGTCTATTTTTCATACAAAGTACGGATTAGATAAAAACCAGGACCTTGCCGATGCACGCCTTATCAAATTTGCGGAGAACCTGCTTACCGGGCATATTGGCGCGGCATCTGCACGTATATTGATTAGCAGTGTGGTTAAGGAAGAAAAAATCACCCTACCCGAAGTACTTAAGATACTGGAGGAGTCTCAGGAAAATATTATTCTCAATAAAAAACTCACCGAGACAAGTAACGAGCTAAAAGCGATAACAGGTGAGTTAAAGCAGGCTAACGAAAAACTTATATGGAAAGACAAGCAGAAAGATGAGTTCCTTGATACCGTAACTCACGAGCTACGTACACCCATAACCGCAATAAAGGCTGCTACCGAGGTACTACATGAAGATGATGAAATGCCCGAAGAACTGCGCAAGCAGTTTTTACAGAATATTATATCAGAATCAGACCGGCTTAACCGGTTGATTGACAAAATACTGGATTTGGAAAAGTTTGAAACCGGCAAACAGAAGATAAATGCCGTAGTAAATAACTTGGACCAAACCATAGAAAAAGCTCTTTTGCCATTGCTGCAGCTTATAAAAAGTAAAGGCATACAGCTTAAATATGAAAAGACAAATGGTATACACGCCCGATATGATGAAGACCGTATTATTCAGGTAGTTACTAACCTGATAGGCAATGCAGTGAAGTTTTGCCCGGAAACGGGTGGCGAAATAGCCATAACCATTGATTGTGGCGAGCAGGAGATAGTAACCCGCGTAAGCGATAATGGTAAAGGCATTGCTGAAGGCGACTTCGAAAATATTTTTGATAAGTTCTACCAGTCGAATAACCAGAACATAAAAAAACCGCTGGGTAGCGGGCTGGGACTGGCTATTTGCCGTCAAATTATTGAATATCATGGCGGTAGAATTTGGGCCGAAAATATTGAAAATAGTGGCGCTTGTCTTATATTTACGCTACCAAAATCGTAAAAAATAAAGTATTAGGAGGAAGTACTTTATCGATTAGGCAAAAACGCAAAAAGAGTTTAGAAATGAAGAAGATTTTGATTGTTGATGACGAGCCGAACATTGTTATGTCGCTTGAATATACCTTCAAAAAGAGCAATTTTGAAGTGTACATAGCACGTGACGGGCAGGAAGCACTGGAAATTTTAAAAACCGAGTGCCCGGATGTTATTATACTAGATGTTATGATGCCCCTGGTAGATGGCTACGCCACACTGGAGCAAATTAAAAAAGATGAAAGGCTTGCAGCGTGCAAGGTAATTTTCCTTTCGGCAAAGAATAAAGAAAGTGATATAGAAAAAGGCCTTTCATTAGGCGCCGATTTGTATATGACAAAACCGTTCTCCATCAAAAAATTGGTAGAACAGGTAAACTCGCTTATTGCGTAGCGAAAAAATTCTTCCTCCCGATATTGAAGATACTGTACAGTTGCAGGTTTTTTTAAAAGATTGGTTATAAAAACGATGGCTATTAATATTTATAGTTATTGTTTAAGATAAATCTAAACCCAAACCCAAACTTTTATGAACACGTACAATGATTTTTACACGTACAGTATTAACAACCCCGAAGCCTTTTGGAAAGCAGAGGCGGAAAAAATTAAATGGTTTAAAACTCCCCAAAACATTTTAAGTAACACAGCATCCGGTTACCCGCAGTGGTTTGCAGACGGCGAACTTAACATATGCTACCTTGCCGTAGATAAACACATTGAAGACGGTTATGGAGACGACCTTGCCTTCATTTACGATTCTCCTGTTACGCAAACGATTGCGAACTTTACGTTTAACGAAGTTAAGGATAACGTAGCCCGCTTAGCAGGTGGGCTGCGCTCGCTGGGGCTGGAAACCGGAGATACTGTGGTAATCTATATGCCTATGATTCCTCAGGCGGTATTTGCTATGCTTGCCTGTGCACGTATTGGGGTAATTCATTCGGTTGTTTTTGGCGGATTTGCTCCTCATGAGCTTAGCATCCGTATAGACGATTGCAGACCAAAGGTTATTATAACCGCAAGCTCAGGCATTGAGATAGATCGCCTTATTGCCTATAAACCACTTGTAGATGAAGCCATTGCACAAAGCAGCCATAAGCCTCAAAATGTGGTGGTACTCAACCGAAAACTCGGTGCAAAAATTCCGTTTAAAAAATATGATATTGATTATGACGCGCTTTTATACGGCAGCGAACCTGTAGCACCGATAGCCGTAGCATCTTCGCATCCGTTGTATGTGCTGTATACTTCGGGTACTACCGGGCGCCCAAAAGGTATAGTTAGAGATACAGGAGGATACGCCACGGCATTACAGTTTTCGATGACCTATATATACAATGCCAAACCCGGTGAGGTATTTTGGGCTGCGAGCGATGTGGGTTGGGTTGTAGGACATTCGTATATTGTATATGGACCTTTGCTAAACCGCAATACCAGTGTGATTTACGAAGGCAAACCCATACGCACACCAGATGCAGGTAGTTTTTGGCGCGTAATCGCAGAGCACAGGGTTAGCACTATGTTTACAGCGCCTACCGCTATACGAGCCATACGGAAAGAAGACCCGAATGGCGAACTTATAAAAGCGTATGACATAACTTGCCTTAAAGCGCAGTTTCTGGCAGGCGAGCGTTGCGATGCCGCCACCCTGGAGTGGTATACCAGGCACATCCCGGTGCCGGCGATTGACCATTGGTGGCAAACAGAATCAGGCTGGCCTATAGCTGCCAATATGATGGGAGTAGAGGAGCTCCCTATAAAACCGGGATCGGCAACTAAGCCTGTATGTGGGTATAACCTGCAAATTTTTAACGAAAACGGCGAACCACTTGGCCCCAATGAAGAAGGTTATGTGGTTATTAAACAGCCGCTTCCGCCCGGAACCATGACAGGATTGTGGGAAGATGAGCCAAGGTTTAAAGCCGGCTATTTCAGCAAGTTCAATGGTTATTACCTTGCGGGCGATGGCGGTTATATAGACGATGATGGTTATCTTTTTATAACCGGCCGTATAGATGATGTTATAAACGTGGCAGGGCACAGGCTTAGCACCGCCGAAATGGAAGAGGTAGTGGCAGCCCACCCCGCAGTGGCAGAATGTGCTGTGATAGGCATACAAGATGAGTTGAAAGGTCAGGTGCCTATGGCACTGGTAGTTACAAAATCAGGAGTGGAGATGGAACACTTTCTTTTAGAGTACGAAGTTGTGCAGTTAGTTCGCAAGCAGATAGGCGCTGTAGCTTCCATGAAAAATGTAGTTGATGTTAAACGCCTGCCGAAAACACGTTCCGGAAAAATATTGCGTAAACTACTACGCAGTATAATCGATGGCACTGATTTTCAGGTGCCTTCTACTATAGACGATGTGGCAATAATTGATGAAATAGCCGAAGTGGTAGCAGCTTATAAACATTCAAAACAAAATTATTAATGTATATATTATTTTTGCATAAATATATGAGATATTAAAAAAAACCTCAATATATTTACAATGTATTTAATATATAAAACAAAACAAACGCAATGAGTTACTATAAGGTAGAAAATCTTGAACAGTATTTCAAGCACTATAATAAATCTATACGCGAGCCCCGTAAATTTTGGGATCGCATTGCAGATGAAAACTTTACCTGGTACCAAAAATGGGACAAGGTAGTAGAGTTTGATATGCAGGAGGCAGAAGTAAAATGGTTTACCAATGCTAAAGTAAACATTACTAAAAACTGCATAGACAGGCATCTTGCAAAACGCGGTAATAAAACCGCTATTCTTTTCGAACCTAACGACCCGAAGGAAGAGGCTCAGCACATAACATACAATGAGCTGTATGACCGTGTAGCAAAGATGGCTAATGCGCTAAGAACATTAGGCATTAAAAAAGGTGATAGGGTATGTATTTACCTGCCTATGATCCCTGAGCTTGCAGTAAGCCTTTTAGCCTGTGCCAGGATTGGGGCTATACACTCGGTTGTATTTGCAGGCTTCTCTGCATCGGCAGTTGCAGCACGTGTAAACGATAGCGAATGCAAGCTTGTTATAACTGCAGATGGTGGCTACCGTGGTAACAAAACCATTGACCTTAAGGGTATTGTAGATGAAGCGCTGAAAACCTGCCCAACTGTTAAAGATGTATTGGTGGTAAAACGTACAGGTACAGCGGTAAATATGGTAGAGGGCAGGGATCAATGGCTACAACCACTTGTAGATGCCGAGGTACCAAACAATGTAGCAGAGATAATGGATGCTGAAGATCCGTTGTTTATATTGTATACTTCTGGCTCTACCGGAAAACCGAAGGGAATGCTGCATACTACTGCAGGTTACATGGTGTACAGTGCTTATACGTTTAAAAACATATTTGCCTACGAAGAAAATGATGTGTACTGGTGTACGGCCGATATAGGCTGGATTACAGGCCACTCTTACATAGTATACGGCCCGCTGCTTAACGGTGCTACTACCGTAATATTTGAGGGCGTACCGTCTTACCCTGATTTCGGGCGTTTTTGGGAAGTAATAGATAAGCATAAAGTAACGCAGTTTTACACTGCGCCAACAGCTATCCGTTCGCTTGCTAAAGAAGACTGGCAGTGGGTAGACAAACATGATCTTTCGAGCCTTAAAGTTATAGGTTCAGTGGGTGAGCCAATAAACGAAGAAGCATGGCACTGGTATAACGACCACGTGGGCAAAAAGAAATGCCCTGTAGTAGATACATGGTGGCAAACTGAAACCGGTGGTATTATGATTTCCCCGCTTCCTTTTGTTACGCCTACCAAGCCTACCTACGCTACACTTCCATTACCGGGTATACAGCCTGTACTTATGGATGAAAGGCGAAACGAAATCGAAGACAACCAGGTTGCAGGAGCGCTGTGCATTAAATTCCCGTGGCCGGGTATGGCACGTACCATTTGGGGCGACCATCAAAGATTTAAAGAAACGTACTTCTCTACCTTCCCGGGTAAATATTTTACCGGAGACGGAGCCTTGCGTGATGAAGTAGGGTACTATCGTATCACAGGCCGTGTAGACGATGTTATTATAGTATCTGGCCATAACCTTGGTACCGCACCTATTGAAGATGCTATTAACGAGCACCCTTCAGTTGCAGAATCTGCTATAGTAGGTTTCCCTCATGACGTGAAAGGAAATGCACTGTACGGCTTCATTACGCTTAAGGAGGCCGGTGCATGGCGGGATCATAACAACCTTCGCAGGGAGATTAACGAACATATTTCGAGCCACATTGGCCCAATTGCCAAGCTGGATAAAATACAGTTTGTAAGCGGCTTGCCTAAAACGCGTTCGGGTAAAATTATGAGGCGTATACTGCGCAAAATTGCCGAGGGAGATTTTTCTAATTTTGGCGATACCACTACTTTACTAAACCCTGAGATAGTAGAGGAAATTAAAGACGGACGTATAGAGTAATAATATATTCCTATTTTTTCAGCGGCATCCTTTAGGGTGCCGTTTTTATTTATATATTTAAACAGTGGTAGCACCTCTATATCCTGAGCTGTAACCACCACTAAAATTGCTAAAAAATATTACTCTGAATGGATGGTGTAACACTATTTTCTAAAGACTTAAATGTATTTCTTTCCGCTTCGGGCATTGGCCTGTGGTACTATAGTGCATCCCATAAAACAGTAATTTTAGATAATGTGGCACAGGGTATTGTAAGTGCCGTTTCAGAATCAGTACCTGTGCTTGAATTTTTACAACACGTTACTACCCAACCGGCATCCATCCTTTTACAAGAGATAGAGGAGAAGAAAGCCTTAACTGCTCTTCTGTATATAAATAGCAGTAATGTAATTCTTAAAGGGCAATTTATGGAAAGCGAAGGATGGTACGGAGGTACCATTCAGCGCGAAACCTGTTTTGCTGCATATTCTGCGAAGCACGATATTTTCAGGTCGATAATAGAGCAGGCTCCGGTAGCTACAGCACTTTTTACAGGCCCTGAAATGCGTATTGAAATAGCCAATAGTATTATGCTGGATTACTGGGGTAAAGGCGCCAGTGTTTTTGGTAAACCACTTGCCGAAGCACTACCTGAACTTGAGGGTCAGCCGTTCCTGGATATACTCGATCATGTGTTTACAACCGGAGAGACGCATGAAGAAACCGAGGCCATGGCACAATTAGTTGTAAATGGTGTACTTGGCACGTATTACTTCGACTACACCTATAAAGCTCTTAAAGATGCTAACGGTACTATTTACGGCGTTATGGACATGGCTATAGATGTTACAGAGCGTGTATTGTCTAAACACAGGGAGCAGAATAGTGAAATCCGTTTTGCCAACGTTATAGAACAGAGCCCGTTAGCTATAGCTTTTTTCTCCGGAAGGGAAATGAAAATAGAAGTGGCTAATGAAACAATTTTGCGGCTATGGAGCAGGGATGACAGCGTTATAGGTAAAAACCTTAAGGATGTGCTGCCTGAAATAGAGGCTCAGGGGTTTTTAAAGCTGCTGGACGATGTATACACTACAGGAGTTACATTTAACGGAAATGATACACATGTACAGATTTTAGATAACGGTAGTGTAACTGATATTTATGTAGATTTCAGTTATTCTGCGCTGCGCGATAGTAATGGAGAAATATATGGTATACTGGTGCTTGCAAATGATGTAAGTGAGAAAATGCAGGCCATACGCGAAATTGCTGCCAGTGAAGCCAAATTTAAATCGGTTATTTATTCTGCACAGGCTGCCGTAGCAGTATTTGTAGGAGAAGAGCTTGTTGCAGATATTGTAAACGATGAGTTCCTGCGATTTGTGGGGCGTACAAGGGAGCAAATGGTAGGTAAGCCATTGCTGCAAAGCATGCCAGAAATTAAGGGGCAGGCATCTGAACATTTAATGCTTGAGGTTATTAAGAGCGGCGTAAAAACGCACCATTTTGGGCGTCAGGTAAACATTGTAAAAAATGGCGTGCTTACACAAAACTTCTATAATGTAAGCTACAGCCCGTTATATGATGCTGAAGGCCAAATTTATGGTGTGCTCGATATTGCCATAGACGTTACCGAAACCATTAAAGCCCAGGAAGCTTTAAAAGAAACAGAAGCTGCCTTAAGGGGTGCAATAGAACTGGCAGAATTAGGCACCTGGAGTTTAAATCCCGTAACTGAGGTGTTTGAATATTCAGAGCGTGTAAAAGAATGGTTAGGGCTGGATGACGAGGAAGAATTATTTGATGAATCGCTGGATGTATTGCATAAAGTGGACAGGGAACGTATACGCACTGCTGTATATAAATCGATTAATCCCGAGAGCGATGGTATTTTTAACGAAGAGTTTAGGGTTATCAGCCGCAAAACAGGAACCGAACGTATACTGCATGCTGTAGGTAAAACTTTTTTTGATGAAAACGGCCTGCCGTACCTACTTACCGGAACAGCCCAGGATATTACCGCTATAAAGAAAATACAAATTGCATTGGAAAACCAGGTTAGGGAACGTACTAATGCGTTACAGCGCGCTAACCAGGAACTTGAAAATATCAACCAAAAGCTTGTTAACACAAACCGGGAGCTGGAACAGTATGCCTATGTGGCGAGCCACGACTTACAGGAACCGCTGCGCAAAATAAGTATGTTTAGTAACTTGCTTAAAGAACGCGATACCGACAATCAGCATACCGTAATTATAGATAAAATCGTTACAGCGTCTCAAAGAATGTCGCTGTTAATTAAAGATTTACTGGAGTTTTCCAGACTTGTTAGCCCGGATACACGCTTCCTTAAAACCGACTTAAATGAAATTGTTAAGTTAGTGCAAAGTGACTTTGAGCTATTGATACAAGAAAAAAGTGCTGCTATTATAAGCGCTGACCTACCGGTTATAGATGCGGTACCGCTACAAATGAACCAGCTGTTTTATAACCTTATTGGTAATGCCTTAAAGTTTACAAATTCCGGGCAAAACCCTGTTATATCATTGTCTGTATCAAAGTTATCACGACAGGAGATAGCTATTTATATAAAAAATCCATCGCCTTCATCTTACTATAAAATATCCATTAAGGATAACGGTATAGGCATAGAAGAACAATACCAGAAACAGATTTTTGAAGTATTTAAGAGGCTTCATTCACGCTCAGAGTACGCGGGCAGTGGTATAGGCCTTGCAATCTGCCGACGTATTGTAAATAATCACGGTGGCGTTATCTTGGTAGAATCGTCGAAAGGTATGGGTACAACATTTAATATCTTACTTCCTGAACATCAATTATAGGAACTAAATTTTAAGTTTGGTTTTAAGCTTTAAAAAAGTTAGCGCCATTGTATAAGCACTGGCCCAAGACGTATTTCTGTCCGGTTGTTCTGTTTTTAAGGCATCGCATAGCTCAGTTAATGAGTATTGAGAGTCGTCATTTATTCCTTTCCAGCGTTTATAAAGCACCCCTATATCCATAAAGTCATTTTTCAGCCTACCTAAGTCGAGCCGTTTTAATGCTGCGTTAATTACTTCAATATCAGTATTAATATTGTTACTTACCAGGGTAGCGTCTTTTATAAAATTAAGGAACTGTATCATTGCTTCAGCTTCCACAACAGCCTCTCCTTCATTTTTAGTTATTTGTGCTGCAGGTTCGGCATCATTACCGCTCACTAAAGCGTGCATAAAATCTCCTACAGCTATGCCGTCATCTACCACGCCAATCCCGCTTATGCTTATCATAACAGTGCCTTTTTTCTCTATTGTGGAGGCTTCAATTTCGAAAACCACAAAGCGTTTTTTAGCGTCCTGCTTTTCATCGTCAAACAGCGCAATGTAGTTTTTCCAAAACTGCGGGGTACTGCCGGTAATCCATTCAAATGCCATAATGTTAGCTTAAATATGTTAGTGAAAAGCGGTTCTTAATCATATCCTGAAGGTTTGCAATACTCTGGAAACAGTTTTTTAGTCTGGCCTTATCTGATTTGCTCATCTCCTCAAGGTTAATATACTGCCCGTTAGAGTTATTTATTAAGCCGTTTTCTGTCCTTATCCTTTGCAGCGTATTAAATGCCTCGGCGCATTCCTCGTACAATTCTGCGTACTGAGGTTCGGCTTCCGCTATTTTAAGGAAACGGTTATACGTGTTTGTAATTTCTATGATACCTGTGTTAAGTGCAAGGAGGCGGGCTGCGTCTACAAGCGGCTTTATACCACGTGTCTTAATATCAAAAAGGTCTTTATACTCGCCATCTCCCTCTACAATAAACTGCCTGAAAAAACCAAGTGCAGGCTGGTTTTTTAGCATATTTGAGGCAAGGTGGGCAAAAAACTTCTTATTCCGTGTAATGTTTTGGTTTATAGTTTCGGTTAAAACATTTTCTATGGCAGGATAACCGTAAATAAAGTCGAAATCAAAGAACAGGTTATTGGCTTCTATTTCTTTCTCTTTAGGGTTATTAGTCCATTCATTATACTGTTTTATCCAGTCTGTTAACGATTTGTTCCATTTAGGGTTCTTAGCCACAATATTGTACGGAGAAAACTCGTAAGCTACTTTACTCAACGATTCGGTAACCAGCTCTGCCAGTTCCATAAAATAACGTTTTACGTTATCATGCTGCTCCTGTGGCACGTCTTCAAAAATCAGGGCATTATCCTGATCGGTACGCAGCAGTTGCTCTTTTCTTCCCTGGCTGCCTACAGTCATCCATACGAAACGAACCGGCGGATAGCTACCTATTTTTTCTACTGCCAGCTCTATAGCACGCCTTGTAAGTGCAATATTAATTTCGGCAACAATATTAGAAATATGAGATACCGGTATATTTTTATCTATAGATGTTTGTATAAGGTCGGTCAGCTTTTCACGTACATACTTAAGCTCTTTGTTGTTTGTAGCCCTTCGTGTTTGTTTAAGTAACACTCCCGGAGTGTTTGCCTGAGCCTCCACCACGTCGTGTTCAGATATCATACCCGTAACCGCACTGTTTACGGTGCCGTCTTTTGTAACGCATAAGTGTGTAACGCCGTGTTTGAGCATCATCATCTGCGCTTCAGCTACAGAAATATTTTCTTGTACTGTAATCACAGGATGGGTCATTATGGCGTGTGCAGGGGCGGTAACCGGTACTGTACCTGTAGCCACTTTACCACGAATGTCCCTGTCGGTAATAATACCCACCGGTAACTGGTTGTGCTGTATAATTACACTGCCCGAATTATTATTTGCCATAGACTTTGCAATGTACATTATTACATCGTCCGGGTTAGCGGTAATGGGGTTAAGTGAGTATTTAATGGGTTGAAAATATTGTATTTCTACTTCCTGCTCGCTTTGTATAGTGTTTTCTGCCAGTAGCCTTCCGGTACGCTCTTTATCGCGTGGATTCCGGGTTTGGGAAGCAAAGCTTTCCAGCATAAATTGCAATACCTGCTCGTTTGATGAAATGTAAGGTTCAAAAACGCTTATCGGTAAGGCATACACCAAGGCATCTTCCCTGGCCTTTGCAGTCATTAGGTAATTGTTTTTGGCAAAGAACGGCCTTAGCCCTAAAATATCCCCTTCATCGCAGCGGTCTATGAGCATTTCTTCTGCATCTGAAGTAAGTGATAGCCCTACAATGCCTTTTTTTACTATGTAGAAGTCACTATGCACCGGTGTACCACCTTTAAATAAATTGCTGTTTTTTTCTATGTATAATAGCCGGCAGTGTTGTGCAATGGTGTACAACTCCGAACCATCCAAATAATTAAATGGAGGGAAATGACGCAGAAAATCAGCAACATTTTGTGCTACAGGGTTTCTCATTAGTTCAGTTGAATTTGATTATAAAAATACACTTTTTTAGTTTGTTTTAAAAATCTATGTAGACTGCGGTACATAAAGTAATGTTAATAATTATCCGCACTAAAAAAATTAAAACGCCCCGTTTTTGGGGCGTTTTAAGTATGTAAGATGAAAAAGCAGATTATCCGTTTAAAACTTCTGCCTTAGTACCACGCGATTTTCTCCTGAAGTAGGTGTGGTCTGCATTGCCAAAATACTTGGTAATGGTTAATCGCGCCATAAGGTAACTCACCGTACTTTCGGCACCTTGGTTCAGGTTAACGCTATGCTCCTCAAGCCCATCAAAACAACCGCCGGTACATGGATTGTATATAACGTGTTGTAGGTGGTTATTTCCTAAAAACCAGTTAAAAGCAATTTCTAATTTATCCAGGTATTTAGGGCTCTTGTAAATATCGTGGAACTTCCTTAGTGCCAGTATGGTGTATGCCACATCTATTGGCTGTTCACCGTAGCGTGCCTTGCCCTGACCTTTGTATAGCCACGTCCTGTTTGAAATAACCTTAATGGTATCTCCATCAAAAGTTTGTGACAGCAGGAAGTCAAACGATTCTTTGGCTACTTCACCGTATTCGCTATTTCCGGTAACGGCATAACAAAGTAAAAGTGCCTCAGGTAATACGCTGTTAGCGTAGGTAAGATACCCCTCAAACCACTTCCAGTCCTCCTCGCGTTCATGTTTGTACATATTAACCATTCGGTCTGCAAATAACTTCATGTAGAGCATATTATCTTCGTTACGCTGATGCCTGTTAAAGTAATAAAGTCCTTTTATAACAAACGCCATGGCGCGGGTGCTGTATATCTCTTTAGTATATGGCAGTGCTTTTTTAAAGGCAGCTACGGCACGCTGAGTGTAGCTTTCAGGTAATATATCCGACAATGAAATTAGGTACCCAAGTGCCCAAAGCGCCCTTCCGTTAGCATCTTCCAAATTCTCATCATTGTTTTGAGCGGTAAAGTTTTTGTTTACATCAACATAATTAAAGAATTTTCCATCAGGCTGTTGGCAATATAAAATATAGTCTAAATAGATGTTAATATAGCGCAACGTTTCAGGCTCTCTGTATTTTTTATAATACATACCAAGTGCAATCATGGCCCTTGCGTTATCATCTATGGTGTAACCTGATTGCCTGTCCGGAACGTTAAGTTTAGAAAACTGAAGCATACCAAAATCGGTAGTCATGTTCTTAATGTGGTCAAGCTTTACTTTTGGGTTACTGTATTCCAGCACAATTTCGTTTGCACCTGCTATTTTCTGTAATAGCTTAGCGTGGCTAACCGCTGAATTTTCCCAAGCGGTATGAACAATCTTGTGTAATCCGTTCAGCATCATTCGCTCCCTTAATTCAGGGTCAAATAATAGCCTGTTAATTGCTTCCGCCAGTTCTGATGAGTTTCCAAAATCAAATGTGATTCCCGTATCTCCTGCCAATACCTCACGGGCATGGGGGATAGGAGTAGAGATAATAGGGCAACCGCAGCTCAGAGCATAAGAAAACGTTCCGCTCACTGCCTGGTTAGGATCTTTGCTGGTAAACAAGTAGATGTCTGTTAACTGAAGATAATCAAGCAGTTCATTTAAGTCTACATATTTATTAATGAAAACAACATTGTTTTCAAGATTGTTGTCTTTTATTTTTTGGGTTAAAAACTCCCTGTACACCTCACCCTCGTTTAATACAACGGTAGGATGCGTTTTCCCTATGATAAGAAATAATACATCAGGGCGTTTATCTACCACTTTAAGCAGGGCGTCCAGCGTTGTTTCAATGCTTTTACCTGAGCTTAAAAGACCAAAGGTAGAAAGCACTGTGCGGCCTTCAAAACCGTATTTGCTTTTTAGCGACTCTTTTTTACCGTGTTTTATAAGGTGGGTACCGTGGGCTATTACTGTTATTTTATCATCTGTTGCGCCATATTCATGTGTAAGGATACCGGCGGCATTATGCGTCATTACGATAACCGAATCTACTGAAGCGATTATTTTCTTTACGTTTTGTCTCAAATCCTCGTTAGGGCCAGGCAAAACGGTATGAAATACTATAGATACCGGCTTTTTAAGTTGGTTAAGGAAAGAATTAAATCCATCTACAGTTTCGTGGAATAACCCAAATTCATGCTGTATTAGGACAACCTTTATATTAGTATCAGCATTTATTTTTTCAGCAAGGGCATTATACGACTCGTTCTCACTGGTGTTTAGTGTGTACTTTACAATAGGATCATCGTACTGGTGTTGCTCTTTATTGCTTTCTATAGCACATACTTTAATTGAAAAAGAAGCTACATAGTGCGCGTTCATTGCATTTATAAGGTCTTGCGAATATGTAGCAATACCGCACTGGCGCGGGGGGTAGGTTGTAATTACCAGTATTTCGGGCAGGTTGCCTTTGTCTTTAGGTGTTTCTGTAAAATGTTGCTCTATTAGTTTGCTGTAAGGTCTAAATTTCTGGGTTAACTCTTTTCTGGCTTTCATGGTATTGATGTGTGTAATTTTTTTTTCTATCGTTATATCTGGTTCAAATTTGGGTTCGCAACTAAGCACCCGGTTGTTATAGAACGGGTGAATAATGTAATCTCAAAAAATAAAAAAGTTTAAAAGATGGGCTTTAATAAATATGTCCCTTATGGTACTCTTTCGTTTACACCATTTTAAGGAATAGCAGGTGTTAACAATCAAAGTACAGGTCGGCTGTAATAGCTCTAAAAGTAATATTGAGCCAAATTATCAATTGTTTACGTCAGCAACAATTTGCTTAATAAATATTTAACTGACTTAACAAAGGTTTGTGATTCTTTAACCATACCTTTAAATATTTGTAAGAATCGTGTAATAAGTCGGCCTTTAGCGTAAAAGGCTCTATAAAGATAAGTAATAATTTGTTTGGGTAAAATTAAGAGGGGGTTAATATTTAGGAAGCCCTTAAAACAAAAGCATTTTTACACATTGTTTAAAAAACAATCTTTAACACCCCTATAAAAAACAGGGGTGTGTAACAAAATGAATATTTTTTTATACATTTGCACAGGTTTTAATATAACACTAACATTAAAAATATAAGTTTCATGTCAACATTCCGTTTTGAGGCTATAAAACAAACCGCCGGCAGAACACCCGTTAAGGTAGAAGAGCTGGAAAGAAAATCGGTAATTTTTGGAAGCAACGTATTTAACGACAAGGTAATGCGTCAATTTTTAACTCCGGAAGCTTACAAGGCCGTTCAGAGCGCCGTGCAGCATGGAACTAAAATAGACCGCAAACTTGCAGACTACATAGCACTGGGCATGAAAGAGTGGGCACTTAGCAAAGGCGTTACCCACTATACGCACTGGTTTCAGCCGCTTACAGGTACCACTGCAGAAAAGCACGATGCTTTTTTTGAAACTTCTTTTGATGGCAGCGACCCTATAGAGAAATTTGGTGGCAGCCAACTGGTACAGCAGGAGCCGGATGCTTCGAGCTTCCCGAACGGAGGTATACGTAACACATTTGAAGCACGCGGATATACTGCATGGGATCCTACATCTCCGGCATTTATTTATGGTACTACTTTATGTATACCTACTGTATTTGTATCGTATACCGGCGAAGCTCTTGATTACAAAGCTCCATTGCTACGCGCACTTTCGGCAGTAGATGAAGCTGCTACCGCGGTATGCCAGTACTTTGATAAAAACGTGAAAAAAGTTACTGCAACCCTGGGCTGGGAGCAGGAGTACTTTCTTATAGATACTGCACTTGCCGCATCAAGGCCAGATATTACCCTTACAGGGCGTACGCTTCTGGGTCACGCGTCTGCAAAAGGACAGCAGCTGGAAGACCATTACTTTGGTTCTATACCTACAAGGGTGCTTAATTATATGCGCGATCTTGAAAACGAATGTATGCTACTGGGAGTTCCGGTAAAAACCCGCCACAACGAGGTTGCACCAAACCAGTTTGAACTTGCACCTATCTTTGAAGAGGCTAACCTTGCAGTAGACCACAACTCACTGCTTATGGATGTAATGCAAAAAGTAGGGGAGCGCCACAACTTTAAAGTGCTGCTTCACGAAAAACCTTTTGCCGGTGTAAACGGTAGCGGTAAGCACAACAACTGGAGCCTTGCTACAGATACTGGAGTTAACCTTCTTGGGCCTGGTAAAACCCCTATGAGCAACCTACAGTTCCTTACATTCTTTATTAACACCATTAAAGCGGTTTACACTTATGAAGAACTAATGAGGGCTTCTATAGCTACTGCAAGTAACGACCACAGACTTGGTGCTAACGAAGCGCCACCGGCTATTATATCGGTATTCATCGGTGACCAGCTTACTAAAGTACTTGCTGAGCTTGAGGGGGTATCTGCAGGGAAACTTTCTCCTGAAGAAAAAACCGACCTTAAACTTAATGTGGTAGGTAAAATTCCGGATGTATTATTAGACAATACCGACAGGAACCGTACTTCACCATTTGCCTTTACAGGTAACAAGTTTGAGTTCCGCGCGGTAGGTTCATCGGCTAACTGTGCTAATGCAATGACTATTCTTAATGCTATTATGGCAAAACAGCTTAGAGACTTTAAAGTTGCTGTAGATGCTCTTATAGAAAGTAAGGATATGAAGAAAGACGACGCTATCTTTAACGTTCTTAGAGAATACATTAAGGAGACAAAAGCAATTCTTTTTGAAGGTGACGGTTACAGCGATGCATGGCAGGAAGAAGCTGCAAAACGCGGCCTGAGTAACCACAAAACAACTCCTGGTGCTCTTAAAGCTAAGGTTTCGGAAGCAGCTCTTAACCTATTTGAAGAACTGGGAGTAATGAACCACAAAGAGGCTGAAGCTCGTTACGAAATTGAACTTGAAGAGTATACTAAGAAGATACAAATTGAAGGCCGTGTATTAGGAGATATTGCACGTAACCACATTATACCTACAGCCATACGCTACCAAAATGTTATTATAGAGAACGTAAAAGGCCTAAAAGAAATATTTGGTGCTGAGTTTGAAACCGTAGGTAAAGAGCAAATTTCTATTATCCGTGAAATTTCAGGACATATTGCTGCCATTAACTCTAAAGTAGAAGAAATGACAGAAGCCCGTAAAGCGGCTAATGCGCTTGAAACATCTGAAGAAAAAGCACACGCCTACTGCGATAACGTAAAACCATTCTTTGATGTTATAAGAAGACACTGCGATAAGCTGGAGTTACTTGTAGACGACGAAATTTGGCCACTAACCAAATACCGTGAACTACTGTTTACACGTTAATTTATTTCTTCCTTTCCATATTACTAAAAACCTGTCCTGTTTTAGGGCAGGTTTTTTTTGCGGCATAAAATAAATGTAGTATTTTTAGTGTTATACAATCCTAACCAATTATCACCACATTATGAACAGGTACATGCTATCTGCACTGTGTTTCGGTACATGCTTAATGCTACAGGCACAGGAAAAATTTACCTTGTATTTTGATTTCAATAAAGATGTGCCCAACCAAAAATCGGTAGCACGCTTTACAGAATGGATAAAGTCTAAAGAAGATATTGCCATTGACGCTCTTGAAGGCGATACAGACAAAACCGGAAATAATTACTATAATATAGACTTATCTGAAAGGCGCATTAAAGCTGCAAAGAATCTTTTACAGAGCAGCAGCGTACAACTGGATATGTCGGCAACAGAATTTCATCCTTTTGGAGAATCGCGCTCCACATCCCGTTACAATGCGAAAGACAGGAGGGTAGTTATTATTTTTCGAAAAGCCGAAGATGTACCTCCGGCTATAGAAAGTACACCTGCCAAAAAGGATGATCCTGAAGATTTTAAAAAACAGGTAAACAGCGCAAAAGTAGGTGACAAAATACGTCTTAAAAACCTGTATTTTTTTAATAATTCCGATGCTTTTGTGCCGGAGTCTACTAAAGTAATAAGAGAGTTACTGGAGGTAATGCAAAATAACCCCACTATAAGAATTGATATACAGGGACATATTTGCTGTGAGGTAAAAGAGCGGGATGGTGTATCTAAAAAAAGAGCACTGGCTGTATATAACTTTCTGGTGAGAAATGGTATAGATAAAACCAGGCTGGCCTATCACAGTTTTGGGAGTTCAAGGCCTGTTTATCCATTGCCGGAGAAAAGCGAAGCTGAGGCAGATGCTAACCGCAGGGTAGAGATTGAAATTATAGAGCGATAAGAAGTTTATTCTAAAAGGGTAATAGTGCGTCGTTCAATAACCTGATTGCTATCTTGCAAACTAACTACGCGATAGTAGGTCATTTTTAAGGGCCAACCCGAATCGTGCATAGTGGCTTCGTAGAAATCTTCAAATCCCAGTACTTCAACATCTTTTTTTTCTGAATCCTGAGTATGTTGGAAAGAGTCGGTGCCTGCAAATAGCAGTGCTATTGTTGCAGTGAGTTTGGTTATTGATTCAGCATCAAACCCCTGATAATAGGTAATATTATAAAAATTTTCTTTAAAGTCAATATTTGTTAAAAGTAATGAAGTGTCTGACTTTATAGCGCCGGTTAAGCTGCTCCCGGTATCAACCTGTTGTTCTACCGGAACACCAATATGCAGCTTAATACCATAGAAAAGATAGAACTGTTGTATGTCTTTTAAAACAGTATTCTCTATACTTTGTTTGTCCAAGGGTTGTTGTAAAAGAAAGGAAATCTCGGGGCTGACTTGATTAGTATTTTTTAATGCGTCAAGGGCGTTGCGTATCTTATCACGCAATTCCTCCCAGTTAAGCAACTTTTTAAAGCTACCGTTCTCATCGGTTTCAAACTTTATTGTTTGATTTTCAAATAATTTTATAAGCCCGGAGATACCGTTGTCTGCTATCTGCCGCCCGGTTAAATTGCCAAAACTGTATTGTTTGTATTTCCAATTGAACGTGTAGGACGTCTCGGTAGAGTCCGCAACTTCTAAATCACCATTGTATCTTATATCATGGATCATTGTTGTGTCTTTTTCCTTTACCTTAAATTTCTCAAAGTGAAAGGAGTACGAATATTTTTCGTTTTTATTCCAATACCCAACAACTTGTACCGTTGAATCGGCAGGGTTTATCTGTGCGATGCAACTATTGGCAAAAAAAACAAATAGTAGTAAAAACAAAATTCGCATACCGAAATTATCAATATGCGAATATATTAAATATATAATTGTAAGCTATTATATGGCAATCCGGAAACCAATGTATCCATCTACCTGTCGCGTATTACTATTGTTAAGCAAGCCCGTAATTACCGAACCTGAACCTATAAAGAAAGCCCGGTAACGCATACCTACACCGGCTGCAGTGCCGGAAATTTGATAATGGCTTACCGGTAAAAATACCTCAAAGTTATCTGTACGGTAGCGCGGTATAAAAGTAACTACATCCTGTGCATTTAGTTGATTTTCTTTAGTTTCAGAATTTGTTTTTTGTTGAAGTACTGCTCCTAAGTAAAAACGGTCGTAAACCTTAACATTAGCGTTCAGTATGAAAAGGGTAGGGGTCTTTACTTTAAAATTCTGTTTGTCATTTGTAACCGTTAAAAAACCACTTTGCTGTAAACGCTGTTCTATTACCTTAATGTCTCCTTCGTCTTTGAATTGCGACAGGTTAAAGTACTGGCCATCCGGTATATTTAGCAGGTAAGTATTGCTGCTACTGTTTTGATCTTTAAAACTTACGCTACCAATATTTTTTATGGAAATGCCGGCCGTAATGCGCGGAGCACTTTCGTTTTCCATCTTCCAGGTGTAGCTTAAACCTAAATCTGTAGATACGCCTCCCGGTTTACCCAGATAGTCCATGTAGTTCGGAATACGGGTAAAATCATCGCCCAGACTACCGGAATATGAAAAATTAAGACGGGCCGAGGCATCTGTAAGTAATACATTGTCTCCTTGTATAGCAAGCTTACCTGTAAATGATGATGCCGCCATATCTACATAGGCACCAGCCAACATCCATTTAAACTGAGCTCCGGCATATAGCGAGTGCCCGTTAATGGAAAATATTTCCCTTGCAAGCCCTATACCCAGCTCACCCCATGCCATACCATTGGCACGTTGATTTCTGGATAAAATACCGGCTGCACCGGTAACATCTATCATATCATTTACAATAGCATTACCCAAGCTATTGTCCAGATTAATGATATTAGCTTGTGTATTTGCCGACGAAGTAAAGAAAAAAGCCCATTTATCTATTTTCCAGGAAATGGAGGGACCTAATATTTGCCCGTCTAAACGCAGGTTAGCAGGCTCATTTCCTGAAAATATAGCGCGCTCAAAGTTTTTTCCTGAAATAAGGTCGGAGTAACCAATCTTGTTATTTAGCAGATTTCCGCTCATGGAAATCATGTTGACGTAAATACCGTTTTGCGCATTTCCTGCAGCAGCAGGGTTAAGCATTACGTTCATAAGTCCGGCACTATCTGAAGTTGAGATGCCGGTAAAATGTTCCTGCGACAATGCCACAGCAGAACAAAGCATTAATGTGAGTAGTGAAATCCTTTTCATGATGGTAGATTTACACCAAATTATGATTTTTTCAGTAACAAACCAACTTATTAGTAATGTAAATAAAAATAAGTAGTTGAAATTAACAAATATTTAAATACTTCTCCACAACGCATCGTCTGGAACAGGAGCAATGATTTCCAAAATATTTTTGGTAACAGGGTGTGTTAGTGATAGTTTACGGGCATGGAGGCAAATCCCACCATCAGGATTACTGCGGTCTGCACCGTACTTCAGATCGCCTTTAATGGGCGATCCTATAGCCGATAACTGACAACGGATTTGATGATGCCTGCCTGTGTGTAAATCTACTTCAAGCGCGGTGTAATTGGTTAAGTTTTTTATAACTTTATAGGTAAGCGAGGCCTTTTTACTTCCCGAAATTTCCTTAGCATGTGCTTTGCTGGTATTGCTCTTTTCGTTTCGCGTAAGATAATGCGTCAGGGTAGCTTCCGGTAATGAAGGTTTGTTTTTTACAAGAGCCCAATATGTCTTTAGAGTTTCCCTGTTTTTAAAAATTTCGTTTAGTCGTGTTAGTGCTTTGCTTGTCTTGGCAAACATTACTATACCAGTAGTAGGCCTGTCTAAACGATGTACTACACCTAAAAATACTTCACCAGGCTTATTGTATTTGTCTTTAATGTATTCCTTTACAATCTCGCTCAGTGGTTTATCGCCGGTTTTATCGCCCTGCACAATATCGCCCACACGCTTATTAACCACAATAATATGATTATCTTCGTATAGAACCTGAAGGTTTTCTTTTGTAGATAGTATTTTCAAACCCTAATAAAAAAATCCAACTGAAAATTAGTACTGTTCGCTTTCATTAGGAAAATCCTTAGACTTTACGTCTGCAGCGTACTGGCCTATAGCCTTGGTCATGTCATCATACAGGTTAAGGTACCTACGCAGAAAACGTGGACTAAATTCATTATTCATACCCAGCATATCGTGTACTACAAGTACTTGGCCATCTACACCGCCGCCGGCACCTATACCTATAACGGGTATGGTTAGGCTTTCTGCAACACGCTTTGCCAGTGCAGCAGGTATTTTTTCTAAAACAATAGCAAAACAACCAAGGCGTTCCAGCAGTTGTGCGTCTTCAATTAGTTTTTCTGCTTCAGCATCTTCTTTGGCACGTACGGTGTACGACCCGAATTTATAGATAGATTGCGGCGTTAGCCCCAGGTGCCCCATAACCGGTATACCGGCATGCAGTAATTTTTTTACAGAGTCTTTAATTTCAGAACCTCCCTCAAGCTTTACAGCATGAGCGCCACTTTCTTTCATAATACGGATTGCAGAACGGAGTGCTTCTTTAGGGTCACTTTGGTACGTACCAAATGGCAAATCTACCACTACCAGTGCACGGTATACACCGCGTACTACCGATGACGCGTGGTAAATCATTTGATCCAGTGTTATAGGAAGGGTAGTTTCATGGCCCGCCATTACATTACTGGCAGAATCGCCTACAAGGATTACATCTACACCTGCGGTGTCCACAATTTTAGCCATGGTGAAATCATAGGCAGTAAGCATGGAAATTTTTTCTCCATTAGCCTTCATTTCAATCAGTGATTTGGTCGTGATTCTTTTGTAATCTTTTTTAGCGACTGACATTTTTCTTTAAATTTGGTGTGTAAAAGTAGTAAATTGCAGCAATAATAAGCTATCTGTTGTGTTTTTATTAATCACAATTTGCCCAATTTACCTTTTCACAATCATTTACAAACAAGATATTACTCATGAAAAAAGTATTTATTGCTTTAGCATTTTTTACAGTACAGCTTATGTCTGCGCAGGAAGCAGATATAAAAAAAACTATAGAAACCTTTTTTACAGGCTTTAACAGCACAGATGTAGCCAAGGTAAAATCAGTATGCAGCGACAAACTTATACTACAATCTGTAGAAGTGCATACCGTAGGTAATAAGTTTACCGAAGAAACTGCCGAACGTTTCTTTGCCTGGTTAACAGAAGCGGGGAAGAAAGGGAAATTTGAAGAGAAAGTAAAAGAATATAAAATTCAGACCGACGGACATATTGCTAACGTATGGGCTCCGTATGAATTTTATTATAACGGAGAGTTTAGCCACAGCGGGGTAGATTCGTTTAGCCTGATAAAAACTAAAGAGGGCTGGAAAATATTGTACCTTATTGACACCCGTATGCCATAAAAAAATAATTTTCCCTTTAGTAGAAAGTTGTAAAGTAATCTTCTAAAGGGAAAATTCATCATTAGCAATCAGCGTTGTTAACCGTTACTGCAAGGCCTCCTTCGCTGGTTTCTTTATATTTATTGTTCATGTCCTGAGCTGTTTGCCACATAGTATCTACAACTTTATCCAGCGGAACCTTGGCATTTTTAGGATCGGTTTCCAAAGCCAGTTCTGCCGCGTTAATCGCCTTAATAGCTCCCATAGTGTTGCGCTCTATACAAGGTACCTGTACCAAACCGCCTATAGGGTCGCAGGTTAAACCAAGGTGATGCTCCATAGCTATTTCTGCCGCCATTAAACACTGTTCCGGAGTTCCTCCCATAACTTCGCATAAAGCCGCCGCCGCCATGGCGCTTGATACGCCTATTTCTGCCTGGCATCCACCCATCGCAGCACTTATGGTGGCACCTTTTTTAAAGATTGAACCTATTTCGCCCGCCACCATTAAAAATTGTTTTATGTGTTCTTCGGTTGCATTGTGGTTTTCAATAACCATATAGTACATTAGTACCGCCGGTATAACGCCAGCACTACCATTAGTAGGAGCGGTTACTACACGCCCTAGAGCAGCATTAACCTCGTTTACCGAAAGCGCAAAGCAACTTACCCATTTTAATATTTGCCTGAACTTAACCTCAGTTTTACGGATTACCTGAAGCCATTCCTGCGGAGAACCATAAGGTAATGTACCGATAAGGTTTTTATGCATATCATAAGCGCGTCTACGTACATTTAAGCCACCCGGGAGTATCCCTTCGGTGTGGCAACCCGTATACATACATTCGAGCATTGTGTTCCATACGCGCAAGAGTTCGTTATGGATTTCGTCCTCATTACGGATGGATTTTTCGTTTTCATAAACAACTTCCGAAATATTTTTACCAAGAAGATTGCAATAGGCAAGGAGTTGGTCTGCTTTATCTATAGGGTACGGAAAAGACTGTCTTATTTCCTCTTTCTGTTTTGCAACAACACGTTCTTCTTTTACAACAAAACCGCCGCCAATAGAATAAAAAGTTGAGGCATAAGTTCCTCCCGGGTGCGTAGCCGTAAAGGTAAACCCATTAGCATGAAAAGGAAGGAAGTTTCTGTTGAATACAATATCATTACCTATAGTAAAATCTATAGTACGTTCGTTGCCGAGGTACAATTTGTTGTGATTCCTTATATTATCTATAGTGCCTTGTATGCTGTCAATAGGCACATATTCAGGATCGGCTCCGCTAAGTCCCAGCATTACAGCAAGGTCTGTAGCATGTCCCTTTCCCGTAAGCGAAAGTGATCCGTACAGGTCTACACGAACAGCAGTAACTGAACCAAAAATACCTTCGGCACGCAGCTCATTTAAAAAACGTTCTGCGCCCCGCCATGGGCCAAGGGTGTGAGAGCTTGATGGGCCAACGCCTATCTTTAGCATGTCAAAAACAGAAATACATTCAGTCATACAAAACCGGGCAATTGTTAATAATATTTAGTTTTTGCCGCGTTCAAAAATAATTATTTTAATGATACTATAACGTTATACATTTAAAATTATTGATTTTGTAAAGTTACGCGTCGAAATGATTAGATGTTAATTGTCAATTCTGGTAAAATAGTGTAAGGTTCTACTTTAAAAAATTGTGGAAACATTAGTACTATTTTAGCCTGTAAAGCTGTAATTTTACTGTGAATATGAGTAAACGTGATTTAAAAAAATATTTAGCAGAGCTTCCTAAAGAAGAACTTGAGCAGCAACTGATGGCGCTCTATGAGAAGTTTTCTGAAGTTAAAACCTATTATAACTTTATCTTCAATCCTAAGGAAGATAAACTTCAGCACGAAGCTAAGGTTAAGATCGGAGCTGAGTACTTTCCCCCGAAGGGGAAAAGGCCAAAATTAAGAAGGGGAGTGGCGCAAAAGTTTATAAAACATTTTTTACAGCTGGGGGTAGATCCGTTTATTGTTGCCGATGTAATGTTGTACAATATAGAAATTGCTCAAACATATTCTGCAAGTAAATACATTAAACATGAAACATTTTACAAAAGCATGTTTAATTCTTACAAGCAAGTGGTAGACTATGTTATCCTTAACGGAATGATGGGGAATTACAAAACACGTTTACAAAATGTATATGAACAAGCTTTTAGTCAGAAATGGCCCAATAAGAAAGAATTTGAGCGTATTTATGATAATTTTGATTAGCCAAACATCCGTTTAATTTTACATAATATATATGTAGCTTAGATTTACATAAAAAAACATAAATAACTATGGCACAATTTATTAAAATATACCCACAAAATCCTAATGAAAAAGAAATCGCAAAAGTGATAAAAATTTTAAAGGATGGTGGCATTATAATTTACCCAACCGATACAGTATACGGAATGGGCTGCGATATTACTAACAGCCGTGCCTTAGAGCGACTTGCAAAAATAAAGGGAATAAAGCTGGACAAAGCAAACTTTTCATTTGTATGCAGTGATTTAAGTAATTTATCGGACTACGTAAAGCAGATAGATACCAGCACCTTTAAAATTTTAAAGCGTGCATTACCTGGGCCGTATACATTTATTTTGCCTGGAAATAATAATTTGCCCAAAGAATTCAAAAAGAAAACAACTGTTGGTATCCGTGTGCCTGATAATAATATTGTTTTAGAAATTGTACGACAATTAGGCAATCCCATAGTAAGTACATCAATCCATGATGAAGACGAAATCATTGAATATAGCACGGACCCAGAACTAATTTTTGAAAAATGGCAAAATCTTGTTGATGCTGTTATTGATGGCGGCTATGGCGATAACATACCATCTACCATTATTGATTTGTCTGAAGGAGAACCGGTTGTAGTACGTGAAGGAAAGGGAGACATAGATATCATTTAGAAGCACCATTGCTTCTAAAATAAATTATTTTACATAATGTAAATTATATTTCATTTTTCATGCTAGAAAAGAGGTTAGTGGTATCAGTATATTTGACAATATATTTTATTATAAACAATTTACCTGCTGATTATGAGTCATTCTTTAGGAAAGGAAAACTGAGAGTTATATAAAAACTCCCTGTCTGTAAGGGTTTTTAAAAAAGCTATCAAATCTATCTTATCTTTATCCGACAAAATTTGCATAGATTTTAATTTCTCCGATAAAATAGCTGAATTTTTATCTAACGTAGAATAATGACTCATTACTGCCATCAACTTTTTATAGCGCCCATCGTGCATATACGGATATGTAAATTCTATATTCCGTAACGTAGGAACTTTAAATTTTAAAGAATCTCTTAAGTTACGCGTTACCTTCATACGGCCATAATCTTTATAGTAGGCATCTGCGGTAGTTCCATTATTTTCAAACGCATCATTTGTAAATAATGGCTCTGTATGGCATACTGCGCAGTTGTGCTTAAAAATTTTATAACCGTTAGCTTCCTGCTCATTAAAGTGATCTTTACCTTGTATTACCTTATCGTACTTAGAATTTGAACTTACTAACATTATGTTAAATACACTTAAAGCCTTTAAAATCCTTTCACCGGTAACTAGTTTGCTACCATATGCATCTTTAAACATTGTAATATATTTAGATGACTTTCCTAGCTTTTTTACAACATTCTTTAGATTTTCGCCCATTTCATCGGGGCTTGTCAGCGGTGCTAAAGCCTGTACATCCAGGTGATTAACACCTCCATCCCACATAAAAGATGATGACCATGCGAGGTTAATTAATGCCGGTGCATTGCGTGTGCCTATCCTACCCTTTATACCGTGGCTTACTGTATGGTCTGTATGAGCAAAACCTGTAGCCTGCAAATGACAGCTGGCGCAAGATATAGTACTGTCTGCTGATAAAGCAGGATCATAAAACAACTGCCTACCCAGCTTAAATTTAGCTTCTGTTATAGCATTGGTTTTAAAAGTATATTTTGGTTGGGGCCATCCGTTAGGCACTTTAAAACCAAAATTATCTTTAGGCTTAAAGGCTACTAAAGAAATTAGCACAACAAGCGCCAAATATTTCATCCTATTACTCACTTAGCGAAAATATTTTTGAAATTAAATCAGCCATTTGCACAGCTTCAACTCCAGGTATATTTACGGTGCTTTTGTTTGATAAGTCTATATTTTCCAAAAGTTTAGATACGTCTATATTTAGTACTGCTTTCCCGGAAGTATTAGGATACAAGTAATGTAAATCTATTTGCCTTGCTGTTTGTTCATTAGGTTTATAGCCGCCTAAATGAAAAGAAAATTCGTTATCGTGCGTTTTACAAACCGGGCTTGTACCTTCTATTTTAAAATTAATATAACCGCTTTGCCAAGACCAGTACATACCGCTGGATGGATCGAGATCTCCACTTAAAGCACCGGCTGTATTTGCTTCAACAGGAACACCAACTTTAAAATATACAGACCTTATTGCCGGGTTCCCTGAAATTGACATTATACGCTGTAAACTCGCCTTTTCATCTAAATCTATTAGCCAGCAATCATTACTTTTTATCTCCGTTTCATTTACAAGTACCACTCTAAAATCTGAAACAAAGAACTTTAGTGCAGTGACCGAGAAATTTCTATTTCGCTCACTGCTGTACATTTTGCCTGGTTCTAAAATGTTTTTGCCAACTACAGGCTGAAAAACTATATTAGAAAGTTGTTGTGAAAAATGCTTGTTAACAGCAAATAGCAATAATAAAGTTAAAAACCACTTCATGGCCTGCCGTGAGGTGGTCTTGGTCCAAACATTTTAGAAAACTCAGGAGCCATATTTTCAAAATCGGCTTTTTGCTGGCTGTTGCAAAGCTTTTTTATAGCTTCAAAATGCGTAAAATGGGTTTCCTCAATTTGCCTTTGCAATTTGTTTATTCCAGTAATAAGATTTTCTTTTTCCTGATCGGTATAGCTTTGCTGTAACAAAGCATAAAGTTTTTGTTTGTTTTCCCGTATAGCTTTGTCAAGCGCGTCAACTTCAGACCGATGTTGTTTTATCAGTGTATCATACTGTTTTATTTGCTCCGGTGAAAATTGTAGCGCTTCGATAATTATTTCCCTCGGGCGTCCCCTACCCGGCCCGTCTGGACCGCCCATACCTTCATGAGGGTGATGGCCAAAAAACATACTGCCAATAAGAGTAAGGTTTAAAATTACAAGTACAATAAGAGCCCCTGTTAAGAGTGTTGTCTTTTTCATGTCCGTTTACAAATTAATACAATTGATTGTTGTCGGAAAATGGATTGTCTGTCTGAGTACCTCGCAGCTTAACATCAACTTGTTGTTCATCTTTATTAACAATAAGCCGAAGGTTAAGCGCGATTAACAGTACTATAGTAGCTGCAACCGCCCAAACAGTTTTAATATCAACAGTATTATAACCCACGGCTTTCTTGCGTATATCCTGAAGCAAAGACTCCCTGGGCGATAACTTGTTTAAGTTATCTACACTGTTTAATACATCATCAATCCATTGTTCCCTTTCCATATTTGTATAGACGATTTAATTTATTTTTTCCTGCGGTATTCTTCAAATTTTTCTCCAAGCTTTTCCCTTAGTGTTTTTTTTGCTCTTACCTGCAATGACTCTACAGCCGATATACTAGTTTCCATAACCAATGCAATTTCCGTATTGCTAAGCCCTTCCAGCTTGGAAAGCAAAAAAGCCGTGCGTTGATTTTCGGGAAGCTGGTTTATCACCGAAAATAATAACGCTGATTTTTCTTTATGCTCTAATATTACCCCGGGGTGTTCTGTGTTTTTTACAGCCAGATATTCTTTCTCAGAGGTACTTTTTTTTCCAAAGATAAAGAACCTCTTTTTACTGTTTTTTCGTTTTATAAAATCGAGAGACGTGTTTACAGTAATACGATATATCCAGGTTTTAATGCTGGAATCATATTTAAAATCGTCCATGGTATTGTATACCTTTACAAAAACGTCTTGTGTAATTTCCTCAGCATCTTCGGTATTTAGTACATAATGCAAAGCAAGATTGAATACCATTAGGCGGTATTCAAAATATATTTGGTTAAAAGTGTAGCTTTGCTGCATGAAATTATTTTCAGGAAATGCGAAAGTAATAATAAAACGTTTAACAAAAAATTAAGATTTTTATTTTGTTATTAAACCATATTATCGAAAAAAAAGTTTGAAGTTATCTATTTTAAAGATAATTCATTAGCATATAAGGATTTTGAACGGTGTACATTTGCAGGTTGTGATTTTACTGATGCCAGTTTTCTGGGTACAGCTTTTATAGATTGTACTTTTAATGACTGTAATTTTAAAGACGCAAAAATTAATTACGTAGGGTTTAGGGACGTACATTTTACAAACTGTGATTTTACCAATGTAAACTTCGCCATGTGCGACAGCCTGCTGTTTGCTTTTGGCTTTACAAACTGCATATTGGATTACACCAAATTTTACAGTTTAAAAATGCCACGTACCATATTCAGCTCATGTAGCATTATAGCTGCAGATTTTATGGCAGCAGACCTAACAGGTGCCACTTTTAATAACTGTAACCTGCACAAAAGCACCTTTATAGATACCATAGCTAATAAAGCTGACTTTTCAACCAGTATTAACTTTACTATAGACCCTGAAAAGAATAAATTAAAAAAGGCCATCTTTAGTAAAGAAGGCCTTAAAGGATTGCTCACAAAATATGATATTACGGTGAAGTAACATCAACTTTTATAGGCTTTTAGTATCGTAATTTCAAAACTGGTATTACTGGCAAACAAATGGAGTGTACTGCCTTCGGGCAGGTTCCACGCTTCATTAATTTTAGATCTTCCGCGTATAATGGTTTTATATAAACCATCAAGGTTGTCCCGGCTGCCATCATTTATTTTTGTAAGATAGACATCCGGTTCGCTAGGATCTTCTTCATTTTGAATCAAAATCTGGCTGCTAAATGCCAATAGGTCAGACAATCCTTTCTCAGTCATTTCAAATTTCATTACAACATCAGTTTTATTACTAAGCTGTAACCATTTGTTATACACCGGCGTGTTACTGTTAAACGGGCCGGAAACTTCAATTCCGTATGAACCGAATGTTTGTCCGTAAGACACTGAACTGAACAACAGTAGTAAAAATAAGATACGTTTCATGGTTATTGAGATTTAATTTTAAAACAACAAACTACAACAACCTTGCTAAAACAGTACCACTAAACTTAAGGTTGGCTTAATTACCTAGTACGGTAATCCATCTATACCTTTACATTATGGTTCTTTCTTATTCTGCTAAGGCTTTCAGGTTGTATTCCCAGATAAGACGATATATGCTTTACAGAAATCTTGCTGGACATTTCGGGTTTAAATGACATCAGCTTTAAATAACGTTCTTCAGCCGATAAAGACATAAGATCCATTTCTTTTCTCAAGCGTTTAACGTATTGCAACTCCGCGATTATACGCCCGAAATTAGCAGCACGAACCGATGTACTGTAACCTTCTTTTAATAAATTAAATGGAAGTATTGCCACTTTGGCCTCGCTAAGCAGCTCTATAGTAATAAGGCTCGGTTCTCCTGTAATCAGCGAATAATAACCGGTAACAAAATCACCTTCAAAATGAAAGTCGATGGTAAACTCTTTATCGTTTGCTACAAAGTAATTACGGCTGATACCAGATAGCAAAAAGTAGACCTTATCTTCACGGTCACCTTCTTTTACAAGTATATCGCCTTTTTTACAGTCTTTTATGGTAATAAGGCTCTCACCCTTATTCCAGGTTTCGTTGTCTATAGGATAATAGGCATCTATAGCATTTCTCAGCTTTTCAAGTTCTCTCATGGTATTTTTTGGGTTGGGGGCATGGGGCGCCAAAAATAAATCCTGCTTTGCGAGGGGCATTTCGCAAAGCAGGACAATACTATTAAAAAACAAAAATAGGACGTTCGCTCATCATATCATTTACAGCATCTGCCACTTCTTCAAGCACAGCTTCGTCTGTATGGTTTGTAATCACTTTATCTATAAGTTCCACAATGGTTTCCATGTCTGCCTCTACAAGGCCACGTGTTGTAATTGCAGCAGTACCCACACGGATACCTGAAGTTACAAATGGCGACTTATCGTCAAACGGAACCATATTTTTGTTTACGGTAATTTCGGCTTTTACAAGGGCGTTTTCAGCTTCTTTACCGGTAATGTTTTTATTACGCAGGTCTATAAGCATCATGTGGTTATCTGTACCGCCACTTATAATATCATAGCCACGTTTTAAAAACGCCTCAGCCATAACTTTAGCATTTTTTTGAAGCTGCATAGCATAACGGAAAAACTCATCTGAAAGTGCTTCACCAAACGCTACAGCCTTTGCAGCAATAATATGCTCCAGCGGCCCGCCCTGATTACCAGGGAAAACAGCAAGATCCAGCAATGCAGACATCATACGCACCTCCCCTTTCGGAGTTTTATGACCCCATGGGTTCTCAAAATCTTTACCCATAAGTATCATACCACCACGAGGCCCGCGAAGGGTTTTGTGTGTAGTTGTAGTTACTATGTGGCAATGAGGGATAGGGTCGTTCATAAGCCCTTTGGCAATAAGCCCGGCAGGGTGGCTAATATCAGCAAGCAGAATAGCACCTACGCTATCGGCAATTTCCCTGAAACGGGCAAAGTCCATGTCGCGGCTATAAGCAGAAGCTCCGGCTATTATTAGTTGCGGTTGCTCTGCAGTTGCTATTTCCTGAATTTTATCATAGTTAAGGCGTCCGGTTTCTTTTTCTACGCCATAAAAAGCAGTTTTATAAAGCCTTCCAGAAAAGTTTACCGGAGAACCGTGCGTAAGGTGACCACCATGAGCCAAATCAAAACCAAGTATTTTATCACCTGGTTTAAGGCATGCATGAAATACAGAAGCATTAGCCTGAGAGCCGCTGTGTGGCTGCACATTAGCATACTCAGCACCAAACAAAGCTTTAGCCCTGTCTATGGCTATCTGTTCTATAACGTCTACCACTTCACAACCGCCGTAATAACGCTTGCCTGGGTATCCTTCAGCATATTTATTTGTAAGTACAGATCCGGCAGCTTCCATTACCTGTTCGCTTACAAAGTTCTCAGAGGCAATCAGTTCAAGCCCGTGTATTTGCCTGTCCTGCTCTTCAAGAATTAAATCGAAAATTTGTTCGTCGCGTTGCATTTTATAATTTTTCGTTAATTTGTTGTCAAAAGTACAAAAAACGTTTGGTAAAAAACCAGAGGAAAGTATATTTGATAAAAAGAAAATACATTAACAAATACAACAAACACAAACTAATAATATGCCTTTATCAGCAAACGATATTACAAGAAAATCATGGCTTAACGTACCTAAAGACAGTGATTTCCCTATACAGAACATTCCTTTTGGTGTTTTTATTACCAAAGATGATGTGGTAACCATAGGTACCCGAATTGGCGACTATGCCATAGACCTGGGCGCACTGCAGCAGCTTAATTATTTTGAGGGCATAGAACTTACCGATGATATGTTTATGCAGGACACGCTTAACGATTTTATAAGCGACGGTAAAAAAACATGGCGCGCGGTAAGAAACCGTATTGCAGAAATTTTTGACGAAAACAATACAACACTTAGAGATAATGAAAAACACAGGGAAACGGTGATCTTTCACATTACAGATGTAGAGATGCAACTTCCCGTTCTTATAGGTGATTACACTGATTTTTACAGCAGTAAAGAACATGCTACTAATGTAGGCAAAATGTTTCGCGACCCGGAAAACGCCTTGCTGCCTAACTGGCTACATCTGCCTGTAGGCTACCATGGGCGTTCTTCTACCATAGTGCCAAGCGGTATACCCGTACACAGGCCTATGGGGCAAACGCTGCCAAACGGCGAAACCCAACCTGTATTTGGCCCGAGCCGCCTGGTAGACTTTGAGCTTGAAATGGCTTTTATTACTACCGATGCTAATATTATGGGCGAATGTGTGCCTGTAGAGGAAGCAGAAGAACACATATTTGGGTTAGTACTGTTTAACGACTGGAGTGCCCGCGATATTCAGAAATGGGAATATGTGCCACTAGGGCCATTCCTTGCCAAGAACTTTGCATCCTCTATGTCGCCATGGATTGTAACGCTTGATGCATTAGAGCCATTCCGTGTAGAAGGGCCTGCTCAAGATCCTAAGCCGCTGGAGTACTTACAGCAGCAAGGCGCTCATTCTTTTGACATTAACCTTCAGGTGGCCATTCAGCCAGAGGACGCTGAAGAAACCGTAATAAGCAACAGTAACTTTAAGTATATGTACTGGAGCATGGCGCAGCAACTGGCGCACCATACCATTAACGGTTGCCGTGTAAACAGTGGCGACCTTATGGGTAGTGGTACCATATCTGGGCCTACCCCGGACAGTTTTGGTTCAATGCTGGAACTTACGTGGGGCGGTAAAAACCCGATCACCCTTAAAGACGGTACCGAGCGTAAGTTTATAAACGATGGCGATTCTGTAATTATGCGCGGCTACTGCCAAAATGACGAGATTCGCATAGGATTTGGTGAAGTGTGCAGCAAGCTACTACCACCGGTTTATAAGAAGTAATGTTAAATAATAAGTGCGCCCTGTAATAAGGGCGTATTTTTTTTATAAAAAATTTTATTTTTAATTTTTATACCCCCTTTTTTATAGGGTATTCTCAAAAGTTACGTGTTTTAAATAAAATAACTCCCCTCCTATTATCAAATAAATTAACTTTGCAACCGTAAATAAAGCTGAAACGCCCTTACACAACTAGTGTTCACTTTTATTTGATTAAGGAATTGAAAACTTCAACTGTTTTTATATCGCTTGTAATTGGGGAACTTGCTTATATAAGCAACCTTAATTCTTTCCTGAGCCCGAGGCGCTTCAGGCCGTAACGGTCTGCTTTATATTTGGGTGGGTCCGTCCTGCCCGTATCCTTCGAAACTATCCTATTTATTTTACTGATTTTTATATACTTTATTTCTTAAGCTGAAATGAATATATCTATTATAATAGCCGGCGAAGAGCACTATAAGTTCGCACAGCAAATTGTTGATACCATGTACGAATCGGCCATACAACGTGGTACAGGTATAGCTAAGCGTACGCCGGAGTACATCATAGAAAAGATGAAACACAAAGACGCTGTAATTGCAGTTGCAGATGGCAGGTTTGCGGGTTTCTGCTATATAGAAAGCTGGAGCCACGGTAAATTTGTGGCAAACTCCGGCCTTATAGTACACCCTGATTTCCGTCAGCACGGGCTTGCCAAGAAAATCAAGGAACGTGTGTTTAACTATTCCCAGGAAAAATACCCGGGTGCCAAGATATTTGGTATCACCACAGGACTTGCAGTTATGAAAATTAACTCAGACCTGGGATATAAGCCTGTACCGTTTAGCGAACTGACCGATGATCCTTCGTTTTGGAAAGGATGCAGCGGGTGCAATAACTACGACATACTACAGCGCAAGGAATACAAAATGTGCCTTTGTACCGGGATGCTTTACGATCCTGCCGAGAAAAAGAACAAACAAGAAGATTCCAAATACGATTTTAATCAAAAAGTGCTTACCCGGCTTAAAAGCATAAAGCAAGCACTTTTCCTTAAAAAAGAAAAAGACAATGAGTAAAAAAGTGGTTTTGGCATACAGCGGAGGTTTAGATACTTCGTACTGCCTTAAGTACCTGAAGAACGAACTGGGGTATGAAGTTCATACCATACTTATTAATACCGGTGGCTTTGGCGAAGAAGAGTTGCAGGCCATAGAAAAGCGCGCTTACGAACTGGGCAGCGCTGACCACCTTAACCTAGATATTGTAGACAAGTACTACGAAAAAGCCATTAAATACCTTGTATATGGCAATGTGCTAAAAAACAATACCTATCCACTTTCGGTAAGCGCAGAGCGCGTATTCCAGGCTTTGGAAACGGTTCGGTACGCTAAAAAAGTGGACGCACAAGCTATTGCCCACGGTAGTACCGGTGCCGGAAATGACCAAATACGTTTTGACCTGGTGTTCCAAACCATAGCACCGGAAATGGATATAATTACTCCTATTCGCGACCTTAAGCTTACCCGTCAGGAAGAGGTAGAATACCTTCAAAAAAATGGTGTGGAGTACAGTTGGGAAAAAGCCCAATACTCTATTAACAAAGGTATTTGGGGAACCAGCGTGGGCGGTAAAGAAACCCTTACCAGTGGCCAACCCCTACCCGATTCGGCTTACCCATCGCAACTGCAAAAAACAGAAGCGGAGAAAGTTGTCCTTCATTTCGAAAAAGGAGAACTTGTTGGCTTAAATGGCGTACTTGATAAGCCTGCTGCGAACATTCAGAAACTTGAAGCGTTTGCTTCGGCTTTTGCTATCGGTAGAGATATTCACGTAGGCGATACCATCATTGGCATTAAAGGCCGTGTAGGTTTTGAAGCGGCTGCTCCGCTTATCATCATCAAAGCACACCACCTGCTGGAAAAACACACGTTGGGTAAATGGCAACAGTACTGGAAAGAACAACTGGGCAACTGGTACGGTATGCTGTTCCATGAAGGCCAATACCTTGACCCGGTAATGCGTAACATAGAAACGTTTCTTGAGGACACCCAGAAAACCGTAACAGGAACTGTAACCGTAAGCCTGAAACCGTACCACTTCTCTCTAGATGGAATTGAGTCAGAACACGATTTAATGAATTCAGGTTTTGGACAATATGGTGAAGTTAATAACGCCTGGACAGCAGACGATGCTAAAGGCTTCATTAAGATTGTGGGTAATGCGCAAAACATTTACGCACACGTAAACAAAGAGCAATATGATTAATATAGGAATCATAGGAGGATCAGGATATACAGCAGGCGAACTTTTACGTTTACTTGCTAATCATCCCGAGGCTTCTATAAACTTTGTGTACAGCACTACTAATGCCGGCAGCCCGGTGGCATCGGTACATGAAGATCTTTATGGTACGCTGGATATTAACTTTACTGATACGGTAAACTCTAGTGTAGATGTGGTGTTCCTGTGCCTTGGGCATGGAAAATCACTGGCTTTTTTACAAGCCAATGCATTTTCCGCCGATACTAAGATTATCGATTTAGGTAATGATTTCCGTTTGGTTAAAGATGCTGCCTTCAACGGCAAAACTTTTGTTTACGGCCTTCCTGAACTAAACCGTGATGCTATAAAATCAGCGCAATACATAGCTAACCCGGGGTGTTTTGCTACCGCGATACAGTTGGCACTGCTACCATTGGCAAAAAATGGCTTGCTAAACGATACTGTTCACGTTAACGCTACAACAGGCAGCACAGGCGCAGGCGTTATGCCGTCGGCTACGTCGCACCACCCGTGGAGGATGGGTAATATGAGCCACTATAAGGCATTTAACCATCAGCACTTGGGCGAAATAGTACAAAGTTTACAACAACTGCAAAACGACTTTGATGATGAAGTACTTTTCATTCCTAATCGTGGTGATTTTACACGTGGTATTTTCGCCACGCTGTACACAAAGCTCACTACTGATTTTGAATTGGTTGTAAAACTATATAATGAGTATTACGCAAACGAACCATTTGTAAAGGTTACCACAAGTAGTATTAATATGAAGTTGGTTTTGCAAACCAACAACTGTTTTATCAGCCTGGAGCAGCACGGTAAAAACATACTGATAACATCGGTAATAGATAACCTTGTAAAAGGTGCCAGCGGACAGGCCATTGAAAACATGAACCTGATGTTCGGGCTGGAAGAAACCACCGGATTAAAGCTGAAAGCGGCAGGGTTTTAACAACAAACTATAAACAATAAACCACAAACATAAAAAGATGAGTTTATTTAACGTATACCCAATATATAACATTACCCCGGTAAAAGCACTGGGCGCTAAAGTTTGGGACGACAAAGGCCAGGAATACCTGGATTTTTACGGCGGGCACGGCGTTATTTCTGCCGGGCACTCACACCCTGAGTATGTAAAAGCAGTAAGCGAACAGGTAGCTAAAATAGGGTTTTATTCAAACTCTATACAAAACCCTATACAGGAAGAACTTGGCAAAAAGCTGCCTGAGTTTTCCGGGTATGCTGATTACACCCTTTTTCTGTGTAATTCGGGTGCTGAAGCAAACGAAAATGCACTTAAACTTGCCTCGTTCTACAATGGGAAAAAGAAAGTTATAGCATTTAATAAGGCGTTCCATGGGCGTACTTCGGCTGCCGTGGCTGCAACCGACAATCCTTCCATTGTAGCTCCTTTAAACGCAGGACACGAAGTAGTATTTCTGCCATTGAATGACGAAGCGGCCTTTAACACAGAAATAGCCAAAGGCGATGTGAGCTGCGTAATCATAGAAGGCATACAAGGTGTAGGTGGCCTTGACCAGGCGACTACCGAATTCTTTAAAACCATAGAAAAAGCCTGCAACGACAACAACGTAGTATTTATCCTTGATGAGATACAAAGCGGTTACGGACGCTCCGGTAAATTCTTTGCACACCAATGGCATGGTATTACTCCGGATGTAATAAGCCTTGCGAAAGGTATGGGTAACGGCTTCCCTATTGGTGGCATACTGATTTCACCAAAATTTGAAGCTAAATATGGTTTACTGGGTACTACGTTCGGTGGTAATCACTTAGCTTGTGCAGCTGCATTATCAGTACTTAACGTTATCGAAAATGAAAACCTGATAGATAACGTAAATAAAATCAGCGCGTATTTTAAAGAAAAAACCGCTGAAATTGCTGAAGTTAAAAATACTAAAGGCCGCGGGCTTATGCTGGGGCTTGAGTTTGACTATGATGTTACAGAGCTTCGTAAAAAGCTGATATACAACGAGCATATCTTTACCGGAAATGCCTCGCAAAAGAACCTCCTGCGCATACTCCCACCGCTTTCTATAACTAAAGCGGATGTTGATGTGTTTTTTGCAGGGCTAAAAAATGCGTTAAAAAATTAAACTATGAAATTAGGTCAGTACCATAACTCGCTCATCACTATTGAGTTTACAGATAAGAAAGAACCAGTTTCAGGTTTTCTTCTTGATTATTCTGAAGATTGGATTTTACTGCAAAACAATCCTTCGGACTTTATTGTTGACGGTTATGTTATTGTTGCAAACAAAAATATTGAAGGCGTTTACCGGGACGAAAACGAAATATTTATTGAACAGGTAATAAGACTTAAAGGTGTTTTACCGTCTATCAATAAAAAAATACCTTTAGAAAATACTAAAGCAATGTTTGAGTTTTTAAATAATGAATATGGCTTGTTCTCGTTTTCAAAAAAATCTAACAGTGCAATATACCCGGGCAAACTTATCGCTATCGACGAGTCGCAGATAACTTTGCAATGGATTGACTTAAAAGGAAAATGGGGAGAAAACAGAGTATTCAAACTTGATAAAATCAGACAGGTTGAGTTTGATAATGACTATTTAATATCATTGAAACTGGCTTCAGAAAATCTTTATAATTAAAAAATGAAAAACTTCACTTCGGTAGATGATATACAAGACCTTGCAGGGCTTGTAGCTTTGGCAAAAGCCGTAAAGGCGGCTCCCTTTGCCAACCAGGAACTGGGTAAAAACAAAACCTTGGGGTTACTGTTCTTCAATCCAAGTTTAAGGACAAGGCTCAGTACGCAAAAAGCCGCGCTGAATCTGGGCATGCACCCTATCGTTATGAACCTTAATACCGAAGGCTGGACGCTGGAGTTTGAAGACGGCGTAGTAATGGATGGCACAGCCAGCGAGCATATTAAAGAAGCTGCACAGGTGGTTTCTCAATATTGCGACATCATAGCTATCAGGAGCTTCCCTACCCTTACGGATAAGGAAAAAGATGAAGAAGAGTATGTAATAAGTGCGTTTAAAAAATACGCTTCAGTACCTGTTATCAGCCTTGAGGGGTCTACAGAGCACCCACTTCAGGCAGTTGCCGATGCGCTTACCATTGAAGAATTCAAAGCAAAGCCCCGCCCTAAGGTGGTACTTACCTGGGCACCACACCCTAAGGCACTTCCGCATGCGGTACCGAATTCATTCGTCAAAATAATGAAGAAAGCCGATGTGGATTTTATAATTACCCATCCTGAAGGTTATGAACTAAACCCTGAGTTTACTGAGGGAGTAACCATTACCCACAACCAGGATGAAGCATTTAAGGATGCCGACTTTATCTATGCCAAAAACTGGAGCAGTTATATAGACTATGGTAAAATAACCAGCAAAGACTCTTCGTGGACCATCACTCCCGAAAAAATGGCACTTACCGATAACGGTAAGTTTATGCACTGCCTGCCGGTACGCCGTAACATGATTGTAAATGATGCTGTGCTGGATAGCGATAGTTCAATTGTAATTCAACAGGCAAACAATCGTACATGGGCAGCACAGGCTATTATAACCAAAATCCTTGAAGATGACGGAAAGTAAACCAAAACTTACCATTGTAAAAATTGGCGGTAACGTAATAGACAATCCTATTGCGCTTAAGGCGTTCCTTGCCGATTTTGCAGCGCTTAAAGGCTATAAAATATTGGTGCATGGTGGCGGTAAAATTGCAACCAAAACCGCTGAAGGACTTGGTATAACTGCGGTATTCCACGAAGGCAGGCGTATTACCGACAAACCCATGTTAGACGTTGCCGTAATGACCTATGCCGGACTCATAAATAAAGATATTACCGCACAACTACAAGCGTTAAACAACAACGCTATGGGCTTTACCGGAGCAGATGGTAATCTTATACTATCTGAAAAGCGTAAAAATGCGGCAGTGTATTTTGGCTTTGTGGGCGATGTACTTGCCGTTAATGCTGATTTGCTAAAAGTATTAGTAGAACAAAATGTTGTTCCTGCATTTTGTGCCATTACGCACGACGGCAAAGGTCAATTGCTAAACACCAATGCCGATACCATTGCAAGTACTGTTGCAGTGGCTTGCTCTAAATATTTTGACGTCAGGTTAATGTATTGTTTTGAGAAAAAAGGTGTGCTTATGGATAGTGAAAATGAGGAATCCGTTATAAAAAGCCTTACTTTTGACGCCTACAAAACACTACGCGAACAAGGCATTATACATTCTGGTATGCTACCAAAACTAGAAAATTGTTTTAACGCTATTAACCAAGGCGTTACACAAATAGGTATAGGCAGCCCTGAAATGCTGAAAGGAGAAAGCGTTTATACGCTGGTTACTGTGTAACGAAAACACGATTTCATGAGTGAAACAACCATACTAACACTAACACAAGAAGCTATTGCTTTACTAAAGCAACTTATAAGTACCCAATCTTTTTCATCTGAAGAAGAAGGCACTGCGTTGCTTATAGAGGCTTGGTTTAAAAAACACAACATACCCTTCCTTCGGGAAAACAACAATATTTGGGCGTTTAATAAGAATTTTACTGACGGAAAGCCACTATTACTTCTTAACTCACACCACGATACAGTAAAACCTAATCAAGGTTATACCCGAAATCCGTTTGAACCCAGTGTTGAAGACGGAAAGTTATTCGGTCTGGGTAGTAACGATGCCGGTGGGTGTTTGGTATCATTAATTGCAGCCTTCACCTTTTTTTACGAAGCAGAAAACCTACCCTATAACCTGGTTGTTGTAGCTTCTGCTGAAGAAGAAAGCAGTGGACCTAAAGGCTTAAACAGCGTTATAAAGCATTTACCGAATCTTGAGTTGGCCATTGTAGGCGAGCCTACCGAGATGCAACTTGCCATTGCAGAAAAAGGGCTATTAGTGTTAGATGTAGTTGTTTCCGGTACCCCTGGGCACGCCGCACACCCTAACGACGATGTTTCTATTTATAACGCTATTCCTGTGATAGAATGGTTCCGTGACTATCGTTTTGAAAAGGTAAGCGAAGTGCTGGGGCCTATGAAAATGACGGTTACCGGTATAGCTGCAGGCAAACAGCATAATGTAATACCTGCAGAATGTAGCCTAGTGGTAGACGTTCGCGTAAACGATTGTTATACCAATGTTGAAGTCCTGGAAATAATCCGTACAGAATTGTCAGCTAAATTTGGCGATAAGGTAAAAGTCAACCCACGTTCGCTACATCTTAACTCATCAAGCATTGCTAAAGACCATGCATTAGTACAAGCCGGTGTAGCGCTAGGCAGAATTACATATGGATCGCCAACGCTTAGTGACCAGTCGGTATTAAGTTGTCAGTCGCTTAAACTTGGACCCGGATATTCACCGCGTTCGCACAGCGCCGACGAGTTTATTTTTGTACATGAAATAGAAGAAGGTATTGATTTGTATATCAAAATATTGACATCTTTCCTTAAACATTAATATTATCCGTTTCTGTGAAAATTTGAAACTTGAAACCTGAAATAAACTTATAGAAATGAAACTTTGGGATAAAGGTATACCTACCGATAAAAAAACCGATATATTCACCGTAGGCAACGATCGTGAACTTGATTTGGTATTGGCGCCCTATGATGTTATTGGCAATATAGCACAGGCAAAAATGCTGGCGAAGGTAGGCCTGATTACAGAAGGTGAAGCAAACGAACTTTTACAAGCCCTTGATGAAATCATGATTGAGATACAGAAAGGCAATTTTACAATTGAAGATTCATTTGAAGACATACACAGCAAAGTAGAGTACCTTCTTATCGAAAAGTCAGGAGATACAGGAAAGAAAATACACACAGCACGCTCCCGTAATGATCAGGTTATTACAGACATACATCTTTATCTTAAAGCAGAACTTCAAAATATAAAAGGACAGGTAAAAGAGCTTTTCGACTTGCTTATTGCACAGAGCAAAGCCTACCAAAACATATTATTACCAGGTTACACCCACTTTCAAGTGGCTATGCCATCATCGTTCGGAATGTGGTTTTCTGCCTACGCCGAAACCCTGATTGACGACGTTACCCTGCTTAATGCAGCCCTAACTGTAGTCGACCAAAATCCACTGGGTTCTGCCGCAGGTTATGGCAGTTCCTTCCCTATAGACCGTACATTTACTACACAAGAAATGGGATTTGCCACATTGAAGTATAATTCGGTAGCTGCACAAATGAGCCGTGGCAAGGCAGAGAAAACCACTGCTTTTGCATTAGCATCGGTTGCAGGTACGCTTTCTAAACTGGCTATGGATATTACATTATACCTGAGCCAGAATTTCAACTTTATCAGCCTGCCGACACATCTTACCACGGGCAGCAGTATTATGCCTCACAAAAAGAACCCTGATATTTTCGAGTTGATTCGTGGTAAATGCAATAAAATACAAGCACTACCGTACGAAATTACCCTGATTACTAATAATTTACCAAGCGGCTATCATAGAGATTTTCAGTTACTCAAAGAAGGTTTATTCCCGGCAATTCAAACCCTTAAGTCATGCTTGGAGATGGCAATCCACGCCGTTAAAGAAATCACGGTAAATACCAATATTCTCGACGATAAGAAGTACGATTACTTATTTACTGTTGATGCCCTAAATGAATTGGTTGCACAGGGCGTGCCGTTTCGTGATGCCTATAAAATTGTGGGTACTCAGGTAGAAGATGGTACCTTTGTATCGCCTAAGGCTACTAACCATACCCACGAGGGTAGCATTAACAACCTTTGCCTGGACGAAATTATAGACAAAATGAATAAGGCTTTTTAAGCTGCTAAAATTTTAAAAATGGTGTTGCAATAAAGGATAAAATGTTATTTTTGCAATTCCGAAAATAATTTAATTAAACTACATTATCGTGGAACATCCGAGTGCACAGAAACTGATTAACAAAATTCAGGTTGACCTTTTTAAACATGGCTTTGATGCCGAAAAAATTGTAGCCGACCTTAAAAAGCTACGTGAATACTCGTTAGAAGAAAACAACCCGGTACTTACCAAGGCGCTGCGTTTAACTTACGAGCATATTGAAGCTAATGGTGCATTCCTTATCCCTATACCGGATGATGAGCCGTTTGATGAAGAGGAAGCAATTTCAGAAAATGCTGCCGGTACTGAAAATAATATGGAGAGTTTAGAGTACCTGGTTTCTCTTTTTAGCGACCTGTCTCACAAGAATAATCTTTCAGACCTTCGCGAATATAATAAAGCGCTTCTTGCATTTTAGTAAGAGGTATCTAAATAACAAAAATGCTCTGCAATTGCAGAGCATTTTTGTTTTATCCTATACGAAGGCCGTTCTCTACTTTTACGTCAGTAGAAAGTAGAACCACGTCTCCTGCCTCTCCCACCGCACCCAGTACCAGACACTCGCTCATAAAATTAGCAATTTGCTTTTTAGGAAAGTTTACTACAGCTATAACCTGCCTGTTTATAAGCGCTTCTTTACTGTATCGTTTGGTTATCTGCGCAGACGTTTTCCGGATTCCTATTTCTGTACCAAAATCTATGGTCAGTTGATAAGCAGGCTTCCTTGCTTCAGGAAAGTCGTTTGCTGATACTATGGTTCCCACGCGCATTTCAGTTTTTTCAAATTCTTCCCAAGTCAGCATTTCATGTATATTTTTTAGATTAAAAAAAAGCGCCTTGGTAAGGCGCCTATCATGTATTTTGTACAAATTTATTTCTTACTCCACTCGTTAATAGAGTCTTTGTTCATTTTAACGTAATCGTTATTACCGGCTTTTTCTGCCCCGGCTAAAGATAATTTGGCAGTTTCAATAGCACCTGCTTTGTCTCCCATCTTCGCCTGTATAAGCGACTTTTGCCTTAACATATAAAACGGAGCATCCTGACCTTTAGGTGTTTTATCTACAGCAGCGTTAATCCAGTTGAGTGCTTTCCCTAAATCAGCATTGCTCTGATAATAATACTGTGCTGCTGCAAAATAAGAACCTGCTGTAGGCCCGCTCATTGCTTCTTCAATACTTTTTAATGCAGTAGATCGTGTAGGAACCTCAAATTTTAGTGCTACAAGTGTTTTTTCCCAAGAAATTTCCAAAAACGCATAGTCGCTGTCAAGACTGTTAACAGCGATATTTAATGTTTCTACTGGACGATTTAAAAATTCAGGTTTTACCGTGGCGCGTACAGCCTCTTTTGTTTCATCCCATTTTTCAGGTAAACCCCAGTTGTTTGTATCTGTATAAAATATTATATCCCAACTGTCTGCCTTTGGTTGTGTGTACAATGCGTATTTACCAGCTTTCAGCGTTTTGCCTGCGATAATTACATCATCCCCAAAAGTAACAATGGTATTAGCATTGGCACCTGTCCTCCAAAGACGTCCAAATGGAACTAATTCTCCGTAAACCGCTCTTCCACGTGCACTTGGCCTTGAATATTCAATTTTAACATTTGTAAGACCCACCACTTGGTCTATCGTAGCCTTCGGACTGGCTTGCGGAGTTTGAATTTGAGCACTGGCAGACAAACTAAGCACTAATGCAAGGCCTGCAGCCATAAATATCTTTTTCATGTTGTGAATTTATTTGTTTGAATTGACTTTGCTAAATTAATTAATCTATAGTTTACACTTGTTAAAAAATATGAAAAAAGTACTTTTTATCAATTGTCAAGGGCTATTAATGATTAATTTCACAGAAATAATTCTTACAAAATGATCTATACTTTACATAAATTTCAAAAACTTCCAATTCCGCTGGATCAGGCATGGGAATTTATGAGCAACCCCAAGAACCTTGCCGTAATAACTCCTGAGTCAATGGGTTTTGTAACCACTGGAGGAGATGACAGGAAAATGTTTGCAGGACAAGTAATCACGTATACAGTAACGCCGCTTTTAGGTATAAAATTGCGCTGGGTTACAGAGATTACTCATGTACGTGATAAGGAGTTTTTTGTAGATGAACAAAGGTTTGGTCCCTACTCATTTTGGCACCATAAACATTTTCTAAAAGAGATACCCGGCGGCACTGAAATGGAAGACCTTATACACTATAAGATACCCGGTGGAATATTTGGACGTCTTTTACATCCAATTTTGGTAAAACCAAAACTGGAAGAAATATTCAATTACAGATACAAAAAGCTAATAGAACTATTCGGCGAATTTAAATAATAGGTTTTATGAATATATTTTGGTACAGACGGGATTTGCGAACCTATGATAACCATGCGCTTCACGAAGCATTAAAAGCACCAGGTACGGTATTGCCGATTTTTATATTTGACAAGAACATTTTAGAACAGCTTGATAAAGATGATAGCCGTGTTACTTTTATAGCTAAACTATTAAACGATATTAATAAAACACTTCATAAGCATCAACGATCGCTAGCTGTGTTCTTTGATACACCCGAAAAGGTATTTGCAAAATTAGTATCTAATCATAATATTGAAGCCGTATACACTAACCATGACTATGAGCCTTACGCTATAAGACGTGATAAGGAAATTAAGGATTTTTTATACAGTAAGGGAGTTGGTTTTAAAACATTTAAAGACCAGGTTATATTTGAAACAAATGAGGTAGTTAAAGATAACAGCGACCCCTATGTGGTATATACACCATACAGCCGAAAATGGATAGAGAAACTCCAAAAGACAGGGTTGCCGGAATATAAAATTGAGCTTAAAGCAGACAAAATTGAAAAACATGATTATCCTTTTTTAGATTTAAAGGACATAGGATTTACAGCATCTTCTATTACACCCGAACCTTATGACATTGCGCGATCTAAAATAGATAAATATGAAGACACCCGTAATTATCCTGCTATAAAAGGGACTTCAATGCTCAGCCCTTACTTACGCTTCGGAGCCGTAAGTATAAGGAAAATGGTACATACCGCCCAAAAGAGCGAAAACATTACCTTTTTAAAAGAACTTATTTGGCGTGAATTTTTCATGCAGATACTGTGGCATTTTCCGCATACGGTTAATAAAGCTTTTAAACCGGAATACGATAAAATTAAGTGGCGCTACAACGAAGCAGAATTTGAAAAATGGTGTAAGGGAAAAACCGGTTATCCTATTGTAGATGCTGGTATGCGCGAACTTAATACAACCGGGCACATGCACAACCGTGTACGTATGGTAGTAGCAAGTTTTTTGTGTAAACATTTATTAATTGACTGGCGCTGGGGCGAAGCATATTTTGCAAAGAAACTGATGGATTATGAAATGTCCAGTAATGTAGGAAACTGGCAATGGGCAGCTGGATCTGGTGTAGATGCCGCTCCTTATTTCAGGGTTTTTAACCCTACTGAGCAGGTAAAAAAATTTGATAAAGACCTGAAATACATACGAAAATGGGTTCCTGAGCTGGAAACTTTGGCATATAAGCCTATGGTGGAACATAAGGAAGCGCGTGAAAGGGCACTTGCTGTTTATAAAGAAGGCCTAAGTAGCTAAAATAAAAAGGGGTGGGTTATAAAAAATATACCCACCCTTGTCATTTATAAATATAGATAGACACTAATTTTTCTTAGCTTTTGCTTTAAGCGCTTTGTAGTCATCCATACGGTTTAGTGCCTGATAAATACCACCAAGTACCGAAACTACGTTTTCATCACTTGGTTTTATCTTATAAGCCTTTTCAAGGTAAGGGAGTGCTTTGTTAAACACTGCCTCACGTTGTTTCTTAAGTACTTCGTAACGGGCATTATCTTTTGCCGAGGTACCAAGTTTGTTCATTTCGTCTACAATTTTTTTATCAGAAGCCAGTTGTAGTGTACCTAAGTTTACCAAAGCCTCATAGTAATCAGGCTTCAATTCTAAAGTTTTTAAGAAATACTTCTCAGCTTCAGCGGGTTGAGATTCCATATTTACAACGCCAAGGTTGTAAAACAACACATGATCATTAGGGCTTTTGGCTACAGCTTCGCTAATAAGCTTCTTATACGTTGCCATGTCTCCCTGCTTGTAGTACATATTTGCCTCTTCCACAATAAGACTCACGTCAGAAGGGTTTTCTTTACGCGCGTTTGCAAAAAATGATTTTGCTTTTTCAGTTTCACCTTTCATGTTATATATAAGCGCTATATTCTTAACAATTTCAGGACGTACCGACGGCTGTTTCTCCTCTTTCGGGTCTTCATAAACACCAGTCTTCACCATAGCATCCATAGATGCACGGTCTTTAAAAGACTCTTCTTGTCCGTTAGCTTTGTTCTTGGCAATGTAGTAGGTTTGCTCTCCTGTAAAACCAAGCTTGTCCAGTTCAAGATAATACTCCAAAGCCTTATCATAGTCTTTGGCGTTAATAGCCATTGCGGCAGCATTGTATAAGTTAAACGGATCTTTTGGATCTATCTTGTAAATAAGGGCATATACTGTAGCGGCCTCTTTAAACTTTTGTTGCTGCTGCAAAGGCTGCACCAATTGTAAAAGTCCCATTTTCATCTGTGGCAACAACTGCGTCTGAATTTCTTCAGTATATTTCTTCTTACCGTTTTTTTCTATTTCAAGAAGCTTATTGATATCTTCCATGCCTTTATTAACAGCATTGACAACATTAGCCGGATTTTTTTCAATATCTACAACAAGATAATAGGTACCTCTGTAGTAATAAAAATCTCTCTTTTGCTCCTCAGTGGCAGCTCCCATTTTCGATTCAAAAGCAGAAAACAGCGTATTATATTCCTGTATTTGGGCGTCAGTAATAGGCGTTTTTTGATCATCAAGTTTTTTTAATGCCTTAAGCTCCTCTTTCTGGGCAAAAGCACTTAACGAAAGTAGTAGCGAAGCCGCTACCGCGTATTGCATTTTCATATATAACTGTGTTATTGTTGTTTATTCTTCTGTTGTGAAATCTTCAGGATCAATGGTTAAGTCGTCTGGGTCAACACCTTCAGGCGCTATAATACCGGCAACACCATTTTCATCCATGCCCTCAAGTGCTTCAAGTGCCGCTTCGTCTACCGCGTCTTCTTCACGCAATACTTTTGCCACAGCAGCAATAGAATCATTACCCTTAATATTTATAAGGCGTACACCCTGTGTAGCACGGCCCATAACCCTAAGGTCACTTACCATCATACGTATAGTAAGCCCTGATTTATTGATGATCATTAGATCATCGGCATCGGTAACGTTATTTATAGAAACAAGCTGACCTGTTTTATCTGTAATATTAAGTGTTTTAACTCCTTTACCACCTCGGTTGGTAATACGGTAATCCTCAAGGCTGCTTCGTTTACCATAACCTTTTTCAGATACTACCAGAATTTCGCTATTCATATCGTTTACAGAAACCATGCCTATTACCTCGTCGTTATCATCAGCAAGGGTAATACCGCGCACACCGCTGGCACTACGGCCCATCGGTCTTGTTTTACCCTCTTCAAAACGTACCAGTTTACCGCTCTTAACGGCTATAAGTACCTGGCTTTCACCGGTGGTTAATTTAGCCTCTAACAGCTCATCATCTTCACGGATGGTAATAGCAGCAATACCGTTAAGCCTTGGGCGAGAGTACTGCTCAAGCAGGGTTTTCTTTACAATACCCTTTTTGGTAGCCATAATTACATAATGGCTGTTTACATACTCCTCATTTTTAAGATCCTGGGTACAAATAAATGCTTTTACCTTATCATCATTCTCTATGTTTATAAGGTTTTGTATAGCGCGTCCTTTACTTGTTTTACTTCCTTCCGGAATTTCGTAAACACGCATCCAGAAACATTTACCTTTTTGCGTAAAGAATAACATATACTGGTGATTTGTAGCTACAAACAAGTGCTCCAGGAAGTCCTGGTCACGTGTAGCCACACCTTTTTGACCTACACCGCCCCTGTTCTGCGTTTTATATTCGCTTAATGGAGTACGCTTGATATAACCGGCGTGAGAAATGGTAATAACCACATTTTCATCGGCAATAAGGTCTTCAATACTTACGTCGCCACCGCTATACTCTATCTGGCTACGGCGGTCGTCTCCATATTTATCTTTAACTTCAAGAAGTTCTTCTTTAATGAGTTCCATCCTTAGCTCTTTGCTGGCAAGGAGCGCTTTTAACTCGGCAATGAGTTTCATAATATCGGCGTACTCTGCACGGAGTTTATCCTGCTCAAGACCCGTAAGCTGGCGCAGCCTCATTTCTACAATGGCGCGTGCCTGTATTTCGCTCAGGCTAAAACGCTCCATAAGGCGGCCGCGTGCTTCCTCACCATCTTTAGAGCTACGTATAATAGCAATAACCTCGTCAATATTGTCTGAAGCTATTATAAGTCCTTCTAATATGTGCGCGCGTTCTTCGGCCTTCCTTAATTCATACTGTGTACGGCGTACCACAACATCATGCCTGTGCTCCACAAAATGGTGAATCATGTCTTTAAGATTCAGCAACTGCGGACGCCCGTTAACAAGCGCAATATTATTTACACTGAATGATGACTGTAGCGGTGTAAATTTATACAGCGTATTAAGCACCACGTTTGGCACAGCATCCTTTTTAAGGATGTAAACAATACGCATACCGTTACGGTCACTTTCATCCCTTATGTTGGCAATACCCTCAATCTTTTTCTCATTAACAAGGTCAGCGGTTTTCTTAACCATTTCTGCTTTGTTAACCTGATATGGTATCTCGGTAACAATAATAGCCTCACGTCCTTCAAGCTCTTCAAAAGAAGCTTTACCACGCAGTACTACCCTGCCCCTACCTGTTTTAAATGCCTCACGAACTCCCTCATAACCATAAATCACACCACCCGTAGGAAAATCAGGGGCTTTTATATGGTGCATCAGTTCGTCTATCTCAATATCTGTGTTATCTATATAAGCAAGTATACCATCTATAACCTCACTAAGGTTATGTGGCGCCATATTAGTAGCCATACCTACAGCGATTCCACTGGCACCATTTACTAATAAGTTTGGTATACGTGTAGGCATTACTGTAGGCTCTTGCAGCGTATCATCAAAGTTTAGCTGAAAATCTACCGTTTCCTTATCAAGGTCACTCATAATATCTTCAGAAAGCTTTTTAAGCCTTGCCTCTGTATAACGCATTGCTGCAGGGCTGTCGCCATCTATAGACCCAAAGTTACCCTGGCCGTCTACCATAAGGTAACGAAGGCTCCAGTCCTGGGCCATACGCACCATAGTGTCGTATACAGATGAATCGCCGTGCGGGTGATATTTACCCAGTACCTCTCCTACAATCCTGGCTGATTTTTTATGTGCCCTGTTACTAAGTACCCCAAGTTCATACATTCCGTACAATACCCTTCTGTGCACGGGTTTCAAGCCATCCCTTACATCCGGAAGCGCCCTGGAAACGATTACCGACATCGAATAATCGATGTAGGCCGACTTCATTTGGTCTTCTATATTAATGGGAATTAACTTTTCTCCTTCAGCCATAAGTAATTATAATTAAAATTTATAGTTATTACAAAACGCGCCAATATACAGAATAAAAAAAAGAATTCAGCATTTTAAAGCAACATTTTTACCCGTTTTTTCAACATTCCTGAATCTTAAAGCTTTACCAAATACTGACAAAAAACTTTTATTTCTCGATTTTTTTTCGTCTATTAGCTGACACCTGATTTAAAGGTACAGTTTTTGCAAATTCCTCACTAATTACTTAAATTTACTTCAGTATAGAAAGGGCAATTTTATGGATGATAATTTTTCGCCAAGAGTCAAAGATGTAATAACCTACAGCAAGGAGGAAGCACTTCGGCTGGGGCACGACTTCATTGGCACAGAGCACCTGATGTTAGGCATTCTCAGAGATGGCCAGGGCAAAGCCATAACCATTCTCAACAGCATATCGGTAGATCTAGAACATCTTCGAAAAAAAGTAGAAATACTTAGTCCGGCTAATCCCACTGCCGAGCGAAATAACGAAAAGAAGAACCTGCATCTTACCCGCCAGGCAGAAAGGGCGCTACGTACTACATTTCTGGAAGCCAAGGTATTTCAAAGCAGTAGTATAAGTACAGCGCACCTGCTTTTATGCATACTGCGCAATGAGAATGACCCTACAACAAAGCTCTTGAACAAGCTTAAAATTGATTACGAAACCGTTAAAGAAAAGTTCATTAGCATGACAACAAACGAAGAAGACTTTATGGAAAACCTGCCAAAGGCAGAATCCTACAACGACGATTCCGGACAAGATGACAGCCTTCGTGGCGACGGTGGCTTCAGTAACCCATCTGCCGGAACAAATAAGGCAAACAAAAAGTCGAAAACACCTGTACTGGATAACTTCGGGCGCGATCTTACAGAACTTGCCGAAGAAGGCAAACTAGACCCTGTAGTAGGCCGCGAAAAGGAAATTGAGCGCGTAAGCCAAATCCTTAGCCGTCGTAAAAAGAATAATCCACTTCTTATAGGAGAACCGGGTGTGGGTAAATCTGCTATTGCCGAAGGCCTTGCATTGCGCATTATTCAGAAAAAAGTATCGCGTATTCTATTCAACAAACGTGTGGTTACCCTTGACCTTGCCAGCTTAGTTGCAGGCACTAAATACCGCGGCCAGTTTGAAGAGCGCATGAAAGCTGTAATGAACGAGCTGGAAAAGAACGACGATATTATTCTTTTCATTGACGAAATCCACACTATAGTGGGCGCAGGTGGTGCTACAGGCTCGCTTGATGCCAGCAATATGTTTAAGCCGGCTCTTGCCCGTGGCGAAATTCAATGTATTGGTGCTACAACGCTGGACGAGTACAGGCAATACATAGAAAAAGATGGTGCTCTTGAAAGACGTTTCCAAAAAGTTATGGTAGAGCCTACCAGTGTCCCTGAAACTATTACCATACTGAACAACATTAAAAATAAATACGAAGATCACCACAACGTTATCTATACACCTGAAGCTATTGAGGCTTGTGTTAAGTTAACAGACAGGTATATGAGCGAGCGCTTTTTACCGGACAAGGCTATTGACGCTTTGGACGAAGCAGGAAGCCGCGTTCACATTACAAATATTGATGTTCCTAAACAAATACTTGATTTAGAACGTCAGCTTGAAGAAGTGCGTGAACTTAAAAACAGCGTTGTTAAAAAACAGAAATACGAGGAGGCTGCCAAGCTTCGTGACGACGAAAAACGAATTGAAAAAGAACTTGCCATAGCCCAGGAGCAGTGGGAAGAAGATTCTAAAAACAATCGTGTAACTGTTACTGAAGATAATGTGGCTGACGTTGTTAGTATGATGACAGGCATACCTGTAAATCGTATTGCGCAAACTGAAAGCAACAAGTTAGCTAAACTACCGGAACTGATTAAAGGTAAGGTAATTGGGCAAGATGAAGCGGTTCAAAAAATTGCTAAATCTATCCAGCGTAACCGTGCAGGCCTTAAAGATCCGAACAAGCCTATAGGCTCGTTTATTTTCCTGGGTCAAACCGGTGTTGGTAAAACGCAGCTGGCTAAAGTTATTGCTAAGGAGCTTTTTGATAGCGAAGACGCCCTTATACGAATCGATATGAGCGAGTATATGGAAAAATTCGCTATATCTCGCCTTGTAGGAGCACCTCCGGGGTACGTAGGTTACGAAGAAGGCGGACAGCTTACCGAAAAGGTACGACGTAAGCCGTATGCGGTTGTGTTATTAGATGAGATTGAGAAAGCCCACCCGGATGTATTTAACATGATGCTTCAGGTGCTGGACGATGGTTTCCTTACAGATAGCTTGGGACGCAAGATTGATTTTAAAAACACCATTATCATCATGACATCTAACGTAGGTGCGCGTCAGCTTAAAGATTTCGGTCAGGGTGTTGGTTTTGGTACCTCGGCAAAAGTTATGCAAGCAGACGAACACAGCAAAGGCGTAATTGAAGCTGCGCTTAAAAAGACATTTGCTCCTGAGTTCATTAACAGGATAGATGATATTATTGTATTTAACCCTCTTGAAAAAGAGCATATCGATAAAATCATTACTATAGAACTTGAGAAACTTTATTCGAGAGTAAAAGACCTTGGTTATAATATTCAACTTAGCGAAAAAGCTAAAGATTTTATTGCAGACAAAGGTTTTGACAAGCAATATGGTGCGAGGCCACTGAAACGTGCCATACAGAAATATGTTGAAGACGTTTTAGCAGAAGAAATTATTACTTCTAAGATTTCTGCCGGAGATGAGATTTTTATGGATCTTGAAGATGGTGCTTCAGAGTTAGTAGTTACGATACGCAAAGCAGAAAATCCTGCCAGCTAAACTACATCTGTCATAATAATATATCCCTGTCATTGTTAATGGCAGGGATTTTTATTTATACCTAAGTACGAACAGCCATCATTATCAAATTTAATAACGAAAAAAATTCTGATTTAAATTGTTGATACTACAAAAACTACATCGATTTTTTACGAAAATATACCCCTGATTTTTCGGTACATTTCGCTATATTTGCGAGCCTTTATCTGTTGTTTAAACACAATTAAACAAAGGCAACTTTTTAAGCACAAACAAACATTAAATAACGTATTAACAATCAGCTTCATTGGTTCATTTTCCCAATGAAGTTTTAAACATTCAGAAGATGTCCGATAAATCAAAAATTTACTACACGATAACGGATGAAGCCCCAATGCTGGCTACACACTCATTTTTGCCTATCGTGCAGGCATTTGCCTCAACTGCAGGAATAAATGTAGAAACCAGGGATATTTCGCTGGCAGGAAGAATCCTGGCCAACTTTCCTGAAAATTTAACCGACGCTCAAAAAATAGGCGACGCGCTTACAGAACTGGGCGATCTTGCTAATACACCGGAAGCTAATATTATAAAGCTTCCAAACATATCTGCATCTGTACCACAACTTAAAGCAGCAATAAAAGAACTTCAGGAACAGGGCTTTAATGTGCCAAACTATCCTGAAGATGCACAAACCGATGAAGAAAAGGCTGTTAAAGCGAAATATGCAAAAGTATTAGGATCTGCAGTTAACCCGGTTTTACGCGAAGGAAATTCAGACCGCCGTGCTCCAAAAGCGGTGAAAAATTACGCTAAAGCGCATCCGCACTCTATGGGTCCATGGACTTCAGATAGCAAAACGCATGTTGCAAGTATGCAGGACGGAGACTTTTACGGCAGTGAAAAATCTGTTACTGTAAGTGCAGCAACTGATGTTAAAATAGAGTTTACAAGTGCCGATGGTAGCGTTAATGTATTAAAAGCTTCTACCCCACTTAAAGCTGGCGAGATTATAGACAGTTCTGTAATGAACCTGGCCAAACTTAAAGCGTTTGTTTCTAAAGAAATTGAAGATGCAAAAGCAAAAGACGTACTGTTTTCTGTACACCTGAAAGCTACCATGATGAAGGTTTCAGACCCTATCATTTTTGGCGCTATTGTAGAAGTTTTCTATAAAGACGTTTTTGAAAAATATGCTGATTTGTTTAAGCAACTTGGTGTAGATACACGTAATGGTCTTGGAGATGTATATGCTAAAATTGCAGGTACTCCGCAAGAAGCGGAAGTTAAAGCCGCTATTGAAGCTGTTTATACTACTGCTCCTGCCCTTGCCTACGTAAACTCAGACCAGGGTATTACTAACCTGCATGTACCAAGCGATGTTATTGTAGATGCTTCTATGCCTGCCATGATACGTACAAGCGGACAGATGTGGAATGTAGAAGGTAAACAACAAGATACTAAAGCTATTATACCAGACAGGTCTTACAGCGGCATTTACACAGCTACAATAGACTTTTGTAAGCAACACGGTGCGTTTAACCCTGCCACTATGGGTAGCGTTCCAAACGTGGGGCTTATGGCGCAAAAAGCGGAAGAATACGGATCTCATGACAAAACATTCCAGGCTACTGCAAATGGTGTTATTAAAGTAATAGATAATAACAACGGTACCGTATATATGGAACAGCCTGTAGAGGCCGGCGATATTTTCAGGATGTGCCAAACCAAAGATGCTCCTATTCAGGACTGGGTAAAACTTGCCGTAAACCGCGCAAGGTTGAGCAATACCCCAGCTGTATTTTGGTTAGATGAAAACCGTGCACACGATCGTGAACTTATAGCTAAAGTTAAAACTTACCTTAACGACCACGACCTTACAGGGCTTGACATACAAATTCTTGATCCTATAGCAGCTACTAAATTCTCACTGGAGCGTATTAAAGATGGTAAAGACACTATTTCTGTAACCGGTAACGTGCTACGTGATTATCTTACAGACCTGTTCCCTATCCTTGAACTTGGTACATCAGCTAAAATGCTTTCTATTGTTCCGCTAATGAACGGTGGTGGTTTATTTGAAACGGGCGCAGGCGGATCTGCTCCTAAGCACGTGCAGCAATTTGTAGAAGAAGGCTACCTGCGTTGGGATTCACTAGGTGAGTTCCTTGCTCTTGGTGTTTCGCTTGAGCACCTAGGCCAGACTCAGGACAATGCTAAATCACTTGTACTTAGTGAGGCGCTTGATGCTGCAAATGAAAAATTCCTTGAAAACGATAAGTCTCCTGCACGCCGTGTAGGCCAGATAGACAACCGTGGCTCTCACTTCTATCTCGCACTTTACTGGGCGCAGGCACTTGCAGCACAAGACAAAGATGCGGAGCTTAAAGCTATATTTACACCTATTGCCGCAGAGCTTACGGAAAATGAAGCAAAAATTGACGCTGAATTAATTGCCGCACAAGGTAAAGCACAGGAAATAGGCGGTTATTACCACCCGGACTATGCTAAAACCGACGCAGCAATGAGACCAAGCGCTACGCTTAATGCTATACTTGCTAAACTTGCTTAATCACTTAATGCAATATATTGATAGGCCATCCTTTACGGGATGGCTTTTTTATTAAATTTGTTTAGTAATTAAATAAGTTGCTATTCAATGTAAAATAAAAATTACTGCATAAAAAAAGAACTGCCTTTTGAGCAGTTCTTCCTAGTATATTAAATATCTGAAGTGTAAACTACTTTACTTCTTCAAAATCTACGTCCTGTACATTATCTCCAGCTTCTGCTGCCTGAGGTTCTGCCTGTTGGCCTCCACCTTGTGCAGTTTCTGCCTGAGCTTTGTAAAGTTCTTCTGATGCATTTTTCCAAGCCTCATTGATTTGATCAAGTGCAGGTTGAATAGTTGCAGCGTCTTTACTTTCGTACGCTTTTTTCAGGCTTTCAAGAGCTGCTTCAATAGTAGACTTGTTTCCGGCAGAAAGCTTATCACCAAACTCAGTAAGTTGTTTTTCCGTTTGGAAAATCATAGCATCGGCTTCGTTTAGTTTTTCAGCCTTTTCTTTTGCAGCTCTATCAGCATCGGCGTTTGCTTCTGCTTCACGACGCATCCTTTCTATTTCTTCCGGAGTAAGACCTGAAGATGCTTCGATACGGATATCGTGAGATTTTCCTGTACCTTTATCTGTAGCAGATACCTTTATAATACCGTTTGCATCAATATCAAAGGTAACTTCTATCTGAGGCACACCCCTTTGTGCTGGTGGAATACCATCTAAGTGGAAACGGCCTATAGTTTTATTGTCGTTAGCCATTGGCCTTTCTCCCTGTAGCACGTGGATTTCTACGCTTGGCTGATTATCGGCAGCAGTAGAGAACACTTGCGATTTTTTGGTAGGAATAGTAGTGTTAGCTTCGATAAGCTTGGTCATTACACCACCCATAGTTTCTATACCAAGAGAAAGTGGCGTTACGTCAAGAAGCAGTACATCTTTAACATCACCTGTAAGTACACCACCCTGAATAGCAGCACCTATAGCCACAACTTCGTCTGGGTTAACACCTTTTGAAGGTTTTTTGCCAAAGAATTTCTCCACCTCTTCCTGTATACGTGGTATACGTGTAGAACCACCTACAAGGATAACCTCGTCTATATCAGATGTTTTAAGTCCTGCATCTTGTAGCGCTTTAGCAACCGGTTTCATAGAACGTTGCACAAGCTCATCTGCAAGTTGCTCAAACTTAGCACGTGTAAGTGTTTTTACTAGGTGTTTAGGGCCCGATGCTGTAGCTGTAACATATGGCAGGTTAATTTCAGTTTGTGCAGATGCAGAAAGTTCAATCTTAGCTTTTTCAGCAGCTTCTTTTAAACGCTGAAGCGCCATAGGATCTTTACGTAAGTCTACACCTTCTTCGCTATTAAACTCATTAGCTAACCAGTCTATGATTACCTGGTCAAAGTCATCACCACCAAGGTGGGTATCACCGTTTGTAGAAAGTACTTCAAATACACCATCACCAAGTTCAAGGATAGAGATGTCAAAAGTACCACCACCTAAATCGTATACTGCAATTTTCTGGTCTTTACCAGCCTTATCAAGACCGTAAGCCAAAGCAGCCGCAGTGGGTTCATTAATAATCCTTCTTACTTTAAGGCCTGCAATTTCACCGGCTTCTTTAGTAGCCTGGCGTTGTGCATCGTTAAAATATGCAGGAACTGTAATAACAGCCTCTGTTACTGTTTGTCCAAGGTAGTCTTCAGCAGTTTTTTTCATCTTCTGAAGCGTCATAGCGCTAAGCTCTTGCGGAGTATAAAGGCGGCCATCTATATCTACACGAGGGGTATCGTTATCACCTTTTACAACTTTATAAGCTACGGTGCTCGCCTCTTTGTTGCTTTCTGAGTATTTATTACCCATAAAACGCTTAATTGAAGCAATGGTTTTTGTAGGGTTAGTTACTGCCTGCCTTTTAGCCGGATCACCAACCTTAATTTCACCACCTTCTACAAAAGCGATAACAGATGGTGTAGTTCTTTTTCCTTCAGCATTTGCAATAACTACCGGTTCGCCACCTTCCATTACGGCTACACAGGAGTTAGTTGTTCCTAAGTCGATTCCGATTATTTTACTCATTTTTGTTATAGTTATATTTTTACTTGTTATTAGTTACTCTGTTTATGTTCACGCTATCAGTTAGTCAATGATTATGCCACAACAAGAAAGTACGGCAATTTTCCACCTTGCATGACAACATGACACTTTTAATGATGAAAATCATATGGCAGATTATATAAATAAAAACGTATGGATAGAATTTATTTAATAAATTTGGTAATAACCTTTATAAAAGTCAGCAAATTAACCTATAAAAATTATGTCATTAACAAAAAAAATTAAATATAAATATATAGCGTTTGGTGCTGGCAACTTTGCAGTTATTGTAGGGCTTCTTGTTATTTTTGGTTGGTATACCGGCAACTGGCAGTTAAAATCTGTTGTCAGCGGATATACTTCAATGAAGTTTAATACAGCACTATGTATAATTTTTCTCGGAAAGTCACTAATATTAAATAGCGTCCACTTTTTTAGAAAGCTCTACGTCATATCGTTGGCATGTACAGTGCTTACAATGATAATTTCTTTTTACACGCTGCTGGAAATGTTTAATGTAGTTGGATTTTCTATAGATAATCTCTTTGTACCCGACCGTGACATTATTAATCCAGGAGCTTCTCCCGGTAGAATGTCTGCCATTACAGCTACCAGTATATTGGTAACGGGTGTAGCCTTCTTATTTATTCCTGTCTATAACATAAGGTTACAAAAAATTGGGCAGTATATGCTACATACAGTATCAGTAATAACATTTGTTGTAATTCTGGGTTACCTGTTTAATGTAGAGCCTTTATATAGTTTTAATATTAGTACACCAATGGCATTACATACTGCAATATGTTTACATTTGGTGTCCTCCGGAGCCAGTCTGATTAACTATAAGCTTGGAATAACGGGACTTTTTACAGGCGATCAGATTGGAAATATTTTAGCTCGTAATTTGTTTTTCAAAATTACAATAGCAATGATTGTTATTAGCTATCTGGACATTTATGTAGAAAAATACCGTATTTTAAACACAGGCGTTGGTTCGGCAATATTTTCTGTAGCAGTTATGGTACTGAGCTTTATTTTTATTTGGGAAACGTCTAAAAATGTAAATAACCTGCAGCAAAAAAAAGATCTGATAAATGATCGGCTAAATTTAATTTTTGAAGCGTTGCCTAACGCTCTTGTAATGGGGAACAGCGAAGGTAAGATTATACTAGTAAATAGGGAAACTGAAAAAATGTTTGGCTATAAACGAGAGGAATTACTAGGCAAAGAACTCGAAATCTTGCTCCCACAGAGGCTGCATGCCGCGCACCCAGGAAAAATGAGGCGTTTTTTCGTTAATCCTTTTTCCAGATATTTTGGCTCCAACGCTAATTTATATGCCAGACGAAAGAATGGTGAGGAATTTCCTATTGAAATTGGCCTTACACCTCTAAAAACAGAAGATGGATTAGTAGGTTTGGCATCGGTGGTGGATATTACCGACCGCAAGACAAGCGAAAAAATTATACAGCAACAACTAAGGGAACTCAAGATAAAAAATCAGGAAATGGAGCAGTTTAACTATATTGCTTCACACGATTTACAAGAACCGCTGCGTACCGTAGCTAACTACATAACTCTTTTAGAGGAAGACTATCCTAATGAAATAGAAGGCGAAATTTCAGAACATCTAAGCGCTATGAAGCATGCTACCACGCGCATGAGCCGACTTATAAAAAACCTACTGGATTATGGATTACTTGGCCGTAACAAATCATTAAATCTTACAGATGTTAATCACACATTAGACGATGTTAAGGCAGACCTGAATAGCCTGGTTAAGAAAACAAATAGTGTGATTATTACAGCTACTTCATTACCTACAATATTTGTTTACGAAACAGAACTGCGGCAACTACTGCAAAACCTGATAAACAACGCTATTAAATTTAGAAAAAAAGATACTGCCCCTGTTATTTATATAGGCCATGATTTAAAGGACAACGTATACGAGTTTTATGTTAAAGACAACGGTATTGGCATTGAAGAAAAGCACGCTCTTACCATTTTTAACATCTTTCAACGACTAAACCGCGAGGAGGAATATGACGGGTACGGTGTGGGATTAGCAAATTGTAAAAAGATTGTAGAAATGCATGGAGGAAAAATATGGGTAGAGTCTAATGGTGATGGAAGTACTTTTAAATTCACAATTCCTATCTTAAAACCATAATCCTATTCGCATGATTTTCTTTTCAAATTCTCAAGTTAAATTTGCGTTTTTGCCAGTACATTTTTAATTTTACTACTATCTTGAAGGTAATCCAAACTAAAAAAACTAAACCGCGAAGGCCATGATACAATGTATAATGCTTATTGACGACAATAAAACAGATAATTTTTTTCACGAGAGAGCCATTAAAAAATTTAACCCTGGCATAGAAATTATAACGTATCTATCTGCAAATGATGCGTTAGAACACCTTAATAGCGATACAAAAGTACCTGACGTGATTTTTCTAGATATTAATATGCCCGGAATGACCGGATGGGAATTTTTAGAGGAATATAATAAAATATCTCACGGAAAACCTAAAAGCCTTATTATAACCATGCTAAGCACATCTGAAAATCCGGATGACATGGGGAAAGCTAAAAATTATGGGGTGTTTTTTAAAAGCAAACCACTAACACTGGAAATGCTTTCTGAAACTGCAGATCATTACAGGGCTTTTAGGGAAGCCCTGTAATGGGTTATATTAGATTTACTTATACGCGGTTGTAATACATTGCTTTTACAATACCATCACTTAATCCTATTTTAGGTACAAATATATTACGGGCACCACTCCATTTCATTGCATTAAGATAGATGCGTGTAGCGTGGATAATTACGTCTGCACGATCGGGATTAAGCTCCAGGTCAGTAATTCGCTGTTCATAGGTAAGACTGTTGAGCATCTGATACTGGCTATGCAAATAAAAATAAGAAAGTGGCTTATCCTGCTTTTTCCCAGAAAGTTTAAACAACTTATTAATATTACCTCCGGAACCTATAAGGCTAAGATTTTCATACGGCTCTGTTACTGCTTTAATCCATTTTTCTATTTCTTGCCAAACCACCTCATTAACCATGTTGTTAAGCAGGCGTACGGTGCCGTTTTTAAATGACTTTGATGCCACTATTTTACCATCGGCAAATAATGAAAACTCTGTGCTTCCGCCACCAACATCAACAAACAGATAGTTTTGACCCGGTTTAAAAAACTCATGTAAATCAGTACTGGCAATTATTGCCGCTTCCTTTTTACCGTCTATAATATCTATTTTAATATCGGCTTCACGGGCTATTATATCTGCCACTTCCTGGCCGTTATAAGCCTCACGCATGGCAGAAGTGGCACAAGCCATGTAGCGCTCCACTTTATGAACCTTCATAAGCAGCTTGTAAGCTTTCATGGCATCTACCATGCGCTCTATATTTTCCTCAGTGATTTCACCCACGGTAAAGGCATCTTGTCCTAAACGTATGGGTACACGCACTAAAGACGCTTTATTAAATTGTGTTTCCTTATCTGGTGCTACAACAATATTAGTAACAAGTAATCTCATGGCATTAGAGCCAATATCTATTGCTGCATATTTCTTTAATTCAATCATTCGTTATATAAAACTCGTGTTTTAGTTGTTTTCGGTAGTGGCATCATCTGATTTAACCACTTCCGCATGTTCGCCGTCCGGACTTACAGTTTCGTATATTACTTCAAGCTTATTACGATAGTAGTTATAGGTTTCAAGCTGTGCCCTGAATGGTTTGGCATTAGACTTTTTACGGTACTTGTTCTCCATCTTTTCGCTATGGATGCGTGCTTTTACGTTGCCTTTCCAACCAATTTCAAACGTATCAAGCAACTCCTTTTTTATCTCTTCGTCATAAATCGGGCAAGTTACTTCCACGCGCGAATCCAGGTTTCGTGTCATAAAGTCAGCCGATGAAATATAAATATCAGGATTACCGTCGTTGGCAAAAATATAAATCCTGGGGTGTTCCAGGTAATTATCTACTATGCTAATCGCTTCAATGTTTTCACTCATGCCCGGTATGCCCGGGATAAGACAACACATACCTCTTATAATCATCTGGATTTTAACCCCTTCCCTACTGGCTTCATATAGCTTATCTATCATACGGAAATCAGTAAGACTGTTCATTTTAAGCTTTATGTATGCAGGTTTACCCGCTATGGCGTTCAGGATTTCACGATCTATAAGTTTGTAGAACTTATTACGGGTGTAATGTGGCGAAACTATAAGATGCTTATAGCGGTATAGACGATAGTTAACATCAAAAAAGTCAAATATCTTACCTACTTCTTTTAATATTTGTGTATGGGCCGTAAACAGGGTAACATCAGTATACACCTTTGCGGTACTTTCGTTAAAGTTACCGGTAGATATAAAACCATAACGTTTTACTTTACCACTTTCCATACGTTCTATCATACATATTTTACTATGTATTTTCAGCCCTTTAACGCCAAATATAAGGTTGATGCCTTCAGTTTGCATCATTTCGGCGTAGGTTATATTACTGGCCTCATCAAAACGTGCCTGTAATTCTATTTGCACGGTAACTTTCTTGCCATTTTTTACAGCATTTATAAGCGAGCTGATAATCTGCGAATTTTTAGCAAGCCTGTACAGCGTAATTTTTATACTGATAACTTTAGGGTCCAGCGCTGCTTCCCTAAGAAATTTAATTACATAAGAGTATGACTGGTACGGAGCATACAGCAGATAATCTTTCTTTTTAATGCGTTGCAGTATGCTGCCCTCCATGGTAAGCCCGTTTACAGGCAATGGAGGATTTTGCTGGTATACTAGGTCGGCACGCCCCAGAGTAGGGAAATCCATATAGTCACGGCGGTTGTGGTAGCGCCCACCAGGGATAATACTGTCTGTAGCATCAATCTTTAAACGATCCAGGAAAAATGCCAATGTATCTTCCTCAATGGCCACATCATAAACAAAACGTACGGGTTCGCCTATACGCCTGTCTTTAACGCCGGTCCATATTTTTTCCATCAAACTTTTGGTTTGATCAGTATCGAGTTCCAGCTGGGCATCACGCGTAATTTTAATCATGTGTGCGGAGATGCTCTCATACTTAAATATGTTGAAAATATTACTCAGGTTAAACCTTATAACATCGTCAAGCATTATTATGTACTGCTTTTCTTTAATAGCTGGTAATATTACAAACCTCCCTATACTTCTGGGCATTTCTATAAGTGCGTACCTTACGCGCTTTTCATCGCCCTCTTTCTTAGCCTTCATTACCATTTTTACAGCAAGGTAACCTGCCGTATCTCTTAACAACGGAAATTCTTCAAGGTCATTAAGTATAATGGTAACGAGTTCGTTACTTACCTTTTGTATGAAATAGTCTTTTACAAAAAGTTCCTGCTCCCGGTTTAGCTGTGTTTCATTCACCATAAAGATGTTTTCTTTCTCCAGCTCTTTTTCTATCCGGCTCAGTATACGTAGGCTTTCGCTTTGCTGCTCAATTACAATTTCGGTAATTTCACCAAGCAGTTTATGGGCAGAATCAGTAAGAGGTAACTCTTCACTGGTAATGCCCTCGAGGCTTAAACGGCGTATAGCCGCATAGCGCACACGAAAAAACTCGTCGAAATTATTTGAAAATATTCCTAAAAACCGAAGCCTGTCTAATAGCGGCACGGTTTCGTCTGCTGCTTCCTGTAATACACGGGCATTAAATGCCAGCCAACTTTTTTCCCTGTCTATATACCGGTTAACCGGTGAATGATGGATCATATTTTTTTAATTCTCTTGGAAAAATTAGCACATCTGTCGAACCTTTTTTAAGGTTTTCCCATTCGCTAATATCAAACGAAAGGGAAACAAATCCCGCAGTAGGCACATTTTCTACCACGCGATTCCCAAAGGTATTAACAAAATTAGTAATAGCGTCATTATGTCCAAAAAGAATTAGGTTATCAAATTGGTTATCGCAGGATTTAACAATTTTTGCAAGGGTGTGTGCATCGAAAGTATATAAATCATCCCTGAAATTAATTGATTCTATAGGGATAGCAAGTGTTTCGGCAAATATATAGGCGGTATTCCTTGCCCTTACGGCGGTGCTGCTCCATACCACAAACGATTCCGGCAGGTGCGATATCACCTCTGTAGCTACCCTATGGGCGTCTTGTATACCTCTTTTACTGAGTGGCCTGTCTTTATCTACTAAAGGTGCATCCCAACTTGATTTGGCGTGGCGAATTAATATTAGGGTTTTCATAAGCGGAGTTTTAAAATCTGTTCTTTTAAATGTACAAAATTTTATAAACCGTTAAAAGAACCACCGTTAATTTGCTCTTAAAAAATCACATATACATTTAGCACCCTAAGAAAGATAATATTTACGGTGCCAGCCTTACAAGTTTCCAGCTGAAATCATCCTGAAGAATATATCGAACCCTGTCATGCATACGATTAGGCCTACCCTGCCAAAACTCTACCGATACCGGTCGTACAAGATAGCCTCCCCAGTGTTCAGGGCGTTGTATTTCTTTACCTTCAAATGACTTCTCTACCTCTTTAAGCCTGTCATCCAGGTATTGGCGAGATGGTACTACACTACTCTGTTCGCTTGCTATTGCCCCCAGCCTGCTGCCTTCAGGACGGCTTTCAAAATAACCATCACTTATATTTACCGATGTTTTTTCCGCCTTACCCTTTATAATAACCTGACGTTCCATTTCCTGCCAAAAAAACGATAGGCACACATTTGGGTTTGCTGCAATAGCCTTTCCCTTATCTGAACGATAATTGGTAAAAAATATAAACCCTTCAAAATTAAACTGTTTAAGGAGTACTACTCTTGAATTAGGAAATCCATCCAGCCCAAGTGTGCTAATTGTCATTGCGTTAACCTCTCCATGACCACCAAACTCTTCTACCTCTATAAACCATTTTTTAAACAGGTTAATAGGGTCTTCGGGAAGATTACTTTCCAGTAACTCACTTTTTTCGTAAGAACGGCGGTAGTTGCTTAAATCACTCATGGTTTATTTTTTTGTGTAACAAAATTACCACTTTATTAGCAGATGCAAACACATAGAACAAATTTTGAATTTTATATTTAACTTCGCCTTGCAAATATTTTTTGATGAACAATCTGCTCGAAACCCAAATAGAATTTCTTAAAGGCGTAGGCCCCGCACGCGGGGAATTACTGCGTAAAGAGCTGGGCATCTTTAAATATGCCGACCTTATAAACCTATACCCAAACCGGTATATAGACCGTACACGATATTATCGTATAAACGAGCTTACAAACAGTGGTAGCGAGGTACAGATTGTAGGTAAAATTATACATTTAAAAACTGTAGGCGAAAAACGCACCCGCTTGGTAGCTACCTTTACCGATGGTACAGGTGAAATGGAATTGGTTTGGTTCCAAGGGCAGAAATGGATCAGGGAAAACGTAAAGCTTAACATACCCTACGTTATATTCGGCAAGGCCAGTGCGTTTAATGGGGTTTTTAATATGCCCCACCCGGAAATGGAATTGCTTACCGAGCACGAAGCAAGCCTTAGGAGTGCCATGCAGGCCATATACCCGAGTACAGAACGCCTTGCACAGCGCGGTATCACAAATAAGGTAGTTTCAAAAATGATGCAGCAACTGTTTACCGAAACGCAGGCCTTATTTACCGAAGTATTGCCGCCATCTATACTTACGGATCTGAAATTATTGAGTAAACGCGAGGCGCTGTTTAATATACACTTCCCGAAGAGTCAGGATTTACTGGCTAAGGCACAATTCCGCTTAAAGTTTGAAGAGCTGTTTTTTATACAGTTACAGCTTATTACAAAAAACATTGTTCGAAAGCACAAGATTAAGGGGCACGCCTTTGGCAACGTGGGTAACTATTTCAATGATTTTTACAGCAACCATTTACCATTTGACCTTACCAATGCGCAAAAACGGGTAATCAGGGAAATCAGGAACGATATGGGGCAGCCCGCGCAAATGAACCGTTTATTACAGGGAGACGTAGGTTCGGGTAAAACAATCGTGGCGCTAATGAGTATGTTACTGGCATTAGATAACGGTTTTCAGGCATGCCTTATGGCTCCTACAGAAATTCTTGCAAATCAACATTATTTGGGTTTAAGTGAACTCGCTAAACCTTTGGGAATAAACATAAAAATACTCACTGGTTCAACAAAAACTTCAGAAAGAAGAATAATACATGAGGAGCTAGAAATTGGCGAACTGCATATTATTATAGGAACCCATGCGTTGCTCGAAGATAAAGTGAAATTTAAAAACCTTGGGTTAGCCGTAATAGATGAGCAGCATAGATTTGGCGTGGAGCAACGCAGTAAACTTTGGCGAAAAAATGAAATACCGCCACATGTGCTGGTAATGACCGCAACGCCAATACCGCGTACGCTTGCCATGAGCCTGTACGGAGATCTTGATGTTTCTGTTATAGACGAGTTGCCACCAGGTAGAAAGCCGATACAAACAGTACATAGGTTTGATGCGAACCGACTGAAGGTTTGGAAGTTTTTAAAAGATGAAATTGCAAAAGGCAGGCAGGTTTACATAGTGTATCCTCTAATACAGGAAAGTGAGAAAATGGACTATAAAGACCTAATGGATGGTTATGAAAGTATTTCTCGCGATTTTCCTTTACCACATTATAGCGTAAGCATAGTACACGGACAAATGAAACCAGCCGATAAAGACAGCGAAATGGCACGTTTTGCCTCCGGAAAAACTAATATTATGGTAGCTACCACGGTTATAGAAGTTGGGGTAAATGTACCCAATGCCAGCGTAATGGTAATAGAAAGTGCCGAACGCTTTGGGTTAAGCCAGCTGCACCAATTACGGGGACGCGTAGGCCGTGGCGCCGAGCAAAGCTACTGCATATTAATGACCGGACAGAAATTAAGCAACGACAGCCAGATAAGGATGGAAACCATGTGCCGTACCAACGATGGATTTGAAATTGCCGAAGTAGACCTGAAACTAAGAGGGCCTGGCGATATCATGGGAACGCAGCAGAGTGGTGTGTTAAATCTTCAGATAGCAGATTTAGTTAAAGACAGAGATATACTTTCGCTGGCCAGGCAATATGCAATAGCGCTATTAAAAGCAGACCCCGGACTGAATCTTCCTGAAAATACCCCGCTGAAGCACGCTTACAATGAGCTTGCCAAGAAAAAAAATATTTGGAATTACATTTCTTAGTTCTCGCTTATTTCTTAACTATTATAGCAGATTTGTAGGTTTAAATTGGTTATTTTTATACATACCAATTTTATTCTTTTGCCATGAACAAACAATCATTAGGAGTAATTGTACTATTATTTTTTTCTGTTTTGCTGGGATTATTTATAGAGAATAGTGAAAGTCAGCTTATTCATAATACCACACCTGAAAAAAAATACCAACCAGGTATTGTCCTTACCTTCGACGATAACTATATAGATGATTGGTACAATGCAGACAAAACACTTCACCCCTATGGATGGAAAGCTACATTTTTTATCTGCAAATATGCATGGCTTACTAAAAATGAGAAAAAAGAGCTACACGCTCTGCAAGCTCAGGGACATGACATAGCCGGTCATGGATACAACCATGAAAACGCTTTGAAATACGCAGCCAGGTACGGATTAAACAAATACATCCATGATGAAATCATTACGTTAAAAGCGGCCATGAATAAAGACGGATTTAATATTAATTCGTTTGCGTACCCTGATGGCGCGGGCGCTCATGATGCTAATTTAGACAATAGCCTGCTTAAATACTTCAACATTATAAGGGGTACAACTTATGGAGAACTTCCCCCAGATGCTCAGTACTGCTATTATAAGGGCGAAAGGGTTATTTACGGGCTGGGAATAGATACAGATTACAGACAATTTGATCTGGAATATTACAAAGCCCTAATGGATTATGCCAAGGAACACAACAAGATTGTAATTTTTTATGGGCACAAAACTGTAAATAATGCCACAGGTAAGTTGGAAACCCCTTTGGAAGCACTACAGCAGATTTGTGAATATGCTGTAAATAATAATTTAAAATTTTATACTGTAGACGACTTACGATACCTATAAACCTATATCAAAACCAAATGACACACTTCAAAAACAATACGCTTTTGTTATGTTTTATAGCATTCATTTTAGCATCCGTTGATTAATATATACAGAAATAATTTTTGAGCCACTTATTGTAATTACTTACGCTCATACTTAGTGAATGAATTATTAAGTACTTCTCTAATTAAACTGGAAAAAATATGTCAGTTTGCAAATGAAAATGGATTAAAATTCTACAAACCAGATGAACTAATTGGTTCATAAACCATAGCTTCAAAAAGAAACAATTAACACTGCATTAACTGCTACTCTTCGTTTTGCTCAGTAATTTTATAACACAAAAAATAAAATATCATGAGTTCATTTAAAGGAAAAACCATAATTATTACAGGAGCCGGTATGGGGCTTGGTTTAGCAACTGCTAAAGTATTGGCACAAAAAGGAGCTAATTTAAGTTTAGTAGACTATAATGAAGAAGCTTTATCTAAAGCAAAACAGGAAATAATTTCAAAAAATCCCGAGGTAAATATTATTACCGTAGTTGCAAACGTAGCAGATGAGGCTGCAATAAAAAACTATGTAGACAAAACTGTAGAGAAATTTGGTAAGATAGATGGATTTTACAATAATGCCGGTATAGAAGGTAAACAAGCTCCTTTAACCAATTACGATATAGAAGTGTTTAAAAAAGTGGTAGATATCAACCTTATGGGAGTGTACTACGGAATGAGATATGTAATCCCCGTAATGCAACAAAATGGCGGCGGGCGTATTGTAAATGTTGCCTCTGTGGGCGGAATACGTGGTGTTGTTAACCAAACCGCTTATGTAGCCACTAAACATGCCGTATCTGGCATGACAAAAAATGCGGCAATAGAATACGCAAAAGACGGTATTTTTACAAATGCCATAGCACCTGGAGCCATATTAACACCTATGGTGGCAGAAGCATTTAAACAAGTTAACCCTTCTGACCCTAAAGCAGCGGAAACGGAATATGCGCAACGTAACCCTACCAGAAGGCTAGGACAGCCGGAAGAAGTGGGGAAATTAGTTACATTTTTGCTTAGTGAGGATTGTTCTTACGTAAACGGACAAACCATTGCTATAGACGGCGGTGAAAGTAATCTTTACGGAAATTCATAGACAAGAAACTTGGGTGTTTCCAGTAAAGTACACACTCTTAAAAAGTTAAGGCCTTGAAGCAAATCTATTATTCGAGGTTAGATATCGCAATTAAAACCTCGAATTATCTAAGTGTTGCGCTAGTTTTTATTTTTTGAATAAAAATCTTTGCTAAGACAAAATTCTTACTATATTTGCACTCGCAATCAGGTAATGAATGCGCTTTACTGGAGAAATGGCAGAGTGGTCGAATGCGGCGGTCTTGAAAACCGTTGACTGTAACAGGTCCGGGGGTTCGAATCCCTCTTTCTCCGCCACTTGGAGTTTGAAAGAGAACTTCTAAAAATTAAAAACCTTTGAATACATCAGTATTTGAAGGTTTTTTTGTTTTAACAAACCTGTTTTTACTTTTTATAATAGATGTATCGTATTTTGCAACCATGACTAAACTATAAATGTATGTAATGAAAACAGGATGATTCTGGGGCAAAGATTACCTGAAATTCCGACCTTTATGAAATACTTCTTCAGGATTTTTATCATCGGGGCATGGTACAATTAAACATGTATCTTTTTTATCCTGATGCGTTATTTTATGAAGCAGATACGAAAGGTTATAGCAGGAGTTTGCAATTACATGAATAACCTCACCCTCAATTTGCACCTTACCCTGTACCATAAGCAGTCGAGCATTAACAATATCCCTGCGATAGGTTTCAAATACTTTACCCCACACTACAAGATTAGCAAATCCGGTTTCATCCTCTATAGTTATAAATATTACGCCTTTAGCGGTTCCGGGCCTTTGACGCACAGTAACCAGCCCTGCAACAGCAATAATTTCTCCATTAACCATTTTAGACAAATTTGCCGTAGGTACTATACGCATACTGTTTAATGCAGCACGCACAAAACTTACCGGATGTGCTTTTAATGATAAACCTGTAGTAGCATAATCCTCTATAACATGCTCAGCCACATTTAGCAACGGTAATTGCAGTTGGGCTTCATGTATACTTTCTGAAGCATGCCCTTTAAACATTCCTACCGGGCTATCTGATAAGGCAGAAACCTCCCAAAGTGCCTGCCGGCGATCCAGGCCAATGGACCGAAAAGCATCTGCATCAGCTAATTTTTCTAATGCAAGCAAAGATACTCCGGCATCTAAAAGAGAATGAACGTATCTAAAATTGCTTTGCCTGGCTGCTAAAAGTAATGCTATATCTTCGGATGATAAACCTTTCACTTGTCTGAATCCCAGCCTGAGTGCAAAATATCTACCTGATTTTTCTTCCAGTGTATTATCCCAATATGAATGATTAATATCTACAGGTCGTACCTCTACACCATGCTTACGGGCATCAATAACAATTTGTGCAGGCTGATAAAACCCCATAGGCATACTGTTTAGTAATGCAGCGGCAAAAACATCAGGATAATAGCATTTAATGTACGACGAAACATACACCAATAGTGCAAAACTTGCCGCATGGCTTTCCGGAAAACCGTAAGACCCAAAGCCCTCCAGCTGCCTGAATACGCGCTTTGCAAAACTTTCCTCATATCCCTTAGCCATCATACCTGCCACTAATTTCTTTTCCCAGTCACTTACCTTGCCCTTAGCTTTAAAAGTAGCCATACTTCTACGAAGCCCGTCGGCTTCAGCAGGAGTAAAACCAGCCGCCACAATAGCAATTTCCATAGCCTGCTCCTGAAATAGCGGAACACCAAGTGTACGTTCTAATATTTCTTTTAACTCCTGCGAAGGGTATGCTACAGTATCTGTACCATTACGCCTACGCAGATAAGGATGCACCATATCGCCCTGAATGGGGCCTGGGCGTACAATTGCAACTTCTATTACAAGATCATAAAAACATTTAGGCTTAAGTCGGGGCAACATAGACATCTGCGCACGGCTCTCAATCTGGAAAACACCTAATGTATCTGCGTGGCTTATCATTTCATATACGGCAGGGTCTTCTGTTTTATTTATTTCTGCCAAAGTATATACTTTGTCGTAATGGTGTTTACACAGGTTGAATGCCTTACGGATACAGGTAAGCATACCTAATGCAAGTACATCTACTTTTAAAAATCCAAGTGCCTCAATATCATCCTTGTTCCATTCTATATTAACCCTATTTTCCATCCTTGCATTTAATATCGGGCACAGGTCTGAAAGTCTTCCCTGGGTAATAATAAAACCTCCGGTATGCTGCCCCAGCTGTCTTGGAAAACCTACAAACTCCCTTGTGAGTTCTAATGTTTTCATAAGATGTGGATCGGATAGATTAAAACCTTCAGATGTAACACGCCCATCTTCCAGTTCATCACGAAATTCTGCTATAGAACCCGCAAGGCGATCTACTGCATCGGCAGATAACCCCATAGCTTTGGCTACATCCCTAATTGCTCCTTTCCAGTGTACCTGGGTAACAGTGGCCACAATAGCCGCACGGTCGCGTCCGTATTTTTCATAAATATACTGGATTACTTCCTCACGGCGCTCATGCTCAAAATCCACATCAATATCGGGTGGCTCGTTACGCGCATCAGACATAAATCGGGCAAACAGCACCTTAAATTTTGAAGGATCTACCGAGGTAATACCTAAGCAATAGCACACTACAGAGTTAGCGGCAGATCCGCGCCCCTGACATAATATGTCTCTGCTGCGGGCAAAACGTACAAAATCATACACAGTAAGGAAATAAGAAGCATAATTTTTACGCTCCATAAAATCAAGCTCATAGCGTATTTGTTTCTTTATTTTTTCAGGGATTTTACTGTTAAATTTTTCATTAGCACCCATCCATGTCAGTTTTACAAGTTCCTGCTGCGGAGTTCTTCCCTCAGGTGTAATTTCCTCTGGATAAACATATTTAAGGCTGTCCAGCGAAAACTCACAAGCCTGGGCTATTTCCTGCGTTGTTGCTAATGCTTCAGTATATTGCCGAAACAATCGCTGCATTTCATCTTCGGGTTTTAAGTATCGCTCTGCGTTTTGATACAAAAGAAAGCCGGCACTATGTATAGTACATTTTTCACGAATGCAGGTAAGTACATCCTGTAACTGCCTTCGTTGTGGTACATGATAATGTACATCATTAGTCGCCACAAGTTTTATATGTAAATCTTGTGATAATTGAGCCACCCTGCACAAACGTTTATTATCATTAGCATGATATGACCTGCTCATACCCAGGTATAGTGCACCTCCCAGTTTATCTGCATATTCGGTAAGTGCTGTTTTATAACTTTCATGAAAATCAAACGCTTCATTAAGCGAAAGTGGTGGCACAGAAATAAACAGTATGCCTTGCGCATATTTGTATACATCAGCCTTGTAAAGGTAGCACTGCCCCTTTTCGGCACGGAGGTTTCCTAAAGACAATAAACCCGAAAGCCGTGCATAAGCTTCTTTATCTGTAGGATAAGCCAGCAGCGGAGGACCATCTAAAAGCTCCAGACGGCAACCTACAATAAGCCTTATTCCCGCTTTTTTAGCAGCAACGTGTGCACGTACTACACCTGCCAGAGTATTGTAGTCTGTTAAGGCCACAGCTTTATAACCTAATACTGCTGCCTGCTGTATAAGCTCCTCTGGGTGCGAACCTCCACGTAAAAAACTGAAATTAGAGGTTATTTGTAATTCGGTATAACTCATGCAAAATATCCATGTAAAAACCATTGAGGCCGGTTACCATCATAAGGTCCGGAACGAAACAGCCAGTACCGTGCGCCATTTTCATCTTCCACCACATAATAATCCCTGTAAAAACCATCAGTACACCACCACTCCTGCTCTATGCGTTCAGGCCCATCGGCTTTTACTACCGTATATCGCGTACCCTTATGTCGAAATAACAGAGGTGGATTATCTGGTAATACAGCAGTTACTGCAATAGCTTCCGGAAAAGGAAGCAGATGTACAGGGCGGGGTATATCTTTACGCCACTTAATAACAGATTTTTCCCATAAAGGAAGTGCCTTTTTTACAGAACGCTCCGGCCAATGGTGTTCAGCCTGCAAGTAACGATTTACAGATTCAGCACCTATTTTAACAGCTACGCGATCCAGCAATTCTGAAATTTTTTTATCGTTTTTTGAACCTGAAAGCCAAATTGAGGCTTGCTCATGCACTACAGGTTCTACTTTTGGTGCTTCTAAAACAAATACTTCAAAACCTAAAGCAGGTTCCAGTGTGGCAATCTTGTGTTCAAAAAGTTTAAACAAATGGATTGTGTTCCTTGAAGGGTGCCCGGTGCCAATCTCTATCTGTTGTACCACACCATCAATCCGGTAGCATTTAAGCTTAGCACTACGCAGACCAAGCCCCTCTAACTCCAGTCGCAAGCACATTGATTGCAAAAGCTGCTGCAGTGCTATGGTAATACCTGTTGCAGAAGCTATAGGTTCCATACTAGAAAGCCGCTCCTGGTAGGGCTCTACAGGTTGTACGGGCATTATAAATTCTGGTTCAGTGCCTAAAGCCTGGGCAATCCTTTTAGGAAGCTCAGTACCAAAGCGTCTTCTTAATGCCGTGGCAGGCATATTTATAAAGCTACCTATATTACGCATTCCTAACTTTTTTAACCGTGCTACTATAGCCTCATCTAAGCGCAAAGCCATGGGAGGCATACCTAGTATAGCCTCACGTTGCTTCTTTGTTTCAATTATAGTTTTACTGCCAAAACGTGCTGTAGCCCATGCAGCAGTAATAGTATCTGCAACACCTATTAAACACGTGTAGCCATAGCCGCTTAAGGTGCTTTTTATGTTCTCGATATAAGCATCTTCACCTCCCCATAGGTGTGCGCAACCCGTAATGTCCAGGATTATACCATCTGGCATATCAATACCTGATATAGGAGTATACCTCAAACTCCACTCTGCCAGTGCTTTTAATAGTTTCTCTTTTCTTCCAGGTTCTGTTTCTACCATTTTTATTGTAGGGAAAATCGCTTTGCAATCTGCTAGCACCATACCTGCAGCAATGCCTTTTTTAGCCGCTGATGCACTAACGGCATCAATTACCATTCTGCCTCGCTGGCGCGATGCTATAACAAAAGGCTCATGCTGTAAAGCAGGTTGTTTACGCACTGTATATTCTGCTAACAGAAACGGAAATGATATAGAAGCATATCGGTGCATCAGCCTGTACGTAATTGATTAATTGGTAAAGCAAAGTGTTTCTCCTGTAGTTGTATAAATTGGTTATCTTGCCAACTAACCTGCCATGCATGTGGCATGCTATTCCGTACTTTAAGTAATTGTACATCCCAGGAAGTGTAACCTACTCCTGGCAAACCATTTATATTAAAACTTGGTAATGTAGTTATTTTCCAGCGTGTGGTGCAGGCTACAGCATTTTCAGACCGTGGACAAAAACGATGTATAAACCCGGTTACCCCGCTGTTTTCTACCGCCAGCTGCAATCTCCTCGAGTCTGAAAAACTGAGTTCTCTAACTTCTCCAATAACAGCCGTAAGCGCTTCGCATTTTAAAGCTTCTTCTATAACCCAAAGAGCTTCTTTTGGGCGTGTTGTGTTTATAAATACAATACTGTCGGGTTCCAGTCCAAATTGTTTTAAGCCGGCAGGAAATATTTTCCTACCGCCTGCTACCCATAATGAAAGCCCCCCTTTCTTTGCCAGTCGTCCTGTAATTGCAGTAATAAATCCTGTGGTAGCAGCTGCATTTGTTGCTTCATAGCTTATAAATTCATGAATAGTACCCGTAGGAAAAATGTTTCCCTGAAAGGCAGCAGAAAACGGAGATAAATCAGTGTTTACAGTAGTGTGAGATAGTTTACCCATACCCTGAATTACATTGATTTCAGCCTGCAACTGCTTTGCTATTAATATTTTATCTGCCAGAGATTTCAATTTTCTTTTTTTTTAGAAATATGAAAAGCAAATTTAGGACATATATTCCCTAAAAATATTAAATTTGTTGGGATAAATAATCCCTATTAATTTATGTCTCTATTTTCTGATAATATACGACACCTGAGAATAAAAAAAGATGTATCTCAGGAAACTGTAGCAAAAGACCTCTCTATAACACGCGACAGCCTGGCTAAATATGAGCAGGGAAAATCGCAACCCCCTTACGAAACGCTTATAAAATTATCTCACTATTATCATATAAGTATAGACTTATTGCTTACCGCAGATATAAGGAAAGTAGACGTGGAGAGGCTAATGCAACTGGAAGACAATCGTATACTACTACCTATTACTATAGATAACAATGGGGAAAATGTTATTGAAATTATCCCCCATAAGGCAAGAGCAGGTTATTTAAGCGGCTATAGTGATCCTGAATTTATTGAAGGACTACAGCACATATCATTACCGTTTCTAAAAAATGGCAAGTTCAGGGCTTTTCCGGTTTCGGGAGATTCTATGCCACCGCACAAAGAAGGATCTTTTATAATAGGAAGATACATAGAAAGCATTGCAGAAATTAGTGAAGGTAAAACGTATATTTTACTCACTAAAAATGAAGGTATTGTATACAAGCGCCTTAAAAAAAATGAGGGTAGCAACTTGGTACTGAGTTCTGATAATTCTTTTTACGAACCATACTCTGTTAAAGCTTCAAATATTTTGGAAATTTGGGAATATGCCTGTAGTATAGCAACAAAAGAATCAGAACCGGATGATATTAATCCGCAAAGTATACGAGATATGTTTATTACACTGAAAACAGAAATCAAAGCTTTAAAGCATTTAAATAAATAAGCAGCTTACAAAATATGTAAACTGCTTATTATAGTGTATTTTATGGATATCTATTTTTTAGGATCAAGTAGTGTTTTCTTTTTTTCGGTAACATTTACCTTACCTTTCTCCTGTACATCTCCTTTAAGTTTTAAGGCTACTACCCCATCGGGTACGTTTACAGCATTACTATAAACTGTTATTGTTTTACGGAATGGGCCGGGATGCATGTTATACTTAACCTCTATTTTACCGGTTTTCCCAGGCTTTATAGGTGCCTGAGGTTTGCTCGGTACAGTACATCCGCATGTAGACTTAACATCGCTAACAATTAAATCTGCATCGCCGGTATTTGTAAATTCAAATACGCGAACCCCATTATCTTCTTCTTTATAAACGGTACCATAATCTACCGTGTCGCTTTTAAATTCAATCTTAGGCCCAGATTGCGAAAAGCCCGTAAAATATGTTAGCAAACCAAGTATTAAAAGTAAATATTTTTTCATTGTGTGTTCAGTATTTAGACGTTTGTAAATATAAGCAAGTGTACTGTGGCAGCAAATAATACCTGCTCTTTTTTTGAAATTATAGTTATATAGTTACTTTTGTAATTATTTACAAAAACCGCACCATTTTTTAAGTGGTTATTTAAGCAAATTATATATGAGTATTCCAACGCATTTTGACCCGAAGGCAGTAGAGAGTAAGTGGTACGACTACTGGATGAAAAACAACTATTTCCATTCAGAACCAGACAGCCGTACACCATACACCATAGTAATCCCGCCACCAAACGTCACCGGGGTGCTGCACATGGGCCACATGCTAAACAATACCATACAGGATGTACTTATACGCCGCGCACGACTTAAGGGCTTTAATGCATGCTGGGTTCCGGGAACAGACCACGCCAGTATAGCTACAGAGGCTAAAGTTGTAGCCAAACTAAAGGCTGAAGGCATTAATAAAGCCGACCTTAGCCGCGAAGAATTTTTAAAGCACGCCTGGGAATGGACTGACAAGTACGGAGGTGTTATCCTTGAACAGCTTAAAAAACTAGGCGCTTCATGCGACTGGGAGCGTACTAAGTTTACTATGGACCCAGACATGAGCGCTTCGGTTATAAAATCTTTTGTGGATTTATATAACAAAGGGCTTATTTATCGCGGATACCGTATGGTAAACTGGGATCCTGAGGCTAAAACAACCCTAAGCGATGAAGAGGTTATTTATGAGGAGCGCCAGGGTAAACTGTATCATATTAAATACCAAATAGAAGGTACCGAAGAATATATTACCATAGCCACTACCCGCCCTGAAACTATTTTAGGCGATACGGCTATATGCATTAATCCTAATGACGAGCGCTATACACATCTTAAAGATAAAAAGGCTATTGTACCTATTGCTAACCGTGTTATACCTATCATTTTTGATGAGTATGTAGATATGGAGTTTGGAACAGGAGCACTAAAAGTAACACCTGCCCACGATGTAAACGATAAAGATCTTGGCGAAAGGCATAACCTGGAAATTATAGACATATTTAACGAAGATGCTACACTAAACAGTTTTGGCCTTCACTATGCCGGTAAAGATCGTTTTGTAGTTCGCGATGAAATAGCACACGAGCTTGAAAGCATCGGAAACCTTGAGAAAGTAGAAACACACATTAACAAAGTAGGTACTTCTGAACGTACTAAAGCTGTTATAGAGCCAAGGCTAAGCGATCAGTGGTTCCTTAAAATGGAAGACCTTGTTAAGCCAGCTATTAAAGCAGTACTTGAAACAGAAGAAGTAAAACTATATCCTAGCCGTTTTAATAACACCTACCGCCACTGGATGGAAAACATCCGCGACTGGAATATTTCGCGACAACTGTGGTGGGGACAGCAGATACCTGCGTACTATTATGGTGATGGTAAAGAAGACTTTGTGGTTGCCGAAACACCGGAAAAAGCACTTGAACTTGCCAAAGAAAAAACCGGCAACGGCGCACTTACTGCTGCTAATCTTACTCAGGATGTAGATGCTCTTGATACATGGTTTAGCTCATGGCTGTGGCCAATGAGTGTTTTTGGCGGTATAATGAATCCTGAAAACGAGGAGTTTAAATACTACTACCCTACTAACGACTTGGTAACAGGTCCGGACATTTTGTTCTTTTGGGTAGCACGTATGATCATTGCCGGATATGAATATGCTGGGGATAAGCCGTTTACCAATGTATATTTAACAGGGATTGTACGCGATAAGCAACGCCGTAAAATGAGTAAATCATTAGGCAACTCTCCTGATCCGCTAGACCTTATTGAAAAATTTGGTGCCGATGGTGTGCGTGTAGGACTACTTCTTAGTGCCTCTGCAGGTAACGATATTCTTTTTGACGAAGAACTTTGCGCACAGGGTAAAGGCTTCACTACTAAGGTATGGAACGCCTTCCGACTTATTAAAGGTTGGGAAGTTGCCGATATAGAGCAGCCTGAGCATTCTAAAAAAGCCATTGAATGGTACGAAAACAAGCTGCAGAAAACGCTTGCAGAAATTGAAGACCACTTTGAAAAATACCGTATCAGCGATGCACTTATGGCAATTTACAAGCTTGTATGGGATGATTTCTGTTCGTGGTTCCTGGAAATGATTAAGCCAGGCTACCAGCAGCCTATAGACAACGCTACTTTAAGCAAAGCAATTGAACTGCTTGAAAGCAATTTGAAGTTACTGCATCCGTTTATGCCATTCCTTACAGAAGAAATATGGCAACACATTGCAGTACGCACCGAAAAAGAAGCGCTAATCATCTCTGAATGGCCGGAAATTAAATCTTATGATGAAAAGCTTTTGGCTGAATTTGATTTTGCAGCTGAAGTTATCGCAGGTATCCGTACCATTAGGAAAGATAAAAACATTGCCTTTAAAGATGCTGTAGAACTTAAAGCTATTAATTCAGAAAATGCTTCAACAGCTTTTGACAGTGTAATATCTAAACTGGGTAACGTTAGCACTGTTTCTTATACCACCGAAAAAGTAAGCGGCGCCCTAACTTTCCGTGTTAAGAGCAATGAGTACTTTATACCGGTAACGGGCAATGTAAACATTGAAGATGAAATTGCTAAACTACAACAGGAACTGGATTATAACCGTGGTTTCCTTAAGTCAGTACAGGGCAAACTAAGCAACGAAAAGTTTGTAAACAGTGCTCCGGAAAAAGTTGTGGCCATAGAACGCCAAAAAGAAGCAGACGCATTATCTAAAATCGCAATGCTGGAAGAAAGCCTTGCAGCACTTAAATAGATACTAAATTACATAAAACTAAAAATGCCCCATTAAGGGGCATTTTTATATCATGAATATTTATATTATTTAAGTTTAAGCGATACGTTAGCCTGTGCCCTTACTTTTTCAAGCAACTCAGGATTATTGTTTAAAGACTGCCCGTAAGAAGGTATCATTTCCTGAATCTTTTGTTTCCAGTCATCTGTTTTAGCCTGCGGGAAACAACGTTCAAGCACATCAAGCATTACCGAAACTGCGGTACTGGCACCAGGCGAAGCACCAAGCAGAACCGCCAGCGATCCGTCTGCACTGTTTATTACCTCTGTACCAAACTCAAGTTTACCTCCGGTTTTTTCGTCTTTCTTTATAACCTGTACGCGTTGGCCTGCTGTTTCCAGTTTCCAGTCTTCCATTCTTGCATCAGGTAAGTACTCTTTAAGAGCCTGAAGCCTGTCCTGGGTACTTTGGGTAACCTGCTGTATAAGATACTTGGTTAGTGCCAGGTTATGGTAACCCGCAGCCAGCATCGGTTTTATATTACTAAGATTTATAGACGTAAATAAATCGGCATAAGAACCCTCTTTAAGGAATTTAGTACTAAAACCTGCATAGGGACCAAAGAGTAGTTCTTTTTTACCGTTTATCATACGGGTATCAATATGCGGCACAGACATAGGGGGCGCACCCACCGAAGCCTTACCGTATACTTTTGCGTTATGCTTTTGTATTAATTCTTCGTTTACACATTTAAGCCACTGCCCACTTACAGGGAAACCACCATAACCTTTAGCTTCAGGAATACCTGATTTTTCTAATAAGTGTAACGAGCCTCCACCGGCTCCAATAAATACAAACTTTGCGGCAGACGTTGATTTCTCGCCTCCGGCAAGGTCTTTAACTTTAACCTCCCAGCGCTGGTCTGATTTACGCTTAATATCTCTTACTTCGTGGTTAAAATAAAGATTTACACCGTTCTGCGAAGACAACCATGCAAACATATCACGTGTAAGTTGTCCGAAGTTTACATCTGTACCAATGTTCATACACGTAGCAGCTACAACTTCATCTTCCTTACGGCCGTGCATAACAAGCGGTATCCATTGCTTTAGTACTTCCTTATTTTCAGAGAACTCCATGGCACTGAACAGCGGGAACTGCTTCAGAGCTTCATAACGCTTTTTAAGATACGTTACGTTCTCCTGCCCCCATACAAAACTAAGATGAGGTATCGGGCGTATAAAGTTTTCGGGAGCACTTAAAAGCTGTTTTTGTACCAGGTAAGACCAGAATTGTTTTGACTGCTCAAACCATTCGGCAATGCGTACGGCTTTAAATGTTTCTATACTTCCGTCCGGAAGTTCAGGAGTGTAGTTTAGTTCGCAAAAAGCAGAATGGCCCGTACCTGCATTGTTCCATGCATCGCTGCTTTCAGCAGCTGCCACATCTAACCTTTCGTAAATATTGATCTTCACTTCAGGCATTAATTCTTTCAGAAATATACCCAAGGTAGCGCTCATTATCCCGGCGCCTATAAGAACCACATCCGGCTCATGTTTTGTATCAGTGGACATCAGCTATTTTTTGAAAAAACAAATTTAACCCTAAATCATCAAAAAATTATTATAAAAGATAATGGTTTATTAAGAAAAACTCATTTTTAAGAAAATTTAAAAAATTACCACTATTTTTTTTGAGAAAGATAATCCTGAAGTAAAATTGTTGCAGAAATCTCATCAATCAGGCCTTTATCCTGCCTTTGTTTCTTTTTTGCACCACCTTGTATAAGGCTCTGAAATGCTAATTTGCTTGTAAAGCGCTCATCAACCCTAACTATTTCGATTTCGTTGACTTCATTTCGAAGTTTTTCCACGAATGTATTTATCATTTCAGCACTCTCAGAAGGCATTCCGTTCATTTGCTTGGGGTCGCCCACCAGAATGGCTTCGACTTTTTCTTTTTTTAAATATTCTGTAAGAAAAGAAAACAGTTTAGGAGTATCTACGGTAGTCAACCCCGATGCTATTATCTGCATATCATCGGTAACTGCGATTCCTGTTCTTTTGATCCCGTAGTCTATCGCCATTATTTTAGCCATATATAATATTATAATGATTTGAATTTAAAACGTTTAAAAATATTTCAGCAAATAAAGGCAAAAAAGCTTCACAATTAAAATAAAGGTTCTATATTTGCAGCCGTTAAACCATCTGTTAATGGTTTAATTCAAACGCTCGCAAGCTTCCAATTTGCGGGCGTTTATCTTTTTACTACATCCCAGACATCACACACCAGCTATACTTTAGAAATAAATCGCCCAATTATGGGTTGTGCATTTTTTTTGCGCATACCAAAAGATATAAAAACGAAAAAGCCCTGCAAATGCAGGGCTTCGGGGTGAATGATGGGTCTCGAACCCACGACCTTCGGAACCACAATCCGACGCTCTAACCAACTGAGCTACAATCACCATTTTAATTTGCAGCGCGGTATCAACCGTTTTGCGAGTGCAAATATAGAACAGGATTCCTGTTTATACAAGAAAAAAATGCACTTTTTATAATAAATTTTCTAAACTATTGACTGCCAAATATCTTTCTGCGGTAAAACCTTCGCCATATTCTGTATTTATAAGCCTTCCCAAGTCTGCAGCCCGGTAATAAATGCTTTCTTTAAAGTTTTTGGTAGCTATAGGCGTTACAGGTTCGGTGCTGTCAGGGTCATAAAATTGCGAGGCATATGCCATAACTGATGCTACTTTTACATCCATAAACCCTGTAACGTCTACAACAAAATCAGGTTTAAGGTCTTTCCACTGTATGTAATGATACACCACTTCAGGGCGCCATGCTTGTTGGTTATCGTTATCCAAGGTGGTTTCAATACGCCTTAAACCGGACAAGAAACACGCATCGCTTACCAGCTTACTGGCACGCGCATGGTCTATATGTCTATCCTCAACCGCATTTGCGAGCACTATTTTAGGACGGTATTTCCGGATCATTTTTATAACTTCAAGCTGATGTGCTTCGTCATTGTTAAAAAAACCATCGCGAAAGCGTAGGTTTTCCCTAACCTGTATCCCAAGGATATTGGCAGCTTCAGCAGCTTCTTTGTCTCTTAGTTCGGCAGAACCGCGCGTACCCAGTTCGCCGCGGGTTAGGTCTACAATGCCTACCTTTTTACCAAGGAAAATTTCTTTAGCAATGGTAGCACCACAAGAAAGTTCTATATCGTCTGGGTGTGCGCCAAATGCAAGTATATCTAGTTTCATTATCTTTTTGTATTGTGTAGTACACATTAAAACTACTGCAAAGGTACAGTGATTTTGAAAAGCGTACTAGATAAATCGAAATTATTCGATAAATTATAACACCCTGCGCATGGTTATGCTTTTATTTACTGTTTCGTAAAACTCTTTTTCAGGAATACTGTCTTTAGTTATACCACACCCTATAAACAATTGCGCCCTTTGCTCACTAACTTTCATACAGCGCAGGTTAACAAACAAGTCAGATGACTCTTCCCTGTTAAGCAAACCGAGGTATCCACTGTAATATTCACGATTATAACCCTCATTACCCAGCAAGAAATCGCGCGCCTGCTCTTTGGGTAAGCCACAAACAGCCGGGGTTGGGTGCAGCAGTGTAATTATATCACCTAAATCAGTATTATTTTGTACCTGTGCTTGGATATCTGTCTTTATATGCACAATGTTACCCGCCCTAAATGTATAAGGTAATGATACATTAACATCTTTTGTAATGTTGTGCAGGCGTTGCACTATGTAATCGGTAACAAACTGTTGTTCTTCCTTTTCCTTAGTTTCCCAGACCGCCTCAACAGATGGATTATAAATCTGTGTACCGGCCAATGCTACCGTTGCTACTTCATTACCACTAGCTTTAAGTAGTTGCTCGGGTGTTGCCCCCATCCAGAGTCCTGAGGCAGGATGAAAAAAACAATACCTAAAAGCGTTAGGATATGTATGCAACAATGTAATGTATATATCGGTAACGTTTTTTTGTGTATCTACAAACTCCGTACGTGAAGCAACAAGTTTATCAAAAGCGCCTGTTTTTATTTCGGCAACGCATTTTTGAACAAGTTGTTCAAAATCAGATTTTGCTTTTTCCTGTGGTTCTATATTATTTCTAAAAGAGTCTGCAGCTTCTGATGGTATAAATTCGACTTCGAAAATTTCAGCTTTCTCAAAAGGAATGAATGCTTTCGGTCCATCTGCAAAAGGCGCAAATACAAATCCTTGCTGTTGAAAATCTTTTAAAGCATACGAAGTCGAATTATGCTGAAATACACCTGTTATACGGCTTGCACCTGGCTTTGCATATACAGCAAAGGGTAATTGATTGTTTAAGCTATCCTGTAAGCGGCGAAGTAACGTTTCCATCTTACTCAGTCTTTCTCTTACGCGGAAGAACCATATTGGTTATTTTACACAACGATATAAGTCGTTCCTGTTCATCGGTAATCTTAATTTCCCATAGATGGATGCTCCTGCCCTGATGCACAATACGGGCGCGGGCCGTTACAACACCATCGCGCTTGCTTCGCAAATGATTAGCAGCTATTTCAATACCCCTTACCTCCTGAATATCAGGATTAACAAATAGAAGAGACGCTGCGCTACCCACACTTTCTGCAAGTGCTACCGTAGCTCCTCCATGCAATAGCCCCATGGGCTGATGTACTCTTGAGTTTACAGGCATGGTAGCTTCTAAAAATCCTTCGGCAGCGTCTGTGTAAACAATTTCAAGTGTATCCATAAGGGTATTTCGGCAGTAGTCGTTGCACATTTTAAGTGCTTTTTCCTTATCAAAAGACATATTTATTATTTTTCGTAAAAATACGAAAAACGGTGTTTGTGCATGCATTTAAAAATAAAAGCTTTTAAAAAGCGTTTGTGATTACGGGGGTTTTATCTTCTGAAATTTTATAAGTACTTTTACCAAAAATTGTTATCATCTATGCGCCAACTCATATACCTTTTGTTTATTGGTTTTTGTATTACGTTTTGCTCGTGCAGGAACGATTTTGAATTTGAAACCAGCGCAGGAGGACTTGAGTTTAGTAAAGATACCGTGTATCTTGATACTGTTTTTACTAATATAGGGTCTAGCACTTACACTTTAAAAGTATATAACCGTAGCAACAAAGACATAAAAATACCAAGCATAAAACTGGGACAAGGGCAAAACTCTAAATATCGCCTTATGGTAGACGGCATCCCCGGAAAAGAATTTAATAATGTAGAGCTTTTAGCAAAAGATAGTATGTTTGTTTTTGTTGAAACTACTATAGACTATACCGAATACGCCAATAATACTACCTCGTTCTTGTATACAGACCAAATACAATTTGCAAGCACAAACGGAATACAAAATGTAGAGTTGGTTACATTAGTGCAAGACGCCTACTTTTTATACCCTCAAAGAAACAGCCAGGGCGAATATGAAAATGTACCGTTTGATGACCAAACTAATATTTACGGATTTTATTTAGACGAAAATGATCCTAATAATGGAAATGAATACAGGTGGAAAAACGATAAACCGTATGTGATTTATGGGTATGCAACTGTACCATCGGGTAAAACACTAAATGTAGATGCTGGTGCCAGGGTTCACTTCCATGCTGATTCAGGGCTTATGGTTCGTCCGGGCGGAAGGCTACTTGTTAATGGTGAGCAATCCTCTACAGAAACACTTGAAAAAGAGGTAGTTTTTGAGGGAGACCGGCTTGAACCTGAATTTGCCAGCGTAGCAGGACAATGGGGTGCTATATTATTAATGAGCAATAGCGACAATGTTATTAACCATCTTACACTAAAGAATGCTAATATAGGCATATACGCCATGGTTACAGGAAGCAATGACCCTCAACCAAAATTAACTATTAAAAACTCTCAGATTTATAATTGTACAAACTTCGGGCTATACGGTGTAAACTCTGTTATTACAGGTGAAAATTTGGTGGCAAATAATGCCGGCAAAGTAAGCGCTGCTTTCGCGTTGGGAGGAACATATAACTTTAAATATTGCACATTTGCGAACTACTTTAATAGCTATGACCAAATCCCATTATTGTTAAACAATTACCAGGACAAAACAGAGGATGGCGAAACTAAAAGATATATTGGCGCGCTTACCGCTACCTTTGATAATTGCCTAATTTATGGATCAGGGAATGTGTCTTTATCTTTAGAACGCGCAGAAATAGAGAATGATACAAACCCTTACTTTAATGTAAAGTTTAATAGCTCATTAATAAAGCTTGTTGATTTTAACCGACTTGAAAATGCAGTACTTTATCCGTTCTCAGCAAATAATGCGGAGTTAGTTACTTATAATAACTGCAAAATAGCCAGGACCGGAAACGAAAACAAACCTGTTTTTAAAGACGCTAAAAACAACAATTTAAAGTTAATAGAAGGTATAAACGGAGATGGCCCGTATGGTACTGCAGATGCATCTGTAACGCTATCACCTAATACTGATATTTTAGGAGTGTTACGCAGTACTTTGCCAGACATGGGTGCTTATGAAAGTACAGCAGAATAGGTAACAGCAATTTAAAACAATAAAAAAAGCAAGCCTGTAAGCCGGATTCTGTATTGTGCTTAGGCACAATCCTTATCATTTATCTTGCAATAACATTACTGTTACTGTCTATCTGCCTACCCCCCGGCATCGGGCGGGCAGCCCTATAGTAGCCGGTATACATGGCATTTCACCGCATAGAGTTTACCTGATTTCACTACAGCATTACCTGTACATCCTTTCTGTTGCACTTGTCCTCTTACGCCAAAGCGTAATGACGGGCGTTACCCGCTATGCTGCCCTACGGTGTCCGGACTTTCCTCCCACTGATAAAGTGAGCGATAAGGCGGCTTGCTTTAAGGCTGCAAAAGTAGTGAATTATATAGTATAAACAGGTATTTGGCCTATGGCTATATAAATTGTTTTTAAGCAGTACAGTATCAGTATCTTTTAACACTACCTTAAAAACCGTTCCGTAAGATAATGCCTAATTTTAGTACTCATAAAATACAAAAATTATTATGGATATCTCTTTTAGTAACGATCCCAAATTATACATATTACTTCCCGTTATATATTACGCATGGCAAGATGCCGCTATAAGTAATGAGGAGTACACAAAAATAAACCAGTTTATTGATAGCCAAAATTGGCTTACAAAAGCCGAAAAAGAATTTTTGAGCTCAAAAATAAATGCCTCCTCTCCACCTTCCCGCTCTGAATTATTTCACTGGAAAGAGAATATAGACGGCGCTCTCAGTGGCAACAATAAACCAAAAAATTTTACTGATTTAGGAATATTATTAGCCAACGCGGAGCGTACTTCATTATCTGAAGAAGACATAATAGCCATAGCGCCTAAAATTGCAGAGTTAGAGCAGCAGTTGGGTATAGGGAGTGTAGAGATATTGTCTGAATATCAAAAAAGGACAAGTATAACGCAATCGCACAACACAAAAAGTAGTTTCAATGTTAGCTTAATGACTGAATTGCTTAACGGGGAGCAGTCAGAAATCATCAATAAAGTAAAAAGCATTATTAGCTGCGAAGATTTTACCCCGGTTGTAGACAGCGATACTCAGGTATTTCGGGAAAAAGTATTTGCATGGTGTAAAATACTTGCCGATGCCGGCCTTGGAAGTTATGCTTACCCTACTGCTTATGGCGGAAGAGGAGACATGGAGGGCTATTTTGCCATAATGGAAACACTAAGTTATCAGGACTTAAGCCTTGTAATAAAGTTTGGTGTCCAGTTTGGTTTATGGGGAATGAGTGTAATGTTCCTGGGTACAGAAAAGCACCACGCAAAATATCTGCCTCAAATAGGGTCATTGGAGTTGCCAGGGTGTTTTGCAATGAGCGAAACGCACCATGGCAGTAACGTAAAGGGACTGCAAACCACTGCAACTTACAATCACGCTAACCGGACTTTTACCATAAACACAGCGCAAAAATACGATCGTAAAGAATACATAGGCAACGCCGCTGTGCATGGTGAAGCTGCAACGGTTTTTGCTAAGCTTGTTATAAACGGAACTGACTACGGTGTAAATGCGTTTATTGTACCGATAAGAGATAAACAAAAGCAGACTTTACCAGGAATAACTATAGAAGATTGCGGGCATAAAATGGGCTTAAACGGTGTAGATAATGGTATTATAACTTTTAATAACGTTGTAATACCGTACGACAACATGCTCGACAAATTTGCATCGGTAAACGAGAACGGAGAATTTGAAAGCCCAATTCCGAGTGATAACAGAAGATTTTTTACCATGCTGGGAACGCTGGTTGGCGGACGGATAGGTATCCCCAGGTCTGCGCTTGCTGCAGCAAAGGCCGGACTTACCACTACAATTAAATACAGCGACAACCGCAGGCAATTTGGCCCCGATAGCGGACAGGAAGTGCCTATATTAAACTACAGGATGCATCAACTGCGCCTAATGCCCTATTTAGCAAAGTCTTACGCGCTCACGTTTGCATTGCAGTATTTAACTAAACGTTTTATAAACCGTACTGAGGCTGATATGCAGGAAATAGAAGCCCTTGCTGCCGGGCTGAAAGCGTACACTACATGGAATGTACGCGATACGCTGCAGGAATGCCGCGAAGCTACAGGAGGTAAAGGCTATTTAAGTGAAAACCGGATTGACGATCTTAAAAATGACACCGAAATATATACAACTTTTGAAGGTGACAACACAGTATTGATGCAGCTTACCGCCAAAAACAGATTAGGTGAGTACCGAAAAGAATTTGGCGAGATTAGCGTAGGCACTATTTTTAACTATGTTGTTGAGCAGGCAAAAACCGGAATCACTGAAAAAAATCCTTTTGCTACCCGTAATACAGACGAAAGTCACTTAAAAGATGCCAATTTTCATCTGCAAGCCTTTAAATACCGGGAGAGGGAATTGGTTTCATCTGCCGCCAGGAGGTTTAAAAAACTTATAGATGACGGGCTTGAACCCTTTGACGCGGCAAATATAATGCATCCTCATATGCTACAAATTGCCGACTCTTACCTGGACAGGGTTGTACTGGAGCAATTTTTAGCGAAGCTGGAAACAGTAAAAGATCCTGCAATTAAAGACACGCTTACAAACCTTTACTACCTTTTTGCGCTCCACAAACTAGATGAACACAAGGCTTGGTATTTAGAGCAAGGCTATATGGAAGGAGTTAAAACGAAAGCCATCCGTAAGCTGGTAAGCCAACTTTGCTGGGAAATACGCCAGGATGCGGTGCCACTAACCGAAGCATTTGATATACCTGAAAACTGTCTGGGTGCCATAGCAACATTTAAAGCAGCACAGGCATAGAGATTATGTATTTATATATTTAAATTTTTTAATGTAATTTTGTACTGTCATATTTAAGATTACATTTAATGAAAGATATAAAAATAAGCGTACTGGATCAGTCTCAGGTAGGTAGAAACAGTACAGCAGCAAAAGCCCTGGAAGATTCGGGAAAACTGGTTGCACTTGCCGATACACTGGGCTTTGAAAGGTATTGGGTAAGTGAACACCATAACTTTAAGCTGGTAGCCGGTACTTCGCCAGAGGTGCTTATACCCTATTTAGCATCAAAGTCTAAAAATATACGTATAGGCAGCGGAGGTATTATGCTGCCAAACCATAGCGCCTTAAAAGTGAGTGAAAACTTTGGTTTACTCAGTACCCTCTACCCCGGGCGTATAGATTTAGGCATTGGGCGCGCGCCGGGTGGAGACAGGCTTTCGGCACAACTGCTTAATCCCTCAAACAGTTTTAGCGAAAAAGAGCTGTACGAGCAGTTAACAGATGTACGGGCCTGGCTAAGGGGAGAAGAAATGCCGGACACCCTACACGATAAAGTTAAAGCCTACCCTATTCCGGAAATTATGCCTGAGCTATGGATGTTAACCAGTAGCGGCGGAAGCGCACAGTTTGCGGCTCACTTTGGTATGGCGCTCTCCTTTGCCCACTTTATTAACCCGGTTGGAGGGCCGGAAGTTGTTGCAGTGTATAGGGATAGCTTTAGGCCAAGTAAGGAATGGGCAGAGCCAAAAGCCATAGTAAGTATTTTTGCTTTTTGTAATGAAGACGAGCAAAAAGTAGCCGACTGGGTAACTGAATTTGATTATAGGATGTTACACATAGAAATGGGTGCTACTGGGGATTTGCCTTCGTTTGAAGAAATAAAAGCCATGGATTACAGTGTACATCAGCGGTCTCGCATCGCCTGGAACAGAAACCGCTTCATTGCAGGTACGCCGGATGTGGTAAAAGAAAAAATAGCCAAACTGGCAGCAGACTATGCGGTAGATGAAATCATGATAGCAACCTGGGCCGAAAACTTTGAAGACAGAAAACATTCTTATGAGCTTATAGCTGATATGTTTTAAATAGAAAATCCCTCGGAATGTAAATTCTGAGGGATTTTTCTTTATATAAATTTAAAACTTTGTTCTTAGTTCTTCAATTTCTTCTTCCGTGGCATCCTGGTAAAGGTAAAACACACGTGTAATTTGTGTACCAAGCCTGTTCTTATAATCGTCTACCAGCCACTCGCGGTAATTTTTTGTAGTCTTACTAAGGAGTTTTGCATACTGCTTAACACGGTATTCAATATCCGGTTCTAGCTCGCGCGCCAGTTTGCGGGCCTCGCTAATTGTCTCTGCATTTTCAACACACATAAACGCGTGTTGGCGTATTGATTTATCTATTACTACCTTAGGTTTTTCCTTGCGCTCCATAGAAAGCTTAAACTCAGCATCTACATCAAAAGCTATATCTTTAGATTTTGCAAAACGTACTCTTACATCCTCAGGCATAGCATACACATGATAGCTTTCTATCTCCTCATCTGTACGGATATTATCTAAAAACTGCTCCGGATTTTTAAATATATACTGCCAGTCTACAGGATCGCTCCATAAACCAAAACGTTGGGCATTATTACCAAGGTCTATAACGGTAAATGTATCTTTCCCGGGAAGGCTACGACTACCGCGGCCTATCATCTGGAAATATAATGTTAAGGAACGTGTAGCCCTGTTCAGAATAATTGTTTCTACAGTAGGCTCATCAAAACCGGTAGTAAGAATAGATACAGAGGTTAAAATAGCATCAGGTGTAGTTTTAAACCAGTGTAATATATCGCGTCGCTCCTGCTCCGGTGTGCGGTTATCCAAATGCCTTATGGGTAATCCCGCAGCCCTGAACGTTTCATACACGTATAACGAAGTATTAATACCGTTATTAAAAATCAGGGTCTTTTTTCCTTGCGAACGTTGCAAATACGCCTGTAAAAGCATATCCTGCATTATCCCACGCGAATATAACTCGTCAGAAGATGCTACAGTATAATCTCCGTTAATACCCAGTTTAAGCGAAGTCAACTCTACGTCGTATCCGTACATTACGGCACGAGCAAGATACCCTTTGTTTATTAACGATTGTATGGGCTCTCCCACTATCAGCTCGTTATAGGTTTCATACATGGGTAGCTCAATGTTAGAGCTTAACGGTGTTGCGGTAACACCTAAGAACAGTGAATTCTTAAAATAGGTAAATAACTTCCTGAAGCTGTTATAATGCGCTTCGTCTACAATAACAAGCCCCACATAATCCATGTGGAACTTTTTATCCTTAAGGCGGTTATTAAGCGTTTCTACCATGGCTACGTAACACGAAAACTCATTGTCTTCGGGTAACTCTTTTACGCCACTGTCTATTACGGTATTTTTAACCCCAAAACTGTTCAGCATCATAGATGTTTGCTTACTTAGCTCTATGCGGTGTGTAAGCACAAGTACTTTACGATTGTATTTTTCAATAAATCTTCGTGCTATTTCCGAAAAAATTACCGTTTTACCACCGCCGGTAGGCAGCTGGTAGAGCAAATGATAATCGTTTGGTTTGCCATCAAACTTTTCAAAAATGGCATCAATATCACGCTCCTGGTAATTATATAGTTGTTTTTTTTCCTCTTCCTGGCTGGTTTGCATGCTCCTGTTTAATAAACCGCAAAAGTAGGCATTTAAACACATTATTTCGTTTAGTAAATCCTAAAAAAAATAATTATTTATTTTACCTGTGTTGTTCGTACTTATTACCCGTCCAAATAGCCGCTATGGCACTTCTTTTTTTCTCTGTAAGCGGCGAAAGGCTGCCTGCATCTATCATCTCGTCCAGTTGCAGCGAGGTACGTACCCCCACCACTGCCGTAGTAACTGCGGGATGATCTGCTACATATCTTATGGCAGTTTCTGCCGGAGTCTTCCCTACAGGAGCTAACTTTATAACCTTACGTTGTATATTTCTTACTTCTGTTTCTTTTAAGCTAAGATATGACGCAGCAGGTTTGCCTGCCAAAAGTCCAGACGCCAGCGTACCCCTGGCTAAAACGCCAATTTTATGATCCTCTAAAAGTTGAAGTACCTCTTCTTCAGGCCTACGGTCCAGCAAACTATACTGCGTCATTACCGAAACTATGTTAGAATACGAAACATAGCTTCTTATAACATTTGGCCTGATGGATGAAATACCATAATCCCTTATCTTACCCATATGTTTAAGGCGTTCAAAAGCCTCTATTATTTCGTCCTGCGGGTCGTCCAGCGTACCTCCATGAAGTTGATAAAGATCTATGTAATCGGTATTTAAACGTCTAAGGCTGTGGTCTACTGCTTCCAGAATGTACTCCTTAGTAGGAATCCAGTCCCAGCCAGATCCGTCTGTGCGCCACCTGTTTCCTACTTTTGTAGCCAATAGTATATTCTTCCTGTTGTTGCCCAGTGCCTTACCCAGTAGTATTTCATTCCCTCCCTTGTTATATAAATCCGCTGTATCAAACAAGGTTACTCCTTTGTCTATAGCACTGCCTATAAGATAATCGTTCTCTATTCCGTATTCCTCCAAAGACATACACCCGAACGAAGTAACGCTTACCTTAAATCCATTTTTTAAAAACTTATATTGCATGATTGTGTGTTGTTTTGCAAAAATAAGCTTCCTAAAAGGATTGAGAATACCTAGAAAAGGTTAAAAAAAGTCAATTTAACCATTAGTATAATTATTTCACATTTATCGTTAACACACTGCAGCGTTTTAATATTAAATCCTTAAGGATACCAAAACATTAACACGACAATTTACTAAGGAAAAAAATAAAATATTTACTCTCAATTTTTATTTTTCATTCAGTAATGCTTCGAGCTTATTTCTCTCCGCATCGTTTAAAGAAGGTGCAATACTAATAATCAACTCCTTATATCCGGGCTTCTTTATAAGTTTTCTTAAGTTGTCTTTTGCAAACTTTACAAATTGCCATTTATGGTGCGTTAGTGCATTAGCCAGATCCTGCCACACTATAGGATCAGCTTTACCGATATAAAGAAGGTTAGCAAGCGCATTTTGCCTGATATCGCTATCAAACTTCGGAGATGCGTAGTGAATAAGTTCTCCGTAAAAATCGTCTTTTTTTTCAGGATGGTAGTCCTTGCAGGAATAGGCAAGAGTAAGCCACAACAACCTCAAATTCATATCATTGAATCCGTACCATTTTTTAGTTTCATCCAACAGGGCAACCTGGTTTTTCGGAAACTTTTTAAAGAGCACATTTAGGGCTATTTCGCGGGTTATGTAAGATTCATCGCTTAAAAGGCTATGATAGCTTTCATAAAAACTCTCCGGCATTGTGGTAACTGTACGCGCCACACTTTGTCTTACTCTAATATTATTGCTTGCCAATGCCAGTTTTATTAATTCTTCTTTTTCCGCAAATGGCACTTTAACAATCTGAAACAGTATCTCCTCCTTTAAAGGATAGTACGCCTCCTCTGACTGCATTATTTGTAAAAAACGTTCTTTTTTTTTAGCAAACGGCTTATCTGCCATTGCACCAAGCTCAAGATACTCGTTAATGAATGCATTTTTAGATAAAATACCCATAACCTCCTGAATGGGAAACACAGCACTTTCTAACCAACGCTGTTTAAATGCATCGGTATCGCATTGTGGCGCCGCCAATTTAATTTCTGCTAAGAATTGGTCTGTATTTACATTTTTAAAAGCATATTTTTCAAGATATGATTTTATTGCAGCTTTAAAAGCCTCCTCTCCTATTTCCTGAGATAAGGCATGCAGCGCCCATGCACCCTTTTGATAAAACGTGAGGGTGCTCGCTTTTTCATTTAATACCGGTATGGTATCTGTTTTAGACGCTTGCTGAAGCCTTTCTGCCATTTGATACAACTCGTTATTGAAATAATTGTAACCAAATAATCTGCGCTCTACAAGCATAGCGTAATAGGTGGCAAAACCTTCCTGCAGCCAGTGGTGTTTACCGCTTTCTTCGGTAATAAGATCGCCAAACCACTGGTGGGCAAGCTCATGTGCATTAACGTTAAGATAAGTACGGTCGTTAAAACCAATTTCATCTACAACGTAATCCTGGGCAAAAATAGTTGCTGTAGTGTTCTCCATACCCGCATATAAAAAATCTACAGCAGGTACCTGTTTGTAAACACCCCAAGGGTACGGCACGCCAGTCTCTTTTTCTAAAAACTCAAAAGCGTCACTGGTATAACGGTAGGTAGGTAGAAACTTAGCCGTGTCCTTTTCTCTAAGATATAGCTCAATAGGTGTTCCGCCGAAAGACTGCATATTCCATCTGTGGAATTTGCCTATAGACAACATTGCCAAGTAGCTGCTCATAGGTTTATCCATTTTGTAGCTCCAGGTTTTTAAGTTTCCGTTTGTTATAGTGTCAGCTAATGCCCCGTTAGATAAAATCGTGTACGCTTTATCGTATGTTGCAGTTATATTAAACACTAACTTTTCATTAACGTCATCAAAACTGGGCAACCAATGACTGGTGTACTTACCCTGTCCTTGTGTCCATATCTGTTGGTCGTCGCCATCCTGAACAAAATAGAGGGTTTGTCTCGGATTGGCGTTATATGTTATTTCCAGTTTATTCTTTCCTCTTTTAAATCCTTTATAAATTTTTAGAAGTTTGGGTGTAGCCACCCATCCGGTCTTCTTTTTGCCGTTTACCCTTACTGTCTCAAAATTTATATTTTGTGCATCTATGTATATAGTATCGGGCTTATGCCCTTCAACTTCAAAAGTGTAGTGAACCGAGCCACTGATACCCTTTTTATCATAATCAAAGTTAAGGCGGGCATTTAGTGATTTAAAGTCGACGTTTTTTGGATTTTGGGCAAAAGCTGAAAAAGAAAGCCCCAGGTAAAGGGCGTATATAAAGGTTTTCATTGTCCATGTTTTTTACAAAGCTACACAAATATGCTATAATAAAAGCCTAAATGTTTTTGCGAACATAACGTTAAAACAAGCGCTTTAAGTATTGTAAATTTGTACTTTTAATAGCCAAAACCGCACAGGAATTTCATGAAGCAGACACATACAAAACTACGATATATAAAATGGCTGTATACCGCTGTACTACTGCTGTCTATGCAGGCTGCGTTACAAGCCCAGTTGTTACCATCTGCCGGAGGAACCGAAGCAGATAAGGCAACTACCGAAAATCCCGTTTATCCGCCTGATTCATTAAACCGCAGAGACCCCCGGGGTACCGTTAATGGCTTTATTCAGGCTGTTGCCGACCAAAATTACATACGAGCAAGCCGCTATCTTAATCTTAAAAGAAATTGGCGCAGTAACAGACAGCGAACCAGGATTGTAACCAAATTCCAGAAATTGCTGGACCAGGGTGGCGACATGATTCCGTCATCGCTTATAAGCGATAAAAACGAAGGACGCGCTGACGATGAACTGGCTGCAGGACAGGATCTTGTGGGCACCGTCACTGCAAATGGAAAAGAAATCAAACTATATGTGGAAAATCGTGGCGGAGATACCGAAGAAAATCCACCATTATGGCAATTTTCTGCGGAAACCGTTGCTGCTATTTCTGCAACCGGCACAGACGAATCCTCGTTATTGGATATTGTACTTTCAGATAATTTAAAAGAGCGCACTCTTGGAGGTGTACCGCTTGGGCACTGGCTGGCCATGGTAGTACTTATTGTGCTGTCTTACATAGCATCCTGGTTATTAGTAGCATTAATGGGGCTTGTAATGCGTGGGATTTGGAAGAAAGCACGTAACCCTGAAAAGTGGCTGATAATTCAGGCTCTGGGCTTACCGCTTAGATTGTATATCTCCGTATTACTATTTGTTGAAGCCTCACAACAGGTAGGGATTTCCATAATTATACGTCAGCGTTTTAGCACCATAACCGTTACCATAGGCATAGCAGCAATACTAATCCTACTGTGGCGCCTTACCGATATTGTGAGCGATTTCACTAAAAACCGCATGACCATACGCAAGCGTATATCAGCTATTTCGGTGATTTTGTTTATACGCCGTATGGCTAAAATAGCCATTATCGTAATCGGTATAATAGCACTACTAGGTGCAATAGGATTTGATGTTACAACATGGATAGCGGCACTGGGTATAGGCGGTTTGGCCTTAGCACTGGGTGCGCAAAAAACAATGGAAAACTTTGTAGGCAGTGTAAGCCTTATTGCTGACCAAACCATTCGTGTAGGTGATTTTTGCCGCGTAGGCGATATCAAAGGTACTGTTGAATCCATCGGTATGCGAAGCACAAGGCTGCGTACACCCCAGCGTACTGTGGTAACGATACCAAACGGACAATTTGCCAGTACTAATGTAGAAAACTATGCGCACCGAGACCGCTACCTGTTTAATCCTACGCTGGAACTTCGTATGGAAACAACACCGGATCAGTTACGCTACCTTTTGGTTGAGATCAGGAGTATGCTGTATGCACACCCAAGTGTAAATAACGATCCTGCAAAAGTAAGATTTGTAGGCATGAGTGCCAGCGGTCACAAAATTGAAATCTTCGCATACTTAGAGGCTATAAGCTTCGATGCTTCTCAGGAAGTACAGGAAGATGTACTACTGAGAATACTAGATATTGTTGCTAAAAGCGGTAGCGACTTTGCCTACCCAAGCCAAACACTGTATATGGCGCAGGATAAAGGTGTAGACCAAGAAAAAACGGATAAGGCGAAGGAAACCGTAAAAAAATGGCGCGAAGCTAGCGAGTTGAAACTACCATTTTTCAGACAGGAGCACATCGACGAACTGGACGGGACAATTAATTACCCGCCGGAAGGCAGTGTGGGAAAGCAAAATGATGAAACTAAAACAGACGGATAGTTGCCGTAAATAATAACTAATTTTACTTAAATTATATAACGTGTTCGGACTTTTTAAAAAGGCAAAAAATAACATTAGTGTAAACAGTATTACCGTTCCTAACTTGGGCTGGCACCTAGCCGATCAACGTAGCAGCATAGTTGTTTATTTAAACGAAACCGAATCTGCTTCGTTATCTGTGAACTATTTTGCCAAGCAACCGGATTTACCCACTGCAAAAGACATTGAGTTTTTAAAATCCTATTACCGGGAACTTATATATCCAAATAACGGTGGACTTATAGAAACTGATTGTGTAACCTTAAATGGGATTACTGCGGTTAAAGCAATTTTCAAAATCAGACAGCCCGCAGGCATGGCCTATGTAGCATCTGTTACCATCCCCTTTCGGGATTTTAGCTTTGTTGTAAAACTACAGGCTATTGAAACTGGTGTAACCGGTATACGTGATGCGGTTGTAGCGGAAAAACTACTGCAAAGAAATGAAATATCTATTGGAGAACATGGATTCCTAAACTGGTTTTCAGATCCATATGACAAAAACATAACAAACGGCGTACTCATGAACCAATCAGAACAACAGCAATACGACGCCGAATTCCCCAGTCATCCGCTTACTATTATAAGGCAGGGAATCAATAAAATAGTGAGTGAAATACAATTTACCAGCGAAGTATTAAACAGCGCGCCTTTTCAGAAGTAAGAGCTGCTTTAGTAAAAAAATAAAACGGGACAGTATTTTTACTGTCCCGTTTTTATGGTATGACCTTAGTAAATAGTCTTTACTATTAACCAAGGATTTCTTTAACTTTTTTACCGATTTCAGCAGGCGAATCAACAACGTGGATTCCGTTTTCCCTCATGATGCGTTTTTTAGCCTCAGCTGTATCATCAGCACCACCTACAATAGCACCAGCGTGACCCATTGTACGTCCTTTAGGAGCAGTTTCACCAGCTATAAAACCAATTACCGGCTTACGGTTACCATCAGCTTTAATCCAGCGCGCTGCATCAGCTTCAAGTTGTCCACCGATTTCACCTATCATAATGATAGCTTCAGTTTCGGGGTCGTTCATAAGAAGTTCTACAGCTTCTTTAGTTGTGGTACCAATAATTGGGTCACCACCAATACCAATAGCTGTAGTAATACCAAGACCTTGTTTAACAACCTGGTCAGCAGCTTCATAAGTAAGTGTACCTGATTTAGAAACAATACCCACTTTACCTTTCTTAAACACGAAGCCTGGCATAATACCTACTTTAGCCTCGCCCGGGGTAATTACGCCCGGACAGTTAGGGCCTATCAGGCGGCAGTCTTTTCCTTTAATGTAATCATAAGCCTTAATCATATCTGCAACAGGAATACCTTCAGTAATTGCTATGATTACCTTAATACCCGCTTCAGCAGCTTCCATAATTGCATCAGCAGCAAAGGCCGGCGGAACGAATATGATAGTGGTATCTGCACCTGCCACGTCTACTGCATCTTTAACGGTATTAAAAACAGGTTTGTCAAGATGGGTTGTACCACCTTTACCTGGTGTAACACCACCTACAACGTTAGTACCATATTCAATCATTTGGGTAGCGTGGAAAGTACCCTCGCTTCCTGTAAAGCCCTGTACAATTATTTTGGAATCTTTGTTAACTAGAACACTCATGATATAATGATTATTGTTTTTTCTTAATTTGCGATACAAAAATAGCTTTTTAACTAATACGCTTCACGCTTTTTTTCTATTTTATATATCAATTTTGCAAGAATTTATTGTAACACCCGCGGTTTGAAAAGATCAGCTGATTTGGTTCGTAATTATATAACCGCGATACAACTTATTATCTTTTAGTTCCCAAATTGAAATACCGTGAGAAACCTCTTTTTCAATATTTAGATCATCTGCAGATTCCAGATAGTTTATATATTTAGCAGCAACCTTGTTTTCGCCTTCAGCTACTAAATGAGTAACCCGAAATCTTAAGGTAGTATTATTCCTGCTAACCACTTCCATAAACTTTACTATTTCAGCAGTATCCATCTCTACATAACCTCTTTGACTGTGCCATTCAATAATGGCCTGAGGATGCAGAAAATTTTTAAGATTTTCCGGAGTAAGCAGGTTTTCGTAGTAGTCTTTTATAAATTGTTTTACATCCATTCTGAGGGGAAAGTAATTTTACTTATTCAATTTTTCTAATATTTCAGGGATACGTTTTACGTAAGCCATCTGCTTCAGCTTTTCGCGCGATTCTTCCGCTGGCGAACCAAAGTATACCTTACCACCTTCCAGGGATTTGCCCACACCGGTTTGAGCCTGTATAACAGCTTTTGCGCCTATGGTAATAGCACTGGTAACACCTACCTGGCCCCACATGGTTACCTCGTCTTCCACAACTACACAACCGGCAATACCGGTTTGCGAAGCTATCAAGCATTTTTTACCAATAATAGTGTCGTGCCCTATGTGTACCTGGTTATCAATTTTAGTCCCGGCACCAATAGTAGTATCGCCGGTAACGCCCTTATCTATGGTGCAAAGCGCGCCTATGCCCACATTATCTTCAATTACAACACGGCCACAAGAAATAAGCTGGTCGAACCCTTCAGGGCGCTTTTTATAGTAAAATGCATCGCCACCAAGTACGGTACCAGCATGTATAATAACATTGTCGCCGATTACCGTGTTGTCATAAATAGCTACATTACTGTGGATAAGACAATTTTTTCCTATTGATACATTATTTCCCACAAAAGTATTAGGCTGAATAACTGTGCCTTCGCCTACTGTTGCCGATGACGAAATAGTAGCCGTTGCAGGCTGAAATGGCCTAAAATGCATGCTCAACTTATTAAAATCCCTAAATGGGTCGTCTGAAATAAGTAACGCTTTACCTTCCGGGCAGTCTACTTTTTTATTTATAAGCACAATGGTGGCGGCAGACTGTAACGCTTTATCATAATACTTAGGGTGGTCTACAAAAACAATGTCACCTGGTTCCACAACATGAATTTCATTCATTCCGTGAACCGGGAAATTATCGTCACCTACGTACTCGCTGCCTATTATTGCTGCAATGCTTTTTAAAGCCTGAACATTTGGAAATTTCATACTATTAAAGGAAAAAACCCTTACGGGCTGATTGATGATATATGAAAGGAAAAAAAGAGCCGGTGTAAACCCGGCTCTTAGTATGTAAATTATTCTTTTACACGCTCCACGTAAGCACCTGTAGCTGTATCGATTTTAATTTTATCACCTTCGTTAATAAAAAGCGGTACGTTAACACTTGCACCAGTTTCTACTTTAGCAGGTTTAGTAGCGTTTGTAGCTGTATTACCTTTTACTCCCGGCTCTGCATAAGTAACTTCAAGTACTACAGACGCAGGCATATCTACAGATAGTGGCGCTTCAGTCTCTGCATTGATGATTACCATAACATTTTCGCCCTCTTTAAGAAGACCCGGAGCATCAAGAATGTCTTTATTAAGTGTAATTTGCTCGTACGATTCAGCGTTCATAAAGTGAAAATCATCACCCTCTGCATACAGGAACTGAAACTTGTGTGTTTCCACCCTTACGTCGTCTATTTTATGACCTGCAGAAAAAGTGTTATCAAGTACTTTACCAGTAGTAAGGCTTTTGAGTTTTGTACGAACAAAAGCTGGTCCTTTACCCGGTTTTACGTGAAGGAATTCTATGATTTTGTAAATGTCGTGGTTAAATTTAATACATAGACCGTTACGTATATCTGATGTAGTTGCCATTTCTTAAGTGTTATATTTGTTTATTAATGCATTTGTTGTTAACCGCTACAGGCTACCAGTATAGCCTTTCATAATACCACGCGAAGAATTACGTACAGCCATAATAATTTCGTCGCGCTCCGGAGTAGCCTCCATCTCTGCTTCTATCATTTCTATAGCCTGAGTGGTATTGTAGTTTTTTTGGTACAGGAAACGGTAAATATTCTGTATTTCAGTGATTTTTTCAGGAGTAAACCCTCGCCTTCTTAAACCTACAGAGTTAATACCCACATACGAAAGCGGCTCGCGTGCAGCTTTTACATAAGGAGGCACATCTTTACGAACTAACGATCCGCCTGTTACAAAGGCGTGATTGCCAATGGTGCAAAACTGGTGTACGGCGGTAAGACCGGCAAGTACCACGTAATCGCCTACCGTAATGTGTCCGGCAAGGTTAGTATTATTACTAAATATGCAGTAGTTACCCACCATACAGTCGTGGGCAATGTGCGAATAGGCCATGATAAGGCAGTTGTTACCTACAACGGTTTTCATCCTGTCAGATGTGCCGCGGTTTATGGTTACACACTCACGTATGGTAGTGTTATCTCCAATTTCGGCTGTGGTGTCTTCACCCTGATATTTTAAATCCTGAGGAGGCGCAGAAATTACAGCTCCGGGAAATATGTTACAGTTCTTACCTATGCGGGCGCCTTCCATTATGGTAACGTTAGAGCCTATCCAGGTACCCTCGCCAATAACCACGTTATTATGAATGGTTGTAAAAGGTTCTATAACCACATTTTTGGCTATTTTGGCACCCGGGTGCACGTATGCTAAAGGTTGATTCATACCTTGTTATTCGTTAGTTTGATGATGATGATTTAGCTATCTGTGCCATAAGCTCTGCTTCGGCAACAAGTTTACCGTTAGCATAAGCATTAGCCTGCATGTGGCATATACCGCGGCGTATAGGCGATAAAAGATCGCACTTAAACACAAGGGTATCACCCGGAAGTACTTTTTGTTTAAATCTTACATTATCAATTTTCATAAAGTAAGTAAGATAATTTTCAGGATCAGGTACAGTACTTAAAATAAGGATACCACCTGTTTGCGCCATAGCTTCTACAATTAGTACACCAGGCATTACCGGTGCTCCCGGGAAATGTCCTACGAAGAAATTTTCATTCATAGTAACATTCTTAAGCCCCACCACATGGGTATCACTCATCTCTATGATTTTATCTACCAAAAGAAACGGCGGACGGTGAGGTAGCATAGCCATAATCTTATGGATATCCATAAGTGGCTCTTTGTTAAGATCGTACACAGGCACTTGATTGCGCTGCTCTATCTTAATAATCTTTGAAAGTTTCTTTGCAAACTGTGTGTTTACAAAATGCCCTGGTTTATTGGCTATGATTTTACCTTTAATCCTTGTACCGGTTAGGGCAAGATCGCCAATAACATCCAGCAGTTTATGGCGTGCAGCCTCATTTGGGTAATGAAGGGTAAGGTTATCTAAAATACCATTTGGCTTTACAGCTATACTGTCTTTACCAAAAGCCACCTTAAGGCGCTCCATGGTTTCTTCAGAAATTTCTTTATCTACATAAACAATCGCGTTGTTAAGATCGCCGCCTTTAATAAGGCCGTGCTCTAATAACGTTTCAAGTTCATGCAGGAAACTAAATGTACGGGCATCAGCTATTTCAGCTTTAAAATCGCTCATGCTTTTAAGCGTGGCATTTTGTGTACCCAGTACCTTAGTACCAAAGTCTACCATGGTTGTTACCTGATAGTCATCGGCAGGCATAACTATAATTTCGCTGCCTGTATTTTCATCGGTATAAGAAATAACTTCCTTTACCACATATATTTTACGCTCGGCATCCTGCTCTACCACACCTACGGTTTCTATGGCTTCTACAAAAAACTTAGAAGACCCATCCATAATAGGCGGCTCACTGGCGTCTAGCTCTATAATTACGTTGTCTACATCACAACCCACAAACGCTGCAAGTACGTGTTCAGAGGTTTGTATTTTTACCCCTTTCTTTTCAAGGTTGGTACCGCGCTGGGTATTTACTACATAACTGGCATCAGCTTCTATTACAGGCTGGCCTTCTAAATCTACCCTTACAAAAGTGTACCCATTGTTAATGGGGGCAGGTTTAAAGGTCATGGTAACTTCTTTACCTGTATGCAGGCCCACTCCCTTTAATGAAATCTCACTTTTGATTGTGGTTTGTTTAACCATTATATATCGTTTTTAGTTTACTCTTTGATTGTTTTTTTCAGGTCGTTAATCTCGCCAACAATTTTTGGAAGATTACGGAAATGCACGTAAGACTTATTAAAATCAGTGTATCCCATGGCAGGAGAGCCTTGTATAGCCTCGCCGTCAGGTATATTTCGCCCTACACCACTCTGTGCCTGTATGCGTACACCATTACCTATAGTTAAATGACCCACTATACCTACCTGCCCGCCAATAATACAGTTTTTACCTATTTTGGTAGACCCTGCAATACCGGTTTGAGAAGCTATAACAGTGTTTTCGCCAATAACTACATTGTGTGCTATTTGTATCTGGTTGTCTAGCTTTACACCTTTTTTAATAACAGTACTACCAAGAGTAGCCCTGTCTATGGTTGTGCAAGCCCCTACATCTACATTATCTTCCAGGATAACGTTTCCTATCTGTGGCACTTTACTGTACACACCTTCTTCATTAGGTGCATAACCAAAACCATCTGACCCTATTATAGAACCTGAGTGAATGGTACAGCCATTGCCTATTTGTGTTTCGCTATATACACGCACACCGGCAAACAGTATACTGTTATCGCCTATGGTTACGTTATCGCCTACAAATGTATTAGGGTATATTTTAACGTTGTTACCTATTTTTACATTTTTACCAATGTAGCAAAATGCTCCCAGGTAAAGGTTTTCTCCGTATGTAACGTTGTCAGATATAAACGAAGGCTGTTCTATACCGCTCTTCATTAATTTTACCTGATTATAATATTCTAAAAGTTTAGAAAATGATTTATACGCGTCGTCTACCTTTATAAGCGTGGTAGTTATAGGCGCATCGGGCTCAAAGCTCCTGTTTACGATGGTAATCGAAGCCTGAGTGGTATATATATAAGGTGTATATTTAGGATTAGCCAAAAATGTAATGGATCCTTCGGTACCTTCTTCTATCTTGGCAAGGGTATGCACTTCTGCCTGTGGGTTTCCCACCACGTCTCCTTCGAGCACCCCTGCTATTTGTTCCGCTGTAAATTTCATCCCGACAAAAATAAAAAATTTAATTAAATAGAAGCTTCATCTAATAGCTGTTTTGGGAAACAGACATAATACTTGGTTACCGGCTTAGATAATGCCTTTAAATTCAGTTGGTCACTGGCTTCAATAACATCTTCTACAGTACGGTCTTTATGTAATATATGTATAGGCTCTCCCTCTTTATTGTAGGCCTGATTTTTTACCTTACCTTCAAAAACAAAATATTTTGCTTCTTTATCAGATATTCCAAGCATTCTTGTAGCGCGCTCCCTTAAGGCGTTTACCTCTTCCCTACTCGCTTTTTCAGACTGTAGTCTTATCTTTGGCAAATCGCGGTTTATAATCATTTTACAGAGTTCCCTTAGCACAAAATCATCATGAAACTGCCATGCCTTTATGGCACCCACAACATCAAAATCGTCCAGATAAGAAAACTTTTTTAAAACGTCCGGAGTAAAATCCTCTTTATTTATAGTATTCTTAATAAAAAACAACAGCGGTTCGCTGGCAGACAACACTACTCCGCTATGGGTAAGCTCCCTGGCGCGTTTTAGTATCTTGGTTAATATGAGCTCTGCAGCCACACTGGTTTTATGCAAATAGGCCTGCCAATACATAAGCCGGCGCGCCACAATAAACTTTTCTACACTGTAAATACCTTTTTCCTCTATAACCAGTTTATCGTTTTCTACGTTAAACATTTGTATAAGGCGCTCACTATTAATATTTCCTTCGGCTACACCACTGTAAAAGCTATCACGTTTAAGATAGTCCATACGATCCATATCCAGCTGGCTGGAAATGAGTTGCAGCATAAACTTACGGTGGTATTCTCCTCTGAATATTTTAATAGCAAGCGTAAGTTTACCATTAAAAGCCTCATTAAGGCTATCCATAAACATTATAGAAATATCTTCATGGCTTACACCTTCTACAATACTGTGCTCCATGGCATGGCTAAACGGCCCATGCCCTATATCGTGAAGCAAAATAGCAATGCAAAGCGCGTTTTCTTCATCGTCGCTTATCTCTACCCCTTTAAAACGCAGCACGCCTACGGTACGCTGCATTAAGTGCATACAGCCTAAGGCATGATGAAAACGTGTATGGTGTGCACCGGGGTATACAAGGTACGAAAGACCCATTTGAGAAATACGCCTTAACCTCTGAAAATAAGGATGCTGTATAAGGTCGTATAACAAAGGATTGGTTATAGAGATAAATCCGTAAATAGGATCGTTAAGTATCTTTAGCTTATTGATTTTGCTCACGCAGATAAAAAATTTTAACAAAGATATTAAACTGTTGTCTATCTGCCAACTTTCGGGTTTGTTTAACAGCTCCGTAAGATATTTAACTTCAATTATTAATACCCGTTAAACACAAGTTAAGCCAACAGCATCTACAAATAAATCAATATTTTTTCGTAACTTTAGTAAATAAATCATTTTTGCTTATGAAAGCAAACCTTTACATATCAGTCTGTTTGCTTTTGGGTGTAGCAGCGTATGCCCAAAATGACAACGTTATAGAGCGGGCAGATAACACCCCTCCTGCAGTTACGATAGCAGATGTTGAACAAAACGCGAAGGAAGCGGCGGAAAAAAACAACGATTACTATAATCCTGCCCCGACCGCAAAATCCGAAAAGCAATCAGCATCCGTACAAAAAAGTGAAAAAGAAAAAAATGCAACTACCGTGGTGGTAACCAACACTACAGTTAACGCTTCAACGAAGCCTGAAAAACAATAATAACGTTATTTTTTGTTACTTAGGTTATTGAAGGAAAGGTCTGTGAAAAGTAATTTTTGCAGGCCTTTTGTTTTAAAGAGCGTATAAATATTGGAATGACTGGTTTACGGAAACTCTTGAAAAAGGGAGATTTTATAAAAAATTTAATACAAAAACCGGCAAATAAAAGTAACTTGCATACGTTATATATTCGAACGAAAATTCTTTCATACTTATGAATGAGATAAACATACTATGGGTCGATGACGAGATTGACATGCTGAAACCCCATATCCTTTTTCTGGAAAAAAAGAACTATAAAGTAACCACTGCGAACAACGGCCAGGATGCGCTGGAACTGTTTGATGAGCAGAATTTTGATATTGTTTTCCTTGATGAAAACATGCCTGGCCTTAGCGGGCTGGAGGTACTTGCCGAAATGAAAGAAAAAAAATCATCTACCCCGGTAATTATGATTACAAAAAGCGAGGAAGAGATGATTATGGAGGAAGCGATTGGTTCTAAAATTGCCGACTACCTAATTAAGCCCGTAAATCCAAACCAAATACTGTTATCATTAAAAAAGAACCTTGATAACTCCCGACTGGTTTCCAGCAAAACAACACTGGATTACCAAAAGGAATTCAGGAAGATAGCTATGGATATGGCTATGGTACGCACCTATGAAGACTGGGTGGATATGTACAAAAGGCTTATTTTTTGGGAAATGGAGCTGGAAAACATAGAAGACCAAAGTATGGTGGAAATTTTGGAGTCTCAAAAGGTGGAAGCCAACTCTCAATTCGGGAAGTTTATAGAAAGAAATTACGAAGATTGGTTTGATCCGAAAGCAGAAAAACCGGTACTGAGCCACAACCTGTTCCGTGAACTTGTAATACCCGAAATAAAGAAAAAACAGCCAATACTATTTGTTGTTATAGATAACCTTAGGTACGACCAATGGAGGGCTTTTGAGAGCGTGGTAGGTAACCATTACAAGCTTGAAAAAGAATCCGCTTATTTTTCTATACTTCCTACGGCTACACAGTATGCGCGTAACGCTATCTTCAGCGGGCTTACCCCGCTTGAGATGGAAAAAAAATACCCGCAATACTGGAAAAACGACGTAGACGACGGAGGAAAAAATCTATATGAAGCAGAGTTCCTTACAGAGCAGCTTCGTCGCCTTGGGCTTAGCGCACTTAAACAGGAATATTATAAGATTACAAACTACAGGGACGGTAAAAAGCTGGCAGATAATTTTAAAACTTTAAAAGATAATGACATTACTACCGTAGTGTACAATTTTGTAGATATGCTTAGCCACGCCAAAACTGAAATGGACGTGGTAAAAGAACTTGCCAGTAACGATAAAGCATACAGATCGCTTACACTGAGCTGGTTTAAAAATTCGCCACTCCTGGAAATGATACAGCAAGCGCAGTCTATGGGTATGCGCCTTATCATTACCACAGACCACGGCACTATTAACGTTAAGAACCCGAGCAAGGTTATTGGCGACCGTAACACGAGCCTTAACCTACGCTATAAAACAGGGCGTAGCCTTACCTTTGAAGAGCGTGACGTTTACCATGTGAAAGACCCGAAATCAATTCAGCTTCCAGCTATAAACATGAGCAGTTCTTTTATATTTGCAAAAAATGATTTGTTCCTGGCTTACGTAAACAATTACAACCATTATGTAAGCTACTATAGAAATACTTACCAGCACGGAGGTATTTCGCTGGAAGAAATGATAGTGCCATTTTTAGTATTAAACCCTAGGTAAACAGAACTATAGACGTATGGAGATTATATTTTCGCTTGAGGAAATAGAAAACGCTGCAAAACAATTAATGGCAATGCCACCAAAAAACATACTGTTATTTCACGGCCAAATGGGAGCCGGTAAAACAACTCTTATAAAAGCACTGGCTAAACAATTAGGGGTTACCGATATAACCGGTAGCCCCACGTTTTCATTAGTAAATGAATATAGCACAATCGACGGTAAAACGGTATACCATTTTGATCTTTACCGCCTTAACAGTGAAGAAGAAGCATATGATATGGGCATAGATGAATACTTTTACAGCGGGAATGTATGTTTTATAGAATGGCCGGAAAAAACGCCAAACCTTATTCCGCTGGAACATACTGCTGTAACTATAAAAACAATGAACGATGGCAGAAGACAACTGCTTGTAAAATAATTGTAAGCCGTTTTTTTATTTTTTGTACATTGTATCAGTTTTTTTAAAACATCATGCCGATAACACCATTTACCAGACAACAGCTGCTACCCCAGGAAGAGACACTTGAAGTAATGAAACAGCGTGGGGAGCTCTTCATAGGATTACCAAAAGAAACCTCTTTTCAGGAACGCAGGATATGCCTTACGCCAGATGCAGTATCTTCACTTGTGGCGCACGGGCATCGTGTGCTTATGGAAAGTGGCGCAGGGCAAACCGCTTCATACTCTGATAAAGAATATAGCGACGCAGGAGCTGAAATCACTCATGATCCCAAAAAAGTTTTCGGTTGCCCTATTATTCTTAAAGTAGAACCACCTACAGTTAAGGAGATAGAAATGATGAATCCGGAAACATTGCTTATATCTGCCTTACAGTTAAAAACTCAAAAAGCAGAATATTTCCACGCGTTGCAGTCTAAAAAAATAACGGCACTGGCATTTGAATTCATTAAAGACATTGATGGGTCTTACCCCGCGGTAAAATCGCTAAGCGAAATAGCCGGTACTGCATCAGTACTTATAGCTGCAGAATTAATGATTAGCCAAAAACTAGGCAAAGGACTTTTGTTTGGAAACATTACAGGTGTTCCTCCTACAGAAGTGGTTATCATAGGCGCCGGTACTGCTGCCGAATTTGCTGCAAAAACCGCAATAGGTTTGGGTGCAAGTGTAAAGGTGTTTGACAATTCTATTAATAAACTACGCAGGCTACAAAACAATCTTAACCAGCGTATATTTACCAGTACCATACAGGAAAAAGCGCTATTAAAATCGTTAATGCGCTGCGATGTGGCCATAGGTGCCATGCGCGGTAAAGACCGCAGCCCGGTTATAGTAACCGAAACTATGGTAGAACGCATGAAGCGTGGCGCTGTAGTTATAGATATTTCTATAGACACCGGCGGATGTTTTGAAACCAGCGAGATTACTACCCACGAAAAGCCTACGTTTGTTAAACATAACGTTACCCATTATTGTGTGCCAAATATCCCTTCGCGTTACAGTAAAACAGCTTCACTATCCATTAGTAATATTATAAGCCCATTTTTACTACAAATGGCAGAAGACGGCGGTATTGAAAGCGCTATGCGTTGCGATGCTGGCTTAAAAAATGGTGTGTATATGTATCATGGCCGCCTTACAAATCGTGGTGTAGGCGAATGGTTTGATATTGACAGTACCGATATCAATTTGATTATGTTTTAACAATATTTTTCCCTCACTACAGTAATGTATCTAAATTTTAGATAATTTAGCCCTGAATAACCTACCAAGATTATGCAGGATGAATATTTATGGGCTGAAAACCAGGCAGAAAGGCTTACAAGTGCCAATTCAAATTTTATAGACCGTCATTACAGTGCGTTCAGTAAATTAACGCAATTACTGATTCCTGAATACTGTGATAAGCTCAATAACATAGCATACTCAGGCCTTAAGCTTATATCAAATAAAAGCTTTGGGGACCTATCTGCTAACCATGTATCACTTTTTAAAATTATCCTGAATTTTGATGGTTCACTTCCATCCTATCCTGTTCTAAACGGAGTACCATATACTGCCGTTTTTGAAGATTCTCCTGCAAAGACACTTACTGACTCTCGCGCTGAAAGTTTAAAAACAGCCATAAAAGCTACGGGTAAAATCACAGTTTTCGACAAAATTGTTGGTACCGGGTTTTTAGTGGCACCACATATGGTTATGACTAACAGACATGTAGCGCAGCTTTTAGCACAAGAAACTAAACTAGGTTGGAATTTTATTTCAGATAGCTTTATAGATTTTGAAGGCGAAACTGATAATACAATAACCAAACTTTGCAAAATCACAAAAATACTTTACGCTCCTCCTGCAAGAATAAACAGCCAAAAGATAGACCATAACAAATTAGATGTAGCCTTTTTGCAACTACAAACTGTTGATAACATGCCCGATCCGGTTAATTTTAATACATCTTGCGGCTTAGATAATGAGGACGATATATTTGCAATCGGGTTTCCGGTGCAACAGTTAAAATCACAAGATGGAGCCGACTTCATGCAGAAGTTTTTCGATCGATATCTCGGCTCAAAAAAAGTAGCACCCGGCAAAATAATAAATTGCGACTGCAACTATCCCGGTCGAAAATGCCACAGTGCCAGCACGCTTGCCGGTAACTCCGGCTCACTGATTGTAAAATCAAACTCAGAATCTATAGCGACGGCAATACACTACGGCGGCTGTATGCAACCGGTAAAAGAAAACTGGTGCCATGATATCGCCTATTTTCTAAATGATGCTACTAACGCAGAAATGCATAAGATAATAGCTGGCGCTGGTTGTAAAATCCTGTCACTTTAAATTTCTATCATACTGCCCTTATATGATTTGTATGTAATCATAAAAAAAATTGTTTTATAAATTACTTTTGGTATATTTGACCATAAGTAATTTATAGAAATGAGTTTTCTGTAACCAAACCTTACATATATTATCATGAAGTTATTTAAACCGGTAAAAAAATATCATTATTTAAAAAAAATAATGATTACTACTACATTCGCACTATCTATCTTTTTTCAGGCGGAAGCGCAGGAAAAGGCTACACGTAACATCAATATAGACTATTCTAAAACCAAAGGAACATTAAATACTCAGTTTAAAGAGTGTATTGGTGCCGGAAGAGCATATGAAGGCTTGCGTGCCGACTGGCAGGAACAGCTGGCTTACGTAACAAAAGAATGTGGCTTTAAGTATATCCGTATGCACGGCCTTCTAATAGACGACATGGCTGTGTACCGTGAGGATAAAAACGGTAATCCTGAATACAATTACCAGTATATTGACGCACTTTATGATGCGTTACTTAAAACCGGTATAAAACCGTTTGTGGAGTTGGGCTTTATGCCTTCTCCACTAGCAAGTGGCAATAAAACAATTTTTTGGTGGAAAGGAAACGTTACGCCGCCAAAAGACTATGACAAATGGGCAGGGCTTATTAAAAATCTTGTTCAGCACTTTACAGAGCGTTACGGCGAATCTGAAGTTATGAGTTGGTACTTTGAAGTGTGGAACGAGCCAAACCTTGACGGATTTTGGGCAGGTAGCCAGGAAGAATATTTTAAACTGTATAAGTATACCGCACAGGCCATAAAGAGTGTAAATCCTGCTTTTAAGGTGGGTGGGCCTGCTACCGCGGGCGCAGCTTGGATCCCGGAAATGCTGGCATATTGCAAAAAAAATAATGTGCCCATTGATTTTGCCAGCACACATTCTTACGGAGTAAAACAAGGATTTCTAGATGAATTTGGCAACTCTGGTACCGTACTGAGTAAAGACCCAATGGCCGTAAGTGGAGACATAATAAACTCGCGAAAGCAAATAAAGGCGTCTGCTTTTCCTGACATTGAACTTCATTATACAGAATGGAGTGCGTCTTACACCCCAGCAGATCCTATACATGACAGTTACCATGAAGCGGCTTACATACTCGAAAAAATAAAACAATCCGGAGATGCCGCTAATTCTATGAGCTACTGGGTATTTACAGATATATTTGAAGAAGCCGGCCCCAGGTTTAAGCCGTTCCACGGCGGTTTTGGTCTGCTTAACACCCAAGGGATAAACAAAGCGGCATTTCACTCATATAGATTACTGAATAAACTTAGCACTACAGAACTCGTAAATAAAGATACTGAATCCTGGGCCACAAAAGATAGTAACGGTGGTTTACAAATACTGTTTTGGGACTTTACAAATACCCACCCCGGCGATGCTGTAAATAACCAGGTGTATTACACAAAAGATTTACCTGCAAAAAATAAGGGGAATGCCAATGTGGTTGTGAAAAATCTTCAGGAGGGATCTTACGTTTTAGAGTTGTATAAGGTAGGCTACCGGGTAAACGACCCCTACTCTACTTACCTGGAAATGGGTGAGCCGGCTAACCTTACAAAAGCACAAACAGAGACGTTAAAAAAACTTGGAGACGGTACGCCTGTAAGTACTGAAACAGTTTTAATAGGTAAAGACGGTGTGTTTAAAAAACAGCTTTCCTTACGTGAAAATGACGTTTATCTTATAAACCTAATAAAACAGTAATACATAAGCCTCCTGTCGGAGGCTTATTTACTATGAAATATTTTCAAAAATGCGGTCTACGATTTCCTGAGTTCTATCCGGATACTGTACTGGTATTACTTTTCCGTTTACCAGCCAGTTACTCATTACGTCAGTATATTTAGGATTAAGACTTTTTATAACCGGAACGCCCATCTTTTTAAGAGCCGCCGCATTTAGCTGCTGCTCGTACTGGTTTTTCATGGGCACTACCAGCAGTTTTTTACCTAAAAATAATGCTTCTGCAGGGGTTTCAAAACCGGCACCGCACAATACCCCGGAACCCGATGCCATACTGGCTGTAAAGCCTTCATTGTCTATAGGTTGTATGGTAATGTTATTGAGTACTTTTTTCTTTTTGCAGTGTTTACTGTATACGTCCCATTTTACAGCCGGAAACGCTGAGAGCCTGTTAATAAGGGTTTTGTCATCGTATGCTGGTAAGTACACGGTGTAATGACCTTTATCTGTTACCTTTCTGTTTCTTACATGGGCACGTATAACCGGGGTAAAAATGTTATCGCCCACGGAGTAAAAATGAAACCCGTAAAATAAATCAGCGGGTGCATAATTTTTAAGGATGAGCTTCCCTTTTCTGTCTTCTTCATCGGGTAGCGGAAAGTGCTTATCTAACACTGCGCTTTGGTGGCTAAGGCCAATGCAGGTCTTATGTTTAAAATAACACGCCCAGGCACTTACAGGTTCAAAATCATTAATTACTATATCATAACCCTCTACAGGTAGCTTCCGTATACTCTTAATTAATTTTGGCAGATTTGATTTTAGTACCGTTTTAAACAAATCTACGCCGCCCTTTTTACCAAATATAAAGCTGAGGCCTGTAAGCTTATACTTAACTTTAAATGGCAGCTCAAGGTCGCCTTGGATTCCGCTAACCAAAATATCTACTTCGCCATGCTTTTGCAGGCACGGAATCACGTCCATAGCCCGGCTAAGATGTCCGTTCCCGGTACCCTGTACCGCGTATAATATCTTTAATTTATTTTCAGATTGCATAAAATCATTGGTTAGTTGTCTTGTAAAAACTCCGCAAACCATTCTCCACTGTGCTTTACGATACGTTGTTGTGTTTCAAAATCAACATAAATCAGTCCGAAACGTGTATGATACCCCTCAGCCCATTCAAAATTGTCGGTTAAGCTCCACACAAAGTACCCATCTACGCGTGCGCCTTCCTGCTTTGCTTTTAAGAGTTGGCGCAAATGGCTTTGCAAATAGTGTTTACGTTGTAAATCATACACCTTTCCATCAATTACCCTATCCGGAAAAGCAGCACCATTTTCAGTAACCAGTATCTTTTTTATTTGAGGATAGGAATTAAAATGGTTAATCATATGATATATGGATGGTGGATGTACCTCCCAACCCATGTCTGTGGTAGGTACCCTGCGCTTTTCGGCCTTTACTAATGACGCGCCCACATACGGCGTAAAAACAGACGCCTTCACCACCTCACGGGTGTAGCACTGTATGCCAATAAAATCAAAATCAAATCCCATTTTTTCAATGTCGCCCGGCTGAATGTACGGCTCCATTTTGCGAATTACCGGTAAGTCAGTGGCATCTGGGTATCCCATACCTAAAATGGGTTCTATAAAGGCGCGATTTAATAGAGTATGTACACGGTTTGCAGCAGCGATGTCTTTTTCGCGTTGTGTGTAGGGCTCTATTTGGGTACAGGAAAAAGTAGTACCTATATTAGCCTGTGGTATCGTGGCACGAAGTATACCCGCACCCGCTGCAGTGCTTAAGGTAACATGGTGTACCGCTTTAAGGTAATTAGCTAACCCGCGCCTGCCCGGTGCATGTATTCCTAAAAAGTATCCCGCTCCTGTAAATACCGATGGTTCATTCATAACCATCCAGTTTTTTACCCGATTGCCAAAGTGCTTGGCACATAACGTAACATAATCAGTAAACCAGCTAATGCTGTCGCGGTTTGTCCATCCTCCGTTAAGGTCGAGCGCATGAGGCATATCCCAGTGATAAAGCGTAACCCAGGGTTCTATGCCGTTTTCAAGCAAATGATCTATGAGTTTATTATAGTAATCAATGCCGCTTTGAGAGATTTCTCCGACACCATTTGGTAAAATCCTTGACCAACTAATAGAAAACCTGAAATTAGGGATGTTAAGTTGCTTCATCAGCGCCACATCAACATGGTAGGTATTATAAAAATCACAAGCTGTACGGGCATGATGATTCCCTTTAATACGTCCTTTCTTTTCGGTAAAAACATCCCAGATAGATGGGCCTTTGCCATCGGCGTCGTGTGCACCCTCAATTTGGAAAGCAGCGGTAGCTACACCCCACAAAAAATCTTCACCGAATTGTTCTTTAAACAATTCGGGCTCTATACGTCGTTTACTCATCAATGAAAATCTCTTGTATTAATGAATGAAAAACGACTGCATAGCCCTTAAGAATAAACGTTCTCTTAGGAATGAGATTATATTAAAAGGAAAAAGTTTCATACAAAAACAGTTTTACCAAATATAACCACAGATGTGTTACAACAACTTAAATAACAGATTAACAAAATGTTATTGAAAGTTTATAAAATAAAAAAACAGTCGCCGGAAAATAACCGGCAACTGTTTTTATACTTTTAGCGATAGCAAAAATAATAATTATATCCCTGCCACTACTTTTATTTCATCTATAACACGAATAGCAAGCGCATCTGCCTTTTCCTGCGTTTGCGCCTCGGTATAAATACGGATAATGGGCTCAGTATTACTTTTGCGCAAATGTACCCACTCGTTAGCCAAGTCAATTTTTACACCGTCTACGGTAGAGATATCTTCACTTGCGTATTTATCGGCCATAGCTACCAATATGGCATCCACATCAATTTGTGGAGTAAGTTCTATCTTATTCTTGCTCATAAAATATTGCGGATAAGAAGCCCTTAGCGCAGCCACATCTGTAATATTATTTTCAGCCAGGTACGTTAAAAACAACGCCACACCTACAAGAGCATCGCGCCCGTAGTGTGATTCCGGATAGATGATTCCCCCGTTACCTTCACCACCTATTATAGCGTGGTTGCTTTTCATTAGCTCTACAACATTTACTTCGCCTACAGCACTCGCCTCATAAGTACCATTGTGCTTTTGGGTAATATCGCGCAGCGCCCTGCTAGACGACATATTACTCACCGTATTACCGGGAGTTTTGCTCAATACATAATCGGCTACTGCAACAAGAGTGTATTCTTCTCCAAACATTTCACCATCATTACTTATAAAGGCCAGCCTGTCCACATCTGGGTCTACCACAATACCAAAATCTGCTTCTTCCTCCACAACCAGTTTACAAATATCGCCAAGGTGTTCCTTTAAAGGCTCCGGGTTGTGCGGAAAATGACCATCAGGCGTGCAGTACAAGCGTACCACTTCCACTCCCATTTGCTCCAGTAATTTAGGTATTATAATTCCTCCTGATGAATTAACACCATCTACAACTACCTTAAATTTCTTTTCTTTAACCAACTCGGCATTTACTAGTTCCAAATCCAATACTTCATCAATATGGATATCCATGTAGGCATCGTTGTGGGTAACTTCACCCAGGTTATCTACATCTGCAAAAGTAAATGCTTCAGCTTCGGCTATCTCAAGGATTTTCGCCCCATCGGCGCCGCTAAGAAACTCACCTTTTTCATTAAGTAACTTTAGTGCGTTCCATTGTTTAGGATTGTGGCTCGCTGTAAGTATAATACCGCCATCAGCTTTTTCAAGCGGAACGGCTATTTCTACGGTCGGCGTAGTACTAAGCCCAAGGTCTATAACATTAATTCCTAAACCTACAAGTGTATTTACTACAAGATTGTGTATCAAGGGGCCCGAAATACGTGCATCCCTGCCTATAACAACGGTTAATTTATCTTTATCTGAATTATTTTTTAAGAATGTACCGTAAGCAGAAGCAAATTTTACGGCATCAACAGGGGTTAAATTATCTCCGGTATTTCCGCCTATAGTACCGCGAATACCTGATATTGATTTAATTAGCGTCATTTCTGTTTTTACATTTTAAGGATAGCAAATATAAGTATTTCGAACCTTAGATTACAGAATTCAGTCAGATAAACTTTACTACAGCAACTACAAAGCTGGAACAAATTATTTATCTTCACCGCATGAATTTCCTCGCACACATATATCTTTCGGGTAACAACGACTTTATTAAAATAGGTAATTTTATTGCTGATGGCATTCATGGGCACCCGCAAGGTTTTCATCCTGAAATCATTAAAGGCATTATCATACACCGGGAAATCGACACGTTTACAGATGCCCACCCACTTTTTAGGTTAGGTACAAAACGGCTGCATGCACGCTACCATCATTACGCAGGTGTTATAATGGACATATTTTATGATCATTTCCTGGCAAAAAACTGGGATACATATTGCAACATTCCGCTAAACGTTTTTGCCCAGGATTTTTACGCCTTGCTGAATGATCAATACGAGATACTACCTGAACGCAATAAAGATATGGTTCCTCACATGACGCGCTATAACTGGTTAGTATCCTACGCTTCTTTAGAAGGTATAGACCGTACACTAAAACAAATGGATAGCCGGACAAAAATGCGTTCTGGGATGGGTAGCGCAGTAGATGAACTAAAACAATATTACAATGAATACGAAGAGGAATTTAAAGCCTTTTTCAATGAAATACAGCACCATATTAAGTTTAAACTAAACGATTTTTAATGAGTTTCACTACACAGCTTATAAGCAGTTTTACTGCAAATGCAAATGTAGAAAATGCCAAACCTATGGCGGCTTACATGAAAGATAACTTTGATTTTTTAGGCATAAAAGCCCAAGATAGAAAAGAACTTTTCAAACAAGCCTTGCAATTGAACAAAACTGAGGTGAAGGAAGACTTTAGGTCAATAGCAAAAGCGCTATACGACATGCCTGAGCGCGAATATCAGTACTGCGCGGTAGATATGCTGGTAAAGCAATGGCCGAAACACTTTGTTCAGCAGGATATTGAATTAATAGAATATTTTATCGTTACGAAGTCATGGTGGGACAGCGTGGACCCATTGGCAAAATATGTATTAGGTGGCTACCTGAAACAATTCCCGGATGAAACCGATCACGTTGTTCAGCGATTTGCCAAATCAGAAAATATGTGGATGAATCGCAGCGCCATACTATTTCAGTTAGGTTACAAAAAAGAAACAGATGCCGCCCTTTTATTCTCGCTATGCGATAACTTCAGTTATTCAAAAGAGTTCTTTATACAGAAAGCCATCGGCTGGGCGCTAAGGGAATACGCAAAAACAAATGCAAACACTGTAAGAGAATTCGTTAACACGGCAAACCTTAAACCACTTAGCGTAAGAGAAGCCTTAAAAAACATATAAAAGCCGCTTTGGTTTGTACAAATTGCAGTAAATTTGTGATTTATTACAAATCCCGAAATTCCATATTTTATAATGCAGCAAAGCTTCTCTTCTAAAGCAGGCCTGGCTATTAGGCGTAACCTGGCCCGCCTGGAAGGTTTTTTCTTTATCATGAAAAGCCTTTTATCTGAAAGGCACTTTATCTATATATCTGCTGCACTCGTGGGGCTTTCTACAGCATTTGCCGTAATTATCTTAAAGAGCTTTGCACACAACGTATTCAGGCTGGCTACGTACGTAAACGGTTACTTAAAGCTACCCTACATAAATAGTATTTTACCCATAGTAGGTATTTTACTTACCGTTTGGGTCATTAAAAAAGTTTTAAACAACCAAATAGAAAAAGGCAGTTCGCGAATTTTAGTGGCGGTGGCAAAAAAGGGAGGCATAATGCCCCGCAAACAAATGTACTCTCAGATTATAACCAGTTCCCTTACCGTAGGGCTTGGTGGTTCGGCAGGTTTAGAGTCGCCTATAACCATCACCGGGGCGGCATTCGGATCTAATTTTGCCAGAAAATACAAGCTGCATAAAAAAGACCGTATACTTATGCTGGCGTGTGGGGTTGCTGCGGGGATTGGTGCGGCGTTTAACGCTCCTATTGCAGGCGTTCTTTTTGCTATAGAAGTAGTGTTAGCCGACGTGTCTATTACCGCATTCATCCCTATAATGATAGCTGCGGCCACGGGTGCGCTTACCTCTACCATTATCCTGGATGAAGAGATATTACTTACATTTCGTCAGCGCCAGGAATTCGACTACCATAATATCATCTACTATATTATACTGGGCGTACTTGCAGGTTTTGTTTCATTATATCATGCTAAAATGTTTCAAAAAGTAGAAGGACACTTTAGCAGGCTAAAAATAGGTGGATACCGCAAAGCACTGTATGGTGCTATACCCCTGGCAGTTCTGATTTTTCTTTTCCCAACACTTTTTGGTGAAGGTTATGAGAGTATACGCATACTGAGCAGTACCAATCCTGAATCATTACTGGATAATACATTACTGGAAAATGTGAAATCAAAGGAATGGATTCTACTACTGTTTATATCCCTAACCATGCTTATAAAAGCGATAGCAACCGGCCTTACCCTTGCCAGCGGCGGAAATGGGGGAAACTTTGCACCATCGTTATTTGTAGGATCATACCTCGGATTTATTGTTGCTAAATTTTTTAACCTCATTGGCATAAGTCACCTGCCTATAGCCAATTTTACGTTAGTAGGTATGGCAGGTATACTGAGTGGGCTGTTTCATGCGCCCCTTACAGCCATATTCCTGATAGCAGAGATAACCGGGGGCTATAATCTTATGGTGCCGCTTATGTTAGTATCATCTATAAGTTTTGCCGTTTCAAAGCAGTTTGAAACCTACTCCATGGATGTAAAACACCTGGCAAATAAAGGTGACGTTTTTACTTCAGATAAAGACCGTAACGTACTAAGCAGTATAGATGTTATGGAAGTTGTTATTACAGATATCCCTACGGTTTCACCACTTGCAAAAGCAGATGATATTGTACAGCTGCTGGCTAATTCTAAATATGACCATTTTGCTGTTACTGACGATCGTAACCGGCTATTGGGAATCATTGACTTTAACATAATACGGGGGATTGTATTTAACCCATTTAAGGTAAAGTACAGCACCATGGACGAGCTTATGTCGCCAGCATCAGTAATTGCTTCAGTTGAAGATTCTGTAGCAATGATAATGGATAAATTTGAGGAAGCGCAAACCAACTATCTGCCCATACTTAAAGACGACAGGTATTATGGGTTTATTTATAAAGAGAAAGTGTTAGAAGCTTACCGCGAAAAACACAGAGAAATTGTAATAGAATAAACACCTTTAAATAAAATAGAAAGCCGCATATAGTAAACTATATGCGGCTTTTTTATATCTAAATAACGTCTTAATCCAGGCTTAAAGTTATTTGACCATCGTCTTCAAGGCTTACATGCGGCTCTGAATCGTCACCCTCTGTTATTAAAGTCTGCGGTTCCTCCTCTTCTGGCTCTTCATACGGAAGTGGGTCTAGCGTGTTTATTTCTTTAACTTTCTCTGCGGTAAGCTGGTTACCCTGAGCTTTTATACCTTTAACAGTTATAAAACTCTCAATATCTACCGTAAGAGGATCTTTTTGCACACCTTTTACCTTAGCAAAAATAACCTCGGCAACAGGCCTCCACTCAGTACTTACAAGTTCCAGTCGTGACTCGGGGTGGTCTGATATAAAGAGTTCTTCTTTATTTTCGTTCTCCACTAAGAACCGCTTTATATAATAACGCTGCTTATCTCCATCATAGTAAATAGCCGAAACAGGTTTATTAGGATTCCACTTTTCCAGTACAATCATACCGTCTTCAAAGTGCGTTGTAAGCTCAGGCACTATGGTTTTTAGTTTGCCGTTATCTGTAATTACCAGCAGGCGATCATTTGGTTTAAACTCACCCAGCAGTTCACCACGGGCATCTACATTAAGGCGCTGAACGGTATCATCAAACCAAATTCTTCTCGGCTTTAACGTACTGATCCCCTTTTCTTTGAGCTCAATCTTCTTAATAGGATATTTAGTTACTGTGTTACCCCGTGAAGCACGCCCTTTGATAGCCAAAGTGGCAAAATCAAGGTCTATTTTCAGCTTTTTAATACTACCTACCTGCCTAAGCAGTACAGTAACTACTTCAGCCTCCCCGTTAGGGTTTCCGCTAAAATAAAGCACCTGGCTTCCTGCATTACCTTGGGTAAGATCGTACACTTTATCTCTTGTAATACCCGTAACGGTAAAACGCTTTACGTAACTCGGGCCGTTTTTACCATCACGGTAAATCATGTTGTAGACCGTACGCTTGTCATTTTTGTCGAAAACAGCCACGTATATAATATCTTTACCAATAAACGTTTTTACGTCTACCTTAGAAATAATCATGCTGCCATCGCGAAGGAACACAATAACATCATCTATATCACTACAATCTGCAACGTACTCATCCTTTTTAAGTCCGGTACCCACAAAACCTTCCTCGCGGTTTACGTATAGTTTGGTATTTCGCAGAACAACTTTTGTAGCTTCAATGTTATCAAAATTCCTTATTTCAGTTTTGCGTTCGCGTCCTTTACCATATTTATCTTTAAGGTTTTGGAAATATTTTACCGCAAAATCTATAATATGTTCAAGGTTATATTTAACCTGCTCTATTTCTCCCTCTAAAGCTTCAAGTTTTTCCTGGGCTTTATCTATATCGAATTTAGAAATACGTTTAATGCGGATTTCTGTAAGCCTAACAATATCCTCCTCGGTAACGGCGCGTCGGAGGTGTTTTGTAAAAGGTTTTAACCCTTCATCAATCGCCTTTATTACACCTTCCCATGTTTCCTCCTCTTCAATAAGGCGGTAAATACGGTTTTCTATAAATATGCGCTCTAACGACAAAAAGTGCCACTGTTCCTCTAACTCCCCAAGTTCTATCTCCAGTTCACGCTTAAGAAGTTCTACGGTGCGATGCGTAGAAATACGAAGCATTTCGCTTACACCCACAAAAAAAGGTTTATGGTTCTCTATAACGCAGCCAAGTGGCGCTATAGAGGTTTCGCAGGCGGTAAACGCATATAACGCGTCTATAGTTTTATCTGGTGAAACTCCCGGTGGCAAATGGATAAGAATCTCAACGTCTGCAGCGGTGTTATCCTCTATTTTCTTAACCTTTATTTTACCCTTTTCATTTGCCTTAAGAATACTGTCTATAAGCGTGCTGGTATTAGTACTAAACGGTATTTGTGTAATAACGAGCGTACTTTTATCCAGCTGGGAAATCTTAGCACGTACACGTACACGTCCGCCACGCATACCATCATTATAGTTGGTCATGTCTGCAATACCGGCAGTAGGGAAATCAGGATATAATGTAAAAGGCTTATTTTTAAGAACCTTGATAGACGCATCTATAAGCTCAATAAAATTATGCGGCAATACCTTTGTAGATAAACCTACAGCGATACCTTCCGCACCCTGAGCCAACAATAAAGGGAACTTTACAGGCAGGTTTACAGGCTCATTCTTACGCCCGTCATAGCTTAGCTGCCACGTAGTAATCTTTGGGCTATACAACACCTCTAGGCCAAATTTACTCAGCCTTGCCTCTATGTACCTGGAAGCCGCAGCTCCATCACCGGTAAGTATGTTACCCCAGTTACCCTGTGTGTCAATCAGCAAGTCCTTCTGCCCTATCTGTACTATAGCGTCACCTATACTGGCATCGCCGTGTGGGTGGTACTGCATGGTGTGCCCCACCACGTTAGCCACTTTGTTGTAGCGGCCGTCATCCAGCTCCTTGAGCGAGTGCATAATACGACGCTGTACGGGCTTAAAACCATCTTCAATAGCAGGCACGGCCCGCTCCAAAATTACGTATGATGCGTAATCCAGGAACCAGTCCTTATACATACCGGTTACCTTGGTTATGGTATCGCCGGTTTCGGGTTCATGTTCTCCGGGGTTGTAATGGGCTTCGCCTCGTTCTAAAGGCTCAAGATGTTCTTCGTCCATGTATTCCTCCTGTGTTTATTTAGGTCGAAAATCTTAGTGTTTATACTATAAAACTCGATTTCTACAAATATAATAATTATGGCTTTAAATAAGAAACAGAGACAGGTACTGTTTAGTAAAAAACAAAAAAAATCCCGTAAGAAACCTTACGGGATTTATATTTAAATTGCTTCCTTCGTCACCAATGACGGAAAGTGTATGCAATAATAATTCTTAGCTAAAATAATTCTTAGCTAAGTGCAGCTTGTACCTGGTCTGCAGCTTCCTGGAAAGCAACAGCAGATAGTATAGGCATACCAGAGTTATCTATAAGCTCTTTTGCCACCTCAGCGTTAGTACCTTGTAAACGTACAATGATAGGCACTTTAATATCGTCGCCCATGTTTTGGTAAGCATCTACAACACCCTGAGCAACACGGTCGCAACGTACAATACCACCAAATATGTTAATAAGGATAGCTTTTACGTTAGGGTCTTTAAGAATGATACGGAAAGCCGTTTCTACACGCTTAGCATCTGCAGTACCACCTACGTCAAGGAAGTTAGCCGGCTCAAACCCTGCATATTTAATAAGGTCCATTGTAGCCATTGCAAGACCTGCACCGTTTACCATACAACCTACAGTACCGTCAAGATCCACGTAGTTAAGGCCAGCTTCTTTAGCTTCTACCTCAATCGGGTTTTCTTCACGAACGTCACGCATGTCAGCGTATGCTTTTTGGCGATAAAGGGCATTGTCATCAAGTACCACTTTAGCGTCTACTGCAAGTATTTTGTTGTCTGAAGTTTTAAGTACAGGGTTAATCTCAAACATTGAGGCATCACTATCTGTATATGCTTTGTAAAGTGCAGCTACAAACGCTACCATTTCTTTAAAAGCATTACCGCTTAGCCCAAGGTTAAAGGCTATTCTCCTTGCCTGGAAGCCCTGAAGGCCTACAGATGGGTCTATCTCTTCTGTAAAGATAGCATCCGGAGTATGCTCAGCAACTTCTTCAATATCCATACCTCCTTCGGTAGAATACATAATCATGTTACGTCCGTTTGCCCTGTTAAGAAGTACAGACATATAGAATTCTGAAGTTTCACTTTCACCAGGGTAGTATACATCTTCAGCAACAAGTACTTTGTGAACCCTTTTACCAGTAGGAGGCGTTTGCGGGGTAATAAGATCCATACCTATTATTTGTCCTGCAATTTCCTGTACCTGGTCAAGGTTTTTGGCAAGTTTTACACCGCCACCTTTACCGCGTCCACCAGCGTGTATCTGTGCTTTAATAACGTACCAGCCTGTACCGGTCTGTGCAGTAAGTTCCTTAGCGGCTGCTACGGCCTCAGCGGGATTGTTAGCTACAATACCGCGCTGCACACGTACACCGTGGCTTGCCAGTATTTCTTTTCCCTGATATTCGTGTAAATTCATGATATATGCGTTTATCGTATTAAAAGTGCAACAAAAATAATAAATACAATCAAATTGCCGAAAGTATTTTAAACTTTTTCCTGCTAAAAAGGTATAGATTTTTATTACCTCATCAATTCAACACAGCTAAAGGTAAGCTACGTTTAAGTAATCGTAAATTTAACTGCATAAACTACTACATGGCTTAATTATAACGAAGTAGTTAAAGCTGAAGGCATTCACACTGAGTTAATTTATAGCCAAATTGGTTAAATGTGTTTTAAAACCATTAGCTTTAACAGTCCTTTTCTTTATTTTTGTGGGTGTAATTTAACCAATACAAATGAAAAAAATTTTACTATCCGCAGCACTGCTTGCAGGCTGTTTTACTGCCAGCGCTCAATTTGGGATAAAAGGAGGGTTTAACTTTTCTAATTTCAGAGGAAACGGTGACAAAGGGTTTAACGTTCTTACGAGTTACCATATAGGGGCAAGTTATGAAAGCTATATAGCCAAGTCTAAATACTTTGCTATACAGCCCGAACTTATTTACTCCAGACAAGGAGCCAAAACAGATACACAGAAATTTGAACTTGGGTATTTTAATGTGCCTATAATGCTTAAAATCTATCCTACTGATGGATTTAATATACATTTTGGCCCACAATTTGGCATGCTGATAAACGAGAGCAGGAATTTTAAAGCCTATGATAGCCAGACTTTTGATTTCAGCCTGGCAGCCGGACTTGAAATTTTTGCTACAGATAATATATTTCTGCAGGCACGATACGTAAGCGGTACAAAAAATGTTTCGGGAGTTACCGAAATAAAAAATACTGTGGTACAGGCGTCTGTAGGGGTACAGTTTTAAAAGAATTTTTATAACCAATATGTATTTGTACTAACTATGAAAAAACTATTTATTGCAGTTATAACGGTGCTAGGCGCCTATGCTGCGCAGGCACAAGGGGTAGACTTTGGTATTAAGGGTGGCGCTAACTTTGCAAACCTTAACGGAGCCGATGGCGTAAACACTAAATCAGTAACAAGCTGGCATGCAGGTGCTGTTTTAGAACTAAACATTACACCTTCATTTTCTGTACAGGGTGAAGCTATTTACTCATCTCAGGGAGCAAAGGTTAACGAAGCAAGTGACATTAAACTTGACTACGTAAACGTACCGGTACTGGCTAAATTTTACATCTTACCGGAAAAGGTAAGTTTAGTTGCAGGTCCTCAATTCTCATTCCTTACAAAAGATACTAAAGACTTTAAAGCCAAAAGCACAGACTTAGGTCTTGCCGGTGGTATAGAAGCAAAGCTTATAGCTGGACTTTTTGTACAGGCAAGATATGTGGCAGGTCTTACAAATATTAACGACAATGAGGCATATAAAGCCGATATTAAAAATGGTGTATTCCAGCTTTCTGTGGGGTACAACTTCTTCTAAGAAAAAGCAAAATGTATAAAAAAACCGGCAGGGCTTAACTACCTTGCCGGTTTTTTATTTTTTTTAACTGTTAATATTTTCACTTTATATACCTTCAGAAAACTAGTGTTAATTATTTTTACTAATACTTACAAACACAAATTTTACGATGAAAAAAATTATAATTATTAATGGCCCAAACCTTAACTTACTAGGCAAACGCGAACCGGAAGTATACGGCCATCTTACCTTTGAAGAATACCTTAGCCTTATACAGCAAAAATATCCTCAAGCCGAATTAGAGTACTACCAAAGCAATATAGAAGGCGAACTGATAACTAAAATACAGGAAACAGGATTTGATTACGATGGCATTATACTTAATGCAGGTGCTTATACGCACACGTCTGTAGGTATAGCCGATGCTGTAAAAGCCATTACTACTCCCGTAATTGAAGTACACATAAGCAATACGTTTTCGCGTGAGAGCTTTCGTCACCAGTCATATTTGTCGCCGGTATCATCGGGCGTTATCATAGGCTTTGGTTTAAAGAGCTACGAACTGGCATTACTATCTTTTTTAACCTAAATATATATGAAACATATCGCTATTGCCCTGCTTACGCTTTGCTGTTTTGCAATTCACGCTCAAATTAGAGGCGTTGTTAAAAGTACCGACGGAAAACCTATTGTGTTTGTTACTATTTATTCCGGTGAATCAGACAATAGCGTTGTAAGCAATGACAATGGCGAGTTTATATGCCCTTTTGGTACGGTAAAAAAGGATATTTTTTTTAAGGCTAATGGATACAAAACCAAAAAATTAACCCTATCTGCCAAAGATATAAACCATTCAACAACGGTTTATTTAGAAAAGACTGATGCTGCCCGAACAACAGGAATGTTCTCAGCAGACAGCATTGTAAGCATAGCCATACAAAACCGCCGCACTAATGCTAAGAAACAATCTCAGTTTGAAGTAGATTACTATTCCAGGGGAACGCTACGCCTGGAAAATATACCTACAAAAATACTGGGACAGCAAATAGGCGACCTTGGAGCTTCTGTAGATACAACGGGTAATGGTATTATTTACCTCAGCGAAACGGTGAGCAAACTCAGGTATAAACAACCTGGTAAGATACATGAAACCGTTTTGGCTAGCCGCAGCAGTGGAGACGACAGCGGTATTAGCTATAACAATGCAGATGCAACGTGGTATGATTTCTACAGGAATTATCTGCCGTTTGAAGTTAACGTGATTTCCCCTATTGCAGATAACGCTTTTGAATACTACAGATATGAAAGCGCCGGATCGTTTTCCTCAGAAGAAGGAAAAATATACGCTATAAAAGTTGTTAGTAAATCAGCAACCTCCCCTACCTTCAATGGGTACATATATCTTACTTCCGGTGACGGAGAATTATACGCTACAGACCTTACTGTAAAAGGCAGCACCATACGCCAACCTTTGTTAAATACGCTTACCATAAAACAGCAGTATTTATATAATAATAACAAGAAGCTGTGGAGTAAAAGTAATCAGGCAATATTGTTTAATGTAAGCTTGCTGAATGTAAAGGCTAACGGTACTTTTGTTCAAACCTATAGCAACTACAATTATGATTTTAAGGCAGATGAGTTTGACTTCAGGCCCGAAATTCAGCGTTACGAAGCGGAAAGCACCAGTAAAAAGGTAGCCTACTGGGAGCAGTCGCGTACGGTTCCACTGGCTATTGACGAACGCAACGACTACATTAAAAAAAACAGGCTAGAAACCGAGCGAAATAACCCTGTTTACAGCGACAGCCTTGATAAAGAGCTAAATAGATTTAAATGGACATCGATACCCATAGGGTATACATACCACAATACCAATGAAAAATGGAAAATTAGCTACACCGGTATTATCAGAAGACTTGCGTTTAATACCGTGCAGGCCTACTGGCTAGGGCCCGGATTTCAATTCACTAAGTTTGGCAACAATAATAGCCTTACAAACATTGGTACAGATTTAAATTACGGATTTGCAGAACAACGCTTCAGGGCCACAGGGTTTATCGAAAGGCGTTTTAATAACACCACAAAACGTACAGTAAGGCTAAGTGGCGGTAGCAGTATAGAACAATATAATCCAGACCGCCCCATTAACAAAATAGTAAATAGTATAAGCACATTATTTTTTAGGGATAACTACATGAAATTGTACGATAACAATTTTATAAGAGTTAATTACGAAGAAGAAGTGGTTAATGGTGTTAAGCTGTATCTAAGCAGCGAATACACCAGAAGACACGCATTGAGGAACAACACTGATTTTAGTACGCTAAAAGACATTTACCATCCGTATACTTCAAACAATCCGCTACTGCCATGGGATTTTACCACGCCTGCCTTTGAAAAACACAACATGGTTAAAGCAAGCGTAACTACGCGTATTAATTTTGGACAGACCTACAGGACAAAACCTGATGGCAGGGAAGTAATTACAAGCCCTGAGTATCCACAGCTTTGGCTTAAATATGAAAAAGGATTTGCGTCGTCTGTAAAAGACTATAACTTTAACCACCTTTCGGGAAGAGTGCTTTACGATTTAACAATAGCAAACGTTGGCGAACTGGGGATGGCTGCACGCTCTGGAATATTCTTTAACAGTGGAAATGTAGCTTTCCCTGACTGGAAACACTTTAACGGTAACCAAACGCATGTGGGAAAAAGCGAACGTTATTTAAATGTATTTAACCTACTGCCCTACTATGACTATAGTACCAATAGCCGCTATTTTGAGGGGCACCTGGAACATCATTTTAAGGGATACATAACAGATAATATTCCGCTTTTTAATAAATTACAATATTACCTCGTTGCCGGTTACCACGTGTTATCTACACCAGAGCGCAGTCCTTATATGGAATTTACATTGGGGCTAGATAATGTAGGTATAGGTAAATTCCGCTTACTACGGCTCGACTACATAAGGTCTTATGAAGGCGGTTTTAAAGGAGATGGTGTAGTATTCGGGCTTACGTTCATAGATTTCTTAGAATAAACACAAAAATTGTATTTTTGCCGCCGTTGAAATCAAATGCACATGCACCATCACTACATTTTATATAAGCCGTGGGGTTACCTAAGCCAGTTTACCTATAATCTTAAAAGAAACAAGAAACTGTTAGGCGAATTATTTGATTTTGACCCCAGCACAATGGCTATAGGACGCCTTGACGAAGACAGCGAGGGGCTGCTGCTGCTTACTACAGATGGCATGATGAGCGAAGTTGTAAGGAGTAAAAAAGTAGAAAAAGAGTACTACGCCCAAGTTGACGGACTCATAACGGATGAAGCTGTTGTGCAATTAGCAAACGGAGTGCAAATAGGTGTTCACGGACAAAAATACACCACGCTGCCGTGTGCAGCAGCGCGCCTGACCGAAATACCCAACCTCCCCCAACGCGCAAGAAAAATACGGGATGAACGCCACGGCCCTACCAGCTGGGTAAGCATAACAGTTACCGAAGGTAAATTTAGGCAAGTGCGCAAAATGACCTCTGCTGTCGGGTTTCCCACACTAAGGCTGGTAAGAGTAAGAGTCGGCAATATACATCTGGGCGACCTACAACCTGGAGAAGCAAGAGAAATCTCAGCATTTAACCTTTAAACACCGGAAACCGCACTACTACCGTTGTACCCTCATTCTTCTTACTGTTTATATTAAGTAATATACCTAAAATATCACAGTAACGTTTTACTATGGCAAGCCCTAAGCCTGTGCCTTTAATTTCGGTATGCTCCTCGGCCTCAGAACGATAAAACTGATCAAAAATACTACTGAGGTCGGCTTGTGCTATACCAATACCACTATCGGTAATAACACAGTTTATATATTCCCCGGATGCAGAAAGCGACACCTGTACAATACCGCTTTCATTAGAATATTTAATGGCGTTACCTATAAGGTTGTCTATTATAACACCCGTCATAAAAACATCTGACTGCACGTAAAAGTGATCTTCAAACTTAAAATCTACCTTTAGGCTACGTTTTTCAATCTCGGGAGAATGGCGTTCAAGTGTTTCTAAAATTAGCTCATCAATAGCAAGCTGCCGTAAATTAACCACTTCTTTACTGCTCTCAAAACGGGTTAATGTAAGCAGTTGATCTGCTATTGTGGTAAGGCGGTTAACCTCGTTTACGCAATACCGTATTTTATCTTCATACTCCTGAGCCGTACGAGGTTTACGTATTAAAACCTCAAGCGTACCTTTAATTACTGCAAGCGGTGTACGTAGCTCATGAGACGCGTGCGATGTAAATTGTTTTTCGCGTTCTACAACACTTTCAACACGGCCAAGTAAATCGTTTATAGCGGTGGCAAGAGTGTACAGTTCATCTTTATTTTCAGGAAGCGTTATACGTGTACTAAGATTGTTATCTGTAATTTGCTTGGTAGATGATATTATACTGAACACCGGTTCCATGCTCTTACCAGCTATAAAACGAGTCAGGAAAAACAACAATATTAATACCGCCGGATAAGCCAGTAATAACACCAGCCTCAGGCTTTCCATAACGCTGTAATGGTCTGTAATAGACATACCTATAACTACATACCCTTTTAAAACACCATTGTTCACTAAGGGAGCCTGCATCTGACGGATATCAATTTTCCCTATCTTGGCATCAACGTAGTGGGCAGTATCTTTTTTATGATGCAGTACCAGATTGCGGTTCTTTAAGTTGGCCGACTTTTGGAGGACCTTTCCATCAGCATCAAAAATTTCAACAAACACAGGATTTCCTTTGTCCCTGTTATGCTCAATTTCTTTCCATTCGCCATCCTCAGACATTTTTTCAAAATGCACCTGGCTGGCTACAAACCCCGTATGCCTGTTTATTTCTTCCTGCAGATCGTGATTTACGTCATACACCACTCCTACCCATACTATACGATAGATTACCACAAACACAAGCAGTACCAGTGCAGCAGCGCCAAACAGGTTGTAATAGGCAATACGGTTTTTTATAGAAGGTTTATTCATTATACAGCTTCATCATTGGCAAGATAGCCAATACCTCTAATCGTTTTTATATAGTTGTCTTCGCGTGCAAAGCCCAGTTTCTTTCTTATACCGTTAATAAACACATCTATTACCCCTGTATCATAATCAAAATGAATGTTCCATACATCCTTAATAATATCTATCCGGTTGCACACAGCACCCTTATTTTTCATAAGGTACTCCAGCAGGGCAAACTCTTTTTGTGTAAGCACTACCTCTTTATCTCCGGCAAATACCTGATGGGTCTCGGTTTTTAGTGTTACCGGGCCTAGAGTAAACACAGGCCTTTCTTCTGTAGCCGACCGGAACTGAACCTTAATACGCTCTAACAATTCCTCAAAACTAAACGGTTTTTTAATATAGTCGTTAGCACCGCTTTGTAAACCGGTAATAGTATCTTGTACAGTATCTTTAGCCGTAAGGAAAATAATGGGGGTAGTTTTATTAGACTTTCTAACGGCAGTACACACCTCTAGCCCAGACATTTTAGGCAACATCCAGTCCAGCAGCATAAGATCGAACTTTCGCTGCTGTGCCAGCATAAGCCCCTTGTCTCCGCTGGAAGCTACGGTAATAGCATAGCCCTCCTCTTCAAGCCCCTGCTTTAGGAAATTAGAAATTCCCTCCTGGTCTTCAACTATTAATATTTCTTTTCCCATACTGTGTAAAATCCCCTTGGTTTTGATTGTATTATTCTTTTAGAAGCTTATTGGCAAACAGGTAATCTGCTGTTTGATACCACGATATAGCTTCTTCCAGAAATGTATTATCTATTTTCTTAGCCTTAAGGCTATTATCGGTTTTGTCGTACGAATAAAAATTCTGTTTCCTCTGGTCGCCCAGTATCATTACGTCGTTACCCTTCATTAGTGTCAGCTTTCGATAGGTACCCAGTAAAGCTCGTTGTTTAAAGCTGTCTTTCAGCACATTTTGTCCGAAAAATCCTGAAGTATAATCCCAGTTTAACAACCCGAACAGTGTAGGCATAAGGTCTATCTGAGAGCAAAGGCTCTGTACTTTTTGAGGCGCCACACCTTGCGCATTATAAATATAAGCAGGTATATGGTAGTTAGCCACATCAATTTCATCTTTACCTGCACTACTTGCACAGTGGTCTGCTACAATCACAAACACGGTATTCTTAAACCAAGGCTTAGCCTTAGCTTCTTTAATCATTTTGCCAAGCGCGTAGTCTGCGTACTTAACGGCGCCATCCCTACCACTACCCGACGGAATATCTATGCGGCCCGATGGATACGTATAAGGCCTGTGATTACTGGTTGTCATTACAAAATTAAAAAAAGGCTCGCCTTTTTTATACTTTTCATCGGCTACAGACAACATTTTTTTATAAATATCCTCGTCGCAAATACCCCATGCATTTTCAAACGTTACCTCATTATCTTCAATATGATTGCGGGTAACCTTAATATCGTCGGCAAGTATGCTGCCATGCCCCCTGTCGTAAATAGTAAAACCATTGCCACCATAGTAGCTGTTCATATTATCAAAATACCCATCACCCCCGTAAAAGAAGCTACTTTGGTAACCTTTTTCTTTAAACACAGTATTTATAGTATATAGTCCGTGATTATCCGGGCGCTTTACAATGCTTTGCCCCGGTGTAGGCGGAATGCATAACGTTACTGCTTCCATGCCCCTAACGGTACGTGTACCGGTTGCATAAAGGTTACTGAAGAAAACACTTTCTTGCGCCAACGCATCCATAGCGGGAGTAATATTTTTGTCATTGCCAAATTCTTTCATAAAAGAACCGCTCATACTCTCCATCAAAATGAATACCACATTTGGTTTTGCGGCATTAGGACTTCCGGTTACTTTCCTTTTTACAGAAGTTCCTTGAGAGATAAATGTTTCCCCTTCTTCTTTAACAGCGGCCCTTATCATTTCAAAAGCCTTTTTATTATCTATAGTAGTATAAAAATCAGCGTAATCCATGCGGTTATTCCTAAACTCAGCAAAGAACGAATAAATCCCGGCTTTAGAAATTTCGTTGTTATAGCGGTTATTACTCCACTCTGCATCATTGTTTCTTACAAACGCAATAAACACAGTAACTACTGCAATTGCGCCGGCAAACACTGCCGAAGAAACCGGAAAGGTAATCTTATGTGTAAACGTATTTTTAAACACACCCCAATTAACAAACAGCCATATTTCGGCCACAGTAGTAGTGGCCACAATACCAATTAATAATGGCAGCGGATAAGATTGCTGAATATTACTTACCACCTCATGCGTATAGATGAGGTAGTCTACTGCAATAAAGTTGAACCTGGCGTGAAACTCTTCCCAAAATGTAACCTCTGCCAGGAATGTAAACATTAGTATGAAAACCGTAAGGGAAAAGAAAAAATAAGTGAGTATTTTATCTGCAATACTTCCCACGAATTTATTTGGCCAAACCAAAACATATAGTAACGATGGAATGGTAATAAACATACAAACTCCTAAATCGTAAAAGGCTCCGGTTAGCAGAGTCCTAACAATACTGAAAGGATTCCACGATACCTCACCGTATTGCCAAAATAACAATCCGAGCCTTAAGATGAGAGATAAAAACATGAAGGCAAATATGAAGTGTATCCACAACGAAAGGCGACTCTTTGAAGCATTCTTAAAAACAGTTGACTTATTTTTCATTTATATACTATTATCCTAGTACAAAATAACATCTTTTTCACAAGGTTAATATTATGTTAAGAAATGCTTTAAGTAAATCTTAAGCAACACTGCTAACTGAAAGGGAAAAGTGTTAAAAACGCCAAGTTGCAAACTCAACATTTTGTAGGTTTTTTATGAAAACCTTATCAACTAAAAACATAGAGATTGTTTATTTTAGGCGTAATGAATGACACTGCAAAAAAACCATCTAAGCCTGCCAGGTATTTTAAAAAAATACTTAAAATATTTCTTTGGATTTTCGGATCTATTGTCGCCTTATTTCTTTTGATAGTAGGACTACTGCAAATCCCCTATTTCCAGAACATCGCTAAAGACCAACTTGTTAGCTATCTTGAAAACAAGATAGGAACTCCTGTATCTATTGGCTACGTGGAAATTGGGCTTCCAAAAAAAGTAATACTTAAAGATGTGTATTTTCAATCTCAACAACATGACACTTTACTTGCAGGAAAAGAGCTGGCGGTAGATATAAGCCTTACGAAATTGCTTAGCAATGAGGTAGAAATTAACAGTGTAAATCTTAAAGGAATTACTGCCAAAGTAAACCGTAACAAACAAGGTGTATTTAATTTTGATTATATCATTAAAGCCTTTAACAGCGGGAAACCCAAAGATACTACATCTGCACCAATGAAGTTTTCGATAGAAAAAGTAAACCTTGACAATATTGCAGTAAAATATGACGATGATGTAACAGGTAATTACCTCACCGCAAACATTACTCATTTTGATACGCGTTTTAAAGAGTTTAATCTTAACACACTTGCCTTTAATATACCTGCAGTAACGCTGCACGGAGCCAAAGTGCGGTTTAAACAAAGTATGGTAGATGAAATTGTGTCGTCTACACAAAAAGTTGCCGAAGAAGCCAGTAAGAAACCAAATCTTTCTTTAGTTTTAAATGAAATAAACTTAGAGAATATTGATATAGGTTATGATAACCAGGGAAGCAAATTAGATACCGGGCTTAAGCTTGTAAAACTACAAACCAAGGTTAATGAAGTTAATCTTCAAAAACAACTTATAGACTTACAGTCGCTTACCATAAAAGACCTGAACGGTAATCTAGCTATGGGCACCCCTGAAAAAACAGCGGCTAAAACATTGCCTGCAAAGTCTGTAGCGGTAGAAAAGGCATCGTGGAAATTTAAACTCGGCAAAACAGCTATTAGTAACGTCAACTTTAAATATGACGACCTTTCGGCGGTTGCTGTAAAGAAAGGAATTGATTACAAACACCTTAAAGTTACCAACCTTAACTTAAAAGCAAATAATTTCTCGTATAAGGAGAACGACATTTCCGGAGATATACAGCAATTTTCGGTAAAGGAAAAAAGTGGTCTCCACGTAAAACAATTACAAACCAATTTTAGTTACACAGCGCGCGGCGCTAAATTGCTGAACTTATATTTGGAAACGCCGGATACTAAAGTTTCAAACCGTATTGCCGTAAGCTATCCTTCTTTGGCTAACATAAACAAGAATATAGGCAAAATAGGTGTTAATGCTAATTTTACAGAAAGCCATGTAGGTTTTAAAGATGTTTTATTGTTTGCGCCTAACCTAATCAACACAGCCCCTTTTAAAGAAAATCCAGATGGTCAGCTGTACATTGACGGTACAGTTATCGGACTGGTTTCGGACCTGAAAATAAACGGGCTAAAAATTTACGGGATAGGAAATACCACACTTGCCGCAAGCGGACGCATAAAAGGGCTACCCGACGCTAAAAAAGCTTATTTTGATTTAGACATACAAGAGCTAAACACTACCGCTAAAGACATCAAAACTTTTGTACCCGAAGGTGCTTTGCCGGGCACTATTAGCATCCCGGAACGTATTGCTTTAAAAGGAACGTTTAAAGGCACCTTAAACAAGCTAAATACAAACCTTAACCTAAACAGCAGTTATGGCAGCGCTGCTGTAAGGGGAACTTTTGACCAGTCTGTAAAGAACAGGGAAAAATATGATGCTACGGTAAACTTAGGCAACTTTGATTTGGGTAGGCTGATAAAAAATGACTCTTTAGGAAAAATTAGCCTTAACGCACATATAAAGGGAACGGGATTAAATCCTGAAAAGGCAAATGCTGCGGTAAAAGGTACCGTTACAAAGGCTGAGTATAATGGCTACACCTACAGAAATCTCTCTGTAAATGGCAAAATAAACAACGGTAAATTCGATGCAAAAGCGGGTATGAAAGACCCGAATATTGACTTTGCGCTAGATGCCGCAGGTGGATTTAAAGGTAAGTTTCCGTATGGTAAAGTTCACCTTAATATAGATATAATAGATCTTGAAAAGTTACGACTTCACGCCGGCCCATTAAAACTTCGAGGTAATGTTGATGCTGATATAAGCGATGCTAACCCCGATAACCTAAACGGAAAGGTGGCAATACACCATTTTATTTTTGCGAATGAAAAAGAACAGTTTGCCATGGATTCGGTAAAGATTGCTGCTATATCCACTGCAGATACTACGGCAATAAAAATTGATTCTCAGTTTTTAAAGGCTAATGCCACCGGTAAGTATAAAGTTACTGCGCTGCCAGCCGCTATACAAAGGACTGTAGCTAAATTTTATAATACCGGTAAAGTTCAAAAATTGGATAAGCCTGAGAACCCGCAGCAAATAACTTTTTCAATTAAAGTAGACAATGACCCTATATTATCAAAGATACTTCCGGAGTTAAAAAGATTTGAGCCCATAGATATTGCAGGTTATTACAGCAGTAAAAATGACAGCCTTATTATAAATGCCAACATACCGAGGATTGTATATGGTAATAACACTGTAAATGGTGTTACCGCAAATATAGCTACCAAAGACACTGCTATGGTTTATGCCATTAAGATAGACGCTTTGGAAAATAGTTCTTTCCGATTAGGAAACACAACCCTCCAGGGCGATATAAAGGATAACGTAGTTAACTACAAGCTTGAAATAGACGATCAGGCCAAAAAACAGCAGTATATGCTTGCGGGTAAACTGGAAGCCAAAGAACAACAAAACCAAATTAGCCTTAACCCTGACGGGCTGATGCTTAATTACGAGGAATGGACAGTTGCCCAGGACAACCTGCTTCGTTTTGGTAAAGATGGTTTTTTCGCAAGGAACTTCGAAATCAGTAATAATGGCGGGGCACTAAAACTTAACAGCGAATCAGAACAGCCAAACAGTCCACTTAATGTATCGTTAGAAAACTTTACCATAGAAACCCTTACAAACGCGGTGCAAAAAGAGGAAACCAAATTTAAGGGAACTATAAATGGAACAGCTCGGGTTACAGACATTACAACAAAGCCGGTATTTGAATCTCAGCTAGATATTACCGATTTTGCAGTGGCAAAAGACACTGTGGGTAACATTAAAATAAACGTAAACAATAAGGTGGCAAACACGTTTACGGCAGATGTTGCAGTAACTGGAAATGGCAACCAGCTAAACCTAAATGGAGATTACAACACCAGTACATCGGGCTTTAAAATGATGCTTAATATCGAAAAGTTTAATATGACCAGTGTGCAGGCACTGAGTTTTGGTAGCCTTAAAGACAGTGAGGGTTACCTGTCTGGCCGGTTTAATATAGCCGGTACCGCTAAAGACCCTGATATTGTGGGTGATTTAAAGTTTAACGAAGTTAGCTTTAGGGTTACACAGTTAAATGCCTTGTACAAGGGCATAAACAAAAACATAAGTTTTACCAAAGATGGTATAGCCATGAACAACTTTACCATTGAAGATGAAAATAATAACCTCCTAACCCTAAACGGAAATATTGCTACAACCGATTATAGGAAGTTTGGCTTTAACCTTACCGTCGATGCCGAAAATTTCCGGGCCATAAACAGCAAAGCGAAAGACAATGATTTTTACTATGGCGACTTATACCTTGACGCTAACCTAAAACTAAAAGGCACCTTAGAAAACCCTGTAGTTAACGGAAGCATAAATATAAATGAAGATACAAACTTTACGGTTGTACTTCCCCAGCAAGACCCACGCATTGCAGACAGAGAGGGTGTTGTAGAATTTGTAGATGAAGATAACCAGGAAGCATTACAACGATTAAAAATTGAGCAAACTGTTAATAAGTCGGCGCTGGAAGGTTTAGATGTATCTCTTAATATAGGTATTGACAAAGAGGCTACCATGAACCTCATTGTAGATAAAGGAAATGGCGACTATCTGGAACTAAAAGGCGAAGCACAACTTACCGGAGGTATAGACCCATCCGGAAAAACCACGCTTACCGGGCGCTACGAGTTTAATGAAGGGGCTTATCAAATGAGCTTCAATTTTATAAAGCGTAAGTTTGATATACAAAAAGGAAGTTACATTTTATGGACAGGCGAACCTACCGCTGCTAACCTAAACATCACAGCAGTGTATCAAACCGAAACCTCTCCTATAGATCTTGTACTGAATCAGATTTCGGGAAAAACACAGTCGGAGATTAATACGTACAAACAAAAGATTCCGGTAAATACGCTGCTTAAAATAAACGGTGAACTATTAAAACCTGAACTTTCATTTGATATACAAATCCCTGATGGTAACTACAATGTTTCTACAGACATTATTGAAACTACAAATACCAAGCTAGAGGAAATCAGGCAGCAACCCTCGGAATTGAACAAACAGGTTTTGGCGCTATTGCTGTTAAACCGCTTTATAGGCGAAAATCCTTTTTCCAGCGAAGCCGGCGGAACCAGTGCTGAAGCTTTAGCTAGGCAAAGTGTGAGTAAGATACTTTCCCAGCAGCTTAACAACCTGGCATCTGACCTGATAAAAGGAGTACAACTTAACTTTGACCTGGAGTCTACCGAAGATTACACAACCGGCGAGCAGGCTTCCAGGACAGACCTGAACGTAGGCGTTTCTAAAACATTGTTTGACGATCGCTTAAAAGTTACCGTAGGAAGTAGTTTCGGGCTTGAAGGCCCTCAGCAGCCAAATCAGCAAACCACCAATATAGCCGGTGATGTTTCGGTAGATTACCGCCTTACTCAGGACGGAAGGTATCTGGTTAGGGCTTTCCGTAAAAATGAATATCAGGTCGCATTACAAGGACAGGTTATAGAAACGGGAGTATCGTTTGTAATTACAATGAGTTACGATAAATTCCGCGAACTTTTTCACAGAACACCTGAAGAGCGAGAAATGCTACAACGCGAACGTGAGCGCCGCGCGAGGGAAAAAGAGGAGAAAAACCGCGAGAAAACACAGGAAGAACAGAAAAAAGCAGCCGAGAAAAATTTACCGCCAAACAGCACTAATAATGAAGATAATTAAAATACTATATATACTGTTTTTTATACTATTTGTAGCAGGTTGCAGTAATACAAAGCACTTGCCAAAAGGCGACTTGCTATACACAGGTGGAAAAGTAACCATCAACGATAGCCTTATGCCTAAAAAAGAAAAAAAGGCACTTACAAAAGAACTCGAAGAGCTGCTTAGGCCGAAACCCAACAGTAATTTCTTTGGGCTCAGGTTTAAATTATACTTCTATAACCTCGCCGGAGAACCAAAAAAAGAAAAAGGCTTTAGAAACTGGCTGCGCAATAAAGTGGGCGAACCGCCGGTGCTATTTAGCCAGGTAGACCTTGATTACAATGCAGATATTTTGCAAAACTATATGGAAAACCGAGGCTATTTTAAAACACGGACCTCGGCAGATTCTATTTCAAAAAACAAACGGGCAAAGGCACTATATACTGTAACTACTAAAAAACAATTTAAAATAAGGAATGTTTCCTTTCCGTCAGACAGCACGGCTGGCCAGCTGGAAAAAGATATCTCAAGGCTTAAAAGGCGTACGCTTTTAAAAAGTGGCAATCCTTATGACCTTGATGTGATTAAAGCAGAGCGCGAACGTATAGACCAGCGTTTAAAAAATCGTGGATATTACTACTTTAACCCTGATTATATATTGGTTAAAGTAGACAGTACCGTAGGCAACTACCAGGTAGATTTGCGCTTGGTTATAAAGGATAAAACTCCCGATGAGGCCAAGCAGGTATACAAAATAGATAAGATAATTGTTTACCCTAATTATTCTCTTACAAACAATCAGGACAGTATAAAGGCGGCTCCGGCAGCGGTAGAACACTATAAAGACTTTACCATTATAGATTCTGCCCATACATTTAAACCTAAAATTTATGACCGTACACTATTTTTCCACCGTGGAGATACCTACAGCCGTAGAGACCATAACCTTTCACTGAATCGTTTAATTAATTTAGGAACATTTAAGTTTGTAAAAAATGAGTTTAAACCATCAGATTCGTTAAAAAATACGCTAGATGTATACTATTACCTCACTCCGCAGCGTAAAAAGTCCATTAACCAGACGACTACAGCAAAGACAAATTCGGCTAATTATAACGGTGCCGAGATAAGTATAAGCTGGAGTAACCGTAATACATTCCGCGCGGCTGAGGTATTATCGGTATCGGCATTCGGGGGAATGGAAATTCAGGTAGCAGGTCAAAACAAAGGTTATAATGTGTACAGAATTGGTGGTGAAACCAGCCTGGTTTGGCCACGTTTTATTACACCTATTCATATAAAAGACAGTAGCGCTTATGTACCTAAAACCAAAGCGTCGTTAAGCTATGAATTTCAGAAAAGGATAAAGCTGTATGCGCTAAATAACTTTAGAGCTCAATTCGGCTACTTATGGAAAAACAACGTACATACGGAACAACAACTGTATGTTACAGATATAAATTATGTAAGCCCGGCAAGCATCACCCAGGAATATTATGACAGGATAGATGCTGCAGACACCACACAAAAAGCAGCGCTAAGGAAAGTGATACAGAAACAGCTCATCTTTGGCCCTACCTATTCGTTCATGTACACCAATACAGACCTTAAAAGGAAACGAAATACATTTTATTACAAGGGTACTATAGAACTTGCCGGCACCATTACCGGACTGGCTACCGGCGCAAAAGCCAGTGACCCGGTTACAATACTTAATGTTCCGTTTAGCCAATTTGCTAAAACAGAGCAGGATTTTAGATATTACTTAAAGTTAAATGAAAAGTCGCAAATAGCCACAAGGGTCATCGCAGGTATTGGTTATCCGTATGGTAACTCTACATCTTTACCCTATGTAAGGCAGTTTTTTATAGGTGGCGTAAATAGTATTCGTGCCTTTAGGGCGCGTTCTATAGGCCCTGGTGGCTATATAGACCCTAACCAGAATAGCAATAGTTTCCTGCCGGACCAAAGTGGCGATATTAAACTGGAAATGAATGCAGAATACAGGGCACAACTATACCGCATTTTTCACGGGGCAGTATTTGTAGATGCAGGTAATATATGGCTTTGGAACAAAGACCCTAACAGGCCCGGAGCAGAGTTTAGCAACAAATTTACTAATCAGCTCGCTGTAGGAACCGGCTTAGGATTGCGTTTGGATTTATCTTTCCTGGTAGTGAGGGCAGATTTGGCATTCCCGCTACGCAGGCCGGCTGTTACCGAAGGTAGCCCATGGGTAATAAATCAGATAGATGTAGGAAGCCGTAGCTGGAGGAAAGAAAACCTTGTACTTAATATAGGTATAGGGTACCCGTTCTAGAGTTCAGTATTATATAAATAAAAAAAGGCTGCACATAGGCAGCCTTTTGTATTTGAACAAGTAAAAAATTATTGCTCAAGTTTCTTTAAGGCTTGCCTCTCTTTTACCAGCTCCACAGTAGCGCCGCCTACCCAGTAGAATACGAAGCTAACAAGGAACATCATAAGCCAGAAGCCTATGGTTGCAATGGTAAGGAACAGAAGGAAACCTAGATACTGTTGAAATTCAAACATGTTTTCCGGAAATTTTGAATTATGGCTCAAATGTAAGATAAATGTTGGGTTAAAACAACTAAAACACTGAGAAAAATTCAGTAAAAATTAATTACGAAATCATTTTCTTAACGAATCTTTATTGCGTAATTTTGGCTGGCTTTATTCCTCCCGCACAGCGTCAGGCACTTAAAATAGCCGTTAACCTAAATTTATTTTACAACCATAAACATTTTTCAAAATGGAATACAGGATTGAAAAAGACACCATGGGTGAAGTGAAAGTCCCTGCAGACAAATATTGGGGCGCACAAACCGAGCGTTCGCGTAACAACTTTAAAATTGGCCCTTCCGGCTCTATGCCAAAGGAAATCATTGAAGGTTTTGCCTACTTAAAAAAAGCTGCTGCTTACGCTAACCATGACCTTGGTGTTCTTAGTGCTGAAAAACGTGATGCCATTGGCCAGGTTTGCGACGAAATTCTTGAAGGAAAACTAGATAGTGAGTTTCCTCTTGTAATATGGCAAACAGGTTCTGGTACACAGAGCAACATGAATGTAAATGAGGTAGTTGCAAACAGGGCACAGGTACTTGCCGGTGGCAAAATAGGCGAAGGCGAACCTGTACTTAAAGCAAATGACGATGTAAATAAATCACAATCAAGTAACGACACCTACCCTACTGGTATGCACATTGCCGCTTACAAGGCAGTTGTAGAGGTTACACTACCGGGTGTAGAAAAACTTCGTGACACGCTGAAAGCAAAGTCTGAAGAATACATGAATGTGGTTAAAATAGGCCGTACGCACCTTATGGATGCTACGCCATTAACCCTGGGGCAGGAACTAAGCGGCTATGTAGCACAACTTAATTATGGCATCAAGGCGGTAAAAAACACACTAGCACACCTTAGCGAGCTTGCTCTTGGTGGTACCGCTGTGGGTACTGGTCTTAATACCCCTGCCGGATATGATGTAAAGGTGGCAGAATACATTGCTAAGTTTACAGGCCATCCGTTTGTTACGGCGCCTAATAAATTTGAGGCACTTGCAAGCCATGATGCACTTGTAGAAACACACGGAGCACTTAAACAATTGGCTGTAGCACTTAATAAAATAGCTAACGATATCCGTATGTTGGCCTCTGGCCCTCGCTCAGGTATTGGCGAAATACTTATCCCTGAAAATGAACCGGGATCGTCTATCATGCCGGGGAAAGTTAACCCTACCCAGTGTGAAGCACTTACTATGGTTTGCGCACAGGTTATGGGTAACGATGTTGCTATTACTATAGGTGGTACACAAGGCCACTATGAGCTTAACGTGTTTAAACCACTAATGGCAGCCAATTTCCTTCAGTCTGCACGTTTACTGGGCGATGCATGCGTATCTTTTGACGAGCATTGTGCACAAGGTATTGAGCCAAACTATACACGCATTAAGGAGTTGGTAGACAATTCACTTATGCTTGTAACAGCACTTAATACTAAAATTGGCTATTACAAAGCTGCCGAAATTGCGCAGACCGCACACAAAAACGGAACTACTCTTAAAGAAGAAGCGGTACGTTTAGGCTACGTTACCCCTGAAGATTTTGACGCATGGGTTAAACCTGAAGATATGGTAGGTTCCCTAAAATAGATTTCCTTATTTAATAAATACTAAAGCAGCTCTAACGGGCTGCTTTTTTATTGCCTAGATAAATAAGCCACTATTACACTTATTACAAATGGGCAAAAAAAAAGCTAACCTTATGGGCTAGCTTTTAAAAAAGATACTTTATAAATATTTTTTAGTACTCAAAAGTTCCGAACTCACTTTTTATAGTAAGTTTTTTAGTTTGGCTTTCCTCTACCCTGCCTACAATACGCGCTTCTATATTAAACGACTCGCTGATAGAAATAATGTCTTGTGCAAGATGCTCAGGTACATACAACTCCATCCTGTGTCCGCAGTTAAATACCTGGTACATTTCTTTCCACTCTGTATTGCTTTGCTGTTGTATTAACTTAAACAATGGCGGTACAGGAAAAAGATTATCTTTTATAACATGTACATTATCTACAAAATGTAGCACTTTGGTTTGGGCTCCTCCGCTACAGTGCACCATACCATGTATGTCTGCAGGGGTATATGTATCAAGAATTTTCCTGATTACAGGTGCATATGTCCTTGTTGGCGAAAGTACCAGCTTTCCTGCATCCAGCGGACTATCTTCTACAGCATCTGTAAGCTGTGTTTGGCCTGAGTAAACAAGCTCTTGGGGTACGGAATTATCAAAACTTTCGGGGTATTTAGCAGCAAGATACTTATTAAAAACATCATGCCTTGCCGAAGTAAGGCCGTTACTGCCCATGCCTCCGTTGTATTCTTTTTCGTAAGATGCCTGCCCGTATGAAGCAAGCCCTACAATTACATCTCCCGCTTTAATATTAGAATTATCTATAACACTGCTTCGTTTAACACGTGCCGTAACGGTACTGTCTACAATAATGGTGCGTACTAGGTCGCCCACGTCTGCGGTTTCGCCTCCGGTAGAATGTATCGTAACACCAAAACTTTTAAGCTCTTCAATAAGTTCCTCGGTTCCGTTTATAATAGCCGAAATAACTTCGCCCGGAATCAGGTTTTTATTCCTCCCAATGGTGGAAGACAGCATAATGTTAGTAGTAGCCCCTACACAAAGTAAATCATCTACATTCATAATAAGTGCATCCTGGGCAATACCCTTCCATACGCTTATGTCTCCGGTTTCCTTCCAATACATGTATGCCAGCGATGACTTGGTGCCCGCGCCATCGGCATGCATTATTAAACAATAGTCTTCATCTCCGGTAAGGTAATCAGGAACAATTTTACAAAATGCTTTAGGGAATAACCCCTTATCTATGTTTTTTATCGCATTATGTACATCTTCTTTAGATGCAGATACGCCACGTAGACTGTAACGTTTGCTGTTTTCTGAGCTCATTAAACTGTAGTTAGTGTTGTTTGGCAAAGATAAGTTTTAATTAACAATACTAAAATCCAAAAATGGTTTTTGTAGCAAAAACAAATGCTTTAGATATTAAGTAAAAGACCTAAAACTGCTACATTTACGAAACAAAATCAATATGTATGCCCGTAGCAGTACCAGAAAAGAGACCAAAATTAAACCGGGAACAACTGATGCAACTTATAGCGCCGCTACAATTTGATGCATCTGTGTACCCTTTGTTTATTGTTGGGATTCGTGGGTATTACCGAAATACATTAGGTAAACCAAGGGTAAATGACCGTGGTATTTATGACGACGCTATTTTTCTGGTTTCGCCGCGTGTTTTTAAATCGTTCAATGCGAACACTGATCCATCTGTTTATCGTGTTCAAACCAACAGCAAAAAAGGCATAGCTACCCTTATGCCCGGTGTTTACTACTGTTACAGGTTTTCAATCCATAAAGGAAAAACGGCCTACCCGGCAATTTGCCAGCGCATGGGTCCTGTAAATATTACCAGAGACGGTTTAAATAAAGTGTTTAAAGGTGACTTCGGTATAAATATCCATAAAGGCGGGTACAATTCTACTTCTAGCGAAGGGTGCCAAACGATATTTCCGGCTCAATGGGACGAATTTTATAACCTGGCTAAAAGCGAGGCTGAAAATTTATATGCCGGTAAGTGGAAAACAAAGATTATTCCTTACATCCTAATACAAAACACAGGGCAAATATAAGCATTTGATGTTTTCACAAAATGTTAACCCTAATGCATAATGGTTTTGAGTACATTTAAAGTACAAAAATAAACAGCATGAATACGGATAAACAAATTTCTGCGGACGATAATATGAATAATCAGGCGCATTACAGCAAAAACGGAACTGTAACACGAGAAGATGATTGCGATAAAAACAAGCCGGACGAAGACTGGGATGCCGAAAAAAGCAGAACCGGCCGCCACAAATAGCTATCTAATACATTTGGGACAAAGTGTAGCAAATAGACTCCCACGATGCGTTGCCTTCGTCTTTGCCCAACCGCACTATAATAACATTGTCTTTAGGAGCTACGTAAATGAATTGGCCCAATATACCTGTAGCGGTATAGTTTCCGCCTGGCTCTAACCACCACTGGTATTTATAGTACGACACACCGCCATTTGCAGTATCTGGCGTGGTAGACAATTCTACCCACTCTTTGCTAACTATTTGCTTACCATTCCAGTTGCCTTTGTTAAGATATAAACGGCCGATTTTAGCAAAATCCCTTGCCCGTGCGTTAATACAACAAAATGTTTTTTCGAGACCGTCTTTTCTATCGAGGCTCCAGGTAGCATCATACTCCATACCTAAAGGTTTCCATAGTTTCTCCTCCAAATATTCAGTTACGCTTCTACCCTTTAGCGCTCTTTCTAATACTAAACCAAGCATTTGAGTATCACCACTGCTGTAACTAAAAACGGTGCCGGGTTTGTGTACCAACTTACGTTTATAAATTGCTTTCTTTAAATTACGTCCATAATAATAATTTGCAGCATCGCCAAACGGGTTTACATAACTCTCATTGTAGGCTATACCGCTAGTCATTTGCAATAAATGCTTTATAGTCACCTTATCCATACCTTCCGCTTTAAGCTCCGGAATGTAATTAATAACCGGCTCTTCAACAGACTGTATAAGCCTGTCATCTAGCGCACAACCTATTAATATTGACGTAACCGACTTAGCCATTGAAAACGACGCTACAACCGATTGCTCATTGTACCCGCTAAAGTACTTTTCGCACATAAGGCTGTCGTTTTTAATTACTAAAAAAGCAACAGTTTTATTATCCTTAAGATAATTTTCAAAGTTATACTCCTTTCCTTTAACGGTTAGTTTTTTAGGTACCTTGGCATTTTTAGCGTCGGTAAATGTAAACTTAACCGAATCTGCATGAGCCGTGCGGTACGGGAATATTTTATAATCAGTGATGTTAGCAAAGTTATAATAGGCAAACCTTCCTATTTTACATGAAACAGATACACAAGCTATAAGGGTAATTACAATAAAATAACAGGCTACTCTTTTATACATAAACATATTCGTTGATTGGAAAGCTCAAATGTATACAAAAGCAGTTTTTAAACACAATAAAAATTCATGAAATGCGCTTAATTGTTGGTCTAACACGCCACATTGGCAAAATTTTTGTTATTTTGTAGATACACACTGATTAACCGATTATTGAATGAAATATCTCATAATATTATTATTTACTCTTTTTAGCACAGCTGCTTACTCTCAAAAAGATACGGGGGCTAAAGGAGGTATTGCCATACCCCGGGATAAAAAACCCGATACTACGGTAAAACCATCGCTCACTACTGTAAGCCCTGATGTAGAAAATCCGTTTAAACTAAAACCGGATAAAAAAAATCCATCTTATATGCCTGCATTTACCATAGGCAAAAAGAAAGAGGAGTTTAGCATGACGCAGCAGGAAAACTTTATAGACCGGTCTAAAGAATTTGCAGACAGAACTACTGTAAAGCCACGTGGAGAATCTGCTGCAGAGTTTAAGGGAAATCAGGACTTTGGCGAAATACGTACAAAGTCTGAATTTGTTGATATTATGGCGGCCGACTTTGGTGCTGAGGATGGAGACATTGTAAGGGTTTTAGTAAACGGCCAGGTAGTTATACCTGAATTTACACTGTATAACACCTATAAGCCGCTTCATATAAGGCTTGATCCTGGATTTAATAACATAGAATTTGAAGCAATGAACCAGGGAACAAGCGGACCTAATACCGCACTGTTCATTATATACGACAACAACGGTAAGATGTTGATGAAAGAAGAATGGGGCTTGTGTACCGGATTTAAAGGAAGGGTTATGGTTTTTAGGGAGTAGCAAAAAAGGCTATTTAATATACCCTTCTGTATAAATCAGCATCCCAGTTTTTAAGCATCCAAGAGGTAATTTCTAATTTACTCTTAATGTTTATTGGCACATGATTATATAAAAGCTCCTCTGCTCTTGTAAAAGAATTAGCACTGCTTAGGTTGTGTTTTTTAAAAAAGTCGTTTATAAACTGTAGCACCTGCTGACCATTAGACCGATCCAGGTATTTTCCGTTAACGCTACCCGAACGACTCATTTCCCAACGGTAGCCGTATTTAAGATGCTTTCTCTCAAAAGATTTGGTGGTACAGATTGATATTTCCATGGTTGGTTAGTTTTTTTGGGAGATAAATTATACTTTATATGTAGCTTCAAGCCAGTTTTTCACATCGGCACATGTACGAGCGGTGTATGGAAGCCTGGTTTTAATATGCGTACAAAGCCTATTGAAAGTAATATCAGAATTCCACATTTTCTCCTGCATATAACGTGCTACAAAACTTTCGACCTCTACATTATCCTGCCACCTAAATACAGCGGTCGCATTCGCGCTTTCATTCAGTGATTTGGTGTTACCATTCCACAAATTCTTAATGTTTAGTATAAATAGCGTTACCATACTTTCTGAATTTTTACGTTGAACTTAATATTTCAAAATTCGAAAAACTTTATTGTACTGGTAAGCGTACTTTTACCTGAATTGAAACAATACGTAAATTTACACACGCAAAAAAAATCCCCTCATAATTTCTTATGAAGGGATTGTAAACAATTTAGTAAGATGAAATCAATTTGTATAGCGCTCGTTTAGCTCTTCAAAGTCTTCGTCGTCAGAAGATATGGACTGGTTTTGGTCTTCGTCTAAATCAAGATTATCCTCCAGGATATCGTCATCCTGGTTAAACGCATCACTTTCCAGGCTGTTTCCTCCCTCTTCATTCCAAGTTCCCTCGTCATCGCTGGTGTTGTACTCGCGCGTATCTGAGTTACTGGTAGGGTTGGTATCTTTTGTATAGGATACACCTGGCTGCTCCAGTGCCAAATATTTGTCGGTTTCGTCTGAAGGATTAGTACCTCTGTTAGGTACATCAGCATCACTCCCAGATACATTACTCTTTTCTTTTGGGTTATTTTCTCTCTCTTTCATAGCGTGATTTTTAATGTTTTTAGAAGAAAATAATAGAACGGATATCGTTTAAGTTAAGCAACTTAAGGTTTGTCTTAATCAGATTTTTTAGCAACTGTCCGCAACAAACCTCGCCTACCTCGTTTACATTATTTTTCTCAATTTCATTTGCGGCCTTTTCATAGGAAATGGCTGCCGGGTCTACACCCGATCTGTTGGTAGTAATTATACGTTCCATAATAAGCACTTTAGAGGTTATCTTGTGTGTAATAACATTTCCTAAGTTACTAACATATTTTGTATAAAATCAAAAAATCCTGATAAATAATCAGGATTTAACATATTATATAATTTCTTACAAAAATTCTTATAAAGTATTCATTTAATCAAATTCAAACTCTTTCCCGTCTTCGGCAAGTTCGGTATTTTTAAACACAGTCATCGCTTCTTCCCTAAATAGTTCAATACTATCATAGCGGGTAGAATAATGCCCAAGTATTAAGGTTCCGGCGTTTGCTTTTAACGCTATGTGCGCGGCTTGGCGCGCAGTGCTGTGCATAGTGGGCTCACAATAACGTTCTTCGCTATCCAAAAAAGTACTCTCATGGTACAAAACGTCAACATCTTTTATTATTGGAACTATACTTTCTATATACATTGTATCACTGCAAAACGCGTAGCTTTTTGGCGCCTGCGGATCAAACGTAAGGAGTTCATTATCAATTACTCGACCATCTTCAAGGGTAATATCTTTACCTGACTTTATATTCTGATAATAGCAGGTTTCAATTTCGTAGTCGTTAACTGCATCAATATTCAATTTTCGTTCTGCAGGTTTTTCCTTAAACAAATAACCGTTAGCGTACACCCTGTGTTTAAGCGGTATGGTGGTTACTGTAACCTTATCATCTTCATAAATTAATTCAGACGAAGCAGATGTAAGCTCACGAAAAATAATATTGTAGCTGGTCCAGGAGTTAGTAAGTTTAAGCTGGGTTAAGATAAGTTCTTTTATCCCCTTTGGACCGAAAATAGTAAGGTCGTTCTTTCTGCCAAGTAAAGCAAACGTAGATATAAGACCTATAAGCCCATAAACGTGATCGCCATGCAAGTGCGAAATAAACACCTGATTTATTTTACCAAACTTTATTTTGTGCTTACGGAGCTGCACTTGAGTCCCTTCACCGCAGTCTATAAGGTACATGCGGTTTCTCATTTCAAGTACTTGTGCAGTAGGATTAGTTAACGTACGCGGTGTAGCCGCATAGCAACCTAATATGGTTAATTTCATTACAATAATCGGAATTTATACGTATTTGCAGCATTACCTGCAAAGCCGCACAAGTTACGAAATAAGCGTTTAGTAATTTGCCATAAAAATACTAAAATCCTAAATCGCGTTCTATTTCCTCCATTTCTATAATGTCGAACGCTTCCTGTAAGGTAGGTACTATTACAAGCTCTTCGGGATTTTCTTCGTCATCATAATCAAATCCGTTAACTACCAAAACAAATGATTTTTTTGACGCGCGATGTTTATTAGAAATTTCTAAGTAAGGCAGTAAAGTTTCTATGGATAAATCAGCCTGGTTGCTTAGGTTTATTATAATGTTCTTATCGTTTAAAGCAGCATATTCATTAACAACCTCATGCAAAAACTCAGAAGCATTTGCAGCTGTGTCCTCTAAAATAATCGTATTGCCTTTAACTTCTGAATTCATTTATATAACGGGTTAATTAATGTACTGTTATTGCTTTATTTTACTGGCCAATAGGTAAATCACAGCCATACGCACCGCAACACCATTTTCTACCTGATCTAAAATCACAGATTGCTGCGAGTCGGCTACATCACTGGTTATTTCTACCCCACGGTTTATAGGACCAGGGTGCATAATTATAATTTCTTTATCAAGCGAATCTAAAAACGCCTTGTCTACACCATATTGCTGAGAATACTCTCGCGTCGACGGGAAATAATTAACATCAAGTCGCTCATTTTGTACACGCAGCATGTTTGCTACATCGGCCCATTCCATTGCTTTCCTAAGGTTTGGTTCTACCGTAACGCCAAGGGATTCTACATAACGAGGGATAAGTGTTTTAGGCCCACAAACTTTAACCTCGGCTCCCTGCATCTGAAGTGCAAAGATGTTAGAAAGCGCCACCCTGCTGTGCAATATGTCGCCTACTATAACCACTTTTTTACCTTCAACACCTCCTAAGCGTTCGCGAATGGTATACGAGTCCAGCAATGCCTGTGTAGGATGTTCGTGAGCACCATCGCCTGCGTTTATAATACTTGCGCCAACATGCTTAGATAAAAAGTGGGCTGCTCCAGGTTTTTCATGACGCATAACCACCATATCTACTTTCATGCTAAGTATGTTGTTCACGGTATCTATAAGAGTTTCTCCTTTTTTAACGGAAGACTGTGCCGCACTAAAGCTAATAACATCGGCACTTAGGCGCTTTTGAGCCAATTCAAAAGAAAGCTTAGTGCGGGTACTGTTTTCAAAGAAAATATTGGCTATGGTAATATCCCTAAGCGAAGGCACTTTTTTTATAGGCCTGTTAATTACCTCTTTAAACTGGTCTGCGGTTTCAAAAATAAGGTCGATATCATTTTTATTGATATACTTTATTCCTAATAAATGATTAACGCTAAGTTCTTTCATCTTGTGTGTTGTGTGTTGTGTGGTGTTTGTGCGTGTGTGGTGTTAAACGATGTAAACAGAATCCTCCCCTTCGTTTTCCTTCCAGGAAACCCTTACCTTTTCATTATTTATGGCGTCTACCTGCCTTCCCCTGTAATCAGGCTGTATAGGAAGATGCCTGCTAAAACGGCGGTCTATTAAAACCAGTAATTCTATTTCGCTTGGTCGGCCAAAAGACTGTATTGCCGTTAAGGCAGATCTTATGCTCCTGCCTGTATACAACACGTCGTCTATGAAAATTACCTTTTTGTTCTCTACAATGAAGTCAATCTCAGTTTTATTAGCCTCCAAAGGTTTATCGCCTCTGCGAAAATCATCCCGAAAGAATGTTATATCCAACAAACCTAATTTAATTTGCGGTACATTATATTCATTCTCAAGGATATGCTTAATTCTGCGGGCCACAAAGCTACCACGGGGTTGTATACCAATAAGTACAGTTTCAGAAAAATCAAGATGTTTTTCTATAAGCTGACAGGCCAAACGATGCAATATTATATCTACTTCTCGAGCGGTAAGCAATATTTTATGGCTCATAGTGCGGTGTTGTGTTTCGATGGTAAAATTAGTCAAAAAAAACAGCCACTCAAAATTATAATAGACTGTATTTAAAGAGAGCTAAAATGACTTAATACAAAATATTAATTTTTAGCCAATTAGTCGATTGTTAACACAACTTAGCTTACAATAAGATTAATTTTAAAACTCAATAACCTAAAAACAAAAAAATGAAAAACAAAGCCATCAAACTGTTGTCATTAGTAGCTATTGCACAGTTATTTACAGGATGCGAAGCCATAGAAGCTATATTTAAAGCAGGTATGGGAGTAGGAATTTTTATAGTTATAGCTGTAGTTGTGCTTATAGTGTGGATTATAAGCCGCATGCGTAAGTAGTAAATAAAAAAGGTGTAAACAGCCAAGTCCGTTTACACCTTTTTTTTCTAACTCCTAACGTCAATAACCGTTAAGCTGGCTTGGCATTTTTTAGTACCGCTATAACCTCACTGGCTTTGCTAAGCTGCGCATACTTTAACGCCGTATTTCCTCGGTCGTCTTTAATCTCCGGTCTGGCACCGTTTTGTAAAAGATAACTAACAATCTCTACCTTATTGTAGCGCGCAGCTATCATAAGTGGTGTAAGCCCATTAGATAGTTCGTTAACATCGCAGCCGTATTCTACAAACTTTTTAACCGTATCAAAGTCGCCTTTCATAATGGCAACTACAAGCGGTGTCCTACCTTCGTAATCAACACTGGTAATTACGGATGAACTAATCTTTTGAGTCTGTTTTGCAAAAGTTGCCTGAGAAAATACCAGTAGTGCCACGCCTACATAAATGATCGTTTTTTTCATGATGATGATTATTTTGATGATTGAAATTATTTAACGTAACGGTTGATTAGGCCGTTTAAAATAATAGACGACAAGTTTTAAGATTTGTTACAGTCGCGTGTAATTTTTTTCAAAAAAAAAACCTGCTACAAAAATGTAACAGGTTTCTATAAACTAAGATTGTTGTAAATTATTCTTCGGTAGGAGCTGCAGTTTCCTCAGCAACTACTGATTCTTCAGCAGAAGAAACAAACCCTTTGGCTTGTAACATATTATACCAGTTAAGAATTTTTTTAATGTCAGACACATATACACGGTCTTCATCAAAATCCGGCAAAACAGCACGGAAATAGTCAATAAGAGCCTTGTTATCTTCTTTGTGAGATAAAGCAGGGCCATCATTCTCTTTCTTTGCAATGTTTACAAAAACTTCAGAAAGGCGTGTTTCGCCATCATACGTGTAAACAGATATTTCTGAAAGCAGGCTTACATTACTCCTAAGACCTACCGATACTTTTTTACCATCAGTTAAAGACTCTGCAAGAAAACCGGTGCGGGTTTGCAGCTTAAGCTCATAAAGGCCCGGCTTGCCCGAAATAGCTAATATTTTTTCAATACTCATTATGCTGTATGTTTTTATCCTGTTTTTTTAAGGAAGGCAAATATCTAATGTTTGATTTTAAAAACAAAAATTATCGTCCTTTTTTAGCAATAAATTTCATTTTGTAATCAGGCCTGGTTTTACCCTCCATAATATTTTGAAGCTTTTTATTTATCAAACGCTTTTTTAACGAAGATATTCTGTCTGTAAATAAAATTCCTTCAATATGGTCATACTCGTGTTGTATAACCCTGGCTATTAAACCATCATAAACATCAGTGTGCTTGTTAAAGTTTTCATCAAAGTATTCTATAGTGATTTTTTCGTGCCTGTATACGTCTTCACGAACCTCCGGTATACTTAAACAGCCTTCATTAAAGCCCCACTCCTCTCCTTCTTCTTTAAGGATAACCGGGTTTATAAATGCCTTTTTAAATGTAGACAATTGTTTTTGTTCTTCCTCGCTCAGCTCATCGTCTTCGCCAAAAGGCGCTGTATCTACTATAAATAAACGCACTGCGAGGCCTACCTGCGGCGCAGCCAGGCCTACCCCGTGTGCATTATACATGGTGTCAAACATATCTGAAACCAGTTTTGCCAGTTCCGGATAGTCTTGTGGTATATCTTCACCTTTTTTTCTTAGTACGGGGTCTCCGTATGCTATAATGGGTAGTATCATTTCTGTGTTAGTGTTATGCTTTGTGTTTGAGACACCGTTAATTTCGGCAAAAATAGTAAATAATGCTGACTTTACCACACAGCGTAAAATGCTAATTTTTTGTGAGAATTTGCCCTATGATTTATAAACCGCTGCGGCATTGCTTACCTTTGCAGCTACACTAATAAGCATGATACAACGCGTAAGGCTATTTACAGAAAACACTTATTTTACCCGTGCACTAATTGTTACAGTAGCCGCAGCTCTGCCTGTGCTAATTTTAAACAAATTAGGTCATTTCGATGCTGGCTTTACCATAGCCTTGGGTGCTTTTTTAACCTACCCCGCAGATATACCCAGCAACCTATGGCACCGTACGCGCGGGTTGTTTTCTGCTGCCGTTATCATATCTGGTAGTACGTTGCTGGTCAACTTACTACACCCTTTTCCTTGGGCGTTTTACCCTTTACTTACTCTATTGGTGTTTTTACTGTCTATGATTTCGGTATACGGGCAGCGCGCCAATATGATTTCGTTTTCGGGACTACTGGCTATTGCCTTAGGAACCGGGCACATACATACCGGTACAGATATTTTTATGTATTCTGCACTTTTGTTTACAGGTTCGTTCGTATATATGGTGCTGTCGCTAACGTTTAACTACTTAAACCCGCACCGATACACTGAATTACAAATTGCAGACTGCCTGAAGCTTACAGCAAAGTACATGAAACTTCGCGGTGATTTATGGGATGCGGGCGCTAATCGCGAAGCTATTACAAACAAACAGCTCAATTTACAGGTAGAGATAAACACAACGCATGATAACCTTCGTGAAATTTTATTACGTACACGTAGTAATGCGGGCAGCAGTAATCGCAGCCGAAAAATGCTTATGGTGTTTGTGTCGTTAATGGAAATATTAGAGCTTGCACTTTCCACTTCGTTTGACCACAATAAACTGCATGAAATATTCGGTGCCCATTCCAGGGTTTTAGCTACGTATCAAACCCTTGCTTACAACCTTGCCGCTACCTTAAAAAAGCTTGGTAAAAGCCTTGAAGACCATAAAGTGTACAGCCCAAAACACAATCTTACCGAAAATATTCATGCATTGGAAAAAGTAATTAATGAGTACGAACAAGAGGTAGGAAAAGAGGATGCAGCAGAAGGTGTATGGATGCTTTTAAACATGTTGCACTATGCGGAAAAGCAGGTAGAGAAGATAAAACTCATAGAGCGTGCCCTTCACCCAGAAACCGTTTTTAAGGAATTACCTGAAGGTCGCAGGAAAGACCTTCAAAAATTCCTTACACCGGAAGATTATCCGTGGAGGTTGCTTAAAGATAACCTGAGTTTTTCCAGTACTATCTTCAGGCATTCATTACGGTTAACCATAACCATTGCCATAGGTTTCATCGCCGGAAATATATTTCCGCTGCAAAACTTTTACTGGATACTCCTTACCATTGTTGTAATAATGAGGCCCGGGTATGGACTTACAAAACAACGGTCTTACCAAAGGATATTAGGTACCGTACTGGGTGGGATTGTAGCCTTTGCCCTGCTCCACTTTATATCTCACCCGGTAATTATAGGTACGCTCGTAATAGTATGTATGCTGCTTGGTTTTACATTTACAGCAATAAATTACAGCGTAGGAGCCACATTTGTAACCATGTACGTTATTTTTTTGTACTCACTACTTACGCCTGACATTGGCGCTGTAATACAATTCCGCTTTTTAGACACCGCGATTGGCGCAGCACTGGCATTTGTGGCAAATTATTTTTTCTGGCCGTCGTGGGAGTTTTTAAATATGCCACAATACATAAAAAAAGCTATAGAAGCTAACCGGGATTATCTTCAGGAAATTTCCAGCTATTATAACAATAAAGGAGAGGTTACTACAGGTTACCGGCTTGCCCGAAAAAATGCGTTTGTAGCCTTAGGTAATCTTATGTCGTCTTACCAACGAATGACACAAGAGCCTAAAAGCAAGCAAAAACAACAGCAGCAGGTTTATAAAATAGCCGTGCTGAACCATACCCTACTTTCATCACTTGCGTCTGTAGGAACATACATACAGTCACATAAAACAACTAAGGCAAGCGAAGCATTTAACGCGGTGGTAAATACGGTTACAAAAAACCTGGAACAGGCAGCCGTATTAATGACACTTGAAGCAAACGCCGCAGAAGCTGCAATACAGCAAAACGAAGAGTTGGCCATGCGCTTTACCGAGCTTAAAAATATACGCGCCAGGGAACTACGGGAACTGGAGCTTGAAGACGAACAGGAGTTTAAGCTAAGAATGGAAGAAGCACAACTGGTTATAGAACAGCTGGTATGGCTTAACAGCCTTAGCGAACGTATTCTTAAAGCGGTACGTAAGCTTGAGTTAAACCGTTAAAGTTAACGAAGAATTCAAATATTTAAACATAAAAAAGCCCGGCATTGCCGGGCTTCTAATCTATAAGAAAGTTACGCTTTAGCCGAAACTTTTTTACTTAACTCATCTGAAATAGCAGAACGCTCAAATTTAAGTTTACCTGCCATAGTTTCTATAACCACCGTTTCTTCAGTAAGCTCGGCAAGCCTACCGTGTATCCCACTTTTGGTAATTACCTTATCGCCTACTTTAAGAGCGTTGTTAAATTCTTTTTCTTGTTTAATCTTTTTTTGCTGAGGCCTTATCATAAGGAAGTACATAACCACCACAATGACAAGCATAGGAGCAAATGACACAAATTGTTCCATTGTATAGTATTAAATTTATTTTTTAGTGAGCCGGCATACCAATACCCGCGCTTTCAATATTTGCTTTAAAAGATACCTGTTCTGTGCCCTTCTCTGTGTTTAGGGTAAGGGTAACAGTTTTACTTACATCGCCGCTTTTTCCTGTAGAATCAAACACCACATGAACCTCACCAGTTTTACCCGGAGACACAGGCTCTTTAGTATAATCAGGTACGGTACATCCACAACTTGCCTTAGCATCTGTTATTAAAAGATCTGCAGTACCTGTATTAGTAAATTTATAGGTATACTCTACTTTTTCACCTGCCTTGATTTTACCAAAATCATGCTCGGTAGTTTCAAATTTTATAACTGGCAGTTTACCTGAATTTGCATGTGCAAGCTCGGCTTTTTTTGCTGTAGTGTCATCAATGGTAAGTGCTGCATTTTCCTTTTTGCAAGAAACTAAAAGTAAAGATGACATAACAATAATTTGTATCGACTGTTTTATCATAATATATAGCTTTAACAGGTTATTATTTTACATTAATCCCCTACCGGTTTTCATCATTTTTTTAGACTCCTGGTACTCTTTAATAAGGTTATCCAGGATACCGTTGATAAAAATACTACTTTTTGGTGTACTGTATTCCTTAGCTATCTCCAAATACTCGTTAATAGTAACTTTCGCCGGTATAGAAGGAAACTTAAGAAACTCACATATTGCCATCTTAAGAATGATAGAATCTAATTCGGCTATACGCTCTGCATCCCAGTTAGGGGTTTTATCAATAAACTCTTTAGCAAGTTCGTTGTTATTGAGTACCGTTTTACGGAATAAATCCCTTGCGTAATCTTTATCATCAAGATCTTTATACAACCTTGGTATTAAAAGAAACTCTCTTCCTTCCTGTGGTGGAGTAAGAGATTTTAGCTGTTTGCTGATTGCCGTGTTTACCAGCGGAATATCATCTACCCAGGTTAACTTATAATCCTCAAGATATTCGTACAGCTTTTCGTTTGGAGCTATTACTTCATCAAAAAGAGCCGCCACAAAATCACGATCTTCATTAAAAGTACTGGTACGTGTAGCCATGTAGTTTTTATATAGCTCACTTTCCTTTACCGCCTCAAGCAATAGTAATATGTAATCGTCATTGTTTTTCCAGTTATACACCTTTCGGTCTTCAAGGGCTATACTAAGCGCATTGCTTTCATACAACTGTTTAAGTACAATATTGTTTACAAACTTTTTGTTGGGATTACGCTCCTCTGGCGTGGCAATGTGTTTTTTCTGGATTTTTTCCAAATAATCTTCTTCAGCATTTCGTAGCTCCATAAGAGCCGAAATCATAATGAGGTAGAGGTCCCGAATGTTATCAATACTCTGAAATAAGAATTTCTCTTCCTTGTCCAGGTTATCTGAACCATTTTGAAGCATCGCATAAATGCTCTGCATTACTTTAACACGAATATGTCTCCTGTTTAACATCCGGATATAAGAACTTTAAATTATTACGGGACGAAAGTCTCCTTTCGTCCCGCAAAATTAAAAATAATATCTTTTTCAGCTAATTATTTAGCAAATTCTTTTTTTCGGTCATCTATACGGCGCTGTGCAATTTGCATAGCCGCCTGATGCGTTGTAATATTATGGGTTTCAGCTTCGTGGAATATTTCAAGTGTGGTGTTGTAAATATTCTCGGTCCTTCTTAATGCTTCGTCTTTACCGTATCCGGCAATTTCTCCGTAAACGTTAATGATACCGCCTGCGTTAATAAGGAAATCCGGTGCGTAAGCAATACCACGCTCCTGTAGTATTTTACCGTGAATACCTTCTACAGCAAGCTGGTTGTTAGCAGCACCAGCAATAACTTTTGCGTTTATAACATTTACAGTAGCATCATTAATTGTAGCACCAAGCGCACATGGAGCATAAATATCTACGTTTGCACCGTAAAGATCTTCGCCTGTAAATATAGTAGCACCATATTTAGCAGAAACAGCATCAAGCCTGTCCTGGTTAATATCTGTAATAAACACTTCAGCACCCTCTTTTGTAAGGTAGCTTATCAGTGTTTCACCCACGTGGCCAGTACCTTGTACCAAAACTTTTTTACCTGCCAGTACATCTGTACCAAACTGGTATTTGGCAGCAGCTTTCATACCCATATAAACTCCATATGCAGTTACCGGACTAGGATTACCTGATCCTCCCCTACTTTCAGATATACCTGTTACGTGAGGGGTTACATCTCTGATCAGATCCATATCGGGAGTGGTTGTGCCCACATCTTCTGCTGTAATATATTTTCCACTAAGTGTGTCTACAAACTGACCAAAACGTGTAATAAGTTCAGGAGTTTTATCTGCAGCGGCGTTACCTATTATAACGGCTTTACCACCGCCCAGGTTCAGGCCAGATATAGCCGACTTGTACGTCATACCCCTAGATAACCTAAGCACATCGTTAAGCGCTTCCCATTCGTTAGCATATTTCCACATACGGGTACCTCCAAGAGCCGGACCCAAAACTGTGTTATGGATACCAATTATTGCTTTTAAACCAGTATCTTTGTCATGGCAGAAAACTACCTGTTCATGATCATTGAATGAAGGCTGACCGAATACCGGATCTACCTTAGCAAGCTCATTGGCCTTAACAACTTCTGCTATCATCTGAAAGTGTATTTAGTTTTAAAAAAATTAAAAAGCTGAAAACAAATTTACGAATTTTGTATTACAAATGTGTTTTAAAACGGTTTTTTTGTGTAATTTACAATTTAAAGTCAAATTTCTACACATAGTATAAAATTGAATTATTTTATTTTTTAACATTTTCTTAAAGGCATTTTATAGCTTTACAAAATAGTAATGAAAGAATTACAATACCTAAACAAATACTTTGCTAAATATAAATTTCAATTTCTTTTAGGAATTTTAATTACCATAATAGCGCAAATATTTTCGCAGTTCACTCCAGTGTTTGTAGGAGACGCTGTAACCGCAATAGAAATGTACACTAAAGGGCAATGGGGCGCCGAAAAAGTACAAACAGAACTGATACATGCCATTTTGATTATACTAGGCTCTACTATGCTGGCGGGGGTACTGACCTTCTTTATGAGGCAAACGCTTATAGTAATGTCCAGACATATAGAGTTTGATCTTAAAAACGAAATATTCAGGCATTACGAGCGTCTTCCGCAGAGTTTTTACAAACAGCATCGCACAGGCGACCTTATGAACCGCATAAGCGAAGACGTTAATAAGGTAAGGCAATACGTAGGGCCGGCAATTATGTATTCACTTAACACGGTTATCGGCTTTGTTGTTATCCTTACCCAAATGATAATGATTTCTCCCAGCCTTACCCTATACACCGTATTGCCATTGCCACTATTAGCCTATAGCATTTTTTGGGTAAGCCGCGAAATAAACAAGCGTAGTGCCCTTACACAACAAAACCTGTCGCAACTCGCCACATATTCTCAGGAAATATTTTCCGGTATCCGCATCATCAAAGCCTACGCACTGGAAGACCAAAAGGAAGCCGGTTTTGTAGAACTTTCACGCGAAAGCAAAGCGAAAAACATGAGCCTTGCCTGGGTAAATGCCATGTTTGGCCCCCTAATGGTGCTGCTTATAGGCATTAGCAACTTGCTGGTAATATTTGTGGGAGGCATGATGTACATTAACGGTACGGTAAAGAACATGGGAACCCTTGCCGAATTTATTCTTTGTATAAACCGCCTAACCTGGCCTGTAGCTTCGTTAGGATGGATATCGAGCATGATACAGGAAGCGGAAGTTTCGCAAAAAAGGATAAATGAATTCCTTAAAACGGAACCCGAAATTAAAAACACCGTAAAGGAGAAAACTCCTGTACAAGGCAATATTACGTTTAACGGTGTTAGCTTTACTTATGAAGACACAGGTATTGAAGCACTTAAAAATGTTTCGTTCAGCATCAACAAAGGTGAAACACTAGCCATATTAGGTCGTACGGGAAGCGGAAAAAGCACCATACTATCATTAATATCAAGGCTTTACAATACCAATATCGGAGAAATATTAATAGATAACAAGCCAATAGAACAGCTTAACCTGCACGACCTAAGAGAACGTATCGGGGTAGTGCCGCAGGATGCCTTTTTGTTTAGCGACAGCATAAAAAACAATATAAAGTTTGGCAAAGAAGATGCTACTGATGATGAAATTAAAGACGCAGCCAAAATGGCCGCCGTACATCATAACATTAAAGGGTTTGCCAAGCAGTATGACACTGTTTTAGGTGAGCGTGGCATTACACTTTCGGGTGGGCAAAAACAAAGGGTTTCTATAGCAAGGGCATTAATAAAAGATGCTCCCGTACTGCTGCTGGACGACTGTCTGAGTGCTGTAGATACAGAAACAGAAGAAACTATACTGAACAACCTTAAGAAGTTTTGTAAAAATAAAACCACAATTATAGTAAGCCACAGGGTGTCATCGGCTAAAAATGCCGATAAAATCATTATTCTTGATGACGGTAAAATCGTAGAACAAGGCACTCACAATCAGCTAATAGCCCACAACGGTTACTACAAAGAATTGTATATGTTGCAACTGTCCGAAAAAGAATTATAATAATTGTTGGATTATTAAGATTTTTTTTAGATTTTTGGGATACGCATAAACCAAAAACTAAATCAAAAGGATTATGAGAGAAAATGACATGCTGGAAAAGGAAGAAATTTTTTCGAAGGTATTAAGAGCCGGAAGAAGAACGTACTTCTTTGATGTAAGGGCGACTAAAGCAGACGATTACTACATCACTATAACAGAAAGTAAGAAGTTTACTGAAGAGGACGGTTCATTTCACTTTAAAAAACATAAAATTTACCTATACAAAGAAGACTTTGCTGCATTTAGGGAAATTTTAGACGAAATGACAGAGTTTGTACTGAATACAAAAGGTGAAGAAGTAATTTCAGAAAGGCACCAAAAAGACTTTCGTAAATACTTTTCAGAAGAGACTGAACTGGAATCTGTTACAGAAAGTTTTACAGATTTAAGTTTTGAAGACATATAGCTGGGTACTCCCTTACAGGGGGTATTTTTTTTAGCTGATAGTTATAAAAAAACCATCTGCATATGCAGATGGTTTTTTTATGTTTATAGTATACAAACCACTACCTCAAAGTGAAGCTTGAGTTTGAAACCAAAGTCCCTTTATCAAAAACATTAACCTGGTAAAGCCCTTTTTCAAAGTCTTGTCCCATTAGGCTCTGTTTTACATCCATAGTTTTATTCTCATATTTTGCCGTAGTAACAAAACTATACGTTAATGTTTGTCCGTCAAAACTTTCTACTTTCTTATCACCTATAACATTATTCTTAGGATCAATAACCTGAACATAATATGTTTTGTCACCGGCAATCGCAACTTCGTTACCTGCAATGGTAAAAGCAATATCTATCTGGTCTACTCTCCTAGCCTTATCTGTCTCAATTAACTTACCGGAACTACGCTTTTTAAACGTTTTTGTGGTAAGGTTAGTTATGGTAAGTTTTTGGGCTTTTTCTACTTTCTGGCTCAGGTTACTGTTTTGTGCAGTAAGTGTGTCGTTATAACGCTTGCTTTCTGTAAGCGCGCTACGGGTACTGTCGCGTTGCGTGGTAAGTACACCGTTTTCTTCTTTAAGCTTATTATTCTCAGCAATCAGCGCATCGTGCTCACGTTTCAGTTTTACGTATAACGTTTTAAACTTAGCCATAGAGGCGGCGTTACCATCTGATTTTTCCACTTTAGCAATAAGTTCTACAATTTTAGCCCTTTCCGCCTCAAGATCACCTTTAAGGCCGGTATTTTCTTCAATAGCCTGATCGTAGCTTTCTTTTTGAGCTTTAAGATCTGCAAGTAACTGATCCTTTTCTGACATCAGTTTAACTTCTTTTGTTTTGCTCTCGGTGCTCATTTTGTACATCCACCCAAGGCTACCTGCCAAAAGTAAAGAAAGTACAATAATAACTACCTTTAGGCTAGAGTTGTTCTGTTGTTTTTCCATCTTTTATACTATATTATTTTTTTCAAATTTAATTATTATTTGACACCTTAGTGGGCTTTTAACGAAAAATTACAGAAAAGTGTTAACTTTGACCCAACAAAATTACCATGAAAAATATCGTACTTTTTACCCCTGCAGACCTGCTTAAATACACCAAGCAGCGTAGTGGCGAAATTAAATTTGGCGAACGTATAATTACTGTTCCTAAAGATGCGGACCCGTTTGAATTTATAAAAAGTTCTGAAGCAGGATTTGTTTTACTGGGTATTCCGGAAGATATAGGTATACGCGCAAATCATGGTAAAGCCGGCGCTGCAAAGGCATGGGTACATTCGCTAAAAAGCATTTGTAATATGCAGCACAACCGCTTTTGCAAAGGAAGTAGCCTTATTGTGCTGGGTCACCTTGATGTGACCGAACTGATGGAACAGGCAGCACAATTAACCAATACGGATAACGAAGGCAGAAGAGCACTCTCTGCACTGGTAGAAAAACTAGACAAGGATGTTTCTCACGTCATCTGCAGGATTATTCAGGCAGGCAAAATCCCTATTGTTATAGGCGGCGGACACAACAATGCTTACGGCAATATTAAAGGTGCGGCACTGGCAAAAGGAAAGCCTTTAAGCGCCATAAATTATGATAGCCGCGCCAGGCTCAGGATGCTTGAAGGCAGGCATAGTGGAAATGGTTTCAGCTATGCATTTGAAGAAGGTTTTTTAAAGAACTACTTTATATTTGGGCTACACGAGAGTTATGCAAATAAAGGCATACTGGAAACGGTTAAAAAATATAACGATCGTATTCGCTACAATACTTACGAGCAAATCGCAGTAAGAAAGGAAAAACACTTTACCCAGGAACTGGCGCTTGTAAAAGGTTTTGTTACAGATGACCCGTTTGGGTTAGAGATAGATATGTCTGCCCTGCCCCATTTCCCTACAGATACCATGAGTGCTAGCGGTTTTAGCATAGAGAAAGCCAGGCATTTTGTACACTTCTTCGGGCAACTGAAAAACGTTACCTACTTTCATATTTGCGAGGCTGCCCCTGAACTGGAATGTGAAAACTACACCCATCTTACCGGGAAAGTTATTGCGGCACTGATCTCTGATTTTATAAAGTCGAAAAGTCTCTTAGCGAATAATTTGGTATAACTGAAACATAAACCTTAAACATACAAATGCCTCTGCATAATTTTGCAGAGGCATTTGTATTTTAAGTATCCTGACAAATGGATTAAGATACAAAATAAAAAAGCCCCAGCATCTTACGATGTGGGGCTTACCCGCGGAGAAAGAGGGATTCGAACCCCCGGACCTGTTACAGTCAACGGTTTTCAAGACCGCCGCATTCGACCACTCTGCCATTTCTCCAGTAAAACGCATTCATTACCTGATTGCGAGTGCAAATATAGTAAGGTTTTTCAGTTATACAAGCGCATTATAAACAAAAATGGTTAAGTTTTATGTTAGTAAAACTTAACCATTTTATAATCTGAAACTTAAAAAAAATATTTTTTTTCTAAAAGTTCACATATTCTGTAATTTCAAGGCCATAGCCTATAATGCCTACACGCTTGCCATGTTCAGAATTTGTCAGCAAACGAATTTTGCTCACATCAAGGTCGTGTAATATCTGCGCACCAATACCAAAATCCTTAACATCCATTTTGGGCTGTGGAGCCTTTAATTCACCTTTCTGTTGTAACAACTTTAATTCACTTATACGGTTAAGCAAATGTGCAGGTTCAGTATCCTGGTTAATAAATAATATGGCACCTTTACCCTCTTCATTTATTTTCCTGAACATATTATCCAGTTTGGTATCTGCATTATTAGTGAGCGTTCCCAGCAAGTCGTTATTTATCTGGGTACTGTTTATGCGGGTTAGCACAGCATCGCCATTGTTCCAGCTACCCTTTGTAAGTGCTATATGGATTTGCTTGTTTGTTGTTTGCTCATAAGCCCTTAACCTGAATGAGCCAAAGCGCGTTTCCACCTGAAAATCTTCTTTCTTTTTTATCAGGCTGTCATGCTGCATACGGTAGGCTACCAACGCTTCTATAGAAATCAGTTTTAAATCAAATTTCTTGGCAACCTCCACCAACTGAGGCAAACGCGCCATAGAACCATCTTCATTCAAAATTTCTACCAATATACCTGCAGGTCTAAGCCCTGCCAAACGGGCAAGGTCTATAGAGGCCTCTGTATGGCCCGTACGCCTTAGCACGCCACCTTCTTTTGCTCTTAGAGGAAAAATATGGCCCGGTCGGCCTAAATCATGTGGCTTAGTGTTTTCGTCGACTAATGACATTATGGTTTTAGCCCTGTCGTGCACAGAAATACCTGTAGTACATCCGTGACCTATAAGGTCTATAGATACCGTAAACGCCGTTTGATGTAGCACTGTGTTATTGGTAACCATAGGGTGAAGATCTAACTCATCGCAACGTGCTTCAGTAAGCGGTGCGCATATAAGTCCGCGACCGTGGGTAGCCATAAAATTAATCATCTCCGGCGTCACCATTTCGGCTGCAGCAATAAAATCGCCTTCATTTTCACGATCCTCATCATCTACCACTATTACTACTTTACCCAGGCGTATATCTTCTATAGCCTCTTCAATAGTATTTAGTGTAAAGATTTTGTCTGTTGTTGTAGTTGTCATAGTTAGTGTTTACTGTGGTAATGGGTTACAGCATTTTTAATAGCTGCCTTGTTAATAAAGAATACAATAAAATAAACCGGAGCTAGCAATAATACTGCCAGGAATGGTAGGCCCATTTTTTTACCGGTTATTTTCCTAATGTCTGCAAAACACCTTCCCGAGCTGATTACAAAAGCAAACAACCCTATTAGTACTGCAATTTCAGGAATTAGCAATACTGGCTTAGTCTTCAGTTTAAATGCTAAAATTATGGCAGTAATATTTAGCACAATTGCAGCTATAGAGTGCACCTTAAACCGGTCGGCAAGTATTTCAATATTAAGATAATCCAAATCATATAGATTACCTTGCTCCATAAGAACCTCTTGGTTTATGCCTCTGTTATCAAGTGTCTTAATTATTTTTTTACGGTAAATTTCGGTACTGCCGCGCTGTTTCGACTCTCTTAATAATAAAATAAGCGAATCATTATCCATTTCCTGTAAAGCAAACCATTCATCATCCTGTACCGGTGTAAATGCAGCAATATTAACCGTGGGCTGCAATACTTTCTTCCTTTTGCTAAACAGTTTTGTAAACGGAACAGTAAGCCAATCCATATCTATAGAAAGGTTCATATCGTTTGTAGCCCTATAAGTAAATAAAATGGCAAACGGCGTTAATACAAACGATGACATCCATGAACCGGCAAATGGCGGAATACCATTTTCCTGGGCCACTTTTTTACCAAATGTGTTTATAAAGTGGAATATAATAAAAATCAACACGGCAAATACTATTGGAAGCCCTAGTCCGCCTTTACGTATTATAGCCCCAAGCGGCGCACCTATAAAAAACATCATAAGGCATGCATAGGCTATTACAAACTTATCGTAAAGCGCAATCCAGTGTCCGTTGATGTTTTTAATTTTTTCTTCGAGAGCAGTTTTACCCGATGTTACTACATACTCGGTACTGCCTTCGTTATTAATAGCTAAATCCAGCACCCTGGCTTTCTCTTCCTTGTTTAGTACAGAAAGTAAATCTGCCGGGAACACTTCTTTAACCGCCTTCTTTGTACTATCGGCAGGAGTAGAGAATTTTGGCGGCTTTACAAAAATACTTGTAGGCCTCACTACAAGGTTATCTGCGGTACTTTTTAATTCTTTATTATAATTTTTTTGAAGTGAATCCAGTGTAAAGTTTAGTTCCTTTACGTTAAGCATATTATTAGTATGAACAACCTGGTCGTCCTCGGATCCTGTGTTATTTAATGCTGTAAGATCTATGTTCATTAACTGCCTGGAAAATTTACTTTTCAAAAAAGGCATCTTGTTCATAGTAGCCTGATCTTTAGCATCCAGCTGTTCATAATAATAGCCATCATATAACTCTAATTGCAGTAGATTACTCTTTTCGCTACTTTTAAGCAATCCTGATTTTGCTTTAATAACAGTAACATTTCCCGTAACGGACTTTCGTTTGTGTATCGTTACTCCTGAGAGTTTCTCACCGTTTTCACCATCTTTCTTATCTACCTTTATATTAAAGCTCCCTATACTATTAAACTGCCCGGCAATAATGGCCATAGCAGGTTTTTTCTGTACAATATTTTTTCGGAGATTGGTAAATTTAAACTGCGCTTGCGGAATTACATTGTTTGCAAAGAAAAACGCAACAATACTTAAAAGCACTATAAATATAGTAAGCGACCTCATAGAACGCCCCAGTGAAATCCCCGACGATTTCATGGCGGCAAACTCGTAATTCTCGGCAAAATTACCAAATGTCATTATGGAAGCCAGCAATATAGAAAGCGGTAATACCAGTGGTACTATGGTAGGCGAGTAAAACCCTAAGAATTTTACCACTATAAACAATTCAAGGTCTTTACCTGCAAGCTCGGCTATAAATAACCATATACCCTGTAATATAAAGATAAAGAACAGGATAATGAATACAGATAAAAATGTTTTTATAAACGAGGTAAGTATGTATCGGTCAAGTATTTTCACCGTTTGAATTAATCTAGTCGGTTAATATAATAGTTAGGGTACTTCCCTGCTGTAAAGGTAAAATGATTTTTAGATAATGGCTGGTTTACTTTAAACGAATTTATCGTAAACGTAGTTTTTGTTCCGTCCTTATCTAACTGTATTAAAGTATATATGTGATGTGTTTGAGAATCAACACCTAATAATATATTCTTTACATCAGAATGCGAATCGGTAGGGATCAGTTTAATAAACTGTATTTTCCTGCCCTTTACATTCATGGCAATATCCATATAATACTTGTAACCTGAGTTAAAAAATGTAAGCATCTTACCCGGAGTAAGGCCGTCGTTTTTCTGGTTATCGCCGTTAGAAATGGTTATCTCCTCGTCCTCAGGCACAATGTTATACACTTTCTTACCGTCGAAAATACGCGTTACCCCCATAAAGTTCAGTAAGTATTTCTGACCCTGAAGGGTAACATTACCTTTACTCTCCTGGTTTAAATTCTTTTTGTAATTGCTTACCTGATAACGGAAGTCTATAACAATGTTATCATAACTTTTAATTTTAGCGGTAACGTCATTCAACATTTTCTTGGCTGCAGCAGATTCCTGTGCAAATACCTGTGCGCTAAATAGTAAAAACAGTAAAACAAAAATCCTTGATATAGCCCGCATCTTAATGGTCATTTTCTTCATTTCTAAAAAATTGCTCTAAAGAGACCAAATCGGGGATAAGAACATTCCTGGCTTTACTACCCTCAAAAGGCCCTACTATTCCTGCTGCTTCCAGCTGGTCTATAAGCCTGCCTGCACGGTTGTAACCCAGTTTCAACTTACGCTGCAGTAACGATGCCGAACCTTGTTGTGCGGTTACAATTACTTCAGCCGCTTCCCTGAACATTGAATCTCTTTCGCTGATATCTATATCAAGATTAGTGCCACTTTCCTCACCTATGAATTCAGGAAGCATATAAGCTTCGGGATAACCTTTTTGCCCGCCAATAAATTCTGTGATCTTTTCAACCTCAGGGGTATCTACAAATGCACACTGTACCCTTACAAGGTCGTTACCCTGTGTGTACAGTAAGTCTCCCCTACCTATAAGCTGGTCTGCACCGGGGCTATCTAAGATAGTACGTGAGTCTATTTTACTGGTTACCCTAAAGGCTATCCTCGCTGGGAAGTTGGCTTTAATAATACCCGTAATTACGTTAACCGATGGCCTTTGTGTAGCAATAATAAGGTGAATACCAATAGCCCTGGCTAACTGTGCCAAACGTGCTATAGGGGTCTCTACTTCCTTACCCGCCGTCATAATAAGGTCGGCAAACTCGTCTACTACCAATACTATATACGGAAGAAAACGGTGCCCATTCTCAGGGTTAAGCTTTCTGTGTTTAAACTTCTCATTATATTCTTTAATGTTTCTAACCATAGCATCCTTTAAAAGGCTGTAACGGTTATCCATTTCTATACAAAGCGAATTTAACGTATTGATTACTTTGCTGTTGTCAGTAATAATAGCATCGCCTCCATCAGGAAGCATGGCCAAATAATGACGCTCTATTTTGTTAAACAGCGTAAGCTCTACCTTTTTTGGGTCTACCAGAACAAATTTAACTTCTGCCGGATGTTTTTTGTACAACAGCGATGTAAGGACAGCATTTAACCCTACCGACTTACCCTGCCCGGTAGCACCTGCCATAAGTAAGTGTGGCATCTTAGCAAGGTCTGTAACAAACGTTTCATTACTAATGGTTTTACCCAAGGCTATAGGCAGCTCCATTTCAGCGGTCTGAAATTTAGGCGAAGCTATCACACTGCGCATAGAAACCATAGTAGGCCTTGTATTAGGAACCTCAATACCTATGGTTCCTTTACCCGGAATAGGCGCAATAATCCTGATACCCAGCGCGGCAAGCGATAATGCAATATCGTCTTCCAGGCTCTTAATCTTAGAAATACGTATACCGGCCTCAGGTACTATTTCGTACAAGGTAACTGTAGGACCTACGGTAGCCTTAATTTGAGCGATGTCTATTTTATAATTTCGAAGCGTGTCTACAATCCTGTTCTTGTTCTCCTCCAGCTCGTGCTGATCTATTGTTATCCCCCCTGTAGAGTACTCTTTAAGAAGCTCTAACGGCGGAAACTGATAATTAGACAGTTCCAGAGTAGGATCAAATTCCCCAAAATCGCGCACAAGTCGGGCAGCAAGGTTCTCTTCAACCTCTGCTTCGTCCTCTATTTTTTCGATAACAAAGTTCTCGTCATCGGTTTCTATGATTTCGTGGACTTGTGGAGCTATGGGCACTATTGGTGCAAGTTTTTGCTTTGGCACATCAAGATTGATTTCAGATGCCTTTTCTATGGTAGGCTTAAGCGCGTCTTTGTTTATTTCAAACATAGAAACCGGAGGTGCTACAACGGGCGGCGTAACGGCAGCCGGGGCAATAGGCGTTTCGGGGATTACCCTAAGCTCCATATGTTCAGCTATCTCATCATACTCCTCATCGTCAGCCGGCATATCCTCATAATTAGGATGATACTCTTCCTCATCTTCAACTTCAGGTTCAGGCACCGATGTTGCAACCGGCGTTACAACGCTTTGCACACGCGGAACTGCTTCTGCCACAACCTCCTCATTGCCAATTTCTTCTTCAGCCTTTTCAGGTTTAGGCTTCGGCTCAAAAAATGTTTTAATTGCATCTGGAGAAATCTTAACCTTAAGGAACAGGAATATAGAAAGGGCAAACATAAGCACTAATAATGTACCGCTTTTACCCAAGTAATCCTGAATGAAAAGGTTTAACTCATAGCCTACAACTCCTCCTAATTCAGGGATGTAGACATTAAAGAAACCAAAAAAGACCGATAAGATAACGGTAAGGTATAAATCCCAAAACAATGTACGTTTAAGTTTACCTACCGGCAAATCAAGCACAAGGTAGGCACCAAACATAAAAAAGAATCGTATTAATATAAACGACGCTACCCCAAAGCCGTTGTACAAGAACAACTCGGCGAGTAGAGCACCAAATTTACCCAGCCAGTTTTGCACAGGTACAGCACGGTCTGAAAACTGTGTTAAAGCACTCTGATCTGCCTGCCAGTAAAATAAATACGAAACAAACGATAGCAACATGGCTACAGAAAACAAAAAGAAAAATAACCCGAAAATAACTTTATTCCTTCGGGAAACGCGCCAAGGCCTTTTTTCTGCCTGTTCTGTATTTGGTTTATCGTTTGTTTTTTTCGCTTTTGCCATACGTTTAGTGATTCCTTATCGGTAAAAATATCAATTTCAGAACAATCCTGCTATCCTCGGATAGTAAATAATTGCTCCTACAGCCACCGCGGCCATTGCCGCAAAAAATACGGCGCCGGAGGCTATATCTTTTATAAAACCTATTTTTTCGTTAAATCCCGGGTTAATAAAATCGCACAGTTTTTCTATAGCGGTGTTAGCGCCCTCTATAGCCATTACAAGGCCTATAGCAAGGGTTTGCATCATCCACTCCTCTCTTGAAATGTGGAAATAGAAACCTGCAACAGTAACCAGTATGCCCAGGCTAAACTGAACCATAATGCTATGCTCAGTAGTAATAAGCCTGTAGGCTCCCATTACAGAGTAGTAAACGCTTTTTACCCTGCCCTTAACAAATCTGTTATCTTTCATTTATTACAAAGAAGCCAGCGCATTATCATAGTCAGGCTCGTCTTTAATATCCGGCACCTGTTCTGTGTATACTACTTTACCCTCCTCATTTATAACTACCACCGCACGCGAGTGAAGCCCTGCTAAAGGTCCGTCTGTAATAGTAAGCCCATAATCGGCACCAAAACTACCATCTTTAAAGTCTGAAGCGGTAAGCACATTGGCTATACCTTCAGCACCGCAAAAACGGGTTTGTGCAAAAGGCAGGTCTCTTGAAACACAAATAACTTTTGTGTTTTCTAATGATGCCGCTTTTTCATTAAACTTACGTACCGATGCAGCACAAGTTCCTGTATCTATACTTGGGAATATATTTAGTATTACCTTACTTCCTTTAAAGTCGGCAAGAGATGTTGTAGAAAGATCTTGTTTAACCAAAGTAAAATCCGGAGCTTTAGTTCCATTTTCAGGCAGGTTGCCTACTGTGTGTACCAGGTTTCCACCCAAAGTTATATTAGCCATAGTAAATGTTATATTTTAATTCAACGCAAAAGTAACAAAATATATCCTACTCCCCACAGGTGTTTTTACACCTGGGTAAAAGAATCCTGATAAAAAAAGCCGCCCGTTGGGCAGCTTGTTATTCGTTTGCTATTCGTTATGCAGAAATGCCTGTCGGTTTAGCAGCGTTTCATCACTTTCTACATGGTCCTCATCGGGCACGCAGCAGTCTACAGGGCATACAGCAGCACATTGTGGCTCGTCATGAAAGCCTTTACACTCTGTACATTTACCGGGAACAATGTAGTAAATATCATCGCTAAGCGGGGTTTGGGCTGCTTCAGCATCCACTTCCTCACCAGACGGCAGTACTATGCGCCCGTGTAGTTTTGTTCCGTCTTTATAGCGCCAGTCATCGGCACCTTCATATATTGCAGTGTTTGGGCACTCCGGTTCGCAGGCCCCACAGTTTATACATTCGTCAGTTATTTTAATTGCCATGGTAATCTATGGTATTAATACGTAAATTTGTAGCAAAATTACGTCCAAATCCATTATTATACAAACATAATGACGTTAACAGAAAGAAAAAAAGCATTTGCCACCCTCGGCACTTTCCTGAGCCAGTTTACACCTGCAACTACACAACCCGCGGAAGGCATTCCTTTTAATGAAGATTTTTTTGATAAGTACCTAAACCTTATAACACAATCTCAAATACATAACCACTGGTTTACACCAGAGCAGGTTTACTTCGCTACCGCTCAGTGGGCAGAAGCACTTACTACAGAAAACCTGGATAAATGGCTGGATAATTATAACCTTGAATCCGTAGAGCCGAAAACCGTAGCACTGGTGTTAGCAGGTAATATACCTTTGGTTGGTTTTCATGACTTTATTTCGGTTGTACTAAGCGGGCACCACGTTTTGGTAAAACTTTCCAGCAACGATAAATACCTGCTCCCCGCTTTAGCACAATACCTTATAGCAGTGGCGCCCGAATTAAAGCAACAAATTACCTTCACCGAAGAAAAACTGGAAGGATTTGATGCCGTAATAGCTACCGGCAGCAACAATACAGCCCGCTATTTTGAATATTATTTTAGAGACAAACCAAATATTATTCGTAAAAACAGGAACAGTATAGCGGTACTAACAGGTAACGAAAGCAAAGAAGAACTTTTTGCGCTGGGAGAAGATATCTTCAGGTATTTTGGTTTAGGATGTCGCAATGTTTCAAAATTATTTGTACCTCAAGGCTATGATTTTAAAGTATTTTTTGAAGCAATATTTCCGTATAGCGAAATTATACATTACGAAAAATACGCCAACAACTACGACTACAACAAAGCTGTTTTCCTGATGAGCAACTTTAAACTATTAGATAACGGTTTCCTTACCTTGAAAGAAGACAGCAGCTACGCCTCCCCTATTTCAAGTGTATTCTACGAGTACTATGATGATATTGAAATAATTAAGCAAAAACTAGAGGCAGAATCAGACAAAATACAATGCATAGTAAGTAATGCTGAATTTAGCAATGCCGTAAAATTTGGACATACACAAAAACCGGGATTGTTAGATTATGCCGATAATGTGGACATAATTTCATTTTTATCAAAAATTTGATAGAATTATTTAGAAAAATTTTGGTGGTAAATCAGCCGATAATTAGGAAATTTGTTGCACTTTATAAGTAATAACACAATGAAAAAGCACAACTTTAGCGCAGGACCATCAATCCTGCCACAGGAAGTATTCGAAAAATCAGCTCAGGCAGTACTGGATTTTAACGGTTCAGGCTTATCTATCCTGGAAATTTCCCACCGCAGTAAAGACTTCGTTGCCGTAATGGAAGAAGCCCGCGCACTGGCACTTGAACTTATGGGTTTAACAGGTAAAGGTTACCAGGCACTATTCTTATCCGGTGGCGCATCGCTGGAATTTATAAGGGTACCTTACAACCTATTAAAAGAAGGTGGTAAGGCAGCTTACCTAGATACCGGTACATGGGCTGCGGCTGCAATAAAAGAAGCTAAGAAATTTGGCACTACCGAAGTTGTGGCATCCTCAAAAGATAAAAATTATAACTACATACCTAAAGGGTACACTATACCTACCGATGTCGACTATTTTCACTGCACCAGCAACAATACCATTTTCGGGACACAAATGCAGGATTTTCCTGAAACGGATGTTCCACTGGTATGCGATATGAGCTCAGATATATTTTCACGTGAAATAGATTTCAGTAAATTTGGCATCATATACGCAGGAGCGCAAAAAAATATGGGGCCTGCCGGTACAGCACTTATAGTAATCAAAGAAGAACTGTTAGGTAAAACAGGGCGAAACATACCTTCATTATTAGACTATCAGCAACATATAGATAAAGAGAGTATGTACAATACTCCTGCGGTATTTCCTGTATATGCCTCTTACCTTACACTGAAATGGCTTAAAGAACAAGGCGGTGTTAAGGCTATTGAAGCTAAAAATAACGAAAAGGCAGCACTGCTTTACAACGAAATTGATCGCAACTCACTTTTTGTAGGTACAGCCAATACTGAAGATCGTTCTAAAATGAACGTGTGTTTCCTGCTTAAAGACGAAGCCCATACAGAGCAGTTTGATAAGCTATGGAAGTCAGCCGGTATTAGCGGGCTTAACGGACACAGGTCTGTAGGCGGTTACAGGGCGTCTATATACAATGCCATGCCAATAGAAAGCGTTCAGGTACTTGTAGATGTAATGAAAGAACTGGAAGAAAGCATTTAATTGTTTCAGGTTTTGCCGTTACTAACGGAATCTGAAATCTAAATTCTAAAATCTGAAATAATAAAAATGAAAATATTAGCAAACGACGGCATTTCTAAAGCAGGACTAATAGCCCTTGAAGATGCCGGATACGAAGTTATAACCACTAAAGTTGCCCAGGAACAGGTAGCTAATTACATAAATACAAACGATGTTGCGGTAATACTGGTACGTAGCGCAACAAAAGTGCGTAAAGATATTATTGACGCCTGTCCCGGCCTTAAAATCATTGGTCGCGGTGGCGTGGGTATGGATAACATAGATGTGGAGTATGCGCGTGAAAACGGAATACACGTAATCAACACGCCTGCATCGTCTTCTGATTCAGTAGCTGAACTGGTGTTTGCACACCTGTTTAGTGGTGTACGTTTTTTATACGACAGTAACCGCCAAATGCCGCTTGAAGGCGATACTAACTTTGAAGGCCTTAAAAAAGCATACGCAAATGGTACAGAACTTCGCGGAAAGACGCTTGGAATCATAGGGTTTGGCCGCATAGGCCGCTCTGTGGCACGTATGGCACTGGGACTTGGTATGCGCGTAGTTGCTACAGATAAATTTGTAGACGAGGCTGAAGTACGCGTAGATTTTTACAACGGCCAGTTTATTAATGTAGCCATTAAAACAGAACCGGTTGAAGATATTCTTAAGGAAGCCGATTTTATTTCGCTACACGTACCGGCACAAAAAGAAGGCTATGTTATAGGCAAGGCCGAATTTGAAACCATGAAAGATGGTGTGGGCATTGTAAATGCGTCGCGTGGCGGTATTATAGACGAAGTAGCCCTACTTGCGGCACTAGATAGCGGTAAGGTATCATTTGCCGGACTAGATGTTTTTGAAGATGAACCAAAACCCGCAGTACAGGTGCTTATGCACCCTAAAGTATCGCTTACGCCACACATAGGCGCGGCGACACTTGAAGCGCAGGACCGCATAGGCACAGAACTTGCCGAGCAAATATGCAGCCTGCTTAAACCTTAATTTTTGAGAAAACCAATTATATTATGAATGGAAACGGGATTATCTTACGATAGTCCCGTTCTCTTTTTGTATACATACCATTCTCTTCAATGTACCTTAAACAAAAAAACTCCTGCCAAAAGCAGGAGTTTTTATATACAATAACGTAAAGCGATTAAACAATTTTAAAACGCTTACGGTCGTTTTCGTTAAGGTAAATTTTACGAAGACGCAGGCTCTTAGGCGTTACTTCTACGTACTCATCTTTCTGGATGTATTCCAGCGCTTCTTCAAGCGAGAATTTAATAGCAGGGATAATCCTTGCTTTATCATCGGCACCCGAAGAACGTACGTTTGTAAGTTTTTTGGTTTTAGTAACGTTTACAACCATATCATCGCCACGGCTGTTTTCACCAATTACCTGACCTTCGTAGATATCTTCGTTAGGATCTACAAAGAACTTACCACGCTCCTGTAGTTTATCTATAGAGTAAGGAATAGCCTTACCATTTTCCATAGATATAAGTGATCCGCTTAGACGTCCTGGGATTTCGCCTTTTAGTGGCTGGTACTCAAGGAAACGGTGTGCCATAATAGCCTCACCTGCAGTAGCGGTAAGCAACTGGTTCCTTAAACCTATAATACCACGCGAAGGAATGTTAAACTGAATGATCATACGATCACCTTTTGGCTCCATGCTTAGCATTTCACCTTTACGTAGCGTTACAAATTCTACCGCACGGCCTGAAAGGTTTTCAGGTAAGTCTATGGTAAGTTCTTCGATTGGCTCACATTTAACACCATCAATTTCTTTAATGATAACCTGTGGCTGGCCTATCTGAAGTTCGTAACCTTCACGGCGCATCGTTTCTATAAGTACAGACAAGTGTAGTACACCACGGCCAAATACCATAAATTTATCTGCACTGTCAGTTTCGTTTACGCGTAGCGCAAGGTTTTTTTCAAGCTCTTTGGTTAACCTGTCTTTAATGTGGCGAGAGGTAACAAACTTACCTTCTTTACCAAAGAAAGGAGAATCGTTAATTGTGAAAAGCATACTCATTGTAGGTTCGTCAATAGCAATGGTAGCCAGTGCCTCAGGATTTTCAAAATCAGCAACAGTATCACCAATCTCAAAACCTTCAAGACCTACAATAGCACAAATATCACCAGCGTGAACTTCTTCTACTTTTCTACGGCCTATACCTTCAAAAACGTGAAGCTCTTTAATTTTAGACTTGATGATTTTACCATCACGCTTAACAAGGCTTACGTTTTGGCCTTCTTTAAGCGAACCGCGCTGTAAACGACCAATAGCAATACGGCCTGTAAAGCTACTAAAGTCCAGCGATGTTATAAGAAGCTGAGGCGTACCTTCAGATACTTTTGGGGCAGGTATGTGCTCCAGTACCATATCCAGTAGCGGCTCTATGTTTTCAGTCTTGTTTCTCCAGTCTGTACTCATCCAGTTTTGTTTGGCACTACCGTATACAGAAGGGAAATCTAGCTGCCATTCTTCTGCACCAAGTTCAAACATCAGGTCAAATACTTTTTCGTGTACTTCTTCAGGAGTACAGTTTTCTTTGTCTACCTTATTAATAACCACACAAGGCTTAAGGCCAAGCGAGATTGCTTTTTGTAGTACAAAACGCGTTTGAGGCATAGGGCCTTCAAAAGCATCTACAAGTAGTAGTACACCATCAGCCATGTTTAGTACACGCTCTACCTCACCACCAAAGTCGGCGTGGCCGGGAGTGTCTATAATGTTGATTTTTGTGCCTTTATAAGTAACAGACACGTTTTTAGATGTAATGGTAATACCACGCTCACGCTCCAGGTCATTGTTGTCCAGGATAAGGTCGCCGGTGTTCTCGTTATCACGGAACAACTGGCAGTGGTACATAATTTTGTCTACCAGGGTAGTTTTACCGTGGTCTACGTGGGCAATAATAGCAATGTTTCTAATAGCAGCCATCTTCGTTTTTTTGAAGGTGCAAAGGTACACTTTATTTTGACAAAAAAAACATTAGTTATGAGCATGTTAGCGTAACTGAGTAAAAATTTACACCTTAATAACGAAACGGTTACACTAATGTACATTTTACCACTTGTTAAAGCACACTAACATAAAACCTAAAATTTACAAATTAGAATATAACAACCGGTAAAAAACCTTAAAATGCTGATTTGTATGCCCTAAAAACAGTAAATCACTGCTAATGAATAAAAAGCAATATTAAATAAATTACTATTTTTTAAATTTTAAGATTTGTTTAAGCTAAACACAGTTTTGTTTAATGTAAATTTGTTTAATGTTTTTTCAAAAAAGATGAACAATATAAAAAGTGCTTTTACGATAAAAGATCTTGAGAACCTTACAGGCATCAAGGCACACACCATTCGTATATGGGAAAAACGATACGGAGTACTGCAACCTATGCGTACCGATACCAATATAAGAGTGTACGATACCAAAAGCCTGCAAAAATTGCTCAATATAAATACGCTTAACAACTTTGGGTATAAAATAAGTAACATTGCAAAATTACCCGAAGAGCGTATACCACAAATGGTAAAGGAAATCATTACCAGTAAAACGGTAAACGACCACGTACTAAGGAACTTTAAGTTGTCTATGATGAACTTTGACACAAAGTTATTCCTGGATACCTATAATGAGTTACTTGCCGCAAGGCCTTTTAGGGAGATATTTTACAACAACTTTATTCCGCTGCTGGAGGAGATGGGAAATCTTTGGCAAACGGAGACCATAACACCTGCCCACGAACACTTTATAAGTAACCTTATTAAGCAAAAAATAATGGTAAACATAGAGTCGCTTCAAAATACGCCTCCAAAGTTAACCGAAAGGACGTATGTATTGTATCTGCCCGAAGGAGAAATACACGAAATAGGCCTTATGCTCATCAATTATGAGTTGCTGCACAAAGGCTATCATACGGTCTACCTGGGCGAGACTGTACCCGTGGACGATTTGGTGAATATAAAACAGATTTTTGAGCACGTTACATTTGTTACCTACATGACTATAGAACATGAGCCTGGTGAAACAAACAGGTACATACAAGAACTTAAGTCGAATGTCTTGACTGATACCGATACCGAATTTGTACTTAGCGGACGATGTAGCGATTTCTTAAGCGATACGCTCAAGACAGAACAAATAAAAACATTCAGGGCAGTAAGGGAGTTTACAGACACACTTGAGTAAGTTTTTATGATTTAATTAACACGAAATAAAATACATAACCACATTAAATAGCTAACTTTTGGCATGAAAAAAAATATTAAAATAATAGGTTCGGGATTCTCTTCGCTTGCGGCAGCCTGCTACCTGGCTAAAGAAGGCCACAAGGTTACTGTATACGAAAAAAATGCCACCCCGGGCGGACGTGCCCGTAGGCTGGTTAAAGACGGCTTTGTGTTTGATATGGGGCCTACATGGTACTGGATGCCCGATGTGTTTGAACGTTTTTTTTCTGACTTTGGCAAAAAACCTTCAGACTATTACAGCATAGAAAAACTGTCTCCTGCTTACAGGGTTTATTTTGGAGAAAATGATTTTGTGGATATTGCTGACAACCTGGATGACATTGCAAAGACATTTGAATCCATAGAACCCGGAAGCGGTAAAGAGCTTCAGGATTTTATGGCGGAAGCACGCAGCAACTACGATATAGCTATTAAAAACCTTGTGTACAGACCGGGAGAATCGCCATTGGAACTTGTTACTACACAAACTGTAACAAGGTTGGCTCAATTTGTAAGCAACATTTCTCGAGATATACGCAGGCGTTTTAAAAACACCAAGCTGGTTCAGATACTGGAATTCCCGGTGCTTTTCCTGGGCGCTAAACCTTCTGATACGCCATCGTTTTACAGCTTTATGAACTTTGCCGACTTTGGTCTTGGCACATGGCACCCAAAAAATGGTATGTACAGCGTAATAGAAGGCATGGTACAACTTGCTACAGAGCTGGGCGTTACCATTGTAACTAACGCACCTGTAAGCAAAATTGGCGTTGAAAATAGTGAAGCACATACCCTGGAAATCAATGGAGAAGAAATAGCTGCCGATATGGTAGTATGCGGAGCTGACTACCACCACGGGGAAACATTACTGGAGCCCCAGTACCGTAAATACAGCGAAAAGTACTGGGACACGCGCACATTTGCGCCTTCTTCCCTGCTTTTCTATGTTGGATTTAATAAAAAGCTGAAAAACGTGCAGCATCATACACTATTTTTTGATACCGATTTTGATGTGCATGCTAAAGACATTTACGACAATCCACGTTGGCCGGATGAACCGTTGTTCTATGCCAGTTTCGCATCTAAGACAGATAGTAGTGCAGCACCTGAAGGCCACGAAGCAGGTACGTTCCTCATTCCGCTGGCGCCAGGTATAGAAGACACACCCGAACTGCGTGCCAAATACTTTGACATTATAATAAACCGCCTGGAAAAACTTACCGGGCAAACCGTTCGCGAGAGCATAATATTTACAGAATCGTTTTGCCTTAATGATTTTATTAACGACTACAACTCGTACAAAGGCAATGCTTATGGCCTTGCTAATACCCTGTGGCAAACGGCTTTTCTAAGGCCAAAGCTACGCAGCCCGAAAGTAAAAAACCTATACTTTACAGGGCAGCTTACCGTACCCGGGCCCGGTGTCCCGCCGGCACTTATTTCAGGAAAGCTGGTTGCCGACCTGGTAAAGAAACAACTTACTAAATATACAACTGAAACCTCACCCGCATGAAAACCATTTTTGATAACGTATCATTTGCCTGTGCACGCCTCATCACCCGGGCTTACAGCACTTCGTTTTCTACAGCAGTAAAAATGCTGGGTCCTTCTATACGACAGGACATTTATAATATATACGGCTTTGTGCGCCTTGCCGACGAAATTGTAGATACGTTTCACGACTACAACAAAGAGGTACTTTTTTCTCGCTTTGAGCAAGACCTTGAAAATGCACTTACCGATGGCATAAGCCTAAACCCTGTTTTAAACGGGTTTCAGCATACGGTAAGGAAGTATAACATTCCGCGCCACCTGATCGATGCCTTTATGAAAAGCATGAAGCAGGACTTAATTAAGAAAGACTACACATCGTTTGCTGAATATAATGAGTACATTTACGGCAGTGCCGATGTGGTGGGGCTTATGTGCTTAAAAGTATTTGTAAACTGTAACGATGAGCGCTACGAAGAACTGAGGCCAAGTGCCATGAGGCTGGGGTCGGCATTTCAAAAGGTAAACTTTTTGCGTGATTTAAAGGCAGATACCGAAGAACTGGAGCGCAGCTACTTCCCGAACATGAACCTTAACAACATGACCGATGCTACAAAGCAGGCCATTATCGATGAAATTGAGGCAGATCTTGCTGCGGGATATGCCGGTATTATCCAGCTGCCTAAAGAGGCTCGGTTTGGCGTTTATACCGCTTACGTTTACTACAGCAAGTTACTTACGAAGCTAAAAAACACGCCGCCATTAGAAATAAAAAACCGCCGTATACGCGTACCTGACTATCAAAAGGTAACGTTACTGGCTAAATGCTATGTAAATTACAGGCTGAACATCCTTTAAAAAATATATTATGCCCATCTGGATACACATTATTGTTTTTTTACTCACCTTCTTCATGATGGAGTTTATGGCGTGGTTTACCCATAAATACGTTATGCACGGTTTTTTATGGGTATTACACGAAGACCACCACAAAAAAGACCACGACTCCTGGTTTGAACGAAACGATGCTTTTTTCATATTTTATGCCCTGGTAAGCATAGGATTCTTTTTACTTTGGCAAAATAACATCTTGCAAATAGGCCTTGCCATTGGCCTCGGAATATTTGCCTACGGTTTTACCTACTTTATGGTACATGATATTTTTATTCACCAGCGCTTTAAAATTTTCCGTAAGGCAGAAAGCCGGTACGGAAAAGCGGTAAGGCGTGCGCACAAAATGCACCACAAACATATTGGTAAAGAGCACGGCGAATGCTTCGGTATGTTGCTGTTTCCGTTTAAGTATTGGAAGGATGCTAAATAACATCTGATTTTAAATATAACAACAGGCTATCTTCGGATAGCCTGTTTTGGTTTTATAAAAGTCCAGTGGCAAACCTTTAAATATCATAAAGAATTGATAAATAAATATTTACAAATTATACTAGATTATATTTAAAATAATATTATTAATAATAAGTTATCAACAATTTTACAACTATAAGGGTCAGTTTTGTTAAATTAACCTAATTAACAACTGATTATATGAAAAAAATTACAATTTTCGCAGCATTGCTTCTCAGCATATCTGCGTTTTCACAAAAACTTACCGATTACGAGCGTATTGAGGTAGACGGAGAATTTACCAATCCATTATTCTCACCTACGGGCGAATATGTACTGCTTTCCGGTGAGCACCTTCAGGGTGTATATTTGTTAGAATTAAAATCCCGGGAGGTAAAACAAATTTCTAAAGCTCCGGGGAGCGGGTATGCCTATACCTGGGACAGTACGGGTAATTCATTCTACTTTAAAGAAAAACCGGAAAAAGGGTACTTTTCAGAATCGAAGGTTTATAATTATACGTAAGGGATAATTATAAAACTACGGTTGAAAACTTTAACCACAATTACTTACCAAGCTTTACCGGAAATAAAGATGGTATTGTTGTGTACACCAACCTTGCTACTTTAAAAATTGAAGCAAAAGACCTATCTTCTAAAAAAACCTGGACTATAACAAATGAGCCGGGCCAATATTACAATGCACTTTTATCTCACGACTGTAAAAAAGTAGCCGTACATAACGGCGCAGACATTTATATATACACTATTGATGGCAGTACACCAGGTAAAAAAATAGGTTCGGGTATTGCTACAGCATGGAGCGAAAACGACGACTACCTGATAGGATTTTTAGACGAAAGTGAAGACGGGCATACCGTAAGCAATAGCGAACTATATCTTTTTGATGTTGCTACAGGTAAACAAAAAAAATTATCTGACACAGAGGTCTTCTTTGAAATGTACCCTACTGTACATAAAAACCAGGTAATCTTTTCTGACGACAAAACCGGACGCCTATTTATTGCCAACCTAAAATAATTATCACATGAAAAAACTTAGCTTCATAATATTGCTGTTGTTTGCAGCACTATATAGTAATGCCCAAATTATAGTTTTAGATCCCGGACACGGTTACGGCGCCACTACAAGCGACAATCCGGACGGACGTACCGCGACGGAAATAGAAACAGCGCTCAGCGTAGGCCAAAAAACAAAAGACCTTATAAATGCTAACTGTAACTGGACTGTTTACCTTACACGTACCTCCAATCTTAACGGATGGATTTCGGTAAACCAGCGTGCCCAGATGAGTAACAACTGGAATGCCGACAGGCTGCTTAGTATACATTGTAACGCCGGTGGCGGCACAGGGACAGAAACGTTTTACTGTACTGCAGACGATACTGATACAGCACCTGATATTTCTTTTGCCCAAAAAATACAGGCCGACATGGTTTCTTATGGCTCATGGTCTAACAGGCGCTGTGTAGAAGACAACAGCTTTTTAGCCTACCACCTTGGTGTGCTGCGCTACTCATCGGCTACGGGTTGCCTTAACGAAATTGGGTTTGTAGACTACACCGCTGACGCCACTAAACTTAACAGCGACAGCTGGAGGAATAGCTTTGCCAATGCGTATTTCAATGCTTTTAAAAGCAACCTTAATCTTACCTGCAGTGCCACTACACCCGGCACTTTTACACTAACGGTAACTCCTGAATGCATAGGTACCGCAACACGAAACAGGCTAAACTGGACTACATCGGCAAATGCTACTTCTTATGACATTTATCGTAACGGAGCCTTATATGCAAGTGGTATAACGGGTACACAATATCTTAATACAAGTGTTACAGGCGGTACAACGTATACTTACTATGTAAAAGCGAGAAATGGCAGCGCAGGTACTAATAATGCTAATGGTACACTAACCGCTAACACTTTAGTTTGTAATGCTACTCCGGGGAGCTTTACACTTTCGGCAACGGCTACGTGCAGCGGATCGCAAAGTGCTATTAACTTAACCTGGACTACATCGGCTAATGCTACTTCTTATGACCTGTACAGAAACGGAAATCTGTATGCTACTGATTTAACCGGAAACTCGTTCCTTAACACCTATCTAATAAATGCAGGTAGTACCTATACATTTTATATGGTAGCCAAAAACGCAAATGGTACGCTAAATAACTCAAACGGTACCATATCGCGCACCGCTGTAAGTTGCGCGCGTCCTGGAGCAGGTATTAAAGGCGGCGATGATATTCTTATAAGCCCTAACCCTACAAGCGGGCTGTTTACCATACAACTACCTAACAATACAGAACAAATAACCTACCAGTTGTTTGACGTTACCGGTAAATTAGTACAGCAAAAAACGCTAAACACAATTGGCGAAAACACCGTAAATGTAGATATCAGCAACCTGTCACCGGGTACCTACCTGATTAACCTGCAAAACGGTTCAGAAACCATTTCTAAGAAAATCATCAAAAACTAAACCTGTATCTACATTACAAAAACAAAGGGCTGCCATACTTTTATGGCAGACTTTTGTATATATAAAACTTATATATTAAAGCAAAAACCTCTCAATTTAGCGCTATGAAGAACCATCTTTTGTAACCATATCAAGCGTTTTTAAAATGTCGGGGATACGATACGGCCCTTGCATGTTTCTTATTTTATCTGCTGCGAACAAAGTGTCTATACCTATAGCCGAAACATATAGCGGATTTTTACTTTCTCCCCTATGTACTTCTATTACGGTATCTTTATTGGTATGAAAACCCGTTTTTGCTATACCTATTACCGGTATGCGTTTGCCTAACAATTCAAAGGTTTTTCCGCCTAGCCCGTAACTCCCGTTATTATCAGTATAAATATGCCCGTCTACAATTACGGCATCCAGAAAATCGGTACCGGTCTTTTGTAAAAGGGCTTTAATGCATGGTAATTCCCTTTTATAAAATTCGCCCGGTATATACTCTGCCACATCATCTACAAACGCTATAATGGTTTGCCTTGGGGCAGCATCTTCCCATTCAAACAAAACGCCTACAGCTTTTGCCTGATTATCGTAGTAATACACGTCTATAGCTAATATCATAACTACTAAAAGGTTATGGAAGTTCTACTTTCCTGAAGTTGTTAATCTTGTCAAGGTAAAGTATGGTTTTACTTTGGTCATCGTTTTCGTCGTACATCATTTCAAACTTGGCACCATATACCACCTCGTCAAAAGTGTAACTGGTACTAATGGCAACTGTATTGCTGTACAAATCGTCAAACGCCTTTACATACAATATAAACTCCCCTTCTATCAGCCTGAAATCCTCTTCTGTAAAGCCATGCAATGGGCTGTTTTCGTCTATAGGGTGTACCAGCGTCCAGCTCAGCGACATAGAACTTATCTTGCTCATTTCCAGCGGAAGCTGGTAAAACTTATTTACAGGTATGCTGTTTTCCTCTACTACGATGCCCAATGTAACGCGTACTTCGGCATCGAGTAGATTGGTGTTTTTATGCGAAGCCACACGCATCATAATTGCCTTACCACCTTTATAAGGAGAAATCAACGCATTATGCGAAAATATAAGGTGCGCCTTAGGCCTGCTGAAACGCCCGTAGAACAAACCTGTAGCAATGGCAAAACTAAGTAAACCCGTAAGTGCCTCGGTTGCAGCCACGGCACTGGTTATAACACCGGTGGGGCTTATATGTCCATAACCTACCGTAGTAAACGTCTGTGCGCTAAAAAAGTAGGCTTTACCAAATTTTACCCATTCCGAACCTGTGGTTCCTATACCGTTTAGATTTTCTACCCCAATAGAATAGTAAAGCAGGGCGAAGATAAAATTGATTATGGTGTAAAACAGGAAAATTATACCCAAGAACTTCCAACCAGGCATATTAACCAAGGTATGGTACCAACTGATTCGCCCGAAAAATGAAAGGCCACGCTTTTCTATATTTGCCGAACCATCTTTATTAATAAACCGGCCACCGTAGCTGGACGCGCTGCTTCCAAAACCGGTTGTAGTACTGGACTGTGCATTGTTATTTATACTTTTAAAGATATTCATGGTGTTTACTTTTCAGGGAATAAAAGTAACTATTTTAACCATAAAAAAGAGGTTGCTTATTAAAGCCACCTCTACTTGTATTTCAATCGTTAAAATGGAATGCAGTATTTTTTACCTGTACTCCAAAATCTCAAAATCTTCGTACACTACTCCTACAGGTTCCATTTTTACCACCTGGAAATCAAATCCGGATGTAGCTACCGTAGGCAGGTAATTGTCCTCTAACATTTTAGACACTTCGGCAATGGCATCGTCTTCGCTTACAATAGTGTCGCTTTCTATAAGTAATACATTTTTAAAAGGCGATAGTTTATGAAGGTCAACATCGTCTATCAACGGGTCGTCTGCAAGCATTATTATTTTTATAGACCGTTTTTCTACTGCCTGGGTTAGTGCAGTTTTAAACGCGAAATTATTTTGGGGTAAGGCAATTTCACTGCCCCCCGGTATTAATAGTAAAGTGGTGTGTTTCTGTAGCATTTTCCTTTTCTTCATTTTGCGGCGAAATTACCGGTATACACGTCAACTTCAAAGCAGATTAACATTACTAAAACATCCCGAAAAGGTTATTATTTCGACACTCGCCACGTATCTAGCACATTAACGAAACAAGCGGTTTGAAACTTTAGGATATTGCCAATATTTCTTAAACAAAATCTTAACTAGCTGTTTAACATTATATTGGGCTAACTAAACTGTTGTAATCACTAATTTTAAACAACATAAGTAACTAACTTCAAAAAACTATTACCATGGACAGACAAATGTATCATTATGCTACGGTATCTAAAGCATTACAGGAACTGGCAGAAAAGGGTTACAGCACTGACTTTAACTTAGAAGAACAGCGCATTGTAGACCACAAAGATGATTTTACTATTGAACATATTTACCGCTACGAAGGCGAAAGCGATCCCGGAGATGAAGCTACCGTTTACGGACTTAAAGCTGTAAGTGGCGAAAAAGGCGTATACGTATCTACACCAGGTGCTTATAACGACCACAGTGCCGCAGCCATTTTAAACGATTTAAGCATTAAAGGGCGTAGCTAAACATTTTTCCTATGACCCGCCTGCAACAAAAACTAGAAAAAATAGGGCGCGACCCTAAAGTAACTGCCAAAGCCGTTGGTCTGCGTTATTCTTTAGATACCCATAAGGGCTATTTTAGAAAACGCCGGGGTATCGGCTTTTCTTACGCTGATGAAAATGGAAATACGGTTAAAGACAAAGAAGTGCTGTCGCGTATAAAAAAGTTGGTTATCCCACCGGCATGGAGTAACGTGTGGATTGCGGAAAAAGAAAATGCGCACCTACAGGTTACGGGTATAGATGCAAAAGGCAGGAAACAATACCGTTATCACCCAGAGTGGAACCGTATACGTAATCAAAGTAAATTCTTTAGGTTACGCCGGTTTGCACTGTCGCTGCCCGCTATACGTGAGCAGGTGGAGAAAGACCTTGCAAGACACGGACTTCCTTATGAAAAAGTGGTAGCCCTAGTAGTAAAGCTCATTGAGCTGACCAACATCCGTATAGGAAACGACGCTTATAAAAAACTTTACGGATCCTTCGGGCTTACTACGCTTAGAGACAAGCACGTTACGTTTAGCGGCAACACCGTTTGGTTTGAGTTTAAAGGTAAAAAAGGCGTCATGCATAAAATAAAACTCCAAAGCGCACGTATGGTACGCCTGGTAAAAAAATGCAGGGATATACCGGGTCAGGAACTTTTTCAGTATTATGATGATAATGGCTCGCACCACTGCATAGGCTCTGCAGATGTAAATGCTTATTTAAAAGAAATAACCGGAGAAGATTTTACTGCCAAAGATTTCAGGTCGTGGGCAGGTAGTGTAAATGCGCTGTGTGCTTTTCATGAAACCGGCAATTTTGAATCATTAACAGATTGCAGGAAAAAAATCGTAACCGTGTTAGATACCGTTGCTAAAAAACTAGGCAATACGCGTACCGTCTGCAAAAAATATTATGTACACCCCACTGTGGTAGCCGCTTACGAAAAAGGCACCATTTGGAACTACGCGGCACAGTCTGACACAGCATCCGAACACTTTACCGCGGAAGAAAACGCACTTGTAGAGCTACTTTTGCATGAAGATATAGCGCAGGTGGTTGCATAACGTACCGTTTAGACTAAAATATGACCCATACAACTCAAAACCCCTTATAAAATAAGGGGTTTTTGTGTTAAACTGAGTACTTTTATCCCGCACACCACTTAAAACGTTACACCACTTAAAACGTTACACCATGAAGAAACTTGCCGCAACCTTAATGCTGTTATATTCCATAAACTGTATTAGCCAGTATGCCGACCCCAACTATCCCATACCTGCATCGGGTTATGGTGCAGACGGTACACACGCTGTAGCTGTAGAAACATTTGATAACCCAAATTTCGCCGGGCATACTGTAAATATTTATCACCCAGCAGATATCAGTATACCTGTACCCACCATATTTTACAGTCACGCCTATGGTGGTACAGATCCAAACAATATTATAGGGATGCTGAATTTTGTAGCCAAAAAAGGTTACGCCATAGTATTTGTACCGTATCAAACCCTTGCAAGTACCAGTACACCCGAAAGATATGCTAATCTCATTGCAGGTTTCCGGAAAGCGGCGCAAGATTACCCTAACATTATAAGTACTGATAAAGTGGGATTTATGGGGCATTCATTCGGTGGAGGCGCATCGTTTGGCATAGCGCATGAACTCTTTACAACAGACGGCTGGGGAACAAACGGACGATTTATATACGCCCTTGCCGAATGGTATTCATACAATGCAGATAACAGTGTATTAAGCTCGTATCCGGATAATACTAAAGTATTGATTGAGGTTTTCGCTGATGATACTACGAATGACCACCGCATGGCCATAGACATTTTTAATAACCTAAACGTAGCTCCATCCGAAAAAGATTTTGTTATGGTACCATCCAGCACTGTAAATGGCTATAACTATCAGGCAGTACACAACTTACCTAATACATCTGCCGCGTTTGACGCTTTAGATTATTACGCTTATTATCGTTTTATAGATGCGCTTATCGACTACACATTTAATGGCGCTCCTGAAGGAAAAGATGTTGCACTTGGGCATGGAAGCGCTGCGCAGGTAACTATGCCGGGCGAAATGAATCCGCTGCAAAGTATGGCGGCTCCCTACCCTATTCATCCTCAAAGCTATTACAGCTTTCCTTGCAACTACCAGGACAACCCACGTGCAGATTACTGTACCGCTGCCGCTATAGATGATATTGCCGGCACAGAAGTAGTATTGTCTCCTAACCCCGTTAATGATGTATTGAATATCAGTACTACAGCACCTCAGTTAAACGTAAATGTGTATAACACCCTGGGGCAAAAGATAGCTACGCACACAACACAAGGGAGCTACACCAGTATATCAATGCAGGGTTTTGCCCAAGGCATTTACCTGGTGGAAGTTAACGGCAACACCCACAAAATACTACACAATTAAGCTGCCTTTTTGTGAATAAATCTGATTATAGGGCTAAGGTTTCTGAGAGAAAATAAAGTATCTTTGCAACCCTATGGAACAGTTTATAGTATCAGCACGTAAATACCGCCCACAAACCTTTAAAGATGTTGTGGGGCAGCAGGCTATTACTAATACACTACTTAATGCCATAGATAACAACCACTTAGCACAGGCACTTTTGTTTACAGGGCCTCGTGGTGTGGGTAAAACTACCTGTGCACGTATATTGGCACGCAAAATTAACCAGGAAGGCTACGATGACCCGAATGAAGATTTTGCGTTTAACGTGTTTGAGCTCGATGCGGCAAGTAACAACTCCGTTGACGATATACGAAACCTTATAGACCAGGTACGCATACCACCACAAACCGGTAAGTACAAGGTTTACATTATAGACGAGGTGCATATGCTTTCTCAGGCGGCGTTTAACGCGTTCCTTAAAACGCTTGAAGAGCCGCCAAGGCACGCCATATTTATATTAGCTACTACCGAAAAACACAAGATAATACCTACCATATTATCGCGATGCCAGATTTTCGACTTTAAGCGTATAACGGTTAGAGATGCAAAAGAACATCTTGCTGAAGTGGCGCGTAGCCAAGGAATCAGCTTTGAAGATGATGCCCTGCACATCATTGCCCAAAAAGCAGATGGCGCCATGCGCGATGCGCTGTCAATATTTGACAGGGTGGTAAGTTACTGCGGTACAAACCTTACAAGGCAGGCAGTTACAGAAAACCTTAATGTACTTGATTACGAATATTACATTAAAGTTACCGACCTGATACTGGAAAACCGCATACCCGACCTGCTACTGATTTATAACGAAATCCTGGCTAAAGGATTTGACGGGCACCACTTTATTGCAGGACTTGCCTCGCACTTCCGTGATCTTTTAGTATGCCAAAATCCGGCTACGTTAGCACTGCTTGAAGCGGGCGAAGTGGCACAAAATATGTACCGCGCGCAAAGCCAAAAGGCAAGCCAATCGTTTCTTTTACAAGGAATTGATATTGCTAACGAATGCGACCTGCGCTACAAGGCCAGCCAAAATCAGCGCCTTTTAGTAGAACTCTGCCTTATGCAACTTGCCTCCATCACCTTTGATGGAGAAAAAAAAAAGTTGACGGGTTTATAATCCCTGCACATTACTTTGAAAATTACAGCCCTTCTATAGCTGTACCACAACCTGTTGCTGAAATTTTACAGCAAACCAATTCCTATACACCATCTACACAAACAGTTAGCAAAACCGAAGAGACTACCGCAACATCAGTAGTGCAACCGCTCCCTGTGAAGGAACTTGAAGTAGAAAAATCTGAGGTAGTTGCTCCACCAAAACCGGAAGTAACCGATGATGGTTCGCCTAGGGTTAGTGCGTTGTCGCTATCGAGCATCTTAAAAAAAAGGCAGCTACAGGAAAGCCAGCAGTCGATCCAAAGGCATGCTGAGGAACTTCCGCGGCAGTCATTTACCGAAACCGACATGAAGCTGTTGTGGAATAAATTTGCCCAAAGGCTAAGCGATGGTGGTAAAAAAATCATGGCTACGTATATGCAAATTAATGACCCAATACTGGATGCAGATGGCGTAACCATACGGCTTGAACTTCCTAACGAGGGTAGTAAGGCACAATTTGACAACGAGAAATTGGAACTGGTAGGCTATCTGCGCGGAAAGCTGCACAACCATGACATAACGGTTCAAACTTTTGTAAATGAAGAGGTAGCGTCGCGCCATGCATTTACCCCGGAAGAGAAATTCGAAAAGCTAAAAGCATTAAATCCCGCAATTGAAACGCTGAGAAAATTATTTGACCTTGACGTTTAAGGCTATTTTTACTGTACTACTTTAATAAGAAAAATTACAAATAATACCATATAAAAAAGGGTAACCTCAGTTTGAGATTACCCTTTTTTATATGGTAGCTTAATAGGTGTTTGTTTGCCTAAATAGTAAGACAACAAACTTCTATTAAGACAGTACACTATTCTTCGTCGTCCTCGTCTTCGTCTTCGTCGCTGTAGTCACGATCATCATCATCATAGTCGTCATCGTCATCATCGTCGTCACCATCTTCATCATCATCGTCCTCATCAGTATCATTACCATCAGCATCTTTTACCTTTTTAGGAGATTTAGACTTCTTAGGTTCGTCCTCATCTTCATCCATCTCAAGGTCTTTTAATGCATCCAGGTCATCTGCCGGCTCGTCAATATCATCGTCATCAAAGTTCTCTATCCTGTCAGCAAGCTTAGTACTTACCTTTACCAGGTAAATAGTGTCTTCAGTCCTTACTTCTACGGCCTCTATAGTTTCGTTTTTGGCGTTTTTAAAACGGATGATATGAGAATCATCATACCCATCAGGAAACTTCTCTACCAGCAGGGTAAGGATTTCATTAGTAAGCTTAGCGTAATCAACAATAACTCTTTTCATAAGTCAATTATAAATCTAATAGGTACGCAAATATAAGAGGTGCCACGATAGTAGCATCACTTTCTATGATAAATTTAGGGGTATTTATATCAAGTTTTCCCCATGTGATTTTTTCGTTTGGCACCGCACCAGAGTACGAACCGTAGCTGGTTGTAGAATCAGAAATCTGGCAGAAATAGCTCCAGAAAGGTACATCGTGCATTTCCATATCCTGGTACAGCATAGGAACCACACAAATAGGGAAATCACCTGCTATACCACCACCTATCTGGAAGAAACCTACACCATTGTCGCTGTTTTTAGTATACCAGTCAGCAAGGAATGTCATGTATTCTATACCACTTTTCATGGTAGTAGCCTTAAGCTCTCCTTTTATTACATAAGAAGCAAAAATGTTACCCATGGTACTATCTTCCCAACCGGGTACTACTATAGGCAGGTTTTTTTCGGCAGCAGCGTACATCCAGCTGTCTTTAAGATCTATTTCATAGTATTCTTCAAGAACGCCGCTTAAAAGCATCTTGTACATAAACTCATGCGGAAAATAGCGCTCTCCTGCATCGTCTGCATCTTTCCATATTTTGTAAATATGCTTTTGTAAACGACGGAATGCTTCATGTTCCGGAATACAGGTATCTGTAACGCGGTTAAGACCACGCTCTAACAAATCCCACTCTTCCTGAGGTGTAAGATCACGATAGTTAGGCACCCTTTCGTAGTGGCTGTGGGCCACCAGGTTCATAATATCCTCCTCAAGGTTAGCGCCTGTACATGAAATGATTTGTACTTTATCTTTACGAATCATTTCGGCAAATATTTTACCCAATTCTGCTGTACTCATGGCACCTGCAAGTGTAACCATCATTTTGGCACCGTCTTGCAGTTGCTTTTCATAAGCTTTAGCCGCATCTACAAGTGCTGCAGAGTTAAAGTGCAGGTAGTACTTTTCGATGAACTGGCTTATTGGTCCTTTGTTCATTGCTGTTTTATTGTTTTAGTTTATATCAATCAATCCTAATTCCTCTACTTATCTGTGGCATCTACGTTGTAGCCCAGTATCCTAAGCACATCGTTAGCCTGCTGTTGCTCAGAAAACACCTCTGTAGCAAAGAACCCATTTTCATCCTTATCTATAAGTATATGTTTGGGCTGTGGTATAAGGCAGTGGTGAAGACCGCCATACCCACCTATGGTTTCCTGGTAAGCACCGGTATTAAAGAATCCTATATATAAAGGCTTATCTTTATTGTACTTAGGCAGGTATATGGCATTAAGGTTTTGCTCAGAGTTGTAATAATCATCGCTATCGCAGGTAAGCCCTCCAAGCAGCACACGCTCGTACTGGTCGTTCCAGCGGTTAATGGCAAGCATAATAAAACGCTTGTTTATAGCCCACGTATCCGGCAGGGTGGTTATAAAAGAAGAGTCAATCATATTCCACTTCTCCCTGTCATTTTGCTGTTTTTGGTAAAGCACTTTATAAATAGCGCCACCGCTTTCGCCTACGGTAAACGATCCGAACTCTGTAAAGATGTTAGGCACATCTACTTCTGCTTCCTCGCACGCGATTTTTATCTGGTTAATGATTTCATCAATCATATACTGGTAGTCGTACTCAAAAGCCAATGAATTCTTTATAGGGAAACCACCACCTATGTTAAGGCTGTCCAGCGAAGGACACTCTTTCTTAAGGCTAACGTATACCTTTAAACATTTGGCAAGCTCATTCCAGTAATACGAAGTGTCTCTTATACCTGTATTAATAAAGAAGTGAAGCATTTTTAGCTCCAGGTTTTTATTTTCCTGGATTTGTTTACGGTAAAAAGGTACAATATTCTTGTAGCCAATACCAAGCCTTGAAGTATAAAACTCAAACTTAGGCTCTTCCTCGCTGGCGATACGGATACCAATTTTAAACTTACCGTTTATCTGCTCCTGAAGCAAATCAAGTTCCTCAAAGTTATCTATGATAGGAATCGTACGGCTATGGCCTCCATTAATAAGCCTTGCTATGTTTGCTATGTATTGATCACGCTTAAAACCGTTACAAATTACGTAAGTATTACGATTTATTTTGCCGTTCTTAAGTAGGTTTTCCACTATATCTACGTCAAACGCGGCAGAAGTTTCTATATGAATCTTGTTTTTAAACGCCTCGTTCATTACAAACTCAAAATGCGAGCTCTTGGTACAGTAGCAGTAGTAATATTTACCTTCGTACTGGTTTTTTTCCATAGCATTACGGAACCAGTCTTTGGCTTTTCTTATATTTTGAGAAATTTGTGGCAGGTAGGTAAACTTCAGGGGGGTACCGTACTGCTCTACAAGCTTCATAAGATCTATGTTATGAAACTGCAGCTGGTTGTCCTTACTTAGCGTAAATTCTTCCTGCGGAAAATAAAAGGTTTGGTTGATAAGGTCGAAATATTTTGTGTTCATTATCAGTTTGTTTGTGTAGGGGGTGATTATAAATATAAGATTCCGATTCTTAGAGGATTACCCTATCTCAAACCCTGATGTTAGCGTACCTTATCTGCAGCTTTTCGCGGCTGCAAAGTATGTTATACAAAACTTCGGCAAACATTACGCTACTAACAGCAATTTTAGCCGGAACCACAGGGGCCGGAACCAAATTTTTGCTGTTGGCCCAAAAGGGCAAAAACGACGTAAGTTTTATTTTCATCCCGGCAAATGTAAAAAAATATAATACGTATTTAAAAACAAATGTCTTAAAAAAATGTTAGTTCTGATAGTCATCAAACGCTTTGATTATCAGATGATTTTCCACATTTTTATTAATAACTGCATTTCCTATTTTTTCAAGCAGGGTAAATTTCACCTCACCCGACTCATTTTTCTTATCATGTATAAGCAATGAAGTGATTACTTCTATGTCTTCTGCAGTAAAAACAACCGCAGGATAAAGGGCAGTGATTACCTCTTTTATTTCGCGATACTCTGTTTCGTTTAACAACGCCATTTCTTTAGATATATAAGACTCTAACACCATACCTATAGCTATGGCCTCGCCATGCAACAGGCTTTGCCTGGTCTCACTTTCTAAGAAATAAGACTCTATGGCGTGACCCAGGGTGTGCCCGAAGTTAAGTATCTTACGCAGTCCTTTTTCATTAGGGTCTTGTATTACTACCTCGTTTTTAATTTCAACAGAACGATGGATAAGCACTCCCAAATCATCTGTGGTAAGCGAATCAAGGCTTGTGAACTCATTCCAGTAGTTCCTGTCGGCTATCAGTCCATGTTTAAGCATTTCCGCTAAGCCAGAACGCATTTGTTCCAAGGGCAGCGTTTCTAAAAAAGTAGTATCTATAAGTACGGCTATCGGGTTGCTAATAATACCTATCTGGTTTTTCAGCACGCCCAGGTCTACCCCGGTCTTCCCCCCTACCGATGCGTCTACCATGGCCAGCAGCGTTGTAGGCACATTAATAAAATCCATACCGCGTTTAAACGTAAGCGACACAAAGCCACCCATATCTGTAAGAACGCCGCCACCTACATTAATCATAAGCGCTTTACGATCGGCACCAAGCTCTGTAAGCGCTTCCCATAGTTGTATGCAGGTTTGTATATTTTTGTTTTCCTCTCCCGGCTCTATCTCTAAAAGCTCAATGGGTATCTCTGTAGCCATATTGGCTAAAAAATGCGGAAGGCAGTTTGCGGCAGTATTCTCGTCCGATAAAATAAAGATGCGGCTGTACCTTCCGGCAACAAGCAACTGCTGCAGGTACGCATAACATTCTTCATTAAAATAAACATTGTAACCTGTGCCGGATATGTGCTGCATTTTATCTTTTTTATTGAATAGGCAAAATAACGTATTTTATATGATAAATTCTTAATCACTATGTATCTTTGCGGTAAATTTTTTAACCCAAATGGAAAAGATTTTCAACAACACAGCTGATGCTTTTGCCCTTAAGAGCGATACCGAACTGGAAAGGGCTTACTTTTTGTTTAAAATGATAGCATCGCAACCATTGGTTCGTATAGGTACCGCGGTAACTAACTTTGCACTTAAGGCACACCTGCCTGTAGAGGGCCTTATCCGCGCCACCGTATTTGACCACTTTTGTGGCGGAACTACCGAAGACGACTGCCTGCCTGTAGTAGATAAAATGTATACTAAAGGTGTATCGTCTGTACTGGACTATTCGGTTGAAGCGAAAGAAGAAGAAAGCGAATTTGACAAAGCACTGGATATCACACTAAAGGTTATAGAATTCTCTAAAACACGCCAGGCGATTCCGTTCGCGGTGTTTAAACCCACAGGCTTTGGCCGTTTTGACCTTTGGCAGAAACTGGGCGAAGGAAAAACCCTAACTGTAGAAGAGGCGACCGAATGGCAAAAGGTAACAAACCGCTTTGAAAGGGTATGTAAGGCAGCGCACGACGCTAACCTTCCCGTACTTGTAGACGCAGAAGAAAGTTGGATGCAGGATGCCGCAGACAACCTTGTGGGCGATATGATGGCAAAGTACAATAAGGAAAAAGCTATTGTGTTTAATACCTTGCAAATGTACCGCTGGGACAGGCTCGATTACCTGAAAAAACTGCACGAACGTGCTAAAAAAGAAGGTTTCCATATCGGGATGAAAGTGGTACGTGGCGCTTATATGGAAAAGGAAAACAAACGTGCGGAAGAACTTGGCTACATATCTCCTATATGTATAAGTAAAGAGGCAACCGACATAAATTATAATGAATGTATTGCCTACATGATTGATCATATTGATACTATGGCAATATTTGCAGGTACGCATAACGAGGACAGCTCTTACAAACTAATGAAATTAATGGCTAAAGCCGGACTGGAAAAAAGTGACAAGCGCGTTTGGTTCGGACAGCTCTATGGAATGAGCGATAACATTAGCTTTAACCTTGCCGCTAACGGGTACAATGTGGCAAAATATTTGCCGTTTGGCCCTGTGCGCGACGTAATGCCTTATCTTATACGCAGAGCGGAAGAAAACACTTCGGTAGCCGGGCAAACCAGCCGCGAGCTGAACCTGCTGAAAGCAGAACGTGAACGCCGCAAACTGGAATAACAAAAAACAGACCGCACCAAAATAAAAAACCGCCACATCTACTGATTTAGATGTGGCGGTTTTTTATTATTATAAAATCGCTATAAAATAAGTGCTACTTATCTATAATTGCATCCTGAATTACTTTCTGTATATCTTCTCTTATATTTCCTCTACTAAGTTTATTGTCTGCTGACTCAGGGTATGTGCGGTTACTTAAAAACACATATACAATACCTGTTTCAGGATCTGCCCAGGCCATTGTTCCTGTAAAACCTGTATGCCCAAAACTGCTTTTAGATACACATCCGCAGGTAGGACCCGATGCAGTTATCTGCGGTTTATCAAAGCCTAACCCACGTCGGTTACCCTCTGCACAGGCATAACATGTATTAAATGTATCAAATGTTTTGGCACTAAAATAATGCTTTCCTCCATAGTAACCCTTTTGCAGGTACATTTGCATAATCTTGGCTACATCAAGGCTATTACTAAATACACCGGCATGCCCTGCCACGCCACCCATCATGGCAGCCGCCATATCATGCACATAACCCTGTATTACCTGATAACGGAAGTAATTATCTATCTCCGTAGGGGGTATTACACTCTTATCAAATTTCTTCAGCGGATTATACGTAGCTGTTGTCGCACCAAGTGGCTTAAAGAAATTAGCATCGGCAACCACATCCAGCGTTTGGCCGGTTTGCTTTTCAATAAATTCTTTAAGCAGTATAAGGTTAAAGTCGCTGTACTTGTACTCTTTCTTAGGCAGTAACGGGCTTGCAGCAATCTTATCTATCATTATTTTTGGATAATCGGCACGCAGATATAAGCCTTCAGCTACTTGAACCGGGAATTCCGGCGATGCCACTCTACGATAATACAACGTATCAGGGTGTGCTAATGAATCCAGTGTTTCTTTATAAAAAGGTTGCCACGCCTGAAAACGCGACTGGTGCAGTAACATATCCTTTACGGTAATATTTTTTTTATCCGTTTGCTGAAATTCAGGTAACAAATGGCCCAACCTATCTTCCAGCTTCAAATGCCCGCGCTCATACTGCTGCATTACATTAGGCAGTGTGCCAAGTATCTTAGATAAAGACGCTACATCATATATATCGGTATTTTTTACCGGGGTTGTATTTTCGTATGTATGGTAGCCAAATGATTTTTGGTACACTACTTTACCTTGCCTTGCTACCAGCACCTGACATCCCGGAGTCATTCGCTCTGCAATAGCCCTTTTAGCAATAACGTCTATCTGTTTTAACTTCTCTGAACTTAAGCCCACATTTTCAGGGGTTGAAAAGCCAAGTCTTTCTAAAGACTTGGTTTGTAGACCATGGTTCACTTTAAAACCTCCGGCGCTAACAGGCATTTTACCTTTGCTGCCTATCGCCCCAAAAATAATTTCAGCAGCAACAGTTTGAGCAAAAATATTATTTTGGTGTGCCTGGATAACGGTCTTTATGTTTTTAAAACTCTTGATGCCGTTTAATGCATACGGTTTAGCAAACGAAGTAAAAATAACGCGCTTATTTTTGGCAATAGAATCCAGCCACTGAATATCTTTAGTAGAAAAATCGTGCTTTTTCCAGGCACCATCTGCCTTATGATAACCAACAATTACCGTTGTATACGCTTTTAAATCCTGCATTAATGAAGGCAGGCTGTCACGCTTTACTTCTGTTACCGCGGTATATTTTCTCAACTGATCCAGGTACTGAGACCCATCATCATCGCCCAGTTTTACGTAGGCTATGTTTTCTGTATCTAAATTGGCAACCGGAGCTGTATTTTCTTCATTTTTAAGAACAATAACTGCATCTTCATACAGTTTGTAATTTAAATCGTCATATTCCTGCGCATTTAAATCTGCATAAAGATTACGTAAATCCACAGGAGTTACTTTAGTAAGCCCTACCCGAAATTTATGTGCAAGTATTTTTTTAACAGAATACTCTAATCTATCGTCGGTTAGCACGCTGTCTGCGTACGCCTGTTTAAAACGCTCTACTGCCACAGGTACGTTCTCAGCAAATAGCAACACGTCATTCCCTGCAAGAAAGGCTTCAAGGTCAACGTCCCCAGGCTGCATGTATCCGCTAGCCCCTTTCATGTTAAGAGCATCTGTAAATATTAGTCCTTCAAAGCCCATTTTACCCTGCACAAGTCGGGTAATAGTATTATAAGACAGCGATGTAGGCAAGCCCGGCGTAGGCTCTAATGCAGGTACATTTAAGTGCGCTACCATTATACTTGCCAGCCCTTGCTTAAATATCCATTTATACGGAAACAGCTCAGTATTTTCAATACGTTCGTCGTCGAAGTTTAAAGCCGGTAAGCCGTAATGGGAGTCGGTAGCCGTATCTCCGTGGCCGGGGAAGTGCTTTCCTGTAGCGTAAATACCGCCTTCCTGAACACCTTTCATAAGAGCCACAGCCCTATTGGTTACGTTAAGTTTGTCTTCGCCAAACGAGCGGTTACCAATTATAGGATTAAGTGGGTTAATGTTAATATCTAAAACGGGAACAAAGTTAAACTGCACGCCCATTCGCTTGCACTGTTTAGCCATCTGAAGCCCCATTTTATGAATAAGATTCATATCCTGTACAGCGCCCAGCGTCATATTCCAGGGGTAACGGTAGGTAGAATCTAAGCGCATGGCAAACCCCCACTCTGCATCAATACCTATAAAGAGCGGTAGTTTACTCTCTTTTTGATAACGGTTTGTAAGCTTAGCCTGCCTGTAAGGGCCTCCCTGAAAAAAGATAATACCACCTATTTTGTAGTCCTTAATAAGCTTATCTACACCTTTTATGTGCGTAGAATCTTTGTTTGAATAAGCTGCAACCATAAATAGCTGGCCCACACGTTCTTCAAACGACATACTGTTGTAAACACTATCGGTCCATTTCTTTTCCGCATCTGATTTAAAGGTAAGCGGTTTATGCTGGGCAAATAATCCCTGAACAGCAAACAACGTGATTAAGAAGAAAAATCTCATTAATAATTGTGTATATATTTAAACAGCAAATCATCACTACTTACATAGTGATGATTTGCTATAAACAAATGAATTTATTTTATTTAAAAAAACGGCTATGCCAGCTTTCTGCTGCGGGAACCTCCCAGTAGTCGTTAAACTCTCCTAAGGTGTTTACAAGATTATTGAAAACGATGGTATTAGCAGAGACTGACTTTTCCTTTGCAAGCTTTTTAAACTCGATGAGCGGCTTATGGGAAAGAAACTCACCTTGTTTAAAGGTTACATTCATTTTATCTAAAAGATCTACCGCATACTTCTGCTCAAGCTGCTGTATAAAATGCACCGAAGCATCTATGCTGCAACCGGTAGCCGACTGGTTTTCCTGGTTTACCGCCAGGATAATAAACCTGTTGTATTTAATTGTATAAGAAGCTTCCAAGCCTGTACCATGTGCTGCCCAACTTTCTACAAAGTCTTTAACGGCTGCATCTATTGCGGCAACTTCTTCATCAGTAAACTTCCTGTTACTTTGATAAATCCAGATTTTAGATTCTTCAGGAAGTGTTTCAAACGGAACGTACATATATCTGTGTCCTAAGTGTTATAAATCTTTTGCATTTGCAATAAGCTCCGCCACATCCATTACCTGTACATCGTGCTCGCGATTTTTAGCTTTAACTCCATCGGTAAGCATGGTATTACAAAACGGACATCCGGCAGCAATTATTTCCGGCTGTGTTTCAAGCGCGTCTTCAGTGCGCTCCACGTTTACATCTTTATTTCCTTTTTCCGGTTCCTTAAACATTTGGGCACCTCCTGCGCCACAACATAAACCGTTAAGCTTGCTGCGTTTCATCTCTACCAGTTCAGCATCAAGCTTTTCTATAAGATCACGTGGGGCTTCATAAATATTATTGGCTCGGCCCAGGTAACAAGGATCGTGGAACGTAATTTTTTTTCCCTTAAACTGGCCGCCCTCTACACTAAGCCTGCCATCGGCAAGAAGTGATTTCAGGAACTCGGTGTGGTGTACAACTTCATACTTACCACCCAGCCCGGGATATTCATTTTTTATGGTATTAAAGCAGTGCGGACACGCCGTAACTATCTTCTTAACCTCGTAAGCATTAAGTACTTCAATGTTTGTCATGGCCTGCATTTGGAACAAAAATTCGTTTCCGGCTCTTTTTGCAGGATCTCCTGTACAGCTCTCTTCGGTTCCTAAAACGGCAAATGAAACACCTGCATTGTTAAGTAACTTAACAAACGCTTTGGTAATTTTCTTAGCCCTGTCATCAAAACTGCCCGAACAGCCTACCCAAAACAAAACTTCAGGCTGTTGCCCGGCGGCCATCATGTCGGCCATTGTAGGTACTTTAATACTCTCGCTCATAATATATTAATCTTGATCGTGCTTACCATCATCAAATACTTGGATGGTAACCTCTTTTTCTATAAGTTCTGTAAACTTACCCCTGTACCTTGTGGCTTTAACAAGGTGATTGTCTATCCAATGATAGTTACCTCCCCTTGGTTTACCCATAAGCATACCGTGGTATTTAAATCCGTATTTTTTAAGCCACTCTTCGGTTACTTCGCGGTGCGCTTCCGTACGCGATGTAAAAAAATAAATTATATGCCCTTCGTCATACCAGCGGTTAAGCGTCTCCAGCGCGTCTGGGTATACCTGCGCTGTAACCATCCTTTCCGGTTCTTCATTTGGTATGTCGTCGCATATGGTTCCGTCTATATCTATAAGATAATTTTTAATGCCCTCAGGGAGTATAGGGCTTACATGCTCGCCGTTTTCGGTAAGCGGCTGCAGGTTTTTATCAATGTCTTCAGCTTTCATGATTTAAATACCGTTAAAAATATATTATTACAACTCTTCTTTCCAGTTTAAACGGTCCATTTGGCTATACTGCCAAGGCGCACCGTTATTTTCAATATTACTCATCATGCCGTTTAGCTCTGTAGGGGCAGCGCTTTGTTCCATAACAAGGTATCTTCTCATATCCATTATAATAGATAATGGGTCTATATTTACAGGGCAAGCTTCCACACAACCGTTACAGGTGGTACAAGCCCAAAGTTCTTCCGGAGTAATGTAGTCGTTTAGTAACGACTTACCATCATCAACAAATGTGCCGTTGTTAGCATCAATGTTTCTACCAACTTCTTCTACCCTGTCGCGGGTTTTCATCATAATAGCCCTTGGGGAAAGCTTTTTACCGGTAAGATTTGCCGGACAAGATGATGTACACCTACCGCACTCTGTACAGGTATAGGCGTTCATTAGTTGTACCCAAGATAAATCCTGAACATCACTTGCGCCAAACTTAGCAGGGACTTCTCCTTCTGTAGCGGGAGCCGCAGCAAATGGGTCGGCGTTAGGATCCATCATTAGTTTTACTTCAGCAGTTACCGAATCAAGGTTTTCAAACTTACCTTTAGGTTCCAGTTTTGCGTAGTACGTATTAGGAAATGCTAAAAGAATGTGTAGGTGCTTAGAATAGTAAAGGTAATTCATAAAAATAAGAATACCTGTTATGTGCAGCCACCAACAAACACGCTCTATGATTTCTACTGTTTCTGGAGCAATACCGTTAAATAACGGAGATATAAAACCCGAAACAGGGAACGAACCGGCAGCGTGATAATGACCAAAGCCAACGCCTTGAAGGTAATGGTCTGCAGCATTCATGGTGAGAAACAGGAACATAAGTACTGTTTCAAAGTATAATATGTAATTCGCATCACTTTTAGGCCAACCTTTAAGATCGCCATGTGCAAAACGCCAAAGCTTTATTACATTTCGGCGTAGCCAAAATATAACCACAGCCACGATTACACCCAGGGCAAGGAGTTCAAAAGACGCTATAAGGAAATTATAAAAACCTCCCATAAAAGCAAATAGCCTATGGGTACCAAATACACCATCGGCTATTATCTCAAGCAGTTCTATATTAATCAATACAAAACCTACGTATACTATAATATGTAATATACCTGCAACAGGCCTGCGTACCATTTTGCTTTGGCCAAGAGCAATCATGGCCATATTGTTCCATCGTGCAGATGAATTGTCTGACCGGTCTTCAGCCCTTCCGAGCTTAATGTTGCGAACTAATTTTTTAACATTTTTGGCAAAAAATCCAAAACCTGCTACCAAAAGCAGTACAAAAAGTATATTATCGATGTAGGCCATATATTGAGGCATTTTATTCAACAAATATAAAAAAAAGTGTGATTATTTTTTCACTTCTTCATTATTTGTATCATCTTTTGGTGCTACGTAAGGTGTTGCCTTTTTACCGAAAAGTGAAAAATGTACATATCTTTTTGGATTTGCCTTAAGATCAGCTAAAAGCTCTTTAAGCTCTTTAGATGCGCCATTAAGATTGGCATACATAGCCTCGTCTTTCATTAGCTTACCTAAAGTACCCTTCCCAGCTTGTACATCTCCTATTATCTGGTCTACGTTAGCTAACGATTTTTCAAGCTTTTTAACCGCGGCACCCAGATTTGCCTCATTAATTGAGTCTGACAGTTTAGCAAAGTTTCGGCTGGTTTTGTCAAGGTTAGCCATAGTGGCATCTATGTGTCCTTTATTTCCTTTAAGCGTACCGTTAAGCGTATGAGCAGCGTCGTTAAACTCACGCATTGTGCTACTCATTTCTGCAATGGCTATGCGTAGATTTTGCTGCGTTTGCTTATCCAGAATCCTGTTCATGTTAGTGAGCAGGCTATCTGCACTGGTAACAGTGGCTTCAACTTTTGTTTGAAGTGGCCCAAGTTTATCACCCACCTGCGCAAACATACCTGGCTTAAGTTCTCCCGAAAGGTAATCACCGCTTTCGGCAAGCTGGCTGTGTTTCATGTCCGGTATTAGGGCAATCTGTTTTCCTGACAAACCAAAACCAGGCTCATATAAGGTAGCTACACTGGTTTTAGAAATAGGGAAATCAGTATTTATAAGAAGCTCTACCTGAACTTCTCCTTTTGATGCATCTTTAAACTCAATTAAATTAACCTTACCTACCGTTACACCATTAAGTGTTACCGGGGCAGATGGTGCTAAACCTTCTACATTAGTGTATACTACGTAAAACGTTTTATAAGAATTAAAGATGTCTTTTCCTTTTAAGTACATATAGCCCCATATAAACAGGAATATAGAGCCAAGGACTAAAATCGCGGTTTTTGCTTCTCTAGATACTTTCAAAATGTGTGTATTTTTTTAACAAATGTAGGGTAAATAATTTTATGTAAGTGTGAATATTATTCTAAAGCTTGCTTAACAGGTATAATCTCATTGTTTTTTATTGCTACAATATATGCCGACTTATACCCTTTGGCCTGCGCCTTCTCTAAAAGGGATTCAGCATCCTTAAAAGAGTTGGTTTCCCCATAAAAATACTTGATAAGCTTACCATTTTTTTCCTTGGAAATGTTTTTAAGGCCTTTAAAGTTAGCGGGCTTGGTAGCAAGATCCCTGTTACTGGCCGAAATTTGTACCTTATAAACCACATCTGAACTCTCTTCTGAAGATGCTCCGCCACGCTTTTCGCCCGACGTAGTAACTTTTTCATTTTTCTCTTTTACAGGTACGGTGTCCGGTTTATTAACCAAAGTTTTATTTTCAGACGTTCCTTTATGCGCTCCGCCCCTTCCGGTCATCATATTCTTGTAGCTAATAATTGCCTCTGCTATAACGCGAGCCAATTCTGATTGTCCTTCATCGCTGTTTAAGTAAGCACCTTCGGTTTTATGCGACACAAACCCCAGCTCTATAAGAACCCCGGGCATGGTTGTAGCATCGAGCACCCAAAGTGGTACCTGTTTAATACCCCTGTCGTTTTTACTAAGCGATTTAAAACCCTTTGAAATTTTGCTGGCAAGGCTGGCACTGTATTCTATATTAGCTTCCTGCTGCACAGACATCCCTATAGAAAACTCTGGCTTGGCCGGGTCAAAACCCTTATATTTTTGCTTATAATTGGCCTCCTTATATATAACACTGTTTTCCTGCTTAACCACCTGTAGATTCATAGCACTACGTGAATGCCCCATTACAAAGGTCTCCGTACCGTATGCGGCGGGGTTATCTACACCATTACAATGTATAGACACATACAAATCTGCCTTTTCTTTATTCGCCATATTAGCCCTGTCTCTCAACTCTATAAAAACATCGGTTTTACGGGTGTATATTACCTCTATACCCGGCTCATTATCCAGAATTTGTCCTATTTTTTTTGCGGTGCTTAATACAATATCTTTTTCCACATATCCATTGTGGTTTGTACCTGTATCTTTACCACCATGCCCAGGATCTAATACTACTTTAAACTTTTGGGAAAACATAACGGCTGTAACCATTAAGGCTACAAACTGAAATACTATTTTTTTTCTCACCATTTTTATGCTTACTAAACCTGTTATTTGTTAAGTGCTTCCTGTAATGTTATCTTCTTGCCATCTCTGTACGCAACTATAAAAGCCGACTCATACCCTTTAGCCTTAGCATCTGCAAGGAGCTGTTTGGCTTTGGTATAATCATCGGTAGCTCCGTAAAAATATTTAATTACAGCCTGAGAGTTATCTTTTGTAACATCTGTAAGACCTTTAAAATTACCAGGCTTTAAATCCAGGTCTTTGCTACTGGCCGCAATTTGTACTTTAAAGGTGGCCGCTGCGGCTTTTTCAACTTTATCTGCGGGTTTGGTTTCCTGTTTTACGGGTTCTGGTTTTGCTGCCACAGGAGTTTCCGGTGCTGCCTTCGTTTCGGGCTTCGGCTTTACATTTTCCTTTATTGCAACCGTATTATCTGCAGCAGTAGTACTTGCAGATTCTTTTTTGTAAGCCAAGATAGATTTAGCAATAGACTGGGCTAACTCGTCCTGCCCGGCATCAGAATTAACATACAATCCTTCATCGTTAGACGATAAAAAACCCATTTCTATTAAAACGCCGGGCATGGCGACTTTATTGAGTAACCAAAACGGCCCCTGCTTAACTCCACGGCTTTTTCTTTTAATTTCTAAGAACCCTTCCTGAATTTTGCCTGCCAACTCTATACTTTTGGCCTGCACAGCCTCCTGCAATGCAAATGCACCTGAAATTACCGCAGGATTTTGTAAATCGTAATCGGCATAATCGGATTTATAGTCTTTCTCCAGCATTAGTACCGCATTTTCCCTTTTTGCCATATCTATACTGGCTACGTTTTTTGTAGTACCTACAAAATAGGTTTCGGTACCAAAGGCTGTTTTCTTAGTTTCGCTGTTACAGTGCAACGACACAAATACATCGGCCGAAGCACGGTTTGCCGTAAGGGCACGTTCTTCCATGTTTACAAAAACATCTGTTTTACGCGTGTAAATCACTTCCACCGATGGGTCGGCATCTAAAATACGACCTACCTTAAGAGCTACATTCAGCGCAATGTTTTTTTCAACAAAGCCATTGTATATACTACCGAAATCTTTTCCGCCATGACCTGGGTCTAAAACAACGCGAAATTTGGCACCCGTTTGCGCAAAACTTAATGATGCTGTTATAATAAAAAGTAGAAAAGCTTGTTTTATTCCCGTGTTCACTTTCATTTTCATGTGGTTATTATACTGCTAATGTTATGGTTACATTAAAGTGGTGAGATTACCAAAAATATCGTAAGTTTGACACTCCAAAAAATAAGCCATACTGTTACAAAATTAGCATTAAAACCGTTGCGCACAAACTTATTTAATATCGTTTTATCAGTAATTTTCCTTACCGGGTGTGTGCAAATGCACGGCCAGGACGGCAGGAAAAGAGGACGTTCTGTACCTGCACAGGAACAGAAAAAAAAATCTGCAGACATTAAAAAAACGACTGACACCGTAAAGGTAAACCCGGTTACAACAGATAAAAAAGAAGCCCAGGTAAAAAATGATTCTGTAAAGAAAGAAAAAAAGGGACTTGACGCAGTTGTAAAACGTTCTGCTAAGGATTACGAAAAGATAGACCAACGTAAAAAAGAACTTACACTTTACAATGAAGCCCATATTAAGATGGAAGATATGGAGCTGGACGCCGGTATCATTGTAATGAAATACGATAAAGACGAAGTTTTTGCCGGCCGTGTGAAAGACAGCACCGGTAAATACAGTCAATATCCTCATTTTAAACAAGGAGCAAACGAGGTAGAAGCCGACTCCATACATTTTAACACCAAGACCAAGAAAGCACGTGTATGGAATTCCCGCACAGATCAGGGTGAGTTTAGGGTAAAAGCAGATATAACCAAAAAAGAAAATGATTCGGTTTACTTTATGCGTGGTGCGCGCTTTACTACCTCTAAAAATCTGGATAACCCCGAATATTACTTTTTTACCAATAAAATAAAACTGGTTCCCGGCGAAAAAGTAGTAGTAGGCCCCACCAATATGTGGATAGCCAATGTACCTACGCCGCTCGGGCTTCCATTTGCATTTTTCCCGATGACTAACAAGGCAGAGTCCGGCTTTATAATCCCCGCTTATGGGGATAGTAATACACGTGGCTACTACCTGCAAAACTTAGGTTATTACTTTGCCATGGGCGATTACTACGACCTTGCATTAACCGGCGATTATTATACTAACGGTAGTTATGGGCTCAGGGCGCAAAGCACCTACTCTAAACGCTATAAGTTTGGAGGAAGCTTTAACCTGCGTTATGAGAACCTGATTACAAGCGAACGTGGGTTTCCTGATTATACCAAGGCTAAGAACTATAACATACAGTGGACACACAACCAGGATAGTAAGTCGAACCCTAATTCCAGGTTTTCGGCAAGCGTTAACATGGGGTCCAGCCAGTATTACAGGCAGTCGCTTAACACGGCAAACATAGGTGCCAGTCTTAACAACACACTGCAATCGTCTATTTCCTATTCAAAGACGTTTCAAACGGTGCCGCAAATAAACATGTCGTTAAGCGCCACGCACAGTCAGAACACTAACACAAAGGCCATAAACATGACATTACCTACATTACAGGCCAGTGTAGACCGTATTTATCCGTTTGCGAAAGATGACGAGCCGAAGAAAGGTATCATAAAAAACCTTAACCTTCAGTACAACTTAAGGGGAGAAAACAGGATAAACACTACTGATTCTTTATTCTTTAAACCGGAAATGTTTAGAGATGCCAAAACCGGCATGCAACATACTATACCGCTAAGCACAAATTTTAAGCTATTTAAATTCTTCAGTGTAACGGCAGGATCTAACTATCAGGAAACATGGACACTTAATACTGTAAAGAAAAGCTTTAACACGGTAACAAGCAAAGTTGAAACTACCGACGTAAAAGGTTTTGACGCATTCCGCACCTATAACTTTAATTCCAGCATAGGTACTACGGTTTATGGTACATTTAACTTTGGTGAAGATAAAATCATACAATCTATAAGGCACGTTGTACGCCCTTCTGTTTCTTACTCATATACCCCAAGTTTTTCAAGGTATTATAACACTTACCAAATCGACGCTTCGGGCACTAAGTACGAAGACTACACCCGATTTGAAGGTAACATTTTTAGCACTCCTCAAAGATCATACGCTAATACTATGACAATTGCTGTAAACAATAACTTTGAGGCTAAAGTGAGGAATAACGACGAAAAAGCCACAGAACCTAAAAAAATTACACTGCTTAATAACCTAAACTTTCAAACAGGTTACAACTTTGCCGCAGATTCACTGGCGTGGTCTCCCGTAAGGGTAAGCGCAGGTACTAACCTGTTTAAAAATAAGATGAACATTAACTTTGGTACTACGCTAGACCCCTATGCCATAGACGCTTCGGGTAAAACTATCAATAAATATAACATTGATAACGGCGGTAGCCTGTTCAGGCTTACCAGCGCCAACATAACTATGAACTACTCGTTCTCGAGTAAGGAGCTGGAAGGTGACAACCCTGATAGCCAAACCGCGAAGAACGGTGGGCGTACCGATGATCTTTTTGGAACTGCTACAAACATGAACGACCAAAGGAAGAGTATGTTTAATGAAGAGGACGAAGATGAAAATAAAAAGAAAAAACCGGGCGAAAGCAAATTCTTTAATGCAAAGCTGCCGTGGGATTTAAAGGTAGCCTACTCCCTTACATTTTCAGACAATAACAGAAAGAGAACCATAACCACCAACTCCATAATGTTTTCGGGTAACGTAGATGTAACCGAACGGTGGAAAATGGGCTTTTCATCGGGTTACGACCTTGTAAGCAAAGGAGTAACCTTTACTCAGCTGCGTTTTGAACGCGACCTGCTTAGCTGGCGTATGGACTTTAACTGGGTACCGATGGGCACCAATAAGTACTGGACGTTCTTTATAGGTATAAAATCATCTGTACTAAGCGATATTAAGTGGGATAAACGCCAGGTACCAGACAGAACTATAGGACAATAACAAAAAGCGTAAATGCTCTGAATAACAACAGAACGTTTACGCTTTTTAGCTTCAGCGAAGTGTTTATTCGAAAAACGAAAATAAACTGATAACTAAAAACATACCTAGAAATGAAAAAAATAATATTTACAGAAAAAGCCCCTGCTCCTATAGGCCCCTACAGCCAGGCAACTCAAATAGGCAATACCATTTACACTTCTGGCCAAATACCACTTACTGCTACAGGCGAACTAATCAGTGGCAGTATAGAAGAAGAAACAAAGCAGGTTATGGAGAACCTTAAGGCCGTTTTAGAGGCTGCAGGAGCTACTTTTGAACACGTGGTTAAAACAACGATATTCATAAGTAATATGGACGATTTCGGCAAGATAAACGGCGTATACGGAAGTTATATAAACGAAGAAACCGCACCGGCACGCGAAACCGTTCAGGTAGCACGTTTACCTAAAGATGTAAATGTAGAAATATCTATGATAGCTGTACTTTAAGTAAGCAATAACAATAAAAAATGCCGCGATAATTTCGCGGCATTTTTGTTTCAATTAATTACGAAAGTGGTTTACAACGCTTTCATAAACAATTCTGCTGAAGCAGGATTTGTAGCAATGGCAACATTGTGCACGTCGCAAACCCTTATAAGCATATTAATATCGGCATCATGGGCATGGCTGCTCAGCGGGTCTTTAAAGAAAATAACCAAATCGGTTTTCCCTTCTGCCACACGCCCTGCAATCTGCGCATCGCCACCCATAGGCCCAGACAACATCCTGCGTACGCTAAAACCGGCCTGCTCTGCCCTGCCTCCAGTAGTACCGGTGGCAATCAGGTTAATTTCCGGACGCATTAAAATGTCTTTATGTTCGGTAATAAAAGTAACCATACGGTCTTTCATCCCGTCATGGGCTATAATGGCAATTTCCATGAATGTATGTAGTATTAGTTAAGTTCGTGGTATTCAATAAGACCATCTATAGGCCTTCTTAATACATTACCCAATTTAAGGCCATTAGCACCAAGAACCTCTTCAAGTTCTGCCTTCAGGTAAAATGCTATAGAACCTACAAAGTGTACCGGCACTTCGCGCGCGTCGTCAAATTGAAGGATGTAGTTATCTACAAACGTTTGCATAGCATCGGTAATGATTTTCTTTATAAACGCATCCTCTTTATTCTGGATGAGGAATTTCGCAAAAGTAGCAAGATATGCGTTAGGGTTTGGCTCCTTGTACAGGTTGTGTTTAATCACATCCGGATCAAGGTTATACTCAGCTGCAAACTTTTCAGAAAGGTGCTGAGGCATTTTATTAAAGTAATAAGCACGAACAAGATCGCGCCCAAAACGGTTTCCGCTGCAGTCGTCCATAGCTATGTAGCCAAGAGACTGTACTTTTTGTATCAGCTCTTTACCATCAAAGTAGCTGCAGTTACTTCCCGTACCTAAAATGCACACTATGGCTTTATCATTAGTAGGGTTAGTAGCGTATGCCGCCGCATAGGTATCTTCTTTAACAACAACTTCGGCATTTGGGAAAAACTCCTGAAAAACACCACTCATGTATGATTTCATTCTGTCTGTACCACAACCCGCACCGTAAAAGAACAGGTTAGTTACATCCTTACGGTTATTGTAAATATCAAAGCGGGCTTCAAGCCTTTCAAGAGCTTCTTCTTTATTAATAACTTCCGGGCTTAGACCAAGGGTTTGCGTGGTAAACAGCCTGTTGCCCTGCTCATCTAGGGCTATCCAGTCTGCTTTGGTAGCGCCGCTATCTACTAATAGTTTCATAATGTGTATAAGTTTGGGTTAGTTATGGGTTAAACTTGGGTTAAAGATAAAGTGTAAAATGTGGGTTACTTACGCTTATAAAAAAACAAAGCCCCGCTTTAACTTATAAAAAGCGGGACTAAGGTATAAAAATTATAGAGACGCTATGTGCGCTGCAAGGTCTATAAGTTTGCTTGAGTATCCGTACTCGTTATCGTACCAAGATACGATTTTGAAGAAAGTAGAGTTAAGACCGATACCAGCTTTAGCATCAATGATACTTGTACGAGAATCTGAAACGAAATCCTGAGATACTACGTCGTCTTCTGTAAAACCAAGGATACCTTTAAGTTCATTTTCAGAAGCTTTTTTAAGTACAGCCATGATTTCTTCGTAAGAAGTTTCTTTAGCCACTTTTACAGTAAGGTCTACAACAGAAACGTCTACAGTAGGAACACGGAATGACATACCTGTAAGTTTACCGTTAAGCGCAGGGATTACTTTACCTACCGCTTTTGCAGCACCTGTAGATGAAGGAATAATGTTAACGCTTGCTGCACGGCCACCTCTCCAGTCTTTCCTAGAAGGACCATCGGCAGTCATTTGTGTAGAAGTTGTAGCGTGTACCGTAGTCATAAGACCCTCAACAATACCAAAATTGTCGTTGATAACTTTAGCAAGCGGAGCAAGACAGTTTGTTGTACAAGAAGCGTTAGATACTACTGTATCTGCTGCAGTTGCAGTTTCGTGGTTTACACCCATTACAAACATAGGAGCATCTGCAGACGGAGCAGAGATGATAACTTTTTTAGCACCTCCTGTAATGTGCTGAGAAGCAGTTTCTATAGTTGTAAATATACCTGTAGACTCAGCTACTACATCTACACCTACTTCATCCCACTTAAGGTTTTTAGGATCTTTTTCGGCAGTTACCCTAATGTGTTTACCGTTAACGTAAAGCTTGCCTTCTTTAACTTCCACTTCGCCTTTAAAACGTCCGTGTACTGAATCATATTTAAGTAGGTAAGCAAGGTGATCTACATCAAGAAGGTCATTAATAGCTACTACCTCAACGTTATCCCTATTGAAAGTTTCACGGAAAACGATTCGGCCAATCCTACCGAAACCGTTAATTCCTAATTTAACTGTTGCCATTTTCTTCGTAATTGTTATTTGTTTATTATTGTGAGTCAATTAAATAGACACTATGTCTGATACTTTAATTAGCTCCTGATTTATTTGTGATTTTCCTTTTACCGCAAGTTCCAGCGGTGTAAGGGCAATTTCGTCTTTAATAAGGCCTACCATGTAGTTAGACTTGCCTTCAAGCAATACTTCTACCGCTTTTACACCAAGCCTGCTTGCAAGAACCCTGTCAAAACAAGAAGGTGAACCTCCGCGCTGCATATGACCAAGGATAGAAACCCTTACATCATATTCAGGCATATTTTTGTCAAAATACTCTTTTAGTTCAAAAGCGCTCTTTCCTGTTTTTTCGCCTTCGGCAATTACAACGATGCTCGATGATTTACCCGAAGCCTTACTACGCTTAAGAGATTCTACCAGCCTGTCTAATCCCATATCCTCCTCTGGGATAAGAATTTCCTCGGCTCCGGCACCTATACCGGCGTTAAGCGCTATATGGCCTGCATCTCTACCCATAACTTCTACAAAGAAAAGCCTGTTGTGCGAGCTGGCGGTATCACGAATTTTGTCAATAACTTCTACCACAGTGTTTAGAGCTGTGTCGTACCCAAGGGTAAAGCTTGTACCGTAGATATCGTTATCTATGGTACCCGGTATACCTATTACAGGGAAGTCGTACTCAGCGTTAAATATAAGTCCGCCGGTAAAGCTACCGTTACCACCGATAACTACAAAAGCGTCAATACCTTGCTTTACAAGATTATCGTAGGCTTTTTTACGACCCTCAGGTGTCATAAACTCTTTAGAGCGGGCTGATTTAAGGATAGTACCTCCTTTGTTGATGATGTTGTTTACACTGCGTGGGCCCATTTCCTTGAAGTCGCCTTCAATCATTCCCTGGTACCCTCTGTAAATCCCCGTACATTCTATATTATGAAAGGCACATGTACGAACCACGGCCCTAATAGCGGCATTCATCCCCGGAGAATCGCCTCCTGAGGTAAGCACGCCTATTTTTTTTAATTTACGTGACATTTTTCAGTATTTGATTGTAAAATTAGTAATTTAATGTAATTTATGTATTTACTTTTGAGAAGTATTGACGAATTTTCAAATTTTCAATCGTTTTCGTTAATAAGTTTTTTTGCTAAGGCTGTTAAATAACACTTAAAAAGCAGGTAATTCATTAAAAAATTACCTGCTTTTTTTAGAAATACGAAATTATTGAAATCGTAATCATTTATTAATCAGTCTCCGGAATCGGGGTGCTATCACGATCCTCGTCGGTTCCCGTCTTTTTACGATTTCTGTCTTCAAACTGTAAATAGTCCGGTGCCAGTTCGCTATCCGGCATATCGTTACCCTGATTATTATTTTTGTCGTCTTTCTTAACAACAGTTTTCCTGAACAACTTTACCATCAACTCATTAAACGTATCAAAGTCTACTTCATACGTTAAGCCTATTCCTTGAGTATATCCTATACCTTCACCCAGGAAATTAATATCATTTTCACGGTTAAACACCCTCGCGTTTAGCGTACCAGGCTCATTTAGCCTAAGCTTTAGCTCTATATTACCTACAATAGAACTCTCATTTACACCCCCTACCGGTACCCCTACCTGACCGTTAATAGAAATCCTGTTGTTAATTTGAGAGGACAGGGTTATACCCAATTGTGAATAATTATCTGCATAAGGGTTCCGTACCGACTGAACGTAATTAACTCCAATATTTACCTTACCGCTGTTATCTGAAAGCACATCGTTTACAAGGCTACTCACCCGTTCAAATAAGCTTCCGTACACTGCGGTGTTAGCATTTGTAGGGCTTATGAAACTTCCGCTTGAAAGCAATGCCAACGCTTGGTTTTTTCGCGTTTCTGCATCACTAAGTTTATAGTCAAGATCACTCTTTAAAACAGAACTTACCCCCGGGAAATTAATGGTAAAATCCGGCTCAGGGTTTGTAATACTTCCCTGTAATGCAATAACTACCTCGGTTTGAATCGGGCGGCTAAAACTACTGTTATCTAATAGTACCGATGGGTTTGCAGTGGTTTTATACACTGCCTCCAGATTAAGCCTTGCACGTGAAGGATCACCTTCCCACACAATAGTACCACCGCTTTTTACGCTAAACTTTTTATCTAAAAGTCCACCATAACGGAAAAAGTAATCACCCTTTTGTACCTGGTAATCACCATACATACTAAATTTACCAAGCGTATTTATATTAAGCAGCATGTTACCATAACCGGTAGACGAAAGGCTATGTCCGCTGTTTTTATCTATAATAACTTCTATTTTAGCATCTGGGGTAACTACAAAATCGAAGTTCATTTCGAGTCCTTTGTAAAACCTCGACTTTTCTGAAACCTGCTTGTCAGTCTCCTTAAGCCGGTTTTCCTTTTCAGCAGGGCTTAAGAAGTGGATAAATGCCGCGGTTGTAAGGCTGGTACTACCTACATTACTTATCGGGATTTTTATATCGGTACCCGGCATTGATGTGGCTTCGGCATTAATTACAAGCGCAGTTGTAGGCCCTTTAATAGAAGCATTCCCTTTTATAAACGCTCGCCCGTAATACAGCGCCTCGTCACTTTCCTGCGTGTCAAGCACCAGTATTTTATCTGATGTCATAGACAAATCAAGTTGCCAGTTTTTAAACATTTCATGCTTTACAGTACCTTGTAACCACGCTTTGGTTTTCTCCTTTGTATCGGTAAGCCCTATGCCTCCAAAAATTATTTTGTCTTCGGTAAGGTTTACTATAGAGTTATCGTCAAAGTTGTAGTCGGTATTAAGGTAGCCCACCTTAACCCCTCCGCCTTTTACGTAAAGTACACCATCTATTTCGGGCTTTCGTACGTTACCTACAATAGCTGCCCTGCCCGAGGCACGCCCCCTAATTTCAGGAAAAATATTTTTTAAGAACGCTGTAAGCGGACTAATGTCAAAATCTTTAAATATAGCATCGAGCGACAATATGGTTTGTTTGTTTACTATCTCTACATTACCATATGTCGTAAATGTCTCTTGGTCGTCTCTGTTAATGGTACCGTTTACGTTAAACTTACGGAACGACTTATCTCCGGTTACCTGCAGGTTTAGGTCGCCCAGCGCATACTTATTTATACGCAATGTATCTACAGTAACCGATGCTGCCGGTTCAAATATGTTGCGGTTTTGCTTTACGCTAATTTCACCGTTAAGCCTTCCTCCAAAGCTTATACTGTCCAGCGATGGTGTCATTTTATTAAGGTCTACATCATCAAAGGCAAGGTGGATGTCTTTGTATGTAGAATCACGAACCGCCCCGGCAAGCTCTACGCGCTGGTTGTTATGAGACAGGCTGAGGTTATCTATTATAAAATTGTCTATCTTTTTTCGGAAAACAATCTTATTATCTTTTTTATCTCCCTCGTTTATGTACCAAAGGAAATCTTTAAAGTTAACTTCAGACTTTTTAAAACCTACTACCGAATTATGCTCCTTATCTATGGTATGGTAAAGGTTTAACTTGTACGAGTCCTTATCCCTATTTCCACCCTTAAATTCCGTACGCACATAGAGGGTATCATTGCGTGTTATGTTAAGAAGGTTAAAATCAGAAATCTTATACTTTTTAACCCGCATGCTGTCTACACTTAAATACGTATTGTAAAGCGGATTTTTATTATTAACATCTAACTTTACATTGCTAAACGAATTATCATACACACTAATACCGGGCGAATTAAAAGCCAGTACAAATTCATTTTTATCGGCGTTTACTTTACCCCGAAGGTGAGTGTCCTTACTAACCGCAATATCAGGCAATACAATACCCACTATTTTGTTGTAAATGGTAAGATCGTATTCCAAGTACTGGCCTTTCCTTAATTTATGAGGCGAATAGTTGGTATACAGGCTACCAAGCCCGTTTTCAAATATCTTAGGTATTTGGTATACATCAAATTTACCCGTAACCCGGCCTTCTATAATTTCCTGGGAGTTTATGGTTATAGTCCTTTCGTTTTTGTCATCAAACGAAGACGAGATAAAGAAATCTTCAAAATAATAACTATCCCTGCTATTCTGGTAAGACAGCCGCGATATTTGGAGCGTTCCGGCAATGTCATTAACATTAGTACCCGATGCCTCAAACAGCAAGTCTCCTTTAAATATAGACAGGGTGTCTTTCTTCATTATACGGAGTTTAGCTAAATCAGCATAATCTACCTGCGCATGGAAATCATAGTTTTTACGGTAATTGCTCATATCTACAAGTCCGTCAAAACTCATAAGCAGGTTAGGGTCGTTACTGTTCATTCGACCTTTAAAGTAAGGCCACTTAAACAATCCGTCTACCGTAATGTTTTTGTAATTATATCCGTTAAACGCAAAACCGTCAACTTTTCCTTTTACAGTAGTATTTAATGATTCTTTTCTGAATCCTTTACCATTAACATTTGCCTGAAGCGTTGCCAGGCCAACTGTTTTTACGCCTGTAATGGCGCCAATGTTAAAACCTTCGAGTTCTATCCTACCTTCATACTGCGCGTCGTTTGGCTTGTTGTAGTCTTTAATGCTCATAATAGCATCAGCCTCCCCTAACTCGCTTACCACGTACATATCAGTCTTTAGGTTTTGCTTCGTCAGCTCTATTTCGCCGACAATGTCTACCTGCCCGAATTTCTCAAGTACTACCGGCAAGCTCTTCCCTAATATACGCGGCATTATGGTACGCAGGTTACCATACTCTGCAGTAATGTGGCTAAAATTACCGTTCATGTAAAAACCCGGGCCGTTTTTACCAAACAGGTGCCTAAAGTTTATCGTACCTGCAATCTCAGTACCTTTGTCATCTAAAAGTTTAAGGTTGTGCAGAACAAAGTTGTTCATAGGCCCCTTTAAATTAGCAGACAGATAATATTTTTGGTTTTTACCAAACTCCGGGTAAAATAAGTTTAGCTCGTTACTGCTTACCGTAGCGCGGTGCACATCAAAATCAAAACGTACACGGTTTACAAAATCCCGCATATCCTTTTTTTGATAGGTAAGCTTTACATCACCTTTCAGTTCAGACTCTGCTGTTTTAAGCTCCGCATTTTTCAGGATGATGTTAGTTTTGGTATATGTGAAATCAGCCGCAAGATTATCTACAAACAGGCCTCTGTGATCCTGAAGCGTAAGTTTTTTTATGGAACCATAAATACTTGGCCCTTTTATATAAAAGTCTTTTACATGGCCCGATAGCTTTTTAAAATCCAGCACGCGATGAGTAACCGCATTTTCATTTGTTAACCTGAACCTGCCACCCGCTACAAACAAATCGCCTACATGCATACGGAACTTACCTTTGCCGGGCTTCCCATCGTCAAAGGATTTAATAAACACATCAAGCGAACTTACATCTTCGCCTTTATAGGTTTTCATGTGTACATTAAAATGCTGCGCGCTAAGTTTGCCGAAATACAACTGGCTTTCGGTTATTTTTTTAAAGCTAAGTATATTGGTCTTAATAAAATCAGCGCTCGCCAGGGTATCATTATGGTGGTCGCGTATAAGCACGCCTTTAAGCTTAATGCCCCCGAATATGTTTACCGCAACTTTATCTATGTAGATATGCGTTTTAAACTGCTCATTTAGCTTTGTGGTAGCGTAGTGAGCTAACTGGGTTTGCACGTACGGAACCTGTAAAGAAATAGCCACAGTTATTATAAACAGCAAAAGCCCCAGCAGGGAGCGGAGCAATATTTTTTTAAATTTTTTGAAACGGCTATTTGTCTTAACTTTGTCTTCCAAAATGATTTGTGTCCCGTTAGTGGCAAAAGTAGGAATTTTTACAGTTGGTTATCCTGCTTTAACCCTTTTTTATAAACTCAAAATCTATACCGCTTTATGGCAGAAAATGCCTCATACATACTGGCAATAGAAAGTTCTTGCGACGATACCGCCGCAGCTGTATTGCTTAACGATAAAGTACTGAGTAATGTTGTGGCGCGCCAGCACGTTCATGAAGAATATGGTGGCGTAGTACCAGAGCTCGCCAGCCGCGCCCATCAGCAAAACATAGTGCCGGTTGTAGACGTGGCACTAAGCAAGGCCGGAATAAAGAAGAGCCAGCTCTGCGCGGTGGCCTTTACACAGGGGCCGGGTCTTATGGGCAGCCTGCTGGTAGGTACATCATTTGCAAAATCGCTTTCAATGGCACTAAATGTGCCGCTTATTGCGGTAAACCACATGCAGGCACACATATTGGCACATTTTATTGCAGAAGAAGGGTATGATAAGCCTACTTTTCCGTTCCTGGCTATGACCATAAGCGGCGGGCATACTCAAATTGTACGCGTAGACAGTTACTTTAGCATGGAGGTTATTGGCGAAACTACAGACGATGCAGTAGGCGAAGCATTTGATAAAAGTGCCAAAATTCTTGGCCTGCCCTATCCAGGAGGGCCGCTTATAGACAAATACGCGCAAACGGGTAACCAAAAAGCTTTTCCGTTTACCAAACCACAAGTGCCGGGGCTTAACTTCAGCTTTAGCGGGCTAAAAACCCAAATTCTTTATTTCATTCAGAAAAACCTTGAGAAAGATGCTGACTTTGTAAAGAATAATATGGAGGATATTTGCGCCTCTATACAGTATACCATAATCAACATACTTATGGATAAACTAAAAATGGCGGTTAAGGAAACCGGTATTACCCAGGTAGCTATTGGAGGTGGTGTTTCAGCAAATAGTGGTATTAGGAATACACTTAAAGCGGCCGAGAAAAAGTATGGTTGGAAAACCTACATCCCAAAATTTGAATACACTACAGATAATGCCGCAATGATAGGCATTGTAGGCTACCACAAATATTTAGAACAGCAATTTAACGACCAAAGTGTAACCAGCAAAGCCCGAATAGAACTATAATGCAGTTATTTTTCGCACCAGATATTAAACCTGAAGACAAATCATTTGTTTTTGGCAAGGAAGAAAGCCGCCATATTGTAAAGGTACTTCGCAAAAAAGACGGCGATACCATTTATATAACTAATGGTAAAGGCTGGTTGTTTACGTCTTCCATAACATTTGCTACAGAAAAACGATGCGAGGTAACACTCAATTCCTCTTCATACACAGAGGCAATGCCATATAGGCTACATTTGGTAGTGGCTCCTACAAAAATGAACGACCGCTACGAATGGTTCCTGGAAAAAGCGGTAGAAATAGGCATAAGCGAAATAACACCCATTATTTGCGAACATAGCGAACGTACGGTTTTTAAAGCCGAACGTTTTGAGAAAATAATACAGAGCGCTATGAAACAATCGTTACAATACCATATGCCGGTATTAAACGAACCTGTAGCGTTTAACCAGTTTGTAAAGCAACAACACGAGGGCAAACTGTTTATAGCCCACTGCGAGGAAACGGATAAAAAACTCCTTAAAACCGAACTGGCTCCAAAAGAAAGCCAAACCATACTTATAGGCCCGGAAGGTGATTTTTCTACCAAAGAAATCGAACTGGCATTATCATTGGGCTACATTCCGGTGTCATTAGGAAATACACGCCTGCGTACCGAAACCGCTGCTGTGGTAGCAGCGCACAGTGTGGCGTTTGTTAATGAGTAACGAAATATAATTTTTCTGGTTCCGTTTACTATATTTACAGTAAAACAAAGCGATTAAATGAAAAAACTCCTTTATATACTCATTGCTTTACCCCTGTTCGCTTCGGCTCAGGAAATAGCGGTTTTAAAATACTCCGGGGGTGGCGACTGGTATGGTAACCCTACCGCCTTGCCTAACCTGGCCAAATTTTGTAACCAGAACATCGGCACAAAAATTAATACAAAGACTGCGGTGGTTGAGGCCGGTAGCCCTGATTTATTTTCATACGCATTTGTACACATGACGGGGCATGGAAACGTTGTATTTAGCGACAATGACATAACCAACCTGCACAACTACTTAACATCGGGTGGTTTTTTGCATATTGACGATAACTACGGTATGGATCAGTACATACGCCGCGAAATAAAACGCATTTTCCCTGATAAAGAGCTGATACGCATACCTGCCAGCCATGAAATTTTTAAAGGGCCGTTTGTATTTTCTCAGGGTCTACCAAAAATACACGAACACGATGGTAAAGCGCCTGATGGATGGGGTATTTTTGTAGAAGGAAGGCTTGTACTGCTGTACACCCACGAAACGGATTTAGGAGATGGTTGGGAAGATGCTGAAGTGCACAATGACCCTGCCGACGTACGTACGAAAGCACTTAAAATGGGTGCAAACATCCTAAACTATGCGTTTAAGTTTTAGGCTGATGTAAGCCAAGCACATCTTATTTTATTTGGTCGATCATTTATTCATTAAATCGCAAAATCGCGGTTTTATCAACACCCTTAAACTCTTAATCTTATATTAAAGCCGACAGCTTTAGTAAAAATTTTCATACTTTCGGGGTACCAGAAAACCTAAAATTTAACGTATGGTAACCAGTAAAACTATTGCCAACGGACTGCTAAGAGCCGTTGCAATTTTGGCAGGAGTATTTGTACTGCTCATGTTTTTGTACAGTATACAAACCGTTCTCATCTACCTTTTTGTTGCGCTGATTTTAAGCCTTGTGGCTACACCCATTGTACGATTTCTTGAACAGAAACTCAAGTTTCCGCACGTACTTGCTGTGGTGGCAACACTTGTTTTTTTCCTGTTGTTATTGGTGGGATTTATGATGCTGTTTGTTCCTCTTATAGCTACACAAAGCGAAAACCTTTCATTACTGGATACGCACAAACTAGAGGCTGACATTAATAGCCTTATAGCACAGGTAGACAACTATTTTGGCATAGATACCCAAAAGATGATTAAGGAATCTAAGCTTACCTCTAAAATCAACTTTAATGTAATACCCATGTTCTTAAATTCGATATTGGGGGTACTAAGTGGTTTTGGTATGGGGCTGGCTTCGGTAATGTTTATTACATTCTTCTTCCTTAAAGACCGTAAACTATTTACCCGCAGTGCCCGCGTGTTACTTCCGGATGAACACGAAGAAAAGGTACTTAGTTCACTGGATAAAGTAAACAATATGCTTGGTAAGTATTTCATAGGCCTTATATTACAAATGACATCTTTATTTATAATGTACCTTATTGTGCTGCTTATTTTTGGTGTACAAAATGCGCTTGTAATAGCTCTAATAACAGCTTTCCTGAATATTATACCGTATATTGGCCCTATTATTTCCACTGTGTTGGTGGTTATTTTAACCCTACTGGGGCATATAGGCCCGGAAGCACAGGGCGACATGTTTTCTACTACGCTTTACGTATTTATAGGATATTGCGCTGCCCAGTTTATAGACAATAACATAACATCGCCACTTATTTTTAGCAGCAGCACAAATTCGCATCCACTGGAAATTTTTATCGTGGTACTTATAAGTGGGTTTACTTTTGGTATATTGGGTATGATAATAGCCATACCTTTGTATACATCGCTAAAAGTTATTGCCAAAGAATTTTTTCCTGAAAACCCTGTTGTAAAAATACTTACTAAAGACCTGTAACATTGTTCACTGCCCTACTGCAACCCGAAGTACAAACATTTATACGCCAGCATCAAAATGATGATGTAACAAAACTTGCCTTGCAAAAAAATCCGTTTCCGCACCTGCCCTTGCCCGAAATACTGAACCAAATAGCCGCCAGGCAAAAGGCTAAGGATAAACTGCCCACATGGTTCAATACAGAAGGCGTACTGTATCCATCGAGAATTTCGGTGGAGCAAACATCTTCTGAAATTGCAGCAAAATATAAAGCGGCGCTGGTTAGTGGAAGCAGCCTGATTGATCTTACAGGCGGTTTCGGGATAGATGACTTTTATTTCGCTAAAAAGTTGCCACGTGTAGCACACTGCGAAATGAACCTGGAACTCTCTGCAATTGCAAAACATAATTTTGACGTGCTGGGCGCGCAGAATATTAGGTGTATTCCCGGCGACAGTTACGAGGCACTTACAACACTAAACGAACAATGGGACTGGCTTTATATAGATCCTTCCCGCAGGAATGATGCCAAAGGAAAAGTATTTATGCTTGCCGATTGCCTGCCAAACGTACCCGAATTGCTAAACTTCTATTTCGGGTTTACAAAAAATATAATGATTAAAACCGCTCCCCTGCTGGATATATCTGCAGGGCTGTCTGAGTTACATTCGGTAAAGACTATCCATATAGTAGCGGTTAACAACGAGGTAAAAGAATTGCTTTGGATACTTGAAAAAGGCTTTAAAAGTGCACCTATGCTTGTGGCAGCCGACCTAACCTGGAACGGGGAAAAAATATTTGAGTCACAATATGCGCAAGATAGCGTACCTACACTAAGCCACCCTAAGAAGTATTTATACGAGCCAAACAGTGCGATAATGAAATCCGGGGCTTTTAGTGCTTTAGGAAATCATTACAACCTGGCAAAGTTACACCTGCATTCGCAACTCTTTACCGCTGATGAAAGTATTGATTTCCCCGGAAGAAGATTTGAAATACAGCACGTACTACCGTACTCTAAACCGGAAATGAAACAGTATATTGAGGGAAAGAAAATGAATATAACCGTAAGGAACTTCCCTTTAAAAACAGAGGAACTGCAAAAAAAGTGGAAAATTAAAGACGGTGGAGATGTGTACACGTTTTTTACAACCAATAAAGAGGGCGAAAAAACAGTTTTGATCTGCAGGAAAGTTTAAGTAAAAAAGCCACAAATTACACTAATTAGCACTAAACATCATTACTGTAATTTGTGTAATTTGTGGCTTAGAGAAATTATTTATTCAAAAACGCCAATACGTTTTTTTCTATTCGGGTATTGATATCAGATATATCTGCCTTGGCAAACTTTTCTCCAATAATATTTTCAAACAACTCTATGTAACGCTCAGAAACGCTGTTTACATATTCGTCAGTCATTTCAGGGATTTGCTGCCCTTCTTTACCTTGGAAACCATTGGCAATAAGCCATTGGCGTACAAACTCCTTACTTAGTTGCTTTTGCTGTTCGCCTTTATTTTGACGCTCCTGGTAGCCTTCCGAATAAAAATAACGCGAAGAATCAGGCGTATGGATTTCGTCTATCAGTACTATTTTACCATCTTTTGTTTTACCAAATTCATATTTGGTATCCACCAGTATAAGTCCGCGCGAAGCGGCTATCTCTGTACCACGCTGAAACAGCGCACGGGTATATTTTTCAAGCACCAGGTAATCTTCCTCGCTCACAATACCCTTAGTTAGGATATCTTCACGGCTGATATCAGTATCGTGCTCTCCATTATCTGCTTTGGTTGTGGGAGTAATTATAGGCGATGGAAACTTATCGTTTTCCTTAAGCCCTTCTACCAGCTCCACACCACAAAGTACACGCTTACCGGCAGCGTACTCACGGGCGGCATGCCCACTAAGGTACCCTCGGATAACCATTTCAACTTTAAACGGTTCGCAAACGTGGCCTACGGCAACGTTCGGGTCTGGGGTATCCAGCAGCCAGTTTGGCACAATATCTTCAGTAAGGCGCATAAACTTGGTAGCAATCTGGTTCAGGATTTGCCCTTTGTAGGGGATACCTTTAGGCAGTACCACATCAAAAGCACTAAGCCTGTCTGTAGCTACCATAACCAGCAGCTCATCGTTTATATTGTAAACCTCGCGCACTTTACCGCGGTATACTGATTTTTGCCCGGGGAAATTAAAATCTGTTGTTGTGATGGTGTTCATCGTGTTGTGTGTTGTTTAGTATGAAAGTGCAAAAATAAGAAAGTTATTTAATCATATTATGTTTTCTTTTAGCGGTAGTAGCATACCTTATTGCAAAACCAATGTTTGCAAACAAAACCAACACAAATAACATAGGTACCCAAGTAAATGTAGTGAAAGTATAACAGTAATCCGGAAAGAGGATAATCGGAAATAATGGAACTACTAAACAAAGATTCAAAATTGACAACACTTTACTTACTGTAGCTCTACAAAGCAGTAAAATGAAATATGCCAAAATGTACAATAACAGACAAAGTAAAGATATTAGAGGTAGATAATTAATTATATTCCATCCCCAACCTACGGTCTTACTAACTCCATAGGTAGAAAAACTTCCTACACTATTTACAACAACTAAAAGTAACAAAACCAAAAGTATCGAAATCACGAAAAAATACAACAGACCCAAAAGAGGGCCTGAAGGTTTTGAGAAATTAATCATCTGATATTTTTAATGGTTGGCTAAAATTGAGATTGCCAAGCTACATTGCATTTCGTTCGTAATGACAGTTAGCGTGACACTTTTAGACTTTCGACTTTAATACTTTCGACCGGCTACCCCTGGTGCTCCAACCTCTTGTATGCCTCAATAACTTTTTTCACAAGGCGGTGGCGTACTACATCTTTATCGTCAAGGTAAATAATACCAATACCTTCTACATCTTTTAAAACAAGTAATGCCTCTTTAAGCCCGCTTGTGGTACTACGTGGCAGGTCTATCTGTCCCGGGTCGCCGGTAATCATAAACTTGGCATTCTTACCCATACGCGTAAGGAACATCTTCATTTGGTTGTGGGTGGTGTTCTGTGCCTCATCTAGTATTACAAATGCGTTATCCAGCGTACGACCGCGCATAAAGGCAAGTGGCGCTATTTGTATTATCCCTTTTAGTATATAATCTTCAAGTTTTTCGGGCGGAAGCATATCACGCAGGGCATCATAAAGCGGCTGCATATAAGGATCCAGCTTCTCCTTCATATCCCCCGGAAGGAAACCAAGGTTCTCACCTGCTTCTACCGCCGGGCGGGTAAGTATTATACGTTTTACCTGTTTTTCTTTTAGCGCCTTTACCGCCAGTGCTACCCCCGTATAGGTTTTACCCGTACCGGCAGGGCCCACAGCAAAAACCATATCATTCTTAGCCATGTAGTCAACCAGTTTCTGCTGGTTTTCGGTCATGGCCTTAATCAGCTTACCTCCCAGGCCATGCACCAGTATCTTATCGCTGGGTTTCATGTGCTCAGTATTGGCATCGCTGCTTATAACACGGTCTATGACATTATCATCTATGCTGTTAAAGCGGGTAAAGTGAAGCATTAGCCTTTTAAACCTTATTTCAAACTCATCCAGGAGTTCTTTCTCGCCAAATGCTTTAAGCGTAGAACCCCTTGCTACAATTTTCAGTTTAGGATAATATTTCTTAATGGTTTCCAGGTGGGCGTCCTGCGCGCCCCAGAAATCCTTAGGCGCTATGTCTGTAAGTTCAATAATTCTTTCGTTCAAGCAAGTATGTTTTTGATTAGAATTTATAGCTCAAATATTAGTAGCTTTGCACTCAAAAATAGTGAAATTTTAATCGCGGTTTTAATAAAGTTTTACAAAAAATGCCCATAATTACCCTTACAACTGATTTTGGCCTGTGCGACCACTATGTGGGCGCCCTTAAGGGTAAGCTTATATCGGGCTGTGCTACAGTAAGCATAGTAGATATATCGCATAATGTAGACTTGTTTAATATACCGCAGGCCAGCTATATTGTAGGCGCCGCATGGAGTAGCTTTCCGGCAGGCACCGTACACCTGATAGGTGTAGATGCAGAAATGAGCGCCGAAAACCTGCACGTAGCCATTAAATGGCACGACCACTATTTTATTGCAGCAGATAACGGCATCCTTACCCTGCTAACCCAGCCCGATACCCCCGATGAAATTGTAACGATAAACCTGCACAGTACGCTGCCGGAAAATAGCAGCGCTATGGATGTATTTTGCAAAGTAGCCTGTCATTTGGCAAACGGGGGCATGCTTACAGAAATAGGTACACCTGCAGAAGCGCTTATGCCAATGTATGATATGAATCCTGTGGTGGCTACAGACAACAATAGTATACGGGGTAACGTTATCTATATAGATCACTTTGGGAACTGCGTTACCAACATACACAGGGAAATGTTAACGGCTGTAGCACAGGGGCGCGACCTTGAAGTAACGTATGGCGCAAGAGGACAAATTAAGGGGATAAAAAAAGGCTATGCCGACTTTAACCTGAACGAACGTTTTTCTTTAAAGAACTACGAAGGCGAAAAGATGGCGGTGTTTAACGAGGCCGGATTTTTAGAAATTGCGGTATTCAGGAGTAATCCCCACACCGTGGGCTCAGCTAAAACCCTGCTGGGTTTAAAGTACCGGGATGTGGTAAATGTTGTTTTTAAATAAGACCATCAGATTTAGTGAGTGTATCTGAAAACCAAAATAAAAACTGTATGTTTGTACGCATTGTAAAAATGACCTTTCAGGAGGATAAAGTGAGTGAATTCCTTCAAAATTTTAACAGCGTAAAAGATAAAATCCGAAACGTAAACGGATGCCGCCTGCTGGAGCTGTACAGGGATAAAGACAACCCTTCGGTATTTTTTACCTACAGCTACTGGGAACGCGAACAAGACCTGGAAAACTACAGGTTATCAGAACTTTTTACAGGTGTCTGGGCGGTTACAAAACCGCTTTTTGCACAAAAAGCCGAAGCATGGAGTGTAGATAAACTTGTAAGCATGGAATAATTTCAGTACGAAGATACGTGACCTGGCAGAAAACACAACCTTATACCTGAAACTGTAAACAAATAAAGAACTAAACATTAATGAAAGCACTGCTTTTACGGGAAATCAAATCCTTTTTCGGTTCGCCAATAGGATATTTGGTAATCGCGATTTTTTTGTTACTCAACGGGCTTTTCCTTTGGGTGTTTGATAACGGCTTTAACATACTGAATAGTGGATTTGCCGACATGGGACCGTTTTTTACCCTTTCTCCGTGGATCCTTATATTCCTTATACCGGCAGTAACCATGCGCAGCTTTTCAGACGAAAAGAAACAGGGCACACTGGAACTTCTTTTTACCAAACCGCTAAGTGTTTGGGAAATTGTAAACGGGAAATTCCTGGGGGCGTTTATACTAATTGTACTGGCTTTACTACCTACCCTAATTTATGTATCGGTGTTATCGCATTTTGGTAATCCACAAGGGAATATAGATATGGGTAGTACAATGGGCTCCTATTTTGGATTGCTGTTCCTTATAGCGGGTTATACCGCTGTAGGCATTTTTAGCTCTACCCTTTCAGAAAACCAGATTGTAGCTTTTATAATTGCTGTATTTCTGTGTTTTGTGCTGTATTTCGGCTTCGAGGGTGTTTCGGCACTATTTGGCGCTAACTCAGGCATCGTAGCAAAAATAGGCATGGATTATCACTTTAAAAGCATGAGCCGCGGCGTTATAGATACGCGCGATGTGCTGTACTTTGCCAGTATTGCCATACTGTTTTTATCTTTTACAGTGTACAAACTTAAATCGCTTAAATGGTAATGGAAACAGGTAAAAATCAAATACGCAAACAGCTACTGGTAACCATTGCGGCACTTATAGTAATCAATGTAGCCGGTTCATTTTTATTTAAACGCTTCGACCTTACTTCAGATAAGCGCTATACGCTGTCTGACGCATCATTAAAACTGGTAGAATCGGTAGACGAGCCGCTTTATATAGATGTGTTCCTTGAAGGGGAATTCCCCGGAGAGTTTAAAAGGCTACAGGATGAGACACGACAACTACTGCGAGAATTCGCATCGTATAACGGCGACATAAAGTTTACGTTTGTTAACCCGCTTGATGAATCAGAGAGTAGTGCCGAGACTAAAAAAGACATTATTTACAATGTTTTTAAAATGGACACGCCTTACCTTACCGCTAAAGACTATGCCGAAGCACGTAAGAGTATAGATAACATAAAAGATGTAGATAAAGCTGTTTTTGAAACGCTGAGCAGATCTGGTATGAAACCGGCAAGCATAAGTGTTAACGATAAAGGCAAGCAAAGCGAAAGTCTTATATTCCCATGGGCTATAGCTACATATAAAGGTAAAACGGTAAAGATACCGCTGCTTAAAAATATGCGCAGTGCCAGTACTGCCGAAAAAGTAGAAAGTTCTGTACAGCACCTTGAATATGCCTTTGCCGATGCTTTCAACAAAATTACATCAGACAAGCAGAAGAAAATCGTAATGCTTCAGGGCAATGGCGAACTTCCGGGACAGTACATGGCCAGCTTCATAAAGTCGCTGCGCGAAAGCTACCACATAGGCCCTTTTACGCTGGATTCTGTTAGCAAAAATCCGCAAAAGACTCTGAAAGACCTTCAGCAATACGACCTTGCCATTATAGCAAAACCTACCCAGGCATTTACCGAGGAAGAAAAAGAAGTTTTAGACCAATATATTGTTAACGGTGGTAAAACACTTTGGTTGCTGGATGCAGTACAGGCCGATATGGACAGCCTGTATGCAAACAACGGCGTAACCCCTGCCCTACCTCGTAACCTTAACCTTAACGATATGCTGTTTAAGTACGGTGTACGTATAAACCCTGATCTTATAAAAGATGAAATGGGTACACCGCTAAAACTGGCTACGGGCGACAGAGGTAACGGAACCGACTACCAGCAATATATGTGGCGTTTTGCACCGTTTGCGTTTCCAGACTCTATTAACAAAAACCCTATTGTTAAAAATTTAAATGGGATAAAACTGGATATTGCAAGCCCCATAGATACGCTTAAAAACGGCATTAAAAAGAATGTGTTACTTACATCTTCACGCTACTCGAAAAAAGTAGGTACTCCTACTGCTTTAAGGCTGGATATGGTAGCCGAGGAAACATCGCCTACAGATTATAAAGAAGGTGGATTTTTACCTATGGCTGTATTGCTTGAAGGTAAGTTTACATCTATGTACGAAAACAGGATATTACCTTTCAAAGATAATGCGTACAAAACACAAGGTAAAGATAACAAGATGATTGTAATATCTGATGGTGACATAGCACGCAACCAGGTGGACAAAAATGGAGAGCCGCTTGAGCTTGGGTACGACAAATGGACAGAACAGTTCTATGATAATAAAGACTTTTTAATGAACTGCGTTAACTATCTGCTGGACGACAACGGACTCATTAACGTACGCGCCAAAGACGTAAGCCTGCCAATGCTTAATACGCAAAAGGTATATGAAAATTATACTAACGCCGAGATTATTACCGTAGGGCTTCCACTACTTATTTTAGTACTGTTCGGGGTACTGTTTACATGGTTACGTAAAAGGGCGTATACAAAAGCATAAAGCTCCAAGGGTTGAAAAAAAATTTTCAGTATTAATTGCTTTACGATATATTTGCTATCCGTTATTGTAACGGTAAAAAACAAAAACTACAACTGCGATGAAATTTATAGTATCGAGTACATATTTGCTTAAACAACTTCAGGTGTTAAATGGGGTTATAAACAGTAATAACACCCTACCCATACTGGATAACTTTTTGTTTGAACTGAATAACAACGAGTTAAAAGTATCGGCTTCAGACCTGGAAACTACCATGACAGCCACCCTTGAGATTGAATCACAAAGTGTGGGCAGCGTGGCTGTACCGGCTAAACTACTACTCGAAACACTTAAAACTTTCCCGGAGCAGCCACTTACATTTACTGTAGAAGATAATAATACAGTAGAGATAAGCTCTAATTCGGGTAAATATGCGCTGGCTTATGCTGCGGGAGACGAATTTCCTAAAGCCGTTAGCTTAGACGATCCTTCGTCTACCATTGTACCAGCAGAGGTATTGGCAACGGCCATAAGCAAAACTATTTTTGCCGCCGGTAATGACGATCTTCGTCCGGTAATGTCTGGTGTATTTTTCCAGTTTTCGCCACAAGGCCTTATTTTTGTAGCTACCGATGCGCACAAACTTGTAAAGTACGCTCGTACTGATGTTACAGCATCTCAGGTGGCCGACTTTATTATGCCTAAAAAGCCATTGAACATCCTAAAAGGGATACTGGCAGCTTCAAATGCTGAGGTAACTATAGAGTATAACGATGCAAATGCCACGTTTACCTTTGATAACTACGTACTTACCTGCCGACTTATAGACGGAAAATACCCTAACTATGAAGCGGTAATTCCTAAAGAAAACCCTAATAAACTACTTATAAGCAGAACTCAGTTCTTTAGTTCAGTACGTCGTGTGGCCATTTTTAGTAACAAAACCACACACCAGATTCGCCTTAAAATAGCAGGTACCGAACTAAACATTTCTGCTGAAGATATCGATTACAGCAACAAAGCAGAAGAAAGGTTAACCTGCGACTACCAGGGAGACGATATGCAGATAGGATTTAATTCGCGTTTCCTTACCGAGATGCTTACAAACCTACAGAGCGATGAAATAATGCTGGAGATGTCATTACCAAACCGGGCAGGAATTTTAACCCCTGTAGACGGTTTAGACGAAGGTGAAACCGTAACGATGCTGGTAATGCCGGTAATGCTTAATAACTAAGCAAAAAAATAAAACATTTTAAACAAACCCCTGTAGTTTTATAACTACAGGGGTTTTTGTTTTGTAGTAAAAAAGCACTTTTTAATCGTTTACAAATAAAATATAACTTCTGTGATTAAAATTGTTTGATTTCTGAAAATCAAACAATTTTTTAATATATACACCAAAGTATCTTTATCAATTTTGATAATTTTAGAAGCTAAATATTATATGACTTCTTATGAAAAAATTTACTTTGATCTTTATGCTCCTAATTTCCTTACGAAGTTTTGCCCAGCTTCCGCTGCAGGACTTTGAAGGAACATGGACACCACTTACCGGAACTAGCGGCCCGGCCGGACCAAGCGGCTGGTACATTAGAAACGAACGTGGACCTATACAAAAATGGGGACAGGTAAACAGTACAGTACAGCCTGTGCATTCGGGCAATAATGCAGCATACATTAATAGAGAAAATGTAGTTGACGGCACTACTACCGAAGACTGGCTTATAACCCCTGCTTTTAACGTACCGAATAATGCACAATTAAAGTTTTGGTCGAGTTTAACACTTGATGGAGACCAAAGTACTATTTATAAGATTTTCATAGGTACAGACCCTACAAACATTAGTACCTTCACTGAAATACAAACATGGAACGAGCTGGATCTAAACCCGGTTCAGACCACATATACTGAAAAAATTGTAAATATACCCGCCACCTATACTAACCAGTCGCTTTACATTGCGTTTGTAATGCAGGGTGATAACGGTGACCGTTGGCTTGTAGACGACGTTCAGGTTTCAGAACTGTGTGTAGCACCCGCTAACCTTTCTGCAAATGCTTTAAGTACTTCGGCTACTTTTAACTGGACCGGATCTTCTGCAGGATATGAGGTAGAGGTTGTGCCATTTAATACTACTCCCACAGGAACAGGCACCCAGATAAACACCACCACTTATACAACACCTGCCACGCTAACACCATCTACGGCATACAGTGTTTATGTACGTGGTGTTTGCGGAGCAAATAACACCAGCGCGTGGACAGGGCCGGTAAACTTTACCACCACACAAATACCGGCAAACCTTAACTTTACAGACAATTTTGAAACACTACCGTCTCAATGGAGCCTTGTAAACGGCACCCAAACAAACCAGTGGTACATTGGCGCCCCGGGCGCAAACAGTGGAACTAACGGTCTTTTTATTTCTAACACCGGCGGTACTACAAATAACTATAGTACAGGTAGTGCCTCTGTGGTACATGCTTACAGAGACATTTTAATTCCTGCAAACGCAGACCAGGCCAATCTTTCATTTAACTGGCGAAGCTACGGTGAAACTTCGGATGTTGTTAGTGTATGGCTGGTACCTGCAAGCTATACTCCGGTTGCCGGTACACGAACAAGTGCCGCAAATAGCGGAGGAATACAAGTAGGCGGAACACTGCAGCTAAACGGAAGCTGGAGCACTTCTAATACAGTAGTAAATATCGCACCTTATGCAGGTACCGTAAGGCGTCTGATTTTTGAATGGAGAAATGACCTTGGCGGGGGGCTTCAGACTCCTGCAGCGTTAGATAATATAAACTTATCTATCATTACATGCCCAAGCCCATCTAACCTTACTTTGGTTAGCGCTAATCAAAACTCGGCTAATATAACATGGACAGCACCGGCAAGCGTTTCGCCAACATACGATTTTTACTTTTCTACAATAAACACTGCACCTACGGCAGGCACATCGCCTACGGCTAACGTTCCTACTGCTAACTTGCCTTTAAACTCGTTATCTCCACTTACTACTTACTATGTTTGGGTTAGAAGTAACTGCGGCAGCGGCGATACCAGTACGTGGACGGGGCCATTGCAATTTACAACCACACAAGTTCCGGCAACATTAACCTACAACCAGGACTTTGAAGGAACCACAAACTTTAGCTTTACAAATGTAAACGCTAACGCAAATAACTGGGTTGTAGGTACAGCAACGGCAAACAGCGGTACAAAATCTTTATACGTTAGTAACGATAACGGTACTACAAACGCTTATGCAAGTGTGGCCGGAACAGTAATACACGCTTTTAGAGATGTACTGATACCGGCAGGGACTAATGAAATAGGTGTTTCATTTAACTGGAAAGCTCAAGGTGAAAACAACTCAGACTATATGAGGGTTTGGCTGGTGCCAAGCACTTTTACTCCGGTAGGAGGTACACAAATTACCACTGCAAATAGTGGGGGAACACAAGTTGGAGGAAATTTTGGGCTGAACAATGCCTGGAGTACCTACAACAACAACGTAAGTTCTACAGCTTTTGCCGGTAGGATTTGCAGGGTAGTATTTGAATGGAATAATAATGGTTTTACTACAAACCAGCCACCGGCAGCTGTAGATAACTTAAATATACAAGCTGTTACCTGCCCAAGGCCAACAGCACTTACAGCAAACGCAGAAGGAACAACCGCTTACCTAAGCTGGACCCCTGGCGGAACCGAAACACAATGGGAGGTTTATGTAACACCTGCTACAGGCGGCACTGTACCAACTGCTGCAACATTAGGCACGCCGGCTAACACTAATGTAAATTTCCCGTATAGCCCACTTGCCCCTGTAACCACATACAATTACTATGTAAGAGCAGTATGTAGCAGTACAGATAAAAGTTTATGGGTAGGGCCAAACAGTTTTACAACTCCGGTTGTAAATGACAACTGTAGCGGCGCAATTTCGCTTACTGTAAGCCCTAACGAAACATGTACATCTCCTGTAAGCGGTACGTTTCTAGGTGCATATCCTTCTCCTGCTACTTTACCGGCATGTAGTGGCATTTCCGGGCCAGACGTTTGGTACAAGTTTACCGCTACAAATTCATCAAACATTGTTTCACTGTCAAATATAGGGCCTGTAGCCGGCAATAACGCGCCGAATCCTACGCGCCCACTGGTAATTAGTGTTTACGAAAACGCATGTGATAACCTTACCCCTATTGGCTGCTCTATCCAAAACTACCTTCGTGTAAAGGATTTAGTACCGGGACAGGAATACTTTGTACGTATTTCTCAAGACTCTGCAACCCCAGCCACCGGATTTACTTACAGCATTTGTGTTTCAACGCCTCCACCGCCTACAGCAGGTAACGCATCGGAGTGTTTAATAACAACTATTAATCCTAGTTTTGAAAACCCTGTGTGGGCAAACCCAACAAATAACCCGAATCCTATTTTCTACAGTGATAACCAGATTCAGGGTTGGAAAACTACTGCAAATGACCATGTAATGGAGTTTTGGCCTACAAATACAGAAAATGTACCGGCCTATGATGGCGTTCAGTTCATAGAAATCAACGCAAACATTAATCAAGGTGTTATGGGTATATACCAAGACTTCCCTACACCTTCTCCAACAACGTTTACCATAAAATTTGCTCACCGAGGCCGCCGTGGTACAGACGTAATGGAAATCCTTGCAGGTGATGCATCTCAATCGCCATCAACCTACACTACGAGGGTGGGTAACCGTACATTTAGTACCGGAAACAGTGCCTGGGTTTATTATGGCGCTGACAACAGCATTACATATACCGTACCGGCAGGACAAACCGTAACCCGCTTTTTCTTTAAGGCAGTGTCTACCGCTACAGGAGACACCAGTATTGGTAATTTCCTGGATGCTATTACTTTTACAGCCGATAACAGTATAATTACAACAAGTCCGGTTGCTGCAAACTGTACTAACAACGTAGTTAGTATAAATGCCAGGGGCGACGGTAACTGGGTAGCACATACGGACAACCCTTCTGCAACAACCATTGCTAATACACGTGCTAATAATACAACTATTAGCGGTTTCTCTGTTCCTGGTGTTTACCTTTATGACTGGGTAACCTCTTACTGTACCAGTACGCTGACTGTAAATTATACAGCACCGGTAATTGCACTACCTACCACAACACAAGATACATATACATATTGCGTGGGCCAATCAGCCACTACACTATCTGCAACGGCTGATACAGGGTTTACCCTTCACTGGTACGACGTAGCAAGTGGTGGTACAGAACTTACCGCTGCACCTACACCGAGTACCGCTACAGCCGGAACATTTATGTACTATGTAAGCCAGTCTAACGGTACATGTGAAGGAGCACGACTACCATTTACCATAACGGTTAACGCGGTTCCTAACGCGCCAGTGGGCAGTAACGTGGTATACTGTCAAAACACTACTGCTACCCCACTTACAGCAACAGCAGATTCAGGAAATACGCTACACTGGTATACTTCCGCAAACGGCGGAACTGAGTTGGCATCAGCTCCTACGCCTGATACCTCTGTAACAGGAAGTACAAACTACTATGTGAGTCAGAAATCGGCGGCGGGTTGCGAAAGCGCAAGAACTACAATTAACGTAACGGTAAACGCTCCTGCCACACAGCCAACCGCATTTACACTTCCGTCAGAGGCATGTATTGCAGGTACAAACCCACAGGCCTCACTAAACACAGGTACAACTACAGGCGGTACATTTACATCTTCTGATCCGACGCGTTTAGTAATTGACCCTGTAACCGGAATAATAAACCTTGCTGCAAGTACTGCGGGTACATATGATGTAATTTACACAGTACAGGCAGACGCAGCAAATTGCCTTGCACTTAGCTCATCGAGAAATCAAATTGTTATAAAAGCACTTAATCCGGCTGATGTAGCGTTTACCTATGCTACTGTATGTGAAACAAGTGCAAACATTTTCCCGGTACCTGCATCTGCTGCCACGTTTACTACGGGCGGTACTTATACCCCAAGCTCTAGCGCTCTTGTTATAAATCCTTCAACAGGAGAGATAAATATAGCTGCGAGCACACCAGGTGACTACACCGTAACCTATAGCGTTACTGCTAACAGCACTAACTGTACAAATGCAGCCGTAAGTGCAGCAATCCCTGTAACTATAAAACAGCTTAGTGTACCAAACACAATATACAGCTACAATCCGGTTTGCGGACTTGCAACAACACTTACTCCTCAAACCGATCCAGGTTTTGTAAGAGGTGGTACATTTAGCACCACTGCTGCTGCAGGGCTACTAAGCATTAATCCGGTTAACGGAGAAATTGACTTAACAACAAGCACTCCGGGAACGTATACGGTATTTTATAATCTGCCTCAGGATAATGTTAACTGTATAGCAGCCGCAATAAATATTCCGGCTACCGTAATAATAACAGCTCCTACGGTACCGATAACACAATTTAATTACAGCAGCACAAGTGTTTGTTCATCAACAACAGCTAATCTAACTGTACAGGAATTTACTGGCTTTACTCGTGGAGGAACGTTTGGCTACACGCAGGGAAGCGGACTTGCCATTAATACAACCGCGGGAAGTATAGACGTAGCAAACAGTACACCGGGTACATACGATGTGTTTTACACCGTGCTATCAGACGTGACCAACTGTATTGCCGGTGCAACAAGTACCCCTGTAAGAATAACTATTGTACCTACAACTACTCCGGAGGTAGGATTTACTTACGAAACCAATTACTGCTACGGCACTGGTACTGTTACACCATTTACAAATCCAGGTTTTAACACCACGGGTACCTTTACCGTAACAGGCGGTTTAAGTATTAACGCCACAACCGGTCAGCTTTCATTGGCAAATGCAACTCCGGGATCTTATACTGTAGCGTATACAGTAGCAGCAGATCCTTCAAATTGTGCGCTTGGAAATACCACATCATTTACATTTAACCTTGCTGGCGAAATTGAGTTTGCTGTGGATGGTGCATGTGAAGGGCCTAGCTTTATAATAAGTACTACACCTGTAAACAATTCGTTTAATGATGCGGCTGCTTCTTATGAATGGACAACAGCCTCAGGAGTTACCGTAGGTGACAACTCAGAGAACTTTAACGTAAGCAAATACATACAGACCATTAATAACCCTGTTTACCCGATGGTGTTTAACGTAAAAGTTACTGTAGGCAACTGTACAAAAACACTTCCGTACACGGTAGATGGAATTACATGTCAGATTCAACGTGGTATTTCCCCTAGCGGAACTGCAGGACTTAATGACAATTTTGACTTAAGCGGATTCGGTGTTAAAAAAATATCAATCTTTAACCGTTACGGAAAAGAAGTTTACAGCAAAACAAATTATGTAAACGAATGGCACGGACAAACCAGCAATGGCGATGAGCTGCCTACCGGAACATATTTCTATATGATTGACAGTGAATCAGCCGGACAGAAAACCGGATGGATTTATATAAACAGAGCACTGTAATTTCTGACACAACTACACCAAAAGACCCTCTTACGAGGGTCTTTTTTTGTTGGGCAAAAAGTGTTAAAATTGCTAATTAATAATTTTATAAACATCTGTGTATAATTTTGTTGAAAATGAAACAAAACGTTTCGCTACATTTGCCAAAATTTTAATCTCATTTTTGATGTTAGAAAAACTACCGAAAATGATAAAGCAACCAGCTATTATCATCGCCTTATTATCATTTTTACTACCTGTAGTTACAAATGCTCAGGTGTATAAACACGAATTTGATACAGCGCCAACTAGTGGCAACCCTACGTATAACGTAGCGCCAACAATCCTTGATGCGAATCTTAGTAATTCCATCTGGACAAACTCCCTGGGCGACTGGACCAGTTTCACAAGAGGCACAGGACGAGCCATAGGTCTTACCGACTCATCAGGTAACCCGGTTATTACACTTACGTTTACCGTGGCACCACAAAAGCAACTGGAAATTACAGCCTTCGATTTTTGGAGGCAACGCAGTAACTCTGGTGCTCAAAACTGGTCGCTTGCCATTAACGGTACAGCTGTAGGAAACGGAAGCGTACCTACATCAGGTGCGGCAATAGGCAATACTCCCGTAAGTACAGCTGTTGCGGGATTAACCGGTAACGTAACTGTAACTTTAACACTTAGTGGTGCATCAGGGTCAGGAACATTCCGCTTAGATGACTTTACACTCTTTGGTACCGTAACTTCAACCTGTACGGCACCCGTTATATCTTCTGTACTGCCTGTTTCAGGTCCTGTAGGAACCGTTGTTACCATAAACGGTAGCGGATTTTCGGCAGGTACAGGAACATCGTCCGTGTTGTTTAACGGCGTAGCTGCCAGTTCCTTTACAGTAGTGTCAGATACCCAGATAAAGGCAGTTGCCCCGGTTTCGGCTACAGGAACGATTAAAGTAACAACAAATAACTGTACAGGCGAATCAACCTTTAGCTACACCTATCTTACAAACAACTGCCCGGGTGTAGGCACTGCTACAGATTTATTTATTTCAGAAATTTATGATGATCAGGCGGGTGAAGGCGGTGCTGTTGAGTTTTACAACGGTACAGCAGCTACTATAGATCTTTCTCAATATACACTAGAGCGTTATGGTAATATAGGCGACGCCACTCCGGCATCCACCTTTACCCTTTCGGGTATGCTTGCTCCGGGCCAAATATACATTGCTACCAGAAGTAATGGCCTTACCTGTACAGTTACAACACCTTTAAGAGGCGAACTGCCTGAAGGTTTTAATGATAATGACGAATTTAAACTGCTTAAAAACGGCTCGCTTATAGACCGTGTAGAGATGCCGAACAACAGGGGTTATTCTATGTATCGCCTTAATACGGCAGTTCCACTGCCAAACCCTGTTTACAACGTAGCGGACTGGACAATAAGTAACACTGAAACCTGTGCAGACCTTGGTATTTACAATATGCCTACTACGCCACAGGCTTCTATTACTACACAACCGCAAAGTACTGCTGTGTGCAACAACAGTCAGGCGGTATTTACGGCTGTAGTACAAAACGCAACCGGCTATACTTACCAATGGAAAACATTAGACAGCACAGGAAACTGGGTAAACGTTACTAATGACGCTACCTATAGCGGCGCGCAAATAGCAACGCTAACAGTAAATGTAGTTAATGCTTTAAACGGAAAACAATACTACCTTGAGGTAACTTCGGCAACATGTACACTTATCAGTAATGCAGCCCAGCTTACGGTTAACCCTAGCCCAACTGTACCTGCTTTTACAACAACTCCTGTAACGTGTTTAATTCCTTTGTCTATATTAACCGTAACGCCTACAGCCGGCCTGCAATTTAGCTTGGACGGTACTAACTTTGTTACCACTAATATTTTCATTAATCTTACTGCTGGTTCTTACACACTATACGTAAAAGACATAAACGGTTGTATAAACAGTACGCCATTTACCATAGCTCCTGCCGCTACTGGCCCTGCTGCACCAACGTATACTGCAACAACGCTGACGTGTAACAACCCAACGGCTACTATTACCGTAGACCCTGTAGCCGGTCTTGAGTACAGTATAGACGGTACTAATTTTAGCTCTAATAATATATTCAACGGACTTACCGCAGATACGTACACAATTACCGTGCGCAATGCTAACGGATGTACTAACAGCACTCCGGTTACCATTGCACCAGCAGCGGCTGGCCCTTCAGTACCTACATATACCGCTACTGCCCTATCTTGTACAGTTTCAACAGCTACTATAACAGTAGACCCTATTGCAGGACTTGAGTACAGCATAGACGGTACCAACTTTACAACAAATAACGTATTTACCGGTCTTGCTGCTAACATCTATACTATTACCGTACGTAATGCAGATGGATGTACTAACAGTACCAGTCCGTTTGTTATTGCTCCAGCTCCGGCAACTCCGGCTGTACCTACCTACAGTGCTACTACAATAGCTTGTGGTACAACAACGGCAACCATTACAGTTGATCCTGTTGCAGGACTTGAATACAGCATTGATGGTATTAACTTTGGCAACAACAATGTATTTAGCGGACTTACTGCAAATACTTACACAATTACAGTGCGAAATGCAGCAGGATGTAGAAACAGTGTTCCTGTAACAATTGCTCCAGGCCCATCAACTCCGGCAACACCAATCTATAGTGCTACTACCCTTTCTTGCGCAGTAGCCACTGCTACAATTACGGTTGACCCTGTTGCAGGACTGGAATACAGCATAGACGGAACTAACTTTAGCAGCAATAACGTATTTAGTAACTTATCTGCAAATACCTATACAATTACGGTGCGCAATGCTGCTGGCTGTACAAACAGCACACCGGTTACTATTGCTCCTGCTACACCGGGACCGGCTGTACCTGCGTATAATGTTAGCACTATAAACTGTGCTAACGATACTGCTACCATTAATGTAACCCAAGTAGCCGGACTGGAATACAGTCTTAACGGAGGTGCTTTTACTACTAACCCTGTATTTAGTGGCCTTAATGCCGGAAACTACGAGGTAACAGTAAAAAATGCTCTGGGATGTACTAACACCACAGGTAACATAACGATTGCACCAGCACCGGCACTGCCAGTATTTGAAACATTTGAGGGATGTGCAACTTCTACCGCAGGCAGGCATTTTATGTTTGAACTAACTTCTGAAGGTGCATTTGATTTCAACACGCTTAACTACCAGTGGAAAACCGCAAACGGTGCTACTGTTTCTACAGATGGTCCAGAGTTTGATGTTACAAAATATGCTAATGATAACAATATTAGTGTTTTCCCTATAACACTACAACTTACCATCACTACAGCACAAGGTTGTACTGCTTCTTACAATTTTGAGGCTGCCGGTACTGCCTGCGACATACCAAGGGGTATATCGCCAAATGGTGACAACCGTAACGATGAGTTTGATCTTGCCGGTTTTAATGTAGAAAAACTTACCATATTTAACCGTTACGGACTGGAAGTATACCATAAAACAAACTACACCAACGAGTGGCACGGGCAAACCGACAACGGAGACGAGCTACCTACAGGTACGTATTTCTATATGGTTAAAACCGCAACCGAATCAAAAACCGGATGGGTTTATATCAACAGGCCTCAGTAAATTTTCTTACTAATATAATTTTAAAAGCTCTGCTAATGCAGGGCTTTTTTTATAAAGTAATGTTAAGTAACACATATTAAACCATGGTTACGGTAATGGGTTTGTAACTTTAAAAAAATTAATGCCGGAACCATATAAAGGCAGTAAAAAAAACACCCATGAAAATTATTACTGTGTCTTACAGATTACCGCTTTCGATAAAAAAACAAAACCGGAAAACTACCATAACACCGTCGGCAGGAGGACTGGCCACAGCCATACGCTCTTATTCTGATAAAAGTAATAAGGAACTTACATGGGTAGGCGTTGCCGATTTTGAGAAAAATATTTGGGACGCGTATAAAAACAGCTTCCCAAAAACATTTGAAATAGAACCCGTTTTTTTAGACAAAAAGCTGAATAAAAACTTTTACCATGTTTTCAGCAATTCGGTATTGTGGTCGTTGTTCCACTACTTCCCTTCGTTTATGGAGTATAATGCGGAGGCTTTTGAAGATTACAAAACCGCCAATGAAGTGGTGGCCTATAAGGTAAACGCCATCTATGAACCGGGCGACATAATATGGATACATGACTACCATTTTATGGGATTGCCAAAATTGATACGGGAGCAGCACCCTGATGCTACGATAGGATTCTTCCTGCATATCCCCTTCCCTAACTTCGAAATATTCAGGATACTGCCAAACAAGGTAAAACGCTACATACTGGAGGGTGTACTCGGAGCAAACCTGGCGGGCTTCCACACCTGGGATAATGCCATTCATTTTACAGAGTGTGTAGAGAAACTATTAGGTTATAATCAAAACGGTTTTATCTTTTCGCAGGAAACCCACCGTACAAAAGTAGGCTCCTACCCTATAAGTATTGACTTTGAAAAATTTAATGATGCGTATGATAAACCTGAAGTAGTTAAATTGAGAGATGAAATTTCAGCATTATACCCTGACAAAAAAATAATTTTTTCGGTAGACCGACTGGACTATTCTAAGGGGATTAACAACCGCCTGAACGCATTTGAGGCATTCCTGAAAAAATATCCGGAGTGGAAAGAGAAAGTAGTGTTCTTACTTGTAATTGTGCCATCACGTGAAGAAATCGGCAAGTATGGCGAACGTAAACACATCATAGAGCTAAACGTAGGACGTATAAACGGAGCATTAGGTAATTATAAATGGAGCCCTGTGGTATACCAATACCAGGCGGTAGACTTTGACCGACTTATAGCATTGTATAACAGTGCAGATGTAGCATTGATTTCGCCCGTGCGGGATGGGATGAACTTAGTGGCTAAAGAGTACGTAGCCTCCAGAAAAGACAAACGAGGTGTATTGCTATTAAGCGTTATGGCGGGTGCGTATAAAGAATTACAACATGCTATAACCATAAATCCGTTTGATACAGAGCATACGGCAGAGCGCATACAACAAGCACTTACCATGCCCGAACCAGAACAGGAACAACGAATGGAACGCATGCAGCACTACCTTAAAAAGCATGATGTTTTTGTGTGGGCCTCGCGCTTTTTAAGCGATGCGCAGGAAATGCAGGCTACAGACAATAAATCGTTACCGCTTACCGGTGATAACCTGAATGTACTGCTTCAAAAATTTGAAAAAGCGGAAAAACGTTTACTACTGCTGGACTACGATGGTACGTTAGTACAACTGCAACCTAAGCCAGAACTTGCCGTGCCTTCTGAAAAAGTGAAATTATTACTGAAAAATCTGGCAGCGGACCCATGTAACGAGGTGTGGGTAATTAGCGGCAGGGATCGTAATTTCCTGGAACAACAATTAGGCGACACCGGTGTAGGGCTTGTAGCTGAGCACGGCGGTTGGATAAAACGCCAGGTATGGGAACCTGTAATTTCGGGTAACAACAGCTGGAAACAACGTGTAATAAGTATTATGGAAGAGTATACAGACCGCAATTCGGAAAGTTTTATTGAAGAAAAAGAGTTCGGTGTAGCATGGCATTACCGTAACGTTGACGAAAAACTAGGTTTTCTTACCTCACGAGAGCTGCTTACACTACTTAAAAATAATCTGTACAATGAACCTGTACAAATTATAGACGGTAACAAAGTTATAGAGGTAAAACACTATATGGCCAACAAAGGTACAACCTGCCGAAACAACATTTTAACCGGAAACTATGACTTGGTAATTGCTTTTGGCGATGACCGTACCGATGAGGATATGTTTGAACAGCTAAGTGCAGAAAACGAGTTTTCGATTAAGGTAGGAACCGGTAACACAGCTGCAAAATACAGGGTAACCGACACAGGAGCTGTGCTTCAAATATTAGCCGGGCTGGAACGTGTAGACAGTTCGGGAAAAGCGTACCTTTAGGCATTCCTCAAACATCCATTTAAAATGAAGAAGTACATTACACTTTTTTTTCTGCTGTTTTTTTCGGTAGCGGTATTGGCACAAGGTACTACGTACGCATTAAAAACAAACGTTCGGTACTATCCTGAACAGGACTATAAAAATGACACCTACAAAGCCGAACGCTGTGTGTTAGATTTGTACTACCCTACAAATAAAAAGGCTTTCGGTACGATACTATGGTTTCACGGTGGTGGCATTACCGGAGGAAATAAAGAAATACCACAAGAACTAAAAGAGAATGGCTACGCCATTATAGGCGTGGGATACAGGTTAAGCCCTAACGTTAAAGCACCCGCGTATATAGAAGATGCGGCTGCAGCGGTAGCCTGGGCGTTTAACAATATAGAGAAATATGGCGGCGACGCAGCTAACATTTTCCTTTCGGGGCACTCTGCGGGCGGCTACCTCAACCTTATGGTAGGGCTGGATAAAAAATGGCTCGCAAAGTATAACATAGATGCTAACAAAATCGCGGGATTAATACCTTTTAGTCCGCAATGTATAACACATTTTACCATCCGAAAAGAAAAAGGGATTCCTGAAAAACAGCCGGTTGTAGATGAATATGCTCCGCTGTACCATGTTAGGGGCGATGCACCGCCACTACTACTTATAACCGGCGACAAAGAATTAGAGCTTTTAGGCCGATGCGAAGAAAATGCCTATATGGCCCGTATGATGAAACTAAACGGACATACACAAACCCAACACTATGAATTGCAGGGTTACGGACATGATATGGTAGTTCCGGGATATCCGCTGCTGCTAAAAGAAGTTAAACGGATATTGGATAAAAAATAGCAGCATCCTACGCAGTAGATAATAAAATAAAAGTGGTGATTTCCTCATATGAAAGTCACCACTTTTTGTATCTGATAAGATATATAGTTACACTAGGCTTCAGCCATATCAATTTCTACCTTAAGGTTATTGATAATAAATTCCTGCCTGTCTGGTGTGTTTTTACCCATATAAAACTCCAACAGGTTTTGTATAGACGTAGCATTGTCCATTAGTACAGGGTCTAAGCGTATATCCTGGCCTATAAAGTGCTTAAACTCGTCAGGTGAAATTTCGCCCAAACCTTTAAATCGGGTTATTTCAGGCTTGCCTTTAAGTTTTTCTATGGCAGCACGGCGCTCTTCATCGCTGTAGCAGTAAATTGTTTCTTTTTTATTACGCACCCTAAAAAGTGGCGTTTGCAATATGTACAGGTGATTCTCTTTAATAAGTTCAGGAAAAAACTGAAGGAAAAAAGTAATAAGCAGCAGGCGGATGTGCATGCCATCTACGTCGGCATCGGTAGCAATTACAATATTGTTGTAACGCAGGTTACCCATTTCCTCCTCTATGTCAAGCGCGGCCTGAAGCAGGTTAAACTCCTCATTTTCGTACACGATTTTCTTACTCATACCGTACGAATTTAAAGGCTTACCCCTAAGGCTAAACACTGCCTGTGTATTTACATCTCGTGATTTAGTTATAGACCCTGACGCCGAATCCCCCTCTGTAATAAACAACGTACTTTCCAGGCTTCGCGGGTTTTTTACATCTGTAAGGTGTACACGGCAGTCGCGCAGCTTTTTGTTGTGCAGGCTTGCCTTTTTTGCCCTGTCGCGCGCCAGCTTCCGTATACCCGAAAGCTCTTTACGCTCGCGCTCTGCCTGTAATATCTTTTTTAGCAGCGCATCGGCAGTTTCAGGATTACGGTGTAAAAAGTTGTCGAGTTTGTTTTTAACAAAGTCGTTTACAAAAGTACGTACGGTAGGCAGGTTAGGCCCCATATCTGTAGAGCCCAGTTTGGTTTTCGTCTGCGATTCAAAAACCGGCTCCTCTACCTTTACACTTATGGCACTAACTATGGATTTCCTTATATCTGCGGCTTCAAAGTTTTTGTTGTAAAACTCTTTTATGGTACGCACTAAAGCTTCACGATACGCCGCAAGGTGGGTACCACCCTGAGTAGTGTTTTGCCCATTAACAAACGAGTAATACTCCTCGCTGTACTGGGTTTTACTATGCGTCATGGCAATTTCTATATCCGCATCTTTAAGGTGAATAATATCGTAAATACGGTCTTCTTCTTGTATGTTCTCAGAAAGAAGGTCTTTAAGGCCGTTATCGCTATAGTATTTTTCGCCGTTATAAATTATGGTTAAACCCGTATTTAAGTAGCAGTAATTTTTCAGCATTTTTACTACATACTCATTACGGTATTTATAGTTTTTAAAAATGATTTCATCGGCTATAAACTGCACCTTGGTCCCCCTACGGCGCGTGGTTTCTACCAGCGGCTCCTCGTTTGTAAGTATACCGGCAGAGAAATCAGCCGCTTTTAGCTGGTTATCACGCACAGATTCAACCCTGAAAAACGTAGACAAGGCATTTACTGCCTTGGTACCTACCCCATTTAAACCAACCGATTTTTTAAACGCTTTAGAGTCGTACTTACCCCCGGTATTCATTTTGCTTACCACATCTACCACCTTACCCAGCGGAATACCCCGCCCGTAATCACGTATGGTAACAGTTTTATCGCGTATGGTAACTTCTATGGTTTTACCGGTACCCATTACAAACTCGTCTATGGAGTTATCCAGTACTTCTTTCAGTAGAATGTAAATACCATCATCCGGCGATGATCCGTCTCCTAACTTACCGATGTACATACCCGGCCTTATGCGGATATGTTCATTCCAGTCCAGCGACCGTATATTTTCTTCCGTATACTGATTTTGTTCTGACATAGGGGTAATTTGCGTATTTTGTGCTAATATACACCATCTGCAAAAAATATAAAAATCCGTAGCCCGGAAAACATTCGCTTTCCGGGCTACAACCTGATTTTATTATTAACGTGCTACGTTATACGCTGCAATAGAAGTCTTATTTACAAAAATAGTGAGTGTTCCGCGGGCAGTGGCGTCAAATAAAACACCAAACTCTGCAATGCCGTTTTTAATTACCGGGGTCACTTTTTTAGAAAACCTGCCCGATGTAAACTGATACGCTACCTCATCTGTAGGTTTAATCCCTTTTATACGAAAGGGCACCAGGCCGCTGCCATTGGTTTTTATCATGCCAAAGTCAGGGGAAACCAGCTCGTAACCCAAATCATAATACAACGGAAGCGCCGCAAAATCAGACGGGCTTTTATCGGTTAGCAACCATTTTTTATCTGTAGGGTAATGGTTCAGGAAAAATACTTCGGGGCTGGTTAAAAAGTATTTATCGTCAAAGATAAAATTAAAGGCATTGCTGCCGCCAGTCATACCTCCTGCGCCCCAGGTAACATCCAGCAGCTTCCATTGGCCGTTGAGTTTTACCGCATTCCAGGCATGGTTTCCTGCATCCGGACTTTTGCCTATATCCTGAGGTCGTATTTTGGCGGTGCCGTAAATTACTGTACTTTCCAGCCCTGTTTTGGCAGCAACTATTTTATACAGCATGGCGTAGCCGTGGCATACCGCTTTTTTAGACCGAAGCGTGCGCGAAGCCAAATCATTTTCTATCTCAGCTACCTTTGCCAGCCGTTCTGACTCTGTGCTGTAAGAATACTTTATAGGCTTTGCGCCAAGAGCTTCGGGGCTGTTATCATAGCGGATGTTACGTGCTATCCATGTAAAAATAGCCCGGGCTTTTTCGTCGTCGCGGCTAAAGTCGCTGTTAATGCGCGATGCCAGCCTGTCCATACTGTTGTACGTTGTAGGATAGCTTTTTACAGTATTGTCTACTTTGGCAAAATCCTGCCCATACGAACACAGTGCCATAAGCCCTGTAACAATAACGGAGTAAAGTTTTGTTCTCTTGATCATGCTAACAGAAAACCAAATACTTTGCCAAGTTTAGTTAAAAGTTGTAAAGTGGAAAGTCATAAAGCCAAGGAACTGAAGGTACGGATAAAACTATGCGTAAATTTTATAGTTTCAGACTTTCGACTTTCGACTTTCGACCTTATCACCTTACGTCTCATTCGTAGTGATAGAAAATTCCTTTGTCGTAGGGAGTCCACAGCGCAGCCCGTTGGTTCGCTGCTTTTAGGGCACCGTTAGCCCAGGTATTACAAGTATAAAAAAGGCTGTAACGTCCTTTGGCTTCGTAAAATGCATCATGCTTTCCGTAGCTGTAGCCTTGTATCCATTGCACGTTACCATCGGCACCAGGACTAAAGCTATCTTCTATATATCGCACCAGCGCACGATAATCGTCTGGCGTTACAAGCATTTTTTTGCAGTCGGTCCCCTCTTTCATGTTTCGGTAAAACGTAGTATGTATGGCAGAGGTGCTCAGGTAAAAAGCCGCTTTAAATGCCGTGCTCGCTTTAAGATCGCTCCACTCCGGCGTGTAGAGGTAAAAACCTTTATCTCCCCAGCCAAAAGCAGCATACTGCGCCAGGCTGTCGTTTGCTTTGGTCTGGCTGAATTTCAGTTCCTTCCTCCAGTCTTTAATATTGTTTTTAAGTGGTACCACAACATCAGTATGTACGCCATTGGTTAAAATATATACGGGTATGGTTCCGCCTTCTTTTGGATGACGGTTTACGGGGATACGATACAGTAAAAACACCGAAAGCAGGTATAATACAACAAAACCTACAATACTCAGTATAAGTTTTAGAATAACCTTGGCTATCTTTTTAAGTGTTAATTTCATGGATGATATAAATAGAGGGTAAATATATTTTTTAAAAATGTACGTAATAAATAACTTTTAGCGGCTTGCTATACGCCTGAAACCTTCGGCACGGCCTAATTTGAGTTTTAATATTTTTTTTAATTCTTTGCGGGTAGGATTTACCCAAACTTTAGTTGTATCAGCGTTTGTATGGACGTCGTTTATGGCAGCTGAAAATGTACTATAATCATCAGCATACACATAGCGGCTTATATATAAACTGTCTTCGTGCACCTGATAAACACTAACGTGCCATGCATCATCGGCAGGGGTATTCACAAGCAGGTAACCTTTAAAATATTTAGCTACCTTTTCGCTTTGTATTTTAAATAAAGTATCGGCAGTAACGGTTTGCATATAAACCGAATCTTTATCGGCACCTGTAACTAGCACTTTGCCACCATCCTCTTGATGTTTAATTAATGTACCGTATATTGAGTCCTTATTTACAGACCAGCCCGAATAATATTTTCTTATCACCTCAGTTTTAGAAACTACGAGCGTATCGCCGTTTTCATCTAAATATTTACCGAGGAAACGGCGGGGAATCGTTTTTACAGCTTCAGATGCCTCTGGCTGTGCTGCTGTGAAATAGTAGTTACTGTTTTCATCCGAAAAACGGCAGGATACACAAAACAGTGCCAAGACGATAATTACTATTGTTTTCATGGTTGCTTTTTTTTTAATGACTGCCCATTTTAAAAAATATTACAGTTGCATTCATAAATAATAGTTACGCAATTTTATCATTTCCCTACACCTTTAGCATTTTAATAAAACCAAACGCGGTTTTGGTAAAATAACCAAAAACCTGGTGGCCATACGCTACTAATTTTGCTGAAAAAACACACTGTAATATGAAAAAAACATTACTAAGTCTATCATTTTTTGCTTCATCACTGTTGTTTGCCCAGGCCCCTACAAATGGGCTTGTTGGGTATTATGGATTTGAAGGAAACGGTAACAGTCATAACCAGCAACACAACTTTACCCCGCCATCGGGTACAGAAATCCCTTCGGCAACGTATGAAAATAGCGGAAAAATAGGAAAAGGCGTTCTGTTCTCCGGAGACCAGGCACTTATAAATACTACATTAAACGATGTATTTGGTACAAACACCCCCATAACCATATCGTACTGGTATAAAGACACTCAGAATACGCAAAACACCTATGGTACACAAGTTGAATTTTTTGGAAGTTTTCTATGCCGCTATCAGGGTGCGCTTAAGGCAGAAATTAGTACCACAGGCGGCTATATAAATGTAGACTCTCAATACACCTACCCGGAACCTGCTACATGGCGACATGTAACAATTACGTATGACCCGGCAAATAATATACCGCTTGCACTGTGGATAAATGCTAACAGGCTGCCTATACAAGCTTCGGCAGGGCGCATGCTAAAGCCATTTATAAAAGCTGTTATAGGCAACGGGCTTGCATCTAGCGGTAATCTCCACGCCCAAAAAGGCTACATAGGTATGATAGACGAGATGTTTATATACAACAGGGTATTAAGCGGCAGCGAAATTGAATCGGTTATGTTTAATACACAGGCTATAACGCCGCCTCTATTATCTGCAATAAGCAGTGTAAACATAAATAATACCCGTGCCGGGATAACCTACACAGTTAACGCACAGAACGAAACCGCTACCAGCGAGGTACGATACGGAACATCGCCTACGGCACTTACTGGGATTGTATCGGGTGAGCCTACTACCGGTAATATAAATACGCCACAAACGGTTACTATTACCGGCCTTACTGCTAACACCACCTATTACTATACAGTTTCGGCCACAAACGCCAGCGGAACAACTACTTCATCGGTAGGCAGTTTTACAACTACTAACTCAAACGCGCCCGAGGTACCTATAACTTACGTTAACGGCATTAGCTTTGGAAGTGCTACAATAAACTACTTCATTTCCCCAAATACCAATACAACGGTTAGCTACTACGTTGAATATGGCACAGCTCCAGATCAATTAACCCAGCGTACAGATGTTGCTGAGATTACGGTATCTCGACAGTTTACTACCGGCACCTCAATATACGGACTGACGGAGCAAACTTTGTACTATTATAGAGTAGTAGCATCTTCGGTAAACGGTACAGGCTATTCAGATATCGGCACATTTACAACTACTGCGGCACCTGTATACATATATATAGATCCGGTTACCGTATCAGATATTACAGATACTACTGCAACAGTAACGTATTCGCTTAATCAGGGTATTGGAGAAACAAGTGTTATCTTGTCTTACGGCACCAATGAAAACGACCAGCAAGAGGTAAATGTACCGGGAAGTAACGGAAATGCTGTTACAAATACTTATACCATTACCAATTTGCAACCGGGCACAGATTACTACTGCTCTCTACGCGCCACGAACGGACAGATGATAGGTTATTCCTTATATTCGCACTTTACTACCAGTACGTTATCTAATGATATTGTTAATAAACTAATGGTTCAGCTATTGCCTAACCCTGCAACAGACGTTATAAAGATTACAGCGAACCAACTGATAAAGGAGATAAAAATTTATAACCTTCAGGGGCAGCAGGTATTGGCTGCATCAGAAAGTACTATAAATGTTTCGGCACTTCAATCAGGAGCATACATTGTTAAAGTAACCGATGCTACTAATAACACCCTTCAAACAAAACTTATTAAAAAATAACAGCTAAAGCCCCAAACTTTTTGTAATTGATAGTTTTTAGAGCCTGCCCCGTATATAGGGGCAGGCTTTTTTTTGTGCCAAAAAAAGATACCTGAACATAAATTTTTATCGCAAAACATAAAAACCTGACGTTTTTCTTACAAAATATTTAGTGTTCCTACAAAAAATACCAGCGCAGCGAAAACGTTTTAGGAACAACAAATGTTAAAAATGCCATAAATACGGGTGTTTTTGGCAAAACCAACTATGTCTGACATTCTGCAAAATTATTTTACCACGTGTCAATTTCAGGCCTTAAAAAGGCTGATTTCAGGCACCCTGTTAGCCCTAAAAACACCTTTAGTTAAAATTACGATTTTCATATCCGGGGATATTCCTTCCCTCTACATTTGTCATATAAATCTTTATAAAAATGGCAACAGCTTTAAGTAATTACTGGTGGATAATGCTGGTAATTTTATGTGTAGTGGGGTACAAATTTGTACTCCGTGTGTTCTTTGGTATGGTAATAGTGCCTGAAGACAGGATAGGACTTGTTACCAAAAAATTTGTGCTCTTTGGCGAGCATACTTCCCTACCCGACGGGCGTATAATAGCCACACGTGGCGAAGCGGGCTTTCAGGCGCAAACGCTAGCACCCGGCTTGTACTGGATGAAATGGATATGGCAGTACAGCATAGACATGACACCGTTTACTATAATCCCCGAAGGAAAAATAGGCCTGATACTGAGTAAAGACGGTAAGGAAATACCAACAGGTAGAATCCTGGCACGCAAAGTAGAAAGCGATAACTTTCAGGATGCGGTTGCTTTTTTGGAGAATGGCGGGCAAAAGGGTAGGCAAACGGCTTTTATTACTACAGGTTCGTATAGGATAAATACCTATTTGTTTGATGTAGTTATAGCCGAACAGACCAAGGTCTTTGAAAACATGGTGGGTATTGTTACCGCCCTTGATGGCGAACCAATCCCCATAGGGCAAATCGCAGGTAAGTTTGCCGAAGGTCATAATAACTTCCAGGATTTTGACCAGTTTCTTGAAAACGGGGGTAACAGGGGTTTACAGCCTCAGGTTATACTGGCAGGTTCTTATTACTTAAACACCTGGGGCGTACAGGTAGAACAAATACCTATGACCGAAGTACCTATAGGATCTGTAGGAGTAGTAATTTCATACATAGGGGAAGAAGGAGAAGACATGACAGGAGAAAGCTTTAAACACGGTAACATTGTAGCTAAAGGCCAACGAGGTGTATGGATGGAACCACTAGGCCCCGGTAAATACGCTATTAATAAATATACAACTAAGCTGGAACCTGTACCTACGACAAACCTGGTACTAAACTGGGCTAATGCGCGCAGCGAATCACATAACCTGGATAAAAACCTAAGCACCATAACCGTGCGTAGTAAAGACGGTTTCCCTTTTAACCTGGACGTGGCGCAGATAATTCACGTTCCGGCAAATGAAGCCCCTAAAGTTATCAGGCGTTTTGGTAGCATGAACAACCTTGTATCTCAGGTATTAGAGCCTACCATAGGTAACTATTTCCGTAACTCAGCCCAGGACAGCGATGTGATTTCCTTCCTAAGCACCCGTAAAGAGCGCCAGGAGTCGGCTAAAAACCACATCCGTGCGGTGCTTGATGAGTATAACGTTAATGCCGTAGATACACTTATAGGTGACATTGTGCCTCCTGAATCGCTTATGAAAACCCTTACTGACCGTAAGATAGCTGAGGAAGAACAGAAAACTTACCAAACGCAGAAAATGGCACAGGAACAACGTCAGGGTGTAGAGAAAGAAACGGCAATAGCCGATATGCAGAAAGAAATTGTAAGAGCCTCTCAGAGTGTAGAGATTGCTCAGCGCACTGCCGATGCTACGGTTAAAAAAGCCGAGGGTGATGCTACCAGTCTTAAACTTAGTGTAAATGCCGAAGCTGAAGCGACAAAAATGCGTGCCAATGCCGAGGCAGAAGCTACCAAAGCCCGCGCCGGTGCACAGGCAGAAGCTACAAAACTAAATGCCAGTGCCGAGGCAGAACGTATTTCTAAAACCGGTTTGGCTGAGGCAGAAAAAATTATGGCAATCGGTAAATCAACCGCCGAATCTTATGAACTGCAAGTCTCAGCCATGGGTGGAGATAACTTTACCCGATTTAAAATTACCGAAGAAATTGCCAAAGGTAACATCAAAATTATACCTGATGTGCTTATAGGCGGTAGCGGTAGCAGCGATGGGCCAATTAGCGGACTGCTGGGCCTTAAACTGATGGAAATGATGGAACTTAACAAACCAAACACCAATAGCGGCTCAGAAACAAACCCAACCTTGTAAATGAGCAAGGGGCTATGTCAAAAAGATATAGCCCCTATTTTTATTTAAATAAAATACATTAAAAATTACTGTAGCAGGAAGTTTAATCCTACGTTTACCGCACTGCGCGACACATTTGTGTGCTCATTATCATATCGTACTTTGTACAGTTCTGTTAAACCATACTGATAATCGTATTCAAAGAACAGGCGCAGCTTATCTCCTACCGGAATTTTTACCCCAAGCCCTAATGCTAAACCCGCGTCTGTGTCATTAAAATCAGGTTTGAGATTAGTGTTAAAACGGGTTTCTTTGGCAGAATTAAGAAATCCTGCGTAGCCTCCGAAATTAAAATACCAGTTTTTTGTACGCCCAAAATGCCAGCTGGCCTGTACTGGTACGGTTACATAATTAAGTGCCACGTCAGACTTAAAATCAAATCCGTTATTATCTGTAAACACTACATTGTTAAAACCTTTACGGTCGTTAATAGCCCTTATTCTTATACTCCAGTCGCGGCTAAGATAAAAATCAAGACCTGCACTAAGGTTATATGCCCCGTGACTGTCAAAGGTGCCTTGCGTATCGCTATAAATAGAAGACCAGTTATATCCGCCCGAAAGGCTTGCCTCTACGCTACCCCTGTGCTGCGCTGTTGCCATAAAGCATACAAAAACAGCTATAATACTAAAGATACTTTTTTTCATACACGATTGGATTTACGTTATACTTACCTTAAAACAATATCTGTGCCATATTTATGCTCAGGTGTGGGCATAAAAAAATTTCCTGTAAACGGGTGTTTACAGGAAATTAACAAAACCAATCAAAACCAATTTATGAAAATTTTACTTTTCATTCCACTAATAAGCTTGTATCCCTTCAAGACTTATTAGCTTCGGTACAAATGTACAACACATTTATAGCCCATTGCTTTACTTTAGACCAATGGTAGATTTGTTGCGACGAACGGTAAAAAAGTGTAGACGCACTAACATAAGTTATCTACCATAAATTACATTTGTATCCAAATTCGGCACAAAAAAAGGCTGCATATTAGCAGCCCTTTAAAATTTTAAGATATTTTACATTAAAATATGTAGTCTGTGCTTAAAAAATTAGATTTATGGTCGCGTACAATGGTGTTGAACAATTCCTTGTTGTCATCTGTTATTTTAGCAGCTACCAGCGATCTTATAGAGAACGACCTCAGCGCATCAAACACAGAAAGTGTACCTTCTGCACTGTCTTTACGACCGGTAAACGGAAACACATCTGGGCCGCGCTGCGCCTGGCAGTTTATATTTACACGGCTTACCAGGTTTACAAACGGATCTATAAGGCTTGAAACCTCTTCGGCGTTATTACTAAATATGCTTACCTGCATACCATGCGAAGCGTTTACCTGGTAATCAATTGGCTCGTCGATACTTTCAAACGGTACCACCGGTATTACCGGGCCAAACTGTTCTTCATGATACAAACGCATATCACTGTTTACCGGGTACACTACAGCAGGGAATACAAACGAAGCTTCTGTGTAGCCTCCATCTTCATTTACCACTTTTGCACCTTTTTCTACGGCATCGGCTATACAGTCTTTTAGATATTGTGGCTTATCGGCTTCAGGCAGCGGGGTAATCTTTACTCCCGATTCCCAAGGCAACCCCGGTTTTAGTGCCGATACGGCTTCACTAAGTTTTTTTACAAACGCGTCAGCCACGTCTTTCTGTACAAAGATTAATTTTAGTGCAGTACAGCGTTGGCCATTAAAAGATAACGCCCCCAGTATACATTCACTTACCGCCACATCAAGGTCGGCATGCTTTGTAACAATGGCGGCATTTTTAGCGTCAAGGCTAAGTATGGCCCTGAGCCTGTTTACCTTTGGGTGCTGTTTTTTAAGTCCGTTTGCCACTTTGCTGGAACCTATGAACGCAAGTACGTTTACCTTACCGCTTTCCATAATAGGCGATATTATTTCGGCTCCTTTACCGTACAGCGTGTTTACCGTACCTTTCGGGAAAGCTTCTTTAAAGGCGTTAAGCAGCGGATAGTGGGCTAAAACACCGTGTTTAGGCAATTTAAACAGTATAGTATTACCCATAATAAGTGCCGGTATAAGGGTAGTAAAAATTTCGTTGAGCGGATAGTTGAATGGTCCCATACTTAAAACTACACCAAGCGGCGCGCGTCGTATTTGTGCCATAGTGCCCTCTGCCTGCTGAAAACGCGAAGACTCCCTGTCCAGATCCTTAAGGGCATCAATAGTATCATTAATATAATCTACCGTTCGGTCAAACTCTTTAGTAGCATCGGCAAGTGTTTTACCGATTTCCCACATAAGAAGTTTAATAACTAGGTCGCGTTGTTGTATCATTAGGTATACAAATTTCTGCATACACTTAATACGGCCTTCCACACTCATATTAGGCCATTCACCCAAACCGTTATTGTACGCTGCTACTGCCGCATCAAGTGCCTCCATGGCTTCTTTTGGAGTGGTTTTCGGTATGCTGCCTACCACTTTACGCTCCAGGCCGTTTGGCCCCGGTATGCATATTGGCGAATACACCGTGTCTACCGGGCCATCCCATGCTACACATTCGCCGTTTAGCAGATACAAGCGCTGGTGTATTTCGGGTATTTTATATTCTTCAGGAAACTGGCTTTCTTCTTTAAAAACTGATTGTTTACTCATAGTATGTGTGTTGTGATTAAGGTTACTAAAGGTAAGAAACTATTAAGTGCAGCATACGGACAATTATCATTTTTTTAAGATATTTTCTTACAGTAACTATTTGATTCCTTCGGCTTGTTCTATGTGCTATGCGGAACATTTATACCTGAAGCCATCCCTCACAATTTAATAAACAGCATAGTATTGTTAATCCGTAAGAGTTTTGATACATTAGCCTATTAAAACTAAAACACCTATGTCTGTAAAAATATCTTACGCTAACATAACCGCAAGCATTAATCCTCAAGGTGCCGAGCTCTTTTCACTAAAACAATCTGAAACAGAATATATGTGGGAAGGCAATCCTGAATTTTGGGGTAAGCACTCTCCCGTTTTATTCCCTATTGTGGGTACTTTAAAAGACAACAAATACAATGTAAACGAAGTAGAATACAATCTGCCGCGACACGGTTTTGCACGCGACAACGAGTTTACTGTAAAACACCAGGAAGAAAACAAGGTAGTTTTTTCGTTAACATCGTCAGATAAAACAAAACAAGTATATCCGTTTGATTTTGAATTGGAATTGATTTACACCGTAACCGAAAAAGGCCTTACGCTGGAATATGTAATTTCCAATAATGGAAGTGAAACCATGCCGTTTTGTATAGGCGCGCATCCTGCTTTTGCACTACCCGGTAATTTTGAGGACTATAGCCTGGTGTTTGAACAGGATGAACCCATTGTAAGCGTGCAGCTGGTAAACGACCTGCTATCTGATATTACAACAGAACTGCCGGTACACAATAAGACACTACCACTACAACATGGCCTTTTTGCTAATGACGCACTGATTTTTACCAACCTTAAAAGCCGCGGCATAACCATAACAAAAAATGACACCGATTATTTAAAAGTAACGTTTCCTAAGTTTCCGCACCTGGGCATATGGACAAAACCGGGAGCCCCATTTATATGCATAGAACCATGGCAAGGCTACAGCGATAGTAATAGTCCCACAAAAAGCTTTTACGATAAACCAGGAGTAATTACATTAGACCCGGGTACAAAGTATTCTACAGGTTTTGAGGTGGAAATTTGCTAAAAAGATATGCCTTTAAAGCAACGTTTTAACTAACCATGTATCTTACCAAAAAACAAAAACAATGATGAAGAAATTTATAGCCATTACTGCCTTATTTGTTGTAGCATTTATTACAGGGTGTAGCCTTTCAAACAACGAGCCCTACTGCTACTCTGCCGCTGCTGCACCGATAACGAGTGTAACCGGACCAGATACCGGCCAGGTAAACACACCTCTTACCTTTACTGTATTAATTCAGGCTGCAAGCAGCTGCGGCGAATTAGACCGTTTTTATGAATCTACAACAGGTTTCCCTAAAGATATTTCGGCTATAGTAAAGTACGAAGGCTGCAACTGCGATAATAAAGTAACATCATTAAGTAAGCAGTATACGTTTACCGCTGCAGCTTCGGGTACCTATACCTTGAGGTTTACAACCGCAAATTCTGCCGCCCCTATAGTAAAAACCATTACTATTACCCAGTAGTAAATGTTAACGCAATGTTGTACGGGTTAGGTTTTAAGTTACAATATTGTAGCTTTAAACTAATGTTAGTACCTTTGTAACCTTATTATGCAAAAAACAGTAAACATATTAAACAAGCGTGCCCGCTTTGATTACGAAATCCTGGACAGGTATACTGCGGGTATTGTACTGGCAGGCAGCGAAATAAAATCTATACGATTGGGTAAGGCCTCTATCGCAGAGAGTTTTTGCGAGTTTCAGAATGGCGAGCTGTTTGTTGTAAACAGTAATATAGAGGAGTATGCCTTTAGCAGGAACTTTGGCCATAAAGCCAAAAGTGAGCGTAAGTTGCTCTTAAACCGACGAGAACTGAAAAGTTTGGAGAAAGACGTACAGGCAAAAGGGCTTGCTATTATTCCTCTTAAAATGTTTACAAACGAAAAAGGTATTGCCAAACTGGAAATAGGCCTTTGCCGTGGTAAAAAGAATTATGATAAACGCGAAAGCATGAAAGAGCGCGACACAAAGCGCGACATAGACAGGCTTAAAAAGATGTACTAGTTTTTAGAGTCATAAAAAAGGAGGTGTTTGATAACACCTCCTTTTTTACTATATGTTTTTACTTTAAAATAATGCTTCAATAACATACCGATACGTGTTTTATGCGACACTTATACGTAACGTTACAACTAGTTTTTATCCTCGAGTAAAGGTACAAACCTAAACTCGCCCAGTTCGTGCTTCTCAAAGCGGGTTTCATCTATACGCACCAGTAAATTCATTATTTGGGTTTCATTTTCGCCGCCTACGGGTATAACCAGCCTTCCCCCTATTTTTAGTTGTGCCATAAGGGGCTTAGGTATCATAGGAGCACCGGCAGTAACAATAATGCTGTCAAACGGGGCAAAGTTCGGCAAGCCCTTGTAGCCGTCGCCAAAGGTAAGGTGCTTGGGGCGTATACCTAGCTTTGGTAATAATATGGAGGTGGATTTAAAAAGTTCGCTTTGGCGTTCTATACTATATACTTTGGCTCCCATAGCAAACAGCACCGCAGTCTGATAGCCGGAACCCGTACCTATTTCCAGTACCTTGTGGTCTTTTTCTACCTGCAGCAACTGGCTTTGGTACGCTACCGTATAAGGCTGGGAAATAGTTTGCCCTGCACCTATAGGAAACGCTTTATCCTGGTAGGCGTAGTCTTCAAAACTTGAATTTAAGAACAAATGGCGGGGCACTTTTTTTATAGCATCCAGTACTCTTTTATCGGTAATCCCTTTCTGTTCCAGTACACTTGCAAGTTGGTTACGTAATCCTTGGTGTTTCGCGGTATCTTTCAATTTTTTCCTCCGTTGTTTTTGGGTAAAATTAGTAAAGAAAGTTAATACTTTCCAAATAGAGTGTTAACAGAATTTCTATCAAAGAAAACAGATAATTGGCTATCATTAGCAACGCTTTTATTTGGATTTTCGCATTAAATAATCTTACTTTTGTTTAAAATAATAAAACCTATGCTAAAAGTTGGCGTTTTAGGCGCAGGCCATTTGGGTAAAATACACCTGCGCTTGTTAAACCAGTCTGAAAAATATGAACTTGTGGGTTTCTTCGACCCGAATGGCGAAAACGCCGAGAAAGTTTCAAAAGAATTTGGCTATAAAAAATTTGACACCATACAAGAACTTATTGCTGCTGTAGACGTAGTGGACATTGTAACCCCTACGCTATCTCACTTTGATTGTGCCAAAGAAGCCATTAGCGCAGGCAAACATATTTTTATAGAAAAGCCCATAGCAAATACCATAGCCGAAGCCGACGAAATTATTTTGCTGGCAAAACAGCACAATATTAAAGGCCAGGTGGGGCACGTTGAGCGTTTTAACCCGGCGTTTATTGCTACCAAAAGCAAAATAGAAAACCCTATGTTTATAGAAACGCACAGGCTGGCCGAGTTTAACCCACGCGGCACAGATGTACCTGTGGTGCTGGATCTTATGATACACGACATAGACGTAATACTAAGCGTGGTAAAATCGCCGGTAAAGGCTATTAGTGCCAGTGGCGTATCTGTAATTAGTGAAACCCCAGACATAGCTAACGCGCGTATTGAGTTTGAAAACGGTTGTGTGGCAAACCTTACAGCAAGCCGTATTTCGCTAAAAAATATGCGTAAGAGCCGTTTCTTTCAGAGGGACGCCTATATATCGGTAGACTTTTTAGACAAGAGCTGCGAGGTGGTAAAAATGAAAGATGCCCCTGAAACACCGGGCGACTTTGATATTATACTGCAAAATGCTGAAGGGTTAAAAAAACAGATTTATTTTGAAAACCCTGAAATTGAAGCAAACAACGCCATACTGGATGAGCTTGAAACCTTTGCCGACGCCATAAACAACGGAACTACCCCCACTGTAACGCTTGAAGACGGTACAGAAGCACTTAGGGTAGCGTACCAAATCATTGAGTGTTTTAAAAAATAAACAAACAATTTTACTATAACCCAAACACCTGTACCCCCGGCAGGCCATACCCTTTGTGGGAACGGGGATTAACCGATGAAAAATATTGCTGTAATAGGCGCCGGTACTATGGGCAACGGTATTGCTCACGTATTTGCGCAAAGCGGATTTAGCGTAAAGCTGATAGACGTTTCTGAAAAAGCACTTGAAAAAGGTATTAATACCATAGCCGCTAACCTTGACCGTATGGTGGCTAAAGGTAGTATTACCGAAGAAGACAAACACAAAACCATAGGCAACATTATTACCTACACCGATATTGAAGACGGTGTGGTAAATACAGACCTTGTGGTAGAAGCTGCTACAGAGAACGTAGACCTTAAATTAAAAATATTCAGGGACCTGGATAAATATTGTAGTGCAGATACCATACTGGCTACAAATACATCGTCTATATCTATAACCCAGATTGCCGCGGTTACCGCACCTGCAAGGCAGGATAAAGTTATAGGTATGCACTTTATGAACCCGGTGCCTATTATGAAGCTTGTAGAAATCATTCGTGGTTATAACACGTCTGATGCGGTTACAAAAACCATTATGGAGATGTCTGAAAAACTGGGCAAAGTACCTGTAGAGGTTAACGACTACCCCGGTTTTGTGGCAAACCGCATCCTTATGCCCATGATAAACGAGGCTATAGAAACACTGTACAACGGTGTAGCCGGCGTTTATGAAATAGACATGGTAATGAAACTGGGTATGGCGCACCCTATGGGTCCGCTTCAACTGGCCGATTTTATAGGACTTGATGTATGCCTTAGTATTCTAAACGTAATGTACGATGGCTTTAAAAACCCGAAATATGCACCGTGTCCGCTGCTTGTAAATATGGTACGCGCCGGTAAGCTGGGTGTAAAATCAGGAGAGGGCTTCTATGATTACAGCGAAAGCAAAAAAGCTGAAAAAGTAGCGTATAAAAAATAACAATATGTCCCGGTTTATCCGGGACTATTTGTCTTAGTCAGAATCTGAAATCTACAATCAAAAATCTGAAATTATCCCTTGGCCACAATAGTACCCTTTAAAGCAGTGCGCCCAGCGCGCGATAAAGTAAGCCTGGTTACCTGCCGGTCTTACGATGAATACAGCCCTGCCGAACTGGCTTCGCAGCTGGATTATAATCCGTTTTCGTTTCTGCATGTTCTAAACCCGGCTTACGTAAACCAGCAAAAGTTTTCCGAAACGGTACGCTTTCGTTCGGTACATAACAAGTATGTAGAGTTTAAGCATGATGAGGTATTAAAACAGGAAAACGTACCCGTTTTTTACCTGTACGAAATACAGAGTAAAAACAATGTGTATACCGGTATTATAGCAGGTACATCTATAGCAGACTATCAAAAAAACATAATTAAGAAACACGAAGACACCCTGCCCTACCGGGTTTCTTACTTTAAGGATTATATGCACCTTACTGGTTTTAATACAGAACCCGTGCTCATAACCTACCCCGAAAATGAAGACCTGGAACAGTGGATAACACAGCGCAAGCAAAAACGTCCGCTATACCTGTTTTCATCGCTTAACCGGGATAAGCATACATTGTGGCGCATAAAAGACACCGCGGAGATTGCCTGGCTACAGGCGCAGTTTGCCAACATGCCCAGCCTATACATAGCCGATGGCCACCACCGCAGTGCTTCGGCAGAGTTGTTGCATACAGAATATAAGGCTACAGGGGCTGAGAGCCTGGATTATTTTATGAGTTTCCTGATTGCAGAGAAAGACCTTAAAATATATGAGTTTAACAGGCTGGTACACGACCTTCACGGGCACACTGCCGCAGGTTTTTTAAGCCTGCTGGAGAAAGATTTCGTTATCGAAAACCGCCATCTTGAGCTCTGGAAGCCATCAAAAAAATTTGAGTTTGGCATGTATCTGCAAGGCGAGTTTTATTCGCTCACCTTAAAAGAAACTCATTTTGTCGACGTTCACGAAGCACTTGACGCACAGATCCTTTACACCAAAGTACTTCAACCGTTGCTTGGTATAGAAGACCTTAGAAATGACGACCGTATAAGCTATCTGCCCGGCACAAAATCTATTACCTCAATTAAAGAAGTTGTAGACGAAGGCCTGTACACTGTAGGCTTTACATTGTTCCCGGCGTCAATAGAGGAAATTAAAGCCCTTGCCGATAATAATCAGATTATGCCACCTAAAAGCACCTACATAGAGCCAAAGCTTAGAAGCGGATTGTTGGTGTATGAACTTTAGGTTATGCGGTAATTCGGTTATGTGGTTATTTGTATGTATCGTACCTTTGCCTATACTTTGAATCATTAACTGTAAACTGATAAAATGTCTATAGCAGATAACCTAAGCAGCATAAAAGCTACATTGCCTGACCATGTAACCCTTGTAGCGGTAAGTAAAACCAAGCCTGTAGCTGATTTAAAAGAAGCCTACGATGCAGGCCAGCGTATTTTTGGGGAAAATAAAATACAGGAAATGACCGAAAAATGGGAGCAGCTTCCCAAAGATATACAATGGCACATGATAGGCCACGTACAAACCAATAAGGTTAAGTATATGGCTCCATACGTTTCACTTATACATGGCGTAGACAGCCTTAAGCTGCTTACCGAGATAAACCGACAAGCTGCGCGTTATCGTAAAACTATTAACTGCCTGCTACAAATACATATAGCGGAAGAAGAAACCAAGTTTGGATTAAGTGAAGAAGAACTAAACATACTATTGACTTCAGATGAGTTTAAGCAAATGCAAAACATTTGCATTAAAGGCATTATGGGTATGGCTACTTTTACCGAAGATGAAGCCCAGATAAAAAAAGAATTCACACATCTGAAAACAATTTTTAACCATCTGAGTGAGCAACCTCAAACTACAAACTTTAAACCTGAAACCCTATCTATGGGAATGAGTGGCGATTATAAAATAGCTGTAGATTGTGGCAGTACTATGGTACGTATTGGCAGTAGTATATTTGGCAGCAGATAATTTTTGTATATTTGCATATAGCGGCTCTTCCCATCCGGTAAACTTTAAACTTAAAACCTGACACTAATTTTTTGTACGCAATACTCGACATAGAAACTACAGGAGGCCAGTTTAACGAAGAAGGTATTACTGAAATTGCCATATACCGATTTGATGGCCATGAGGTAACCGACCAGTTTATAAGCCTTGTAAATCCGGAAAAACCCATACAGCCTTTTGTGGTAAAACTCACCGGCATTAACAATGCCATGCTGCGTAGTGCTCCTAAGTTTTATGAGGTAGCAAAGCGTATTATAGAAATTACCGAAGGTTGTATATTGGTAGCGCATAATGCTCAGTTTGATTACCGTGTACTGCGCACCGAATTTAAAAACCTGGGGTATAATTTTGAAAAGCAAACCCTTTGCACAGTAGAGCTCAGCCAAAAGCTTTTGCCTGAACAACCATCGCACAGCCTTGGTAAACTGGTACGTTCGCTGGGTATACCCATGAGCGACCGCCACCGTGCTACCGGCGACGCTCTTGCCACTGTGCAGCTTTTTAAGCTATTGTTGCAAAAAGATACTGAAAAGGAGATTGTAAAAGGCCTGATTAAAACAGAAGGGCAAAAAGGGATTTCCCCGCGCCTGCTGGATATTATAGAAGGTCTTCCGGCAATAACCGGTTTGTACTACATTTACAAAGAAGACGGCACGCTTATATACATAGGCAAAAGCCGCAACATTCGTAAACGGGTTAACCAGCACTTTACCGGTAGTACTAAAAAATCAAAACGCATACAGCGCGACGCTTTTACGGTTACTTACGAGGAAACCGGCAGCGAACTTATTGCCCTGCTAAAGGAATGTCAGGAAATTAAGGTAAATAAACCTATCCTTAACCGTGCCCAGAAGAAAACGGTATATCCATTCTCTTTGTATACTGAAAAAGATAAAGATGGCTATTTAGCCCTTAAAATACTGAAGACAGACGGCCGTAAAAAAGAAATTATATCTTTTACAGGAGCGCTGGAAGCTAAGAGTGCGCTGTTCAGGATAACCGATAAGTATAAACTGTGCCAAAAAATAAACGGCATGGATCCGTCAGTTAAGCAGGCATGTTTCCCTTATGAAATGGGCGGATGCAATGGCGCCTGCATACACAAGGAAACCCCGCAGGAATACAATGCTCGTGTAGAAGACTTTATAAAGGCAAACAGCTTTTTAAACCAAAGCATAATCATTATAGATCGCGGCCGCGCTATAGACGAGCGTAGCGCAGTGCTTATAGAAAATGGCGTTTACAAGGGGTATGCATTTTTTAACCTGAATTACCAGGTAAATAAAATAGACATCCTAAAAAATATACTCATCCCCATGGAGAACAACCGGGATGTAAAAAAGATTATCCAGGACTACATCCGCAAAAAGAAAGCGCTTAAAACCATCCGTTTTTAACTAATGCCCCATACCCATACAAAATATCTTATCACGGTTGTAGGGCCTACCGCCATTGGAAAAACCGCCATGGCCATACAACTGGCACAGCATTATAACTGCGAAATTATATCGGCAGACAGCAGGCAGTTTTTTAAAGAAATGGCTATTGGTACTGCAGTGCCGTCATCAGAAGAACTTGCCGCGGCAAAACATCACTTTATACAGAACATAAGCATTTTTGACGATTATACGGTAGGCGACTTTGAGCGTGATGCTATAGCGAAGCTAAACGAACTGTTTAAAACCAACGATTATACCGTAATGGTAGGTGGTTCAGGACTGTATATAGATGCGGTTTTAAAAGGGTTTGATGATTTCCCTGATATAGGCCCTGATGTACGCGAACAAATAAGATCGCGCTATGAGGCAGAAGGCATTACCTACCTTCAGGAAGCATTAAAACGCCTTGACCCTGTACATTATGAAAATGTAGCAAAAGAAAACCCACAGCGTATGATGCGGGCCCTTGAGGTGTGTATTGGCAGTGGTAAGCCATACTCATCGTTTCTCAACGTAAAAAAGAACAGCAGGTCATTTACCCCTGTAATCATTGGGCTGGAAGCCGAAAGGGAGCTTATGTACAGCCGCATTAACCAGCGTGTAGACATAATGGTTCAACAGGGCCTTATTGAAGAAGCAAGAACGCTTTATCCTAACAAGCAACTTAACGCGTTGCAGACTGTAGGCTACCGCGAGCTATTTTCTTATTTTGATGGGGAATGGACGCAGGATTTTGCCATTGAGGAAATTAAAAAGAATACACGCCGCTTTGCAAAAAGACAAATGACTTGGTTTAAGCGCACTAAAGGTACCGCCTGGTTTGATTTTACTACACCGGCTTCAGATATTATTAATTACATAGACAACACTACAAAATGCCTATAGCACCTGATTTTACTTCGGTTTACAGCCACGACTGGGATATTAACTTTATTCAGTGTACTCCAAACGGGCTACTGAAACATACTGAACTCTGCAATATACTACAGCTAACCGCCGGTTACCATGCCGAAAAAGGCGGCCTTAGCTTTGCAGATATGCAGGAGCATCATCAGGCATGGGTACTAAGCCGTATGCGGGTTGAGGTAAATGAACTACCCCGCTGGCGCGACGTTGTTACTGTAAAAACGTGGATATACGATTTGCAGGGTTCGCGCTCCATACGCGCGCTGGAACTGTGGCGCGGTGATAAAAAACTCGCTGGCTCTGTTACGTACTGGGCTGTTTTTAATACCAAAACACGCCGTGCAGAAGCCTTGGCACTACCACACGAGCACTTCGAAAAATACCCTGACAGGGAAGCTACCACAACGTCATTTAAAAAAGTAGATTTAAATAGGGAAACAAACACTGCAGCCACGCGAACAACAGTACTGAGCGACCTTGATATTGTAAATCACGTAAATAACGTTAAATACCTGGAATGGTGCCTTGACACCATAAACCCTAAACCCTTGCTAAAACAGCAACTCGCCAGTTTTGATATGAACTTTTTGCGTGAACTGCAACTTAGCGAAACGGTAGATATAAAGACCAATGAGTATGAAAACCAAACGTTTTTTACCATAGACAAAGCCGATAAGCCCATATTTGCATTGGAACTTAACTGGAAATAATCAGTAAAGCAGTTGCACCTCTTTAATGCCATACTCGGCAAGGCTGTCATCTTCAAGCAATACCTGCAGCATACCGGAGTCGGTAACTTTTTGTATGATGCCCATAAAACGGCGCTCTCCTTTTTCAAAAGGCATAGGAACTCCTTTTTTAAACAAAAGTGTATGGTAACGCTCCCATAGCAATTCAGGATTACTTTGCAGTATTAGCAGGTTGCTTTGCAGCGCATCCAGTATGGTATTCAGCACTTCATCTTTATCAAACTCTCGTTGGGTTTCCGCATACATTGATGTCGCTTTTGGCAGGCCTGTAAAATCAGCTTGGTTCACATTAAGCCCTATACCTATAATGGCATAAAAACTGCCATCGCTCTTTATGCTGTTCTCTATCAGTATACCCCCCATTTTTTTATTACCTGCCAAAATGTCGTTAGGCCACTTTATGCTTACTGATGGTATCCCGGTTGCTATTACAGCCTGCGCGACAGATAGTGCCACCGCCACATTCAGCGTAAAAATGCCCGAAACATTAAATGTCTCCTGTTTCAGTAAAACACTAAACGTTAGGTTTTTGCCTGATTCCACCTTCCATTCAGCTCCCATTTGCCCCCTACCCTGCGTTTGGTGCTCTGCCACAACCACGGTAAAGTTTTCGGCATTTGTGTTTAGTACTAATTGCTTTAAGTAGTCGTTAGTAGAGTTTATGGCACTGAGTTTGATAATATTCATACGTAAAAAATACAAGAGGTTTAAGTTTTTCTCGTATATTTAAATTCAAAAGTAAATACAAAAAATGATAACTTTGCGTAACATATAACTTTTTAGATGGCGAAAAAAAATATTAGTAATGATGATCTGCTTGCCAATATCATCAAAGGGATTGAAGAAGTAAAAGGGAATGATATTGATATTCTGGATTTGAGGGAATTAGATAACACCGTGTGCGACTATTTTGTAATATGCAATGGTAACAGTAACACACAGGTAAACGCTATAGTAAATTCTGTTCAAAAAATAGTTTCTAAAGAACTGAAAGATAAGCCTTGGCATGTAGAAGGTACAGAAAACGGCGAATGGGTTCTTATGGATTATGTGAATATTGTTGTGCACGTTTTCCAGAAACACGTAAGGGAATACTACAATATAGAAAGCCTTTGGGGCGACGCCCGCATAACTTCTATTGCAACAAACTACTAAAAGAAGAAAGCAAATTTCATGTCAAACGATAATAAAACCAACAAGTTCAAGGTAAGCCCATGGGTAATTTACGTGGGTATAGCCTTGCTTTTCGTGGGGATAAATTACTTTTCGGGTACCACAACCTGGAGTGACCCTAAACAAACCACGATTTCAAATTTCTATAAGTACTTAGATAAAGGAGAGGTTCAAAAAGTAGTATATAACAAAACTACAACCGAAATTTTCCTGAAAGACAGCGCACTTACGGCAGACCCCGAGCACAAAAACGTACAGAAGGATATGTTCCAAAAGCCTAACAAAGGCCCGCACTACGTGGTAAACGTAGGTAGCGATAACGAACTTTTCCTTAAAAAACTGGACGATGCCAGCAAAGCAGGCAAGCTTGGAGAATATACCTCTCAGCCCGACAGTATGTGGGGTGAGTTGTTTATGGGAATCATTTTACCAATACTAATATTTGTAGTACTGTGGTTATTCCTAATGCGCAGGATGACCGGTGGCGCGCCGGGCGGCGGAGGCCAGATTTTTAATATCGGTAAAAGCCGTGCACGCCTGTTCGACGAAAAGAACGATGTTAAGGTAACCTTTAAAGATGTTGCCGGCCTTGAGGGTGCAAAAGAGGAAATCCAGGAAATTGTTGAATTCCTTAAAAACCCAGAAAAATATACCAATATTGGTGGTAAGATACCAAAGGGCGCACTTCTTGTAGGGCCTCCGGGAACCGGTAAAACACTACTTGCCAAGGCTGTAGCAGGCGAAGCTCGCGTGCCGTTCTTCTCGCTTTCGGGTTCAGACTTCGTGGAGATGTTTGTGGGTGTGGGTGCCAGCCGTGTACGCGACCTGTTTAAACAAGCAAAAGAAAAATCGCCTGCGATTATATTTATAGACGAAATAGACGCTGTGGGCCGTGCCCGTGGAAAAAACAACTTCTCAGGCTCTAACGATGAACGCGAGAATACACTTAACCAGCTCCTTACAGAAATGGATGGTTTTGGAACTAACACTAACGTGATAGTACTTGCCGCTACAAACCGTGCAGACGTACTGGATAAAGCGCTTATGCGTGCCGGTCGTTTTGACAGGCAGATTTATGTAGACCTTCCGGATATTCGTGAGCGTAGGGAAATTTTTGAAGTACACCTTAAGCCGCTTAAGAAATCTGAAGACCTTGACACGGAATTCCTGGCAAAACAAACGCCTGGATTCTCAGGTGCTGATATAGCTAACGTATGTAACGAAGCTGCACTGGTTGCTGCACGTAAAGACAAAAAAGCGGTAGATAAACAAGATTTCCTAGACGCGGTAGACCGTATTGTAGGTGGACTTGAAAAGAAAAACAAGATTGTTTCTACCGAAGAAAAACGTGCCATAGCCATACACGAGGCAGGCCATGCTACGGTAAGCTGGATGCTGGAACACGCGGCTCCACTTGTAAAAGTAACTATTGTGCCACGTGGGCAAAGCCTGGGTGCAGCATGGTACCTGCCGGAAGAGCGCCTTATTGTAAGGCCAGACCAAATGAAAGATGAAATGTGTGCCACTATGGGCGGACGTGCTGCTGAAAAGGTGATTTTTGACACCATTAGTACCGGCGCACTAAGCGACCTTGAAAAAGTTACACGCCAGGCACGCGCTATGGTAACAATATACGGCCTTAACGATAAGCTGGGTAATATTACATACTATGACAGCACAGGGCAAAGCGATTACAACTTCTCTAAACCTTATTCTGAAGAAACAGCAAAGGTTATTGACAGTGAAATATCTGCTCTTATAGAGGAACAGTATCAAAGAGCCATACAAATACTACAGGATAATAAGGATAAAATGCTAAAACTGGCTGATATACTTATAGAACGTGAGGTAATATTTAAAGACGACCTTGAAGATATTTTTGGCAAGCGCCCATTTGAAAGAGGTACCTCTGAAGTGGTAGAAGAAGCATAAAATATCAAAAACATAATAAATCAGTAAAAATCTTAATTCAACGTAAAAATTGAATTAAGATTTTTTTATCTTTGAACCTATAGCATAAACGGGGAATTTTAGAGAGGATGAGCCTATTCAGAAAAATATTTGGCACGGGAGATGTTTCGGGAGAAGAAAAGCAAGGAGATACAAGTCCGTTTTTACCGGAGAAACAACTTCCTGTTGACGAAATGTTTACCTTTAATTTTAAAAAAAACGGAGGCAAGTTTGTGTACTGCGACAGTACTACAGACCTGCACGAACAGTTTTTAAATATACTTGAAGAAAATGACTGGTTTGAGTGTGAAGCAATGACGTTTGAACCGGCATTATACCCGCTACTCGACGAAAATAAGCTGGTTTACAGGAATGCCACCAACCCGAAATTTTTAATTTCGACCTGCGAAAGCCTTGTGGCCGATGAAGGTTCTATCCTTTTTTCGTCTAACCAGTTTAAACATTTTAAACCAAGCGAGCTACCAGATAATATGGTAGTATATGCCACTACGAGCCAAATACTATCGAGCAAGAGCGATTGTTTGCGCCACATAAAAAAACGATACGATAAGGAGTACCCTACTAACATTACTGCATTAAAATACTTTGAAAAATCTAAAGACGAAGACTTTTTACACTACGGCAGTGTACCAAAGAACTTGTATTTATTGCTGTTAGAAGACCTGTAATGATGAGTGAAAGCCTTACCCGTTCTATATCTGGGATTGTATACATAGCGCTTTTACTGGGTGCCACCTTACTTTCAAGCATTTCATTTAAAATATTGTTTGTGGTTTTTATGTTTATTGCCGTGCACGAATACTGCAGGCTGGCAAAACTTAAAACCACTGTCCCCTTTATTATAACCCTTACGGGTTTTGTGCTTTTTGGCATTGTTACCACATCTGCGATTTACGAAAACTTACTACTTAACGCCGCTGCATTATTTGTATCGGGAGGCCTGGTTGTACGCCTGTTTGGTAAGTCACGAGTTGTAGTTTCAGACGACAATACTAAAATTGTTCAACTTATAGGTTATGTGATTATCCCATTCTTACTCATAATAAAACTACCATTTTTAGGGAGCGATTACAACCCTTATGTAATAGTAGGCATGTTTGTTATGATATGGGCTAATGATACCTTTGCTTATATTGTAGGCAAATCAATTGGTAAGAACAAATTATTTGAGCGTATTTCACCAAAAAAAACTATAGAAGGCTTTATAGGCGGCGTACTATTTACTGTTGCCGGCGCATACATATTAGGCTTATATTTTACCTTCCTTACACCGCTACAGTGGATGGGCTTTGCTGCAATAGTGGCTGTATTTGGTACACTGGGAGACCTGGTAGAATCTCAACTAAAGCGTAAAGCCGGGGTAAAAGACAGTGGAAACATTATGCCCGGTCATGGCGGAATTTTAGACCGCCTGGACAGTGTTATATTTGCCGTACCTTTCTTATTTTTGTATTATCAAATCATACTATATGTTTCATAAAGAAGGAGCTAAAATTATCTTTATTGCGCTTTTTACTACAACGGTAATCGCGCTTTTGTCAGAAAAATTTATAGCAGACGACACGCTAAAACTAATCATTCAGCTTATTGCGGTAGGGTTTCTTATCCTGGTGCTACAATTTTTCCGTAACCCAAGAAGACATGTTATAGCTACAGACCATAACATTATAGCCCCGGTAGACGGCAAAGTGGTAGTTATAGAAGAGGTTTACGAGCCTGAGTATTTTAAAGAAAAAAGGCTTCAGGTTTCTATTTTTATGTCGCCCATAAACGTACACGTAACACGCTATGCGGTAAATGGTTTGGTCAAATTCAGTAAATACCACCCGGGTAAATACCTTGTGGCGTGGCACCCTAAAGCCAGCGAAGAAAACGAGCGTACTACCGTAGTTATAGAAAACAATCTTTTTGGAGAGATCCTTTACAGGCAAATAGCCGGTGCCCTTGCCCGCCGTATCGTTAACTACGCGCAGGAAGGCATGCAGGTAATTCAGGGTACCGATGCAGGTTTTATAAAATTTGGTTCGCGCGTAGATATATTCCTCCCGCTTGGCACAGAGGTAAACGTTAAACTTAACCAAAAAGCCATAGGAGGTAAAACGATTATCGCAACAAAAGCGTAACTTATGCCCGATAAAGATTTAGATAAACTCTTTGAGGAAGCGTATGAAAGGGCGTGTAATATAACAGGCCCTCTACCCCCTGACGTAATGCTGCGCATATACGCATATTATAAACAAGCCACGGTGGGTATGAATATGCCAAACCACTATAATACGCACAACCTGCGCGATGCGTTTAAAATGAACGCCTGGATACAGGTAAGCCACCTGAGCCGGGAAGAAGCGCAGCAATTGTACATAGAAACAATAAACTCAATTATTCCATAAAATCGAAAATATGAAAAAGATAAGCATTTTTGTATCAGCATTAGCGCTTACTGCATCGTTGTATTCGTGCAAAGAAAAAAGCAACCTGGAACCTGTAGTTTCGGTTCCTGAAGCTCAAAAACAACAAGCAGCACCGATGGGAAATCCTGACGACGTAAAAGCAGAAGACCCTACAGGACGTTTTCAGATAGCTAAACTGGGCTACAAATATGATGACCTGGCACCAAACGTTGATGCCAGGACTATGGAGATACACTACTCTAAGCATTATAAAAAATATACTGACGAGCTAAACAAGGCCATAAAAGGTACACCTCTTAACACCAAAACTATTGAGGAAATTCTTACCACCCTTAGTGCAGACAACAAAGCTGTAAGAAATAATGGTGGTGGCTATTATAACCACACCCTGTTTTGGGAGATCATGGCTCCGAAGGCCGGTGGTGAACCTACAGGTGCTTTAGCAGAAGCCATTAAGGCAGACTTCGGTAGCTTTGATGCATTTAAAACCCAATTTACAGAGGCTGCAACCAAGCAGTTTGGTTCAGGATGGGCATGGCTGGTAGTTACTAAAGAAGGTAAACTTGCAGTTACCAGCACTGCAAACCAAGACAACCCACTTATGCCGGGGCAAGCTGTACCGGGCAAACCAATTCTGGGTCTTGATGTATGGGAGCATGCGTACTACCTTCAGTATCAAAACAAACGCCCTGATTACATTAATAATTTTTACAACGTTATTAACTGGAACGCTGTAAGCAAAAAATATGAGCAGGCACTTCCAAAATAATAAGTTGAACATAATAATATCAAAAAATCCGCAAATGCGGATTTTTTTGTTTTTATCCCGTTTTGGTAAGTTAAAAAATTTGAAGACTTTTGAACTTTAATACGTAACACAAACCAATGAAATATTTAACAATAGTTATAGCCTGTTTACTCGCTGTTTCCTGCAAACAAGATAAAAAAGAAACGATAAAACCGCCATATGAAAAAACCGACTGGGCATTTTACAAACTGAATGGCGACGTTCAACAAATAAGCACTGTTTCTGAAAAGGTAGACGGGCCGACTCCTGCCTATGGTACAGAATACAGTACGGACACCAATGTTTCGATGACGTTTAATGAATACGGTGATTTGATCTCTGAAAAGAAAACCGGCGGAACTGCTCTATTGGAAGATAATGTATTTGAGGGAAGAAACATCTTGTTATCTAAAAAACAGTATACTAGTGGAAAAATAGCCATTATACTGGAAAATCAATGGGATGCCGCGAAGAAAAATATAACCGCTGTGATTAAGCACAATCCTGATGGTAGCCCAATAGACCAGGTTAAAAACACCTACATAAAAGGTAAGCTAACCGAAACAGTACACCTAAACAACCAGGGTAGCGTAATCAGTAAGAATACTTTTAAATACGATAAAAAAGGGAACCTGATTCAAGAGGAAATTTATCCCGATGGGAACGTGTTGAAATTCAGTGTAAAGTATGAATACGACAGCGAAAGCAGAAAAGTAAGTGAAACACGATACAGTGCTGGTATGCTGGTGTACAAAACAGTTTTTACCTACCAGAACAATTTACTTAAAACTAAGGTAACCACAGACAGCAAAGGCAAAGATGAGTACAAAGAGGAATTTCAATATGATGCGAAAGGAAGAGTAGCCTTACACAAAACTATAGAAGTACCACTAAACTCGACGACAATAGAAAACTATACGTATGATAATGCAGGGAATACGCTGAGCTGGAGTACCGTCATAAAAGGAGAGCCGTCTATAAGTACCGAAAACACTTACGATACCAACAATAATCTTATGGGCATAAAAACCATGAGTGATAGTAAAGTAGTTGAAAGCCGTGATTACCGCTACACCTACGATACCCACAAAAACTGGATACAAAAACAGGTGAGCATAAATGGTAAGCCAACTTATAACGTTACCCGTACAATAACATATTACTCTAAATAAGCACCTGATAGAAATACAGATGAAAAAACACATAAGCCGGAATATATTCCGGCTTATGTGTTTTACTCTATATATATAACAACTTTACTCTTCGGCGGTATGAGATTTGGCATAAGTACGCCATTTGTCTATACAATCAACCATATCCTGAGGAATTTCGCTGTCAAAACGCATAAACTCTTTTGTTACAGGATGCTCAAACCCCAGTGTTTTGGCATGTAGTGCCTGACGTGGCAACGCCTTAAAACAGTTGTCTATAAACTGTTTGTATTTAGTAAACGTCGTCCCTTTTAATATAATATCGCCACCGTAGCGGGCATCGTTAAAAAGGGTGTGGCCTATGTACTTCATGTGTACGCGAATCTGGTGGGTACGGCCGGTCTCAAGCCTGCAGCTTACCAGCGTTACATAACCAAAACGCTCTAACACTTTATAATGCGTTACCGCATGCTTACCCTGGCTGCCATCGGCATACACTGCCATTTGCATACGGTCTTTAGGGTGGCGGTCTATATTGCCTTCTATAGTCCCCTCATCTTCTACAATATTACCCCAAACCAGTGCTACATATTCACGCTCGCTTGTTTTATCGGCAAACTGTTTTGTAAGGTGCGCCATAGCCATTTCAGTTTTAGCTATTACTAAAAGTCCGGACGTGTCTTTATCTATACGGTGTACAAGGCCAGGGCGTTCGCTGCTGTTCATGGGCAGGTTCTCAAAGTGGTACGCCAGTGCATTAACCAGTGTACCGCTGTAATTACCGTGCCCCGGGTGTACAACCATGCCCGGCTCTTTATTTACAATTAGCAACTGGTCATCTTCGTATACAATATCAAGCGGAATATTCTCAGGTTCAAGAAGATATTCGTAAGGCGGATGCTCCATAAGCACACGCACCACATCGTTTGATTTTACTTTGGCATTGCTTTTTACAGCAACATCATTAATATAAATATTCCCAGCTTCGGCTGCCTTTTGTATTTTGTTTCGGGTAGCATTTTCTACCAGATTCATCAAAAACTTATCTACCCTAAGCGGTTGCTGTCCTTTACCTGCCTCAAACCGAAAATGCTCGTACAACTCATCATTTTCAGCATCGATATCTACAATCGGCTTTGTGCTCATCTCTGTCATTTACTCCTTTACTATTCTCTTCCCGTGGTATCTACATCGGTGCTGTCTGTATCGGTAAAGCTTTCTTTACCATCGCCAAGCACAAGGTCAATTTTACTGGCTTTAAGCACTTTAGAGCCCGGCTTCACAGTCTTGCCGTTTACCTGCATTTCAAGCACTACGTCTTTTGCCATATACGGCTTATATATTTTTTCACCTTCTTCAAAACCGGCAGTTTTAAGCATAGGTACCGCCTGTCGATACGATTTCTGGATAAGATCCGGCAGTTTTACCGTGCCGTATCCGCCCGCATTTACCTTAACGTACACTTTACGGTTGTGTTTTACGTTTACCCTAGGCAACGGATCCTGCTCTGTAATGGTATAAGGCGGGAATGACGGATTAAAATCTACCGTGTCCAGCACTACAGCCTCAAGGTCTAATTCGTCCAGTTTTTCCTGGGCTTTTTCAACTGTTGTCTTTCTAAGGTCCGGTACAGGTATTTCTTCACCATGGTTGGTAAAAAAGTCGAGCCAATGCAGCAATACAAATATTACAACTACTATTATGCCCAGCGCTATGGCTACTTGTTTAAAAAAAACCGGACTTTTAAGAAAATTCTTTACACTCATGAATGGATAGATTTTTGCAAAGATACAAATTTATAGCGCATGCACTATATTTTTGGCGGTGTATAGCACCGGTTTAAAACGCAGGATTACTTAAATAGTATGTTTTTAAAATGTTTTTATGCCAAATAATAATACTTTTGTGTAGGCGTAACCGTTGTAGCTACGCCATAAACCTTTTTAATTGTTAAGATGAACGTAGCAGTAGTAATGGGCGGATATTCAGACGAGTCTGTCATATCCATTCGTAGTGGCCAACTGATTTTGAACAACCTGGACCGTAGTAAGTATACGCCTTTTGAAGTACATATTTTACCCGAAGGATGGCACGTGGTTATTGATGGTAAAAAATATCCCGTAACTAAAGCCGACTTTAGCTTTGAAAAAGAGGGTATTAAAACCAATTTTGATGTGGTCATTAATACCATACACGGCACCCCGGGAGAGGATGGTCAAATGCAGGCGTACTGGCAACTGCTGGGCATACCGTACACAGGATGTGGATTTTACCAAAGCGCGCTTACATTTAACAAAAGGGATACATTAAGTGTACTAAATAAATTTGGCATACCACGCGCTGCGAGTATTTACCTTAGCAAAGGCGACCCTGTAAACGCACAGGAAATAGCGGATAATCTTGGGCTTCCGTTTATGGTAAAGCCAAATCAAAGCGGTAGTAGCCTGGGTATAAGCAAAGTAAATAGCCTGGAAGAATTTGACAAAGCACTGGAATTTGCCTTCGCTGAAGACAACGACATACTAATAGAAAGTTTCCTTAAAGGCATGGAGGTATCTGTTGGCGTACTTAATTATAAGGGTCAAACCACGGTACTGGGTATAACTGAAATAGTTTCTCATAACGACTTCTTTGATTACGAAGCTAAGTATCAAGGGAAAAGCGATGAAATTACACCTGCCCGCCTTGATGAAGAAACGGAGAAAAAAGTACGCGAAGTAGCTATTAAAGCGTACGAAGCACTTGGTATGAGTGGCTTTACAAGATCTGAATATATAATAGTAAATGGTGAGCCACATTTTATAGAAATGAATACCAACCCAGGGTTGTCACCCGCCAGCATATTTCCGCAACAGGCTGGTGTAGCTGGTGTTGCAATGAGTGACCTGTTTGAAAACGAGATTGAACTGGCCTTGAAAAGAAAGGTGCTTTTTAAAAATTAGTAATCAATTTAATCACTAAATTTACTATTATGATTGATTATAGAAACTACATATCAATAGATTCAAATGTTCGATTTGGGAAGCCAGCCATTACAGGTACGCGAATAACCGTGTATGATGTGTTAAGCTGGTTTGCAAATGGTATGAGCGTTAACGAAATCATAGAGGATTTCCCAGAATTAAGCGAGATACAAATAAAAGCTTGTTTAGCGTATGCTGCAGATAAAGAGCATAAACTTAATATTGCTTCATGAAACTATTGTTAGACCAAAATATTTCTTTTAGGCTTGTTTCAAAAATACATGATAGTTTTCCTGAAGCGGCACAGGTAAGACAGTTAGGAAGAGAAGGCTACAGCGATATTGATATATGGAATTACGCCAAAAAACACTCATATACTATAGTAACTTTCGATGCAGATTTCTATGATATAAGTAGTTTAAAAGGACATCCGCCCAAAATAATATGGCTCAGAACGGGTAATACAACGACAAACTTCTTAGCAAACTTACTGATCTCAAAATCAAACATTATACAGTCTTTTATCGAATCAGAAGCATACAAAGAATCTGCCTGCCTTGAAATAAATTAACAACCGAAACAACACATGAAAATAGCTGTATTTCCCGGATCTTTTGACCCAATAACCCTTGGGCATGAGGACATTATAAAACGTGGCAGCACACTTTTTGATAAGATAATAGTGGCAATAGGCGTAAACGGAGAAAAAAAGTATATGTTTCCACTGGAAGAGCGTAAGCGTTTTATTGAAGAGGCTTTTAAAGACAGCCCCAACATTGAAGTAGTTACATACGAGGGACTTACGATAGATTTCTGTAAAAAAATCGGCGCTAAATTTATACTCAGAGGCTTGCGCAACCCCGCTGATTTTGAGTTTGAAAAAGCTATAGCGCATACAAACCGTAAACTCAGTAAAATAGAAACCGTATTCCTGCTTACCGCTGCAAACACCTCATACATAAGCTCCAGCATCGTTAGAGATGTACTTAGAAACGGGGGCGACTATACTAAATTAGTACCGGATTCGGTGCGTGTGAAATAAGACTATTTTAATGAAGAACATACTGGTATGGCTGCTGTTTCCGGCAGCCTTATTTGCTCAGAATAAGACCACCTACCCTACTCCTTTTGAGTTGGGAAATGGCAACCAAACCGCTACCTATCAAGAAACTATAAGTTATTATCAAAAACTGGGTAGGGATTTTGAAACCGTACAGGTGATCACGCTGGGTCAGGATGATAACGGCTTGCCTTTTCATGTGGTGCTTTATAGTGCCGATAAAAACTTTGACCTTACCACTGCCAGAAAAAACAAGGCGATACTGTTAATTAACAACGGAATACATCCCGGAGAACCCGACGGCATAGACGCCACGATGATGCTCTACCGCGACCTGGCAACAGGTAAGATAACGGTACCTAAAAACACTGTAATCGCTAACATTGCCGTGTACAATGTTAGTGGTATGCTAAACCGTAACAGCCACAGCCGCGCTAACCAAAATGGGCCTGAAAGCTACGGGTTTAGGGGCAATGCGCGTAATTACGACCTTAACCGTGACTTTGTAAAGTGCGATACTAAGAATGCCCGCAGTTTCGCGGAAATCTTCCATAAAGTAAAACCGGATGTTTTTATAGATAATCATGTGAGTAATGGTGCTGATTATCAGTATACTTTAACGTATATCGCCACGAACCATCAAAAACTGGGTGGCAGGCTTGGCATGTACTTTAAAAACGAAATGATGCCGTCGATACTTGACGCATTGAAGGCAAAAAACATAGAATCAACACCTTACGTTAACGTGCATGATGACGTGCCGGATAACGGTTTCAGTCAGTTTATGGATTATCCACGATACTCTACGGGTTATGCAAGCATGTTTAACGTACCCGGCTCAATGCCTGAAACACACATGCTTAAGCCTTATAAAGACCGGGTAAAAGTAACCTACGAATACATGCTGGAAACCCTTAAATACGTAGACGCAAATTACACTACTATTAAAGAGCAACGCCTTGCCAGCAGGGATAATTATTTACCGGGACATAAATACACATTACTCTGGGAAACAGATAGTTCAGCTGTGTCATTGCTACCGTTTATGGGATACAAGGGCGACTATAAAACCAGTTTGGTTACGGGTGAAAAACGCCTGTACTATGACCGTGCAAAACCATACAAAAAGCTAATAAAATACTACCAGGAATATAGCCCCAAACTGGAAGTAACCATACCCAAAGCATACATTATTCCGAGATGCTGGTGGATAGTCATAGATCTACTGAAAATCAACAACATACAATTACAGGAATTACAAAAAGACACAGAATTTGAAGTTGAAAGCTATACCATAGACCGTTATGAAACAACAAGTTACCCTTATGAGGGCCACTACCCCCACAGCAACACCCAGGTAAATGTAAGTACAGAGAAGGTAACGTTTCAAAAAGGTGATTTTATGATAGATACACAGCAGCCGGGCGTAAAATACTTACTGGAAACACTTGAACCCCAAGGGAATGACTCGTTTTTTAACTGGAATTTCTTTGACTCAATCCTCCAGCAGAAGGAATACTATTCAGCTTATGTGTTTGAAGATACCGCAGCTAAGTTACTGAAAGACAACCCTAAACTTAAAGCCGAGTTCGAAGCCAAAAAGTCGGCAGATCCTAAATTTGCAACCGATGCTAATGCCCAACTCGATTGGGTGTATTATCATAGCGAATATTATGAAAAATCTCACAAAAAATATCCCGTTTACCGCTTGATGAAATAATACACTTTTGTAAAATTTTTCGTATATAGTAGCTTAGCAAGGCACTATTGTTCCGCTTTTGGTATGCTTTTTTTCGACTTTTTCACTGTATAGCGTCACTACAGAAGCTATTTAAAGGCATTCAACCCGCTTAATATTCTACATTCTGTTCATATTTTGCAAAAATTGTAAATGTATAGGGTTTACACTTTACTGAACGAATGATTGCAGTACAATGCAAAAATATCATGGCTACCTTTGCAGTGTTAAAATAATTTCACCCTATCGTCGTTCTAAAACCAAACCACAAACCAAATGAAAAATTTTCAAATCAATCCCCGGTTATTTGCACTACTGGCACTGAGCTTTGTGCTGGCTACCATTGTGGGTACAGTAAGCCATGAATTAGGCCATTTCGCAATAGCCAAATATTACGGGGCCCGCCCTACGCTGCATTATGCCTCAGTATCGCACGATGAACCTCCAGAAGCGCTAATCGCACTCAATCAGCGTCACGATAGAGATAAGGCAAAAATAGATTCGCCAAATCCTTCACCTGAAAAAGAAGCTTATCTAGCTTACCGCAAAAAACTTGCACATAAAAACAACACAATCAAACTATTTATAAATTTAGGAGGCCCACTGCAAACCATGCTCACGGGTTCATTTGGCGGACTGATGCTTTGGCGCCGTCGAAAAAAAATAGCTACACTTGGTATGCGGGCTGCCGATTGGTTTTGGGTCATCCTGGCGTTTTTCTGGTCGAGGCAACTGGCCAATTTTCTCATTGCACTTAAGATATTCTTTATCCGGCACCGCATCCCCGGCGGCGACGAAACAAGAATAAGCCGGTATTTTGGTTGGCATCCACTAACCGTTAATACAATCACAGGCACTGCTGCAGCGGCTGTATTACTATGGGTGGTCTTTATCATCATACCTAAAACACAACGTTTTAATTTCATTCTCGCAGGATTATGCGGTAGTGCCCTGGGCTGGCTCGTATGGATGGAATGGATGGGCCCGGTATTGTTACCTTAATCGTACCATAAAAGCTGGGTACGTACTTTTCATACTTCCGTTGGTTAACAAGAGTAACATTACAGAAAAAAAACTTGATGTTAAGCAGATTTTTTGTTTGGCAAAAAACTTTCACGAGTATTGCTTTACAAAATTTAGCAAGACTAACAACAATTAAAAATTCACAAACACTTAATTTTTAATGGCTTAAAATTTTAATTAAAAACACTACATCGTTGTAGAAAAGTTTGGCACGGCAATTGTAATACTCTTATCAAAGGCAAAAAAACAAAAGCCGATTGCGAAAGCCGAAAAGCACAGAGTAGGCACAAACTTTTAAATTTTTAGGTCATGAAAAACTTTACTCTTTTAGTTGCCGGATTACTTTTAACTGGTAGCCTGGCCTCAGCCTCAGAAGCTAATGTATCATCTGTAGCTGCATATCACACCCCTATAGACTACCGCAACGCGGAACCAGTTATATTTATGGAACGTGGTATAGAATTTATGGTTTTCCCTAACGGTGAAATGGATTTTAATACACAGCCTGCAAGCAGCGGAAGCTACTATTATAAAAATGCCAATGTTGCCGGACGCAGAAACGATACTTACGGTGCCGCTTATGCAAACGGTGGTGTTCGTGTAGAACATGATTATAATGGCCGTGTACGCCGCGTGGGTAACGTGTACATAAACTACGATTACAACGGACGTGTAAAAAGGATAGGTAGTGTGTACATGAGCTACAACCGCTACGCCCTTGCCCAGATAGGTATGCTTACCCTGTTTTACGACCGCTACGGCAGGATAGTAGATGCCCGCGGTTTTGTAAACAATGCCAGCAGGGATTACTACTATGATGCTTGTGGTAATGGTGGTAACAACTACGATGGCGATAACTATAACGGCTACGACAACGATGGCTATTATAACAACGGTGGTTCGGGTAGTTATTATAACAATAACGGTGGTAACAACGACAACACCTACTACCGTAAGGCAAAAGAAACAGACAAGCGTGAGGAGAAACCTGCGCAATCACAAAATAAATAATAGTTTAGGTTAATTGAGTTAGTTATTTAAAACCCCGAAAGCCCAGTGTTTTCGGGGTTTTATGTATTATGTAGGTATTTTCCTGAAAACAATACCCTTAAAACGTATTGTTGTTTTAAAAATAAAGCTTACATTTGTGCTTTGGCACGCAAGTTGCTAAAAGTTTATTATATAAATCTCAAATTAATTTTTGAGGTTTGTTAATAATTGGTTGGTTGGTTTGTTAAGTCCCGCTCATTCCGCTCGGAATAGCGGGGCTTGCTTTTTTACCCCCCCTGCTACTACACCACTACCCTGCTGTAACACCCTCTTTACAATCAATTACAAAATAATTACACTGTGTTGTTTTTACTTTAAAACCCGTTATTCGGTCGTACTATTTTGATGAAGATTCTCGCAATTATAAGCGGTGTAGCGCTTTGGCAAGTTTGTAATTTTTATAACTTAGCCATTAAATCCAAAAACATCTCATTTTATGCGAAATCGTTTTATTGTTGCAGCCATATTAATGGCGGTACCAGCTTTGGCGCAAAAGTACAAAGACGCTAAAGCCCCGGTAGAAGACCGGGTAAATGCACTCTTAAAGGAAATGACCCTGGAGGAGAAAATAGACTACATAGGCGGTTATGAAGATTTTTACATCCGCCCGATAGACCGCCTTGGGCTTCCTAAAATTAAAATGACCGATGGTCCTGTAGGTACACGCAATTACGGCCATACTACCGCTTACCCTGCCAGCGTGCTAACCGCTGCGAGTTGGGATAAAGCCCTGGCTTACAAACTTGGCGAGGCACTGGGTAAAGATGCCCGCGAACGTGGCGTACATATACTGCTGGCTCCCGGGGTAAATATTTACAGGGCGCCTATGAACGGGCGTAACTTTGAATACCTGGGTGAAGACCCGTTTCTTGCCGGGGAACTTGCCGTAGCTTATATAAAAGGCGTGCAGAAAAAAGGCGTGGTAGCTACCGTAAAGCACTTTGCTGCCAACAACCAGGAATGGGACCGCAACAATGTAAGCAGTGACATGGACGAGCGTACCCTGCGCGAAATATACCTTCCGGCTTTTAAAGCAGCCGTACAAAAAGGTAAGGTAGGCGCCGTTATGGACAGCTATAACCTTATTAATGGCGTACATGCCACACAGCAAAACCATCTTAACAACGAAATACTTAAAAACGAGTGGAAGTTTGATGGTATACTGATGAGCGACTGGGTGGCTACTTATGATGGTGTAGCTGCTGCCAAGGGCGGCCTGGACCTGGAAATGCCAAGCGGTGCGTTTATGAATCGTAAAAACCTTTTCCCTGCCATTAAAAACGGTTCGTTAAGTGAGGAAGTTATAAACGACAAAGTAAGGCGCATACTGCGTGTAATATTCAGGTTTGGGTTTTACGATACAAAGTATGAGGCAGTAAAAGAGCTGAAGCCTAACAAGGCAAACGAAGCTGTAGCGCTTGACCTTGCCCGTGGTGGTATGGTACTATTAAAGAATGAAGATAACCTGCTGCCCCTAAACAGCAGTGCCATAAAAACCATAGCGGTAATAGGCCCAAATGCCGATGTAAATGTAGCTGGTGGTGGTAGCTCTTTCACGGAGCCGTTCCATTATACCAGCCTGCTGAAAGGGATAAAAACAGCCCTGCCAAATGCTAAGGTTATTTATGTGGCTAACAGCATACCACAGCTTGAAAACTATGTAGAACAGTCGCCTATTTATACCGAAAAAGGTTCGGTTAAAAAAGGTGTTAAGGCAAGTTACTACAACAACATGGATCTTAAAGATGCCCCGGTTGCCGAGCTTACAGAGCCCAACATTAACCACAGCTGGATACAGGAGCCCGGTATTAAAGGACTGGGAGAAGATAACTTTTCTGCACGCTACACGGGTGTGGTTCGTACCGAGAAATCAGGGAAATATAAATTCAGCGTACGCGGCGACGACGGTTTCAGGCTGTTTGTAGAAGGGGAAAAAGTACTTGACCAATGGGGCGACCATGCCGCTGTGGTGCAAAGCAAAGAGCTGCAACTGGAAGCCGGTAAAGAATACAGTTTTACCTTAGAATATTACGAACACGGAGGTAACGCGCAGATTGCCTTTGCTGTATACCAGGAAAATATAAACTTTACCGATGCTGTAAAAGCGGCTACAGGTGCCGATGTGGCTATAGTATCTGTTGGGTACAATACATCGGCAGAAAGTGAAGGGTCTGACCGTACTTTTGCTCTGCCCGAATACCATGACCAACTGATAAACGCGGTTGCCAAAGTAAATAAAAATACGGTGGTGGTGCTTAATGCCGGCGGTAACGTAGACATGCAAAACTGGCTGGGCAATACAAAAGCCCTGTTACATGCCTGGTACCCCGGCCAGGAAGGCGGTACAGCAATTGCCGATATATTGCTGGGCAAAGTAAACCCAAGCGGTAAACTGCCTGCAAGTTTTGAAAAACGCTGGGAAGATAACCCTACCTACAACAACTACTACGACCCGGATGGCGACAAGCATGTGGAGTATAAAGAAGGCCTTAATATAGGGTACCGTTACTACGACCAAAGCAACGTGAAGCCTCAGTTTCCGTTTGGGTTTGGGCTATCGTACACTACTTTTGAATATTCGAACCTTAAAGTTAGCGGCAAGGGAACCGACGTTTCTGTGAGTTTTACCATTAAAAACACAGGTAAATACGATGGCGCCGAGGTGGCACAAATATACGTGCACCAGGAAAACAGCCCTGTGGCGCGCCCGGTAAAAGAACTTAAAGGTTTTGAGAAATTATTCCTTAAAAAAGGGGAAAGCAAAACCGTTACCGTTAAGCTGGATGCCGATAGCTTCTCGTATTGGAAAAACGAGCAAAATAAATTTGGCTACGATGCCGGTACATTTGAAATACTTGTGGGTGCCTCAGCATCAGATATTAAGCTTAAAGCCAAAACACAGGTTAAGTAACCGTGTTTTGTATAAACATAAGAAAGGGGCCTTCCGGCCCCTTTTGCTATTTACTGCTAATGTATTTTATTTTTTCGGCGGTTAGCTCGCTGAAATCTTTAATCAACATATCGGCAAGCGATGTATCCTGTAGGGTATGTTCATCGTTTTTGTAGCCAATGCAAAACACTCCGGCACCTTTAGCCGCTTTAATACCGTTAGTACTGTCTTCTATAATGATACATTCATCGGCACCATAACCTGATTTGGCTACGGCATCTAAAAATATGGCAGGGTTAGGCTTAGAAAATTCAAAGTCCTGCCCGCTTATTTTATGCGAAAAATAGGGGTTTAGCCCAAAACGGTTAAACACACGCTCTATTTTTACTTTAGACGAAGACGACGCCAGCAATATGGTAAACCCGTTATCATATAAATCCACGATTAGGTCTTTTACACCCGGCATAAGTTCCAGCGACGGGTCGTTGTCAAATTCGGCACAGTAAAAATCAAGGCACTGTTGTAGCAGTGTGGCTTCATCTCCGGCTACACCATAGATGTTTTTAACCTTCTGGATAATATTAATATCACTGTTACCTATAAACGTAGCATACACATCATCGCTAACATCAACCCCCAGCGATTTGTAAAACTTAAGGTTGGCACGGTGGCTCAGGGGTTCGGTATTAACCACTACCCCATCCATATCAAATATTACGGCTTTTATCATTACGGTTGTAGAATTAAGCAAGCTGTTTTACAATCTCGGCATTAAGTTCATCAAAATGGTTGATTACCTTATCGGCCAGGCTCAGGTCTTGCGGTGCAGTATGTTCGCTAACGTAGGCTACACAATAAATACCGGCTGCCTTGCTGGCTTTTATACCATTGTTACTGTCTTCAATAACAATACATTCATCCACTGGTGTTTGCGATAATGAAGCCGCATGCAGAAAAATAGCAGGATTAGGCTTAGACTGCGGAAAATCCTCACCGCTAACCGTATGCGAAAAATACTGATGCAGTTTAAACCTGTCGAACACCCGTTTTATGGTAACCTTTGAGGCTGATGATGCTAGTACCAACTGTAGTCCGCTTTCGTGCAGGTTTTTTATAAGGTTAAAAACCCCGGGTAAAAGTTCCAGGTCTTCCTTGGTATCAAACAAGTCGTTAAAAAAATCCCGCTTTGCCTGTATAAGTTCCTCTACAGTATGGGTAAGCCCGTATAATTCGGTTAATTTCTGATAGGTATTTTTTGTGCTCAGGCCTGTAAATGTGCCGTATACGCTTGCGGGTACATCAATATTTAAGTTTTCAAAATGCTTGTGGTAGGCAATGTAGTGCAGCGGCTCGGTATCTACAATAACACCGTCCATATCAAAAATAACCGTTTTAATCATAGTATAATTGTGTAAGCCGTAAAAATACAACTTGCGGTACTATTACCCTAAAAATACACGTAAACTTTTGTTTAGGATTTTTTATGCCCTGCTCCATTAAACTTTTTGCCTTAACTTTAGTCAAATACATAACAAAGCACAATAAAGGTTGCAGGACGAAAAAGCATTTATATCGGCATTGCTAAATCCGGGCACGCGTGAGGCGGCTTTCAGGCAGTTGGTTTCCCAATACGGAAAGCAACTGTACCACCATATACGTAATATTGTGATAGACCATGACGATGCCGACGACGTTTTGCAAAACACCTTTATTAAAGTATTCAGTAACCTTTCGGGTTTTAAAGGCGAAAGCAAACTGTTTTCCTGGATGTACCGTATTGCTACTAATGAGGCCATAACGTTTATTAACCAAAAGGCAAAAAAATCAGGCGTAACAAACGAGCAGGTGGTACAGCGTGCAGTAGAGAACCTAACAGCAGACGATTACTTTGAAGGCGATGCCCTACAGCTAAAATTACAGCAGGCGGTGGCGCAGCTTCCGGAAAAACAACAACTGGTGTTTAAGATGAAATATTTTGAAGATATGAAGTATGAAGACATGTCAGAAATTCTGAATACCAGCGTGGGCGCGCTCAAAGCATCCTATCACCATGCGGTAAAAAAAATTGAAGATTACATTAATAACCGTTAAACTATCGGTACAAATAAAAGTCTTATAGATATCATGAACGATTTTAAATTAGACAACCATAAAAAAAGCACCGGCTTTAAGGCTCCCGAGGGCTATTTTGCCACCTTAGAAGAGCGTGTGCTGCAACAACTGCCGGTACAGGAACGTAAAACCATTCCGCTGTACCGCAAAAAGCCTGTATGGTTTGGCATGGCGGCAAGTTTTGCGCTGCTTTTTGGTGGCGGGCTGTATTTTAGCGACTACGCTGGGCAGGCAGCCCAACCTACCTCAGGCGAAATTGAAAGTTACCTTGTGTATAACACTAATGTTACCGCCTATGACCTGGGACAGCAGCTTACCGAAACCGACCTTAAGGAACTTAGCGGTAACTTAAAAATAAGCGACGAAAGCATAGAAAATTATTTACTGGACGATGATACAACCGAATACTAAAAGCACCATGAAGATGAAAACGTTTATAATGTGCCTGTTGTTTTGCGTAACTGCAGGTATGTATGCCCAAAAAGGCAAACACGAACAGATTAAAGCACTTAAGGTATCTTTTTTTACTACAGAGCTCAACCTTAGCGCAGATGAAGCAGCAAAGTTTTGGCCGGTGTACAATACGTATGACGATAAAGTGTTCAGGCTACGGCACGATGTTATGCGCCCTATTATAAAAAAGATGGACGCCACGGGTATTGATAAAATATCGGCCAAGGAGGCAGAAATGTACCTGGATAAACTGGAAGATGCCGACCGCGACCTTTTTACCCTAAAGCAAAAACTGGTAGAAGATCTTAAACCTATAATAGGTCCTGTAAAAATACTAAAGCTGAAAAAAGCGGAAGAAGATTTTAAAAGACGTTTGCTGGAGCAATACCGTGATAAAAGAAAAGAGTAACCCAATGGGTTACTCTTTTCTTTTTACAGGCAAAACATAATTTAAATTTTGTTGCCGCCTTTAAGGGCGTTGCCCGAAAATATCTTGTTGAAAAACGTATCAAGGCAGGTAATGTCAGTAACTACATCGGCTGTTTGCTTTATTTTACCGGTTTGTAAAAACGGTTTTTCAGCCGGGGTTTTGGTTTGGCCATTTCGGGAATTGTTAAACGTAACATTGCTTATGGTAACACGATATTTGTCGTTAGCAACCTCGATTTCAAAATCAAAGTTATAACCGTATTTAAACACAGCAGAACAGCCCGAACAGCGGTACATAACCCCTGTAGCCTTGCCTTTGTACAGTTTACCGTCGGTCGAAATTATTTTTAATTTACCGTGTTTCGCTACAATAGCGGGCACATTGGCAGCCGGGGATACAAATACATTTTCCCACACCAGTTTATTATCCAGCGCTACAAAGCCGGTAGACTGGCAATAACCAACGGCGGTTAAAAGTAAAAGTATTAAACTTAAAAACGTTGTTTTCATAAAAGTGATGGTTCTGGGTAGTGCCAAAGTTAAGTTAAAAAACTATTCGTTTAAAATATTTTTCCATATCAACAGCTTTTCCTCAAAGCGCATAGTGGCGTGTGCACCGCTGGGCGAAGGCAGCGCGCTATATACCACTCCCTCATGCTTTTCCGCATAACGACTGTAATATTTTTCAGCATTTTTACTGCTAAAAAACACCCTTTTTATATTAGGATGTGTTTTAAAAAAGGCTTCAAAATCGTTTGGCACCTCATTTTTAATATTGCTGTCCAGGCTTCCCACGCGCTCGCAATGGCTTAAAACATCCCATAATGCTATCCCCTTTTGCTTTAAAAAGGCAATTTTTTCCTCATAAGTCTCAGGCATCGGCTCATTAAATACCGCATACACCAACCTCCAGAACTGGTTTGCCCGGTTACCATAGTACTGCTGCAACTCCAGCGACTTTTCTCCCGGCATGGTGCCCAGGATCAGCGTATGGCTGTTGGCGTCGGCTATGGGCAAAAATGCTTTTTTCATAACGCAAATATATAAGAAAATAATCTTAATATTACTTTAAGAAAGTGTATTGAAACAAACTATTGCGTAACTTTGTAAAAAACAAAAACGCATGAAGTTTCAGGTAGTTTCTGATTATAAACCCATGGGAGACCAGCCCGGTGCCATAAAGCAGCTGGCAGAAGGAATAAGCAGCGGAGAACGCTACCAAACCCTTTTGGGTGTTACGGGTTCGGGTAAAACATTTACGGTGGCTAATGTCGTGCAGGAGGTACAAAAGCCTACTCTGGTGCTGGCGCACAACAAAACCCTGGCAGCCCAGCTGTACAGCGAGTTTAAGCAGTTTTTCCCTAACAATGCAGTAGAGTATTTTGTATCGTACTACGACTACTACCAGCCCGAAGCCTACATCCCCGTAACCGGAACCTACATAGAAAAAGACCTTTCTATAAACGAAGAACTTGAGAAAATGCGTTTAAGCACCACCTCTGCCCTGCTTTCGGGCCGGCGCGATGTGCTTGTGGTAGCATCGGTATCGTGTCTTTACGGTATAGGTAACCCTGTAGAATTCCAGAAGAACGTAATTTCTTTACATAACGGCCAGGTAATAAGCCGCACTAAATTGCTGCACCGCCTGGTGCAAAGCCTTTATGCCCGTACTGAGGCAGAGTTTTCGCCGGGAACCTTCCGCATTAAAGGCGATACAGTAGAGATATTCCCAAGTTATGGCGATGAACCGTTCAGGGTGCATTTCTTTGGCGATGAGATTGAAGAAATCGAAGCCTTTGACAAAGCTACTTCTAAGGTTATAGAGCGCTATGACCGCCTTAATATTTATCCTGCCAATATGTTTGTAACCAGTCCCGATGTATTACAGGGAGCGATTTGGGAAATACAGCAGGATCTTGTAAAACAGGTAGATTACTTTAAGGAAATAGGCAAGCACCTCGAGGCCAAACGACTGGAGGAGCGGACTAACTTCGACCTGGAAATGATACGGGAACTGGGGTATTGCTCTGGCATAGAAAACTACTCGCGCTACCTGGACAGGCGTTTGCCGGGTACGCGCCCATTCTGCCTATTGGATTATTTCCCGGACGATTACCTTATGGTTATAGACGAAAGCCACGTTACGGTGAGCCAGGTACATGCCATGTACGGTGGCGACCGCAGCCGCAAGGAAAATCTTGTGGAATACGGATTCAGGCTGCCGGCTGCAATGGATAACCGACCACTGAAATTTGAGGAGTTTGAAGCACTGCAAAACCAGGTACTGTACGTAAGTGCCACACCTGCCGACTACGAAATGCAGAAAAGCGGTGGTGTTTACGTAGAACAGGTAATACGCCCCACAGGCCTGCTGGACCCGGTTATAGAAGTAAGGCCGAGTGTAAACCAAATAGACGACCTGATTGAGGAAATACAACAACGCGTAGAGGTAGACGAGCGTGTGCTTGTAACCACCCTGACTAAACGTATGGCAGAGGAACTGGCCAAATACCTGACTAAGGTTTCCATCCGATGCCGATATATACACAGCGAGGTAGACACGCTGGAACGGGTAGAGATTATGCAGGATTTGCGTAAAGGCTTATTTGACGTACTTATAGGTGTAAACCTGCTGCGCGAAGGGCTTGATTTACCCGAGGTTTCGCTCGTAGCCATATTGGATGCTGATAAAGAGGGTTTCCTGCGTAGTACGCGTTCGCTGGTACAAACTGTGGGCCGCGCTGCCCGTAACGTAAACGGTAAAGCCATTATGTATGCCGATAAAATCACCGACAGTATGCAGCGTACCATTGACGATACCGCCTACCGCCGTGAAAAGCAGATGAACTATAATAAGGCTAACGGCATTGAACCAAAAGGACTTAATAAAAAGATAGAAAGTGCACTGGTTAAAAGCCCTATTACAACCTTCCACTATGATAATTCGCCGAAAATGGCGGCAGAACCGGATACTGCCTATATGAGCAAACCGGATATTGAGAAACTTATACGCGAAAAGCGCAAAACCATGGAAAAAGCCGCTAAGGAACTCGATTTTATGCAGGCAGCTAAACTACGGGATGAGATAAAAGTGCTGCAGGAGAAAATTTAGGTAAGTAACCCAAAAGGATTTTTTATGAAAGCCACACTTGAACATAACGAACGTATTGCACAGATGACATTTGCATCGGTTTATCCGCATTATATAGCAAAAGTGGAGAAAAAAGGCCGTACAAAAGAAGAACTGCATCAGGTTATTGAATGGCTTACGGGTTTCGAAAAGGACAACCTTCGAAAACTAATCAACGAAAAAACAACATTTGAACACTTTTTTGAAAAAGCTACACTTAACCCAAATGCCAAACAGATTACCGGTGTAATTTGCGGTTATCGGATTGAGGAAATAGATAACGATCTTACACGAAACGTGCGGTATCTGGACAAGCTGGTAGATGAATTGGCAAAGGGAAAGGCCATGGAGAAGATATTGAGAAAATAATGCGGGGAATTTTTCAGCGGTTTTTTAAATGCAATCGAACCTCTTAAAGATTATATAACTCAAATAAAAAAGTTAACTTTGCGTGCTTTTAAAACAGATACGAAATGCGTATATCTTACAATTGGCTAAAACAATTTATTAAACTAGACTGGACCTCTGAAGAAACCTCTGCCCTGCTTACTGACCTGGGCCTTGAAGTTGAAGGAGTTGACAAATATGAATCGCTAAAAGGCGGACTTCAGGGCGTAGTGGTAGGCCACGTGCTTACCTGCGTACAGCACCCTAACGCCGACAGGCTGCGTGTTACTACCGTAGACCTGGGCGATGGCAATGCGCCGGTTCAAATTGTGTGCGGTGCGCCAAATGTGGCTGCCGGGCAAAAAGTACCTGTAGCAACCATAGGCACTACCCTTTATGACAAAGAGGGAAATGCGTTCCAGATTAAAAAAGGTAAAATACGCGGCGAAGAGAGCCATGGTATGATATGCGCCGAAGATGAACTAGGCATTGGCGAAAGCCATGACGGTATTATGATACTTTCAGAAGAACTTACACCGGGCACACCGGCTGCCAAGCTGTTTGACATAGCTACAGACGAAGTGTTTGAAATAGGCCTTACTCCTAACCGTGCAGACGCCATGAGTCACCTTGGTGTGGCACGTGATTTAAAAGCGGGTCTTTCGCAAAAAAATGTCCATACAGAACTTATAACGCCATCGGTAAGTAACTTCAGGGTAGACAAACGTATCCTTAAAATGGACGTACGTGTGGAAGACACCAAGCGTGCGCCACGCTACTGCGGGGTTACCATTTCGGGCGTTACGGTAAAGCCTTCTCCGGCATGGTTACAAAACAGGCTTAAAGCCATTGGCCTTACGCCAAAAAACAATATTGTAGACGTAACCAACTATGTACTGCACGAACTCGGTCAGCCACTACATGCCTTTGACGCAGCTAAAATAAAAGGTAATAAGGTAATTGTAAAAACAGCTACTGCAGGTACAAAGTTTGTAACCCTGGACGATGTGGAGCGCACCTTACACGAAGAAGACCTTGTTATTTGCGACGAAAAAGGTCCTATGTGTATTGCCGGTGTTATGGGCGGCAAGGACTCGGGAGTTACAGATACTACGGCTACCATTTTCCTTGAAAGCGCATACTTTAACCCGGTTTCTATAAGGAAAACGGCAAAACGACACGGCATAAGCAGTGACGCTTCGTTCCGTTTTGAAAGAGGTATAGATCCAAACATTACGCAGTATGCCCTTAAACGTGCAGCACTGCTAATACAGGAAACGGCCGGCGGCGAAATCACATCAGACATTGAAGACCAGTACCCTAAAAAGATAGAAGACCATTCGGTTTTCCTGAGCTTTGAAAATGTAACCCGTGTTATAGGCCAGGAACTTCCGAAAGAAACCATTAAGAAAATACTGGTATCGCTGGATATAAAAATAAGCACCATGTCTGAAAAAGGGCTTGGGCTTGTAATTCCGTGCTACCGTGTAGATGTAGAACGCGAAATAGACGTTATAGAAGAAATCCTTCGCATATACGGCTATAACAATATTGGCTTTACGCAAAAATTAAACGCATCTATATCAAATTCTTCGCGTACCGAAGATTATAAGTTACAAAACATTGTAGCCACCCAGCTTACCTCATTAGGGTTTAACGAAATGATGGCGAACAGCCTTACCAGCCCGGAATACATTGCGCTAAGCGAAAACCTTAAGGAAGAGCATAATGTAACCATGATTAACCCGCTGAGCAGCGACCTTGCCGTAATGAGGCAGTCGTTACTGTTTAGCGCGCTTGAGGCGGTATCGTTTAACATAAACCGCCGCAGGAGCGACCTTAAGTTCTTTGAGTTTGGCAAAAGCTACCATAAAATAGAAGGCAACTATACAGAGAATAAACACCTTACACTAACTGTAACCGGAAACCGCACCACAGAAACGTGGACACAGGCGCAAAAAAGCACTGATTTCTTCCAGTTTAAGGGTATGGTAATGCAGGTGTTATCACGCCTTGGTTTACACAAAGTACAAACGCAGCCACTTACAAATGATGTTTTTGCCGAAGGCATAGCCTTTTCTATAGGCGCTGAGACAGTGGTAGAATTTGGTTCACTTAAAAAGGATGTACTTAAACATTTTGGCATTAAACAAGATGTGCTTTTTGCCGACTTTAACTGGGCTGCCGTAACCAAAATGGTTTCGGGTAAAATTAAATTTACAGAGATTTCTAAGTTCCCTGAGGTACGCCGCGATTTGGCACTACTGGTAAATACAGAGGTTAACTTTGAGGATATTTATAAAACAGCTGTACTTAGCGAAAAAGCATTGCTAAAAGACGTAAGTTTATTTGATGTATACGAAGGAAAGAACCTTCCTGAAGGTAAAAAATCGTATGCGGTAAGTTTTGTACTGCAAGACAGTACCAAGACACTTACCGATGACCAGATAGACAAAATAATGAATAAGATTAGGCAAAACCTGGAAAAAGAAACAGGAGCCACGCTACGTTAATACAGCGCTAGCCATATAAAGGCCTTACACCTTATTTTAGAGTACCCGGTACACTAAATAGGTTGTAAGGCTTTTTTTATGCCGGTAATCGGGTACGCGATTCCACTTTAAACTACCCTTGAAAATACATGTAAGTAAAACAAATTAATTTTTTCAATGAAATATTTGGAAAAATTATGCGTGCATAATATTATTATTGTAATTTTAGTTCGTAATAATTTTTTATTTCATAATTTGCAAGTATAATTTCACCTGACAACTACGATTAATTATGAGTACCATAACCCGTTTGTTTGATTTTCCTTACTACCAACTTGAAAAGTACCCCCTTAAGGCGGCACTGGTTACCAAGTACGGAGACACCTGGGTGCCTACCTCTACACAGGAATATATAAATAAGGCCAACGCTTTTAGCCGTGGGCTGTTGCGCATGGGCGTAAAAAAGAACGATAAAATAGCTGTAATATCGCACAACAACCGCACCGAGTGGAATATTGCCGACATAGGCATACTGCAAACCGGAGCGCAAAATGTGCCGGTATACCCTACCATATCTGAAGAAGATTTTGAATACATACTAAACCACTGTGGGGCAATTTATGTTTTTGTTTCCAACGAAGATTTGTACCAAAAGATACACTCCATAAAAGATAAAATCCCTGCCGTAAAGGAAATATATGCCTTTGAAGCCGTTAACGGATGTAAGAGTTGGGAAGAAGTTTTACAGCTGGGCGAAGACACCGCTAATCAACCCGAAGTTGAGGCTATAAAAAACAGCATATCTACTGAGGATTTGGCTACTATAATATACACATCGGGTACTACAGGGAGGCCAAAGGGTGTAATGCTGTCGCACAAAAACATTGTAAGCAATGTGCTTATGAGCGAAGAGCGTGTACCGTTTGAAAAAGGAAAAAGCGTATCGCTTAGCTTTCTACCGGTGTGCCACATTTATGAGCGCATGATACTCTACATTTACCAGTACGTAGGGGTTTCAATCCACTTTGCGGAAAGTATAGAAAAAGTGAGTGCTAACATTAAGGAGGTTTGCCCTGATGTTATTACCGCTGTGCCAAGGCTTTTAGAAAAAGTGTACGACGCGATTATAGCTAAGGGTAGCGAACTTACCGGTATAAAATACAAGCTGTTCTTTTGGGCAGTAGAAGTCGGCTTACAGTACGAACCGTATGGCGCTAACGGTTGGTGGTACGAGTTTAAACTAAAAATAGCCCGCAAACTTATTTTTAGCAAATGGAAAGCCGGTCTTGGTGGTAAGTTAGGACTTATGGTAAGCGGTAGTGCCGCCATACAACCAAGGCTTGCCCGTGTATTTGCAGCTGCAGAAATCCCTGTAATGGAGGGTTACGGCCTTACCGAAACATCGCCGGTAATATCGGTTAACGATATGCGAAACAGAGGATTTAAAGTTGGCACCGTAGGTAAACCGCTTAAAGGTGTAGAAGTAAAAATAGCTGCTGATGGAGAAATACTTACCAAAAGCGACAGCGTAATGATGGGCTACTATAACGACCCTGAAAAAACCGCCGAAGTGATTACCGACGGTTACTTTCATACGGGAGACATCGGTGAAATAGACAGCGACGGATTCCTGAAAATAACCGACCGTAAAAAAGAGATGTTTAAAACATCGGGCGGTAAATACGTGGCGCCGCAGCTTATAGAAAACGCCATGAAACAAAGTCGTTTTATAGAGCAAATCATGGTTATAGGCGAAGGCGAAAAAATGCCTGCCGCATTTATTCAGCCAGATTTTGCCTTTGTAAAACAATGGGCTACCCGTCACGGACTAAAGTTGGAACACAATGCCGATATAGCCAACAGCAAGGAAGTACACGAACGCCTTCAGGAAGAAATAGAGGCCGTAAATAAAAAATTTGGCCACTGGGAGCAAGTGAAAAAATTTGAGATAACCCCTGAAGTTTGGAGCGTGGAAGGCGGCGAAATGACCCCTACCCTAAAACTGAAACGTAAGCAGATAAAAGAGAAATATAAATCCCTGTATGATAAGATATACGGTGGAGACAGATAAATTTTTTAAAGCAGCCTTCGGGCTGTTTTTTTATACCTTGAGCTAAATTAATCACATGAAGTTTTTGAAACAATACAAGCTATTACCAATAATACTACTAATATCAGTTATACTATATTCATTCACCAGTGGACTTGATCACTCTAATGATAAATTTATCTCCTACACAGCCAACCCCGAGACCGAAAACATCATCCTATATTATAAAGACAATTCGGGTAAGCGTATAGGTACATTGGGCAACCTGAAAACACATATAAGTAAAAAGGGAAAAAAGCTGCTTTTTGGTATGAATGGCGGTATGTTTCAGGAAGATTTTTCGCCGGTAGGGCTATACATAGAAAATGGTAAAACCATTCGGAAACTTAATACACGCAACGCCGGGGGCAACTTTTACATGAAGCCGAACGGTGTGTTTTATATTACCAAAAATGGCAAGGCTACGGTATGCAAAACGGAGGATTTTCGCCCCTCACCTACTGTGCAATACGCCACCCAAAGCGGCCCCATGCTGGTTATAAAAGGAACGCTACACCCTGATTTTAAAGAAGGCTCAACCAACCTGAATATACGTAACGGCGTGGGCATCTTACCTGATGGCAAAGTCCTTTTCGCAATGAGTAAAACCGAAGTGAACTTCTATGAGTTCGCCAAATTCTTTAAAGACAAAGGCTGTAAAAATGCACTTTACCTTGATGGGTTTGTATCTCGTGCTTATGCACCATCCGAGAACTGGCAGCAGATTGATGGAAATTTTGGGATGATGATAGGGGTAAGTGAAAAATAAAGCCCGGAAAACCGGGCTACTATTTTTTACAGGGATTTGATTTTATCTACAAATGTAAAGTCGCTTACAACCTTATCATAACTGGCCTGAGATCCTATGGTTTCTACACCTCCTTCAATAACTCCTTTATGCCATCCCTCATTCTTTCCATAAGCGTACACTTTAGCAGCCACCTGATTTACAAAATCTGTTTCGCCTGCCGCTTTTAGGGCATCGAGTGCAAAGTACAGCGTGGTAAAACCTGTATACTCTCCTTTACAAAGTATATGCACATATTTCTTTAAAGCCGCCACTTTTTCTGCATCCTGCGGATTGTCTTTTACCATCCCGATAAGATCTTTCTTAACAAGTATAATGTAAGCCAATTGTTGCTTTGCTGAAGCTCGTAATGAATTATTATAAAGTTGATCAAAATATTTCCAGCTTACATTTGCATCATCCTGCTTTTCAATAAGATTATACTCCAGGTCAAAAATCCCCAGATCATCATCATTATCTACACTAAGGTACATTAATTGGGTTTTATATTCCTTTGACTGAGTTCCCTGTTTAACAGAAAACAGGTTACCTGATGCATAAGAAACAATAACAAACCCACCTGCTAACAACAGTGTAAGCATACCTAACTTAATAGTATTTTTTTTCATATATGTAAGATTATATAATTGTAACAATACGAGCGTGCCTATGCTAAAGGCATACAAACCATTTTTGAACGATAAAAATCAGAATTAATAAAAGACAGGCGTACCGGAAAGCTCCTGGTACTGGTTGTTGGTTTTTGTCTGTTAATAACACTTACAAAAGTATAATTTTGGTTCTTAAAATAAAAGAAAAAACTTACTGAAAAATGTGTTATTTCACTAACATTGTTGATATTGACGACTATATTTGTAAACCAATAAAACAAACAAATCGAAGCCCAATTAAACCTCACAAAATAACAAAATCTGTAATCAACCCAATGAACGAAAAACACATAACACACCTTAGTAAGTTCCTCAGCCTCGTGCTACGACATGCGCCCGAAACTATAGGCATTATACTTGACGAAAACGGCTGGACGGACGTAGAAACTTTACTGGAACAAATGAACCTAAAAGGTGAACCCATAACACGGGAATTACTTACTGTAGTAGTAGACACCAACAACAAAAAACGTTTTGCCTTTAATGAAGATGGGAGTAAAATACGTGCCAGCCAGGGGCACTCGGTAAATGTAGACCCGGGCTATACCCCACAACAACCACCGCAGTTATTATATCACGGTACAGCATTGCAATTTAAAGATAGTATCGTGAAAAATGGCATCCTGAAACAAAACCGTACACATGTTCACCTGAGTGCCGATACAGAAACGGCTAAAAATGTGGGAAGCCGACACGGCAAACCATTCATCTTCACAATTGACGCTGCTCAAATGCATAAAGAAGGTTACCTATTTTATGTTTCGGAAAACGGTGTATGGTTAACTGATACTGTGCCACCTGTCTACCTAAGCGAATAAACCACGCATAAAGTTAGCTGCAAAACATATAGTACATCGCCTGGCGGGTGATGTTTCTTTTTATGCCTATTTTAAAAAAATCCCTATATTTACGTAGGCATGCATAGCATTATGTGTAATTTTAGCCCAAATATTTTTCATTACACATAAAAATATTTTTAATTTAATATGCATGCATAATATTTTTTTGTATATTTGAAACACCAAGTAGTATGAAAGACAAAACTATTGACTATGTACTAAGGGCTACCTGGCAGGCCGTATCTAGGATGTATAATGAAGAGGCTTCAAAATACGGCGCTACTATGTCGGTAGGATTTGCGCTCTTAAGTATTGATAAAGAAAACGGTATACCCAGTACTGCACTTGGCCCACAAATGGGAATGGAACCTACAAGCCTTACACGTACCTTAAAAAGTATGGAAGAAAAAGGGCTTATTGTTCGGAAAAAAAATCCGGTAGACGGCCGTGGGGTACTTATACACCTGAGCAAGCAAGGTAAGGAAAAACGCGACCTTAGCAAGCAGGTAGTGCTTACGTTTAACGACGTAATTAAGCAGCACATACCGCAGGAAAAACTGGATACCTTTATGGAAGTGGCCGAAAAGATTAATGAACTGATAGCCGAACGCCAGATTTTCAACAACGAAAACGAAACCAAATAGAGCAGGAAACTACCCTTTGGCGTTTCCTCTCTTAAAAGAATAAACAAATAAACTATAACAACAAACTTTATAGATGAAACGCACTATTAAAAAGGCAGCCGTAATAGGCTCCGGCGTTATGGGCAGTGCTATTGCCGCCCATTTAGCCAATATTGGTGTAGAAGTTTTGCTGCTGGATATTCCGCCCAAGGAACTTACAGAAGCAGAACAGAAAAAAGGCCTTAGTTTAACAGACAAAGCCGTAAGGAACCGTATAGTGAATGACCACCTGGCCAATTCGCTAAAGAGCAAGCCCTCTCCTATTTACCACCAAAAATTCGCCAGCCGCATCGCTACCGGAAACACCGAAGACGATATGCAAAAACTTGCCGAAGCGGACTGGATTATAGAGGTAGTAGTAGAAAGGCTTGATATTAAGCAAAAGGTATTTGAACAAGTAGAAAAATACCGTAAACCGGGTACCCTGATTACCTCTAACACATCGGGTATCCCTATACAGTTTATGAGCGAGGGACGCAGCGAGGATTTCCAAAGACACTTCTGCGGTACGCACTTCTTTAACCCTCCGCGTTACCTTAAATTATTCGAAATCATTCCCGGCCCTAAAACCGACCCTGAGGTACTTGCCTTCCTAAACAATTATGGCGAGCAGTACCTGGGCAAAACATCGGTAGTGGCAAAAGATACCCCTGCCTTCATTGGTAACCGTATAGGTATTTACGGTATCATGAGCCTGTTCCACCAGGTCAAAGAGCTTGGCCTTACTATAGAAGAAGTAGACAAGCTTACAGGCCCTGTTATCGGCAGGCCTAAGTCGGCTACCTTCCGTACCGTAGACGTAGTGGGGCTGGATACGCTTGTACACGTAGCCAACGGTTTATACGAAAACTGCCCGAACGATGAGCAGCACGAACTGTTTAAACTGCCAGGATTCATCAGTACCATGATGGAAAACAAATGGCTGGGCAGTAAAAGCGGACAGGGTTTCTACAAAAAAGTAGATAAAGACATCCTGGCACTGGATCTTGATACGCTGGAATACCGTGCGCAGAAGAAAGCGTCGTTTGCTACACTGGAGCTTACAAAAACCATAGACAAGCCTATAAACCGCTTTAAGGTACTTGTAGGCGGAAAAGACAAAGCTGGAGCGTTTTACCGTAAAAACTTTGCGGGAACCTTTGCTTATGTAAGCCACCGCGTACCCGAAATTACAGACGACCTGTATAAGATAGACGACGCCATGAAAGCCGGCTTCGGTTGGGAGAATGGCCCGTTTGAAATTTGGGATGCCGTAGGTGTACAAAAAGGCCTTGAGCTTATCAAAGCCGAAGGACTTGAAGCTGCTGCGTGGGTAAACGATATGCTTGCAGCAGGTATAAGCAGCTTCTACACCATTAAAGAAGGTGCTACATACTATTACGACATCGCATCTAAGTCGCACAAAAAAGTGCCGGGACAAGATGCGTTTATCATACTGAACAACATTCGGGAAAGCAAAAAAATATGGAGCAACAGCGAGGCCATTATCCAGGATCTGGGCGATGGTATCATTAACCTGGAGTTCCAGAGCAAGATGAATACTATAGGCGGTGGTGTGCTTCAGGGCGTAAACAAAGCCATAGACCTTGCCGAAAAAGAATACGACGGCCTTGTTATAGGTAACCAGGCGGCTAACTTCTCGGTGGGTGCTAACCTTGCCATGATTTTTATGATGGCGGTAGAACAGGAATATGATGAGCTTAATATGGCCATTAAAATGTTCCAGGACACCATGATGCGTGTACGCTATTCGTCTATCCCTGTTGTGGTTGCCCCACACGGCATGACACTGGGTGGCGGCTGCGAAATGAGCCTTCATGCCGATAAGGTGGTGGCTGCTGCCGAAACCTACATTGGGCTTGTAGAATTTGGCGTAGGCGTTATTCCGGGTGGCGGAGGTTCTAAAGAAATGGCGGTACGTGCGGCAGATCTTTGGCACAAAGACGACGTGGAACTAAATGTACTGCGCGAACACTTCCTAACCATTGGTACGGCTAAAGTTTCTACTTCGGCATACGAGGCATTCGATCTGGATATCCTTCAAAAAGGCAAAGACGTAGTGGTGGTAAACAAAGACCGCCAGATTGCTGAAGCCAAAAAGTACGCTAAAATTATGGCCGAAGCGGGCTACACTGCTCCTATTCGCCGTAAAGATGTAAAAGTACTGGGCAAACAGGCACTAGGTATGTTCCTTGTAGGTACAGACAGCATGGCTGCGGGTAACTACATAAGCGAGCACGATAAAAAAATTGCCAATAAACTTGCTTACGTTATGGCAGGTGGCGATTTAAGTGAAGCTACTCTTGTAACAGAGCAGTACTTACTGGATCTTGAGCGTGAAGCGTTCTTGTCATTATGTGGCGAACGCAAGACTTTGGAGCGTATTCAGTTTATGCTGACTAAAGGGAAGCCGCTACGTAACTAATCTATTTTGAATGTTGAATTATAACTCGAGCCAAAAGGCGAACTGAACGAAGTTAATTTTAAATGACTCAGAGTCAGGTTCAACATAATTCAAAATTTAAAATTCAAAATTTAGAATAATGACCAAGACCGCATATATAGTAAAAGCATACAGGACCGCCGTGGGCAAAGCGCCTAAGGGTGTGTTCCGCTTTAAAAGGCCCGACGAGCTGGCCGCCGAAACCATACAGCACATGATGAAAGAGCTGCCGGATTTCGACAAAAGCCGTATAGACGACGTGATTGTGGGCAATGCCATGCCCGAGGCGGAACAGGGGCTAAACTTTGGGCGCTTTATTTCGCTTATAGGATTAGATACTGTTGATGTTCCGGGGGTTACCGTAAACCGTTACTGTGCATCAGGACTGGAAACCATAGCCATGGCTACTGCAAAAATACAAAACGGTATGGCCGAGTGTATTATAGCCGGTGGCGCCGAAAGCATGAGCTACATCCCTATGGGGGGTTACAAGCCCGTGCCGGATTACAGCATTGCAAAACAAGGGCATGAAGACTATTACTGGGGCATGGGGCTCACTGCTGAGGCTGTTGCAAAACAGTTTGGCGTAAGCCGTGAAGACCAGGATGTTTTCGGGTATCAGTCGCACCAAAAGGCACTGAAAGCCCAGGCTGAAGGCAAATTTGACAAGCAGATAGTACCTATTACCGTAGAGCAGGTTTATGTAGATGCTAACGGTAAAAAGGCTACCAAATCATACACCGTAACCAAAGACGAAGGCCCACGCGCCGATACCTCGGTAGAAGCATTAGGGAAACTAAAACCGGTTTTTGCAGCCGATGGTAGCGTTACGGCCGGTACATCATCTCAAATGAGTGATGGTGCCGCTTTTCTGCTGATTATGAGCGAGGATATGGTTAAGGAACTGAACCTTGAGCCAATAGCTCGCCTTGTAAGTTACGCCGCAGCAGGTGTAGAACCACGCATTATGGGTATCGGCCCGGTTAAGGCCATTCCTAAAGCCGTAAAAATGGCGGGGCTTACCCAAAACGACATTGAGCTGATAGAGCTTAACGAAGCCTTTGCAGCCCAGTCGCTTGCCGTAATCCGTGAGCTTGGCTTAAACCCTGACATTATTAACGTAAACGGCGGTGCCATAGCATTGGGTCACCCACTGGGCTGTACCGGTGCCAAGCTATCGGTGCAGTTGTTTGACGAAGCAAAACGTCGTGGTAATAAGTACGGTATGGTAACCATGTGCGTGGGTACAGGACAGGGTGCCGCGGGGGTGTTTGAGATACTATAATGATCTATTTTAAATGATGAATTTTAAATTTTAAATGTATGAAGGACAATATAATTGCGGTAAAGACTTTCGACTTTGCCCTGAATATTATAAACCTTTATACCCAACTCAAAAGAGAAAATGAATTCATCATTTCAAAACAGCTGCTCAGGTGTGGAACAAGCATTGGGGCAAATGTTGAGGAAGCCATTGCAGCACAGTCCCGAAGGGATTTTATAAGTAAAATGTCTATCGCTTCAAAAGAAGCAAGGGAAACAAAATACTGGTTACGCCTATTGGACAAATCTCATATCACTCAGATTCCGGTTAACGGTTATCTCGTTGAAATAGAACACATCATCAATATAATTACAAAAATTATAAAGACATCTCAGGAAGCAGCACAATAGTTTACAACTGAGTGGCATTTAAAATTTATAATTCAAAATTTAAAATAAAATAACCTCATGGCTGATACTTTAGATAAACAAATCACTCGCGGCGGACAGTTCCTTGTAAAGGAAACAGCCAGCGAAGACATATTTACTCCGGAGGATTTTTCGGAGGAACAATTAATGATGCGCGACTCGGTTAAGGAATTCATTGACCGTGAAGTATGGCCTTATAAAGACCGTTTTGAGAAAAAAGACTATGCCTTTACCGAAGAAACCATGCGCAAAGCAGGCGAACTTGGCTTCCTTGGTGTAGCCGTACCAGAGGCGTATGGCGGACTGGGTATGGGCTTTGTAAGCACCATGCTTACCTGCGATTACATTAGTGGCGCAACAGGCTCGTTTTCAACAGCTTTTGGTGCGCATACCGGTATAGGCACCATGCCTATTACCCTTTATGGTACTGAAGAACAAAAACTTAAATACGTACCCAAACTTGCCAGTGGCGAGTGGTTTGGCTCTTACTGCCTTACCGAGCCGGGTGCCGGTTCTGATGCCAATTCAGGTAAAACAAAAGCGGTTTTAAGTGCAGACGGTACCCACTACCTGATAACAGGCCAGAAAATGTGGATATCTAACGCCGGCTTCTGTAACCTTATGATTGTTTTTGCCCGTATTGAAGACGATAAAAACATTACAGGTTTTATCGTAGAATATGATCCGGCAAACGGCATAACACTGGGCGAAGAAGAACATAAACTGGGTATACGCGCCTCCTCTACCCGCCAGGTATTTTTTAACGAAACGAAAGTTCCGGTAGAAAACATGCTGAGCGAGCGTGGCAACGGCTTTAAAATAGCCATGAATGCCCTGAATGTAGGCCGTATTAAGCTTGCAGCTGCCTGCCTTGATGCGCAGCGCCGCACGATTACTGGGGCTGTTAAGTATGCTAACGAACGGGTTCAGTTTAAAACGCCTATTGCTAACTTTGGTGCCATACGTGCTAAACTTGCCGAAATGGCTACCAGCTGTTATGCAGGCGAAAGCGCCTCTTACCGTGCTGCAAAAAGTATAGAAGACCGTATTGAAGCCCGCGTAGCAGCCGGTGAAACCCACCAGGATGCAGAGCTTAAAGGTGTAGAAGAGTTCGCCATAGAATGTTCTATACTAAAAGTTGCTGTAAGCGAAGACGTGCAGAACTGTACCGACGAAGGTATCCAGATATTTGGTGGTATGGGCTTTAGCGAAGATACCCCTATGGAAAGTGCCTGGAGGGATGCGCGAATAGCACGTATTTATGAGGGTACAAACGAAATAAACCGTATGCTATCGGTAGGTATGCTGATTAAAAAGGCAATGAAGGGTCATGTAGACCTGCTGGGCCCTGCTATGAAAGTTGCCGAGGAACTTATGGGTATCCCGTCATTTGAGACGCCTGATTACAGCGAGCTTTTCGCTGAGGAAAAGGAAATCATTGGTAAGCTTAAAAAAGCCTTTTTAATGGTAGCAGGTAGTGCGGTACAAAAGTACGGCCCTGCACTGGACGAGCACCAGCAGCTACTAATGGCAGCATCTGACATGCTTATAGAAATATACATGGCAGAGTCTACCATTCTTAGAACCGAAAAACTTGCTAAAGCTAAAGGTGCCGAGAACGTAAAAGAGCAAATAGCCATGGCGCAACTATATCTGTACCATGCCGTAGATTTAATAAATACAAAAGGTAAAGAGGGTATTGCATCATTTGCCGAAGGCGATGAGCAACGCATGATGCTTATGGGGCTTAAACGCTTTACCAAGTATGCTAACCTGCCAAATGTAGTAGCGCTTCGTGAAACGATTGCTGCTAAAATAATAGCAGAGAACTCTTATCCATTTTAAATATATTCTGTTTTTAAGTTTAGTTAAAAGCTGTCCTGAAAAGGGCAGCTTTTTTTATGGCGTAATACAATAATTAACAGGAATAGCCGTTATAAATATAAACCAACTTACAAAACCATGAACAGTATAAAAAACACATTTAGCTAATACTTCCCCTCCTTACTTTTATGCCAATAAATCTGTATGCTGCGTAATACGGACAGGATAAACTATAACTGAAATCAACCACCCAATTATATTTAATTACCCCTTTAAGTTTAGGTCGGCCGCCCTTTAGGGCGGCTTTTTTTGATTTTACACTACCGAGTATTTATCTCTACTTTTATTAAGGCTATACGCACTCTGAAATAAAGTACAGATACGATTAAGGTTTTAAAACGTGATTTCTGTCATATTTTAAAAACCGATATAGCAATAAATTCGCCGGCTTAATTAAAACGGTATGACTACAAGCGGACTAATAGAACTTATGGCACCTGCAGGTGATTTCGAAGCGTTACAGGCAGCGCTGGATAACGGTGCCGATTCGGTTTACTTTGGCGTAGAGCAACTAAATATGCGGGCACGTGCCTCTATGAACTTTACATTGGATGACTTGGAGGAAATTTCACGCCGCTGTTCAGAAAAAAAAGTACGTACCTACCTTACGCTGAATACCATAATTTACGACCACGACCTGTCGCTTATAAAAACCTTGCTGGACAAAGCTAAGGCAGCTAACATTACCGCCGTTATAGCTATGGACCAGGCGGTTATAGCCTACGCAAGACAGATAGGTATGGAAGTACACATCAGCACGCAAATAAATGTAACCAACATAGAAACGGTAAAATTTTACGCACTGTTTGCCGATACCATAGTATTAAGCCGCGAACTGAGCCTTAGTCAGGTAAAAAAAATAACCGAGCAGATAAAGAAAGACAACTTATGCGGCCCATCGGGTAACTTGGTAGAGATAGAAATTTTTGGGCACGGAGCCCTTTGCATGGCAGTTTCGGGTAAATGCTACCTGAGCCTGCACTCACATAATTCATCGGCAAACCGTGGTGCGTGCAAGCAAAACTGCCGTAAGAAATACACCGTCATTGACCAGGAAAGCGGTTTTGAAATAGAGATTGACAACGAATACATGATGTCGCCTAAAGATCTGTGTACGCTGGATTTCCTTGACCAGATTGTAGACAGTGGTGTTAAGGTGGTTAAGTTGGAAGGACGCGGGCGGGCTCCCGAATATGTAGCTACCGTGGTGCGCTGCTACAGGCAAGCTATAGATGCGATTGCAGCGGGAACCTACACACGAGAAAAAGTAGACCACTGGATGCAGGAACTTCAAACAGTGTACAACCGCGGTTTTTGGAGTGGCTACTACTTGGGGCAAAAGTTAGGCGAATGGAGCCCGGCTAGTGGTAGTATGGCTACCCAACGCAAGGTTTATATAGGCAAAGGCAGGCATTTTTACCCGAAGGCAAACGTAGGCGAGTTTTTAATAGAAGCGTATGACCTTAAAATAGGCGACAAGATACTGGTAACAGGCCCCACAACCGGTGCACAGGAAACGGTAGTAAACAGCCTTATGGTGGAAGATACCCCTGCAGAAACCGCTACAAAAGGTGACCGCATTACGCTACCGCTTGATTTTAAAATCAGGCCGAGTGATAAACTGTATAAACTGGTTAAAACCGAATTCGCACAAAACTAATGATTGTAATTACATTGCAAAGAAGCAAGTGCATAGGCTGCAATTACTGTGCTGAACTGGCTCCGCATAAGTTTGTAATGAGTAAAAAAGACGGTAAAAGCGTATTACTGCATTCTGTTGATAAAAAAGGCTTTTTTACGGTAAAAGAGGCTGATCATTCCCAGCTTAACGATATAGATAACGCCGCAAAAGCGTGTCCGGTTAAAATAATCAGTGTAAAAGAAGTATAAGACTACTGATACGGCACCACTTCGGGTTTTCCAATTTGGAAATCAGGAAGTACAATATCGTTATTTTGTATTGCATTAGTTTTTATAACATTATATCCATTACCCGGTATGGTAGGATAATAAGCCAGCGATAATTGGAAACTGTTAAATATAAGGTAGTCATTATACAGCAGTACCCCTACCCCAAACTTGGCATATACATTACTTTTATAGAGCTTATTTTGCTCATCGCCTATTACGCCAAGGGTGGTATTAACGAACGGGTTAATACGGAATCCCCCAAAATTCCATGGAGAAAAAGCCTGGGTTTGCAGGGTGAGCAATGCTTTTTTAGTACCTAATAACATCGGCGCGTTAAAGCCCGAAATACCGTTACGCTCATTAAGGTTAAGTTGGTCCGTATAAATACGCTCGCGGTTATCGCCCATTACAATAACGGGCTTTATAAAGTGGCGCAGCCTCCATCGGCCCCAGTTGCGTATGTTTGTAAAATAGAGCCCTTCTATACGCAAGGTGGTCTGCTGGGTGTAATTTTTATAGAAAAATGAGCCAAGTTCTACATTCATACTCAAAAACCCCCAGCGGTAATAGTTACCAAAGGCATACTGCCCCGCAAGGTAAAGCCTGGTTTGATTATTCTTATCCTGACGGCCCACGGTAGCCGAGTATACCTTACCTATGGGTATGTCTTCTACAATGTCATAATTAAAAAGAAATTTATCCTGAACATACTTACGTGATGTAACACCAAAGCTGGCCATGTAGAGTTTTTCATTGCTATAGAAACCGATAGAATCATACGCTATGCCGGGCCGTTCCTTGTACGTGCGGTTAAAAAAACGGGTAGTACCTACAAGGCGTGTGGTACGGTCTTCTTCCGTAGAACCCTCAAAAATTTTAAAGGCGTAACCTGCCCAGTAATCCTGCGCATCTGACTTAAAGTTTTGCATTGCCCAGCGGTTTTGAACATCGGGCAACGAGTCGCGCATAAAACGGGATTCCATATAAACACCTCCCGCCCATTTTGTATACGGGCTAAAAAATTCGCGTTCTACCCCTACACTCTTAATCCAGTTGTCGCTTCGCTCTATCTGGTACGCCACCGTAGTGTTTACGTAGGAGTTAAAAAGGTTTGGTATGGTATACCGCGCCAGGTAATCGGTTTGCCCGGTATTAAATCGTTTATCGAAATCATTTTCAAATTGATGCCCTAACCCCAGGAAATTTCTCTCTGTAAGTTTAAAAGAAGTAGATGATGTAGAAGCAGAACCGTTTGGTATAAGGCTCCAGGAATCCAGCACACGCACATAAACGTCTACCGAGTCGCTCTTAGGGCTTATTTCGCGGGGGCGGATAACAACACGCCTTATATACCTTTGGCTACGCAGTAAACGTTCTGATTCTTTTACTAACAGCGAGTCGAGTGGGCGGTTGCGTTTAATCAACAGCAGGTTTCGTATGGTAAATTCTTTGGTCTTAAGGTGGATTTTATTACCGGTACGCTCTGCCCAGTTACGTGGTCCGGTAACAGTATCATTAATAGAATACCCAAACGGATCCAGTGTTTGTACTATAATCCGCCTTATAATCTTTCCTTCGTATCGGTCATAAAGGTGTTGCATTTCGGGTGCTTCCTCCTTTATTTTTTTACGTGAGCGCGATTCCTTTTTTTCGCGCACAGGCCTGAATATCAATTTGTGCAGGGCTTTTGTAAACTTTCGTTTTTTACTGTAGTCCTGTATTTTGTTGTACATCTGGTCGTTTTTTATTTTCACGCTGTCGCGCACAGGCTTTACCTGGGCATAAGCCCTTCCTGAAAAAGCAAGCGATAGCAGCAGCAAAACCCAAATAAAAAACCGCATTGATGTACGTAATTAAACCGCCAAAATACGGTATTAAAAACTAAATAAAAACCCAAAACAACTTTCAAAACCTCATATTTACCACAGTTTTAACTATTGTAAAGCAGCAACGTGATATTGTTAACTGTTTTTATGTAACAAAATAAATACATGCTCGTCTTACCTAAAATAGCAATAAATAAAACACCCTTGCCGATATGCACAAAACCATACTTTCAATAAATAACCTTCAAAAAAAATTCCGCCGGGTACACGCTGTAAACGATGTATCGTTTACCATAGAAAAGGGCAATGTATATGGAATACTGGGGCCTAACGGCAGCGGAAAAAGTACCACCCTTGGTATTATACTGAATGTTGTAAACAAAACATCGGGTACATATTCATGGTTTGGGGGCGAAAAAGAAACCCACGAAGCCCTTAAAAAAGTAGGCGCGATTATAGAACGGCCTAACTTTTACCCGTACATGAGCGCCTACGAAAACCTGAAACTGGTGTGCAAAATTAAAAATGTGCCTTATGGCAAAATTCAGGAAAAGCTAACCCTTGTTGGGCTTTGGGAACGAAAGGACAGTGCTTTCAGGACGTTTTCGTTGGGTATGAAACAACGCCTTGCCATAGCAAGCGCCTTATTAAACGATCCCGAAATACTGATACTGGATGAACCTACAAACGGGCTAGATCCACAGGGAATACGCCAGATACGCGACCTTATACGCGAAATAGCCTCAACAGGAACGACCATTCTACTCGCGAGCCACCTGCTTGATGAAGTGGAAAAAGTATGCAGCCACGTGGTAGTAATGCGAAACGGTAAAGTGCTGTATAATGGCAGTGTTAACGGTATGGTAGGCAATGACGGCTTTATTGAAGTTTCGGCACAGGATAACAACGGGCTTGCTGTACTTTTACAACAACACCCTTCGGTGTCGCACATAGAAAAAAGTGAAGATAAAATACTGGTGCACCTTAGCGCACCGCTTGAAGCCTGGGAGCTTAACCGCTACCTGGCCGAAAAGGGCGTGTACGTAAATCATCTTACAAAACGCACGCATAGCCTTGAAGAAGAATTCCTGAAACTAACCGGTAACCAAAACTAAAAAACACCTTACGTACATGAAACGTTTATTAAGCATAGAACTTCAAAAACTTTGGTTAAACCGCGCCAGCCGCGTACTCATAATTTCATACTTTGGCATATTATCGCTTATAGCGCTCATAGCAAATATAGAGTTTGATATTATGGGTGTACACATAAGCATGGCAGACCAGGGTATTTTCAACTTTCCGTTTATATGGCACTTTAACAGCTATGTGGCCGTTTACTTTAAGGGATTCCTGGCCATTATCATCGTATCTATGATGGCCAATGAGTACAGTTACGGCACGCTAAAACAAAACCTTATAGATGGGCTTAGCAAAAAAGAATTTATAGCCAGCAAGGTGGTTACCATTGCCTTCTTTGCATTTGCATCTACTGCCTTTGTATATATAATGACGCTGATACTTGGTTTACGGTTTTCAAGCTACACAGAGGCGGCCATAATATTCAGGGATCAAAGGTATATCATCGCCTACCTTATTAACCTGATGGCATTTTTCAGTTTCTGTTTGTTTGCCGGAATACTGGTAAAAAGATCGGCTTTTGCACTGGGTTTTACTATTGTATGGTACCTTTTAGAAGGCCTTCTTTACGGTCTTATGCGATGGAAACTATTTAACAAAGAAATAGCCGACAGCATTAAACAATTCTTTCCGCTTTCAGCCATAAGTGATTTGCTCATAAACCCTTCTGAACGCTTTAAGGCGGTACGCGCCATTCAAACTAACATAGGTGTAACCTCTCAGGTAGATTATAGCCTGCACTGGACTAACATCGCCATTGTGGCAGTATGGTCAGGGTTGTTTATATATGCATCTTACTTTATCCTGAAAAAGAGGGATTTATAAAATTGTACAGCGTTTTTACACAGGCTTCCTTATGGAAGCCTTATTTTTTTAAAAAACAATGGTTTTTTAGTAATCTTTAACAATTGAATATGCTGCTTTTTGACGTCACTTAGCGTAAATTTGCATCCGCAATGGACAAATGTAAACTACTACTCTTACTAATCACCACCACCCTTTTAAGTGTTTCGGCATCAGCCCAATATATAACCGTAAACGACACCTACACCCCACAGCAGCTGGTAGAAAACATTCTGGTGAACAACCAGTGTGTTTCCATATCAAACGTGCAGGTATCGGGCGGCAATTTTTCAGACGGTTCGCAGAGCTACGGGTATTTTAGTGGTGCAGGCACAGTTTTTCCGTTACAAAACGGTATTATACTAAGCACCGGTAAAGCTACACGCGCCGTAGGCCCTAATACCTCTATACTAAACGACGGTAACAATATGAACTGGGGAGGTGACCTGGACCTGCAACGCGCCCTTAATATAAACAATTCTATAAACGCCACCGTACTGGAGTTTGACTTTGTACCGCTGGCTAATCGCATTAGCTTTACTTACCAATTGTCAAGCGAGGAATACCATGATAACGCACCCTGCCGATATTCAGATGGTTTTGCTTTTTTAATCAAGGTTGCCGATAATACTTCAGACCCTTACACTAACCTTGCTATAGTTCCGGGCACAAACATACCGGTAAAAGTAACCTCTGTACACCCGCAAATAGGCGGCGGAAACGGTTGCCCTGCGCAAAACGAAGAATATTTTGACGCCTTTAACGGCAGCAACTACCCTACTAATTTTAACGGGCAAACTAAAGTAATGACCGCTACTTCCGAAGTATCTCCGGGAGTACGTTATCATATAAAGCTCGTGATTGCCGACGAAACCAATTACCAGTACGATTCGGCTATATTTTTAGGAGGTGGAAGTTTTGAATCGTCTATAGATTTAGGTGCCGACAGGCTTTTTAGCTCCAACAACCCATTGTGTTTTGGCGAATCTTATGTGCTTAATGCAACGGCGAATACAGCCACAGCATACCAGTGGTACAAAGACGGACGCCCCATTGCCGGAGCTACTGCAGCTACCTATACAGTACAGTCGGCGGGAACCTATAAAGTTGTGGTTACCTTTAGCCCTACCTGTAATTCTGAAGGCGAAATTAAACTGGAGTACACAAATGCCCTAAACCTGGGCACCTATACCCTACTACAGTGCGACGACAATAACGACGGGCGCACCGTTTATAACCTTGACACAGCAGGTATACTTGCCCGCAATAACGATGCTAACCTTACGGTGTCGGATTATTTCCTCACGTTAACCGACGCACAGGCAAATACAAACCCTATACAGAACGTTACCGCGTTTAACAATACTGTAACGCCACAACCCGTTTTTGTGCGTTTAAAAAACCAGTACGGATGCAGTGGTATAGCGCAGGTAAACCTCGATGTATCTAACAATACCCTGACACCTCCTACAGCCCTGGCACAGTGCGATACAGATGGAACGTTAGATGGACTGAGCGTATTTAACCTTACCACTAAAGATGCCGAAATAATGCAGGGCTTACCCACAGGTTTACAGCTAAAATACTACGCCACTCAGGCCGATGCCATAAACATGGCTAACGCTATAGCCACTCCAGCCACGTACAGCAACACTACACCGTACAACCAAATTGTGTATGCACGGCTAAACCAGGGAAGCGACTGCTACGGTATAGTGCCGCTACAGTTAAGAGTGCATGATTTTGGTACCGGAATACGAAATGAAGAAGTATTTTTGTGTAACAATACACCTGTTGTGCTCGATGCCGGCAGCGGATTTACCGCTTATAGTTGGAATACGAACCCCGTACAAACCACACAGCAAATCACGGTAACAGCGCCGGGCAGCTACACCGTAACACTTACAAATGCAACGCTATGTACTGCCGATAAAACGTTTACAGTAATGGCCTCAAGCAGGGCGGTAATTAAAAGCATCAACATAAACGACTTTAACGGAGGCTTTAACTCAGTAGAGGTAATGGTTAGTGGTACAGGAATTTACGAATACTCTTTAAACGGCACCGACTGGCAAACGGAAAATACATTTGACAGGGTTGCTTCCGGCATTTATACTGTATATGTTAGAGATAGAAACGAGTGTGGTTTAGTTACCAAAGAAATTTTTGTACTGGATTACCCTAAGTTCTTCACTCCAAACGGAGACGGTGCTAACGATGTTTGGCACATCCCTTACCTAGCCAAAAGGCCGTCGGTAGTAGTAAATATTTTCGATCGTTATGGCAAGTTGATTTATTCGTTTAAAGGCAATAGTTCTGTGGGTTGGGACGGTACCTACAAAGGCAGGCCGCTACCTTCTACCGACTATTGGTTTACCATAACCCTTGAAAGCGGCACTACAGTGCGTGGGCATTTTTCTTTAATCAGGTAGTGCCTTCAGCATCTTTTATGGATTTATGTCATTTATTTGAGCGGTAACTACAACATCCCGTGTTGTGTTTGGAAAAGTGTTGATAAATCGCACTTTAATTTTTCGTTTAGCCTTCTAAATGTATTAATTTAGCAACAACCAATTACAAATAACTAACCAACAATTAAGATTATATCAAACAAAGCTTTTACGGCATCTTCTACTGGAATTATCAACTAATTTTAACAATACCAAATGAAAAAATTACTTATTGCCATGCTGAGTGTAATCAGCATAGCTACTTTTGCACAATCACCAGACTTTCCTGATCAAAACATAGAGCTACTGGAAGGTAAAGAACTACTTTTGAAACCACTAGACGAAAGCTCACAAAAATATGGTTATAAAGAATTCTATTCTGACGAAGCGGCAAAGAAAATATATAAAAAAGGATCCCTATTTACCAAATATAGTGCTTTGGCAGGAAAAACTTTTAAAGTAGTATCGTACAAACCTGAATACAGCGATTATATTATTAAATTATCAAATCCCGATACCGGCATTATCTACTACAAATATAATCCAACAAGACGTTATGACTTTCCTTTTAAAGTTATAGGTGGACTTACATTTCCCGAAAACTTTTTCTGCAAATACATCATTTCTGATCGTAAATTTGATTACGACAAGGCAGAACACTATTATTTAACTCACAGCCCTTGTACTGAGGATATTTGCCTTTACGAAAAAGAAAAAAATTATTGGTTACATGTACTGATAACAGCACCTTCAGACAAGAGGGAAACAGGCTTAAAAGGAGTGAAATTTATACTAGAAAACGGTAAGGAAGTTAGTTTTCCAAACGTAGATGTATCAGTTACAGCGTCATTATCAAAATACGATTACAGCGCCGAGATAAGAGGGCTTAAACCTGAAGAGTTACAACTACTTGCCGAAAGCCCCATTGTTAAAAAAATTGTAGGTACAAAAGAAAAAGAAGTAGAAAACGGCAGGGTTATAATGGAATACATAAAATGTATGACGAAGAAATAAAAAATTTCATTGAGTCGCCCTAAAATAGGTTGACAAGCTTTACAATAGAAATCATATGAACCAGTCAGTATTTACTGACTGGTTTTTTTATGTATAAAGTTATGGGTTTTCATTGATAAGCCCAGGAGAGTTGTTTTTGTTATTATAAGTCTATATTGAATTATCAATATTAACGAGTAAAGTGTATTTCATAGGTTGATAGTTTCAAAGTAATACACATAAAATATGAATTCCCTTTCCATTCCACACTTCGGACTTCAGACTTCAGAATTCGGACTGCCAACAAATAGCCAAATCAACAAATCCACAAATCAACTTTCGCAGAAACAAATAAATCCTTAATTTTGCGTCTTAAAACAACAACACACTATTTATGATTCATTTCTTCGGAAACCAGACCAATACGGTTTTTGCGGTACAGGCGCAAAACGAGCTTTCGGCTGAAGACATAGCAAAACTTAACTGGCTTTTTGGCGACGCACATAAAATAGAAAAATCCGTACTTACGGATTTTTTTGTTGGTCCCCGTGCCACCATGATTACCCCATGGAGTACTAACGCCGTAGAAATTACCCAAAACATGGGTATTGAAGGCATTGTACGTATTGAGGAATTTTTTAAGGTAGAAGAAGCTGAGGCTAAATTCGACCCGATGCTTTCTCAAAAATACAACGCGCTTACGCAAGACATATACACCATAAACATACAACCGGAGCCCATCCTGGAGATAGACGACATAGCCGCCTATAACGAAAAAGAAGGGCTGTCGCTTAGTAGTGAGGAAGTAGACTACCTGAACAACCTTTCTACAAAACTGGGCAGGAAACTGACTGACAGCGAAGTATTCGGCTTTAGCCAGGTAAACTCAGAGCACTGCCGTCACAAAATATTCAACGGTACGTTTGTTATTGATGGCGAAGAAAAACCGTCGTCACTTTTTAAACTGATTAAAAAAACAAGTCAGGAAAACCCTAACGATATTGTTTCGGCATACAAAGACAACGTAGCGTTTATAAAAGGCCCACGCGTACAGCAGTTTGCCCCTAAGAGCGCTGACAAACCTGATTTCTACGAAATCAAGGAATTTGATTCGGTAATTTCTATTAAAGCCGAAACGCACAATTTCCCTACTACGGTAGAACCGTTTAACGGCGCTGCAACGGGCAGTGGCGGTGAAATTCGCGACAGGCTTGCCGGAGGTCAGGGTTCGCTCCCTCTTGCGGGTACGGCTGTGTACATGACAGCATATTCAAGGTTAGAAGAAAACAGGCCTTGGGAAAACGGTATGGCAGAACGCAAATGGCTGTACCAAACCCCTATGGATATCCTTATAAAAGCATCAAACGGGGCGTCTGACTTTGGTAACAAATTCGGGCAGCCGCTGATTACAGGATCGGTACTTACGTTTGAACATGAGGAAGCTAATCGCAAGCTTGGTTTTGATAAAGTGATTATGCTTGCCGGCGGTATAGGTTACGGTAAAGAAAGCCAGAGCAAAAAACAAAAGCCACAGCAAGGCGATAAAGTAGTTATACTTGGGGGTGAAAACTACCGTATAGGTATGGGTGGTGCTGCGGTATCCAGCGCCGATACGGGTGCGTTTGCTTCGGGTATTGAGCTTAATGCCGTACAACGTAGCAACCCTGAAATGCAGAAACGTGCTGCCAATGCCGTTCGCGGTTTGGTAGAAAGCGATACCAACCCTATAGTGTCTATCCACGACCACGGTGCGGGCGGACACCTAAACTGCCTTTCTGAGCTTGTGGAAGAAACCGGCGGACTTATAGACCTTGATAAACTGCCTGTAGGCGACCCTACCCTTTCTGCCAAAGAAATCATTGGCAACGAAAGCCAGGAGCGTATGGGGCTTGTTATTGGCCAAAAAGACATTGACACCCTGCAACGCATAGCCGACCGCGAGCGCAGCCCTATGTACACCGTAGGCGACGTTACCGGAGACCATCGCTTTACCTTTAAGAGTGCTACCACAGGTGCCAAGCCTATGGACTTTGCCCTTGAGGATATGTTTGGCTCATCGCCAAAAACCATAATGACAGATAAAACCGTTGCTGCTAATTACAGCGACCTTGAATATACCCAGGAAAACATACACACCTACCTTAACCAGGTGCTTCAGCTTGAGGCTGTGGCCTGTAAAGACTGGCTTACCAATAAGGTAGACCGCTGTGTAGGCGGACGCGTAGCCAAGCAGCAATGTGCAGGGCCAATCCAACTTCCGCTGAACAACGTGGGTGTTATGGCACTTGACTTTGCGGGTAAGGAAGGTATTGCAACGACAATAGGTCACTCGCCGGTATCGGCACTGGTAGACCCAGCTGCGGCAAGCCGTACTGCTATTGCAGAATCACTTTCTAACATCGTTTTTGCTCCGCTTAAGGATGGCCTTAAAAGTGTATCGCTTTCAGCTAACTGGATGTGGGCGTGTAAAAACGAAGGCGAAGATGCAAGGCTTTATGAGGCTGTGGAAGCGTGTTCGGATTTTGCTATCGAGCTGGGCATCAACATACCTACAGGTAAGGACTCGCTTTCTATGAAGCAGAAATACCCTGATGGCGATGTAATTGCTCCGGGTACTGTGATTATTTCGGCTGCAGGTAACTGTAATGATATTACTAAAGTGGTAGAACCGGTTTTAAAACGTAACGGTGGCAGCATCTACTACATTAACCTGAGCAACGACAGCTTTAAACTGGGTGGATCTTCTTTTGCACAGATACTAAACAAAGTAGGTAACGAAGTACCAACAATTACAGATGCTGCCAACTTTAAGTCGGCTTTCAACACCATTCAGGATTTAATACAGAACGGCAAAATCGCTGCCGGTCACGATATAGGAAGCGGTGGCCTTATTACCACCCTGCTGGAAATGAGCTTTGCCGAAGTAAACCTTGGCGCGGCGTATGACCTTACCAACCTTGAGGAGGCAGATACAGTAAAAGTACTATTTGCTGAAAACATAGGCCTTGTTATCCAGGCAGATGCCTCAATTGAAGCACAGCTTGCCGCTAATGGCGTTAACTTTACCAAGATAGGTGAAGTGAAGGAAGGTACTGTAGTTACTGTGAAAAACGGTGCCGCCGAGCTTACCTTTAACATTGCCGAAACCCGCGATACATGGTACAAAACATCGTACCTGCTAGACCGTAAACAAACGGCTAATGAAAAAGCGACTGAGCGTTATAACAACTATAAAGTACAACCGCTTAGCTACAACTTCCCGGCGCAGTTTACCGGTAAGAAAGTTGCCATAGACAGCAGCAAACCAAGGCCAAAGGCAGCCATTATCCGCGAAAAGGGTAGTAACTCAGAACGCGAAATGGCAAACGCCATGTACCTTGCAGGCTTTGATGTAAAAGACGTACACATGACCGACCTTATCAGTGGTCGTGAGACTCTGGAGGATATACAGTTTATAGGTGCTGTGGGTGGTTTCTCTAACTCAGATGTACTGGGTTCGGCTAAGGGCTGGGCAGGTGCGTTTTTGTATAACGAGAAGGCTAAAACCGCCCTTGAAAACTTCTTTAAGCGCGAAGACACCCTATCGGTAGGTATATGTAACGGTTGCCAGCTGTTTATAGAACTTGGCCTGATTAACCCTGACCACGAAAACAAACCGAAGATGCTGCACAACGACAGCCACAAGCACGAAAGCGGCTTTACATCGGTTACGGTACAGGAAAACACATCGGTAATGCTTAGCACGCTTGCGGGCAGCACACTGGGTGTATGGATAAGCCACGGCGAAGGTAAATTCAGCCTGCCGTACAGCGAAGACCAGTACAATGTAGTAGCCAAGTATGCTTACGAGGGCTACCCTGCTAACCCTAACGGTTCGGCGTATAACGTAGCCATGATGGCAAGCAACGACGGCCGCCACCTGGTTATGATGCCGCACATAGAGCGCTCTATGTTCCAGTGGAACTGGGCGTACTACCCGGAAGGCCGCCAGGATGAAGTAACGCCTTGGCACGAAGCGTTTGTGAATGCACGCCTTTGGATAGAACAACGTTAATTTGTGGATTTGTTTATTCGTTAATTCGGAAGAGACTGAAAGACGTACGATAATAGATGAAAGACGCCTCCAGGAATGGGGGCGTTTTTTTTGGTATATTTGAACGAACCACTATTTGTTGGTTTTTTGTAATCTTATTAAACAAATTTAATATGAACCCTAATTTTAAAGCCAACAGGATATACTTAGGAAAATTGCAATTGAAGAAAGAAAGTAAATCTCAATCCGAGACTGTTGTTAAAAATGCCATTGAAAAATTTAAAGATTTTCTACCTATTGTCACACTTCTACTGTACGTTTATGGATATATATATCTAACAAATTATTACAACTTTTTCAATATCTCAATTGTATATTATTTAAATTTAACTGACTTAACATTTGTCGCATTAAGTCAAATAATTTCATTATCAATTATTATATTTATAACTGAAATGATATTTTTCTTGATATCGACAGGATTGGTATATATTTTAAATGAAATGTTTGGTAAGAAACTGAACTTAGAAATTTCAAAACAGATAAGATATTTTATTATCCTCGCTTTATACTGCACAATTAAATTCTTAAGGCCTGAATACAGTTACCTAATAGTATCATACTTAATTATTTCACTGCTATATGATGCATTTTGTTCACAGAAATTAGCAAAAAGCCAAAAAAAATATCAATCTTATATGCTAATTACTTTGATTTTACTATTCTCCTATCAGTTAATACAAAGCTATGCCTGCTACCATGCAAATGAAGTTAAATTTAAGTATGATAATAATGATAGAATGTCAATAAAAACGGATGCTCATGAATTTAAAATTAATGGAATCACATTGAAAAAGATTGGAGAAACTAATTCAAATTTCTTTATCTATGATTCAAAACATAAGTCAACATTAATTATAAATAAAAGTGATATAATTGAAACAACTTACACAGACAATAGCCCCTTTCCGGTACCAAATCTAATTGAAGATATCCGAATAACAAAAATTAGTAATAAAACAACGAAAAAGTAAAAATAGCTGATTTAATCTTCCCCCCAGTAGACTGATTTTGTAAACCCATTGAAGCAAATTTACAGTTTTTTCGTTTGTTAACGCCCTCCCGATAGCGCGGATTTGCAATCCGCACCCAGCTATATAATATAAGCATTCATTTTAAATTCTTCAAAACACTTTACAAGCTCCATCGGAGCGGTATAATTGTAGAATAAACAGTCCAATTACCAACGAGTTCCATAGGAACGGCATATAATCATAAAGATATATCGCTCTTCCGGAGCTAATGTTACACTTGACTAATCATTTGCTAAAAATATTACACCCCTACGGGGTTTACTCAAATAGACACGATTGACCCGATTTACAATCAGCAAAAAGAGCTAAATGCCGTAATCAGATATTATCAAACAATTACAGCTCACAGAGGGACGTGTATATGCGTATCAGGTATTGAAAAAACGAGCCGTAATCTTCACATTTAACATTATCCGATAAGGGTTTACACTCGGAATATTATATTTTTACCGCTAAACCAATATATCCCAATAATGAAAATTTTCAGTTTAGCAGCCATTGCTGCGGGGCTAGCTGTATGTATATCCTGCAGTAGCGACAAGCCCGATAATACCAATCACTATCTTCAAGAAATGACCGGGCGTTACAGGTTATCAAAAATTTATACTGATGAGCCTGTAGACATAGACCTTAACGGCACCTATAATACCGACCTTACGCAGGAAATATGTATGGCTGTGTGGCCCTTTGAGTTTCTTACAGCAGAAATAACAAACAACTATTATACACGAGTAAGTTATAATGTACCTGTATATAGCCTGCCTGAAGTATATCCTGCTGAACCGTGTTTTGCCACAGCATCTACAGGCTACTACTTAGATGTAAGCAAATCAAATGGCGCTGTTACCATTACCAAACGTCCTGATAATTTAGAACAGGAACGAGGAACATTGCAAACCATTAGTTATAACAATGATACCCTACACCTGATAATGAGCAGGGAATTTATAACTGCTGACGGATGGAAGCCTTTTGTTTTACACATGGTTTACAAAAAAGACCCAAGTTTAAATTAATACAAAAGGCTGCCCGAGGGCAGCCTTTACTTTATAACACAATGCAAAATTAGTTGTGTAGTATCTTTTGGGTAAAAGCACCGTTAGCTGTTGTTACCTTTACCATGTAAATCCCCGAGGCTATATTACTTAAATCCAGTGTGCTTGTTAACTGCTTTGGAGCGGTTTGCAGCAATAACTTGCCAAAAACATCGTATACGCTAACGCTTTCTATAACAGCAGTGCTCTTTATGTTAAGTTGGCTCCCCGCCGGGTTAGGGTACAGCACTATGCCCTGCCCTTTCGCAAAGTTAGCCGTGGCAAGTGCCGATTCTGCTTCAAGTGACCAGTTTTGCCCCAGGCTGTTGTCAAGGGTGGTATCGGCTAAGTTCAGGTAAAAACCACTGCCATCGGCATCCGGCCAGGGGGCTTCATCGTCGTATTGCACGGCATCTATAACATCTCCCATACCATCGGCAAGTACCAGGTTTTGTGTGTTGTTTGATAAATCCCGCTGAAACTCCCCGAACGGCGCAAAACCAAAACGCTGCTGAAATACCGCTGCATTATTCGCTATATAGGCCACAGCTCCTGCCTCTAGGGTACTGTTAGCAGGGAACTGGTACGACACCCCAAGCTCCCTTAGGTATACCCCGGTAAGGTTTACGGTAGTAGTGCCGGTATTTTTTATTCGTATAAATTCTAAATCTTCAGACACGGTAAACTGGCTATCGGTAGCCGGGTGGTAACTAATACCATTTATTACCAAAGATGGCAACACAGGATTATCGCACGCGCTATGACTACCTATATGGTTAGTAATCCATGAAATACGGGTTTGTATCCAAGATTTCATGTTGTTCACTTCGCCATGCCAGTTAGGTACCGTACCCCACGCCTGCTGTTCCCTTTGGGCTGCTTCGCCTATAAGGGCTGTGGTATTGTTTATTAGGGTTTCAATAGCTGCATGACTTAGCGGGCCTCCCGCCGCGGTAACCTGGTGCCAGCGGCGCGACAGGTAACAACGGAAAGTGCTGCTGTTGTACAAGTCCAACCAGAATTTAGACCCGGTGTTATCCCAATTATCAAATTGCCACACATCAGTAAAGCTGCGGTTTAACCCATACATAAACAGGTCGTTGCCAAACGTAAGGTTAAAATCCCATATAGGCCCAGCGCGGAGTTTTCCGCCAATATCTTTATGGAAGTAGGTACTTATCTGGTAACCGTCTACGTTAGAAGCCAGCTCGTTCATAACCATAAAATCTACAAACGTAGGTATATCTATAACCGACGGATAACCGGTAGCAAGATCTGTATTGTTGCTTCGCGATGTACCCGAAAGCGTGTTAAACTGCTGGTAAATGTAGTTGTTCTGCGTTACGGTAACGTCTGCTGGTTTAGGCAGTTCGTGTATATAATCGGTTGTACCGTTGTACGATGACATGGTCCACGCCACAGGGTCTCCCCCGGTGGTTTTATCTGCCTTCGTAATGTAACCGCCCGTAAGCGCCACCCCCGAAGCCGCTGCTGCGTCTATCTTTTGTATGTTTATGCGGTTGCTGTCGTCTTTAAGCTTTTCCTGTATTATGTAGAGCCCTTTGTACACCCCGTTTATAATAACCTCACAGTACTGTGTGCGTGTGGTGTAATACCCCATAGCACGCGAAAGATTGTACGCTATATAATCCCGCATTAACGATGGATCGAATGCCAAACCGTTTAGTATCCAGTCTTTTTCTTTCGGCATACCCATTATACTTACGCTTTTCTTGGTGGTATTGTCATTTTCGTAGGTCGTCCAGCTGTATTGTTTTTTTGGCAAATCCTGAGACGACGAGCCACGTATTTCTATCTTAATACGCCCGTTATAGTTAAGGTAACCCGATGTGTTTTGGTCGCTAACATAGTTAGTAGTGCCATCGGTATGGTAAATTATTTTCATGCCGGCGGCAATCTTAGGCTCGTCGGGTATTTCCATAGGCTGCCCTGTGTTTGGGTCAACATCGGTACTGATAATTACAATGGGTAAGTTACTTTGGGTAAAGTTAACGGCGTTTTGTGCAAGGGTTTTTATCCCGGTACAGCAAAACAGCAATAACAATAACGCCTTAAATGAGATAGGTAGTTTGTGTTTCATGGAAAGGTATTCTGTTTAAACAAATATAACGTTAATTTAATGTAAACAAAATACACATTAGCCATCATACTGATTTATAACAAAATATATTTTCCGTTACCAAAAAAATAAACGGAGCCACCCAAAATGGCAGCTCCGTTCCTATTCAAAAGATATAAAAGATACAAAGATTACTTGCTCAGGTACATTTTCCTGCGGCTGTACAGCTCGTAGAACTGGTCATCTTTAAGGTCGTCTATAAACAGGATGCTTTCTCCTGTAGACTTCATTTCAGGCCCAAGTTTCTTATTAACACCCGGGAACTTGTTAAACGAGAACACCGGTTGCTTTATAGCAAAGCCTTTTAGCTGAGGGTTAAATGTAAAATCTTTCAGCTTCTTTTCGCCCAGCATCACTTTGGTTGCAAAGTTTACATAAGGCTCTCCGTATGCCTTGGCAATAAACGGTACAGTACGGCTTGCCCTTGGGTTAGCTTCAATAATGTATACCGTATCATCTTTAATGGCAAACTGTATGTTTATAAGGCCTACCGTTTTTAGCGCAAGGGCTATTTTTTTGGTATGGTCTTTAATCTGCTGCATTACAAACTCGCCCAGGTTAAACGGTGGCAGCGTAGCATTACTGTCGCCACTGTGTACACCACACGGCTCTATGTGCTCCATGATACCGATGATGTATACATCTTCGCCATCGCATATAGCATCAGCCTCGGCTTCTATGGCACCATCAAGATAGTGGTCTAAAAGCAGCTTGTTACCAGGTATGCTCTTAAGCAGGTCTATAACGTGCTCCTCAAGTTCCTGCTTGTTGATTACAATTTTCATTCCCTGGCCACCCAATACGTAACTTGGCCTTACCAGTAGCGGAAAATCAAGCGTATCAGCAAGCTGGCTTGCTTCTTCGGCACTTTCTGCCACGCCAAACCTTGGGAAAGGAATTTCCAGTTCGGTAAGCAGGTCAGAGAAGCGGCCACGGTCTTCAGCAAGATCCAGTGCGTCAAAGCTGGTGCCTATAATTTTTATGCCGTAGCGATCCAGTTTTTCGGCAAGCTTAAGGGCGGTTTGCCCACCAAGCTGCACTATAACACCTTCAGGCTTTTCATGGCGGATGATGTCGTATATGTGTTCCCAGAACACCGGTTCAAAGTACAGCTTGTGTGCCGTATCAAAATCGGTAGATACCGTTTCCGGGTTACAGTTTATCATTATGGTTTCGTAACCGCATTCGGCTGCAGCCAGTACACCGTGTACGCACGAGTAGTCAAACTCTATACCCTGGCCTATACGGTTTGGCCCTGAGCCTAAAACAATTACTTTTTTCTTGTCGGTTACTACACTTTCGTTGTGTACGTAGCGGGTACCATCTGGCCTTTCTATTTCAGCCTCAAATGTTGAGTAGTAGTACGGCGTTTTAGCGGTAAACTCTGCAGCGCAGGTATCTACCAGCTTGTACACACGTTTTACACCAAGCTCATCTCTCTTGTTGTATACCTCGCTCTCTTTACAGCCCAGCATATGTGCCAGCTGCCTGTCGGCGAAACCTTTTTGTTTCGCCTCAAGAAGTAAATCTTTCGGAAGCGTATCTATAGTATAGTTAGAAATCTCTTTTTCAAGAAGATAAAGCTCCTCGTATTGCTTAAGGAACCACATATCTATCTGGGTAATCTCGTGAATACGGCTTAATGGGATACCCATTTGTATGGCATCATAAATCACAAACACACGATCCCAGCTGGCATGTGTAAGTTTTTCAATGATTTGCTCATAGTTGGTATAGCCTTTTCCATCTGCACCCAGCCCATTACGCTTAATTTCAAGCGATTGTGTAGCCTTATGCAGGGCCTCCTGAAACGAGCGGCCTATACCCATAACCTCCCCTACTGATTTCATTTGCAGGCCAAGGGTACGGTCTGCACCTTCAAACTTGTCAAAGTTCCAACGCGGTATTTTTACAATTACATAGTCAAGCGTAGGCTCAAACAAAGCCGATGTAGACTTGGTAATCTGGTTTTGCAGTTCATCAAGCGTGTAGCCAAGTGCCAGTTTAGCGGCAATTTTAGCAATCGGGTAGCCCGTAGCTTTAGAAGCCAGCGCCGACGAGCGCGATACCCTGGGGTTAATTTCTATGGCTACAATGTCTTCTTTTTCGTCCGGGCTTACGGCAAACTGCACGTTACACCCTCCGGCAAAGTTACCTATGCTGCGCATCATTTTTATAGCCATATCCCTCATTTTCTGGAATGTGGCATCGCTAAGCGTCATGGCAGGCGCTACGGTAATACTGTCTCCGGTATGGATACCCATAGGATCCATGTTTTCTATAGAACAGATAATAACTACGTTATCGTTTTTATCCCTAAGCAGCTCCAGCTCGTATTCTTTCCAGCCGAAAAGCGCTTTATCTATAAGTACTTCGTGTATTGGCGAAGCTTCAAGGCCACGGGTAAGCAGCTCATCAAAATCTTCTTTTTTATGTACAAAAGCAGCCCCTGTACCACCAAGCGTAAACGAAGGGCGTATTACCAGCGGAAAGCCAAACTCCTGTGCAATTTCTTTACCCTTAAGGAAAGAGTTGGCCGTTTTAGCCGGTGCAGCAGGTATCTCGATTTTCTCAAGCAGTTGTTTAAACTGCTCACGGTCTTCGGTAACGTTAATGGCATTTACATCAACCCCTATAAGGCGCACGTTAAAATCCTGCCATATCCCCTTATCTTCAGCCTCAAGGCAAAGGTTAAGTGCGGTTTGCCCGCCCATGGTAGGCAGTACGGCATCAATATTTGGGTGAGCCTTTAAAATCTCTATGATTGATTTTGTGTTAAGCGGCTTCAGATATATATGATCGGCCATAGAAGGGTCGGTCATAATGGTAGCCGGGTTAGAGTTAATCAGTATAACTTCTATCCCTTCCTCTTTTAGGGAACGTGCGGCCTGTGAGCCCGAGTAGTCAAATTCGCAGGCCTGGCCTATGATAATGGGGCCCGAACCTATAATCAGTACAGATTTAATGGAATTGTCTTTTGGCATTGTGTGTTGTAGTGTTGTGTTTAGTATTAGCCTGAGGCTGTGCAAAATTACGTAATAATAAGCTTAAGTGTAACTGCCAAAATTACTTTAACAATAAAGTTTTAAGCAGTTTAGGGCACAAAAGGGTATAAAAAAAGGCGTTACCAAAAATAAGTAACACCTTTATGTATGTTTTATACAAACATTATTTCTTATGTCTTGGTTCGCTAGACACAGTTAGTTTGTGACGGCCTTTAGCCCTTCTGCGAGCAAGCACTTTTCTACCGTTGGCTGAAGCCATTCTCTCCATAAAACCGTGCTTGTTTCTTCTTTTTCTTTGTGATGGTTGAAAAGTTCTCTTACTCATTGCTTTTGTATCTTTAAATCTTTATGAATATCTTTAAATCGGGACTTGAAATCCTTTTTCCAAAACCGAGTGCAAATATACAAAGGTTTTTTTTTCTCACAAGTGCTTTTATAAAAATTATTTAAAACCAAATTTGCTACATTTGCAACCGCAAATTTAAACATACTATATATAATATGTTCAATAAAAATATAAAGCTGGTGCTTGCAGTAGCAATACTGGCAATAGCCGTGTGGCAATTTACCGAAAATAACATAGGAAACGGCATTTTTCTTATACTTATAGCAGCACTGGTTGTACTTACCTATTTTAAGAACGAAGTAATAATAATGGCGTTCTTTAAACTTAGGAAGCAGGACATGGAAGGCGCCGACAGGATTCTTAATAAAATTAAAGACCCGGCAGGCGCGCTGGTACCTAAGCAGGAAGGCTACTATAACTACCTTAAGGGCATTATAACCAGCCAGACCAACCTTAATGCAGCAGAGAAATACTTACGCCGTGCCGTAGAACTTGGCCTTAACATGCCCGAAGACCTGGCTATGGCGAAATTGCAGCTTGCAGGCATTGCCATAACTAAAAACAGGAAGGTTGAAGCCGAAAAGTTATTGGCAGAAGCCAAAAAACTGGACAGTAAGGGTATGCTGAAAGACCAGATAAACATGATGAAGGCTAACCTTAAACGTGGGCCTGTACAACAAATGAGAAGATATTAATGCTAATATTTACACCAACCGCCTTTATGGCGGTTTTTTTATGCATTGAACTCGCGTGCCTATATGGGCAACGACTTTCTAAACGAAAAAATACTATGTAGTTTCTTGTTAAATTTTGGTAAATTACGGTAACAAAGGGCACTAAAAAGCGTCTAACCATCGTTAAAAATCGTCAATCACTAAAAAAACGTTATGAGAAAACCCTTTAAAGAGTATTTATGGATATTCTTTCTGTTTTTATCCTTCGGGATGTTTGCGCAGGAAAAAGTTACACTGAGTGGTACCATTACCGATGCCGCAACCACCGAAACCCTGATAGGCGCCAGTGTGTATATTAAGGAAATACAGGCAGGCACTACAACAAATGAGTATGGTTTCTATTCGCTCTCTGTTCCTAAGGGCACCTACACGCTACAGGTTAGCTATGTCAGTTTTGGTACCATTGAAGAAACCATTAACCTTACTACAAACGTAAAAAAGAACTACAGCCTTACAAGTAGTGCCAGCGAACTGCAGGAAGTGGTAATTAATGCAGACAAACCCCGTGCCGATGTACGTACACCACAAATGGGGCTTAATAAGCTTACGGTAGCAGAAATAAAAAAGATGCCGGTAGTACTGGGAGAGGTAGACGTTATAAAATCGATACTACAACTACCTGGTGTAACTAACGCAGGCGAAGGCTCATCTGGCTTTAACGTACGCGGGGGTGGTGCCGACCAAAACCTTATCTTACTTGATGAGGCTACGCTGTTTAACTCGTCGCATCTTTTCGGTTTCTTTTCGGTTTTTAATGCCGATGCTATTAAAGACCTTAAACTGTACAAAGGCGGCGTACCGGCCCGTTACGGAGGCCGTGTGGCCAGCGTACTGGATATTTACCAAAAAGAAGGTAATAAAGAAAAATTTCACGCCAACGGAGGTATCGGCCTGATTTCGAGCAGGCTGTTACTGGAAGGCCCCATAGTAAAAGACCGCGGATCGTTCCTTATAGGCGGACGTACGAGCTACGCGCACCTGTTTCTGAAACTGGCCAATAACGACAACTCGGCATCATTTTACGACCTTAACACCAAGCTGAGCTACAAGCTAAACGATAACAACAACCTATACCTTTCAGGGTACTTTGGGCGCGACTTGTTTAATATCAGCAGTAATTTTGATAACACGTATGGCAACACGCTATTGAACCTGCGCTGGAATCACCTGTATAACGATAAGCTGTTTAGCAACATGAGCTTTATTTACAGCGACTACTACTACGGGCTTACGCTTGATTTCATTGGGTTTAAATGGGATAGCGGCATAAAGAACTTTAACTTTAAGTACGACTTTAAGCACTACGTGTCTAACAAAATGAAGCTAACCTATGGTGTTAATGCGCTGTATTACGACTTTAACCCCGGCAAGATAACTCCTACCAGCAGCAGTTCTGCCATTAACGCAGACCAACTGGACAAAAAATACGCGTTTGAACCCGCCATTTACCTTGATGCAGAACATCAGCTAACCGACAAGTTAACGGTAAGTTACGGCCTGCGCTACAGCCTTTTCTACAGGCTTGGTAACCAAACAATAAATACCTACGCTAATAACCAACCTGTAGCGTATGACCCTGAGCTGAAAATTTATGAAAAAGCAACCCCCACAGGCACAAGGCAGTACGGAAGCGGCGATGCTATAGCTTCATTCAGCAACCCGGAACCCAGAGCCGCGCTGTCTTACCAGATTAATGATGACGCATCTATAAAAGCCAGCTATAACCGCATGGCACAGTACCTGCATCTTATAAGCAACACGGCCTCTCCTACCCCGCTTGATGTGTGGGCGCCAAGCGACAACTACCTGAAACCACAACTACAAGACCAGTGGTCTGCAGGGTATTTCAGGAATTTAAAAGACAACAAGTATTCTATTGAAACAGAGGTGTTTTACAAAAAAGTAAAAAACAGGCTGGACTATATAGACGGTGCCGATCTTATTGCTAACAACGCCATAGAACAAATAGTACTAAACGGACGCATGAGAGCCTATGGCCTTGAGTTACTGGTACGTAAAAACGAAGGCAGGCTTACGGGATGGGTATCGTATACGCTGTCGCGTTCAGAACAGCAAACTCCTGGGCGTACCGCTGAAGAAATAGGTATAAACAACGGAAAATGGTACAAAACAGGCTATGATAAGCTGCATAACCTGGCGGTAACCAGCTCTTACGAACTGAGTAAAAAATGGAGTTTCGGGGCTATATTTACCTTGCAAAGTGGCAGGCCGGTTACCTACCCTAACGGGCAATATCACTACGGAGATATTACCATACCGAGCTATGGCCTGCGTAACGAAAACAGGCTCCCTGCGTACCATCACCTTGATGTATCGGCAACCTTAACACCTCAAAATCAACAAGGTAAAAAATGGCAAAGCGAATGGGTATTCAGCATATACAACCTCTATAACAGGAAAAATGCGGCCTCTATAACCTTTGCCCAAAACCAGGACACAGGAGTTAACGAAGCTACCCGTTTATCTATATTCGGTATAATACCAAGCGTTACATACAACTTTAAGTTTTAACTTAATAAAGCATTGAAAATGAAGAAGATATTCTACCTATATATACTGGCAGCAGCCCTGTTTACCTCTTGTGAAGATGTAGTACACGTAGACCTTGAAACCGCTGCACCTAAGCTGGTTATAGATGCCTCACTGGACTGGACAAAAGGCACAGACGGCAGTAACCAGGTTATAAAACTAACAACCACAAGCAGTTACTATTCAGATACGGTACCGCCAGCCACAGGCGCCACCGTATATGTAACCGATGATACAGGAACGGTTTACAACTTTATAGACAGCACAAATACAGGCACTTACACGTGTACTGATTTTGATCCTGCTATAGGGCGCAGCTACACCCTAACCATATTATACCAAAACGAAACCTACACTGGTACTGAAACACTTTATGAAGTTCCTGATATTGTGAACATTACACAAATAAACGACGGCGGTTTCTTAGGAGATGAAACAGAGGTACGCTTCTATTTTCAGGACAACGGCGAGGAAGACAACTACTATTTAACCCGCTTTGACTCTCCTACGCTGCCTTATCCTGCTTATGGCGCCAGCGACGACCAGTTTACGCAGGGAAACCTGGACTTCAGCCTGTTTAGCGATAAAGACCTTAAAGCAGGTCAAACACTTGGTATTAAGCTATATGGAATCTCTAAAAGATACAAAAACTATATGGATAAACTTATAGAAGTATCAGGCGGCGGTGGCGGAGGCCCCTTTAGTACGCCACCGGCAACCGTGCGCGGAAATATGGTAAACCGCACTAACGAGGCAAACTATCCTTTTGGGTATTTTAGGGTTACGCAGGTAGACAGTCAGCAGTACACCATTCAGTAAGTAAATTCGTAGCTATTAATTTAGCATAAAAAGATATTCCGCAATCCGTTTGTTTTTTAATGAAAAAAACAAACGGATTTTGTGTTTTCTGTCATTCTATAAAAAATAAAAAACTACTGAAAAACAAATATTTAAAAAATATTCTTCCGCTTATTATATCACTTTTTTTAAAAACCTGCCGTATATAGCCTTTACACTTCACTGCACAACTGCCTTCAGTAAAATATAAATATTACTTACTACCTTTGTAAAAAACGTAAACTGCATGTCATCTCACCACATTGTACGCGACGACCAAGAGCCCGCACTTATTATAGCCAACGGAGCCGCCTGCTCTAAAGAACTCCTGGGCCAGTTGCTGGAATGGTCGCCACTGGTTATAGTGCTGGACAGCGCCATGGATAGGGTGCTGGAGCTGGGCATTAAGGTAGACGTGCTCCTGGGTGATTTTGATAGGGGCTTTAATCCGGAAAAATACCTGGAACAGCAATATCCGTTGGAAATTGTGCATACACCAGATCAGGAAAAAACCGACCTGGAAAAAGCATTTGATTACCTGATTACCCGCAACATACCTGCGGTAAATGTAATCTGGGCCACCGGAAAGCGCGCTGACCATACCATAACTAACATTACCAACATTGTACGCTTTAGAGACAAGTTAAAAATAGTAGTGCTAGACGACCACAGCAAGATTTTTTTGCTCCCGCAGAAATTTGAAAAATGGTATCCGGCAGGCACGCCTATTTCCCTGATACCCATAGGAAAAGTAGATGGCATAACCACTAAAAACCTAAAATACCCATTACATAATGAACCCCTTACCATAGGCTATCGCACCGGCAGCAGCAATGAGGCCGATAAAGATGGCATAGTGGTTATAGAGCACAGCGAAGGCGATTTATTATTAATGGAATGTTTTGATTAAACCTAGAGCTAAATAATGCAAACTGTAAGACAAGCCACCATTGCCGACCTGCCGTTTATAAGGCAGGTAATGAACCACAATATACTGCACAGCACTGCTCTGTATGATTACCAGCCAAAAACCGAAGCTGAAATAAACCAGTGGTTTACTGATAAACTACACGGTAACTGGCCCGTTATTATTGCAGAGCAAAAGGGTACCCCTACCGGCTTTGCGACCTATGGAACCTTCAGGTTTAAAGACGGTTTTAAACCCACTGTAGAGCATTCTGTGTACGTGGACGAAGGGCAGCATGGTAAAGGTGTGGGGCGCATACTCCTCTCCCACCTTATAGACCTGTGCCGTAGCGAAGGCTACCACTGTATGGTGGGCTGTATTGATGCGGATAACGCGGGCAGCATAGCATTCCATAAAAAATTTGGTTTTACCGAAGCCGGGGTTTTAAAGGAAGTAGCATATAAATTTGATAAATGGCTGGATTTACTGTTTATGCAACTGTTATTAGAGGAGTAACTGCTTTTTGGCTTTGTAATCCCATCGGATTCAAACTGTGTATTTTTATAAGGTGTATTAAAATAACTGCGTAGGCGCTTTACCAAAAGCCTTTTTAAAGGCGAATGAAAAGTGAGAAAGGTTTTCAAACCCTACTTCTATGTATACATCGGATACTTTTTCGCCTTTTTGAGTAATTCTGTACAGTGCTTCTTCAAGACGTTTTTGCTGTAGCCACCGGCTGGGTGTACTACCAAAGAGTTTTTGGAAATCGCGTTTAAAAGTAGACAGGCTTCTACCGGTTAGATAGGCAAAGCGCTCTAGTGGTACGTTAAACCTGAAATTACGCTGCATAAAATCCTTAAGGTCTATCTTGCCCGGCTCGCTAACATCCAGTAAAATTCCGGCCAACTCCGGTTTTGTCTGTAATAGTAACAATGCTATTTCATTCACTTTTAGTTGCTTAAGCGCATCCGTCATGGGCGCACCACTGTTTAGGTAAGCAATGAGCGACTGCGCATAACCCGCATATAACGGATTGGGATCCAGTTTTATAACAGCCGTATCATTAGTAGGTTTATGTAAAGCATTGGTATGTTGTAACTTTATGCCTTGCAGCACATTACTATCAATACGGATAGAAAGCGATTTATATTCAGACCCATCGGCACCGGGCATTTTAGAAAACTTAGCCAGCTGGTTACGCACATAAAAACCGCTGTCGCCTGCGTTAAGCACGTACTCATTTTTGCCATCGTTAATCCGCAACGTGCCCGACTCCACGTAATTAAATACATGAAAGGGTATAAAGTTTTCTCCCTCACGGCTCAGCCGCGTATAGCAGGAGTATATAATCCCGTCTATTACCGAAGTATTCATGTTATTCATTTTAGTAGTACCAACACTTCACAGATTGCTTCTAACATACAGTTTTATACTATTTGTTAGAAGCAATCCGCAAAATGCTGTAACTATTTATTTTTTCAGATATGCTTTACCCATTTCCGTCTCCAGGAAATTTTCAGCGTCATCATGGTCTGTACTCAGGCTTACATCCATCCAATCCTCCATTTCCTTAGCGCGCCATGCATCGGCACTTTTAAGAAAACCTATGGCTTCGCTGCCCAGCACCAGATGCACCGGAGGATTAGTATGAACAGCCAAGTCTAACAGTACTTTGGCAGCTTTATCAGGATCGCCCACTGGTACAAAAGTACCGCTTTGAAAAAAGTCCATACGCTGGTTAACCGTAGCATACTCTTCTATACGTGGAGCATAGGTCATACTATTGCCTGCCCAGTCGGTACGGAAACCTCCCGGCTCTACCGAAGTAACTTTTATACCAAGTTCAGCCACTTCATTTGCCAATGATTCCGTGAATCCTGTTAACCCGAACTTAGCTGCCTGATAAATACTTACCCCAGCTGTACCCATGCGCCCGCCTATAGAACTGATTTGTAGTATACGCCCGCTGCGCTGTTTACGCATATAAGGCAGTACTGCCCTTGTAACTTCTATGGGTGCGTACAAATTGGTTTCAAGCTGGCTGCGCACCTGTTCGTCAGTAAATGCCTCGGTAGCACCGGTAATTCCAAACCCAGCGTTGTTTACCAAAACATCTATCTTGCCGAAATGGCTTACGGCCTCGGCTACCGCCAAATGTACTTTGTCATAATCGGTAACATCCAGTTGAATAGGCAATATCTGATCCGGGTATTGTGCTACAAAGCCCTCTAATTGTTTCACATTACGCGCTGTAGCCGCCACCAAATCACCACTTTTTAGCACAGCTTCGGTAAGGCTTTTTCCTAAACCGCGCGAGCTTCCTGTAATGAACCATACTTTTTGCATCATATTTTATTTAAAGATTATGATACAAATTTCGGGCTATTAAGGAATTGGCATTTTGTTGAAACGTTCAATTTTACTTTGCTGAAAAGTCCACTTTTCTTATTCCTCCTTCTTCTCTACCCTTGCCAGTATATCGTTCATCATATCTATCTGAACTTTTTGTACCTCTATAAGTGTTTGTTCCTGGTGCAGTATCAAGTGATCCAGTTTTTCGTGCAGCAGCCTGATTTCCAGTTCTGATTTAAGGTTTACCATATAGTCGTTTTTGGCGCGGCTGCGGTCTTTTTCCTCCTGCCTGTTCTGGCTCATCATAATCACAGGTGCCTGTAACGCAGCCACACAAGACAATATAAGGTTAAGAAGTATAAACGGGTAAGGGTCGAATCCTTTATTAAAGAACACAAAGGCATTAATAAAAATCCACACCAACAGAAATACCACAAACGAAATGATAAACGTCCAGCTTCCGCCAAAGTCGGCCACCTTATCAGCTACGCGCTGCCCCAGGGTTAGGTTGGCACTATCTTCATCTTCATCAGGGTTGCCACTTACCAGGCTTTTATCGCGCATGGCCTGCACCACCCTTTTTTCAAGGTCGTCCAGCTGGCCTACTTCCCGCTGCAAAAACTCAGATATATACCGCTCCCGGTAGTCGTTTAGCTCACTAAGTGCAAGGTGGCAGTTTTCATCAAAATCAGGGTTATCCCTCTTTATCAGTTCAATAATTGGCTTCCGCACCAGTTTAGCCAAAACCTTTTCGCTTTGCGGAAACTCTTTTTTAGAAATATCGCTTATAAAATTCATACCGTTAAAACCAGTCTTTTTTCTTAAAATAAATTACCATCAGTATAATGGTAACCAACATAACGCCCAGCACTATATAGTAACCGTTATGGGTATGCAGTTCGGGCATGTTGTCAAAATTCATACCATACACCCCTACAATAAACGTAAGCGGCATAAAAATAACCGAAAACACCGTAAGGGTTTTCATAATCTCATTCATACGCTGCCCCTGAGCCGCAAAATGGAAGTTACTGGCACTATCGAGCGATACCAGGTCGTAATCGGTTTGATCCAGCAATTCCAGGCACTTTTGATGCAGGCGTGCAAAATATACGTGGGTAGATTTGCGAATGGTTTCATACTCCTCCTCATCGCGCACACTTTTAAGGCTCAGTAATGCCTCGCGCAATGGCGTTATGGCACGTTTTAAGAATACAAGATTGTCTTTGGCGTGTTCTATACCTTCAATAAAATTAGCCTTGTAATTTTCACGAGCCTGGTCGTTTAGCATGGATATACGTTCTTCATAACTTTCTATAGTTATAAAGAAATTCTCCATAATGGCATCGAGCATAAGATACAGCAGATAGTCGTTTTTCTTCTTCCTTACAATACCGGTGCCGGTACGTATGCGCTCGCGAATGTGGCTAAAGTAATCCCTCCGTTTTTCCTGAAACGAAATTATGGTGTTTCCCTTTAGCAAAAAGCTTACCTGTTCGGTTTTCACCATGCCTGCCTGTTCTTCAGGCAATACTGATTTTACACTAAAAAACAGTACATCGCCCAGTTCCTCTATACGGGTACGCCGGTGCACGTTAAGGATATCGCCCACTATAAGCGGCTCTATTTTTACAAGTTCGCCTATACGTTTTATAAGTTCTACATCGTGCAACCCATGCACGTTAAGCCACTTTATATCATGCTCTTGTTTAGGGTCGGAACACTCCTTCACTACCCGTTCCAGGTTTACGTTTTTATACTCCTCGTAGCCATCCTCATTAAAAACAAAGAGCTGCATTTGCACGGGATCTTCTTTATATTCGCCGTTATATTCAAAGTTATTGGGCTGTACCTTACGTACTTTGCTGTATTCTATCCTTTTCACAAAAAGTGCGGTATTTCTTTAGCATAAATATAGGAGTTTTTTAAAAGGGATGTTATTTTTACCAAAACTTTAAACCATGGCTTTACTTATAACCAACATAAAAGAACTATTACAGGTTAGGGATACGCCCACCGAAAAAGTGAGTGGCAGCGAAATGGCTACACTACCCACCCTGCACAACGCCTGGCTGCTGATGCAAAACGGTACCATAACCGGCTACGGTACTATGGAAACCTGCCCGGCCGACTTTAGCGGTGAAATAATAGATGCCACCGGAAAAACCGTACTACCCACCTGGTGCGACAGCCATACCCATTTGGTATACGCCGGTAACCGCGAGCAGGAATTTGTAGACCGCATAAACGGACTTAGCTATGAGGAAATAGCCAACCGTGGCGGGGGTATTTTAAACTCGGCAAAAAGGCTTAATGAAACCCATGAAGACGAGTTATACGAACAAAGCCGCAAGCGCCTGGAAGAAGTTATGCAACTGGGCACAGGAGCCATTGAAATAAAGTCGGGGTACGGGCTTACAGTTGAAGGCGAACTTAAAATGCTGCGCGTGATTAAACGCCTGCGCGAAAATTACCCTGTTGCCATAAAGGCTACGTTCTTGGGTGCACATGCGTTCCCAACCGAATATAAAGAAAATCACACTGCTTACATAGACCTGATTATTAATGAGATGCTTCCGGCTATTGCAAGTGAAGGATTAGCAGACTATATAGATGCGTTTTGCGAAACGGGTTACTTCTCAGTTGCCGAAACGGAGCGTATTATGGAGGCCGGAAAACAATACGGTCTGGAGGCCAAAATCCACGTAAACCAGTTTACAGCCATAGAGGGGATTGCCGCCTGTGTAAAGCACAACGCCCTAAGCGTAGACCACCTTGAAATTGTAAGCGATACGGATATTGAAGCCCTTAAAAACAGCCGTACCATGCCTGTGGCTTTACCTACTTGTTCGTTTTTTATAAGTATACCGTATACCCCGGCAAGGAAGCTGCTTAACGCAGGGCTACCCCTGGCACTGGCTACCGACTATAACCCCGGCACTACACCCAGCGGCAACATGAACCTGGTTGTAGCCACCGCCTGCATAAAAATGAAAATGACCCCGGAAGAAGCTATAAATGCCGCCACTATAAACGGCGCTTATGCTATGGGGCTAAGCAGCACGCATGGTAGCATTACGGTAGGCAAAAAAGCAAGTGTAATTATTACCAAACCGCTTAACTCGTTTTACGAACTACCGTATGCATTTGGCTCTAACCTTATAGATACCGTAATAATAAACGGACAAAAGATTTAACAGTATAACTAATGGTTTGGGCTTCTTAATACCAGTGTCCTTACCTACCTTTGCTAAAATTAACGACGTACATCATGACAAAATTTTTTAAGCTAATAGCCACACTGGAAGGGCTTTCGTTACTGGGTCTGTTTTTTGTAGCCATGCCCATGAAATACATTTACGGAAACGACAGCCTGATAAACCCCATAGGTACCGCGCACGGCTTACTGTTTGTAGCGTATATAATTTTGGCGTTTCTGCTAAAAGTGCAACAAAACTGGTCCATAAAAAAGTTTTTAATTGTAGCCCTGGCATCGGTAGTGCCATTTGGTACGTTTTACATAGAGTGGAAATACTTTAAAACACCGCAAAGCAACTAATGGATTTATTCCGCTGGGCATATCATCTGCTAAGGAAGCTGCATTTTACGCAGAGCGCTGCCGTGTATGGCAACCTTGCCGTAAACCTGATTGGCATAGCACTACTATCGTTAGTACTTTACCACGTGGCACGCCGCGCTTTTAAGTGGGTAGCCATAGTTATGGCCAGGCGTACAAGTACTTCGTTTGATGATTTTCTGGTGTTAAACGGTGTGCCTAAACGCACCGCATGGATAGCACCTTTGCTGCTGGTACAAAACACCGTTCCTTTAGCCCTGGAGGGTTTTGTGTACTGGGAATACCTTTTCAGTAAAGGCTTTACCATACTTACCCTGCTACTCGCCATACGTATTATAGGCAGCGTTATGCGATCGCTACGCGATTACCTGAAACAGCAACCCGGATATAACGACAAGCCCATAGACAGCTACATACAGGTAGTAATGATAATGCTGTGGATTTTTGCAGCCATTACCATGCTGCTTATTTTGTTTAACGTGCAGTTTGGCGCCCTGCTGGGTACCCTGGGTACGGTATCGGCAGTAATTATCCTTATTTTTAAAGATACGCTGCTGGGCTTTGTGGCAAGCATACAAATATCAGTTAACGACATAGTACGCATAGGCGACTGGATAACATTTGAAAAATTTGGTGCCGACGGCTATGTTACCGAAATTAACCTGGCTACCGTACGCGTACAAAACTTTGACAATACCTTTACCACGGTACCTACCTACAGCCTGATTTCCGACTCGTTTAAAAACTGGCGCGGTATGCTTAATTCGGGTGGCAGGCGTATAAAGCGCCACATACTGATTAAGGCGAACAGCGTTAAGTTTATTACCGAACCCGAAATTGAACGACTGAAAAAAATACAGCTGGTTACCGAATACCTTACCCACAGGCAGGCCGATATAGAAAAATACAACACAGACAACAACGTAGATAAATCGCTTGCCATAAACGGGCGTAACCTTACTAACCTGGGCGTGTTTCGTAAATACATAAACAGCTACATAGAAAACCACCCGGGCGTAAACAGCGAACTTACCATAATGTGCCGCCACCTGCAGCCTACAGATAAGGGTATACCGCTGGAAATTTATATGTTTACCAAAGACAAACGCTGGATAAACCACGAGTACATTATGGCGGATATTTTTGACCATATTATAGCTGCTGTGGGGTATTTCGACTTAGAGGTGTTTGAACTGCCCTCGCAGGGAAAAGAGGTTGTTGAGGGATAAATTATTTTATCGCATGCAAAACCAAAACCATCCACAAAAATGATTACCATTTCGAAAACTCGCTTACTCGCCTACATACTCTACACCTGTCTTGCACTGTTTATCATAAAGCTATTAATACCTGTAGGCGACCATAATTTTGGTATGGGAAAAGTAGTATTACTACTTTTGTTCGGTACTATATTTACTTTTCTGTTTTTAATGTCAGCAAGTAAGAGTATCTTCCGTATTATTAAAAAACAAGGAAGCTTCCGCTGGTATACTGCTGTTGTATTCTTCGTTACGTTAACTATTGCATTAATTACTTCGGAAGCCGATTACGGTAAATTTTGGACATCGGTACGCTTAGTAGGAACCACTAACTATGAACAATACAGCAAAGACGGAGAACTTATATTATTTAATAACGGAACATTTGAGGCACGTGTTATACATGTAGACTTTGGTGAGGTTTATACAGGAGATTACCAAATAAGCCACGACACAGTAACATTGATAAGACCAAACGTTATAACTAAAACTGAAAACACATTTTGTAACCGATATGTATTTGATGTAGCCCGTACTACACTATTACCCTTACAAAGTGGCTTCCGTGAAATACAAATACAACAACAGGGTAAATAATAAGTAGTACGGCTATAACTTCTCCCCATTAAAAAACCCCAACTGAATTCGAACAAACTTTTAACAAAACAATCAAAATACGATTAAATTTCCTACTAAATAAGTAAAATGTGTTATTTTAATCACAAACAAAAGGCAATAAAATCAGGTAAATAGTTAACGAATTGTATTTTATATACTACTTTATTACACATAATACAAAATACACTGGTTCAGTAAAATCAATTTTTTGTAATCAATTTTTAGATATTAGCATCATTACAATTTAACATTTTAACATTTCTACAAGGTTTTCGTGCATACACTTAAAAATATTCAAATTCATACTGATTATGAACATCTTAAAATATGCAAAAGTAACTGAGGCTGAATTTTATATACATTTATTAGGTAATTTTATAGTACCCCAATCACCGTATATATTATGAAGCAAATAATTACATATTACCTTCTATTTTTACTGCCGCTGTTTGGCTACAGCCAGGCAGACAGTTTGCAGTTTTCTAATGCCATACGCATCAATTTTGCCAAATACAAACAAGAGTCGGAAACTGCATACCGCACCGGCGATACAGAGCGCGGACAGTACCTGTTTGATTCGCTGGTGCAAAACCGCCTAAAGGGCACGTACTTCAACGAGTTTAAGTTTAAAAAAGTACACGGCGGCAAGTTTAAGCTGGAAAAAATTACCAAGCCCGTGGTGCTTATCACCTATGCATCGTGGTGCATACCGGGAACCGGCGAAATCCCTGCCATAAATAAACTGGCACAAAAGTACCGTAAAGAGGTGCAGTACGTAGTGGTATTTTGGGACAGGCGCCATGAAATGAAAAAAATGGCCGGTAAGTTTAGCCATAACGTAATTGTATGTTATGCACATGAATCGTACCGAAATGATGCCCCTATTGTAGCATCGTTAAAACATACACTGGGCTTCCCTACTGCTTTTTACCTTGATGACCAGCACCGGGTGGTAGACATAGAGCGCTGTGGTGGTGGCATCTCACTAAAAAAAACACAGTACCAAAAAGGATATGCACTTAACTACAATAAATATCTCGAAGGGCTACACGGGTTATTAATGAACTTCGAGCTTAAAAAAGAAATGCTGGCTGTAAAATAGCCGGCATTTCTTTTACTTTAATGTTACTTGTCCCCTAACCCTCACCTGCTTATAAGCAAACACCACTGCGGCTAAAACTTAACCAAAACATTACGTTCTGTTCTGCTGAAAAATAAACCACGGATTTAGCTTTGTCATATTTTTAACCGATAAGCTAAAAATGGCTACGAATACTTTTTTAAACAAAAAGTTGGTTTTTAATACCATATACACCGAAAACTGGAGGGGCCTGTACGTATTTGCATTAAAAATACTTCAGAATAAAGAATCTGCCGAAGACGTTCTTCAGGAAATATTCACCGATTTTTGGGTACGGATGGAACATACCGAAATTGCCAGCCACAAAGCCTATCTGTATCAGGCGGTAAGAAACCAGTGCGCCAAAAAATTTGCCAGTAAAAGCCTAACCACTGTAGAACTTGAACTGCTGGCGCAGTCTTTTTTACTTGCCGATGAAGAAGAAACTGCAGCAATACCCAGTGAAGAACTGGTTGAAGAAGTGTACAAGGCTGCCGAAAGCCTGCTGCCGCCCAAGTGCCACCAAATATTTACCCTGCGTTTTAGCCAGCAAATGAGCATAGCCGATATTGCATTGTTGTTAGAGATTTCTAACAGCACGGTAGAAAACCAAATTAATAAAGCCCTTAAAATACTCCGTAGCGAAAACATAGGTAACCTTGCTTTTGCTTTACTTATTGCCTGCGCAAACTAAGATTTACGTTACCTCAACGTTACGTGTTTTAACAAATTGTAAGGTTTCATTTTTGCAGTAGGTGCATAGCCTTTTTGCGGTACTTATATATAAACAAAGCTCATTTATATATAAAGCACATGGGTAACATGCATAAAAACATTTTTAAAAAATATAGCACCGGTAACGCCACGCCGAAGGAAGAAAAGGCGGTAAATATTTTCTTTGACGCCCTTGCCGAACAGCAAACTTTTGCTGCCGATGAGCTTACACCACAAACCGGCGCATTACTACTTAGTAAAATAGAAAAGCGCATAGCGCAGAACAACCGAAGGCCATACTTTAGGGTGGCTGCTGCTGCCGTGTTATTAATAACAGCAGGATTGTTATACTCAGTTTATTCAACGGAGCACCAGGCCGAAATGAAAACCGTTTCGGCACAGCTGGGCAAGCAGCAAAAAGTAATCCTGCCAGATGCATCTGTAGTATACCTTAATTCGGGTAGTAGCCTTACATACCCTGTAGCGTTTGATAAAGAATCGAGAGAGGTAACGCTAACCGGCGAAGCTTACTTTGAAGTAGAGCATAAAACCACGCACCCTTTTATAATTACATCCCGCCATTTAAAAACCCAAGTACTAGGAACGCGCTTTATAGTATCTAACTATTGCGGAGATGTAGCTGCGGTTACTGTAGTATCCGGAAAAGTAAAAGTTACAGACAAAAAATCAAATGCCTCAGAAATTATTACCAAAGGGCAACGGGTGGTTTATAATCCGGAGAAAGCGGCATTAACTAAAACCACTAATGTTAATACTACTAACTATCTCGCTTGGAAAGACGGTCGTATCTTCTTTGACCACGCCAATATTAAACAGGTATTGCAAACACTGCACCGCAGGTATAACGTAACGCTAAGTGTTAACTCGCCATATTACAACTGCAGTACCATAAGCGGCAGCTTTAAGGGTAACGACCTGCAAGGGGTACTTAGCAGCATTCGCTTTATAAACAACATGGACTATACCAGCCCACAAAACGACACCATTAAAATCACTCTTAAACCTTGTAAAAACTAATATGCCTATGATTGTATAAAAGACTACTCCCTGTTTACAAACAAAAAACCCGAACATGGCGGCCACCAATTATCGGGTTACAATTAATCGTTACAATTAACTAATAAACAAAGATATTACAATTATGTATCTTGACAGAAAAAAAAATACCGCAAGAAAAATTCTGCTTTTATTTTTTCTAACGCTGGGCTGCCTGCAACAGGCGCTCGCTATAAACACACACAACGCCCCCGGGCTGGAAACCACAAATGTAAAATTAACCACTAACGTTACCGACTTAAAGGTACTTTTTAAAGCCATAGAGAGTCAGACTACGTATTCTGTACTTTACACAGACGAGGTTACGTATCAAAAAACGAAAAACGCCGTTACTGCCGGAAACAAAACGCTTAAAGACCTGCTTGATGAAGCTGCGTTAAAATTTAACCTTGCTTACCTGGTAGCAGATAACGTAATTACTGTTAAAGTAAAGGCAGGCAATCAGGTAAAGAGCCAACAAAAAATAAAAGTTACAGGAAAAATTACCGACAGTAAAAACGAGCCGCTTCCGGGCGTTAGTGTTCTGATAAAAGGCACAGCTCTTAGTAGCCAAACCGATATGGACGGTAGTTACAGCATCATGGCAGAAGTAGGCCAAACCCTTGTGTTTTCTTACATAGGTTTTAAAACCGAAGAAAAAACTGTTACGCCTAACACGCTACTAAATATAACATTACAGGAAGAGGCTTCTCAGCTTACCGAAATGGTAATTACAGCACTAGGTATAAAACGTGAGGAAAAAGCACTGGGCTATGCCGTACAAAAGGTAAAAGGAAGCACCGTACAAACGGTTAAAGGTGTAGATGTAGCTACATCATTAACCGGAAAAGTATCAGGCCTTCTGGTAAAAAACAGTACCGAATTTACCGAAGCGCCTACCATAGAGTTACGCGGCGAAAATCCTTTGCTGGTTATAGATGGTGTACCTTATGGCAATATGACACTAAGAGATGTACCTGCAGATGACATAGAAACGGTAAGCGTACTTAAAGGTGCTACGGCATCGGCGCTATACGGTTACAGGGGTGCCAGTGGTGCTATTGTGGTTACTACCAAAAAAGGCGGCACAGACAGAGATGGGCTTAGCGTAAGCTTTAACAGCAGTACCATGCTTACCGCAGGCTATCTGGCAATACCGAAACAGCAAACCACCTTTGGCCGACAAATAAATGCGGCTACAAATACCTATACAGGCACCGGAGCCTGGGGCGTACCTATGGAAGGCCAGCAGGTAATACAATGGGATCCTGTTACAAAATCATACCAGTCTATGCCTTACCTGGCACGCGGTAAAGACAATTTTAAAAACTTTCTGCAACAAGGCTATATATTTAACAATAACCTTAGTATAGCGCAACACGGCGAGCACGGAAATATACGCTCATCGGCTACGTGGGTAAACAACCGCGGCCAGTACCCTAACTCTGAGTTTGACAAGTATACCTATACGCTGGCAGGAGATATAAACATAGATAAATTTAAGTTTACATCATCTATATCATTAAATAAGCAAACTTCGCCAAACATAGGTTTTAGTGGTTATACCGCTTACGACCCTATGTACAACATTTTGGTTTGGTCTGCTCCTGATTACGACATCCGCCAGTACAAAGACTATTGGCTGGTAAAAAACGAATCGCAAAACAATAGCTATACCGGCACAAACAACAACCCTTATTTTGACCGTAACGAGCGTATACACAGCCTGGACCGCCAGGTGTTTAACGGGTTTATGTCCGGTACATACGAAATCGCTCCCTGGCTAAATGCCACACTACGCGCCGGTTTTGACACCTATAATAACCAGCAGGTAATACGGGTTTCAAAAGGATCGCTGGTTTCGGCCGGGGCTGCTACGGTAATATTAAACGGAGCACAGGTTTGGGGAGAATCGTTAAAGGGTTCGTACAGCGAGGGTTTAGGCACAGGTTACAGTGTTAACCAGGATTTCCTTTTAACGGGTAACAAAAAATTTGGCGATTTCGACATCGACGGGCTTTTTGGAGAAACAATTTATTACACGCAAGATAAAGGTATAGAATCTCAAACCCAGGGCGGGCTTTCTATTCCGGGATTCTATTCTATTAAAGCGTCTATTAATGCACCACTGGTAAATTCATCGGTTTCAAAAAGACAGGTAAACAGTATATACGGGCGCCTGGGCGCATCATGGAAAAGCATGGTGTTTTTAGAAGGAACCCTTCGTAACGACTGGAGCTCTACCCTACCGCAAGCCACACGTTCTTACCTGTACCCATCGGTAGCGGCAAGCTTCCTTCCATCAGAAATATTACCGAAATACGACTGGCTTTCGTTCTGGAAACTGCGCGGCTCATGGACGTCATCTAAAACTCCTGCCGGCGTGTACGATATTAACTCGGTGTATACTATTAACAACAACGCATGGGGAAGCAACACCTCTGCAACCTACCCAGATACGGTAAGAAACAGTACAGTAAATCCGCAGGCGTCAGACACGTGGGAAATTGGTACTGCATCGAGCCTGTTTAAAAACCGTTTTTTGTTTGACTTTACCTACTACTCTAAGCGTATGTATGATTTCCTTACCGCTACAGGGGTAAGCAGCGCTTCGGGCTTTAGCTCTAACTATGTTAACACAGGTGAAGAAATAACCCGCAGGGGAATAGAAATTACGGCTAACATAACACCTGTAAAACTACAGGACTGGCAGTGGGACATTACGGCAAACTGGTCTAAATACGCCCGATACTATACAAAACTGGATAGTAAGTTTTCTGCAAACAACCCATGGGTAAAGGTAGGTAATCGTGTAGATGCCTTTGTACTAAATGATCTCCAGAAAGATAACAACGGAAACATGATCTATGAAAACGGATTACCGGTGTACTCTGCTTATCAATCGGTGTACGGATATGCAGATCCTGACTGGATATGGGGACTATCATCTGCCCTACGATACAAAAACTTTACGCTAAACGTGTCGTTAGACGGACGTGTAGGAGGCCTTGCGCAAAGTACTACCGAAATGTACATGTGGCAATCAGGTAACCACCCTGATTCTGTAAACGACATACGCTATAAAGATGTAACAACAGGAACCGCTAACTATGTGGGCAGTGGAGTGAAGGTAGTTTCGGGTAGTGCCACCTACGATGCTTTTGGTAATATCACTTCAGATACAAGGCAATACGCACCAAATGATGTTCCGGTAACGTACCAAAGCTACATACAAAGAATACACAAAGGTACAGCATGGGGCGGCGCGCCATCTCCGTACGATACTTACAGTACAACATTTATAAAACTACGCGAACTATCTATAAGCTATAACGTACCACAATCGGCATGTAAGTTTATAGGCGCTAAGAGCGCAGCGGTATCTGCCATTGGTCAAAACCTGTTTTTATGGGCTAAAGACTTTAAATACTCTGATCCAGACAGCGGCGTAGACAATTTTAGCGATCCATCGCAGCGCTTTATAGGCGGTAACCTGAAACTTGAATTTTAATAGTCGACATAATAAATAATGACGGACATGAAAAAAATTATTGGAGCAATAGCCATAATGCTTACAATTACCGGCTGCAGCAATTTTGACGATATAAATACCAACCCTAATACACCTACCGAAGTAAGTGCTTCATTATTGTGTACAAATATTATACTTAGTGTAACCAAGTATCAGGGCGCCGATGCAAAAGCGTACATATCAGACAACGCCCTGCCAAAATATGTAGCCTATGCTAATGAAGGGCAATTGGGCACCCAGTACAACTTTATAAGTAACGCAAGCTTTGGCAGCATGACCATACTGCCCGATGTAGAGAAAATGCTACAGGCAGCACAAGGAACACCAGCCGAAAATTCTTATAAGGGTATTGCGTACTTTGTAAGGGCTTACACATTTTATTTGCTTACCATGAAAATGGGCGATATACCGTACAGCGAGTCAGGACAAGGGGCTTTAGGCAACTTTAAGCCAAAGTACGATACCCAGAAACAGGTTTTCCAGGGAATACTAACAGAGTTGGAGGAAGCAAGCGCAGCCTTTGCCGCCGGGGCTACATTTGCGGGAGACCCTACCCCTTTTGCCGGGGATAATACTAAATGGCAGCGTGCGGTAAACGCTTTTGAGCTTAAAGTATTAATGAGCCTGAGCAACAAAGCTAACGATGCAGAACTACGCATACCGCAGCGTTTTGCAGCTATTGTAAACGACAATAAACTGCTGGAAAATGCTAACCAATACCTTGGGCTGGAGTATAACAGTGTAAGCAGGCATCCGTTATACAGCACTAACGATATGTTTACGGGCCGTACAATTTTAAGTACCACGGTGGTAGATAACCTTAAATTGCTTAACGACAAACGCCTGTATTATTTTGGGGAGCCTGCCGAGGCTAAAAGGATAGCAGGTATACCGGCTACAAGTCCTGATGCGTATGTAGGGGTAGATACTGCCATAGACTACGCAGGGCTAAATGCTACGTATGCTACAGGCACCTACTCCAGGATAAACCTTAAATACCAGACCGATCAGGCCAGCGAACCGCGCCGCATGCTTACTTATGCAGAACAGCAGCTTATTTTAGCTGAAGCGCGCATACGCGGATGGATAAGCAGCGGTACTACACAGCAGTATTACGAAAGTGGGGTTAAAGCAGCACTTACTATGGTTATGAATTCTAATGCGGCATACGCGCATGGAAACGCCTTAACCCAGGCCGATATTGACGGTTATTTTACCGGACAGGCTGCTTTTGCTACGTCTCAGGAAAACCAGCTGATGCAGATAGGGCTGCAACGTTACCTGCTTAACTTTTTAATGGACGCAGATACCGCTTATTTTGAATACAGAAGAACGGGTTACCCTGCGCTTTCTATAAATCCGGCTACAAGCCTTAATGTAAATAATCCTGCTGCAGTGCCGGTGCGTTACCTATACCCCGCTTCAGAACTTACATTTAATGCAGAGCACTTAACCGAAGCACTTAACGGGCAATTTGGCGGTTACGATGAAATAAATAAGCGTATGTGGATTTTATCGCAATAAAAAAGTACACTTTATTACATAGTGGTTGTTTATTATTTTAATGCGTGGGGCTGTTTATTAAGTTAAACAGCCTCTTTTCATATACATAGTTTTAATAGTAATTATACTACAGAAACAATGTTGCTTTTAAAAAAATGCAACATTGCCAAAGGTATGTTATAAAGATGAATTTAAACTAATAAACTAAAGAAAACGCTACATTTGAAATAATATTTTTCACATTTTTTTAACACAAAAACAAAAAAATATTTACGCATAACTTAAGATCAAAACTAATTTTTATTTCCCATTAAATTTTTATTAATTTGCAGTAGCATTTGAGATTTCTCAATGTCTTAACAATCAAAAAAACCAAAATTTGATGAGACCAAATCCTCTGCACATAATGCTTGCCGATGACGATGAAGATGACCGTTTATTTTTTAAAGAGGCTTTTGAAGATGTAAAAATTGAGTACGCCTTAAGCACATTCCATGACGGGGAACAGCTTATGAACTACTTAAACGACCATGCCAACGCGCTGCCACACATTATTTTCCTTGATTTAAATATGCCAAGGAAAAGCGGTTTAGAATGTTTACGGGAAATACGGGCAGATGAACACCTTAAAAAAATCTCGGTAGCCATTTACTCTACCTCTTCTGCGGAACAGGATATTGAGGAAACGTTTGAAGCCGGAGCTAACGTATACATAAGGAAGCCTAACGACTTTAACATGCTTAAAAAAGTACTTAGTGATGTAGTACACATTAACTGGCAATACATAGCCGATGGTTTAAATAAAGATAACTTTATACTTAGCCTTTAATTTTTTATCGTATAAAACAAAATACCCTGATAGTTTTCTATCAGGGTATTTTGTTTTATACGGTATGCTGTTACTTGGCTTTCTTCAGGTACTTGTTGTATTTTACGTAAGCAAACCCTCCTATTACAAATGCGCCAAGCGCCATATAAAAGAAATACGCCGGTGTACGAACCTCGCCGCTGGCGTAGCTGTGTAGCCCGGTAAGGTAGAAGTTAACCCCAAAATATGTCATAAGTATAGAGGCAAACGCAAGTACGGTAAAAAAGTTGAAAATCCAGGTACCGCGTAGCGCAGGTACAAATCGCATGTGTATAACAAAAGCATATACCATAATACTTACAAGCGCCCAGGTTTCTTTAGGATCCCAGCCCCAGTAACGGCCCCAGCTTTCATTAGCCCACTGCCCGCCAAGAAAGTTACCTATGGTAAGCATAACCAGTCCTATGGTAAGCGCCATTTCTGTAACGTAGGTAAGCTCTTTTATATTAAGATCCAGTTTTTCTTTATTGTTTTTGTTTACAAACATCATTAACACTAACGACACTAAACCTAAAATTGTACTTAGTGTAAAGGGACCGTAACTACCTACAATAACCGCAACGTGTATCATAAGCCAGTACGAGTTTAAAACCGGTACAAGATTACCTATCTCAGGGTCTGTCCAGCTCCAGTGCGCTACCATCAATACCATTGATGTTACAAAGGCTGTAGAAGCCACCGTAAGTTGCGACTTACGCCCAAACGCAAGCCCGAAGAACATTGTAGCCCACGCTACATAAATAACCGATTCGTAAGCGTTACTCCACGGTGCATGCCCGGAAATGTACCAACGAGCAATAAGCCCCAGTGTGTGCAGTAAAAACAAAAATCCTATGATTCCGTGGAATGTATTAACTGTTATATTAATCCATTTACGGGTATAAAAAATCTTTAAAATGGTAAATACTAACATCAGTAATCCGGCATACAGGTAATACTGAAACAACTTTTTAAAGATATCGTACTTGTTGTACATTATCTCTGCTTCTACTTTATCTTCAGATGGTATTACCGAAGCACCAAATTTCTTTTGGTAAGCAGAAAGTGCTTTAAGTATATCATCGGCGGTTTTATAGTTCTTGCTCTGTACTGCGGCGCCCAACGATGAAAAATAATACGGAACAATGTTACGTATGGTATCCAGCCCTTTTATATTACCCTGCGCGGCTTCCGGGTACGATGCCCATTTGTTACCCTTATCGCCGGGTATAGGCAGTATGCGCATTACCTGGCCGGTAAGCGCCCAGTTAAGCAGGCGTATACGCTTATCCAGGTTTATAAAGTCTTGCTGTACAGAAGTAACTTCTCTTTCATGGCTGGCATCGTTTAGTATCTTATCCAGCTTGTAGTTACCCTGCTCGTCAAAAAAGTCGGCTAGTGCTGCATACTTTGTCCCCTTTTCTATACCGGCAACTTTATAAATGCTGTCGTTTTTTGTTACCATGTATATTACCGGCACCTCGTACCACATACGGTCCATAAGTGCCATAGATAAAAATGCCTGGTCAGCATTCATACCACGATAAGTATCGCTATGGCTTACTTTACGAAGCAACTCTGAAGAAAAGGTATTGGCAGGTTTCATCCTTCCACCGGCATCCTGTATAATAATACGGCCAAATTTAGCCGCGTGTTCTTCGCTAACTTTATACTTTTCAAAAATAGAATCAAGCTGTTTATCTGTAGGGCGCTGGTGTGTATGATTATGCCCATCGCCTTCGGTATGGTTGTGCTGTGCCGAAGCAAACAAGGACACAAACAAAAGAATGGCACTGGCCATAGCCGCTTTCTTTTCTTTTATTTTGTCGAGCTTCTTTTTAAGGTCGCCAAAACGTGTATTTTTATCAAACATAATTACCATAAGGCCTGTATATAAAAGAAAGTAACCAATGTAAGAAAGCCATGTACCCCACTGGTCGTGGTTTACCGAAAGCTTAGTACCCTTTTCATCAGGATCGTAACCGCTCTGGAAAAATCGGTATCCCCTGTAATCCAGCACGTGGTTCATATAAATATGGGCGTCAAATTTCTTTTTGTCCTGCGCGTCGTCTACCACCACTTTACTTTCAAAGGATGCATAGCCACCTTCGCTGCCCTGCATACCCGGGTATTTGTTTGCTATAAAGTCTTTTAACGTAACCGAGAACGGAAGCTCATAGGTTTTACTACCGTACATAAGTGTAAAATCAAGCTTACCGATTTTAAATGCTACCGGCACACCTATTTTTTCTTTACCGCCAAGCAGTGTAATTTCTTTTTCTTCGCCCTGGCTTTTTACAGTAAGTACAAGTGCAGCATCATCTTTGGTTTTAAAATTACCATTTGATTCATACGCCACCTTACCCTTAATGGCAGGCTCAGGAAATACAAACATAGCCCCAGCCACCTGGTACAGTGAACGGAACATAAGCGGCTGTGCCGCATCTTTCAGCACTTTACCCTGCATCCTGTCAGCCATGCGCATAAAGCTTCCTTCAAAAGGAGTGGTAATAGTGTAGTTATCTCCGGCTTTTGTAATGTTTACAGCACCCGCAGTAGGTTTATTAAACGCAAAAAGTATATTGTTAATACTCTGCACCTCGCCAGCCTTCAGGAAACGGTCTTTACGCTGCCCGGTGCTTTGCTCTACCATTTTTATATACTCAGTACCATTAGGGTCTGTTTTAACCACTTCTTTAGCGCCAAGTATAAATTTTTTATATTCTACCTCAAAAGGAATATCAGCAAAGTCATTCTTTATGCTAAAGTAGTTAGAGGCTATAAAAGGCACCTCGTGGCTGCTCATTAAAATCTTTTCTTCAAATGTGCGGCGCATGGTCTGTCCTTTATAGTCGCCATCTACCATTATGGTAAGATAGGGCCTGTCGCTGTAAAAATGCGTTTCGGTGGCACCTTCACGTATCGGCATCATGCCCTCGTAACTAATATAACGGGTAACAAATGCACCTATCAAAATAAAAATAAAGGAAAGGTGTAGCAATAGCGTAGCCCATTTTTCTTTCTTATGAAGGCTGTAGCGCTTTATGTTCCCGAAAAAGTTTAGCACAAACACAAACATTATTGCCTCAAACCACCATGCATTGTAAATGAATACACGTGCGGTTTCGGTGTTATAGGCATCTTCTATAAAAGTTCCTATGGCCATTGCTGCGGCAAAAACCACAAATAAAACGGCCATTAATCGGGTTGATGAAATGAAGGATATAACTTTGTTCATTGTAGTATACAGAGGTATTGAAAAAACGATACAAAAGTACTCAAAACTTTAGTTTTTCGTGGCTCATCATATCTTAAAATTCGTAATTATTTAGATAATTCAGTATTCAACTTACAGGCAAGTTAGGTATCTTTGGCGCAAGCATAACCTTGTATAATTGTATATTGATGAAAACATCAAAAATTGCCCTGCTGGCCTGTTTTAGTTCTATGGCTGTTTTTTCGCAGGAGTTTGAACCTAATAACCAACAGAAATTTGACGATGCTTTGTACAGCCGTGGCAATACCTACCGCGCTGCAAGCGGCGTGCCCGGCCCGCAGTACTGGCAAAACAGCGCCAGCTATGTAATAGAGGCCGAGCTGGATGATGTAGCAAACACGGTTAAAGGTAAAATGACCATGACCTATATAAACAACAGCCCGCAAGAGCTGGATTATATATGGATGTATGTAGAGCAAAACAGGTTTACCGAAGACTCCAGAGGTACCCTTACCACCCCAATAAAAGGTAACCGTTACAATGGCGATACCGATGGCGGATTTAGAATAACATCGCTATCAGCCAAAAGCAAAGGTGAAGAAAGCAGCCGTTTCCTTATAGACGACACCCGTATGCAGGTATACTTTAATGCCCCTATTAAGGCAAATGGAGGCAAAGCTACCGTATCGTTAAACTTTGAGTTTAAAATACCTGAGGCCGGCATGGACCGTATGGGCCGTCTTACTACCGAAGGTGGAACCACCTACTCTATTGCACAATGGTATCCTAGGGTAGCCGTGTATGACGATGTTAACGGGTGGAATGTGGAGCCGTACCTGGGTGCAGGAGAATTTTATGTAGAGTATGGCGACTTTGATTACAAGGTAACAGTGCCTTATAACCATATTGTAGTAGGTTCAGGAGCGCTGGTTAACGCTAAAGAGGTACTTACTAAAGAGGAGTACAACAGATACGTGCAGGCACAAAACAGCGATAAAACGTTGTACATAATATCACCTGACGAAGCGGGGAATGCTGCAGTAACGCGCCCGGTAAAAAACGGAAAAGTTACGTGGCATTTTAAAATGGAAAACACGCGCGATGTGGCTTTTGCTTCGGCGAAGAACTTTATTTGGGATGCCGCACGCATAAACCTGCCCAGCGGAAGAAAAGCATTGGCGCAATCTGCCTACACTAAAGAAGCAGATGGCAAGGAAGCATGGGGCCGAAGTACAGAATATGCTAAAGCCAGTATAGAGCACTACAGCAATACCTGGTTTGAATACCCTTACCCGGCTGCCGTTAACGTTGCGAGTAATGTAAGCGGTATGGAATACCCGGGACTGGCGTTTTGTGGCGCTACAAGTGCAGGAGCCGAATTGTGGGACGTTACAGACCATGAGTTAGGCCACAACTGGTTCCCTATGATTGTGGGTACCAACGAAAGGCGTTATGCCTGGATGGACGAAGGCTTTAATACCTTTATTAACTATTATAGTTCTACAGCGTTTAATAATAACGAATACCCAAGCCTTACTGCTCGCAGCCGTATGCACACGCCATGGCTAAAAAGCCGCTACCGCGAAAGCATAGCTACCTACCCTGATATTGCACGCTCTGTAAACCTGGGCTACACTGCCTACTACAAGCCTGCAACGGGTATGATTATGCTTAGGGAATATATACTGGGGCACGACAGGTTTGACTTTGCATTTAGAAGCTACATAAAAAACTGGGCGTTTAAGCACCCTCAACCCTCAGATTTTTTTAATGCCATGAATAACGGTGCCGGTGACAACCTAAACTGGTTCTGGAAAGGGTGGTTTCTGGGCAACGGAAACATAGACCTGGGGATAAGCGAAGTAAGCGAAGACAAAGCAGGGTATATTGTAACGTTTACCAATAAAGGCGACATACCTATGCCGGTAGTGTACAAGGTAACGTATGCAGACAATACCAGCGAAACCCTTAAGCTACCCGTAGAAATATGGTACAGGGGTAACGAGTGGCGTCACCTGATAAAGACCTCTAGAAAAATTAAGTCGATTGATATTGACCCCGGGAGGTTTATTCCGGATGTAAATCTTTCTGACAATATATGGGAAAAAGAATAACAAAAAGGCAGCTGTCTATAGCTGCTTTTTTGTTATGCCTGAGCTAACACCTGAAATTTAGCATTAAAATCTACGACCTCTACAGGGGCGTGTATATCTATGCTTGAAGCCAGCTTAGGAAACAATTTATCTTTACTTATTAAATCAGCGGGATTAAGCGCGGTTTGTAACAATATAAAAGTGGTAAAATCAGTAATGTGAGATAAATAATTTTTAAGTTCTTCGCATACACCGGTATCCCGCCTTGAGCTGACTATTACAGCGCTGCCGGATTTAAGCAGGTCTTTTGCCGATGCCCAAAGGCTTTTATTTTGGCTTACATTTAAAAGAGATAACGAAGATGAAGGGAGTTCTAAAACTACAAAATAACTATCCATAAACTGTTGCATTTTACTAAAGCAAATCTATACGCAAGTTACCGCTTTAAACATGACAAAAATCATCTGCACAGCAATATAACCAAAACACAACATTATGACTTATAACAAAACAATAAATAAACTGAATATCAATCCGATAAAATATTGAACGAAAAAAAAGTAAATTCAGTTAATATTTAAATAACGTAATTTACCTGAAAACATCATACTCTACAGGTTGATTTTATGTTTTTTTCCGCGCTATATATAAAACAAAACAGCACCATTACACAGAGTACGTATTGGTGCTGCTTCGTTATTATTGCGAGGAAAACTATTTACTGCTTTTTGTCTGAAGCTTTACCACTCTTTGATTCGTCTGTTTTCTTTGACGCTGATTTTTTATACAACGGGATAAAATAAGAGACAGTATAATTTATGCCCACACCAAAGCTACCATCGTAGGTACGGTTAAATCCCGGTATATAAAGGTTATCAAAACCTGCAGGTTTTTTATTAGCCAGCAGCGTATTTAACCTTACACTAAAGCCCATAAATATGTTGCTTATAACTTCAGCCTTCACCCCTCCAACTACTTCCAGCCAGTGCGCCGACAGCCCACTGAAATTACTACCGGGATAACGGGTAACGTCATCAAAATAATTGTCGGTTTCGTCGGTACTGGTTACATCAGAATTTTGGTACACTTTATAAGAATTTACACGCTGCGAGAAAGTAGAAAAACCGTACCTGGCACCTACGTAAATCATATTATTCATATCCAGCCAGTTCTCGTAAGCATTGTAGTCAAAACCCAGTTTAATGTAGCTGCCTTTAGCGGTAAAGTTTATACGGTCGTCATCAATATCAAATGTAACACTACCGGCCTCACCGGCTGCATATATCTTTTTAGTTAAGCGGTAATCTGCCACAACCTCAAGGCCTTTAAACCCTTTCTCGTAAAATGTTCTGGCAAAACGGTATACGTCTACGCCCACGCGCAGGCCGTAGCGGTCATATTTTGGCTTTACACTTAGCACGGTGTTGGTGGTATCGGCGTTTTTCACCTTAAGTTCCTGCTGCTGCTGCGCAAATCCGTTAAACGAAGCGAGGAGCAAAACACTAAAAATAGATCTTAACATGTACTTCATCTTCGTTTATAATTTCAGGATTTTCTATACGTGCATCACGCAGCCAGTCGGCACCGTCGTTTCCGGTGGTAAGCACCGGGTTAACGTCAGTAGGCAGGCTGGGATTTAGCGTAAACAGTGTTTTAAAACCACACGCGCGCGATACATACTCATCTCGTGCTGTATATTTAAACTCAAGGTAATCAATATCTTCAAGCTTCTGCCCGGTATCGCTGTTATGGGTATATTTAAAGCCCCATTTTACAGATGTAGCATCTACCTTAAGCGGAACAGATGTAATGCTGTCTACTCTGCCTATGGCTATGGTATCCTGCATTCCCTCTACAAAAATTTTAAGGTTAGATACTGTTTTGTACGCTCCCCTGTTTTCGTTGTTGTAAAAAGCTACCTGCATATTAGGCGTGGTAAGGGTACCTTCTGCGCATATATCATCTTTTTCGCAGCTCATCATATAAGCCCCAATGATACACAACAGTACGGCACTGCCAATAAATCTTTTCATAGCGGTTTTTAATTATCGTTTTTCCAGAAGCACCACGTTTTCTACATGGTGGGTTTGCGGGAACATATCTACCGGCCTTACACGGGTTACTTTGTATACCTCATCCATAAGGGCAAGGTCCCGCGCTTGCGTAGCCGAATTACAGCTTACATATACCACACGCTGCGGCGCTATGCGCAGTATCTGGTCTACCACATCTTTGTGCATACCATCGCGCGGAGGGTCTGTAATAATTACATCGGGCTGTCCGTGGGTTTCTATAAACTCAGCATTAAATACATCCTTCATATCTCCTACAAAAAACTCGCAATTGGTAATATTATTGCGTACCGCATTTTCCTTGGCATCGGCTATGGCTTCGGGCACTGCCTCTACCCCAATTACCTTACCTGCCTTACGCGACACAAACTGCGCTATGGTACCTGTACCTGTATAAAGGTCGTATACCAGTTCGTTACCTGTAAGGCCAGCAAACTCGCGTGTGATGCTATACAGTTCGTACGCCTGCTCAGAGTTGGTTTGGTAAAACGACTTAGCGTTTATTTTAAACGTAAGGCCTTCCATTTCTTCCAGTATAAAATCACGCCCTTTGTACAGTACCACATGCTGGTCGTACAGGGTATCATTTGCTTTTTGGTTAATTACGTATTGTAATGATGTAATACCGGGGAATGTATCGGCCAGGTAATCCATAAGCAGTTCGCGCTGCTCTTTGTTATCATCAAAAAACTGAATAAGCACCATTATTTCCCCCGTACTTGCTGTACGTATCATAAGCGTGCGCAGCAAACCACTGTGTTCCCTTGGGTTAAAAAACGCCATACCATGCTTGTTAGCAAAATCACGAATGCTGTTGCGTATGGCATTGCTTGGGTCGCCCTGAAGGTGGCAGTGGGTAATATCAAGAATTTTATCCCACATACGCGGAATATGGAAACCAAGGGCATTGCCACGTTCTATTTCTTCACCGCTTTGTGCCTCCTCATCGGTTATCCAGCGGGCGTTAGAAAAAGAAAACTCCATTTTATTACGGTAGTAAAACTGCTTGTCGCTCCCCTTAATAGGTTCAAAATCGGGCAACTCTATTTTACCAATGCGCTTAAGGTGGTTATACACCTCGTTATTTTTGTAATAAAGCTGTTTTTCGTATTGCATATTTTGCCACTTACAGCCACCGCACGAACCAAAATGCTGGCATGGCGGAATTACCCTGTCGGCACTGTACTCATGAAAATGCACGGCTTTACCCTCATAATACGCTTTACGTTTTTTAAAGGTTTGCACATCTACCACATCGCCTGGTACAACATTAGGTATAAAAATAACTTTACCATCTGGTGCTTTAGCTACCGATACACCTTTAGCGCCGGCATCTAGCACTGCAACATTAGTAAATACAATCTTGTCTGTTTTCTTTTTTCCCATGCGGCAAAAATACGTTTTTTAGCGTAAATATTTACGTATTTAAAACGGAGGGTAAATTAAGGTGAACGGTTAAAATTATTATCTTCGCCCTATAACCAATTAACCTGTCTTACACATGAAACCACTATTGCTTTTTATTGCTACATTTTTATTTTCTGTTCATATGGCCTATGGCCAGAAAGACGGACTTTATTTTGATAAAAAATACTATGAGTGCGAAAACAAATGGGTAGCGCTACCACAAAAAGAAGTAGAAAACACATACATCTATGGGTTTGTTTACCTTGATGGCAGTGCCGGATACACGTTTGATGTTCAGGGTAATTTTAGCGTAAATAGTGGTAAATTTTCTAAAGACAATACACAAAGAGAAAGCAGCTTAAAATATCGGCTTCCTAAGAGATATGCGCTTTTGGCGATACTACCTGATATCGCCTTAAAACAAATGGGATTACCCAAAGAGCCGGACTGGCTGAAAATTTACAGGGAAGGAGAAGATAATACAGACAGGCTGGTAAATAAAGGCTTTTTGTTAAATGATGTAGAAGCTTCTGCCGAAGCCATACCTGTACTGCTTAAAGCGTACGGCAAAGATCCACATTACAAAGGGCTTGAGTTTGAACTGGCATTTGCATACAATGCCACAGAGCAATACACTACAGCCATCGAAGTGCTGAAAAAAGCGCTTTCTGTAGACCCTGAAAATTATATGTTTTATAGGGAGTTAGGATATTCTTACCTACATAACCAAAATGCAGCCGAAGCAGAAAAACTATATACCAAAGGTATTTCTATATCTAAAGATGACGACCAAAGTGCAGAGATGGCTTTTAATATGGCAGGACATTACTATGGTTTAAAGGATAAGGTTAACTTTGCAAAATGGGCAGCAACGGCAAAAAAGTACATGAAAGATACTTCGCCATTTAAGCCCTATTTAGAAAAAATGGAAACCGAACTTAAATAAAACAGTATGCCAGCATACCTTGCCCTTTTTAGAGCCGTAAACGTTAGCGGACACAACGTTATAAAAATGGAACATTTACGAAGGCTGATGGAAGCCAACGGGTTTAAAAATGTAGCCACCTACATACAAAGCGGCAATGTAATTTTTGAAACGGAAGAAACAGACAAGGCTAAAACCGGCCGTACAATAGAACAACTATTATATAAAGAATACGGACACGATGTTTTTACCTTTATACTGGATAAAGCTGATTTGCAGAAAGCCATACAAAACAATCCTTATACTACTGCCGAACCTGAACCGCAGGGCGTTAAAAAATATTTTGTAACGTTTCTTTCGGGCGAGGCTACCACACAGGGTATGGATCAGTTAAAAAAATATAACCGCAGCGACGACGAGTTTAAAGCTGTGGGAAACATACTGTACTTAAAACTATCGCGCAGTGCTGCCGATTCTAAGCTTACCAATTCTTTTATTGAAGGGAAACTGGGGCTGAAAGCCACCATACGCAACTGGAACACCACGCTGAAATTAATGGAGATGCTAAACGAACCTTCTGTATAGCAATGAACCGTTTTGACCGTATTACCGCCATATTAATACAACTACAATCTAAAAAGGTTGTAAAAGCGCAGGATCTTGCCGATAGGTTTGGTATAAGCCTGCGCACGGTGTACCGTGATATACGATCGTTAGAAGAGGCAGGTATACCACTATATGGCGAGGCGGGCGTGGGATATTCTTTGGTAGAGGGCTACCGCCTTCCCCCTGTTATGTTTACCCCAGAGGAGGCAGTGGCCTTTATAACCGCCGGTAAACTTATGGAAAAGTTTACCGATAGTGGTGTACAGGGCAACTTTGCTTCCGCACTTTATAAGGTAAAGGCAGTATTGCGCAGCACCGAAAAAGATTTAGTAGACAGCCTTGAAAACCAAATAGATGTACTTACCTACCATAAAAACATACCACAAGGCAGTACCGCCCTGGATACGTTGCTAAAAGCTATTGCAGAAAAAAAAGCTGTGAGTATGACCTACAAAGCATTTGGCAAAGAAAATGAAAACGAACGCACTGCAGAGCCCATAGGTGTTTTTCATGAAAATGGCTATTGGTATACTATAGCATGGTGCCATTTACGAAACGAATACAGGCAGTTCCGTATAGACCGCATTGTGAAAATACAGCTTACCACTACTGCACAGCAAGGCCACGTAAGCCTTAAGGAATACCAGCAGCTATACCCTAAATCCTGGGAGCAATATCCTTATGAAAAAGTGGTGCTCAGGATAAAGAAAAACACAGTGCCCTACTTAAACGAAAGGCGCCATTTTTACGGCTTTACAGAAGAAAAAGATTTGGGCGACCTGGTAGAGATGACATTTTTTACACAATGGGCCGAAGAAGGCTTGCTACGCTGGTACCTTATGTTTGCAGACAGCGCAGAAATAATATCTCCAGACTGGCTTAAAACAAGCGCCGCAACTTTACTGGCACGCATCATTGAAAAGAATAACTTTAACGTGCCTGTGCAAAATCAACAATAAATTACACAATCCATATTTATTTATTGTTTAATCTAAAATATCCTTAAATTTTATTAATTTGCACTAAAAAGGATGATTTCTCTCCTATTAAGAAGGAATTGACGATTTTACTTTTACGAAAATTACTTCATTATGCCGGTTTTAGACAAAATTAATACCGAGAACGCCATTGCTCTGGAAGACAAATACGGAGCACACAACTACCACCCGCTTCCCGTAGTATTATCTCGCGGTGATGGCGCTTACGTATGGGACGCTGAAGGAAAACGCTACTATGATTTTCTTTCGGCTTATTCTGCCGTAAACCAGGGACACTGCCACCCGAAGATTGTAAATGCACTTGTTAACCAGGCACAGACCCTTACATTAACCTCGCGCGCTTTTTATAACGACCAGCTAGGCCGTTATGAGGAGTACGTAACCAAATTCTTTGGGTTTGATAAGGTATTACCCATGAATACCGGCGCCGAAGCAGTGGAGACTGCCATAAAACTTTGCCGTAAATGGGCTTATGAAAAGAAGGGCATTGCAGAGCATGAAGCAAAAATAATTGTATGCGATGGCAATTTCCACGGGCGCACCACCACTATTATATCGTTTAGTAACGACGAAAACGCACGTAAAAATTTTGGCCCTTATACAGCCGGTTTTATAAGCATACCTTATGATGATATTGCCGCGCTGAACCACGTATTAAAAACGGAAACTAATATTGCAGGTTTACTTATAGAGCCTATTCAGGGCGAAGCAGGCGTGTATGTGCCTGCCGATGGTTATTTGGCTCAGGCCAAAACCTTGTGCGAACAAAACAACGTACTGTTTATAGCAGACGAGGTACAAACAGGAATAGCCCGTACAGGTAAGCTCCTTGCCGTACATCATGAAAATGTGCAGCCCGATATACTTATACTGGGTAAGGCATTATCGGGCGGGGCATATCCTGTAAGTGCTGTACTGGCAAACGACGATATAATGAATGTAATAAAACCGGGGCAACACGGCTCTACTTTTGGCGGGAATCCTATTGCTGCGGCAGTGGCAGTAGCTGCATTAGAAGTAGTGAAAGAAGAAAAACTTGCCGAAAATGCAGAACACCTTGGAAATGTTTTCAGGAAAAAAATGAATGCGTATATTGCAGGCAGTAACATAGTGTCGCTGGTACGCGGAAAAGGTTTGCTTAATGCCATTGTAATAAATGACACTGAAGACAGCTCTACAGCATGGGATATTTGTGTAGCTATGATGCACAATGGCCTGCTTGCCAAGCCTACACACGGTAATATTATACGTTTTGCACCACCGCTTGTAATGACTGAAGAACAACTTGAGGAATGCGTTACCATAATTACCAACACGTTACAGGAATTTGAAAAGTAACTAATCAATTTTTTATATTATGGAGCAATTCTACAAAGATTCCTCTTTCGAATCATTTGAATTACGTGTAACCGAAGAAGCTAAAAATCACCTGCGCGTAGCAGGCGGATGGGGCCTGTTTATTTCTATTGTAGGCTTTATTATCATTGGGCTTTCACTGCTAATGTCATTCATTGTAATGGTAGGAGCCGGTAATATGCCCGCAGGTGCCATGCCTTTTAATCCTGCGGTTGTGGGCGTATTCATGTTAGTGTTTAATATTTTTTGGGCCATACCGGTAGTTACCTTATTCCGTTTCTCGATTAAAGCCCGTAACGCCGTTGCCGACATGAACACAGAGCAGCTTACACAGGCATTTGCAAACCTTAAGTACAACCTTATGTTTGCGGGTATCCTTATCATTTTAAGTATTGTAATGTATTTCGTCTTGATAATCGCGGTAGTTTCTACTGCTGCTGCAGGCCTTGGCGGACGCTTTTAATTTTTTGTATTGAAGTTAGTTTATATCATAATAATATTTGCGTGCGGTTTTGTAGCGTTGTATCAGCAATCGCTACCTAAGCCAAACCCACTGATAATGGCACCCTGCATAATGGTATTTATGCTTGGGCTTATGAAATTAATGAGTAAAGTACCGGGAAAAAAAGAAAGGGATAATAACGATGAAGTTTAAGGCAGGCGATAAAGTTACCGTTATAGACGATTCTTTTAGCGGAACAGTAAAGTCTTACAAAAAAGATGGCAGCGTTGCTATAATTACTACAGAAGGATTTGAACTTCTTTTTTCTGAAGCAGAACTTTTAATGAATAATAACAGCGAAATAGGCTCTTTCTTTGCAGGGAAGAGCCTTAGTGCTGTTATAAAGGAAAAGGAAACACCGGGTAAATACAAACCAAAACCTTCTATCCTATCTGAAAAAAAATCCCGTAAGGAAAATGTGGTCATAGAAATAGACCTGCATATAGAAAAACTGGTGCGAAATAAAAAAGGGATGAGCAATTATGACATCCTTACCCTGCAAATGGATACCGCGCGCCATCATGTAGAATACGCCATAAAAAATCGTATTCCCCGGGTGGTATTTATTCACGGTGTGGGCGAAGGTGTATTAAAATCAGAACTCGACTATTTACTGGGGCGTTATGAACAAGTAACCTTTGGCGACGCAAACTACCAAAAATATGGCCTAGGGGCCACTGAGGTTTACATAAAGCAAAACCCCGGAAGATAAAATAAGACAAAAAGAAGCGGATTTATATAATTATAAGTCCGCTTCTTTTTTTATTTAGACAACCACTTTAGCAGGTCATAGAAATTTTGGGGTGCTACCCCATGCCCTACCGGATATTCATGGTACTCATTTTTAATACCAAGGCCATTTAAGTATTCCGGGGCTTTACGTGCCCACTCCACAGGTATTACCTGATCTACAGTGCCATGCGAAATAAAGAAATCCAGGGCATCTGCACCGTTACCCTTACCGTTTTCCGGTAATATGGGTGTATGTAAATAGCCGCTTAACGCCGCCACACGCTGCACTTTTTCAGGAAAGTTAAGCGCTACCGCATAGCTTAATATAGCGCCCTGGCTAAATCCTATGAGCGTTACCCTGTTTTTGTCTACCGGATAGTTGCTTACCACTTCGTCAATAAAACGGGCTATTAAGTCGCGTGATTGCACCGCCTGGGTGTCATCGGTAAACTTGTTCATGTCTGCATCAAAGTTAATGGCATACCATGCAAAGCCATAACCCGGCAATGTATACGGCGCGCGTACTGAGATGATAAGGTACTCGTTTGGCAACTGGTCTGCAAAGCCAAACAAATCTTCTTCATTACTGCCATAACCGTGTACAAGAACAAGTAAAGGATAACTTTCCTGCTGTAATTTTGGCTGGCGTATAAGGTGATATAATGAGAAATCCATAGACTAAAAATTTTTAAAAAACTTTTGGAACAAATTTCCCAAAAGCGGAATAGGCCGTGTTTGCCCTGCTATGGCGGTGTAGATACCGTAGGTCCATAAAATAGATATAAAAATCCAAAACGGATATACAATCATAGGGTTCCAGTAACCGCTAAGAGTATACCCTATAATAATAAAAAGTAGCGAAAGCCCCAGCGCCTGTCTTACATGGAAAGAGGCATAGGGATTCTTATCTTCTGAGTTCATAGAAAGCGCTATAAACGCGCCTACCACAAGTATATATGCCGTAATGGCGGCGGGCTTACCCTTTTCTATTACTTCCGGGCTAAACGAAGTATTACTATTTTGCATTTAAAACCAATTTACCATTATTATAAATGCCATACGCTTTCCCTTTTAGGCTCTGGCCAAAAAACGCTGAATTTTTTGACTTAGATAATACATCAGACTCAGTAAATGTGCTATTACCGTCGGGGTTAAACAGCGTAAAAGATGCCGCAGCGCCCTCTTGTATAGATACACTTTGCAAACCAAATACAGATCGGGCAGCGGTAAGTTTTTCTATAACAACATCCAGCGGAAGTATCGTATTTAATGCTCCGAAAGCTGTTTCTAAACCTATAGTACCATCTTTTGCAAGGTCAAACTCAAGTTTTTTAACCTCCACATCAAGCGGGTTGTGGTCTGATGTTATAACGTCTATAGTGCCATCCATTACTCCGTCTACAAGCGCCTTGCGCTCGTCCTCAGGGCGTAGTGGTGGCAGTAGTTTATAATTACTGTCAAAATCAGCCAGCACCTCATCGGTAAACAACAGGTTGTGCACAGCCACACTACAGGTTACGTTAAGGCCTTTAGCCTTTGCTTCCCTTATAAGCTGCACAGACCTGGCTGTACTAATGGTAGGTATATGCAACTTGCCACCGGTATACTCTAGCAGGTACAGGTTACGCGCTACCTGAAGTTCTTCGGCAAGTGCGGGGATACCCTTTAATCCCAGGCGGGTACTTACTTCACCCTCATGCACCACACCCTTCCCTTTAATTTTATCGTCTTGCGCCAATGCTATAACAAGCCCATTAAAATCCTGAACATACTGTAATGCTATTTTAAGCAAATTAGCATCCTGCAAGGCTTTCTGGTAATCGCCAAAGGCTATGGCGCCGGCATTCTTCATATCAAAAAGTTCGGCTATATCTTTACCTTCACTGCCTTTTGTTAATGCCCCTATGGGATGAATTTTTGTTGCAGTATGTGCCGACTTGCTCAACAGAAAGAAAATATCAGCCTGTTTATCGGCTACGGGTGCACCACTTGGCTGTACAGCCACGTCTGTAAATCCGCTTTTCGCTGCTACATCAAGGCCGTTAGCTATCGTTTCCCTATCTTCATGCCCCGGTTCACCAAAACTTACCGAACTGTCGAACCAGCCTTGTGAAACGTGAAGGTTATCTAACTCAATGTTTTCGAAATCAGGCGCAGACAGCTCTTTACCAATTTTAGAAATTATTCCGTTTTGTACCTCAATATCTACAGTTTGTTTGTGGTACGCACTGGATGGATCTACAATAACGGCGTTTTTAAAGATCAGGTTCATTTTATTTTACAAATTTTTGTATCAGTAATTCGGCAATCAGTAATAACAAGGTAGCCATTACAAACCATTTCCATAATTCGCTGGCAGTCCTTGAAGAGGTAATATCGTTAAATACGGTAGCGATAGAATCTGCTTTAGTAAAGCCACTAAAAGCACCGGTATTTTTATTCGTAAGGTCGCTTTCGGTACGCGGATAGTTAAAACTTATATCCTTTAGCTTTTCGTTTCCTTTATACACGGTATAATTACCGGCAGTTTCGGGGTAACTGCCAAAAGACAGTTTTACTTTATTACTAAGCAACTGCTGCGCAGGCACAAAATCACTTGTACCATTTTTTACAGTAACTACCTCATCTTTGCCCAAAACAGTATCTATTAGCAAACTCTGGTTAGCGCCTATGGTTATGGCACTCACACCTGTTTTACCGCTGTTTTGCCCCATATTGTAAAAGGTAGGAACAATAAGCGGCGAGTTCTGAAAATTAGACGCCGGCTTGTTAATCGGGGCAGCAAACACGTACACATTACCCAGCTTATTTGTTACCGCCGCCAAAAATGGAGATTGGTCTGCATAGCTCAGTACTGGTACCGCATTGCCCGAAAGGGTAAAACTACCGATTACCTGAGGGTATTGAAAATTCTCGATTTTCTTTTCAAAAACCGTTTGATATAGCGGATGGTTGAAGGCAATTTTTGTAATCTGCTTCTCTGCCTTTGCATAGGCTTTGTATTGTACCCCGCCAAATACCGATACCAAATTGTTAAGCGACTGGACGCTGCTATTTACTGCAGGTATTACCACAACGTTACCACCTTTTGCGTAAAAATCTTTTAGGGTGGTAACTAATGACTGCGGTATGTCTTCCAGTTCGTTTAGTATAATGGCATCCTGTTTTTCAAGGCTGTTATAATCCAGTGTGTTTAGCGGCGTGCTTGTAAAATTAAATTCGTCAGCGGTATAAATCCTGCCCAGGAAGTTATTTTTATCTGCACTACCCACGGCGAGCACATTAGACTTTTGCGGCTTAGAAATACTGAAATAATACGTATTATCATACGCCAGGCTATTATCTGTAAGTGTTACATAACCGTTAAAATCTTTTTTAGGGATGGTAAAAGCAGTGCTGTTTTTTTCAGCGTCAAACTTCACAAGTGTTTTTGCAAGTAATGATTTACCGTTGTAAAGCGCTACCGGTATATCGCCCTCTACATCGCCATATGCTTTAAGATTAACTTTAACCTCGTAGAAGTTATCCATTACCTGAGAGATGTAAACACTGTCTACAGCCACGTTACGCACGTTCTCGGCTTCTGGAGTAATAGCATAAGTTGTAGCGTTTTCAAAGCCCGAAACATACTTTGCGTCAAGGTTTACCGCATCAGATATTACCACAACATCTTTGCCTACCACCGGATTCTTTGTGCGGGCTTTGGTAAACATAAAATCAGGACGGAAAGCCACATCGGTATACTGCAGGTTTTGCAAATCCTTTTGAACGGATTTAATATCAGTATCCCACCAGGCTCCGTTATTTGTAATCAAGGAAAACTGCTGGTTTTCGGGAGTGTTTTCAAGGAGATCCTGTACGGCACGCTTGAGCAACTCGCCACGGTTACCCTTGGCTTGCATAGAAAAAGAATTATCCAGCAGCACTACAAGCTCATTACTGCGCTTATCATCGTCTTTTGCTTTAAAAAACGGCTGGGCAAACGCTATAATCAGCGCGGCAAGCAGCAATAGTCGCGTAGTAAGCAACAGCCATTTTTTAATGACTGAGCTTTTGCGGGTTTGCATATTAAGCTCCTTAAGGAAACGGACATTGGTAAAATATTGCTTTTTAAACCGCCTTAACTGGAACAGGTGCACCAATACAGGGATAATAAGCAAAAACAAGAAGTATATAATGTCCGGGTGTTTAAACTGCATTCGTTTGAAAGTTTGTCAAAAATACACATTTTTATCCGAATGGAAAACGTTAAATAGCAAGGCAATTTTTACATACTGCTTAAATACCTTACTTTTGCAGATATAATATACCTACAATGAAATTAATCAAAGCTTTAGCCCTTTTTACCGTAATAACCGCCTCTGCACAGGATAATTATAATCTTTTGGTGGGCACGTATACCAATGCCTGCCAGAGCAAAGGTATTTATGTGTATGATTTTAATGTAAATACGCTTGAAGCCAAGCTAAAATCAAGTACAGATGCGGTTATAAATCCCAGCTATTTAACGGTTACAAAAGATAAGAAATACCTTTACAGCGTTAACGAAGATGGTGCAAAAAGTACCGTAAGCTCGTTTAAGTATAATGCCGCTACAGGTAAGATAGACTTTATAAATAAAAAAGACAGCGGCGGAGCCGACCCGTGCTATATTATAAATGACGACAAAAATGTTATAGTGGCTAACTACACAGGTGGTACTATCAGCGTTTTTGAGCGGAAGCCAGACGGCAGCCTTTCAGATGCCGTACAGGTAGTAAAGCATAGCGGTAACGGGCCAGACAAATCAAGGCAGGAGGCGCCACACCTGCACATGGTATATTTTAGCCCCGATAAAAAGTATGTATTTGCTAACGACCTGGGTACAGACAAAATTTACATGTACAGCTATAACGCAGATGGCAAAGCAAAAACGCTTACACTAAAACAATCTTTTTCTGTAAAGGCCGGAAGCGGGCCAAGGCACCTGGTGTTTAATCCTAACGGTACCTTTGTACACCTGTTGCAGGAGCTTGATGGTACACTAACCACCCTTGATTACACCAATGATAAGCTTACAACCGTACAGGAAATAAATGTAAACCCTAACCTGCTGGGTGGTAAGCACGGCGCCGCAGACATTCACTTTAGTAACGACGGTAAGTTTTTGTATACCACAAACCGCGGTGATGCCAATACTGTTTCTGTGTTCAGGGTACATGCTAATGGTATGCTGAGCATGGTGCAGCAAATAAGCACCCAGGGCAGTGGCCCGCGTAATTTTATTGTGGGGCCAAACGATGGGTTTGTGCTTATTGCCAACCAAAACACAAACAACATAGCCATTTTTAAGCGCGATAAAAGTACCGGCTTCCTGAGCTACACCGGAAAAAAGATAGAGCTTTGCTCACCGGTATGCCTGGTGTTTACAGCCAATAAATAATTTGTACTTAATATTATAATGCAAAACGCCCAGAAAATCCGGGCGTTTTTATTGATAGTAGGTAAAGACGATATTATTTCTTTTTCTTTTTACCGGCAGCACGTTTTGCTTCTACCGCACGGTTCCTTGGGGCTGTTTTACGCGGTGTACGCTTGCCCGGCCCTCCCAGGTTTACCTTTTTGTTTTTGTCTTTTTTATCGTGGAAAGCTCCCCCACCCTCAAGTTTAGGCCTCTTAAGCAGGAATTTTACCTTTTTCTTGTCTTTTTCAAACTCCAGTAGCTTCTCCTCTATCTTTACGTTTTCGGGCATAGATAGCAGCGTGATTTCCTTTTCCATAAGCACTTCTGCCGCCAGCTGGATTTCTTCTTCCCTTGGCGATATAAAGCTTATGGCTGTACCTTCTTTATCCGCACGGCCTGTACGCCCTATACGGTGAATGTACTGTTCAGGCACTTCAGGGAACTCCATATTTATTACATGGGTAATATCTGAAATATCTAAACCACGTGCCATAACATCGGTAGTTACAATACCCCTTAGTTCGCCACGCTGAAACTCGGCCATGGTATTAAGCCTGTAGTTTTGAGACTTATTAGAGTGTATAACCCCAAACTGGCCCGAAAAATCATCATCGAGCGCCGTCATTACAAGGTCGGCTGTTTTTTTATTGTTTACAAAAACAAGCACGCGCTCCATGCTTTCATCTTCCAAAAGCTGTTTCAGCAAGTTTATTTTTGTAAGGAAGTTAGGCACTACATAACCTGTTTGTGCAATTTTTTCAAGCGGTGTACCACTTGGAGCCAGCGAAACCTCCTCAGGGAAATCAAAAAACTCATTCAGCATTTCATCCACTTCATCGGTCATGGTAGCCGAAAATAGTATGTTTTGCCTTTTCTCCTTAAGCATGGTAAGTATTGAGGTTACCTGAAAGCGGAAACCCAGATTCAGTATTTCGTCAAACTCATCTACTACAAGTTTTTGCAGTGCATCAAAACGTATAACATTATCCAGCGCCAGGTCCATAACACGGCCAGGTGTACCTACAAGTATATCTACACCCTGGTATACCAAGGTTTTCTGTGTATTGATATTAACTCCACCATATACACCCAGTACACGTACCGACATATATTTGGTTAGCTTTTCTACTTCGTCTGCCACCTGAACCACAAGTTCACGCGTAGGTACCAGTATAAGTACCCTTGGTGTATCTGTAGCCATAAACTTCCATTGTTTTAATATAGGAAGCAAGTAGGCAAAGGTTTTACCCGTACCCGTTTGTGCAATACCCATCATATCCCTGCCGCTCATTATTACAGGCATAGCGCGTTCCTGTATGGGTGTAGGCGTTGTAAAGCCCAACTCGTCTATGGCTTTTTGTAATGATTTAGGTAAATCCAGGTCTAAAAATGTGGACATTTTGTATACGTTTTAGCTGCAAAGATAATCCAAATACTCTTTAGGCAGAAATTTGCAGGCATTTAAAGGCTGTGCCCACAAAATCCTTAAAACAAAAAGCCGCTTTCAGCGTAGCATTTGCTACACACGGAAAGCGGCATTATTACAAGAAAGTATCTTTTACACGCTATGTGCTACAGAAATATTTTCTTGGTTGTTTTTTTGTTGTTAATGTCGGTTACCTGAACAATAAGCACCTGCTGCGCCGATGAAATACTGCTGCTGGTGTAAGTAGTAGCATTAATTCCGGCCTCGCTGTAAATTACTCTTCCGGTTAAATCAAACACTTCTACTTTGGCAATTATACTGTTAGCGGTTACCACACCTATGGTGTTGTTTTTAGCAAATACAATAACATCACTTACACTGTCTGGGGTATGTTTACCCAACGCCGTGGTGGTATAAATGATTTCGAACCTGTTAGCATACGTGCCTGCTTCTGCTGCAAAGGTATATGAGCTCTGTGTAAGATCTCTTATTATACCCTCCTGCTTGTCATTCAGGTAAATATGCTGCCCCGATGTAAATACTCCTTCAGTCTTAGGCAGTGCTATGGTAAAAGTTGTGGCAGCATCTGTCCTGAACTGTAATGGCAACACATCATTATCTGCAAAAGCAGCCCTTGCCTCTACCGAAAGCTCCTGATCCTGTACTAGCGAACCTAAGAATGTGGCGCTTTCGTTATTGTATAATCCGTCGTATCCATCATCATAACCTGCAGAAGTTTCCGGCAGGTATGCCACAAGCATTTGCCCGTACTCTGCACCGGTGTTATCGGTAAGGCTTAACCAGTAACGGTCTTTTTCTGCCTGCCTGAAGAATTGTGATACGTTTGCAGACCTACGCATACTATTGTTAAATACAACACTACTTACACCAGACTTGGTCTGCACAAGGAAGCCCTGACCTTTAGAAAGCAATGTGTCATCTGAATAGTAACTAAATCCGTTATTGTACGTACAACCTGCTGCCGTACAAACAGAATACGATACAGGATTTCGACTGTCGTTGCGTTTTCTCCAAACCCAGATTGTACCATTTATGTTGGCAGCGTTAGCGGTAAGGAAGTCAGAAATTTTAATAGGCGACGGGTAAGGATTACCTACAAGGTTATATCGGGTATTGCCCGTGCTGCCCGATGTTACAGGCACAGAAATATTACCATTGTTAGGTGTACCTGTAAAAGTACCAGTCCAAGCCGCCGGCTGCGGATTAGATGCGCTATACGGTGTCCAGCTATTTGGCATACGTATAAGGTATCCTTTACCTGTGCTGAATGTATCTCCAGAATTTGCCCTGGCAAATGCATTAGTTAACGGATTGAAGGTATAGAACCTGTTTGAAACCGTTTCAGGCGAAAACTGGGCCAGTGTTTGTCCACCAGTTACCGGTGTACTCCACATAGAGTAATCAAAAAGGAATAACGGTGACGAATTTTTAAACACATTAACTGTACCGGTATTCTGCGCGTTAGTAGTTTGGATAAGGTTGGCAGTATCGGCAAAATTAATCGTACTGCCATCTGCTACTGTTACACTTCCTGCAACAGTAAGGTCTACGCCAGGATTAACGGTTACCACCGCGTTGTTATCTACTACCAACGTACATGCAGCAAAGTCGGCTGTGATATTTAAGTCTCCCAATATATTAGCTACCGTGCCCGAAACAGGAAGTCCGTTAGACCATGAGGTACCGTCCCAGGTAGTGGTATTTACCGTTACAATACCGCTGCCGGAATAAACAGTACCACAGTTACCATTAGCTATCACTGCACGATAATACGTAGTAGCGGCAATTCCTGAAACTGTAAGTGTGGCGGTGGTATTGTTTATGCTTACCACTCCCCCGGTAAAGGAAGCATCCGGAGCCGACTCCCAGCGTGTTACCGTTCCTGTTAACCCTGATAAAGTTAGCGTAGCGCCACTTGTAGCAGGACAAATGGTAGTGCTACCATTTACTGTAACCGGGGCAAGTGTATTATATACTGTATATGCAGCTGTGTAAACGCCTCCGTTGTAATACACCTTCATATCGCCTGTAGCTATATTAGATGGTGTAGCTAGCGTAAGTGTTGTAGGGGTAGCACTGCTTATGGTAGCATTTACTGCCTGGCCCGAAGTATTTACAAAGGTAACTTTTGTAACCAGTGTCATATTAGTACCTGTTACTGTAACAACCTGGCCTGCTGCCGAACTGCAATACTGGTTCCTGCTCACAGCAGTTATAGTAGCGGTTTGGCCTGTAAATTCATCGGCACCTATGTCTGGTGTGGTGGTACTGCGGGTATCACCATCAAAGTCGGTTGTTACTGTACTAAGCGGTAAGGCATTTCCATCGGCAATGGTTACGCTATTGTTAGGTATGCGAAGGTAGTTCGTTGCTGATGGCGTAGTACTGGCAAACGGAACATTTTCTGTAAATGAATTACTTTCCCTTGGGGTAAGTATGGTTTTTGCAGCCGCAACAGTCTGCGCGGTAGTACTTCCCTGTTGCAGTATTAAAATATTTGTTGCCGGCGTACCTACATAGAAAATATTATTGTTAGAGTCTGTACTATAGTTTTCCATATTGGTAGCACTACGGTACAAGGCTGCTACCCTCCCTGATCCCTTAGGCACAGAGGTATTTACAATTATGTTATTCTTTAGTGTAAGGCTACACACTGTAGCGGTAGCAGATGCCCTGTGATAAATACCGAATACCCCGAGGTTAGTGCCTGACGATGTTGCATTTAAGTAAACAGTATTATTGTAAATATAGAATGCCGATGTTGCACCAGAATTACAGCGTATAGCGTTAATAGCGTTAGTACTGTTAGACAACGGCGCTGTAAGTGCTCCTATGTAATTGTTATATGCGTTAACTGTAGTTCCGCCGGTAAAGTTAAGTCCTAAAACTACACCGTTAGCACCAGATGCGCTCATAGACAGACCTGTAATTTTATTTCTATAGATATTTACCGTAGTACCGTTAGTTACTATAACACCCGAAACAGAAGGCCCGGTTACAGCCGAATGGTTAAAGCCGGAAAATGCGTTCTCATAAATATTTACAGTACCCGTTGCAGCTGTTACCTGCACACCTGCCACAGCCGTAGAACTTGCAGATGAAGAGTAATCTGCAAACGTATTATTTCTTATATTTAATACAGAAGAACTACTTGTGGTACCAATACCATACACAGATGCTCCTGTGCTACCCAAGTTGGTTATTGTGTTACCTGCAACATCAAGCCTTGTAGCTGTAGAAATACTACCCAGATTTATACCATATAGGATAGCCTGGCTGCTTATGTAAGAAATAGTGTTATTAGACACCGCTGAAACAGACCCAAAGCCACTTAGGTTAAAAATATATGCCTGACCTGTTCCTACAGTCCAGTTAGAAAAAGTGTTTGATGAAATTGTTTTTACAGGTGATCCTGTATCAGTTGAATAAATACCATAGGCTGTTGTAGTGCCACCCAGGGTTACATTAGAAAAATTATTATTGCTTATAGTAAGCTGGGCCGAATTTGAAGACGCTGGCGTGCCACCAAAATAAGCGTAAAAAGTACCCGATGTGTTTTTAGAAAACGAGCCTACAATGGCATTATTTGTAATGGTGTATATAGAACTTGCCGGCATTGCTACGTCATTTCTAAGTAGTGATACCGTTTTTGCAGCTGTATTAATAGAAAGGTTTGTAAACGTATTACCATCCATAGTCATGCTAAGTGCCTGAGATATGTTATATAAGAAACTTATTGTAGTTTGGCTAGATGCGGTAAACACTACATTACGGAAATCATTGTTGTTTAAGCGGATTAAATTAGTAGGCGTAGTGTTAGATGAGGTAGCAATACCGATTACCGAAGTATTATCCGCTGCGGTAGTATAGGTTCCGAATACAGCAGATGCATCTCCCAGATGGTTACCGGAAATATCCAGAGTAGAAGAAACTGTTCCTGACTGTTGTATACCGGTAAGATATCCTTTGTTTAGCTGTGTGCCGCGTATGGTATTGTTTTGAATATATACCTGTGTACCTGTTCCTGATGTTTGGATTCCTATAAGGTAACCTGTACCATCCATCCTTAAATTTTCGGCAAGGTTGTTATTTATAGTAATATTTGCTGCTGCGGTAACGCGGTAAGGCCTCAACGCTCCAGACACATTAGTATAAACACTACAATTTCTCACAGTGTTATTATTCATAATCTGTGTTGAACCGCTAGATGTATTGTTAATGCCATAAACACTGGACTGATATGTGCTTGTTAGTCCCGAAACCCCTGCCGTTAACGATCCCGAAACCGATCCGCCGATAGTATTATAATTAGATGTATAGTTAGCCGAACTTAACAAGGATATTGCTATAAGGGTTGAAGGCAAATCAGCAGCACTCACAGATGAGATGCCGGCTACACTATTGTAGCTTACTGTAGCGCTATTAGTTGCCTGCATATAAATACCATACAGCGTAGTAGTGTATGTAGCGGCGGTAGATGCAGAAACAACTACAGAACCTGCAGTGTCTACACTACCTATGGTATTATTGTTCACATTATAGCTATAGCCATTAGCAATAATACCTACAAACGGAGATACATTGCTCCCCATGTTAACCGTGTTTTTAATACCCGCAATGGTGTTGTAAGATATTGTTGTACTACCTGCGGTAGTAGAAGTCACCACATCTATACCCCTCACAGAATAAGAGCTGGAACCGCTAAAAATACTATAACCCGTGCCTGCCTCATTAGAAAAACCTAATATGTTGTTAGAAATATTGTGCCCTGAATTAGCCGATGTACTTGCCAAAATGAAACGATGATACGTGGTAGCACTTAATGCAGCTGTAGTACGTTCTGCCGTCTGGAAAATTTTATTAGATGTAATGGTGGCATTATCTGTATCTGTGTTAAGATAGATACCCTCAGACGACACCGTAGCAGAAAAGCAGTCCTGTATAATGTTATTAGAAATAACAAGGTTACTGTTCGCAACCGAAGAACTGCTACCGTTTGAAGAAATACCACAGGCCGGCAGGTTAGTACCACTCGGCATTATGGTACAATAACTTATTTCGTTATTGTCATTACCTGTAGTGGTACCGCCAGACAGTACCACAGCACCCGAAAAAGTATTGGTACCCGACGCCTTAATGGTACAATTCTGTATTTGGTTGTAAGAAGCATCGTTAAGTAACAAAATAGTGGCAAGCCCCCAGTTGTTAGATGTAGATGTATTTTCTACCGTAAGCGAATTTCCTCCTGTGTTTAAGCCGTTTATATAAACGTTGTCCGCACCGTTAAGCCTGATTAAAGAGTTAGTATTATTACCTACAATGGTACGCGCTCCGGATGGCCTGATGTTTACCCGGCTCCAGGCTCCCTGATTTAATATTGCCGACGTGGTCCCCTCATTTGTGTCGGCAGTAATAGTGATGTTAATTGTGGCGTTTGTTTGCGCCGATGCATTAATTGCGTTAAACGCTAATCGTAAAGATGTGTAAGAGCCGTTACCCGATACCGCCCCCGAAACGGTAACCTGTGAGTATGCACTTACGCAAAACAAGCCGATGAGAATATTTAAAAAAATACTAATTCTCATCCATTTTTCTGATAGATTCTGCATAAATAAAATGAATTTTAACAATTATTTATTAGGTTTTTCCCTAAATCAAATCTATAGATTTACCTATATTGTCAAAATAACATAGATCAATACAACCACTTTTCAGAAAAATTTATATTTTATGTTTAATTTTAATGACAAACGAAAAATAACTTACCCTTTTTTAAAAAGTAAATAACAAAACGCGGTAAATAAATTTTGTAAGAAAATAAATACTAACAAATGTTAATTTATTAACAAGTCTTATGTTAAAACCGTACACAATGAAAAGTGCAATAATTAAATTTCAATCCTAAAATTAATTCGCTGAATGTTTAAGCTAAATACTAAAATTTACGTATTTATTTTTTAAATAGAAACAAATTGTTTTTTACTGCAACTTTTACCTTATTTTTAAGAGTGCATAAATTTCCTATTTGCTACCTTTAAAATAAAACGCAGATAAACAGTATGGAACAGTCAATAGAAAAGATAGCAGGGATATTACTTGATGAAGGTATAAATAGCAATATTCAGTACAGCATTACTGCCTATTCGTTAAATACAAAACTCAGCTTTAAATTTGAAAACGCCACTGATTTATTGGCACTTTTAAAGCAAACTGATGCAACATCAAATCCTGATAAAGCACTCATAGAAAAAGCAATTATAGATGCGGGTTTAAATCCTGAGCAGTTTTTCTACGTTAATTTCTTTAAAGAAAAAGTAACGGAATTATAAAGACAGAACCGTTTCCCTTTTTGGGAAACGGTTCTGCTTATTTTCTCGTAGCTTATTTTTTTGAATTATTTCACTACAAGTTTTTGGGTTTGCTCACCTGAACCGGTTTTTACGGTAACCATATACACACCACTTTGTAACGTAGATATGTCTATAGCATTATTGTTACCGGTTATGCGGCTTGTAAGTAACTCTTTACCTAGTACATCTGATATAACCACCGCAGCATCTGAACCGGTAACAGCGGGTGCTATCATTACTGTGGCCTTTGCCGGGTTAGGATACATAGTAAATACATTAGCGTTTACCGTTTGTGTACCTGATACTGTAGTTACCGTAGTTGTTACGGTGTTAGTAATTATTGGTTCATTAAAATCAAAATAAATCGCTGCCGATTGGCTCATGCTATCACCTACACCTACAGTTGCGGCAGGCTTAATCCTAAACGAAACGTAGCCATGGCTTTCCGCTTCGTCAGCACTCTCGTAAGCGAGATTAATATTATCAAAAACAAATTCCAGCATACCATCGGTACGATTTACCCTGTATCCATGGCTCGATGTTATACTTTGAAAAGTATCTATGTCCAGGTTGTCATCTACAGCAACAACTACCCTCACACGCTCTGCATTTGCAGTACCGGTATTTTGAAAACGAACCGTATAGTTAAGGAACTCGTCAGTTTGTGCTTCTGTAATCCATTCACCTTCGTGTACATGTATATCATTAGGGTCATAAGAATTGGTAGCTACAATATCATAATTAAAAGTATCATTTTCCGGATTAACATCGGTGCCAGATACTGTTACTGCTGCTCCAACAGAAATTAATGTACCTAAATTAACCGTAGGAGGTGTAGCCACTAAAAAGTTTACATAATGCCATACTCCATTTCCTGGCAGTATATCTTCGTACGTCCAGGTTATAGTATTACCGTTAACAGTACCTCCATCTGCATAGGTTACCGTGAGTAAAGCAGGGTCGTAAGTAAGGCTTATTGTACCGTTTTGTTCGGTAACATTACCCAGATTATATGCTCCTACCACATAAGAGGTTTCAAACCCCGGGCGAGGCAAATTGTTCGGATAAACATATACCGCCAAATCACTAAACGGTTCCGGAGTAGTTACGCAAAAGTTCTGGGTTATCGGTACACCGGTGTAGTCAATAGTAGCATATTGTAAATCAAACAAATAATTCTGTGAATTTATATTTGTAATCCATAAGTAACCACTTCCCTGTGGCAGATTGTAAAAATGATAACTGCCATCAGCTTCGGTAAAGGTATAAAACACTGCATTACCTATATTACAAGCTAATAACATTCCGCTGAGTGGCTGATCGTCTGCATCGCAGCCATTCCTTTCATCGTCAAAATGCACAATACCTGAAACACCTGCCTCGCCACTACACGTATTTGCAACAAGTTGTATTGGGGTTACAGTATATGTGCAAAAATCAAAAGTGGTTTGCATATATACCGTTTGGTTGGGTTGGGTATTTAAAAAGTATTCAGGTGTTGTAATAAGGTCTACACCCTGGTTTCCTTCCCAGGAAAGATAAAATTGCGCATAATGATTATTGGCTGGAGCCAACTGCCAAAGATTAAAAACCCCTATACCACTATTCTGTTCTAATTCGCAAGAGGTTAACGTTTGTGGGTCCTCAGTAAGTGTTTCTCCCGAAGTAATCGTTACAGTAAAAGAATCTTCATAAACACACGCCCCATCTGTTGGGGTGGCATATACATATATAGTAGCAGACTCCGTTAAAAGTGTGCCGGCATTATATTGTGTATTTCCGGGAGTAAGCGGACCTCCCGGCATACTATAGTAATTTCCGGATATAAGTGGCTGAAAAATGTATCCGGTACAGCTTACAACGTCTTCTATAGGGGGAATACCTGAATTTAATATAGTTACATAGAAATAAGTATCTATAATACAGGTGTTAGTACCTTCCTGTCCGTAAACATATATAATAGCATTCTCAGTTACACTCGATCCGGGAGGAAGAGGGTTACCGCTGCCACCGGGGTGTGTATAAAAACTTAAACCTGTTGGTAATGCGTCTAATACATATTGAGAACACACAGTTATGCTATCATGATGGTAAGAGCCTGAGCCAATAAATAAATTGAACGAATAAAGAGAAAAACTCCCTGTTTGTAAATCATCCAAACGTGCATACACAGTTTGCTGAGGCCATGAAGATAGTATAAAAGCATTAGGATTTGCAATGGCATTTGTACCTGTCGAAGCATCGGCAACTGTAATGTAAAAAGTTACCTGTGAGTTATTCGGGTCCTCGTTGCCCATTATTTCCGGAATACGAGTGGTAAGATCAAAAACCTCGTTATTACATTGATACATATCCGGAACAGGGGATATTTGTTGTGAAAAACCTAGACCAAACACAAAGAAAAAAACAGTGAGTAAAATATTTTTCATAGCTTTTTAAGTTTAATTTGTATTTAAATTTAACATTTTAACATAAAAAAACCCTACTTAAAAATACTAAAAAATTATCTGATAATGAAACTGGGTGATATATTTCCGATAAAAACAAAATTAAGTTACATATAAAACAAAATGTTATTTTTTGTTATTCTTTAGGTAGTAAATTGGTTCTCTGCTAATTGATAAGTAATTTTGCAGGATAACACGATTAAGATGGATGCGAAGACATTACTGCAACTTGCAGAAGAATTTGGAAACCCGCTGTATGTTTACGACGCGGAAAAAATACAAACACAGTATCATAAACTGGAGAAAGCTTTTAGTAAGGTAAAGCAACTAAGAATAAACTATGCTGTAAAAGCGTTAAGTAATATATCAGTATTAAAGTTATTAAAACAATTAGGATCCGGGCTGGATACAGTTTCAATCCAGGAAGTACAGCTGGGGCTTATGGCGGGGTACCAACCCGAAAAAATAATCTATACCCCTAACGGTGTTTCTTTGGAAGAAATTGAAGAAGTTGCAGCACTTGGTGTACAAATTAATATAGATAACCTTTCTGTACTGGAACAGTTTGGCGCAAAGCATCCCAGTGTACCGGTGTGCATCAGGATAAACCCTCACGTAATGGCCGGCGGAAATAGTAATATTTCGGTAGGGCATATAGATAGTAAGTTTGGTATTTCTATCCATCAGCTTCCGCACCTGTTAAGAATTGTGCAAAACACAGGTATGCATATAAATGGTATACACATGCACACAGGATCTGATATATTAGATATTGAGGTTTTTCTGTATGCCGCAGAAATATTATTTGATACGGCTAAAAACTTTAAAGAACTGGAATTTATTGATTTTGGTAGCGGATTTAAAGTGCCGTATAAAAAAGACGATATTCATACCGATATTGAAGAATTGGGTAAAAAACTCAGTAAAAGATACAATAGCTTTTGTGCAGAATACGGCAAGGACTTAACCCTTTGTTTTGAACCCGGTAAATTTCTGGTAAGCGAGGCCGGATATTTTATAGCTAAAGTAAATGTGGTAAAACAAACCACTTCTACAGTGTTTGCAGGGGTTGACAGTGGCTTTAACCATCTTATACGCCCTATGTTGTACGGCTCATACCACCATATAGAAAATCTTTCTAACCCGAAAGGCAAGGAACGATTTTATAGCGTGGTAGGTTATATATGCGAAACAGACACCTTTGCCAGCAACAGGCGTATTGCCGAGATCAAAGAAGGTGATTTGCTTTGTTTCCGTAATTCCGGAGCGTATTGTTTCTCTATGTCGAGTAACTATAACTCAAGAGTACGCCCTGCTGAAGTTTTATGGTACAACGGAAAAGGACACTTAATACGCAAACGTGAAACGTTTGATGATATAATACGTAACCAGGTTGTAATAGACTTAGAACCTGCCACCGTAAAAATTTAGGTTATATATATATTGTTTGTA
>NZ_JBKJHB010000023.1:0-216 GCF_046614455.1 Flavobacterium sp. RNTU_13 | reverse complement strand
GTACCTGTCGAAAGTATCGTCGTCGATGCCAACGCAGTGCCACCTGTAGCAGTTGTGTACCATTTTAATGAAGTACCGGTTGCAGTTAAACTTGCTATTGTAGCTCCGTTACAGAACGTTTGTGCCGATGCTGTTGGGGCAACTGTTGTATTTACTGTTACGCTCACCGCGGTCCTTGTACTCTCACAAGAATTCAGTGTCTGAGATACGTAGTAC
>NZ_JBKJHB010000022.1:0-236 GCF_046614455.1 Flavobacterium sp. RNTU_13 | reverse complement strand
GAAGTTCCGCTACATATTGGTGCAATTTGCGTAAATGTTGGTACTATATTGTTGCCGACTGTAACTGTCATCGTTGTGGTTGTAGCACACTGACCCTCATTTGGTGTAAATGTATAGGTGGTAGTGGCAGTATTGTTTACAGCCGGACTCCATGTTCCTGTAATGCCGTTTGCAGACGTAGCAGGCAGTGTAAATGAAGTTCCGCTACATATTGCTGCAATTTGCGTAAATGTTGG
>NZ_JBKJHB010000021.1:0-238 GCF_046614455.1 Flavobacterium sp. RNTU_13 | reverse complement strand
TGGGTCGGTGGCCGTAAATTTATACCATACATCCTGGCTGGCCGTTGCAACGCATGAAGTACCGCCATCATTTAGCGCCCCCGAAAAAGTACCCGCAGTGTAGTTACATGTAGTTCCCGGTGTTAACTGTATAGCATTGGCACAAAGGTCGTTTGCTGGAGTAGGGTACTTAGTGACGCATATATTAAAATTAAATGTACTAACCTGTGTAAAGACATTTATTACACGCACGTAATAC
>NZ_JBKJHB010000020.1:0-258 GCF_046614455.1 Flavobacterium sp. RNTU_13 | reverse complement strand
CGGCCTTGAAAAAAAAGTTTCAAAAAGATTAGGATGTAACGAAAAGTTTACTACTTTTGCACCCGCAACTACGGCGACGTTCATTTGAAAACATGGAAGCGAGATTTTAAGGTTTAACTCTTTATAATGAAGAGAGAAACGAAAAAAAACTTCAGAAAAAAAGCTTAAAAAAGTTTTGAATTAAAAGGAAAAAGGTTTTACCTTTGCCCTCCCGAACTGCGAGGTTCGGTGATAATGAGAAGCGGATACGGCTTTAAA
>NZ_JBKJHB010000002.1:0-745130 GCF_046614455.1 Flavobacterium sp. RNTU_13 | reverse complement strand
AAAGAGCGGCAGTGGTTGCCAACTCCGTTCCGCCTGTAGCAGCTGTGTACCATTTTAATGAGGTACCGTTTGCAGTTAATCCTGCTACTGTAGCTCCGTTACAGAAGGTCTGTGCCGATACTGTTGGGGCAGCAGTTGTATTTATTGTTACACTCACTGCTGTTCTTGTGCTCTCACAAGCGTTAAGTATTTGCGATACGTAGTACGTACCTGTTGCAAGCGCGGCAGTTGTTGCCAACTCCGTGCCGCCTGTAGCAGTTGTATACCATTTTATTGAAGTTCCGTTTGCTACAAGGTTAGACACCGTTGCACCGTTACAGAATGTTTGTGCCGATGCTGTAGGGGCCGGCGTAGTACACGGTATGTTTAAATTCCATGCAAGAGTAAAAGTACCCGAAGCGCTTTGGTAGCCATCCTGTACCCAATATACTCTTTGTGTACTGCCCGTTGTGTTGGTCCATGTAACCGGTGTATAATCATCGTCATCAAAGCAGGCTATACGCGTTGTGCCGGGGCATGAACCACCGTAGCCTATATAATTTTGAGAGTCGTAGCCATTAATCGTCTGGCCTATATTTAATGTAGCTCCGTTAGGAACATCTATATAAAAGAAAAGTTCTGGTGCCGTTGTTGTCGCCGCACATGTAAATGTATAATCGTTTGACGCACCTGCTGTGGTACCACTGTAAGGACTTGTAATTGATGCGAGGTTAATGGCATTAGAACAGGCATCGCCAGAAACTACTGATGAACCTACAAAAGGAGCAGATGTTGACCAGTCGCTATAGTTACCACTGCAATTGGTACGCACATGCAAATAGTATGTGGTTCCTGCTGTTATAGCATAGCCTGTAATCGATGTCCCGGGTGAAACAGTTCCACTTGCCGGCGGCGTAGACGATGTTGTTACCGCATACTGATAGCCTGTAGGTACTCCAGACGTTGGCGCCTGCCAGTTTAAGTTTACTGCCGTGGCCGACGTAACAGTTGCGGTAAGATTTATTGGCGGATTACATATTGGAGCTGTACTTCTAAACACCGTTGATGTTACCCATGAGCTATACGTTCCGTTGCAATTACTGCGTACATGCAGGTAGTAATCGGTATTAGGCGTAATCGGATAGTCCAAAACGTTTATGTTAGCTGTTTCTGTGCCGCTTGACGGTGGTGTTGACGATGTAGTTACGGCATATTGGTAGCCGGATGTGTTTCCTGTAATTGATGCTACCCATGCCAGATTAGCTGTTGTTGGCGTTATTACTGTTGCAAACGGACTTGTAGGCGCCGCACATGGAGCAGTACCCGTAAAAGGTGCTGAGGTTGTCCATGAGCTATAATTACCACTGCAGTTGCTGCGTACATGTAAATAGTATGTAGTACCTGCCGTTATAGAGTACCCTGTAACAGATCTTGAGGTTGTAGCAGTGCCGCTTGCAGGTGGCGTAACCGATGTGGTTACTGCGTATTGATAGCCTGTTGGTGTACCGGTAGTTGGAGCCGCCCAGTTGAGATTAACAGTTGTAGGCGATGTTGGTGTAGCGGTAACCGTTGCAGGAGGATTACACGCGGTGGTGCCTCCGGTAAGCGTCCAGGCAAGAGTAAAATTGCCCATTTCGGTAGAAATACGGCCACCCTGTACCCAGTATACAATTTGTGTACTTCCGGTAGTATTGGTCCATGTTATGGTTTGTATATCAGGGTTATCAAAACAGGCTATACTGTTATATCCCGGGCAAAACATGGCATCGCTGGTGTATTGAACAGAAACCTGAGAGTCATAGTCATTTGATGTTTGCCCTATGTTAAGCGTGGCTCCGTTAGGAACATATATGTAGTAATATAGGTCTTTTGAATTGTTAACATTACCATCGCATACTACCGTAGGGGTATTTGCCGAGGTATTTGCAGTAGTATTGGTATGAGGGCTTGTTAACGTAGAAAGATCTATGGCATTTGAACAAAAATCTCCATAAGTGGCACCCATAAATACAGGTGAAGTAACCCATGAACTATAACTGCCGTTACAATTTGTACGCACATGCAGGTAATAGTTTTCAAAAGCTACAAGACCATTATAATTGTTTATAGTGGTAGCGGTAGTAGGCGTGCCACTTGCCGGGGGTGTAGATGATGTAGTTACCGCATACTCATAACCAGTAGGTGTACTTACTTCCGGAGCCGTCCAGTAAAGGTTGGCCGAAGTATAGGTCATAGATAATGTTCTTGGATTTGTAGGCGGTGCACACCCGCCTGTTAGGCTCCAGGTAAGGGTAAAGTCTCCTGCACTTGTTGCAGAAAATGCTTCCTGTATCCAGTACACCCTTTGAGTACTTCCTGTACTATTAGTCCAAGTTGTAGTGTGTATATCCGGATCATCATAACATGAAATAATCGTAGTACCCGGACAGCTGTTTCCGTAAGCCATGTAATTGTGTGCATCAAAACCGCCTCTGGCGGTAAGGCCGATAACCAGGGTTTGACCGTGCAACACATCTATGTAGTATACCAAATCAGGTCCATCAAGCGTACAATCTATAGGGAAATTATTGTTATAAGCACCAGTAATTGTGCTGGAATACGGACTTGTAAGTGTTGCCAGGTTAATCGCCGTATCGCACGTATCACCCGGTGGAGGTGGTGTAAAAAACTGTGCCGAGGTTGCCCATGCGCTATATACACCGTTGCAGTTTGAGCGCACGTGCAGGTAATATTTAACGCCCGGGGTTATAACATAGCTTATTACCGAAGTATCAGTAATATTAATACCACTTGTAGGTGGCGTAGAAGAGGTGGTTACCGCATACTGGTATCCTGTAGGTGTACTGCTTGCCGGGGCCGTCCAGCTAAGATTTGCAGTAGTATTAGATGTAGCTACACCTGTTAATGCTGTAGGTGTACCGCATGGTGATGTAGCCCCCGTTAATGACCATTCAAGCGTATATCGGCCTGCGGCCGAAGCCGGGCTATAACCATCTTGTACCCAATACACTCTTTGCTGGCTTCCTGTGTTGTTTGTCCAGGTTATGTTTTGTATATCGTCGTTATCAAAACAGGCAATGCGTGTAGTACCAGGGCAAGATCCGCCATAGCCCATATAGTTTTCAGAATCATAGTTGTTAGATGTTTGCCCAATAACTATAGTAGCCCCATTAGGCACATCTATATAAAAGAACTGATCAGGGGAACTGTTGCCGTTTGCACATGCTATACTGTAGTCGTTACTGGCGCCTACAGTAGTACCATAATAAGGGCTGTATAATGTAGCAAGATTTATGGCTGTGCTACAGGTATCTGCCACAACAGCACCCCTAAACGGAGCAGATGTGACCCAATCGCTATACGTGCCATTACAATTAGAGCGCACATGCAGGTAGTATGTAACACCAGCAGTAAGCACAAAGTTATTTATGGTTATGGTTGACAACGTTGTACCAGATGCCGGTGGCGTTGCCGATGTGCTTACATGATACTGGTAGTTTGTAGGCCTGCTGTATGGATTAGGAAGCCAACTTAAATTTGCCGTTGTTGGCGATGTTACAAGTACAGCAACCTCAACCGGCGTACCACAAGTAGGATCATTTGATTTAGATACGGTAGCATCATAAGAATTATTGCTAACAACGCTGCGACCTACAGCATATGTATTTCCGCCATTGTCTGTAAATCCATCGCTTATAACATCAGTACCAGTAGATCCGAAATAGCTTCCCCACAGCTTGTTTGCTGGGTTCCTATTATCTGCAACCTGTCCGTTGTTTTCCATAAAAAGCAGACCTTGATCCGGGATTTTATTGGTATATGCCTCAAAATCAGATTTTTGAGAATAAGCGCAAATCGTAATTAGCAATGAAAATAGCGAGAGTAATAGTTGCCTCATGTGTAAATGGTTGATTTTTCGGCTCGCAAGATAACTTAATTAAGTGAACTGCAAAATACCTATGCTTGTGTATTGTTACGCTGCGATAACAACTTTCTACAATCTTAACATCTTTTACTAATAATTGATCAACATAAATTAACTTTTTATGATACTTCCTAATTGAGGTCAATTAGGAAGTTTATACCTCCTACCCTTTCATGGTTTAACGCAAAACAATTTCTGCAATACCGTATAAACTGATTAAATAAAACGGCAGAGGCTGCCAAAGGCTACCTCTGCCGTAAAGTAATGTGATGTAATAATTAGGTTTAGATTTTTAAACGCAAAATTGAGTAAGGCTTCTTTGTTTTGTTTACGTTGTTATTAAACCATGGCATTAGCTGGATTTGAGAGACAGAAACATACAGATAACCATCTTTTGAAATGCTGTAGCTGTCTGGCCATATTAATTTTTCAGTATCTGTTACTAATGTATGCATCTTTAAATCAGGAGTAATTTTTACAATGCTGCTTTTTTCAATATCTCCAAAATATAGATTGCCTTTATCATCGAACTCCATACCATCTGTTGTTACAAAGTGTCCCAAATCCTGAACACTCTCTAAAATTACCTTATAAGGCGTGGTAAAGTCTCTTAAAAGTTCGGTTTTAATCCTGTAAAGTTTGTCGTCTGTAAGGGGCTTGTAATACAGCCATGCCTTATCTGGTGAAAGCGCAATACCGTCTGAGTTTATCTTTGGGATACTACCGTCTGCCTTTTTTAGCTCTTTTCCGTAAAAAGAGAAACGATAAGCCGGATCTGATTTTACCGAAGACGATTCGTGCAACACAAAGCGGGATTCGCCGGAAGTGGTGTTAAGTACTACGATGCCACCGTTAGATGAACTGGTTAAATACGCAAAACCATTTTTATTGTCAATCCTGATATCGTTAATGTAGCTGTCTGCAGGAACTATGTTTGAAGGAAATTTGTATATCCTTTCTATAGTATTATCAGCCAGTTTTACTTTTAAAACTTTATTTGAGTTTTTATAAACGGGCCCCAGGCCTATCCCGGCTGCATCTACAATCCATAAATATCCGTTATCGTCTGCCACTACTGCCTGTACACAAACAAATTTACCTGAACCATCTTCGCCTTTCTTAAAACTGTTCCACTTTAAATCAGGATATGGAACGGGCTTACCATTTTTAATCTCTACTACCGAATACAAATGATTGTCCAGCCAATACGGGTAATTAGTAAACAAACGACCATTTGCAGCGACCGCCACCCCGGTAAGCTGATAAGAACTGTCTTTGTAAACTTCTTCCAGAACAGCTTCTTTTGGTTTAACAGCAGTAGTGTCGCTATAGGTATCTGGTTTTGCAGCATCCTGGTTAGCTTTGTTGTTACACGCAGTAAGTGTTAACAAAATAACAGATACTACTTCTATTAATTTGATTTTCATACAGTTTAAATTTTATTTGTAGCAAGTTACACAACTTAAAAACAATATTAAGATAGCTGTAATAAACATGCCGCTGCGAATATTGAGCGGCATGTTTATTACACTTTATTATAGAATTTATTTTATTGAAGCTTTTGAATTTCTTTCAATACAGCCTCTCCTACCCCGTGAGCTGACTGAGGATTTTGACCGGTTACAACGCGTTGATCTACAGTAACGTGTGGCTGCCAAAGACCTGATTTTTCGAAAATCGCACCCCTGTCTATCAGAGTAGTTTCCAGCATATACGGAACCACATGTTCTAGTTTTACTGCAATTTCCTCCTCGTTAGTAAATGCGTTAATCTTTTTACCATCCACCAGGTACTTACCGTTGCTGAGTTTAATATTTACCAATCCGGCCGGACCATGACACACAGCACTTACTATACCGTTGTTTTCATAAATCTTCTGTGCTATTTCTGCAAGTTCTGCATTATCGGCAAAATCCCACATGGTACCATGGCCTCCTGCATAATGTATAGCTACATAATTGTCCGGATTCACTTCAGATGGCTTCATGGAGTTATTAATTTTTGCATGATATTCCTCGTTTTCCCAAAACTTCCTGTTCACTTCGTCGCTTAAGTCAAAGCCGTCAACCGGAGGTGTGCCTCCTTTCGGGCTCACAAAGTCTATTTCGTAACCCGCATTGTGAAGTATTTCCCATGGATGAGAAACTTCAGATAAATAATATCCTGTGCTTTCGCCTGTGTTTCCTTTTTTGTCGTGGCTCGAAACCACAAATAAAACCTTATTTTTCATTGTTCTGTTTTTAATATATGTTAGTATTTTTATTAACCCTCAATAGCAAAATGTAACTCGCAGTAACATCATTTACTTTTAGTTAATGAGGTAACAAGCTGTTTAAAACTGATTTTCTTCTATTTGAAATACTTCCCTGGTTTCCAGTAGTGGCAGTATGCCATTAATAACAATTTCTTTAAAATGCGGACTATTTTTGTGGCACTCAAGAGCCTCTAAATCTGCGTATTCTTCATAAATAAAGAAGTTGTTCTCATTTGTAACGTCTGAATACGAACGATAAATCAAATTACCCGGCTCCTTTACGGTGTCCGCTACCATTTGAGCAAACAGTTTTTTAAACTCCTCTATCTTCCCTTGTTTAATAGCGTATTTTGCAAGAACTTTTATAGTTTTCATATCTTATTTATTGGTATGTTTAATCAATCTATTTTTACTTATTTACAGCAATTTTAAGCATACAAAGCATGCTGTAGCATACTTGTATATTTTGCTAATAGTTACAAGACAAAATTAGGCAGGCGTATCGGTATGCCACAGGAGGTAAGTCAAAAGTTTTGTGTGAGGTATGTCACACAAAAGATCCATTTACACACAACAAGGAAAACAAGAGATACACATAGATACTTAATAATCAAATCTTTAAACACGAAAATACAATTTAATTCCGCTTCGCCAAGTGAACATAGCGTCTATGACCTAAAAGCAAAAAACCGGTTGAATCACCACTATTAGCAGTAAATCAACCGGGTTAAAAAAATTACATAATTATATTATTCGCTTATTTTAGGTTCACGCTCCCATATACGGTGCCTGCCCATTTGGGTGGTAAAATCATCGGTGAAAGACTTAGCATTTCCATTGTTTATTATTATGCCCGGAAGCGAATTATCTTTTCCGTCATTCCATTTATTACCAATAGTTGTGGCCTTAATGAGGTCGTTTAAACCGTTATCAAAACCAATAACCTTGCAGTGCCTGTAAGCATCGTTAATAAACTCTATCACGTTATCATTTTCAGTTAGTTGACTATTGTCTTTAGCAGCAGGTACAAATACAGCATCAAAAAGTACCGAAGATGAAGAGAAAAAAGCGAAATCAACTTTAATTTCAGTTCCTGCATCTCCCGTAATGCTCCCTGCATGAGGCCCCACAATCTTAGCGGCTGCGCCCTTTGATTCTAACGCTTTTTTAAGGGCATTCAGCGATTTTTCGCTTACACCATCTGCGCACAAAAATGCTACCTGCCTTGTTTCTATACTGTTTGTGGTAGTAGGATTTTTAACCATACTAAGCGCATCGCTGTTTTTATAACTTGTGTCAATAGGCTTTGGCTCGTGTTTTTTAGGATCAGCATCTGCACCTATCCCATGGTTCATGGGCTTTTGTGGTTGTTTTGGAACCGCTATACCCAAACCGGAGGCAACTTTCGTAGCAAGTTCTGCACTTACGTTGCTTAGCAACCCTAACATGCGTTCGCGTATGGCTACAGTTTCTACTTTGCTTAACTCAAAACGTAGTGCTTTAATAATGTGATTTTGTTCAGGCTCTGTTTGGCTGTTAAAAAATAAGGCAGCCTGGCTAAAATGGTCCGAGAAACTTTCGCTACGTTCTCTAACTTTGTGTGCCTCTATACGCTCATAATGACTTACAAAACCTCCTTCGGCTTCCTTGGCCTGCGCCGGGTAACCATCGTTAAGCGAATTAGGGCTATAGCTTACACGCCCTACATTTATTTCCTGCCTCATGTGCCCATCACGCTGGTTGTTATGCATTGGGGCAATGGTGCGGTTAATAGGGATTTCATGGAAATTAGGGCTACCCAGCCTTGATAACTGCGTATCTGTATATGAAAACAACCTGCCTTGTAATAAGGGGTCATTACTAAAATCTATACCCGGTACTATATGCCCGGGGTGGAAAGCAACCTGCTCTGTTTCAGCAAAAAAGTTATCCGGGTTTCTATTAAGTACCAGTTTACCAATAGGTGTAACGGGCACTAATTCTTCAGGTATCAATTTGGTGGGGTCAAGAATATCAAAGTTAAACTTATGCTCATCTTCTTCGGCTACTAACTGAACGCCAAATTCCCACTCAGGGAAGTTACCCATTTCAATGTTGTCCCAAAGGTCGCGTCGATGAAAATCAGGATCGTTGCCCGAAATTTTCAAAGCCTCATCCCATACTACAGCATGAGTACCCAGTTTTGGCTTCAAATGGAATTTTACGAAGGTAGACTTTCCTTCTGCATTTATAAAGCGGAAGGTATGAATACCAAAACCTTCCATCATACGGTAAGAACGCGGAATGGCCCTGTCACTCATTGCCCACATAACCATATGCATAGATTCTGGCATTAATGATATAAAATCCCAAAAGGTATCGTGCGCAGAAGCCGCCTGAGGTATCTCGTTATGAGGTTCAGGTTTTACAGCATGGATAAGGTCTGGAAATTTCATGGCATCTTGTATAAAAAATACCGGGATATTATTACCCACCATGTCAAAAACACCTTCTTGGGTATAAAACTTAATTGCAAAGCCTCTTACATCCCTTGCCAGGTCTGTAGAGCCGCGAAATCCTGCAACGGTAGAAAAACGTACAAATACGGGCGTTTTAGTGGCAGTGTTATTAAGAAATGCTGCTTTAGTGTAGTCTGATACATTACCGTAAGATTCAAAATATCCATGGGCACCAGACCCGCGTGCATGCACAATGCGCTCCGGAATACGCTCGTGGTCAAAATGGGTGATTTTCTCACGCATTATAAAATCCTCCAGTAAAGACGGCCCTCTTTCGCCTGCTTTTAACGAATTATGATCATTATTTATCTTAACGCCATGGTCTGTAGTTATGTATTGCCCATCGCTGTATTCCCTGTTTTTTTCCAGATCCCGAAGTTTAGCGTTATCGGTTTTAGGTGTGTTACTTTTTTTCATTTGTTTTGGTTTTGTAAGGTGTGTATTAAGCAGTGAGTTGTTGTAGTTTAGCAATAGCTGCAGCATTTCCCTGCTGAGCGGCGAGGTCTTTAGCAGTAAAGCCCCTAAAATCTGTAATTGTGGCATCTGCCCCGGCCTCTAAAAGTATATCTACCAGTTCATTTCGCCCGAACATAGCCGCAAACATTAATGCTGTACCTCCGTTACCGTGTTGCGCATTCATGTTTGCGCCGTTTTCTATTAACACCCTGGCAACATGCGCATATCCTTTAAAGCAGGCCCCCATAAGCGGCGTGTTGCCACTGTTATCAGTTAAGTTAATATCGGCACCGGCATATATAAGTGCTTTAACTGCTTCTGGCTGGTTGTTATAGGCTGCAATGATTAATGGAGTAAATCCGCGTTCATCCTTAACGTCTACATTTGAAATAAGCTTAAATATTTCATGGAGAACCGGTACGTTGCCCTGCCGTGAGGCAGAGAATAAAGCATTTGTAATATCATTCATGGTTTTGATGTGTTATTCTTCTAAATGTACAAAACCTCGTTACAGCAGTTCCCCAAAATAATGCTAAATTATTGTGTATATATCTGTTACAATTTGTACCGCTACACCATTTAGCATAATGCTACCCAGTACTAATTAACTGTTTGCTTCACTTTTCTTCGGTCTTTTTAAAAAAAATGTTTTTGGCAAATCATCCCCTAAAAGATAGCCCCACGGTTCCAGTGATTCTATTCTGTCAAATATTACCTTGAGGATAGCCATTAACGGTATGGCCAGGAACATTCCCGAAATTCCGGCAATAGCCCCACCGATTATTATACCAACAATAGATGCTATAGAATTGATTTCTACCTTAGAGCTTACTACAATAGGTACTAAAACATTGTTATCTACAAACTGTACCACCACGTTTACAACTATAATTCCTATAAGTATTGTAAGGTCACTATTACCTGTTAATGATGCTGCTACGGTTAGCACACCTGCAATAAGAATGCCTATATACGGAATAAGGTTAAGCAGTCCTGTTATTACACCCAGTAATATGGCGTACTTAACCCCTATTATCATTAAACCTAATGCAGTGAGTACAGAAACTATGGCAAACTCAAACAGCAACCCCCGGATATAGCTTTGAACAGAAGTCTTTATTGTATTAAGGATATCTTCAAGCTTTGGATGGTGTTTTGGTTCAAATAGCTTGCATAAAAACTTAAGAAAATGAGTACGGTAAAGTAATATAAGAAACGTGTAAATGGGTATAAGTATCATGTTCATTAAAGAATCAGTAAATGAGGCCAATGTACTCCCCATTACAGATTTACCCGTTTCCATGGAGCCCGACGTAGCTTTTGAAACCATTTTATCCTGCTCGCGCTTACTAAGCTGAAATGTATCCTGCACATACGATTGCAGGTTACTATAGTGGTTGTGCAGGTTACTCTTTATTTTATCCCAGTCATCGGCCATATCGGCTACCTGATAGGTAATAAAATAAAAAATTGCAGCAAAAAACACTACAAACACAAATACTGCCAAAAGGCAAGATATTACATTTGGTATTTTCAGCTTTTCGTTTAAAAATGCTGCCACAGGCCGTAGCAATATGGCAAAAAGTAATGAAAGCAGTATGGGAGATAAAATTCCCTGGCCGGCGTAGCATATAGCAATAACAGCAATGATAATAAAAAGTATATGGGCAAAGCGGGCATAAAAAGGTAATGGTCTTACAGATTTTTTCATGTTTAATTTAATTGTGCCCTAAGTCGGCGTTGCATAATTCTTTGGGTAAGAGAGCGTAGTTTGGCTTTATAGTCTTCCTGTAGCCATTCGGTATAGTTCTTTGTAACCTTATCCAGGCATTTGGCGTATTGTTTTACCCTCCACTGCACCTCCTTATCCAGCATTGATGCAAGTTCCATTGCTGCACTTACGGTATCGGCATTATCAGCGCACATTAGCGCATGCTGGCGTATAGAGTCGCGCAATACGGTCTTTACTTTTGCGCCGGAGGCTACCGCCTGCTCATAGGCACTTACAACATCAAACCCCACTTCAAGACTGTTAGGAAATTTTGCTCTTAGCTGTGGAGGAATTGTGTGGTTATCAAAATCGCTATGGCCGTGCAAACCTGCATTAAACTCATCCGGATGGTCAAATATGTATTTCCAGTCCATGGGTGCATCCCATTCGCCAAAACGGTCTGTGTTGTTACCCAAATCAATTACGGTAAACCGCTTCTTTTGGGGCAGCCTCCGCGCTCCCCTGCCTATCATTTGATGGTATAGGGTAAGAGAATTGGTGGCCCTGTTAAGAATCACGCTTTGAACTGTAGGCTCATCAAAACCCGTGGTTAGTATAGATACAGAAGTAAGTATAGCCCCTTTTGTTTTTTTAAACCATTTAAGAATTTCTATGCGCTCAGCATCAGGCGTTTTATTATCAAGATGTTTGCAGGCGTAACCGGCATCATTAAACACTTGGCATACCAGGCGCGAAGTAACAATACCTGTATTAAAAATCAGCGTTTTACGGTTAAGCGAATGCTCTTTGTATGCATGAAGCAGTAACTCTAACATAGCCTTAGAGGAATACAGCAAATCAGAACTGCTTACGGTAAAATCACCATGTGGAGCTGTTTGTAACGATTGAAGCTCTACATCGTACCGCCATATCTTTGGCTTGGCTAAAAATCCCTGTTCGATAAGTGCACTTATAGGTGAACCCGTAATCAGCGTGTCATAATGACCGCGAAGCGGTAAATTGGTATCAGAACTTAGCGGCGTAGCGGTAACACCTATTACACAGGCATTACTAAACTTACCTAAAAGCTTGTGAAAAGAATTATGGTGCGCCTCATCTACAATAACAAGACCAACCGTTGCGGCATTAAACTGACCGGATTTGATTCTGTTTTTTAAGGTTTCTACCATGGCAACCATACACTGATACTTCCCCCTGATTACCTTTACAGTACTGGTAAGCACTTTTGGCGATACGCCAATGCGCTTTAAGGCACTACAGGTTTGGGTACATAATTCTTTTCTATGGGTAAGGATAATAACCTTGGTATTGTTTTGTTCTAAAAATCGCTTAGCAATCTCTGAAAAAACAACCGTTTTGCCGCCACCCGTAGGGAGTTGATACAACAAGCGCGATGGTTGCGGAGAATCGTATAAATGTTTAAATAAGTTGTCTATATCTTCTTGCTGATGATTATACAGAGCAATTGGTCTTTTTGTTTTAACTGCGACCGGAACCGAAATCATAGCGTCCATGATGTTGTAAGATTAAAGCACCAAATTAGCTTAATCCAAAAAACGCTAGCGGTAAATAAATATTAAATTTTTAAAGAATATTCATAAATTTTGCTAAAATAAGAAAATTACATAAAAATAAGCGTCCGATTTGTAACGATGCGAGTATCAAAGTCGCTTAGCTACTTATAGGCAGTAAAATACAAATATGACAAAATACATTTACACATATCAGACAATTTTATTTGATATAAAAAATTAAAGCCATCATAATTCAAAGGATAGACACCAAAGTATATATGTTTTTAATTATGATGGTTTTTTGAAAAACAAAATGTGCGTATTACATTTTAACCATTAACAACCGATAGATGATGATTTATAAGTGCTTTTGCAGCTTCCTCTCCGGAAAGTAACGCGGCACTTAAAGAACCATTTGCCAATGCATCGCCAGCAACAAAAATGGACTTAGAAAACACAACATTCTGAGGAATGTACGATACGCTTTTTATCTCAGGCAATGCCTTATTAATATGATAAAGCTTTACAAAATTAAGATTACTAAAACCACAGAACTTTTCAAGGTCGGCAATGGATCTTTGCACCAGACCATTGTCATCTAAGGTATTATCCTTAACTACAGTGACCGAAATCATTACATCGCTGCCGTCCTTAGGTACAATTCCCGGCACGTAGGAAACTGTATTTATTAATGCCTCCGGATCTGTTACTAAGCCTATGAGCTGAGAGTTACTTACACGTTTTGTCGCTTTAAAATATAGCGTAGTACATTTTTTCCATGAAGTAGCTTGTGTCTTGAAATCAAGCAATAATTTATCGCAATTTGTGGCTACAATAATATAATCAGATTTTATGACATCGCCATCCTGCAAGTAAATACTGTTATTTTCCTTATCTATTTTTACCACGCTTGCGTTTGTTCTTATAATAGATCTCTTTAAAGAATTAGCAAGGTGCTGCGCAACGTCCTGTATTCCGTTTTCGGGCACTGCTGCACTACCCTGGCTAAACATCTTGTAAATAAACTCAAACATTCTGGATGAAGTAGAGAGTTTATCTTCAAGATAAATACCTGCGAAAAAGGGCCTGAAAAATTTCTCAATCACTACATTACTGAAGCCATAACTTTTAAGGTATTCTAAAGTTGAAACTTCCCGCGAGGCGAATATGGCCTCAATACTCTTTGCCTTAAGCTGATTCGTGAGACGGTATACTAAAAGCTTATCCTTTACGGTAGCAGCAGAAGACAATAATGTTTTAAACAACATGGAGGGCTGCCGTAAGGGATCGCCCATTACAGACTGCTTACCTCCGCTAAAAATCACGGCACCCGGATGGAAATAATTTAGCTTCATACTGCCTAAATCCAGGTATTTTTTTACCGCCGGGTAAGCGGTTAAAAGTACCTGAAACCCATGATCAAGAGCGTATCCTTCAATGATGTCTGTTTTAAGACGCCCTCCAATTTTAGCGTCGGCCTCAAGCACTAATGGCGTATAGCCACTTTCTTCCAGCACCTTAGCAGCCACTAAACCGGCTGCTCCAGCGCCAATGATACATACAGATGGGGTTTTCAGCATAGTTTAAATAACTTAAAAGATTACACAAAAACAAATTTACACTTTAAACGAATTTATACCAACAAATAATGGCGCGGAGGGTAACGAGTTTTTAAATAATCATGTAAAATATATAGCCGAAGTTCTGGAAATATTCGCCACAGAGTGTAAGGGCTTGCAAAATGAGACTCAAGAAAAAACTACAGCCTTATAACTAAGAAAGCGTTGAGCAATACTTACAGTACATAATATCTTAATTTTAAACAGGGGAAAAAACCGAGCCTTTAAAAAAAGCATAGGTATTAAAATATCAGGCATTTTTTTTCGTTGTATTATCAAACTAACAGAATGAAAATAATAGCCATACCAACATTGTTACTTTTGCTTGTTTCCTGTAACCAGAATAGCTGCCACAACCTCAACCCGGTTTTTGATAAATATAAATCTGATGATTACCAATACACATACGAACTGGGAAAACAGTTACTAAAAAAGGGTATTGATAATTTTGATTATACTGTTGCAGGATGTAACGAAGAAGAACTGAAATTAACCATTCAAGGTGATAGATCTGCGCTGTCGCCACTTTGAGAATCATGCGAAAGGACGAAACAATAGTTAAACTAAAACAAGGCAAAGGTTATGTCGGCGCAAAAATCAAAGGATTAGACATGAGAGTTTTAAGAGATTTTCAGAGAACTTATTTCGTGTACGCAGGCTCAAAAAGTCTCGAAGACTAATCACACCAGCAAATTCAGCAGATGTGGTTGGTTATTAAGATAATCTACAAAAAAACCTCGCTCTTTCATATTAGTAATCAGGCTCTCAAATTCGGCCGCCTGCTTTAACTCAATGCCTACTACGGCAGTACCTTTTTCTTTGCTGTTCTTTTTAGTGTACTCAAAATGGGTAATGTCGTCTGTTGGCCCTAATACGTTCATTACAAATTCTCTGAGTGCACCCGGTCGTTGCGGAAATTTTACCAGAAAATAATGCTTAAGCCCTGCATAGAGTAAAGCACGCTCCTTAATTTCCTCCATACGGGTTATATCGTTATTACTACCCGATATAACACACACTACGTTTTTACCCTGTATTTCTTTAGCATAATCACTCAGTGCCGCCACAGATAGTGCACCTGCAGGCTCTACCACTATGGCATCTTTGTTATAAAGGCTAAGGATTACCTGGCATATACGTCCCTCGTCTACCGTATGCATATCATGCAGGGTATTTCGGCAGATATCAAAAGTATATTCGCCTACACGCTGCACTGCAGCCCCGTCTACAAACTTGTTGATTCGTTCCAGCAATACGGTTTCACCTTTTTCGAGAGCCTTCTTCATACTTGGCGCACCTGCGGGCTCTACCCCTATGATTTTAGTTTCGGGCGACAGGCTTTGCAGCACTGCACTTAACCCCGATGCGAGTCCGCCCCCGCCTACCGGTACAAAAACATAATCTATACGCTCTGGCAACTGTTCTAAAATCTCCAGGCCTATGGTTGCCTGGCCTTCTATAATATGCGGATCATCAAACGGGTGGATAAACACCGCCCTTTGCGATGCACAAAAATCAGCGGCGGCATCCTTGGCTTCGTCAAACGTATCCCCTGCCAATACCACATTAACAAACTCCCCGCCAAACATACGCACCTGTTCCAGCTTTTGGCCCGGCGTGGGTGTAGGCATAAAAATGGTACCGTACACCTTCATTTTATTACATGCAAATGCAACCCCCTGTGCATGGTTCCCCGCACTGGCGCATACTACACCTTTGGCAAGCTCATCTGCGCTTAGGGTAGCCATTTTATTGTATGCCCCTCGCAGTTTGTACGAGCGTACGGGTTGTAAATCCTCGCGCTTAAAGTAAATATTAGCACCATACATTTCGCATGCGGTACGGTTAAGTGTAAGCGGCGTATGGTTTATAATACCCTTTAAGCGTTCGGCTGCCTGTTGTACACTTTCTAAAGATGGGAAGTAAGTAGTATGGGTGTTCATAGTGTTTTTACTCCTGCAAGGTTTTAGCAACCTTTTGGATATGGTATAAATTAAACCTACAAGGTCTTGGAGACCTTGCAGGTTCTGAATTAAGTATGCAAAAAACTTCGCTGTCGCCGTGCGACTTAGTTATTCTCCGGCCTTAGGCTACGTACGGTTTTACCGGCCTGCCACATTTCGCTATTACGCAGTTCAGCAAGTTCTTCCTCCAGCTTTACACGATAATCAGGTTTACTATTGCTTGATATAGAATAGCCCGCCTCCTTACCGGTTTCCACACTTTCATATAGCTCCTCAAACACCGGCTTTGTAACATCGCGGAATTTCTTCCACCAGTCCAGCGCACCGCGTTGGGCAGTAGTAGAACAGTTGGCATACATCCAGTCCATACCGTTTTCGGCTACCAGCGGCATAAGCGATTGTGTAAGTTCTTCAACGGTTTCGTTAAAAGCTTCGCTTGGGGTATGCCCCTTAGCACGAAGCACCTCATACTGAGCGGCAAAAATACCCTGTATAGCCCCCATAAGCGTACCTCGCTCACCCGTAAGGTCGCTGTACACCTCTCGCTGAAAATCGGTTTCAAACAAATATCCTGAACCAATAGCAATACCTAATGATACTACACGCTCCCAAGCCTTGCCTGTAGCATCCTGGAAAATAGCAAAACTACTGTTTAGCCCACGGTTTTGCAGGAACATACGGCGTAATGAGGTACCCGACCCCTTAGGCGCTACAAGGAATACGTCTACATTTTCCGGGGGAATAATACCTGTTTGCTCATTAAACGTTACACCAAAACCGTGTGAAAAATATAGCGCTTTGCCTGCGGTAAGGCTCTCTTTAACTTTCGGCCACACCTCTATCTGCGCGGCATCGCTTAGCAGATAGCAAATAATCGTACCTTTTTCAAGGGCTTCTTCAATATCAAATAGGGTTTCGCCTTCCACAAAGCCATCGGCTACAGCCTTATCCCAAGACGCCGAATTTTTACGTTGCCCTACAATCACGCTAATACCGTTATCGCGCAGGTTAAGCGCCTGGCCTGGCCCCTGTACGCCGTAACCTATTACTGCTACTACCTCATCTTTTAAAACATGTTGTGCTTTTTGTAGCGGGAACTCCTCGCGGGTTACCACGTTTTCTTCAACCCCACCAAAATTTAATTTTGCCATTTTCTTCTGTTTGTTTATTATTTTAAGTTTCTTAGTTACTGAGCGGCTGAGCTTCTTAGCCAGCTACAATCAGTAATAATTATTTTGATTTCAAAATTGATTTGTTCCAACATTCCTGAACCTCTTTACCATCTGAGTTGCAACTTTAAACCTGAAACTTGGAACTAAAACCTCTACATCGTAAACACCCCATCCCTTTTATCCAGGAATTCATTCTCTACTACGGGTTCGCTGGGTTGTTCTGCTTCAAATTCCAGTGTTGCATTGTGTATGCCCTCACTTGCCTTAATGATTGCCACACGGGCACTGCGCACAAATTCGATTAACCCCCACGGTTGTAAGGCTTCTGCCAAAGCATCTATTTCTTCCCTGTGCCCCGTAGTTTCAAACACGGTATAGTCGTTACGTATCACTACCGTATTGGCTCCATACCGACGCAATAGGCGCTCTACCTTTACCTGTTCGGCAATGACTTTAGTGGGTACTTTGTACATGGCCATTTCCTGCCAAACGATTTCATCGTCTGTATTGTAAAACACTTTAAGCACCTCAACCTGCTTTTCAAGCTGGCGGGCTACTTTCTGTACCACTTCTTCTGATTCTTCTATGACAATGGTAAAACGGCTGATGCCCTTAACCTCTGTAGGTCCCACATTAATACTTTCTATATTGATTTTCCTGCGCGAAAAAACAATCGCTATGCGGGTCATTAGCCCCACGTGGTTTTCGGTATATACCGTTATGGTAAACTCTTGTTTCATTTTTTTAGTTTCAGGTTTCAGGTTTCAGGTTCTGAACGTTAAAACTAACTTGGAACCTTAAACTTGAAACAAATTAACCGCAGGCTCCGCCTGCTACATTTCATCCCTGCCCAACACAATTTCGCTTACGCTCTTACCCTGGGGCACCATAGGGAATACGTTATTTTCCTTGCCTGTCATTACCTCAAGCAGATAGCTGCCATTATGTTGCAGCATAGTTTGCAGGGCATCTTTCAGGTTCTCACGTTGGTCAACACTTTGCCCCGGTATACCGTAAGCACTTGCCAACTGTACAAAATCAGGACTTTGTATATCTACAAACGAATAACGCTTTTCATGGAACAGTTGCTGCCATTGGCGCACCATCCCCAAAAACGAGTTGTTAAGTATCAGTATTTTTACATTGGGCTTAAACTGCATAATGGTCCCCAGCTCCTGCAGTGTCATCTGGAAACCGCCATCGCCAATAACAGCAACGGTAGTACGCGTAGGGTCGCCATACGCAGCACCTATTGCCGCCGGTAACGCAAACCCCATAGTACCCAGGCCTCCACTGGTTATGTTGCTTTTGCTATGGTTATATTCGGCATAGCGGCAGGCTACCATTTGGTGCTGGCCTACATCGGTCACTATAATCGCGTTACCTTCCGTTAACTCATTTACCAGGCGGATAACCTCCCCCATAGTAAGTACCTCATCGGTAGGATACACTTCGGGGGTGATGACTTTTTCCTGCTCGCGCTCGTTACACTCTATAAATTTCTGGTGCCAGTCTGTATGTTTGCGCTCTGTTATAGCAGCAGTAAGCAATGGTAATGTTTCTTTACAATCGCCCCACACAGGTACATCGGCTTTTACATTTTTGTCTATTTCGGCAGGGTCTATATCCAGGTGGATTACTTTCGCCTGTTTGGCATACATATCCAGCCTGCCCGTAACCCGGTCGTCAAACCGCATCCCTATGGCAATGAGCACATCGCACTCGTTAGTTAATTTATTGGGTCCATAATTTCCGTGCATGCCTACCATGCCTACTCCAAGAGGATGGTTTGTAGGGATGGCACTCATACCCATAATGGTCCATGCAGCCGGTATGCCTGATTTTTCAAGGAACGCTTTAAATTCCGCTTCAGCCTTACCAAGGATAATACCTTGCCCAAATACTATAAACGGACGCTCTGCCTTGTTTATCAGTTCGGCTGCCTGTTGAATATATTCGGTACGTACAACGGGCTTAGGCCTGTAACTACGGATAAAGCCACATTTTTGATAGCCTTTAAACGCAATTTTTTGCAGCTGTGCATTTTTGGTAATATCAACCAAAACAGGCCCCGGCCTACCCGACCCCGCTATATAAAAGGCTTTCGCCAATACCGCCGGGAGTTCTTCGGCATCGGTAACCTGGTAGTTCCATTTGGTTACAGGAGTAGTAATGTTTATAACATCGGTTTCCTGAAAGGCATCGGTACCCAAAAGGTGCGCAAATACCTGCCCTGTGATAGCCACCAGCGGCGTGCTGTCTATCATAGCATCGGCAAGGCCCGTAACAAGGTTGGTAGCACCCGGCCCACTGGTAGCAAACACCACCCCCGTTTTACCCGAAGCACGCGCAAACCCTTGCGCCGCATGTATACCGCCCTGCTCATGGCGCACCAGTATATGCTTTAGCTTATCGTTATAATGATACAACTCATCATAAATGGGCATAATGGCACCGCCGGGATAACCAAAAATAGTGGTTACACCTTCAGCGAGAAGTGCCTCCAGTACAACCTGCCCGCCGCTGTGGGTTTTGGGCTCATCTGCTACTGCAGGTGTAGCAGCATTTTTCTCTATGATTTTCTCCATAGTATTATTTTTTTCGCCAATGGATAGTGCTCGTTGACGATAATTAAATCTTGTTGTGCATTAGTGTAGCCTAAAACTCATCGGTGACGCAGCCCTCAGCTGCCGATGAAACCGTACGGGCATACTTATATAATAAACCGCTTTTTACTTTTAGTTCCGGTTGCTGCCATACTGCCCTTCGAGCGGCGAGTTCCTCGTCCGTAACCAGTAGGTTTATGGTGTTATTCACCGCATCGAGTTCTATAACGTCGTTATCCTGAACAAGGGCTATTGTACCGCCTTCATACGCTTCGGGGGTAATATGCCCTACCACAAAACCGTGTGTCCCGCCACTAAAACGTCCATCGGTTATTAAGGCAACGCTTTTGCCAAGGCCCGCACCAATCAGCGCGCTGGTAGGCTTTAGCATTTCGGGCATACCCGGTGCGCCTTTAGGCCCTTCATTTTTTATAACAATAACATCGCCGTGTTTTACGGTTCCGTTAGAAATTCCTTCAATAAGATGTTTTTCACCATCAAATACACGTGCAGGCCCCGTAAACTTTTCACCTTCCTTACCGGTAATTTTAGCCACACTGCCCCCCGAAGCCAGGTTACCGTACATAATGCGCAGGTGACCATCGGGCTTAACAGGATCTGTAAGCGGACGTATTATTTTTTGGGTTTCAAAATCCAGCGAAGGAACATCGGCCAGGTTTTCGGCTACGGTTTTTCCGGTTACAGTAAGACAATCGCCATGCAACAGGCCGTTTTCCAGCATGTACTTCATTACCGCAGGCGTACCGCCATGGTTATGCAAATCCTGCATCAGGTATTTACCACTTGGCTTAAGGTCGGCCAATACGGGGGTAATGTCACTCATCTTTTGGAAATCATCCTGCGTTACCTTTACCCCTACGCTTTTGGCAATAGCCACAAAATGCAGCACGGCATTGGTGCTTCCGCCAAGGATAACAATAAGGCGAAGCGCGTTTTCAAATGCTTTGCGCGTCATAATATCGCTGGGCTTAATATCTTTTTCGAGTAGTATTTTAATATACTTACCCGCGTCCAGGCATTCCTGCTGTTTTTCAGGGCTTAGCGCAGGATTACTGCTGCTATACGGCAAACTCATGCCCAGTGCCTCTATAGCCGAAGCCATGGTATTAGCCGTATACATTCCCCCACAAGCCCCTGCGCCTGGACAAGCATTGCGTATTACTCCATTATAATCCTCATCAGATATGTTGCCTGCTATTTTTTGACCAAGGGCTTCAAACGCTGATACGATATTCAGGTTTTCGCCTTTGTAGCACCCCGGAGCTATAGTACCTCCGTACACCATAATGCTTGGCCTGTTTAGCCTGCCCATAGCCATAACGCTGCCTGGCATATTTTTATCACACCCCGGTATGGTAATCAGCCCGTCATAGTACTGACCTCCGCAAATGGCTTCTATGCTATCGGCAATCACATCACGGCTTACAAGGCTGTAACGCATCCCATCGGTTCCGTTACTCATACCATCGCTTACGCCAATGGTATTAAAAATAAGCCCTGCCAAACCCTGATCCCAGGTACCTTTTTTAACTACCTGTGCCAAATCGTTAAGGTGCATATTACAGGTGTTACCATCATAGCCCATACTGGCTATGCCTACCTGGGCTTTATTCATGTCGTCATCGGTAAAGCCTATGCCGTATAACATGGCTTTTGCTGCCGGTTGTGTATCGTCTTGCGTAAAAATACGCGAGTATTTATTCAGTGTCATTTAGTTGTTTGTTGATGGTTGTCGGTTGTTGGCAACTTCACTGCGCACAAATGAACCGACAAAAATTTAATTCATTATTCTAATTGCCGGTATGGTTATTTCTATAAACCAAAAAACCAACAACCAAAAACTTTCTCTATTAACTGTTAACCGTTAACTGTAATCTACCTTTAAACTCTTCAAGGCCTTTATCCAGCACCAGATTTTGATACGCTTTCTGTATTACACTACTCAGTGAATCTTCCCAGTCTTTTGTAAACGGAACATCATCAAGCGAATCTAAAGCCACAACTTCAGCCGCCGTACCGCAGAAAAAGGCCGCGTCGGCACCACGCATCTCATCAGGAGTAAAGAATTTTTCTACGACCGGAATATCAAGTTCTCGGCATATATCCATAACCGTAGCGCGGGTAATACCGGGCAGTATACTGCCTTTTGCGGGTGTGTAAAGCGTGCCGTCTTTTTCGTAAAACACATTAGCACCACTACTCTCTGCCACAAATCCGTTAGCATCAAGCACAAGGGCTTCATCGTAACCGGCATCTTTAGCCTCCTGGCACGCCAGTATAGAATTTACATAATGGCCGCTTACCTTGGCTTCCACCTTAAATGCCTGAGGATTTGGCCGCTGAAAGCTGCTGGTTTTTATACGCATTTTATTAGCCAGATACCCTCCGGTCCACTCCCAGGCCTCTATGGCAAGGTAGCTCTGCTGGCCTTTGCTTAAGGCCATATTTGGCGAACAAAACACAATGGGGCGGATATAAGCATTAGTAAAGCCATTGCGCTCCAGCACTTCGTAGGTTAATGCAGTGAGCTGCTCTGTAGTATATTCAAACGGTATATACATTAATTCTGCGCTGCGGCGCAAACGGTCGTAATGTTCTTTTGCTTTAAAAATTTTGGTACCGTTTTCGGTTTCATAGGATTTGATACCTTCAAAAACCGCATACCCGTAGTGCAATGACTGACCGTAAAGGTTAGTAGAAGCTTCAGATGCCTTAACAAATTCTCCGTTGTAGTAGATTATAGTCTTGTCTGTAAAATACATAGTAAAATGCTGTTATTCTGTTTGTTTATGTTTGCTTGTAAAAGAAAGGGCCCTTATCACCGTAGCGAGAAGGACCCAGATATAAATGCATGTGGATGCCTTCTCATAAGAGTGGAATAATAATGACGCTAATAATAATTTCTGGTAGTTGTTGTTTCATGGACTTTAAAAACATGGTTAAAAAAAACCGTTCCTTTATAAGGGAACGGCTTGTATGGTTGTAACAATCAGGCAGTATCCCTTACGCTTTATTGCTAATGACAATAATGCTAATAGTGTAGACTGCTATGATGTTTTGTGCTTTCATATATTATTTTGTTGATTACGAATTTATAAATAATAATTCAACAACCAAAAGAATTAACTAAGAATTATTCAACAAAAACCAATTACCAAACATATTATTCTCAACAAAAAAGCAACTTAATTACACATATAAAAATTTACACATGTAATTTTAATCATATACGAAAACAAGGATTAAAAATACCCGCTTAAATTCAGGTATCCGTAAAAATTCATGTTCGAAGAAAATTGTATAAACGATACCATTTAAAATGATAAAAACCCCATATTACAGCATGTATTTAACTGTAATATGGGGGTTTATTAAATATTAGAAAGTATATGATTTAGTATCCCGAAAGTGGAATTTCCATGGTATACTGCTTACCCACCGCCACATCTAGCTTACGATCGCGCAGCCATGGGTTATGTATTTTTACAATTTTATAGTTTACGCCCTGATTTTTTGCCCATACCGATAAATCAGGTATCGACTCTGTAACTGCTACTGCTTTTGTAGGGATTTGCGCATACATCTCGGCAGGCGTTAACCCAAAGCCATACTGAGCCGGGTGCTGCATGATTTCCTTTAAAGCAAGAATACGGAACACGTAGCGACTGGTTTCATCATTAAGCAGCAGGTCGTAGTAGCTATCTACACCTTGAAACGTCATTTGCTTATTGACCCCGGCTACCCCGGCATTGTACGATGCAGCAGCAAGCGTCCAGGAGCCAAACTTAGATTTGGCCCAAAGCAAATATTTACAGGCAGCCTCCGTGCTCTTAACCAAATGGTAGCGCTCGTCTACCAGCTCATTGATTTCAAGGCCATATTGTTTACCGGTATCGGGCATAAATTGCCATACACCCCTTGCCCCTGCCGGCGATACCACATTAACCAATCCACTTTCTATAACCGCAAGGTATTTAAAATCGTCGGGCACGCCGTATTGTTTTAATATGGGCTCTATTACCGGAAACGCCCGGTTAGCGCGTTTAATGATAAGCAAGGTCGTAGCATCAAGGTTAGCATTAACCAGCAACTCCCTGTCCAGCCGCTCCCTTACGTCACTTACATTAAGCGGAGCCTGTTCGCCTGCAAAATCTATTTGGTTAGGAAAAGCACGCTTTTCTGTTTTTTCTGTAATAATATCGGGCTTGTTTACTGCCTGCTGAACCGCAATACCGCTAAGTACAATAAGCGATGCTGCTATCCCTGTATTTTTAATCCATTCCATAATTCCGTCTCGTTTATCCTTGGTTATCTATTTTTTTATAAGTTCGGGCAAATGTTCATTCAGCCATTTTGCCTTATTTAATATCATTATGTGGGTTCCTCCCGGCACGGGTATAAAACTGGTTAAATACTTTGGCGGAAAAACCTCATCTTCGTCGCCGTGTATATGTATTACATCCATATTAGGAGTTTCGCAATCCCAGTTTATTATGGATTTAAACGCCCAGTCCAGGTATTTCTTATCGCGTACCGCTAAAAATTTTTCATACAGCTTTACCCGCTTGGCAAGCTTGCTGTTCCCTACCGAGAACCGTGCCAGCCACTCTATGTTTTGCATCATCCCCGTAGGGAATATATTATATATATGAGTACGCTTTGCAAAGACCATTCGCCTCGGAAACTCCGCATTACAGCGCACGCTCGATATTATGATGACCTTACGTACATTTACCAGCTTTGCCATTTCCTGCACCAGCACCCCACCAAATGACACGCCTATAAGTACCGCATTATTATGCTTAATACCTTTTGCTACCCGCGCAGCGTATTTGCTAAGCGGTTCGTTTACGCTTTCGGGCAGTAGCCATTCTAAATAAAAACATTCAAAAGTGTCTTCCGGCAGGTGTATGTTTTCAAATATTGTGGGGCTTGCTGCCAGCCCTGGCATAAAGTAAACCGGTATCTTGTCCATGTATAGTTTTAACGCCGTATTACGGGCTTTATCAAAATTTATTCCGAAATTTGTATAAAATTAAAGTTTTTACAGCAAAGCCGCGGTAATGCTGTTTTAATTTATACTGTTAAAATTGTATGAGAGCAAGATTATTCCCTAAAAGCGAACGCGGTACGGCAAACCATGGCTGGCTGCAGGCGAACTTTTCATTTTCGTTTGGTAACTACTACAACCCAGAAATGGTGCAGTTCGGTATGCTGCGCGTACTGAATGATGATACCATAGCACCGGGAACCGGTTTTGGCACCCATCCACATGATAATATGGAAATTATTACAATCCCTATGGAGGGCGGTCTTACACACCGCGACAGTATGGGCAATGAAGAAACCGTACGCTTTGGCGAAGTGCAGGTTATGAGTGCAGGTACCGGCATATTGCACAGCGAAATGAATGCCAGCCAAACCGAACAGGCAAAAACGCTGCAATTATGGATTTTTCCGGAACTGGAAAACGTGAAGCCCCGCTACGACCAAAAAGGATTTAATCCGGAAGCGAATAAGAACACCCTGATTAATGTGGTATCGCCTCACGATAAAAATGAAGGTGGTGCGTTGTGGATTTACCAGCAGGCATGGCTGCACCTGGGCGTTTTCGACGCCGGGCAAATCATTACCTACCCTATTCACCTGGAGGGTAACGGCATGTACCTGTTTTTGCTGGACGGACAGCTGGAAATTAACGGACAGGAAATAAATGCACGTGATGCCTATGGGGCGGTAGAATTTGAAACACTACAGATTACTACTAAAGCACCTTCGCGCATACTGATTATTGAGGTGCCAATGCAATTTAAAAACTAACACCGCATGGAAGTAAAGGACAACCAATTTAACCGCCAGTTTGAAGCCGAAGTAAACGGAAAAACCTACGCCATAGAATACAGCGTGCAGGAACGCAAACTGTTTCTAACCAAAATATTTCAGCCGGAAGGCGCCGAAGATGACACCGTGATTAACGATATGCTGAAAGAAATACTGGATAACGCCGAGGAAAAACGCCTGCGCGTAATGCCTATACATCCTAAAGTAGTAGCTTTCTTTAAAAAGAACCCGGGGTATAAAGATATGCTTCCGCCGGGCATACGGATTTAATATAAAAATACACACACGTAAATAAACCTAACAAAAACACAATGCAAAGTTTAAAAGGAAAAAATGCGCTGATTACCGGCGCAGGAAAAGGAATTGGCAAAGCTGTGGCACTCGCACTTGCCGAGGAAGGTGCAAATGTGATACTGGTAGCCCGTACTGCTGCCGATGTGGAAGCTGTGGCTAAGGAAGCTGAAGCTAAAGGCGTTAAAACCCTGGCGCTTGCCGCAGACGTAGCCGAAATTATATCTATCACTACTGCTATAGAAAAAGCGGTTGCCGAATTTGGCAAAATAGATATCCTTATCAATAATGCCGGAGTGGGTAAATTCGGCAAGTTTATGGATCTTACTCCTGACGAGTTTGAACACATTATAAAAGTAAACCTAATGGGCACGTACTACGCTACACGTACTGTACTGCCGGGCATGATAGAGCAGCAAAGCGGCGATATTGTAAACATATCTTCTACAGCAGGGCTTCGTGGTGCCGCTGCTACCAGCGCATACAGTGCAAGTAAATTTGCTGTTATGGGCCTTACCGAATCGTTAATGCAGGAAGTACGTAAGCACAACATACGTGTTACCGCCCTGGCACCAAGCACCATTGCTACAGATATGGCAAAAGACCTTAACCTTACCGATGGCAACCCGGAAAAGGTAATGCAGGCCGAAGACTTTGCAGAACTTATAGTAGCACAGCTAAAACTTAACAGGCGCGTTTTTATTAAAGAGAGTAGCATTTGGTCTACTAACCCATAATGATATGAGTGAGCTGAAGTGTCCTTTGTGCAGCGGCAGCTCACAAGTATATTACCTACACAAGGAAAGGGAGTTTTTACAATGCTCCCTTTGCTTTTCTGTATTCCTGAACCCGAAAGATTACCTAAGCATTGAAGAAGAGGTAAAACACTACAACTTTCATAATAATGACCCGGAAGATGTACGTTACCAAAATTTCCTGAGCCCGGTTAACAACCGTATCCTTGCTGATTTTGGTAAGGAACATGAAGGGCTTGATTTTGGTTCGGGAACGGGCTCACCGGTGGTTAAAGTATTAGGAGATAATGGGTATAACATCAGCCAATTTGACCTTTTTTACCATAACCACCCCGCAGTACTACAAAAAAAATACGACTACATAGCCTGCAGCGAAACCGCCGAACACTTTAAACAGCCTTATGCTGAGTTTGCGCAACTTTCAGGCCTTTTAAAACCGGGCGGAAAACTCTACATAATGACCGATCGTTTCAACCCGGAGCGCGACTTCGGCACGTGGTTTTACAAAACAGATCCTACCCATGTTTTCCTGTACAGTGATGAATCATTTAAATGGATACAGAAAGAATTTGGCTTTAAAAACATGATCATAGAGGGGCGTGTAGTGGTTCTTGGATTATGATTTTAACAAAAAACTCAGGCAATGCCTGAGTTTTTTGTTTATGCTAATACCGGTTCGTTTACAAAATTAAAACGTACCAGCCCATCTTCATCTATTTTGGTAAGTGTTACCTCATGCAGTGTATTTATAAGTTCAGGATTCCAGGGTGCTTTTACCTTCACATAGTTCTCTGTAAACCCATGTATATAGCCCTCTTTGTTCTCCCCTTCAAATAAAACAGTGCGCGTAGTACCTATCTGACTCTCGTAAAACGCCCTGCGTTTTTTAACCGAAAGCCCGCGAAGCATCTTACTGCGTTTGGCACGCACATTTGCAGGTACTGCACCGGGCATTTCTGCAGCAGGCGTATTATCGCGCTCACTGTACGTAAACACGTGCAGGTAGCTTATTTCAAGTTCGTTTAAGAAGTTATATGTTTCCAGGAAATGCTCATCAGTCTCGCCAGGGAAACCTACAATCACATCTACCCCAATACAAGCATGCGGCATTACCTCGCGGATTTTAGCCACGCGCTCGGTATATACGTTACGCAGGTAACGGCGGCGCATCAGTTTAAGGATATCATCGCTACCGCTTTGCAGTGGGATGTGGAAATGCGGCACAAACGTACGGCTTTGGCTCACGAACTCTATGGTTTCGTTACGCAGCAGGTTTGGCTCTATAGACGAGATACGCAGGCGCTCTATGCCCTCTACCTTATCCAATGCCTGTACAAGTTCATAAAACGTATGCTCGTGTTTTTTGTTACCAAACTCGCCTTTACCGTAGTCGCCTATATTAACGCCCGTGAGAACGATTTCCTTAATGTTTTGTGCGGAAATTTCGGCGGCGTTTTTCAATACATTTTCTAAGGTATCACTACGTGAAATACCACGTGCCAATGGAATGGTACAGTAGGTACACTTGTAGTCACAACCATCCTGCACTTTTAGGAAGGCGCGGGTACGATCGCCTATAGAATAGCTACCTACATAAAAATCAGCCTCGGCAATTTCGCAAGAGTGTACCTCACCCATGTCGTTTTTGCTCAGGTCGTTTATGTAATCGGTAATTTTAAACTTCTCGGTAGCACCCAGAACCAGGTCTACCCCATCTACAGCGGCAAGTTCCTCAGGCTTTAGCTGCGCATAGCAGCCCACCGCGGCAATAAAGGCTTTGTCATTGGTCTTCAGGGCTTTCTTTACAATTTGCTTAAACTGTTTATCGGCATTATCTGTAACCGAACACGTGTTGATTACATATATGTCGGCGGGGTCTTCAAAATCTACCCTGTCAAAACCATCTTCAGCAAAACTGCGTGCAATAGTACTGGTTTCAGAGAAATTCAGTTTGCAACCCAGCGTGTAAAAAGCGACTTTTTTCCTGTTTTCCATAATCAATAGCCCTAAAGCCTTAAAAATAAGTGTGCAAAGGTACAAACAAAAGTTGAGTTATAAAACACATTTCTGTCATTGAAAAGAGTAAAGCAATCTACTCATAGCAAACAACTTAAACCAACTCTAACAATACGATTATCCGAAATAACGCTCCTGTAATACCGCTACTCAAAATCGCTACATTAAGCAATTATTACATTACTCCATTAACCAAAAGCTTTCGTTTCCAGGTTGGCATCCTTATTTTCAAGCACCGAAGCCTCTTTGGTAAGAAACTCATCTACGTTGCGGGCACACTCACGGCCTTCGCTTATAGCCCAGACTACAAGGCTCTGACCACGGCGCATATCGCCACAGGTAAATATTTTATTATGCGATGTTTTATAGTTTGTGTCGTTTGCTAATACATTACCCTTAGCGTCTTTAGCTAGGTTATAGCGGTTTAAAAGTAGTTGTTCAGGTTTAGAGAAACCTATGGCTATGAGTGCCAAATCACACGGAAGTATACGTTCTGAACCCGGGTTTTCTACCGAATGTAAACGGCGACCATCGGGTGTAAACTCCCAATGCAGGTCGGCTACCTTAATACCGGTAAGATTCCCGTTTTCATCGCCAATAAATTCCTTGGTAGCGGTAGCAAACAAACGCTCGCAACCTTCCTCTTGCGACGAAGATGTTCTGTACACATCCGGGTAATCAGGCCACGGGGTATACGGGGGACGCTCGGTTCCCAATTGGTGCATCAGTGCCAATTGCGTAACACTCTTTGCCCCCTGGCGGATGCTGGTGCCTATACAGTCGCTGCCCGTATCGCCGCTTCCTATAATGATTACGTTTTTATCTTTAGCTATAATATCAAAATCCACAATATTGCTTTCTATACCGGCCCCTGCCAAAGGGTCTTTACCTGCCACACGTTTGTTTTGCTGTTTCAGAAACTCCATGGCATAGTGCACACCATTTAGTTCCCTACCCGGGATTTCTACATTGCGCGGCAGCATGGCGCCGCCTGCCAATATCACAGCGTCAAACTCATGCAGTATATCCGACAGAAATACATTTACTCCTACATTTGCATGGTACTGAAACTGTACGGCGGTCTGCTCCATAAGGGCAATACGGCGGTCTATTACACTTTTTTCTAATTTAAAATCAGGGATACCGTAACGCAGCAATCCACCTGCAGCATCGTCTTTTTCAAATACGGTAACGCTGTGCCCTACCGCATTCAGCTGATCTGCCGCTGCAAGCCCTGCCGGGCCACTACCCACAATAGCCACACGTTTTCCACTGCGTCCTTCGGGTAGATGTGGTTTTACAAAGCCTTTCTCAAAAGCAATTTCTATGATATGCTTTTCAATAGCTTCTATAGCCACAGCCGGGCGGTTGATGTTCAGCACACAAGACGACTCACACGGAGCTGGGCAAATCCTGCCGGTAAACTCCGGGAAGTTATTGGTACTGCTCAATATCTCGTAGGCTTCCTCCCACTTCTCGTGAAAAACCGCGTCGTTAAATTCCGGTATTACGTTGCCCAGCGGGCAACCGCTGTGGCAAAACGGTACACCGCAATCCATACACCGTGCCGACTGCTGGCGCAGTTTTTCATCGGTATACGGTTTGGCAAATTCTTTATAATGTGTAATGCGCTGCGCTACAGGTTCAACCTGTGGCAGTTCACGTTCATATAGTTTAAATCCTGTTATTTTTTCCTGCTTCATAAGTCGATATTTTACCAATCAGGTTGATTTGTATCAATTTTCACTTCTTTTACTGGCTCATACACACTATTAGCCATGTAATGTTGTCCTATCAGTTTATTACCTTCTTTTTTAAACTTCCATATAACTCTGAAACTGGAAGTATTAAAATTACCGGCACCTGTTTCAAGCTTTAGCACATAGTTTTTGTACGTGTAATATCCGACCTGAATTGCCATATCCGGGTTTAAACTTTCTAAAGGTTTTTTCTCAGAATAGTAGGCAAACTGTCCGGTTGGGTACAGTTGTAAGTAACTATGCCTTATATAATTTACCTGGCTGTTTTCATAGTAGCTATAGTAAACTTTACCATCAAAAATTGCCATTTCAGGCCTGAATTTCCTTTTATACCTCTTGTCTTTTAGCTCTATCCTGCCATTGATATTAGTATTTACATAATGGTCGTGTCCATTGATTATTTCTACAACACCACATGAAGAGGAAAACATTGCTACAATTATCAGAACTACAAGTTTTTTCATATTTAAACAGATAATTAAATACTGCATTCTATGTATCCTTTTTCTATTTGAACTATCCGAAATGAAGAAATCTCTTTAACTCGAAATATTGAGATTTCTAGGCTCCACTGCGTTTCGCTCAAAATGGAAAAGACGTCCACTGCACAGTCTTAATACTTAATACTTTGTACTTAATACCCTAAAACTACTTCGCCTTTGCGGCTTCAGCTTGTCTTTGCAGCGCCTTTTTGTACTCTTTAGGGAATACTTTTACAAAGCTGCCCACCTGGTTATCAAAATCTTTCAGTATAAAGTTGGCCGTGGCGCTGTTAGTATACTCATAGTGTTTTTGTAACAGTCCGTGCAGTTCTTCCCTGTCGGCATCGTTGCATTGTTCCAGGTCTATCATTTCGGGGTTGCAACGCTCGGCAAAATCCTTATGAACATCATAGATGTACGCAATACCACCGCTCATACCCGCACCGAAGTTGCGGCCTATTTTGCCCAATATCACTACGCGTCCGCCGGTCATGTATTCGCAACCGTGGTCACCAATGCCTTCTACAACCACCGTAGCACCCGAGTTTCGCACCGCAAAACGCTCACCGGCGCGTCCGTAGATATACGCCTCGCCACTGCTGGCACCATACAGCACCACATTACCCGCCACGCTGTTGGCTTCGGGTTTAAAGCCTGCATTGGCCGGAGGGCAAATAATCAGTTTACCACCGCTTAGGCCTTTGCCTACATAGTCGTTAGAGTCGCCCTCTATACGCAGGGTAAGTCCTTTGGATGCAAACGCCCCAAAACTCTGCCCTGCTGCACCATAAAACTTGAAGTTTATGGTATCATCGGGTAATCCTGCGCTTTTGTAAACTTTGGTAATCTCGTTACTCAGCAGCGTACCTACCGCACGGTTTATATTCCGTATGTTGAATTCTGCCTCCACCTTTTCGCCTTTAATAAGTGCAGGCTGGGCTTTTTCAAGCAATTGCCAATCAAGTATACCATCAAGGCCGTGATCCTGCTCCTCAGTTTTGTACAGGCTTACATTATCAGGGTTCGGTTCTTTATAAAGTACCCTGCCCAGGTCGATATTTTTATGTTTCCAGTATTCAATATCATCCCGTTGTTTCAGGTTGTCTACCTGGCCTATCATTTCGTCTACCGTACGGAAACCAAGCTCTGCCATGATTTCACGCAATTCTTCGGTAATGAACTTAAACAGGTTCACCACATGGTCTACTTCACCGGTAAAACGCTTACGCAATTCCTTATCCTGCGTAGCAACCCCTACAGGGCAACTGTTCAGGTGGCATTTGCGCATCAGTATACAGCCTTCAACTACAAGAGCAGCCGTGGCCACACCCCATTCTTCCGCGCCAAGCAGTGCCGCTATGGCTATATCGCGCCCGGTTTTCATTTGTCCATCGGCCTGAACGGTAACACGCGGACGCAGTTTATTTTTAATCAGGGTTTGGTGGGTTTCGGCAAGACCAAGTTCCCACGGCAATCCTGCATGCTTAATAGAACTTATAGGTGAAGCACCGGTACCACCATCAAATCCTGATACCAGCACCACATCGGCCTTAGCCTTTGTAACGCCCGAAGCTATGGTACCCACGCCTGCTTTACTTACCAGCTTCACGCTAATACGCGCGGCACGGTTGGCGTTCTTTAAGTCGAAGATCAGTTGGGCCAAATCTTCAATCGAATAAATATCGTGGTGCGGGGGTGGTGATATAAGCCCCACACCTGGTGTAGCATGGCGTGTACGGCCTATCCATTCGTCTACCTTTTCGCCCGGTAGCTGACCACCTTCGCCCGGTTTGGCTCCCTGCGCCATTTTTATTTGCAATTCATCGGCTTCGGTAAGGTAACGGCTGGTTACGCCAAAACGGCCACTGGCTACCTGCTTGATTCTCGAACGCATACTGGCACCATCGGTAAGCGGCTCGTAGCGGGCTTCATCTTCCCCGCCCTCACCGGTATTGCTGCGGGCACCTAATTTGTTCATGGCTAATGCCAATGTAGTATGTGCTTCCCAGGAAATAGAACCAAAACTCATGGCTCCGGTAGAGAAACGTTTGTAAATATTCGCGGCAGGTTCTACCTCATCAATAGCAATAGATTTACGTTGCTTATTGAATTCCAGCAGGCTACGAAGCGTACAAGCTTTTTCGCCCTGCTCGTTTATCAGTCGGCTGTATTTTTTAAATAAGTCGTAGTTACCGGTACGCGTACTCAGCTGCAACAGGTGAATGGTTTGCGGGTTAAATAAGTGAAACTCACCCTTACGTTTCCATTGCAGCTCACCGCCTACCGGCAGCCTGTCGTTTGGTATTTGTTTATTACTAAATGCAAAGCGGTGCTTTATCAGGGCTTCTTCTGCTATATCATCCAGCTTAAGTCCTTCAATATTGCTTACCGTGCCGCTAAAATAGGTATCTACCACCTGGCGGCTGATGCCCAGTATTTCAAATATCTGCGCACCTTGGTAACTCTGGAACGTAGAAATTCCCATTTTAGAGAACACTTTAAGCAGACCGCCTTTCATTGCATCTATGTAATTTTCTTTTAATTCTTCTGCGGTAAGATTGGTGTCTGTTTTTCCTTGCTCTACCCTATCGCGTATGGTAGCAAATGCCATGTAAGGGTTAATAGCGGTAGCACCATAGGCAATAAGGCAGGCGGCATGGTGCACTTCCCAAACGTCTCCGGCTTCGGCAATGATGCCCACTTCGCCACGGATGCCTTTACGGATAAGATGGTGGTGTACTGCCGCTACCAATAGTAACGATGGTATGGGTGCATGGCGCGAGTCTATGGCCCTATCTTGCAGGATAAGCATACGGTAACCGTCTTCTACAGCGTCAACAGCGTAACGGCATACACGATCCAGCGCTTTTTTAAGCGCATCTGGACTTCCATCGGCACGGAAATAACCCTGTATGGTTTTGCTCTGGAACGTCCCCGTATCCATACTGCGTATTTTTTCCAGGTAATGGTTATCCAGTATGGGGTGACGCAGTATAATGCTGTGTGCCGCCATTGGGTCTTCAGCCAAAATGTTACCGCTGGTTCCGGCAAAACTGGCTAATGACATTACCAGTTTTTCACGAATCGGGTCAATCGGCGGATTGGTTACCTGAGCAAAAAGCTGCTTGAAGTAGTTTGCCAAATGCTGCGGCTCCTGGCTTAGTACTGCCAGTGGGGTATCGGTACCCATAGAGCCCACCGGTTCTTTACCGGTAAGCGCCATAGGCATAATAATATCTTCTATAGCCTCGGTAGTATACCCGAAGGTTTTTTGGTACTTAAATACCTGATGATGTGCCAGGGGCGTAAATGTAATACGCGGCTCCGGCACCTTACTCATGGTAATTTTATATTTTTCGAGCCATTCGCCATAGGGCTTTTGGCTGCATATTCCTTTTTTAAGCTTGTCGTTGGTTATCAGTTCGCCTTTTTCCAGGTCTACCACCAGCATCTTCCCGGGGCGCAAACGACCTTTCTTCACCACCTCAGAAGCGTGAAGCCCGAGTACTCCCGTTTCAGAAGCCAGTATCATACGGTCATCTTTGGTTATGCTATAGCGTATCGGCCTAAGCCCATTACGGTCCAGGGTAGCACCTATCATTTTGCCATCGCTAAAGCACACTGCAGCCGGGCCATCCCAAGGCTCCATAAGGCATGAGTGGTATTCGTAGAAGGCTTTCTGAACAGGGTCCAGTGCTTCGTTTTCGTCCCAGGCTTCCGGTATTAGCATCATAAGTACGTGCGGAAGGCTCCGCCCACTAAGCATGAGCATCTCTACCATATTGTCAAGGCTTGCCGAGTCGGATTGCTTACCCGGAACTAAGGGCAGCAACATATTAATTTCCTCCTGTGTAAAATGTGGCGACGCAAAGTTTTTTTCATTGGTACGCAGCCAATTCAGGTTCCCCTGTAGCGTATTGATTTCGCCGTTGTGCGCTATGTAGCGGAAGGGTTGTGCCAACGCCCACGACGGGAAGGTATTAGTAGCAAAACGTGAGTGCACCAAGGCATACGCACTGGTCATACGCTTGCTTTGCAAATCCGGGAAATAATGGCGTACCTGCTCACTCGTCAACTGACCTTTGTACACTATGGTCTGCGACGAAAGCGAGGCGATGTAAAAACCGGTTTCGTTCTTTTTAATAATGCTGTTAATGGTGTGCGATGCATAATTGCGCAGTACAAACAGCTTTCGCTCAAAAGCAATATCCTCGGTAATATGTTCCGGACGTTGTATAAACACCTGTTCTATTTCGGGCTCTACACTCAGTGCGGTATCGCCTATCCCATGGCGGTTTACCGGCACCTTACGGTACCCTAAAATATTAAGACCAAGTTGTTCGGCAGTTTCGGCGATGATTTCCTTGCAGTCTTCCTCTAATCCCTTTGGGAAGAATACCATACCTACACCATATTGCCCGGCTTCGGGTAGTTTAATGCCAAGTTGTACGCACTCGCTTACCAAAAACGCATGGGGTACCTGAAACGAAATCCCCGCGCCATCGCCCGTGTTATTTTCACAGCCGCAAGCCCCTCGGTGCTCCAGGTTTTCCAGTATGGTAAGCGCATCAGATATATGCTGGTGACTTTTACGTCCTTTAATACTCGCCACAAAACCGATACCGCACGCATCGTGCTCATGCCGCGAATCGTATAATCCGTGTTGCTCATTCTCCATTAAAATGCTCATGTCTCCTGTTTGTTATGTAAAATCCGTTTATCTTTACTGCCGTGTGGTAATACGGCTGAGATAACGGCGGGTTAAATTATGAAAATTTTACATAATAAATGTTAAAACACAAAACATAAACAAGTGTAAAACCCTATTTTAAACAATTAAAAACAATTAAAACACCGAAACACTACACATAATTTAATATAAAAATCACAAATAATACCTTATAGTTACATTATTAAAAATTGATGGGTAATTTTTTGAAATATCTGTATATCGGGACAATTATGTTAATATTTGTTTCGTGCAATAAAAATACTGAAAACAGTGGCGACAACCTCGTTTTCAGGTATAATGAAAATGCTGCGGTTAACTCGCTCGATCCTGCCTTTGCTAAAATACGTCCGAGTATATGGGTGTGTAACCAGTTGTTTAACGGACTTGTACAGCTGGATGACAACCTTAACATACAACCCGACATCGCAAAAAAATGGGTTATTTCGCCGGATGGAAAAACTTATACCTTTACTTTAAGAAATGATGTGTACTTTCATAAAAGCGAACTGTTTGGCAATGATAGTACACGCCTTGTTACAGCCCATGATTTTGCTTACAGCATTAACCGATTGCGTAATGAAAAAGTAGCCTCACCAGGCGGATGGATTTTACAGAATGTAGAAAATTTCAGGGCGGTTAACGACAGCGTTTTTGAAATCAGGCTTACCAAAACCTTCCCGGCATTCCTGGGTTTACTTACCATGAAGTACGCATCGGTAGTACCACACGAAGCCTTTGAGAAACAAGGTTACGATTTCCGTTCGAATCCCATAGGTACCGGCCCGTTCCGTTTTAAAATATGGGAGGAAAACGTAAAACTGGTGCTCCGCAAAAATCCGCTGTATTATGAGCGAGATGAAAAAGGTGTGCAACTGCCTTATATGGAAGCGGTAGCGATCACTTTTTTACCGGATAAACAAAGTGGTTTCCTTCAATTTGTGCAAGGCAAGCTGGACTTTGTATCGGGGCTAGATCCCAGCTACAAAGATGAAATACTTACCCCGAAAGGCGAGCTTCAGCCAAAGTATAACGATAAGGTAAACATGATTACCGGCCCCTACCTTAACACTGAGTATATGGGCTTTAGGATGGATGGCGACAATGCAGCACTAAAAGACAAACGGCTGCGACAGGCACTTAACTATGGCTTTGATAAAGATAAAATGGTTAAGTACCTTAGAAACGGTATGGGTACAGGTGCCATACACGGCATAATACCTACAGGGCTGGGAGGCTATGGTGCCAAAGGCTACGAATACAATCCTGAAAAAGCCCGGGAACTGGTAGCGGCGTACAAAAAAGCTACCGGAGATAACAATCCTAAAATACAAATGAGCACCACCGCCAGCTATGCCGACCTGGGTGAATATGCGCAACGCGAGTGGCAAAAAATAGGCTTAACGGTAGAAGTAGATATTAACCCTCCTACTACGCTTACGCAAAGCATAGCTACCGGAAAGGCGCCGTTTTTTAAGGCTACATGGATAGCAGACTACCCTGACGCGGAGAACTACCTGAGCTTGTTTTACAGTAAAAACTTTGCGCCCGGTGGGCCTAACTATACCCACTTTAACAGCCCGAAATTTGACACACTGTACGAAGCGGCATTCCTGGAAACCGATGACGCAAAACGTTTTGAGCTGTACCGTCAAATGGACGAACTTGTAATGGAGGAAGCGCCTATTATTCCGCTGTTTTATGATAAGGCTTCGCGTTTTACACAAAAAAACATAAGCGGGCTGGGTATAAATCCGCTAAACTTACTGGTACTAAAACGGGTAAAGAAAAACTAACAGTTACCGGTAATCATACGTTACCGGTACTTTAGCAGATGATATTTGCGGTTCCTTTACAATTTTCTTTTCGTAACGGGGCTTTACCTCATAATCGGTATATTTTTCGTCTTTGTATTTAATGTGCTCTATAATTGCCGAAACCTTTACGTTTACGTCTATAGGCTGTACAAGGTTATCGTTAACTAACAGTACGTAAAATTTGCCCTGCTGTAACTTACTTTCGGTAAAGCGTTTATAAGCAGCAATACCTTTGCCATTATCGTAGGCTTTATAGTCTTTTTGAGCCATAAACAGGTTTTTGGCCTGCTCGTTACTGATTGCGTATTCTACATCTTCGCCGTTAACGGGTAGCACCAGGTTAGTAACGGCACCTGCAGCGATACCACCAAGAGGGGTTGTAAAAAATGTAGTGGCACCCTGTACGGCACCTACTATCATTTTACGGTTTTGTTTCCAAAACTCGTTACTCTCCTCGCCTACACCTACCCAGTACGCCCAGGCCACTACCTTTTTACTCTCATACTTGGTAACTTCGTTTACCGGAAGTGAAAATTCTACAAAAGTGCGCGTGGCACTAAAACTACTTTTAGCATTCACGCGCTGGCTCTTGTCTATAACCAGCTCCTCATAACGGTTTTCTGAAGCTACTACTTTACGGGTCTTTTGTACTTTAAGGGTATCATAGCCTACCATAACATCTTTGGTCACGGCTGTCCAGGCGGTATCCTGTACGGTAGCCCATTTTACAGCCGTATTAAAATTACGGGTGGCACTACCATCAGGAACGCGCTGTATGGTAACATTCATGGTGCGTTTTCCGCGGGCTGTGTTGGTAAACCTAAACACAAACACTCCCTTATCTGTAGCCGTAAATTCGCATTTCTCCTCACGTATGTTTTGCCCCCTGAATTTTAGCACATCCGGGTACTGTAAAATGCTTACCTCACCAAGCGCCGAACCATCCGCTTTAAGCGCTACAATAACGCGGTCTCCGGCGGCAAAGCCATACATTATTTCTTCGGTTTTATTGCCCTCCAGCTTTAATTGCAGCTCGGCAACCGTGATTTTTTGCCCAAAGCTGCCGCCTGCGATTAACAACAGGCAGCCGAGTAAAAATTGCTTCATTCCGTTATAGTTTTTTAGCTTCGTTCCAAAACACATCCATTTCTGCCAGGGTCATATCTGCCAGGGATTTACCCATTTCAGCAGCCTTACCCTCAAGATATGTAAAACGCTTTATAAACTTTTTATTAGTGCGCTCCAGCGCGTCTTCAGGGTTTACCTTCAAAAACCGTGCATAATTGATCAGCGAAAACAATACATCGCCAAATTCCGCCTCTATTTTATCGTGGTCGCCGCTTTGCACCTCCTCATAAAACTCGCCAAGCTCCTCCTGTACTTTTTCCCAAACCTGGTTAGGCTCCTCCCAGTCAAATCCCACACCACGGGCTTTATCCTGTATTCGGCTGGCCTTTACCAGCGCAGGCAAGCTTTTTGGCACACCTTCCAGCACTGATTTTTTGCCTTCTTTCAGCTTTAGTTTTTCCCAGTTTTGTTTTACTTCCTCCTCATCCTGCACTACCACGTCGCCATATATGTGCGGGTGGCGGTGAATCAGCTTATCGCAAATGCCGTTAGCTACATCGGCAATATCAAAATCGCCTGTTTCACTACCTATTTTGGCATAAAATACTATGTGCAGTAGTATATCGCCCAGCTCTTTCTTTACTTCTGTAAGGTCGTTATCCAGTATGGCATCGCCCAGTTCATAAGTTTCCTCTATGGTAAGGTGGCGCAGGGTTTGCAGGGTTTGCTTTTTATCCCACGGGCACTTTTCACGGAGGTCATCCATAATATCCAGTAAGCGGTTAAAGGCGTCGAGTTGTTGCTGGCGTGTATTCATGGCAGTAAATTTTGCGTAAAAGTACAGAAACCGCTACAATTAAACACGCACCACTGCTAAACCTTTACATTTAAGATAGATGCCTGAGGCGCAAATCCATGTGATTAATAAAATACCGTGCAAAAAAATAAACAATTACTACAAAGTCTACGGTTTGTGTACATCCTGTATAAGTAATAGATAAAATAATATATTTTTAAAAAGGAGGTTTTAGGTATTTTGGCAACGCTGTTACAACGTTTTCTTAACACATGGAACAGCTTTAAAACAAACATATTACATCATGAAAAAAAGTATATTACCCCTATTATTATTAGCCGGTGCTGCCGGATGGAGTCAAAAAAACCTTGTAAAAAACGGAGGGTTTGAAGCAGGATCTACCCAGGAATGGCGCGGTGAAGTAGCCGTGGTAAATAACTTTGACAAAAAAGCCGGAAAAAGCAGCGGCATGATAAACCAGTTTACAGGACAGCAATGGAAAGGGATAGATCAAATTGTATCTATACCAAAAGAAACCTTTGCCTTAGAGTTTAGCGTATGGATAAAAGCAGACAATATAGAAGGTGGTAAAGACGCCTGGAATGCGGGCGTAATGACCGTAGAACTTTTAACCGGTGGAGAATCAAACATAAGCTATGAAAATGTAGCGCAGGTTACCGGATCTACGGGATGGACAGAATATAAAAAGACTGTAATTGTACCTAATGGTGCCAAAAAGTTCAGGATTATGCTGGCTTTGGCACAAACTAACGGATCAGTTTTATTTGACGAAGTAACCGCCATACCCTACAGTACAGCCGACTTTGAAAAGAAAAAAGATGACGAGCGAAAAGCCGCACAGGCTGCAGCTGAAAAATTTAAAAACGGAAACTTTGAAGACGGCACTAAAGGCTGGCGTGGTAGTGTAAACCTTGTCAACACGGCTAAAGAAGGTACTTCGGCAGTAGCCATAAGTTCGCAACAGCCCACTTGGACCGGTATAGATCAAATTGCTACGGTACCTTCAGGCAGCAAAAAAATACAGGTATCGGGCTGGCTTAAAGCCGATAAAATAATCCGAGGTAAGGAAACCTGGAACAATGGCGTATTTATTTTAGAGCTGACTAAAGATGGACAAACCAAAGCCACTGACGATCAACTTATAGGGAGTGTTACCGCCAACGAAGACTGGACGTTTTTTGATAAAACCTTTGACCTGCCGCAGGATGCCGAAAAATTCAGGCTGATGCTGGCACTTAGCAATTGCACGGGTACGCTCCTTGCCGATGACATTAAAGTAACTTTCTTAAATCAATAATCCCGGAAAGTAAAGCCATGAAACGATTAATTCTAAAACTTCTGGCCCTGTGTGCACCGATATACGCAAGCGCTAATGTGGTACTGCCTTCGTTCTTTTCAGATAACATGGTGCTGCAACGCAATGCACCTGTAAAACTATGGGGGTGGTCGCACCCTAATGAGGAAATAACCGTAACCACAGGCTGGGATAATAAGGAATATAAGATAAAAGGATCTAACCAAGCTACCTGGAGCTTAAACGTACAAACACCGGGAGCGGGTGGACCTTACACCATAAAATTTAAAGGCTACAACGAGGTTACACTAAATAACGTAATGCTGGGCGAGGTATGGCTATGTAGCGGGCAGAGCAATATGGAATGGACTCCAAATGCAGGAATTACAGGTGGCGAGGCAGAAATAGCGAAGGCTAACTACCCTGATATCCGATTTTTTACGGTACCTAAAGTTACGGCTAAATATCCGCAGCAAAACCTACCGGGTAACTGGCAGGCGTGTAGCCCTGAAACCATGAAACACTTTAGTGCTATAGGTTATTTCTTTGCCCAACGCCTTCAGCAAGACCTTAAGGGAGTGGCGATTGGAGTAATCAATTCGAGTTGGGGTGGCACGCCGGCAGAAATCTGGTTTCCGGAAGAGGCCATTGCCGCTGATCCTATATTGAGCCAGGCAGCAGCAAAGCTAAAGCCCGCCGAATGGGGCCCTCATGAGCCCGGCCGCGCCTGGAATGCAATGGTTAACCCGCTTGCAGGCTATCGGATAGCGGGCGCGCTATGGTATCAGGGCGAAAGTAACGTGGGGAGCGAGGTATATAATAAAACACTTGCAGGGCTTATAACATCGTGGAGAAAAGCGTGGTCTTATGACTTTCCGTTTTATTATGTGCAAATTGCACCGTATAATTATGACGGGTACCCTGATGCCGACTGGGGTGTGAAGGTACGCGATGCGCAGCGCAGGGTACTAAACCAAGTGCCTAATACAGCCATGGCCGTAATAAGCGATGTGGGCAACCTTACCGACATTCACCCCCGCGATAAAAAGCCTGTAGGTATACGCCTGGCTAACATAGCGTTGAATAAAATATACGGCACAAACAAAGCGGTTGCCGAAAGCCCGCTATATAAAGATTTTACCGTTAAAGGCAATAAAGTTACTGTTCATTTCAGCAATGCTTCAGGACTTCATTTTGCAGGAAAAACGTCTACTTTATTTGAAATAGCCGGTGCCGATGGCAAGTTTTACCCGGCTTCAGCAAAACTGGAAAAAGACGCCGTAGTGGTAAGTTCTGCGGAGGTTTCCCGTCCTGTAAAAGTGCGCTACGGCTGGAAAAATGCCGCGGTGTCTGATCTGTTTAACAGTGCTAATCTACCCGCCTCATCATTTACAAGCGAGTAACTCCCTATAAAACAACGTGTAAAACCAAATGAAAAAATCACAAACCCTTATAGTACTGGCTTTGCTGGCGGCCGGCACAGCACAATCCCAGAAAAAGAAAAAAATGGAACAAACACAAGACATAGAAACCCGCATAGAAAGCCTCTTAGCCAAAATGACCTTAGAGGAAAAAGTAGGCCAAATGAACCAATACAACGGATTTTGGGAAGTTACAGGCCCTGCCCCTAAAGAAGGTAATGCTGCCATAAAATACGAACATCTTCGCAAAGGCTGGGTAGGCTCTATGCTTACGGTACGCGGTGTAGACCAGGTACGTGCAGTACAAAAAATAGCAGTAGAAGAAACTCGCCTGGGCATACCACTCATTATAGGTTTTGACGTGATTCACGGGTATAAAACCCTGTCTCCCATACCGCTTGCAGAGGCTGCAAGCTGGGATATGCAGGCCATACGAAAATCGGCAGAAACCGCTGCTGCCGAGGCTTCTGCATCGGGCATTAACTGGACGTTTGGGCCTATGGTAGACATAAGCCGTGACGCCCGATGGGGACGTGTAATGGAAGGCGCCGGAGAAGACCCGTTCCTTGGCGCTAAAGTAGCCGAGGCCCGCGTTAAGGGCTTTCAGGGAGATACCCGTGCAGACCTTGCCAAACCCAATACCATTGCGGCTTGCGCCAAGCACTTTGCTGCGTACGGATTTGCAGAGGCGGGACGCGACTACAACACTGTAGACATCAGTAATTCAACGTTATACAACGCTGTGTTACCACCATTTGAAGCGGCTAAAAATGCAGGTGTACGTACCTTTATGAACTCGTTTAACGTACTTAATGGTGTACCGGCAACGGGCAGCAGTTTCCTGCAAAGAGATATACTGAAAGGCAAATGGGGATTTGACGGTTTTGTGATAACCGACTGGGCATCAATACGCGAAATGATAAAATGGGGCCATGCCAAAGATGGGGCCGACGCGAGCCAAAAGGCCGTAACCGCCGGTGCAGACATGGATATGGAAAGCCATTTATATGTGTATGAACTGGTTAAGCTGGTACAGGAAGGCAAGGTAGACGTTAAGCTTATTGACGATGCTGTACGCCGCATATTACGTGTGAAGTTTGAACTTGGATTGTTTGACGACCCGTACCGTTACTGCAATGAAAAGACTGAAAAAGAGGTCATTGGCAGTAAAGCCAACCATGAAGCTGTACTGGACATGGCGAAGAAATCCATAGTGCTTTTAAAGAACGAAGGTAACCTGCTTCCGCTTAAAAAAACAGGACAGAAAATAGCTGTAATCGGTTCGCTTGCAGCAGATAAAAACAGTCCGTTGGGCAGCTGGCGTATTGCATCAGACGATAATACTGCCGTATCTGTTTTAGAAGGTTTACAACAATACAAAGGCAATGCCCTTACCTATGAAAAAGGCGCGGAACTTACTGTAAACAAGGCTACTTTCCTGGATGAAGTGGTGTACAATACTACCGACAGAAGCGGATTTGATGCGGCGAAAAAAGCTGCCAAAGAAGCCGATGTGGTAATTATGGTGCTAGGCGAGCACGGCTTTAGCAGCGGAGAAGGCCGCAGCCGTACCAACCTCGATTTGCCCGGTTTACAGCAGGAATTGCTTGAAGAAGTATATAAAATAAACAAAAATGTAGTACTTGTACTAAACAACGGAAGGCCACTTTCTGTTACTTGGGCAGATGCGCATATCCCTGCGATTGTAGAGGCGTGGCACTTGGGTACAGAAACCGGAAACGCTGTGGCACAGGTACTTTACGGTGATTATAACCCTAGCGGTAAGCTACCTATGACGTTCCCGAGGAACGTGGGCCAGGTGCCTATTTACTACGCGTTGCTAAACACCGGAAGGCCTACAAACGCTGATAATAACGTGTTCTGGTCGCATTACAGCGATGTAGAAAAAACACCGCTATACCCTTTCGGTCATGGTCTTAGCTACACTACTTTTGAGTATGGTAAAGTAACCCTACACAAAACATCTTACGCTAAGGGCGAGCCTGTAAAAGTAAGCGTAACCGTTAAAAACACAGGTAATTACGATGGTAAAGAAGTGGTGCAACTCTACATTAGAGATGAAGTAGCCAGCCTGGCACGCCCCATAAAAGAGCTTAAAGGCTTTGAGCTGGTGGCACTTAAAAAAGGCGAAACCAAAACCGTAACCTTTACCCTAACCGATAAAGAACTGGGCTTTTATAACAACGAAGGCCAGTATCTGTTAGAGCCGGGAACGTTTAAAGTTTTTGTAGGTTCATCATCTGAAAAAGTACAGGAAGCAACATTTGAACTTCAGTAAAAGTTAGCATACCTTAAACGAGAAAGCGGCGCAAATTTGCGCCGCTTTTATTTTATAGGAAAATTCCTTCAAAAAAGATATGTATATTGGTTAACGGTAATGATTCTTCCGCAATTGATGTATTTTTTTAAAAAACCATAAAACATAAATACCTGATAATCAAAAGCTATAAAATCTGGTATTTTCCGAAAAACAGCTACCTATTACGTTTTCGTTCGGCATTTGCATAATTTTAGCTTCAGAAATACATATATAGTTCTTAGCAGCGTTTACTGAACAAATGGCTTCAGTACTTTGTGTGGTGACAGGCTATAATTTTGCAACGCTTAAAAATATCATACATGGCTAAACAATGCGAAATAGAAATTCAGTATTATCAAAATCTTTTAAATCGTCATTAAAAAACCGGTAAGATTCTCTTTTCGCGGCAGGTCAAGTTTCTTGCGCAAGCGGTATCGGGCCAGCTCCACTCCCCCATCACTTATATTCATAATTTCGGCAATTTCTTTGGTACTCATGTTCATTAACAGGTACGTAGCCAAGTCCATTTCGCGCGGTGTAATAGCCGGGTATTTTTCTTTGAGCCTTTTTAGAAAGTCAAAGTGCACGTTACGTATGTGCTTTTCCAGGTTATTCCAACTTTTATCTGTATTTAGCTCTTTGCTTATTGTTTTATTTAATTTATTAAACTGCAGGCGTGTAGCCTCATCCATTTGTTCTGGATTAATATCTTTCAGCTTGTTAATAATACCATTTAACATCTTATTCTTTTTAACCACCTGCAACGAGTTGTTTACAAGCTCCTTATCTTTTGTAAGTATCTTTACTTTAAGCTGCTCGTTTTTAAGCCTTTCAATTTCCTTTTCTAGTTCATACTGTTCCTGCCTGATTTTTGTCTCTCGTTCCAGGTACAGGCGTCGCTGTTCCAGGGTTTCGTAATAGCGGCTTTGGCGCATTTTTAGTTTTACCCTCCTGCGCCCCAGATAAATCCCTGTACCTATCAACAAAATATAGAAAACATAGGCTACCGGATGCCTGTAAATGGGAGGGTTAATGCTAAAGGAAACCATAACAGGATCTGACTGCTCGCCAGAGCTATTAATGGCCTTTACCGCCATACGGTAACTACCTTCCGAAAGGTTAGTATACTCTTTTACAGGCACATTAGACCAATTACTCCATTTATCATCAAAGCCATCGAGCTTGTAGGAAAACTTTATATTTTCAGGGTTGTCATACGCCGGCGAGGAAAAATTGAACTTTACACTATTATATTTATAAGGTACAGCAGCAGGTTGTATATTAGGCTTGTTCCCGGTGTACAGCGTGTCGTTGTCAAACGAGAAACTTTTAATAAACACCTTTGGCTTGTCGGCATTACCGTAGTATAATTTGGGGTTATAATGTGCCAAACCTTCTGTTAGGCCAATAAAAATATTCCTTTCATCTATGGTATTTACCGATTCAAAAAAGTACACCAGGTTACCTGTAACTGCCGAAAACGGAGAACGTACATCTTTATACGTACCGTTTGGCTGTTTCATGAGCATACCCATAGATGACTCTGCGTAAAAATAGCAGATGTTACCTTTATTATCTTCAAAACAATAACGCAACTTAGGCAGTTTACTAAAAATGCCAGACATGTTCTTGTCTTCCACAAAACGATCGTTTGAAGCGTCATACAGGAAAAAACGATTCTGCCCCTGTACATATATTTTACCGTTAATCATTTGTGTACTGGTTATGTTCTTTACCGATTTAGACAACCCTTCATACGTAGCAGTAACCGTAAAACGCTTCATATCATTACTGAGCTTCAGTCGGTATAGCGTAAAGTTTTTTAAAAGCCACACGTTTTGCCCATCGGTAACAAAGCGGCTGTCACTTACGTTAAACCCATCTATTTGGTTACGGTACTGCCACCCTTGCGGCGTTTTTTCTAATATGGCAAACCCGTGGTAGTTACTGGCCATTAAGTAATTAGGTTTTCCGGGAATTTTCTTTAGGCCCAAATATCCCCTACGATCATCGAGCCAGCGGCCGGGCTTGCCATTTACAAGGGTAAAGAGCCCCCGGTTGTGCAAGCAAAGCATTTCATTATCTACAACCTCCAGCCCCCACGCCTGCCCTGTGGTGCCTGGTAAAAATGTAAAGTTATCTTCCTTAAAGGGCTGTTTCCATGAGTGGCTAAAAACACCTTGGTTTGTAGCAACATACAAATTACTTTGATACACCGCCGAAGCGTAGACCGAACTAAGATCAAAACTTGTACCCAGGTATGTGAACGGAGAATTAATATTCAGGTACGCTATACCGTTATCCAGCCCCAGCCAAAGATTGCCGGATGAATCAAGACAGGAGCTTAGTGCCGTATTGTTTAGCAAACCCTTCTTATTATTAATATGCTGAATTATATTGCCACTCATATCGCATATTATAATACCGTTTAATACGGTGTTAAGTTCTATAAAACGTTCATTTAAAATGCGACCGCCTAAGCTGCTGTTCTTCGCTACAAATGAAGATGCCTCGCATTTCCAGGGAGTTACCTGCCTAAAATCGTACAGGTAAATCCCCTTATCTATTGTTATAACCAGTAGGCGGTTACCTGTATACGGCAATATGCCCCATACTTCAGTATTGTTAAAAACCTCAGTATTAGGTAAGGAAGTAAGCGTACCATTGCGGTATTCCAACAAGCCGGCAGCAATATCCTGAAAATAAAGGGTATTGTTTAACACAAACGAAAACTGGAACCTGTTAGGTGCCTCCAGTACGGTTATTTTTCCGGACTTATATATGTAGGTGCGAAAAAAAGTTTGAAATATTACCTCGTCGCCAAGTATGTGCACTTTCCAAACAAAGTCGATGATTTTCTTGGAATTAGGGGTAGCGAGTTTAGATATGGAATGATACACCAGTTTTCCCTTTGCGTTTGCTTCAAAGTAGCCAAACTCATTGTACCCACCCACATATATACGCCCGGACTTATCTACCTTTAAAGAGCGCACGGTAGCGTTAGGTATTGGGTATTTAGTCCACGATGTGCCATTATACTGCAGCATACCCTCGGTGTTGGCAAAGTACATATTACCACGGCTATCCTGCCCCATTTCCCAGTTTTGAGCCCCCCCTAAATAGTCCGACTTTTTATAGTTTATAATTTTAGGCAAGCCTATGTTCTTAACCTGCCCGTTACAAAACGTGGTAGCAAATAGTGTAAGTAATAAAAAAAACGTAAACCTGCTGTTCATATCAAAAAACCAATTTTAAATCAGGTTAAAGTTACCTAAATAAAAAACATCTACATAAAACGTTGTAGTGGCAGGTAATTTCAACTCGGTTTTATGCCTAATTTTAGGTAAAAAACCTGCCTGTTTCAACGTTTCAAAATCAAGCAAAAACCCTCAAAAACACCTCAAAAATTAAGGATTAACAAAAACATAACACATTGACATATAATCAACTACAACGTTGTAATAGTAGTATTAAATTTTGTAAGGGTATTTTACACAAAGTTAAGATTTTAACAAAGATAAAAAAATATTTTTTTTAATTGATTTTCAATTCATTATAAAATATTTGATGGGTTTTTATATAGTTAAAAAAAACAAATTGATGAGTTTTTGTAGTAAATTATGGATGATAAAACACGAAAAATAGACGTATAATTGCTCATTATTAATAAATAATCAACCCAAATTTTAATGAGTATGAAATTATTAAAATTACGTTTTTTTCATGTAATTTGTCTGCTCTTCGCGCTTACCTCATGGGCGCAGGAATCTGTCGTTTCGGGACAGGTAACAGACGAAACCGGATTGCCGGTCCCGGGTGCCTCTATTTATGTAAAGGGAACCCAAAATGGTGTATCATCTGACATAGATGGTAAGTACCAAATTAAAACTGACAACGGGGCTACGCTTCAGTTCAGTTTTGTTGGCTACGCTACGCAAGAGGTAGCTGTATCCGGCAAAAAAGAAATTAATGTACAACTTGTACCGTCTACTAATGTACTTGAAGAAGTTGTTGTTGTAGGTTATGGTACACAAAAGAAATCGGTGGTTACCGGTGCAATTTCTTCTGTAAAAGCAGAACAACTTGAAAACCTTCCTTTAACCCGTATAGAGCAATCTCTACAAGGTAGGACTTCCGGTGTTACTATTTTTGCAAACTCTGGCCAGCCAGGCTCGTCTGCCACAGTACGTGTAAGGGGTGTAACGTCTTTTAGAGCAGATGCTAACAATCCACTATTTGTTGTTGACGGTGTTGTGATGGATAACATTAGCTTCATCAGCCAGTCAGACATCCTTTCAATGGAAGTACTAAAAGATGCAGCTTCTGCCGCTATCTACGGTACCAGGGCAGCTAGTGGTGTTATACTTGTAACTACCAAAAAAGGTAAATCAGGTAAAATTTCTGTTACTTACAACGGTTTTGGTGGCGTATCTCGCGCAGCACGCAAGCTAGACCTGCTGAATGCAGAGCAGTATGCTGCTTTAAGGAACGAGCAATATGCTAACGGTTATAACGGAGTTGGTGACTTTAAACTGCCTTACCCTAATGTAGGCACATACGGTAAAGGTACAGATTGGCAAAGCAAAATATTTAACGATAGCGCAGCACGTCAGCAACACGAATTTAGCTTGAGCGGCGGTAACGATAAATCTAACTTCTTTGCTTCATTTAGTTACACAGACCAGGAAGGTATAGTAACTTCGCAAATATCTAACTACCTGCGTAAAACCCTTAGGTTAAACTCTAACCACAAAGTAACAAGCTGGTTAAACGTAGGACAAACATTTACCTATTCTCGCGAAAAAACAGTAGGTTTAGGTAATACTAATGGTGAATTTGGCGGCCCTCTTGCTTCTGCCATTAACCTTGACCCTACTACACCTGCAATTGTTACAGATCCTTCAACAAGGCCAAACCCTAGCGATTATTCTCAGACGTTTGCTGTAAAAGATGCCGCAGGTAACTATTATGGTATTTCTGATGCTGTACAGCAGGAAATGACGAACCCACTTGCGTATGTACAAACAAGGCTTGGTAATTACGACTGGGCAGACAACATACTGGGTAGTGCTTTCGCTGAAATAACTCCTACAGAAGGTCTTAAGTTCAGAAGCCAGGTAAGCGGTAAACAGGCTTACTACGGCTCAGAGAGCTTTACGCCAAAATCGTACATGGGACCAAACAGCAACACACTAAGAAACAGCCTTTTCAGGTCTCAAAACCAATCGTTCCTTTGGAACATAGAAAACACTGTATCTTACTCTAAAAATATTGCAGGCCACAACTTTACAGTACTTGTAGGTCAGGGTGCTTATGTAAACAACATAGGCTACGGTCAGGGTACTACTTATTACAACCAGCCGGTAAACAACCATGCTGATGCATCATTTAACTGGAGTACTCCGGCTTCAGATATTCAAAGCTACGCTTTTGATACCGCAAAAAATACGCTAAGTTCTGTATTTGGTAGGATTACATACGATTATAAAGAGCGTTACCTGCTTACGGCGATTGTTCGTAGAGACGGTTCTTCTAAGTTTGGTTCAAATAAAAAATATGGTGTGTTCCCATCATTCTCTTTAGGTTGGAACATTAATAAAGAACAATTCTGGAAAGAAAACGACTACGTAAACCAGCTTAAACTTCGTGGTGGTTACGGTGTAACCGGTAACGACAACATTGATCAATTCGGCTATCTTTCACTTGTAGGTGGTGGTTATAACTATACAGTTGGTAATCAAGGTAACGTAGCTATAGGTAATACCCTGATACGCCCTAGTAACCAATCCCTAAGTTGGGAAGAAACGACGATGACAAACGTAGGTTTTGATGCTACCTTGCTTAAAGACTTTACATTTACTGCAGAGTACTATGTTAAAAAGACAAGCGGCATCCTTCAATATGTAACCATCCCAGGCTACATTGGTGCTTCTAACGCTCCACTAGGTAACGTTGCTTCTATTAAAAACAGCGGTATAGAATTTGAGCTGGGCTACCGTAAGCAAATCGGCGACCTTAAAATCAGTGCAAATGGTAACTTCTCTACACTTAAAAATACTGTAACAAGTGTAGGTGCAGACAGGAAGTTTAATGACGGTCCTGGTATACAATCCTCTGCTTATCCGTTAACCCGTAGTGCTGTAGGTACTTCTTACAACGCATTCTACGGCTTTATTAACGAAGGCATATTCCAAAACCAGGCAGAAATAGATGCTTACGTAGATGCAAGCGGTGCAAAAATTCAGCCTAACGCTGTACCGGGTGACTTTAAATGGGCTGACCTTAACAAAGATGGCCAGATTACAGAAAAAGACCGTACTTACATAGGTAAGCCTCTACCTGATTATACTTACGGACTTACCGTAAACCTTGAGTATAAAAACTTTGACCTTACCGTATTTGGCCAGGGTGTTGGTGGAAACCAAATATTCCAGGGAGTACGCAGGCTGGATATGATTAACAGCAACTGGCAAACAAACGCCCTAAACAGGTGGACCGGCGAAGGTACTTCTAACACCTACCCTAGGCTTTCTACATCAGACCCTAACCAAAACTTCAGCAAGCCGTCTAAATTCTATCTTCAGGATGGCGACTATTTCCGTATAAAAGTGGTTCAGCTTGGGTACTCACTTCCATCAAGCATTATATCTAAAGCAGGACTATCTAAAACAAGGCTTTATGTAACCGGAGAAAACCTTTTAACGTTTACTAAGTATACAGGTTTTGATCCTGAAATCGGTGGAGACGTAATGGGTATTGACCGCGGTTATTATCCTCAGGCAAGATCGTTTATGATTGGTTGTAACTTAGCATTCTAATTAAAATTGTGCGAAAAATGAAATACAGGAACATCAAATTAATAGTACTGGCCGCTATGGCGCTATCTGCACTAAACTCGTGCACCGATAGCTTTGTAGAAGTAGATCCTATAGCTAGTATAGATGAGTCTAACTACTACAAAACAGAAACTGAAGCCTATTCAGGGCTTGTAGCAGTATACGACATTATGAAAAAAGAATCAGGCGGATTTGAAAACATGATTGCCATGCTAAACGCCGGTTCAGATGATTTTTATGCAGGTGGCGGTAGCGCATCAGACGGTGCTGGTATACAGTCGTTCTCTAATTATACCATTAACCCTGCATCATTACCAAACAGTTTCTGGACAGATTACTACCAGGGAATTTTCAGGGCAAACGTGCTTTTACAAAAGCTTCCTACTACAAACATGGATGCTACCAAAAAAGCACGCTTTGTGGCAGAGACCAGAATGCTTAGGGCATACTACTATTTCCAGCTGGTTACCATGTTTAAAAACATACCGCTTATTACAGAGCCGGTTAACCCTACCAGCTATTATAATGTACTGCAGGCTAAGCCAGAAGACGTATATGCGTTTATAGAAAACGAACTTAAAGCTGCTATTACAGATCTTCCTACTACAATAAATGCTGAAACAGAAGCAGGACGTGTATCTCAGGGAGCTGGTAAGGCACTTCTTGGTAAAGTATACCTTTTCGAGAAGAAAAATACCGAGGCAGCACAGATACTTGCCGAAGTAAACGGAACACCGGGCGGAGCCAACCCTTACGGATATTCACTACTAACTGACTTTGCTGACCTTTGGAAAGTAGACAATAAATTTAATTCTGAGTCTATCTGGGAAGCTACGCACACCTCTAAAAGTAATGCTACATGGGGTGCCTGGGGCTCTGGAACAGATGAAGGTAACTCCTTAAACGTAATGGTAGGCCCACGTGGTTACAGTGCTGCTACACCTACTGCACCAAAGTATGAAACAGGCTGGAGCTTTAACACAGTAACTCAGGACCTGCGTGATGCACTAGTAGGCGATACCCGTTATGATGCTACAATTGCAGACCTTAGTAACCTTGTGGCAACAGGGCAGGCTACATATTCTCCGGGCTATATGGATACAGGCTATTTCCTTAAGAAATTTATGCCTACCAATGCAGACCTTACTACAGGAGGTGGTGATGTGGTGCTAAACTACAGGCAAAATACCTACGTAATACGCCTTGCAGATACCTACCTTATGGAGGCAGAAGCACTAGGTGGTACAGGCGCACGCGCACAGGCATTGCTAGACGCCGTACGCAGAAGGGCTAACATGCCGGTAATCACTGTATCTATGGATGCGGTAATGAAAGAGCGCAGGTTGGAGCTTGCGGGTGAAGGACACCGTTGGCACGATCTTATCCGCACAGGACAGGCTGCTTCTAAGCTTGCATCACGCGGATTTGTAGCCGGTAAGCACGAAATATGGCCTATACCGCTAAACCAACTGACTAACACCAAACTAATTCAAAACGATAAGTATTAATTTTTTGGAGCTATGAGAACCAATAATATTATAAAATCAAGCTGCTTTGCTGCCGTTATGGCAGCAGCAGCCCTAACCGTAGGTTGCCAGCCCGATGAAGTAAAATCAGGCAATGCGCTGTCTAACGACGATATTGATGCTTCGTTTACAGTAACGCAGATTGACGGAAACGCTAACAAGCTTAGGCTAACGGGTACTACAGAATCTACAAACAACATTTGGGATTTTGGTAACGGGCCGGTAAAAGCGCCGCAGGTGTACGATATTTTCCTTCCGGATGCTGGTACGTATACCATTACACACAAGGCTATTGGTTCGGGTGGTGCTATGAACACAGCAGTGCAAACCGTTACTGTAGCTACACCAGACCCTGTAGCGGGTAACCTTATACTAAACAACAGCTTTACAGATGGTGCTACAAACTGGACAGTGGCAAACATTAGTGCGTCTGGTGCAGAGTGGACATTTGCTAACGGTACTGCTACCGTATCTGCAAGCGGATGGAACCAAAAAGCTATTTACCAGGCGGTAAACGTAATAGCAGGTAAGCAGTATAAACTGGATATGAAAGTAAGCGGACAAGGCGCACAGGATACTTGGTTTGAAGTATACGTTTCACCAGTACGCCCTGTAGACGGACAAGACTATAACGAAGGTTTTGGTTCTGGCCCTAAGCGTTTTGCGCTTAACACCTGGGCAGGATGTGCTACCGCTCCGTTTAGCGGACTTATTTCAGATGTAGGATGTGGTGAACACACCGGTAATCCTATCACATTTGACACCGATGGTACAGTTTACCTTGTTATAAAATGTGGTGGCGGTAACAGCGGTAACATTACTCTGGATAATGTAGAATTCAGGAGAATCAATTAATTATTCATATAGGGTTAGTTTTGCAATAGCCTGTATTCATTAATTTGACTACAGGCTATTTTTTAACCATATTTTGAAAAACACCACTACAGCCAACTAATATTATCAGCGTAAATTTTATCTACAAAATGAAAAAAAACAGCATACTAGCGCTTTTTTTTGCTTTCGGAAGCATTGCCATGGCACAAAAGGGCAAAACCAATACAACCCAGCCGAAATACTCCGCAGCGGGCAAAAGCGTTACGCTATATACTACGGCAGAAAACACGCAACTACGGTTTACCAAATCAGAAGGTGGTGCTTTTAACAAAGCTATACAGCCCCTGGAAACAGAAATATGCGTATTTGTACAGCCAGATATTACATTTCAGCCTATAATGGGTATCGGTGGCGCAATTACCGATGCCTCTGCCGAAGTATTTGCAAAGTTGCCTGCCGATAAGCAAAAAGAGTTTTTAAAAGCGTATTTTGACACTACAGATGGTATAGGCTACTCTATTATCCGTACAAACATTCACAGCTGTGATTTTAGCAGCGACAGTTATACGTATATAAAAGAGGGCGACGCCTCGCTTAGCTCTTTTAATATAGACCACGACAGGAAATATAAACTGCCGCTAATAAAACAGGCTTTAAAGGAAGCCGATAACAAAGTTACATTTTACGCAAGCCCGTGGAGCCCCCCCGCTTTTATGAAAAGTACCGGTAATATGCTTAAAGGTGGCAAACTGTTACCGCAGTATTACCAGGCGTGGGCTAATTACTACGTAAAATTTATTGCCGCCTACGAAAAAGAAGGAATCCCTGTGTGGGGTATTTCCCTGCAAAACGAGCCTATGGCTACACAAACATGGGAATCTTGCGTGTACACAGCTGAAGAAGAAAGAGATTTTTTAAAAAATTACCTGGGTCCTACGGTTCGTAAAGCCTACAAAGACAAAAAAATAATTGTTTGGGACCACAACCGCGATCTTTTGTTTCAGCGTGCCAATACCATACTTAGCGATCCTGAAGCGGCTAAATATGCCTGGGGCGTAGGTTTCCACTGGTACGAAACATGGACGGGGGCAAAACCACTGTACGATAATGTGAAAAAAGTACATGAGGCCTACCCAGCCATAAACCTTATGTTTACCGAAGGCTGTGTAGAAAAATACGATGCTTCTAAAATGATGCTTTGGGCAAATGGCGAACGCTATGGCGAACAAATGATTAACGACTTTAACAACGGTACTACCGGCTGGACTGACTGGAACATTCTGCTCGATGAAAAAGGCGGGCCTAACCACGTAGGTAACTTTTGTTTTGCCCCTGTACACGCTGATTTAACTAAGGGAGAGGTTATTTACACCCCGTCTTACTACTACATAGGGCACTTCTCTAAGTTTGTTAAACCCGGGGCAAAAAGGCTAAGCTCGGCGGTAAGCCGCAGCACACTGCAAAGTGCTTCGTTTAAAAACCCTGACGGAAAGGTGGTAACCGTAGTTATGAACGCGTCAGACAACGCCGTTCAGTACCACCTTATGATTGCTAACAGCAAAGCAACGTTTATCATTCCGGCACACGGAATACATACTTTGGTATATTAAAAACAATAAACAACCAAAAAACGATTTATGAAAAAAGTAATACTATCGTTACTTATTAGTGTTATGATTCCTGCTATGGCGTTTAGCCAGGGCTTTTTGCACCAGCAGGGACAAAACATTGTAGACGGTAACGGAAATACGGTTATCCTGCGCGGGCTGGGCCTTGGCGGATGGATGATTCAGGAAGGATACATGCTGCAAACAGCAAGCTTTGCAGGCACACAGCGCGAAATCCGAAAAAAAATATCAGATCTGGTAGGCGAAACCAATACGGAGACGTTCTACCAAAAATACCGGGACAATGGTATTACAAAACGTGATATTGATTCGCTTAAAGCCTGGGGATTTAACTCGGTTCGTTTACCTATGCACTACAATCTGTATACATTACCTATAGAAAAGGAACCTGTAGCAGGGCAGCAAACCTGGCTGGATGAAGGCTTTAACCGCACAGACCAGTTACTGCAGTGGTGTGCAGCAAATCAAATGTACCTTATACTGGATATGCACGCTACACCGGGCGGACAGGGTAAGGATGCTAACATATCTGACTACGACCCGAGCAAACCATCGTTATGGGAAAGCGAAGCTAACAAGCAAAAGCTGGTGGCACTATGGAGAAAACTGGCAGAGCGCTACAAAGACAGCCCTTGGATAGGTGCTTACGATCTTATAAACGAGCCTAACTGGAACTTTACCGGTACCAACCAAAACGGATGCGACGAGGGCAACAACAGCCCACTACGCAGCATAATGGTGCAGCTTACGCAAACCATACGCGAGGTAGATCAAAACCACATGATTATTATAGAGGGTAACTGCTGGGGTAACAACTACGCCGGTATTATGCCCCTTTGGGATAATAACATGACGCTAAGCTTCCATAAATACTGGAACAGCAATACACAAGATGCCATACAGGGGTTACTAAACCTACGCAGCCAGTACAATGTACCATTATGGCTGGGCGAAAGTGGCGAAAACGGAAACGTATGGTTTAGGGATGCGATAAAACTGGTTGAAGACCTGGGTATAGGATGGTCTTGGTGGCCTATGAAAAAGGTAGAAAGCATTTCGGGTATGACCAGTGTGAAGATGCCTGCAGGTTACCAGCAATTACTGGATTACTGGGGGGGTACAGGTACCGCACCATCGGCATCAGCGGCATTTACTACACTAATGCAACTTGCCGAAAATTTTAAGATAGAAAACACCACTGTAAACACCAGCGTTATAGACGCTATGTTCAGGCAGGTACAAACTACCGATACTAAAAAGTATAAAACACACAATTTACCGGGCAAGCTTTACGCTACTGAGTACGATTACGGTACCAACGAATATGCATATAAAGACAATGATGTAGCTACCTACCACAGCGGCGGCGGTACCTATACCGCATGGAACCAGGGCTGGCAAATGCGTAACGACGGTGTAGATATACAAAGCTGTACCGATGCTGTAACCAATGGTTTCCACGTGAGCCATACGGCTCCTGGAGAGTGGATGCAATATACCCTTACAGTAGCTGCAGACACGGCTTATGATATAGACATACGCTATGCGGGTGTGGGTGGAAAGCTTCATTTTGAAGACCAAACCGGCAGGATTTCTGAAATGATAACCCTTGATAATACCGGCGGATACACCACTTGGGGAACAAAAACCTTACTGGGTGTTATACTTAAGGCAGGTACTAATAAATTCAGGATTTACGTAGATGCAGCAGGTTTTAACCTCAACTATCTTGAGTTTAAAAATGCTGTACCGGCATCGTCTGTAGCACTTAAAACTGTAGATGCGGGAACCAATGTTTTGGGTGATAAAATTTTGGTTACGTTTAACAAAGACCTTGCTTCAGGTATCAATTATACCGATAGCAACCTTACATTAAAAGCAAACGGAAACGCTGTAGCCATTACAGCTATTAATACCGTAAGCAGTAACAGCATTATCATTACCCCTGAAAGAGCCTTAAACAATACCGATGTAATTACCCTTACGTACGCAGGCTCTAACCTTGTAGCGGCAGACAATGCCGTACACAGTACCTACACAGATAAGTTGGTAATAAACCGTATAGGGAATGTACAGCAGCTACCTGGCACCATACAGGCAGAAAGCTTTTACGTAAATAACGGACTGGTGCTTGAAAATACTTCAGATACCGGAGGCGGGCAAAATATAGGCTACACCAGCCCCGGGGATTACCTAGACTATCTGGTTAATATAAACCAGGCGGGTAACTACAGAGTGGAGTACCGATATGCAAACCTGCAAACTAACGGTCAGATGTCTATTCAGCTTATTAATGCCGATACGCAAACCATAGAAACCGTTACCCTACCTCCTACCGGCGGATGGCAAACGTGGCAAACAAAAAACACACAGGTTATACTACCGGCAGGCAGGTATTACCTAAGGTTTTTAATTGTATCGCCTGAGTTTAACCTTAACTGGCTGCGCTTTACCTACACAGAGCCAGATGATGACTTTGACGGTATAGGTAACAACGTAGACCTTTGCCCTGATACCCCTGTGGGTGCTGTGGTAGATTTTAACGGCTGTCCGTTATTTACCTTACCACAAAACAACTTTGCCATTACAAACACCGGCGAAACCTGCAGAAATGCCAATAATGGAAGTATAGCGTTTACCACAGCGGCTAACCACAACTATACGGCTACACTTACCGCAACCGGATATAACCAAAGTACGGCGTTTACTACCACGGGGGCATTTACAAACCTTGATGGCGGCACTTACGAGTTGTGCTTTACTTTATCAGAAGCACTTGCCTACCGCCAGTGTTTTACGGTAGAAATAACACAACCGGCAGATCTTTCGGTGTTGTCTAAAATGAACCGCAATGCTAAAACGGTTAGTTTAAATATGGAAGGCGGAAGCCTGTATACCGTTACCGTTAACGGCGTATCTGTAGAAACAAACAACGACACCTACGAGGTTGCGTTAGCACCAGGTGAAAACACCATAGAGGTAAAAACCGATAAAGATTGCCAGGGCAAATACAAAGAAACCTTTGTACTGGATAATAAGGCCCTTGTATTCCCTAACCCGGTAGACAATGTGCTGAATGTTGTAGCGGCCTATGCCGAAAACACAACAGTTGGCATAGAGATATTCGATACAGTAGGTAAACTAATGACTGCTAAGGTTACCGCTTCTCAAACCGACGCCGTTACAATAGATACAGCTGCGCTACAAAGCGGCGTATACATAGTAAAGGTTACGGCTGGCGGTACCACGTCTTACTCTAAAATTGTAAAACAATGAAAAAGAAATTAATATACCTTTCTTTCGCAGCGCTTTTAGGAGCTGCCGGCTGTGGAGGCGACGACAACGGTTCGGCACCGGCTGGTGGTAATGCTGCTTCAGCCCTTTCTGCACCTGCAAACAACACAGAATGCCTTACCGGTACAGATGTATCTGATACCCAAAATAAAGTAACCTTTCAGTGGAATGCCTCCGAAGGTACGCAAAGCTATTACCTATACGTAAAAAACCTTAACACGCAGTCTCAGCTGCAATATAACGCTGCAACCGCTACTTCTTTTGATGTAACCCTTACAAAGGGCACCCCCTACTCCTGGTATGTAGGTGCTCGTAAATCTGACGGTACTACAGTAAAAAGCGATGTTTGGAAATTTTATAATGCAGGAACCGCTACGGTAAGCCACGCCCCGTTCCCGGCAGACCTTGTTTCCCCTGCTATGAGCAGCAGTGTAAACGGGCCGCAAATAAGCCTTAAATGGGCAGGTGCCGATGTGGATAATGATATTAGTGTTTATACGGTATATATGGATACTAACGCTAATCCTGCTACTCAGGTGGGTACTACCTCAACAGCAACAGAATTAAACGGTATAAATGTAGCATCGGGCACTAAGTACTACTGGAAAGTAGTAACTGAAGATGCTGCAGGAAACACTACTGCATCGCAGATATTTCAGTTTAAAGTGTACTAAACGCTTTGCCCTCTTTTTTATAATGCTATCCCCTGCATGCTTACGCACCGCAGGGGATTCTTTTTTAACGCAGTTTGATTCCTCTAACTTTTATTGTTTTAACTACATTTGTGTAAAAACAATATTCTATGAAAAAGAGCCTTCTTGCCCTTGTGGCAATAGTAATAGCATCATGCGCGTCTAAAACAGAGTATGCCGCATCGCCGGATAAATACCCTGCCAACCCCGAAAAGGGCATTGCCATAGGTACCTTAACCTTTGAGGGCGATACACCGGTGAATGAAATATACCGCTTCTTCTATGAGCCCACAGGTAACGATAAAACGTTTAAAAAGAAAAATGCCGGTAAAATAATAATCAATACGCCGCACAAATCGGGCGCAGGGTGGAATGGTGATTTTGGCAACAAAAAAACCTATCTGGTAATTATAGAGCGTGAACCCGGAACATACGCTTTTAACAGGTACAGTTACCTAAACCGCCTCGGCCCTACAGGTGAAGTGAGCTACAGTAAAGACTTTGCAATACCGTTTGAGATTAAAAAAGGCAGTGTAACGTATTTCGGCGAGCTAAACTACGTGGACAAGGCTGTTAAAGGAACACCAAGGATTTTTGTAGCCGATTATATGGAGCGCGACATGAAGGAATTTGAAAAAAAATATCCGGAACTTAAGGGTAAAAAAGTAGAAAATAACACTCCTAAGGCCGGAAATACCGGTGAGGGTACGGTTGATTTCAGGTTTTAATGGGCTAACCAAAACGTTTTTAACGCTTTATAACCAGAAGATAATTTTTACTAAATATTTGTTAAAACAACATTTGTATTTGCTAATTATACCATAAAAACCGCATTATTTTAAGAAATTTTAATTGAAATATATGCTAAATTTTAACATTTAATTCATTAATTAGTGTAATAAAAAACGGTCATAAATGTTAATTTTTCAAAATTTAACATTTTTAAAAAACCAAGTTACAGTCAAAAGTGTAATTTTATCATAACCTAAAATAGAAGCTTATGACTAAAATTACATTTGACACCATGCGTGAATTTATTGTAGAAAATGAATTAACAGACAGCGTGGCCATCGCACTGCACCCGGACAGTTTTGATGAACTGGTAATGGATTATCTTGATGTAAACGGACTGCTGCTTCAGCGCCCTTTTGAAATCCTTGGGATAGAGATTGTACAGGATCCTACGGGTGGCGTAGCAAAAAATGAAGTAAAATTACTGGATGTAGCATAACTGCTACTCCCCAAAAAAGTAAAATCCCGTAACGGTTTGCGTTACGGGATTTTTATATTTTTAAAACTACTGGATTACTTATTTAAGCGCTTCGGTAAGCTGCTCTATAGTTACACTATTCTGTTCGCCAGTAACAAGATTTTTAAGCGTGTACAGATTTGCTTCTACCTCAGCGTCACCCGCCATTACAGCATACGGTATGGCACGTTTATCGGCATGCTGAAACTGTTTGGCTATTTTTGCAGCATCAGGATACAACTCTGCCTTTATACCGGCTTTTCTTAAAGTGGTAATGGTACGCTGTGCATAAAGCGCTTCTTTATTACCAAAGTTAATAAACAATACTTTAGTACCCTCAGTGACCGTTTCAGGGAACAAGCCTAGCTCTTCTACCACCAGGTAAATACGGTCTAACCCAAAAGATATACCTACGCCACTCATGTTTTTTAGCCCAAAGATTCCGGTAAGGTCGTCATAGCGTCCACCACCACCTATAGACCCCATGGCAACACCTTTAGGCGCAGCTACTTCAAAAATGGCACCGGTATAGTAATTAAGTCCACGCGCAAGGGTAACGTCTAGGTCCAGTATGGCTGTGCCCAAACCAAGTTCTGACACGTTGCTACAAATAAAACGGAGCTCCTCTACACCTTTCATCCCTTCTTCAGATGAAGAAAGCAATACCGCCAGTTTTTCTATTTTCTCTGTGATAGTTCCGGTAAAATTAAATAGCGGCTGTACTTTTTCAATCGCAGCTGCGGTAATGCCTTTGGCTTCCATTTCGGCTTTTACACCTGCTTCCCCTATCTTATCAAGCTTATCAAGCGCTACGGTAAAATCAATCAGCTTATCTTTCGCGCCTATAACCTCGGCAATGCCGCTAAGTATTTTACGGTTATTTATCTTAATGGTTACCCCATGTAATCCCAGGGCGGTAAAAACGGCATCATACAGCTGTACAAGTTCTACCTCCTGCCATAATGATGTACTCCCTACCACGTCTGCATCGCACTGATAAAACTCGCGGAAACGCCCTTTTTGCGGGTTATCTGCCCTCCACACCGGCTGTACCTGGTAGCGTTTAAACGGAAACGTAATTTCATTCTGGTGCTGTACCACGTAGCGCGCAAACGGCACGGTAAGGTCATAACGCAGGGCTTTTTCAGAAATTTTAGCAGTAAATTTATTAAGGTCTACCAGCTGTTCTTTAGATATAGTTTCGGCAGAATTAGCCAATAGCTCGTTTAGCGAAGCCGGCAACTCTATGCCTTTTTTATCGTAAAAATAATTACCGCTGTTCAGTATCTTAAAAATAAGCCTGTCACCTTCCTCGCCGTATTTTCCCATCAGGGTATCTGAGTTTTCAAACGAAGGGGTTTCTATCGGCTGAAAGCCAAACAGTTCAAAATGTCGTTTAATTACCGACATGATGTACTGACGCTTAGCCACCTCTGCAGGTGAAAAATCTCTTGTTCCCTTAGGGATTCCGGGTTTTGCCATGGTATAAAATTTTGGTGCAAATATAGCCATTTCCGTATTTAGATTCCAGTTTTTACCCTACAGGGTGTAACATCCGCAGCATAAGTGCGACAAACCTGTGTACAACTGTGTATATATTTAGCATTAACTATCAATCAGGCACCGCAATATGTTTAACCTTTTCAGGGAAAATACCAAAATAGCACTAGACTCCATTAGGGGGCAAAAGCTGCGTACTACGCTTACCGTTTTTATAATAAGCCTGGGTGTATGGGCACTGGTAGGTATACTTGCGGCAGTTGCTGTACTGGAGAACAGTATAGCCAACAGTTTTGCAGGCATGGGAGCTAATACCTTTTCTATAAGCCGGTACGATAACAGCAACCGTGTGGGAAGGCAAAACGATGCCGAAAGCCGGGAAAATCCTATAATTACCTATCCGCAGGCAAAGGCTTTTCAGGACCGGTTTACGTTTCCGGGGGCTAAAACATCGCTTTCGTTTACCGCAGCGGGTAATGCAGAGGTAAAATATGCCGACAAAAAATCAGACCCGGAAATCACCGTAGTGGGTGCCGATGAATATTTTTTACCTAACTCAGGGTTAGAAATTACCTCGGGCAGAAACTTTACAAATTTTGACATTACAAACAACAATTACGTTTGTGTTATAGGCGCCGACTTTGAAAAAGGAATTCTTAAAGACGTTAACCCTATAGGGCAAACCATTTCGGTACGTGGCGCACGCTTTAAAGTTATAGGTGTGCTTAAAGCCCGAGGTTCTACCTTTGGTAACAGGCAGGATTTAAACTTGTTTATTCCTATTCAGATAGCGCGTTCAATGTTTACCGCTGCTAATATAGATTACACTATAAAAGTAAGCCTTACCAATCAGGACTTTTTAGAAGGCGCTGTGGGCGAAGCCACCCTGACAATGCGTCGCATTCGTAAATTAAGCCCTACTGCAGACACTAACTTTGGTATAGAACGCAGCGACGAACTGCTTGAAAACATGCGCTCTCAAACCGCTACACTTGGCGCCGCAGCATGGGTTATAGGAGTTATAACGGTATTTGGATCTTCGGTAGCCCTTATGAATATTATGCTGGTATCTGTAACAGAACGCACCCGCGAAATCGGGGTAAGAAAATCCCTGGGTGCCAAAAAGACGATCATAGCCATGCAGTTTTTTACCGAAACACTGGTTATTTGTTTCTTTGGGGGCTTATTGGGGCTTATACTGGGGCTGCTTACGGGTTACGGTGTATCTTTATTGTTCAGCATGGCGTTCCCTATGCCATGGCTGGCTACAATAGCTGCCCTGGGTACGGTTATTATTGTTACAATAGTTTCAGGGCTGCTTCCCGCAATTAAGGCTGCAAAATTAGACCCTGTAGAAGCGTTACGCTACGAATAATTTTAGTCGCAGTTTTCAGTCTCAGTAGGAAGTAACTGAAAACTGTGATCATATACTATTACTGGAAACTGTAACTGCGACTGAAAACTTATAAAGTACAGCTAATCATTCGGTCGTTTCCAAAAAGGTCTTTACGCAGAATAACGTTTGTAAACCCTATTTCTTCAAGAAGGGTTACGGTTTCTGCACCCAGGTATTGGTTGATTTCAAAGTACAACTTACCGCCCGGTGTAAGGTAATCAAGGGCTAGGTGTGCTATTTTCCGGTAAAATATAAGCGGATCTGAATCTTCAACAAATAATGCAAGGTGTGGTTCGTATTGAAGTACATTTGGTTTTATCTCTGCTTTTTCCAGATTACGCACATAAGGCGGGTTAGACACAATAACCTCGTACTGCTGCGGCAGTGTACTTGCCTGGAGTATATCGGTTAAAATAAAGTTTACACTTACCTCGTTGGCTTGAGCGTTCTCTTTTGCAACCGCAAGTGCATTGGCAGACACGTCTATTGTAGTTACTGCTGCCTGGGTAATATGTTTTGCAAGTGTAATGGGTATACAGCCAGATCCGGTACCTATATCCAGCACATTAAATGCAGGGCGCTTGTTGTTTTCATGAATTATCCATTCTACAAGCTCCTCTGTTTCCGGGCGTGGAATCAACGTATCTTCGTTTACTTTAAACTCAAGTCCATAAAAATGAGCCTTACCAAAAATGTACTGTATGGGTTGTTGCTGTTCCAGGCTGTTTAATACTGCTTTCCACCGCAGTTCATCGGTTGCTGTAATCTTAGCTTCAGGATGCATAAGGTAATCCATACGCCTCCATCCTGCCAGCTCCTCAAGGGTAATGTAAAAGAAGCGCTCTGCTTCGCCGGCATCTACTACGGGCACCAGCGTAGCCAAAAATAGATCTTTGTACTGCTTTAACGTCATAATGCTATGTTTTAAAGTGTCTTTATCATCCAGACCGGGCAAGAGCTGTGGCCCGTATTGCCCAATGGCGCATCCAGATATTCAAACCCGGATTTTGTATACAGTGCCTGTGCATCTTCCATAAACGGAAGTGTTTCCAGGTAAATTTTTTCGAATCCAAATTCCCTGGCAGCCTCCAGGCAGGCTTGCATTAACGCTTTACCTACACCTTTGCCCCTTGCACTCGGCATACTGTACATTTTTTGCAGTTCGCATACTCCCTGTGGACCGTTATCTAATGGCGCCACACCGGCACCGGCTACTACCGCGCCATTAAGTTCGGCCACAAAATACACCGTGTTATCTGCCTGATACACCGTACTCATATCGTTAAGCTGAGGATCAGCATAGGCAGTACCTACCTTTGGCGCATTAAGCTCATCAAAAACCCCTCTAATTATGGCAGCCAAAGCGGCATTGTCTTTAGGCTTAATTTTACGTATATGTATTTCTTGCATAAGGCAAAAATACGCTTTTGTTACGATTGCCGTATTTTAAAACGCAAAACCAGTAACTTTACCTTTTTATTTTTAGCATGAACCACGAAACGTACATGAAACGCTGCCTTGAACTTGCCGAAAACGGCATGCGTGCAGCAATGCCTAATCCCAGCGTAGGCGCCATATTGGTGCACAAAAACCGTATTATAGGCGAAGGGCATACATCGGCCTACGGCGGCCCGCACAGCGAGGTTAATTGTATAAACTCGGTACGCCCAGAAGACCGGCACCTGATTTCACAAAGTACGCTGTATGTAAGCCTGGAGCCCTGCAGCCATTACGGTAAAACGCCGCCGTGCTGCGACCTGATTATAGCGCATAGCATACCTAAGGTTGTTGTGGGTACTACAGACCCGCACGAAAAAGTGGCCGGTATGGGAATTAAAAAACTAAGGGAAGCGGGCAAAGAAGTAACTGTGGGCGTATTAGAAGCAGCGTGCAGGGAAAGTAACCGTCGTTTTTTTACATTTCATGAAAAGAAACGACCTTACATAATACTGAAATGGGCAAGCAGCGCAGACGGCTTTTTAAGTCCGGAAAAAAGGGATAAAATAGAGCCTGTATGGATAACAAATACATATTCCCGACAGTTGGTTCATAAATGGCGTAGCGAAGAAATGGCCATACTGGCCGGTACGCAGACCGTGCTGGACGACAATCCATCTTTAGACGTAAGAAACTGGGCTGGACCCTCGCCTACCCGGATAATACTGGACAAATCAGGCAAGATAAACGACAGCTTTAAAGTTAAAGACCAAAAAATCAATACAATAGTTTTGACTGAGCAAAAAGATTTTACTACCTTAGACAAACTGTTGTATGAGCAAACCGATTATGAAGGCAACATGCCCCAGGCTGTTGCCAATTTATTGTACCGACACAACCTGCTCTCTGTAATGGTAGAGGGAGGCAGTAAAACGTTGCAAAGTTTTATAAATGCAGGCCTTTGGGACGAGGCGCGTATATTTACGGGTACTACTGTATTTGGTACCGGTGTGCCCTCCCCAAAAATTTCGGGCAAGCTGGTTGCAAAACAACGAATCCTTGATGACGAACTTCAAATATTGAGGAATTATGGTACAGGCAATAATATTTGACCTTGGCGATGTTTTTTTAAATAAAAACCCTTACGCCAAAAACCAGGCCCTTGCTAACCTTGGCCTAACGAGCTGGAATAACCACCTTACAGCCCTGGAACAAAGATTTGAAACAGGAGCAGTAAACCGGACAGACTTTGTAAAGACATTACAGGGGTATACAAAAAATGCTTCTGAAATTGAAGTTATAGATGCCTGGAATGCCAGCATAGGCGATTTTCCGCTGGAACGTCTTGAGTTTTTACAAAACCTGTCTAATTCTTACAGGCTTTTTTTACTTAGCAATACAGACCCTATACATATAGATAAGTTTGAAGAAGATGCCGGTATTAGCTTCTACGGCGATTTTTACCGGTGTTTTGAAAAAGTATATTACTCGCATGAAACGGGTGTGCGCAAGCCCGATACAGCTGCGTTTAGTATGCTGGCAAAGAACCATGGCCTGCAACCAAAACGTACTTTAGTAGTAGACGACAAAAAAATAAACACCTCCGCCGCAGAAGCACTGGGTTTTAAAACATGGACACTGGAAAAAGAAACACAGGACGTTACAGAGCTTTTTGAACGCAGGATTGTGACACTTGAAAAAGCTCCATAAATTACTTTAACTGCTATGGTAATGACAGCCGGCAATTGCGTATTTTTGCAGAAAATTTTTAACCGATGAAATTTAAACACAGGCTTGCCTACTACCTTTTTGGGCTTACACTTGGCGGTTTCCTTGTTACAATGATATTTAACAAGCGTGGACAGGATTTTTGCTACCTGCCGAATTGCCGCGTACTTAAAAATATCCGCGAAAAAGGTATTTATATAGGTGACGACGCCAAGAAAGCACTAACCCAGGGATGGGTAAACCAAAAGGATATAGATAACACACTGCTTTACGGCGATGTAAATTTTGACAGTAGCAATAAACCGGTTAAAGGTGGCAAATTATACATAATAGAAGGCAAAAATGCTAATCTTGAACCCATTACACTTGAAGTAGTGAACTCTGACACAAAAGCGACTTTAGTCAACGTAAAAAAAATGTAATTTTTTTATTGCTTTAGCTTGCAGATATTAAAAACTGTGCTATCTTTGCACTCGCAATACGGAACTAACCACAGCAACGTAAAGCGATAGATAGGGGCGATTAGCTCAGCTGGTTCAGAGCACCTCGTTTACACCGAGGGGGTCGGGGGTTCGAACCCCTCATCGCCCACCACTACAAGGCTTTATTTTAGAATAAAGTTAGTTAAATCACAGAAAACCTGCACTTTACGAAGTTGCAGGTTTTTTTATTTTACCCTCCTGCACGATCAAAATTTACAAAAATGCCCATAATTTGTGGCACTTTTTGTGGCACCAAAGAAAATTTTGAAAATGTGCCACAAAATATGATGTAACACTTTGATTGTCAACCGGTAAACCTGCTTAACGACTTGATTTACAGACGCTATAATTCTAATTTTATTAATTTTTAAAATGTTGAATTATGTTAGCAACAAGTTTTGGGTTAACCTTCTTTCTGAAGACCCCGCGAAAAGAGACAAACGACAGGTTAATCTATCTTAGGATTACTGTCGACGGAGTACCAAAAGAAACCTCTACCCGCCGCCGGTGGGATGCCACCCGATGGGATCAGTCCAAGGAGCGCGCGACCGGTAACAAAGAAGATGCACGAACGGTGAACTTCTTTCTGGAAACCCTTGAGATGAAAATCCAGCAGTACCGTACAGACTTAATGTATGCCGGTAAGCCTGTGACCAGCGAGAAGCTTATGGACTATGTGATGGGCAAAGCTGCATCACAAAGCAAAATTGTACAGGAATTCCAAAAACACAATGACGAATTATTAGCCTTAGTCGAAAGAGGCGAATATGCTATTGGTACGCACGTACGTTTTGAGGTAGCTAAGAAGCACCTTAAGGAATACCTGCGCTTTAAGTACAATATGGAAGATATGGATTTCCGCGAACTCAACTTTGAGTTTGTAAAGGATTATGAGTTTTACCTGAAGACAGTTAAGAACATCAGCCATAATACGGCCGTAAAATACATTACCAACTTCAAGAAGATTGTATTACTCGCCATAGATAAAGAGATTATCACGGCCGATCCTTTTAAGCGTTTTAAGGCAAAGAAAATTAAGGTTCCTAAAAAGCCATTGAGCAGCTACGAACTTGCCCAATTGGAAAATCACACCTTTTCTACCCCACGCCTTTCTACCGTGCGGGATATTTTCGTATTCCAGTGCTATACCGGGCTGGCCTATATTGATGCGTTTAACTTGAAGAAATCCGATATTAAATTCGGGATTGACGGCGAGATGTGGATTATTACCGAAAGGCAGAAAACCGGAAGCAATATTAATATCCCACTTTTACCGAAAGCCAAAGCGATTATGGAACGCTACAAAGACCATAAGCTTTGCCTGGAACGTAATTCTGTGCTTCCGGTAACTTCCAACCAAAAGATGAATGCCTACCTGAAGGAAATAGCTGACCTGTGCGGCATTGAAAGTACTTTTAACAACCATAAGGCCAGACGAACCTTCGGAAGCACCGTAACGCTCAATAATGATGTACCTATTCATGTGGTGAAAGAACTGTTGGGACACCAGTCAGTAAAGCAAACCGAAGAGTATGCTATAACCGAACAGCAATCTGTTGGAAGGGAAATGAAGCAGTTGCAAATGAGGCTGAGCAGTAAGGAAACCACACCTCAACCACCATCACCGGATATCATATCCAAAATGCAGCAGGAAATACAGGAGTTAAAAGAACTGCTTGCACTGTCTCACGGAACTACCCATCTTAAAAAAGTTTAAATCATGGAAGATAATTTTATAGAAATAGTTCAAATCATAAAACAGTCACGCTCAAATGCGATTAAAGCTGTAAATGCGGAATTAATAAACTTATACTGGAATGTGGGTATGTACATCAGTAATAAATTAAAACTTTCTGATTGGGGAGATAAAACTGTTGCTGACTTATCAGAGTATATCCAACGTAACAATCCGGAAATTAAAGGATTCAGCCGAAGAGGCTTGTACAGGATGATTCAATTTTACGAAACGTATTCGAAAGACTACCGTCTCTTTGTGTTGGATAAATCATTAAATACTGAAAATCAACCATCTGTGATTGTGCCAACAGTGTTGACACAATTTAAACCGGCAGATATTAAAGGTAGTATGCTCTCAAAAATCAGTTGGTCACACCACATGGCGATATTCTCCCGATGTAAAGTAATGGAAGAACGTAAATATTACATAACACTTTGCATTCAGGAAAACTACAGCTTTCGAGAACTTGAACGGCAGATATCAGCAAGCTTGTTTGAACGGGCGATGACAAGCGAAAATCCTAAATCCGTTATACCGAAAAATTCTAAAACAGATATCCAAGATGTGTTTAAAGACAGCTATGTTTTTGACTTTCTAAATTTGCCGGACTCACACAGTGAAAGCGAACTGCAAAAAGGATTGCTCAACCGCATGAAGGATTTCATCCTGGAATTAGGCAGAGATTTTATTTTTATCGGCGAAGAATATAAACTAATGGTCGGGAACAGTGATTTTCACATTGACTTATTGTTTTATCATCGGGGTTTACAATGCTTGGTTGCTTTTGAGTTGAAAGCTGGTAAATTTAAACCGGAGCATATCGGGCAACTTAATTTCTATCTCGAAGCATTGGATAGAGACGTAAAGAAAGAACATGAAAACCCAAGTATTGGTATCTTGCTTTGTAAAGATAAGGATAATCAGGTAGTAGAATACGCCTTAAGCAGAAGCCTTTCCCCTACAATGGTTGCCGAATATCGCACACAACTTCCTGACAAGGAACTGTTGCAACAAAAGTTCAGCGATATTTTTGAAGATGAAGACGAACCAAATAGCAATCAAGATTAAAACTAAAAGCGTTACCAATACGGTAACGCTTTTTTTATATTTGTTTTTTAAATCAAAATAGATGTTACGATTAATCAGAACCGAACAACAGCATGAAGATACTCTCGCACGTATTTACGAACTGATGCAACTTGACTTGCACCCAGATAGTGAAGAATCGGACGAATTGGAAATTCTTTCGATGCTCTTAAAAAAAATATGAGGACGAGCATTATCCCATTCCCGAGCCCACCCCTCTTGAAGCAATAAAATACAGGATGGAGCAACTGAATATCTCTGATGCGGAACTCTCTGAAATCTTAGGTGCACGTTCACGAAAATCTAAAATTCTGTCCGGCAAGAGAAAGCTTAGCCTTTCCATGATACGTGCCTTAAAAGAACGGCTGAATATATCTGCGGATATATTAATACAACTTTACTGAAATACACTGAACCTCTAAAAATAAAATGACGTAATTGTCGCCGCAGTGATGCGACTGTTATATTTTTATAATTGTGCCATCACTGATGGCACAATTATAAAAATATGTTTTACAGCATTTTAAATTTATTTTTCGGAACCTCTATCCTGTCTTATTTTCTCCCGGTGTTGCATCCCCCAGCGGGTCATAGCACCTACAACTTCTTCTAAGGTATGGCTGTAGGGTAACAGCTGATATTCAATCGTAACCGGATATCCCACATCTACCTTTTTAACAATAAATCCATTCATTTCAAGTTCCTTAAGTTCACTTGATAGTACACGCGCAGATATGCCTTTAACCTGTTTTTGGATTTCAGTAAAGCGATTGTTACCCCTTGCTATAGCTATGATAATCATTAGCTTCCATTTTCCACCTATGGCATAAAGCGCATCGCTTACGGCCATTAACGTTTTGTGGCATTCGTCAGTAAACTCCTTGTTTACCTCACCCGGATTATTATCTCTTTTCATTCTCGGTTCATTTTAATTAGCTCCTAACCTTTAGGCAACAACTAATAAATTGTAAGCGAATATAAAATAATTTTGACAATCGATAAACGAAATATTGATCAGTATTTATACTTCCCAAAAAACTTTTTAATATAAAAAATAGAAAATTATGACACTTGAATTTTTAGAAACAAAAGACCAATTACGAAAACTAATTGATGACTATGCTACGCTGGGAGACCAGAAGAAAATAGCGGAACAAATGAATTTATTTGCAGATGAAATTGTTTATAAAGCATTTATGGGAGGCACTTTAGTATCACAAGCAGCGGGTAAAGACCAAATGGAAAAGGAGTTTAACGGTCATGCCTCATTTGTCAAAACCTACTTTACCCTAAATGGGCAGCATGAAATTACCATTGACGGTAATACAGCTACAGGTGTTTCCTTCTCACAAATAAAAATGATAAGGGAAGTAGATGGCAAAGATATACTTACCGATTACAGCGTCAGATACGATGACAGCTATGTTTTTCAAAATGGCAGGTGGCTTATACATGCGCGTGAAGGACATTTCTTAATTGTTGAAGAACGCTCCTTATCGAAATAGTCTTTAGAGTGAGCCAATGAGTAATGCTGTATGAGCTTTTCAGAAAAGAATCTATACTTTGGAATCAGTATCTTTGTGCTAAATCATCCTGTAAATATTTATGAACCAGGCAATAGAAGATAAGTTAAAAACAATAAGTTACTCAGGGATTTTCCTGTCGTGTTTCTCAGAACAGAGTGAAAAGTGTATCCATTCCACTCCGGAACACGTGTTGTTATATCTGTATTCCGGTGAACAAATCATTGAATACGGAAACAGGAAATATGTGATTAAACCCGGTGAATGTGTGCTAATACGCCGCGACCACCGCCTTTTGATGTACAAGAATAGTACTAACGAAGAACTATACAAAGGGATTTCTCTTACCTTTAGCAGGAACATACTAAGGGAATTTTACAGTAAACTCAACAAATCAGAGTTGCCTATTGATGTAACCGCCACTGATGAAGTCGTTTTCAAGGTGGCTCCCCGTGCCGATGTAACGAGTTTGTTTCAGTCATTAACCCCTTACTTTGATGAAGAGGTAAAGCCTACAGAAGGTGTAGTGCATTTGAAACTGCTTGAAGGTATTTATGCGCTTTTAAACAACAACGAAGCATTTTACCCAATATTATTTGACTTTACAGAACCCTGGAAAATAGATATTTTAGAGTTCCTGAATGAATATTTCCGTGATGACCTGAGTATGGCACAAATCGCAGCTTACACAGGGCGTAGCCTTGCTACATTCAAAAGGGATTTCAAGAAAATCAGTACCCTTAGCCCACAGAAATGGCTTATAAAAAGACGTTTGGAAGAAGCGTATGAAAAGCTTAAAGGAGGCCATAAAGTCCAGGACGTTTATATAGAAGTAGGTTTTAAAAATCCTTCCCATTTTTCAACCGCTTTCAAAAAACAGTATGGTATACCTCCCACTGAAGTATAATGAAAATGAGCTTCTGAGAAAAGCTATTTGAGCCCTGCAGTAAAGCCACTGCGGGGCTCTCTTTTTAATTTTGTCTTATCAATAAGTAGGACAAAAACGAAGGTTATGAGTAGCGATATTTTTGAACGATTATACAAGGGAGATACCATTTCGGCAGATGACGGCCAGATGGATTTGCTTCGGGAGGCTTCCTATGCCACTAAAAAATTAGTGTTGGAAATGAACCGTTCTTCAGACCCCGCTGAAATAAGAAACCTGCTGAGCCGGATAACCGGTACCGAAATACACGAAAGCACTGCCGTATTTACACCACTCCACATTAACTATGGCAAGCATACCAAAATAGGCAAAAACGTCTTTATAAACTTCGATTGCATTTTTCTGGATTTAGGAGGGATTACCATAGAGGACAACGTACAGATAGCCCCCAGGGTAAGTTTGCTTTCAGAAGGGCATCCGCTATCACCGCAGGACAGACATGCCCTTGTACCCGGGCAAATAACCATCAAAAAGAATGCGTGGATTGGTGCGGCTGCTACCATACTCCCTGGTGTAACAATAGGTGAAAATGCAGTAGTTGCAGCCGGTGCCGTAGTCACTAAAGATGTACCGAATAATGCAGTAGTAGCAGGCATCCCTGCAAAAATTATTAAAACAATTTAAATAGTAATAAAATGAAAAAGACAATAATTACAGCAATCTTATCCCTTTTTATGTTAGGGGTTAGTGCTCAAAACCAGAAAAAAGAAATGAAACAGTTAGACACAACAGACCATTACACCTTTCAGTTGAGCGATAAGGTAACACGCCAAAAAGTAACCTTTAAAAACAGGTTCGGAATAACGCTTACGGGTGACTTGTATATTCCTAAGAATAGTGGAACTGCATCGCTCGCAGCTATTGCCATTAGCGGACCTTATGGAGCAGTGAAGGAACAGTCATCAGGCTTGTACGCGAACCAATTAGCCCAACGTGGATTTATAACCCTTGCATTCGACCCTTCTTACACAGGCGAAAGCGGTGGCGAACCCCGTAATATTTCATCGCCCGATATAAATACCGAAGATTTCAGTGCCGCAGTAGATTTTTTGGGGTTACAGAAAAACATTGACCGAAATAAAATTGGCATTATTGGGATATGCGGATTTGGTGGGTATGCGCTGAATGCAGCAGCACCCGACAAACGGATCAAAGCGGTTGCCACCGCTACAATGTATGATATATCAAGAGGTACAGCAAACGGTTACTATGATAAAAAGACACTGGAAGAACGTACAAAAGAATACATACAGATAGGCGAACAACGCTGGAAAGATGCAGAAAAAGGAACGACGGCTTATGGTGCTACAGGACTAGCAAACGCGCCGGAAAATGCACCTCAATTTGTGAAAGAATATGCGGCGTATTACAGAACAAACAGAGGATTTCATCCCCGTTCGCTCAACTCCAATGCCTCGTGGTCATTGACCAACGCTGTGACCAATATGAATGCACCAATTCTGCATTACATAAAGGAGATTTCGCCAAGGCCTGTGTTAATCATTGCAGGCGAAAAAGCACACTCACGCTATTTCAGCGAAACGGCTTATGAAGCAGCGGCGGAGCCCAAAGAATTAGTAGTTATACCCAATGCAGTCCACACTGATTTGTATGACCAGGTAGATAAAATCCCTTTTGATAAACTGGAAACATTTTTTAAAGAGAATTTGAAATAATTGACTATTTATAAAAACGAAAAAGAGTCAATCCCAGAGTAAGTTATTGGCCGCGATATTGGATTTCTACTAATTGTTGCCTCAGTGCGGCAACAATTATAAGTCATTATTTTACAGTGTATTTAATTTGTCTCATCACCGATGAGACAAATTAAATACACTGTAATAAAAACTCGCACCATCAGTGCGAGTTTTTAATTATAGATTATCTGTTTTGGAATAACAGCTCAACCTCACTTCTATACCCCGGATGGTAGCAGGGTGTATAACGGATATACCCCATAACCTGAAGTTCCTTAAAGTATTTATGGTATGTTGGTAAAGTCTTTATATGCGAAAGCGCCATAATCTTACTACGACTGACCCTAATGAATTTTGACTGCTTCTGCCTGTACCCCAAATGGAGAATAGCACTCAGCAAAGCAAAATGCCAGACGTTAAGCCCGGCATCTCTCTCAAAGAACCTGATGTAATGCTGAAATTCATGTAGTTCCATAACCAGGCTCTTTATCGTTAAACAACCCCATTATATCAGCTTTGCTGTAATAATAAGAACCCAGTACCTTTTTAAACCGCACTTTGCCGGTTATCCTCAGGTTCTGTAAAGAACCTGCCGACATATCCAACAGCTTACGCACCACTCGGCTTTTAAGCCATTCAGGGTGTAAATCGTTTTTCTCCCCCGCATCCGATTGGATTAATTTTCTTACCTCACCAATAATCAGCAGCCCAAACTGCCTCAAATCATCTTTTGTTACTTGCTCTTCCATACCTCATTATTTATCCTGTTCGACATCGAGCAACCAATAAATGGTTAATGCATAAAGGTACGACAGCATTTTCAAACGATCCTAATCGAAATTCAGCGGGGATCGGAGGAGATGTGTGTGGTGTTTTAATCGTCTTTTTGTTGCTTCAACTTTAAATGCAACGCATAGCATTCATCCAATATCATGGTCTCTTCCATTGGCATTAACTGGAGTGCAATTTCAAGTACAGAAGAAATAGTTAAATTAGATGCTGTATCCTCTTCACCTAATGCAGCAACACAAACTTTCATTATATCCCTTACAGTAAGCATAAGGTCATTATATCCTGAAAAGTTAAGTTGTACTCCGAAGCCCTCCCTTCTTGGACGTTCCCAAAACACATTGAATTGGCTGGCATTTTTAATTTTTTCGGCGAAGTCTATTGCTTCTTTGATTTTATCATTTTCCATAGCTTATAAAATTAGGTGTGATTTATAGAGTTCATCAAGTTTGGCAAAAGCCAGTTGTTTTAGTTCCAAAAAGCAATCCTTACAGCGCAATTCCAGTTCATTACTGTCTTCAATAGCGTATTGGTTTACGACCTTGTAACGTATCATATCCGGGTTAGCGGATAGCAACAGGTACAATGAATTATCATCTTCCTGACGGAAATACAATGAAAAATCTTTACCAGTAATAAATTGCATCAGCGCAAACAGATGCCCAATGTTTACACGGTTTGGCCTGTACCCAAGGAATAGTTCTATAAAACCAAGGCAGCTGTTAACGATAGCCTGATGCAGCAGTGTATTTTTCAGCAGTGCATCATCGGGATTGATAAGTGATTTAGCTGTATTAAGATGGCTCTCTGCCAGCAGGGCGCGGTTACGCCAGTAGTTAACCGAATACTCCAAATCCCTTTCAAACGGCTGATCGGTAATGTTTAGAATACTACCAACCTGAAAACCGTTAACCGTAAGTTTGTTGAAGAACCAACGGTCGCTATCGCGTTTTTTAGACATCGACTGTTTACGGTGTACCAGCACTGTAACCTTATGCTTTTTACCAAAGGCTTCCCTTACTTTGGCTTCAATCATTGCAGCGGGGTTGTCTTTCGGCTCGAGAGTATAAACCAACAGATAAAAGTGATAACTGGGGTTGAAGTAATTAGACTTCGTTTTTTTAATTTCAGTATTAAACAGTTTGTAGCCAAAGCAGAATACCGCCCTTGTCTTGATGTACCCTGTAATAATTCCGTTTATTTGGTGTAGTAATTGGCCCGCAAAATAATCTTCAGGTAACTTTTGTTCAAGAATGCTAAGTCCAGCAGTTTCAGTTTGGTGTAACGTTTTAAGTTTTGCCTTGTAATCCACATACAACTTATTGTACAGGCTTCGCGCTTCTCCATAGAACTGACGCACCTTTTTGTTAGCTTCTTTCAACGTATCAATATTGACTTCTAATTCTGATTTAGATAGAATAGCGCTTCGCGAGGCATTCAGGAATTCCAGTAAAATTTTCCCTTCATCGGTATTTGGATTGATAATTTCATCAAGGGATGGCGCAAAATCTGCAACCCACCTGTACTGGCCAAATAAATCCTGACCACCTTTAAGCCCCTCTCCATGTAATTCCGATATCATCATGTATATAAACCGCAAGCCCTGATGCAGTGCATAGGAGGCTTCAAGGTGGCTTTCATTCTGCATATAATCGCTATACAAACGCAGGTACGCATCAATGGCGTAAATCATTTCGCCTGTGCGTTTTCTGAGGCGGTAAGTGTAATATTTTGTCTTGAGTTTTACAGGGTAGAAAACCTTTGCTTCGGGCAGGCAGTACACAAGTTTTTCGGCATTGCAGTGCATTATAAAATAAGGAAAACCTTTTTTATAAGCATGTTCTACCCAATGCCCGCTAAAATACTTAAACACAATATTGGGGTGGTCATCTGCCAGTTTACTATCATGCAGCGCATCGTCGTCCTGGGCATTACTATCGCTCATGATAACTGACACAAGTGTTTTGTGTGCCAGCGGTGAAACATACACTGCATCGATGTGCAGGAAACTGACCAAATGGTTTACGGCCTCTGCCAGTTCATTGTGATTGGGAAAGGCCTGCGGGATTTTAATTTCATACTTCATAAACTCCATTTTTGCTGTGAAACATCAGTGAAAAAGCTTATTTTTGCTTATACACAGCAAGTAACTACCTCATGGTAGCGTACCGAACCACAACGGGTTGTATCATACCAGTTACGGTTTGTGTTTTACCAACTGAATATTTCTTACAGAATTTTGAATACCTTTGAGTTATGAGCACAGCAACTAAAAACCACATAGGAAGAAAGATTAGCCGCATACGTGAACTACGCGATATTAAACAGGAAGCACTAGCCCAGGCTTTGGGTATAAGCCAACAAGCTGTTTCCGCTATTGAAAACAGTGAAACGGTTGAAGATGCTAAACTGGAAGAAATCGCGAAGGCACTGGGAGTGACTGTTGAGGGTATCAAGAATTTCTCTGAAGAAACAATACTTAATATTATCTCTAATACATTTACTAGTAATGATAGTTCAACTATCAATGCGATAAACATTCAACCGACTTTTAATCCAGTAGATAAAATAGTTGAACTTTACGAAAGGCTGTTACAGGCAGAAAAAGATAAAGTTGCTTATATGGAGAAATTGGTAAACAAGAACTAAAATATTATTTATACATGCCCACACTAAGTTCCATGAATATACCAACACCCAGGTCATGGGATGAATTTGAAGAATTAACTTTAGATGCATGCAAAATCAAATGGCAAAACCCCGATCTTCAAAGAAATGGTAGACAAGGACAAAGTCAAAATGGAGTAGATTTTTTTGGGTCAAATCACCTGTTCGATTTAATAGGAGTACAGTGTAAAAATTATAAGAGTAAATTAAATATAAATCTTATACGTAACGAAATAATTAAAGCTGAGTCTTTCTTGCCAAATTTAAAGATGTACTATTTTGCCTGTACAGATCGCTCAGATTCTTTGTTACAGTACGAAATTAGAGTTCTATCTCATGAAAGGACTAGGCAAAACAAGTTTCCTGTCATGATTCTTTTTTGGGATGATATCGTTCAAGAAATAATCAAAGATAAGACCATCTTTAAAAAACATTATCCACAACTAGATCTAAAACTTGACAATAACGTTCAAGACATAAATTTATACTGTATTCTAGATTTAACCTATTTGACTTCTAATCTTGAGTTTTACAATGAAATGGTTTTTGGGGAGTTTGGAGCTTTAGCTGGTGAAGACCCCCTACAAATCAATTCAGTATTACTCAAAATGAAATATGCAGCAAGTACAGTTTTACGGTCAGATGATTACAAAATAGTATCTAAACTTATAGATGATTATATAGACTATCTTTTTCCAAAAACAGAGAGAATAGATAAATTTTCATGGTCTAAAGCTAACCGTATTTCAAGTGAATTCTCGAACATTATATTAGGGCTTCAATATCAATTAGATAAAAGACAATTGGCAATTTACAATATTGCTAAAATATTAAGTAGATGGAATATTTGGGAAACGAATAGCAATGAAGAATTATGGGACGATGAAAATTGGGATAAACTAATAAAATTCATAGCGATTTTAGAATCCTCTGAAGTGCTAAATTTAATTTATAATCTTAAATCCCAATATGAAAATGGTGACCATTGGGTAAGATTAGATTTTCCTCATAAAGTTTATAACGAAATCAGACTAGCTGTAATGTATATATGATTTGTATGATACTAAAGGGATTTTATTTCGCTTATAGTTAAATCTAAAAGAAATTTAATATCTCCATTCGATAAGTCTTTATAAGTAATTGACTGTGCGTTGAAAGTGTCTATAGTGATGCAGTAGTCTTCAGAAATTTGAAAATTCTCTGAATAATTCTTTAAAAGAAATCTATATAACGCTTCGCAGAAAATTCCAAGTTCAATTTTTTTGAATCCATCGACTTGAGGAACCAGCCAAAGAGCGCCTATCTCCTTTTTACCATTTCTTTCGAACGAAAAGACTATTGTCGGTTTGATATATAAAGGAATACCATCTACTACGAGAATTTTATGTTCTGTTTGAACTCCCTGACGCGCAATTTTTTCAGGTCTCAAATTATATAATTCAAAATCCTTAAAATTTACCAATATATCTCTATTGCGTTTATACATTGAAAACGTTGTACTTTTTAAAGCAGGATTAAGCATTTTCGCTTCAAGCTCGGCAATTTTTGGGTCATAAAATTCATCACTTCTATTTTTAAAAACATTGTAAATGCAACTAGTGCTAAAAACCCAATAGTCTCGAGGTTCATCTTCTTCTCCTTCAATTTCGGATTTATCTTTTGGTAATCTCGTTTTAAGTTTAGTAACAAAATTTCTTTTGTATCTCTCAGATGTTTTACGTCGAAAATCAACCAGTTCATTAATTTTAATTTTCTCCATATTCAATGCGGTTAATGGTTTTACTTTTAATGTGTTACCTTCAAAATTAAGTAAAAATATCTGCTTCAACAAAACCTTCCGGCGCACCGTTAGGATTTGTTTTTATTACTGTGGCAAGAGCATGCTCTGGCATGCACTTTTAAAAACTAACTTTCCTCAAAAGACACTTCTACTTCAAGAAGATTATTTCCCACCACGAAACGGTAAAAAAGGCAGCTAAGTTAGCGTGCGCCGCAGGCTGCGCGCGCATAATGGAACTGTTCGCTTACTCACAGTCCCACCCTTCGGGACTTATAGCGCTCCGCATGCTTACCGCCCGCTGTTAGCTGGCTTTCTTTTTTTCCGTTTTTTCTTTGTGGAAAACATTTGTTTTTTATGGCGGAAGGCGGCTAAAAAAGAAAGTAACAACACTTTAATTTTTGTCAAATCCTTTAAAAGTAAATGTTATGGGACACAATCTGAATTTCAACGTGACAACAGGCCGTTATTCTTTTTTCAGCGTGAAGGAAATAGCCTGGCACAATCTGGGGCAAATCGTAACCGACTACACCACAAGCGCAGAAGCCTTTAAACACGCAGGGCTGGATTATGAGGTGGTTAAATCGCCACTATACACTATAGGTAATGATTTAATACAAGCTGGTCAGGATTTAGAAACTGCCGATACCCAATTAACCGTACCGAATTACTTTGCCAATGTCCGCAACGATAACAATACGGTACTGGGGGTGGTCGGTAAAGATTACCACATTGTACAGAACCGTGATGCCTTCAGTTTCTTTGATGCTATTGTAGGCGGCGAGGATGGAATTTTATACGAGACCGCAGGAGCTTTGGGCAATGGCGAACGCATATTTATAACTGCCAAACTGCCCGGTTATATCCGTGTAGGCAATGGCGATGACGTAACCGAAAAATATTTGTTCCTCACAACTTCGCACGACGGCAGCGGAAGCATTACGGCAGCCTTTACACCCATACGTATTGTATGCCGCAATACCCTGAACGCCTCACTGAAAAACATGACCAATGTAGTACGGATAAAACACACCTCGGGAGCAAAACAACGCCTTGAAGATGCCCACAAAGTTATGGGGCTGGCAAACACCCTGAGCCACCAGCTTGAAAGTATCTTTAACGAATGGTCAACCATCAGGGTAAAAAATGAAGAGGTTAAGAAGCTTATACAGCTGGCACTTTGCCCCAACAAAGAAACCTTTGACCTGCTTAAAAAAGGGGCATACGATGAACTGTCTACCAACTTCAAAAATATGGTAGAAGATGCCTTTGCCTATGCTATGGTAAACGATACCCAACAGATGGACACGACAAAGGGTACTTTGTTTGGTGCTTACAATGCCGTTACAGGCTACTATCAAAACGTAAGGAACTACAAAGACGACGAAGCAAAACTACAAAGTATTGTAATGGGCGGCACGGCACAAAACAGGGCACAAAAAGCCTTTGAACTGTGCAGCGGATTTGCCAAAAACGACAGCGGAATTTTCCTGATGAATTAGTAAAAAAACAATCTATTTCAAATCAGAAGACCAATACAAGGACAGGCCAAAAACCTGTCCTTTTCATTTACTATCCTAGTCGAAATTCAGCGGGGATTGCAATCCTCATTGATGCGTTTTAACTTTATAGAACATAAAAGCACCTGCCGGAGGTTGCCTTGTCTGCGGCAACGGCAAGATGTCCCGTTGTCGGACAACGGTCTATCTTGCGCCCTTACTCCGAAGTCGTGGGCGGTGGACTGCTACAATGTTTACAAAGCTGAAATGATAATGAAGAGGATACTATGGAGACTGAAAACAACAACCGCAAGAAGCGTATCTATGTGCGCCTGACGGACAAGGAATTTACTACACTTGAAAACCACCTAAAAAACACTACCTGCAACAAGCTGAGCGACTATGTAAGACGCTGCCTTTTTGATAAGCCCATCACGACCATTACAAGGGATGCTGCCACCGATGATTTGATTGTCAAAATGAGCCAGATGAACTTCGAGTTAAATGCAATCGGCAGCAATTTTAACCAGCTGGTGAAAAGGATAAATGCATCGTTTCAAGACACCCGTTTTTCTGAAACATTAGGGCTTATAACAATGCAGCGCGATGCTATCACAAGGAAGATGGAAGAAGTAAAAAATGAACTTCAAAAACTGGCAGAAAAATGGTTGCGGTGATCAAGACCGGGCATTCCATAAGAGGGATGCTCAACTACAACGAAAACAAGATTAAGGAAGGCAAAGCCCTATGCATCGGCCAGCACAATTACCCGCTGGATGCCGACAGACTATCCTATGCCATGAAATTAAACCTGATGCAACGCCAGGTGCAACTCAATGAAAATGTAAAACGCAACACCGTTCACATCTCCCTGAACTTTGACCCAAGCGAAGCGAACCTGCCAAAGGAAAAACTATTGGAAATAGCGGAAATGTACATGAATAAAATCGGCTTCGGGCAGCAGCCCTATTTAATCTACCAGCACCATGATGCAGGGCATCCTCATCTGCACATCACCACCATCAACGTCCAGGCTAACGGTAAGCGTATTGCTATGAACAATATCGGCAGGGATAAGTCAGAACCGGCGCGTAAGGAAATCGAACAGAGTTTTAACCTTGTAAAAGCTGAAGATCATAAAAAGATTTTCTACCGTCCCGAACCAGTATCGACAAGAGTCCAATACGGCAAAGCAGAAACTAAAAAAGCTATTGAGAGTACTTTAATGTATGTGATAAACAATTACCGCTACACCAGCCTTCCGGAATTGAATGCCGTACTAAAACTGTATAATATTACCGCTGATAAAGGGACGGAGAATTCAAGGCTTGCCAAACATAACGGACTACTATATCACGCACTGGATGCTAAGGGAAATCCGGTTGGTGTGCCGATTAAAGCAAGCAGGCTATATAGTTATCCCACATTGAAAGGGCTTGAAACGCTATTTAAGCGTAATGAAACTGTACGCTCAGATTATAAAATCCATATAAAGAGAGCTATTGACCAGGCATTTTTCAGGTCAAATATTATTATGCTGCCACAACTTATAAAAGCAATTGAAAAAGAAGGTATTGAAACGGTAATCCGCAAAAATGCGGAAGGGCTAGTTTATGGTATAACATTCGTAGACCATAAGAATCATTGTGTCTTTAACGGCAGCAGTATTGGCAAAGAATATAGCGCAAAAGGGCTTCACAATAAGTGCGATTCAAACCAAATTAAAATGACTGCTGAAGGCGAAAAAGTTGCCTTGTCAAAACAGGAACTAATTGAAATTCTTGAAGAAAATAAAGGTCTGATTCATTTTAATGAATTGCCTAAGTTTATGGATTTACTAATGAAGGCTGAAAATGATTACGAGTATGTTACTAAGGAGTTTAAAAGTCGGAGAAAAAAAAGAGGGCTAAGAAGTTAATCATCGATTTAATTGTATCAATATACCCATTACTAGGTATTTAGTATAAAAATAAATCAGGTATTTTTACTTGCTCTAATTGTTATCTCCTAACTTATCTTCAAGAAAAAATCCTATGCCTATATATTTTACTCCAGAAGGCCGGCTCATAGCTTGGTATAACCAAAAAAGTATAAGAAAATACAGACCTGTAATCTCTGCTGAATTGATCTCTAAATTTGGGAAAGGGCCATATACAGAAACTCAAGTAACTGAGATTCTATTCCATACTTTAGACTGGTATCAAAATAGATTTTTGAAGATTCTGGAAAGTGAAATTGAATTAACATTCTATCAATCATTATTCCTTCTTCATGAGTTTTCATGTCTTTTTCATCAGGAGCATCCTAATGTGTCACCTATAAAAGAGCTTGATAATAAGCAGTTTGCGGTTTATAGGAGAGTTCTTAAGCTATGTTTGGAACAGGGATGCGATATCAATATGATAAATGGATTGCCAGCTTCGCAAGAGTATTTAAAAAGCAAGGAAGATACTATTGACGATCTTCTATATCTTGGAGATTTTATATTTGCTTGTTCTAATTTGTTGGCAGAACAAACTCTTATTGAGGATTGTGTAGATTTACGATTTACGGATGCAGGTGAGTTTTATTTCGATCACAAGCATCATTATGGTTATTTAATTAGTGAATTGTTAAAATCTTTTAAAGGACACTTAGATTTTGCTGTAACAGGTAATAATGATTTACATGACTTTACCGAAGCGGTTAAACAATGTCTTGGCGTTGAATATGGAGCAGCTATTGGAACTATACAAGCTATTCATGAACATTTTGAGGGAGGTAAGTTCACCCTTGACGAGTGGTCCATTTATCCCGAAAATCTAGAGCATTTGTATGGTATACCATATGAGAAAGGAGAGGTTTTTTTTAAAGGACTTACCTTATCAAAAGATAATAAGATGTCTTTACAAGATGCTGTTTATAAACCGCATAATATAAATAAATATCTATATCGTCCTTTTCTGGTATATAACGTAGATGGGAAAGACTTAACTTTCGTTGGTGACAAATCTTTTGTAGAAAGTATTATGTCTCTTACAACAAATGCTATTGGTTGGGGAAAATACCCTGAGGAATGGAAAAATCCATGTTTTCAGCAATATGTAAAAGGAAAAGTTTCAAGTAATGACAAAATTTTAGAAGATAAAGCTGAGACTATAATTAAAAATAATAATCTAATTTATGATAGAAATTTAAAGAATCTCAAGCGATGGAATGGACAACACATAAATATTGATAATGATAAATGTGGCGAAATAGATTTTCTGTTTATTCATAACAATCGTGTTTATATTGCTGACAGCAAGCATCAAATAGCGAGGTATGATATGAATAATTTTAAAAATGATTATGCATATTTTGAAACAAATAAGAATTCATATAATAAAAAAATTAAACGTAAGATTGAATTTTTATCTACAATTATTCAAGCTGTAGAAGAACATTTTCAGGTCATCCAAAATGATAAGAACTTTAAAATTAGTCCGGAGTCCGTGGAGGGAATATTTATAGTAAATACGCCAACTTTTATAATGTTCAATAATGAATACAGAATTTATACTTTAAAATCTTTAGACGAATTTGTCAAAAATGAGTTTATTGATCAGACCTACACTCTATTTATTGAGGAAGACTATTATGACAAAATGTTGAACATTAGTTATCCGTATTTTAAAAAACCGACTTATCGGGTTATTAATGTTGATGATTATTATGACGATCAAGAAGATTGAATATTTTAGAGTTTTGATGAACATCTTACCCTACTAATTATGGAGAATGTATATTTTAATGGAATTCAAAATGAAATTATTGCATGTATTAACAGAGTACAAGTAGAGCTAAAGATAGCAGTTGCTTGGTTCACGAATGATAAGATATTTGAAACATTGCTTGTAAAGCTTGAAGAAGGGGTAAATGTTACAATTGTAATCATTGATGACTTTATAAATAATGGTGACTACGGATTAGACTTTCAAAAATTTATTGTTAAAGGGGGAAAATTATTTTACGGGAAGGAGGAAAACCCAATGCATCATAAATTTTGTATCATTGATAATAGCATCCTTCTAACAGGATCTTACAACTGGACCTATTTTGCTGAGTATAAAAACCATGAGAACATGGTTAAATTTGAATCTAATCAGGAAATCATTAAATCTTATGTGATTGAATTTAACAAGCTAATCGAATCATTGCCTGAAATTAAAACCGCAAATAAGATTTTGTTTGAGGAGATTGAAGTGAAAGATATATTCTCAATTAAGAGATACCTCGCGATGGATATTTTTTATTATGCAAAGCACAATTCAAAGATGGAGCTATTGGAGGCAGCAAAAAATATCTCACTGGACAATCAAATACTTTTACAAGAATATAAGTCAATTAAAAAAATGCAAATTGTCGAAAATTCAGCACTACAAAACACTTCTTCTAAAGCAACTGTAAAGTTAATTATACCTCAAAAAACGCTTAAGTATTCAATCGGAATTAAATGTAGACTTGAAGGAATTGACGGTAGGTTTTCCACTATTGTAGCTAAGGGCGAAAATATTCCTTGTAGCATGTCGCATGTTTACCATACCGTCGCAGACAATCAAATGCAGATGTCGATTGAAACTTTTAAGGGAGAGAATGATATAGCAGAGAAAAATGTACGGTTAGGGAAGTTTTTAGTTAGTGATTTGCCTAAAAAACCCGCCGGAGAAGCCAGTGTTAAAGTGACGATACAAATTAGAAACGATGGTAGTCTAATTGTGAAAGCGACCAGCATGGATACTGGAAATGAAATGGAAGCTAATTATTATGATAGTACATTAATGTAATAAATGATCTAGATTATGAGTGAATTTACTTTTAATAAGGTTTATGTTATAGAATCTCTCGACGATAACGAGAGGCATACAGGGACGGAGCTTTACAATGATTTATTGAGGTGGAAAGAATTTCAAATAGCCGATTTTAAGGCAGATCTTGTATTAATAAAAACTAAGGAAGAATTTCATGAGCAACTAAGCAAAATAAATGACGAGTGTGCCAATAATGGGTTTTATCCTATAATTCATTTTGAAATTCACGGAAGTAAAGACCAAAATGGCCTTGTGCTTAAATCAGGAGAGTTGGTTACTTGGGAGGATTTATCTGATGAATTACGGTTAATAAACACTACTATTGGAAATAATCTATTTGTTACTTTAGCAGTTTGCTATGGAGCGTTCTTAATGAGAATGATAAAATTGAGTGAGCCATCGCCGTTTTGGGGCATCTTAGGGTCTTTCGATGAGATTAATTTATCGGATATTTTGATTCGGTATAATGAATTTTACAATGATTTCCTTCGTGATTTTGATTTAAATAAGGCAATAGATAGACTTCATAATTCAAACAATGAAATACTATCAACATATAATTTCATAAATTCAGAACAAACTTTTATACAGGCCCAACAAAAATATTTTTTGGAAAAGTTTAGTGAAGACGAAATTGAGAATAGATTCAAAAATGGTCTTGAACAGGAAGGAATTGAAATAAAGAGCGAAAAGTTGTACAATGAATTGAGAAATAAATTCAAAGAAAAATTACTTAACTCCCGTGAAGATTATTTCTACAAACATAGAGAGAAATTTTTTATGTTAGACAAATTTACGGAGAATAGGAATAGATTTATGGTGACATTTGATGATGTTCAACCTGAGTAATTTACTCATCAAGGGTATTTTAATTGGGAAACTATTTTGCCCGAATGTAAAGAAAAGAAGTAATTTGATAAATGAAAGTTCGAAACAAACTAGACTGGAAACAATATGAATTCATCACAAAGTATATATATGAAACCTTAGGTCAAGGTTACAATATCAATATTGAAGGGTATGGCAACGATTGTAAAATCATGGGATATTCAGGAGTACCGCATCAGGTTGATGTCTTAACTTCAGAAACGGATCAAACAGGCACATTTCGAACTGCTATAGAATGTAAATATTGGGATAGGAAGGTCAACAAAGATATTGTGATGAAGCTTTTGGCTATTATTAACGATACCGATATACAACGCGGAATTATAGTTTCAAAAAGTGGCTACACGCCCGATGCGCAGCAATTTGCTAAGCATCACAATATATTGATTGTCCAGTTAAGGGAAGCCGGAAAAGAATACCCCGAACAGCAACGAGAACTTCATCTTTTCGATTTAGGGATAAACATTGGAATAACCAGAAGGCGACCTATCGTAACAAATATTGTAGCTAAAGATATTGAGAATAAATCCATTACGTTACACAAGGAAGATCAGTACTACATTTTTTTAAAACACGCTAATGGGAAAATAACCAATCTGTTCGATGAAATAATGGTATTCAATAGATATTTGCAAGAACAAGAGCCGTCTGTGAGTGTGACCAAAGAATATTCTCATAATCAGTGCTTATTATACTTCCCTGCCAGTGTACACCAAATAAAAAGTATTACATACACGGGCTTCTTAACAGTGCAGGCTACAAAAGAGCGAAAGGAGTTTTCAATCGTTGACCGGGTTTGGCTACTAATGGAAAAGATTTTCGAACAACAGACATTTGTGGTTTCGGAGAGCGGAATAATCGTTGACACAACGGGTAAAGTATAATTAGTTTCCCTTATTTATTTGGTAGCTTTTCTGTTGAAAATAATAATTACCAGCATTATTAATTCCCAATTTTCTGTTAATGGATTGATGTAATAAATCCTTATTTTTACAGGAAATCAACTCCTTAATATATGAAGTTTAACGAAGATTCCCGGGTAAAAATCCCCGCTTTATTGCACTTGATGCGCCTGGGATACAAATATATCCCTCTTAACCAGCAAATTAGAGTTGAGGAAAACAATATCTTTCCCTCTATTTTCGTCCCTAAAATCGCCACTTTAAATAATATTTCCGAGCAAGATGCACAACGTTTGCTGGATGAAATTAACCTGGAGCTTGATTATGAAGATTTAGGAAAGAAATTTTACGAACGTTTGGTTGCCACATCTGGACTGAAACTCATTGACTTTGCAGACTTTTCCAATAATGAATTTCATATTACTACCGAATTAACCTGTAAAACCGGTGACGAAGAGTTCCGTCCTGATATTACGGTGCTGATTAACGGTATGCCTTTAGCTTTTATAGAAGTCAAAAAGCCGCACAATAAAGAAGGTGTTATTGCCGAGCGCAACCGTATCAATAAACGTTTTGCTAATAAACACTTCCGTCGGTTTGCGAACATTACCCAGTTGTTGGTTTTCTCAAATAATATGGAATATGAAGATGGGATTGTTGACCCAGTTTTTGGAGCATTTTACGCTACACCGTCTTACGAACAGGTGCATTTCAATTTTTTTAGGGAGGACGAAGATTATCCGGTAAAGCAAAAGTTGCTTCTAATTGATGAGAAAACTGAGATTGACCTGCTTAAGGATAACAACCTGATTGTTATTAAAAACAGCCCTGAGTACCTTACCAATAAGCAGGAACATACACCAACGAACCGTATCTTAACTTCTTTGTTTAGCAGAGAACGCCTGCAATTCGTAATGAAATATGCTATCGCGTATGTTCAGGAAGAAAACGACGGAAAAGTTACGCATCAAAAACACATCATGCGATACCCGCAGCTGTTTGCTACACAAGCTATTGAAGCCAAATTGAGAGGCGGTCAAAACAAAGGAATTATCTGGCATACCCAGGGTTCTGGTAAAACGGCATTGGCGTATTACAATGTAAAATACCTTACTGATTACTATGCTAAGAGACAGGTTATCCCTAAATTCTACTTTATCGTAGACCGTCTGGATTTGCTAATCCAAGCCTCAGGGGAGTTTAATAATCGAGGTTTGCGGGTAAAGCAAGTCAATTCAAAGGAAGAGTTTGTTAAAGATTTACAGATCGTTGGCGCGCTACATAACGACTTAGGGGAACCTGAAATCACGGTCGTAAACATTCAAAAGTTTTCTGAAGATGCCGTTTCTGCAAAGGATTTGATGTACGACATCAATGTGCAACGGGTTTATTTCTTAGATGAAGCACACCGAAGCTACAATCCTAAGGGGAGCTATCTGGGGCATTTGATTAATTCCGACCGTTCGGCTGTTATGATTGCGTTAACTGGTACGCCACTACTCAAAGAAGTCGCTAAAGACTACGATTCAAAATTGTTGTTTGGTAATTACATCCATAAGTATTACTACAACATGTCTATTGCCGATGGCTACACACTTCGCCTTATCCGTGAACAAATTGAAGGTAACTTCAAGATGGAAATGAAAGAGGTTATGGATCAAATTAAGGTGTTGCAGGGTGATATAAGTACGCGACAAATTTATGCGCACTCTAAGTTCGCGGCACCGCTCTTAGATTATATTACGAAAGACCTTATAAAATTCCGAAGAGACCTGCAAGATTCCTCCTTGGGCGGTATGGTAGTTTGCGATTCTGCCGACCAGGCTAAGGAGCTTTTCCGTTTGTTTCAGGAACAATATGGTGTACAGGAAACAGATGCCAGCCTTCTAATGGCAGCTGAACCCAAAGCCAAATACGGTTTGCATGATGAACCAACATTAACTGCTGCGTTGATTTTACATGATGAAAACGACAAGGCTACGCGAAAGGAATTGATTAAGGCGTACAAGAAAGCGAAAGTAGATATATTGTTTGTGTACAATATGTTGCTTACGGGCTTTGATGCCAAAAGGTTGAAGAAATTGTACCTGGCCCGTGTAATTCAGGATCACAACCTGTTGCAGACACTTACGCGTGTAAACCGCCCCTATAAAAAATACCAGTATGGTTACGTGGTGGACTTTGCGGATATCTCTAAAGCGTTTGACCGCACCAATAAACTGTATTTTGACGAGTTGCAGGAGCAATTGGGAGATGAAATGGAAATGTACTCCCACCTGTTTAAATCAGAGGAAGAAATTCAAAAGGAAATACAGGAAATTAAAGAAACCTTATTTCACTATGATACGCAAAACAAAGAGTTGTTTTCACAGCAGATAGAACAGCTTACCGATAAAAAAGAGCTACTTCGATTAATCAAGGCTTTGCGTACCGCCAAAGAGTTAAAGAACATCATTGCGCTAAATGGTTACGAAGCATTAGACGGCATTGCTGATTTTGATATATGGAACCGTTTGTTGTCCGAAGCTCAAAACCGCTTGGATAACCTTAATTTCTTAGAAAGTATTGGTAATGAAGAAGCTTCGGCTAATTTATTGAACACCGCTTTAGAGGATATTGTTTTTCAGTTTATTAAAGTAGACGAGAGCGAACTCGTTTTGGCTGACGAGTTTAAAAATATATTACGCAAAACAAGAGAATCCCTACAGCATAATTTTGACCAGATTGATCCGCAATTCGTAAGTTTGCGCGAAGAACTAGAACGTATTTTTAAGAAGAAAAATTTAAGTGAGGTTTCCCAAGCTGATATGGTTGAAAACATGCATTTACTGCAAAAGATTTATGACCGTGCCAAGGAACTTAACCGCAAAAATGCTTTGCTGAAAGCCAAATATGAGAACGACGATAAATATGCCCGGATTCATAAAAGGCTAAATGAAAAAAGGACACTTAATGCTAAAGAAATGCAATTGCATAAAGCGCTGATGCAGGTAAAGCACCAAGTAGATAGCAAATTGGAAGGCCAAGAGGATGTACTAAAGAATGAGGCCTTTTTTAAACGCTATTTACTGCAATTAGTAGTTCAGGAATTCAAGAAAAAAGAAAAGATTGAAATGGATCAAGAGATGAAAAATAGTGTTTCCGCTTTAATCGCTAACGAATATTTACAACAATATCAATACAGATAATATACATGACCCAAGACATTAACTTCATGACTAAAACCAGGGCACTTATTGACAACCTAAAAAGTGTCTGTGCCAACTATGGTTTGGGAAATGATGGAAACGAATTTAAAATCATTACGCAGGTATTCTTATATAAATTTTTAAATGATAAATTCAGGTATGCCGTAAAGCAGGAAATGCCTGTTTTGGACGGATCGGACAATTTCTCTGAAGCATTACGAAACCTAAGTGAAGACGATTACTCTGATTTAGTTGATTCGTTAGATCCTAATATACCGCGACTAAGGCCGGAGCACCTTATTTCTCATTTGTTTGTAAAGCAAAACGATGCTGACTTTGCAAAGACGTTTGATGATACCTTGCGCCAGATTTCGATAGAGAATGCCGATGTATTCTCCGTGAAATCCTTTACAGGAGCCAAAGACAGTTTGTTTGATGAGCTTACACAGTTTATTTCTGACTCTTCACAGCGCGATGCTTTTGCCAAAGCATTAATAAATAAACTATTTGAGTTTAGTTTTGAAGAGATGTTTGAGCAGAAATACGATTTTTTTGCTACGATTTTTGAATACCTGATTAAAGATTACAACACTGATAGTGGCGGAAAATATGCCGAGTATTATACCCCGCATGCGGTTGCTCGCATTATGGCGCAGATTATGGTTCCCGAGCCTGTAAAGAGTGTAAAAGTATATGATCCATCAGCGGGGTCGGGCACGCTATTGATGAGCATAGCCCACGAAATTGGTGAGGAGAATTGTACGATTTACTCAGAAGATATTTCGCAGAAATCGAGTAATATGCTGCGTCTGAATCTGGTATTGAACAACCTGACGCATTCTATACCAAATATTATTAAAACCAATACGATAGCACAACCGAGCTACTTAGATGAAGAGTTTGATTACATAGTTTCCAACCCGCCTTTTAAATTAGATTTCTCTGATTTTCGTGCTGACCTGGAAAAGGATGCTTTTAAAAAACGTTTTTTTGCCGGGATTCCAAACATCCCCAAAAGCAAAAAAGAGTCAATGGCAATTTATTTGCTCTTTATTCAACACATAATGTATTCGTTGAGTGATACCGGAAAGGCAGCTATTGTAGTACCCACTGGTTTTATAACGGCTCAAAGTGGCATTGAAAAGAAAATACGTGAGCGGCTTGTTACCAACGGCTGGTTGCGTGGTGTGGTGAGTATGCCCAGTAATATTTTTGCCAGTACAGGTACTAACGTTTCAGTATTGTTTTTAGACAAAAAAGCCGATAGCGAACATATTGTACTGATGGATGCCTCTAAATTGGGGGAAACGGTAAAGGAAGGCAAAAACCAGCGTACGGTATTGACTCCTGCTGAGGAAAACCTCATAATTGAAACCTTTAATACCAAAGAGGTGGTAGCTGACCTTTCTGTAGTGGTTACCAAAGAACAAGTAATAGAAAAAAACTACAGTTTTAGTGCCGGGCAATATTTTGAGGTTAAAATTGAGTATATTGATATTACTGCTGAGGAATTTACCGAGAAAATGGACAATTTTCAAAACCGCCTCCAAAAACTATTTACAGAAGGCAATGTCTTAGACAAAAAAATTCAGCAACAATTAAAGAGTTTGAAGTATGAAAATTAATATAGGAAGGGATTTATACTTAAAAGGAAGAATTGGTTGGAAAGGATTATCAAAGGATGAATATTTAGATGAGGGTAAATATAGAATAATTAACGGCTATTCTTTAAGGGAAGGATATATTGACTGGAGTATTGCGGGATATATCACAAAAGAACGTTATTTAGAGTCGCCAGAAATAATGTTGAAAAATGGAGATATATTGATTTCGAAGGACGGCACTATTGGCAAAGTGGGTATCGTTAAAAACTTAAATTGTCAAGCAACCGTAGCCTCTGGTATCTTTGTTTTAAGAAATATAGTTCCTGAAAAGTTGGATACAGAATACTTATTTCAGTATCTTAAAAGTAATAATTTTAAAAACTTCATTAATGGAGTAAAAGCGGAAGGTTCAACAATTAATCATTTGTATCAAAGAGATTTGATTAAGTTAGAAATAGAAGTTCCAAGTGTTATTTACCAACGCAAAATCACTTCAATTTTATTGGCCTTGGATAACAAAATCGAGCTAAACAATAAAATGAATGATGAGTTAGAGTCTATTGCCAAAACGCTGTATGATTATTGGTTTGTACAGTTTGATTTTCCTGATGCCAATGGGAAGCCTTACAAATCATCAGGAGGTAAAATGGTTTGGAATGAGACTTTGAAGAGGGAGATTCCTGAGGGGTGGGAAGTGAAAAAATTGAGTTCACTTGTCGAAGTTAAAGATGGCACGCATGATTCTCCAAAATATATCTCAGATGAAGGGTATCCATTAATAACATCCAAAAATTTAAAGAAAACCGGAATTGATTTTACTGAAACTAATAGAATTTCAAAGTTCGATTTTGACCTTATAAATCAACGAAGTAAAGTTGATACTGGAGATATTCTTTTTTCAATGATTGGAAATATTGGTACAGTTTACAAAATTGAGGAAGAAATTATAAATTTTGCAATAAAAAATGTAGCTCTATTTAAAACATCATCTAATCCAGTTATAAAAAACTATTTATTTCAATATCTTCATGGTTATGACATGCAAAGGTATGTTCCTAATGTCATATCAGGTAGCATACAGAAATTTATTGCTTTGGGTTCGCTTAGAAACACTCCAATTTTATTTAAAAAGGCAATTATAGAGGAATTTAATAATATCAGTTTTTCAATATACAGTAAATTAAAAAATAACCTGAGACAAAACCAAGAACTTGCTCAATTGCGAGATTGGTTATTGCCTATGTTGATGAATGGGCAAATTACTGTGGGCGAGGCTGAGGTGAAAATAGGTATGGTGGCTGAAGAGGGTGTGGAATATAAAAAGCGTTAAGGATGAGATTAGCCTCTATATATATACATTATCATCAATACTTATTTAATGAACCTCAAACTTTAAATTTTGGCGGCGAATACTTATATTACTTTAAGATGGTTCGAAATCATATTAAGGTTACTAGGGTAAAGAACCAACAATTCATTCCCAATTTCTTTAATGTCACAAGCGCATTATCCAAAGTTGAACTGTTGAGTGCTATTGTTGGTCAAAATGGTATCGGTAAATCTTCTATTTTGGATTGTATAAGATCAATCTTCATTGGAAATGTTGGAGCCTTACCCGATGTACATATTACCGTTATTTTCGAAGAAGAAGAAGAAATTAAAGTTATAGATTCAGGATATGTTGTTTATCTAAGTGAGGGGAACCAGATAAAAAGACTCAAGTTTGTTGAAAAAAATTATATACAAACAATATATTATTCTCCACATTTCGATCTAAAGTATAACTTTAACTTCAGTGATGTTGACGCATACAATATTTCGTCTGATACATATATAGAGAAAGACCTAGAAGATTTAGATAAAAAAGATTCTAACGAAAGTGGATTTAGATATCATCCCGTTGAAGAGTTGGTGTTTAAAAATTCAATGCGCCAAATTTCGTTTCTGAGTTCAAATATTTATAGGGAGAATAATATTTTTTACAAGTTGTTAAGTATTCCGAGATATGAATCAGGAATTTTATTTTTTAGAGAGTATAAGATCGATGAACAGTATTGGAATGTACCTCGGGTATTTGGATATTTTTTCAGGAAATTATTTAAAAAAATTGATGAAGAAAATGATGGGTGGGTTAATATTAGGAAATTTAATGAGAATCATGATGTTTTAAACCAAGCGGAAATTTGGTGTTATTTATTAGAACGTAAAATAATCAGTTGCTTTTGTTCCGTTATAATTGAACAAATGAACAAACAAAATATTTATCTCGAAGAAGGTTTTTTTAACGTAGAGGATTTAGACGCTTCTACGAATAATATAGGATCTCTTGATTTATTATATTTTTTATTGGAGCATTCTTACATTGATAAAGGTCACCAAAAGTTTAAAGTGTTTAAACATGAAAATGCATTTGAATTAATTAATTACATTTTAGAAACAATTAGGAAGGTTGATGACGAATACAAAATATCAAAATCAAGTATACAATTAAATTTTGAGCAGATAAGTGAAATACTAAAATTACATCGATCGGTTTTGTTAGATCTTTTTAACTATTATCCTTCTCAAGATGGTTTATTAAGAAAAAGTTCTTACGTCGATGGTTTTATAGGATTTAGACCAACAGATAAATTCCTTAGTTCCGGCGAAAATGCATTACTAAATTTCTACTCTAAACTATATGACTTTGTCAATACAAACTTGTTAGAAGAAAGTAAATTTCTGGGGGATAAGAAGCAATATATCTTTTTATTGGACGAAGCAGATTTAGGGTATCACCCAACGTGGAAAAAGAAATTTGTTTATTCCATTATAAACACATTACCATACTTTTTTCAAAACTTAAGAATTGTACCAAATCTTCAAATTATTTTTACGACACATGATCCGCTTACACTATCAGATGTACCAAACAATTCAGTAGTCTATTTAAAAAAAGAAGGCAAATTTTCTAAAATTTTAAAAAGTGATGATTTAAATAGGCCAAAGAACACTTTCGGAGCTAATGTTCACGAATTGTTAGCTGATTCATTTTTTATCGAAGATGGATTATTAGGAGAGTTTGCCAAAGAAAAAATACAGGATTTAGTATTGTATTTAACTTATAACGAAAATTTACGTGAGACTGAGGAAAATATAAAATATACAGGAGTATGGGATAAACAGTCTGCTTCAAATCTTATACAAATTGTTGGAGAACCAATAATCAAAGAAAGGCTTCAATCACTGTTTGACAGGAAATTCTTGACATCAGAAAAAGAGAGCCTTGAATTGAGAATTAAAGAATTGCAACAAAAACTTGATGAATTAAATGAGAAGGATATTAATTGATAATTTACTTGAGGCAAAGGCAGCAGACTTTTCAGAAAATTTATTCAAACTCAAATGTAAGACCTTTAAACGCCCACTTGCTAATTTGGAGGAATTGAGGGATAGTTTGGGAAAAATAAAGCACAAACATCAAAGATTATATATACAGAAAATTATTGATGAGTATGATATAATTGTAAAAGCATCCCCTACTAAAATCAAAGACCTGATTTTTGAATTTAGTAACCTAATTGTAGGGGATTTTCTAGACACAAAAATTAATAAAAAAGACAAATTAAAGTTTCACGAGCGAATCGTGAAGGCTATGCGATATGATGAATTGAGAAATTCTGAGTTTCATCATTTTGTTGCAGTAACAGGTATAAAGACTTGTGTATATTGTAATTCGCAGTTAGCGGTTGTTACGGATTTTTCGTATTATGACAAAAAAGAGAAAAAGAGAAAGCCAAAGGTAATGGCTAAATTTGAATTAGATCATTATTACTCTAAGTCAAAATATCCTTTTCTCTGTACTTCATTTTACAATCTTTATCCAGTTTGTGGTAATTGTAATCGCGCAAAATCGGATAATCATATCGATTTTGAAGTTTATACGACTGATCCAAATAATTTGGATGTTTTTAAATTTTGGATTGATGAAAAAACAATACTTGATTATTGGTTAAGCCCTACGACAAGTCGTACAACATTAAAAGTACATTTTGAAGCCTTAGATGGTAATTATGATTTTCTAAATAGTTACAATGAAATGTTCGCAATACAAGGTATTTACGACACACAAACGGATTTGGCAGAAGAATTAGTACATAAGGCAAAAGTTTACACTGATGCTTATCAAAAAAGTTTGGTTGATAATTTTAAAGGTTTATTCCGTGATCAATCAATGATAAAACGACTTATTGTGGGTAATTATATGGAATCAAATGAGATCCATAAACGTCCTATGTCAAAATATTCTCAAGATTTAGCTAAACAGTTAGGTTTAATTTAAACGTGAAAAGTGCCAAAAATATTCACAATCGCAACCAATGGATAAAATATTAAATTTCTTAACTAAATCACTGGTTGATGAAGCGGCGGCTGTTATTGATAGTGGCGGCTTCACAGAAAACCAAGAACGTAGTAAATATGAAGTTGATATTAGTGGTAGACAGTATCCTTACAAACTTTTGGTCAACGAAGCAGCAAAAATAGCTGGAGGTGATTTAACTCACGGTGACTTTACTAGCCCAGTGAATCGAAAAGAATTTGAAGAACTCACAGGATATAATATTACCTCGATAGATGTCGAGTTAGAATACGATAATTTTAAGAAGCTACTAGAATATTTTGTTTCCCATTTAGAATGGATAGAAAACAAAGTTAAAGTAGAAAATGGTTATAGTGTATACATTGAAAAACATATAAGTAGCCAAAATTTTAAAATGACTGGTCAAGGTTATCACGGAGCCGGAATACAAAAGCAGATTGAGAACTGGGATTCCTATACTACAGGAAGAATTTGCATTAACATACAGGGCAATTTTGGATCTTACACCTCTGTAAAGTGCTATTTGAACTGGCAACACACTGGAATTAATATTCTTGCAAAATGGAAGGATGGGAAAGTTATTGGATTGTATCAAGACGAGTTTATTTGGTGGGAAAAACCAACCCGTAGAATTAATTCCGGAAAAGAATATACCTTAGATGAATTAAATCTTTTTGGAGGAGATTTAATAACGAATGAATTAGAAGATTTTTTCAGAACTTTTGAAGAAAGGCATAAACTACATATTAGGAACCAAATCAAGGCAAAGCAAATGGAACGCGTTCATAAAATTAAGGAACTACTTAATTACAAAAAACAAATCATTCTACAAGGCCCTCCTGGAACAGGAAAAACTCGCGTAGCTAAGTTGATTGCTGAATCAATGTTAGGGTTTGACGAAAAAGTTGAAATCGAGATTTTTAAAAATGCTTTAAAGAGTACAAAGAAATTTCCAGCCACAAATAACAACAACCCAATTATTGTTGACTCTTTCACCGAAGATACAATCCATTTTAAAGAAACAGCTAGTGTTAATAGTTATAGTTTTTCGCTAAAGGAGCTATATGATTGTTATCTTTCTGAAGACTACCTGAAAGATAATTTTGTGCAGTATCCCCAATACGCTAAACGATGTTTAGTGCTTCATATTCTCAAAACATATAAAAATTCAACAAGACATGAACAATTAAAAATTATCCAATTTCATCCAAGTTATACATATGAAGACTTTGTTAGGGGAATTGTTTCAAGACCTAATGAGAATGGTGATAATATTGTTTTTACAGAAGAAAATAAAATACTCGGTAAATTTATAGAGAAAGCACTGAGTAATTTTAACGACCTTAAGAAGGGCATAACCGAATTATCTTTAGAGAAATGGTTAGAAGAACAATTTGAAAAGTTTATAATTTACACATCAGAGAAATTAGAAAAAGGAGAAAACATTGAATTAACAGAATCGGTTTTTATTGTTGATTTAGATGAAGACGCTTTTAGATATAAAGGACGGGACGGTTGGAATAAGAAAGGTAATAGAATGCTGTTCAAAGATATTAAACAAGCCTATTTAGATGAAAATTTTGAACGACAGGATATAAAGCACAATCAAAACTTGTCTGGACTAGCGAAATGGCATGCCAGCTATTACATCAGAGTACTGGATATGTTTAAAACATATTTAAAAGAAAAAAACTTAATTTTTAAGCTTAATAACTTTAATACAGAGAAATCAAAAAAATACGTTTTAATCATCGACGAAATTAATCGTGCTAACCTTTCATCTGTATTGGGTGAACTTATATATGCTTTAGAGTACCGAGGAAAAGCTGTTGAAAGCATGTATGCTGTTAATGGAGATAATAAACTGATTTTACCACCTAACCTCTATATCATTGGAACCATGAACACGGCAGATCGTTCCGTAGGGCATATTGATTATGCTATTCGCCGACGTTTTGCTTTTGTCAATGTTCCGGCAGAAAACTTAAAATTAACACAGGGATTAGAGACATTTGATGCTGCTTTATTTGATGCTGTAACAGCTTTGTTTGATACCAACCTATCTCCCGAATTTGATAAGAAAGACGTTCAGTTAGGGCACTCTTATTTTATAGATAAATCAAGAGAGAAAGATGGTGTCACTATAGCGATACGCTTGGAATACGAGATCAAACCCATATTACGAGAGTATGTAAGGGATGGTGTTTTAACCGGAGAAAGTATCAAAGAAAAAATTGAAGCTCTAACTGTATCTGTCTAATGGGTATCCGTTTATACGAACATAAAAGCATTTCGATTCGCTTCATTGGTGATGAAAAACAACAGTCTGAAAAAGATGGCGGGCTTACAATAGATCACTCACAATTTCAACTGTTTCAGGCGGTAGTATCTAAACGATTTAATACCAGTACCCATTGTTTTGTTTACAAACGAAAAGAATCAGATTTTGAACTGAAAGCGGATTACTGTATTGGGCTTGACTGGTTAGGTAAAACCGGAAGATACCTGTATGTTGAACCTAAGATAAACAGTAAGTATGCCCAATTGTTCAATCAAAAAAGCGAAAGCGATCCTGAAGACGATAACTGGCGAACAAGTTTAAAGACTAATGACAATTCAGTATTTGAACTTGACTATCTAAGAATGCTTTTGCAGGTAACTTCTATTTCTGAAAGTAACGAAGAAATAAAAGACCTAGTGCAAATTGATTGGCTTTCCCAACCCATAAGAATTAATCAAAAAGATGACCGGTTAACACCTTTTCTGATTGTACGCTTTTTACAGATATTGAAAAATATTGTCCGTAAAGGACTAAAAAAGAATTATTATAAAGTAAAGGAAAATTTAAACAACAGGGTTAAAGGTAAAATTTTAGTTGGCCAGCATATTAAACAAAATATATTTAAAAACCGTTTTACAGCAACCTTTTGTGAGTACCAGCAGTTTGGTTATGACCATGCTGAAAACCGTTTCTTAAAAAAAGTGTTGCAATTTGCAACGTCTTATGTAGAGAACAACAATGACCTTTTTGGAAGCACTTATCATGATATGTTGCATACGATAGATTTTTGCCGTTCTGCTTTTGAACTCATTTCGGATAAAGTAAGCGACTATGAATTAAAGCATATCAAGCATAACCCATTTTACAAAGAGTATGATGATGCTTTGATAATTGGTAATTACATCTTAAAACTTTTTGCCTATAATATTACGCAAACCAGTAACAAAGAAATTGCAACACCTCCCTTTTGGATTGATATGCCCCGTTTATTTGAGTTATATGTTTACAGCCAAATGGTAGCCGCCAACCCAATTGACTGCAAGCAAATACATTTCCAATTTAAAACATATGGTAATGCATTAGATATTTTAGTATCAAAATCCAATTTTCAAATGATAATTGATGCCAAATACAAGCTGCATTATGAATCAGGGCAAATACATGAAGATATTCGGCAAGTATCGGGATATTCCAGATTAAAAAAGGTAAGAGAAAAATTAGAAATGAAAAATGATGACGATTCACATATCAATTGTCTGATCATCTACCCCAATATGAAAGATGGTATTGTAAATTTATCTTTCGAAAATATAAGAGCTAATCTCAAAGAATTACCTGCCTATTACAAAGTATATAAATTGGGGGTAAAGTTGCCATTTATATAATAATGCCGTACATTTGAATATTAATTTTAGCTCTGTGAAAAACGCAGGTTTAAAGACGATTTAAAAATTGTGTAGAAAGTTCATGGCACAGCCAAAACGAACTTAATAAAATATAGGAATGACGCGGGTTTTAAAGCAATAGTTCAAATCCCTCATCGCCCACCAATGAAAACTAAAGCCTGCAAGGAAATCCTTGCAGGCTTTTTTTAGGCCCAATATGGGCGTAACAAAATCCCTTCCCTTCTCTATTTCGCCCTTACGACAAGACGGGAAATAACTTTTGGCCCTCTCTTGGGATAAGCCAGGAATTTTATTCTATGCTAAATATAGAAAAAATTAATATTTACTTTAATTAAATTATTTTGATAGCCTATTAAATCACCACCCATTTGGTGTTTTTGTCTTACGTTGAATAGTTTTACTTCATTTCCTTACACACAAATAAGGTAAACAACTTTCACTTTAACATATTTGCGGTGATAGCTAATAATAAAACAGCCTTCTGAGCTAACAATTTATCTACATTTAATAAACAGGTATTTATAGCTTAGTACTAAAAATTCCTAATTTAATTTTTTTACAAATTATTATAAACTTATTTTTCAAGCTTATCTAATTGCCGGTTTCGATTTTTAAACCTCAACTATTTCAAAAAAATATTTCAAAAAAATTTAATAAATCACCGTAGATTGAAAAAGATCAAAGCATCAATACCCTTCCAAGTAAGGCCTTGCGTGGATAATCAGCGTTTCCATCAGCAGAACTATACGTCTGGCAGAAATATTGCCTTAAAAGTGTAAAATGCCCTACCAGGTGACTGCGTAAATAAAGTAAAATTTGAAGAAGAAACGGGACTTCGATGCAGTTCAAACTTCTAAATTACAGATTGCGCCAAATTGGCCAAATAATACGGAAATAATTTGACTATAAGCTATATTGAAATAAACAAGGTTGAAATTACGCTATTAGAACTTCTAATATAAAAAATCAGAAATTTTAAATTAGTAATGACATCTCCAAAAGTACCTAAAGGATATTTAGAAGAACAAAAAATTATTAAAAAACAATATGGTAAATGATCTTGTAATTAAAAAGTCGCCCTAAAAGGGCGCGGATTCAATACTCGCTGGGCAGCAGATAAAATTTTATGAATCTAGAGCTTAACACTATCTAAGTGCCGATAGTGCTAATGTTTTAAAATATTAATAAAATTGGAGTTTAATGGTAACATTACAAGTGCACATATTAATATTAAAAACATAATTACGGAATATGGTTTAAAAATGATTGATTTAAGCTACGGTACTGTAGCTAAAGACAAAAATCACCTATGAATAGGGAGTTGATTATGATTCTCTATTAATAATTGCTTGTGCATCTAATTCATGTGTCTCTTCCACTAAAATCCATAAAAAAAGCCTCCTGATTATGGACAAGAGGCAACCCAAATGTTTACACAACGGAATAATCCTTATTGTGAATTGCTTTCAAATTGTAGTGCAATATAATTAAATATCTTTTACACACAATAGCATAGTAGTAAAATACCTATTAATAGGTAATGCGTGGTTACCAAAAAAATCTTATAATTGAATATATAATATAAGATTTTTACTTAAAAATAAATCAACCATATATGAATATTGTCTTAGGATTAGACTTAGGCACAAACAGTATAGGCTGGGCCTTAGTACAGCAGGATTTTAAACAAAAGCAAGGAAAAATACTGGGTATGGGTAGCCGTATCATCCCAATGAGTCAGGATATTAAAGATGAATTTGGTAAAGGTAATTCAATATCACAAACTGCCGATCGTACCGGTTTCAGGAGTACACGCCACCTTAGAGAGAGAGGTTTACTCCGCAGGGAGCGTCTGCACAGGGTTTTAAATATCTTAGGTTTTTTACCCCGGCACTTTGCCGCGCAAATTGATTTTGAAAAGAAATTAGGGCAGTTCTATGAAGATACTGAACCTAAGCTGGCTTACAATAATAAAGAATTTATCTTTAAGAAGGCCTTTGAAGAAATGCTTGAGGATTTTAAAATGCATCAGCCCGAACTGGTTACCAAAGGCAAAAAGGTACCGTATGACTGGACTATTTTTTATTTGCGTAAAAAGGCGCTGACGCAAAAACTAAGTGGTGAAGAGCTTTCCTGGATACTACTAAACTTTAACCAAAAACGCGGTTACTATCAGTTACGTGGTGAAGAGGAAGAGGAAAACAAGAATAAGGAAGTGGCTTTTTACTCCCTTAAAATTATTGAAGTCATTGCTGATGAAGAGCCTAATAAAAAAGGTGAAACGTGGTATTCGTTAGTATTAGAAAACGGTTGGGTATACCGCCGTTCAAGCAAAATATCTTTAGAAAACTGGAAAGATAAAACCCGTGATTTTATTGTTACTACCGATTTAAATGACGATGGTACTGTAAAAACCGATAAGGATGGTATGGAAAAGCGGAGCTTCAGGGCTCCAGGCCCAGAGGATTGGGGACTGGTAAAGGCAAAAACGCAGCATGAAATTGACCGTTCTAATAAAACAGTGGGTACCTATATTTATGATGCCCTGCTCAAAAAACCTAACCAAAAAATTAAAGGCAAACTAGTACGCACCATAGAGCGTAAATTTTACAAGGATGAACTTATAGCTATTCTTATCAAACAAATAGCTTTACAGCCAGAGCTTTTTTCAGATGAACTTTACAACGATTGTATACGTGAGCTGTATCGTAATAATGAAGCACACAGGCTTAATCTCAGTAAAAGAGATTTTGTACATCTTTTTGTAGATGACATATTGTTTTACCAACGCCCGCTACGCAGCCAAAAATCTTCTGTGAGCAACTGTACCTTAGAGTACCGTATATTTAAAACAAAAGATAAAGATGGAAATACGGTTAATCAAAAAGAATACCTAAAAGCTATTCCTAAATCGCACCCACTGTATCAGGAATTTAGAGTGTGGCAATGGCTTTTTAACCTGAAAATTATCAATAAAGATAATGATACCGATGTAACGCCTTTATTTTTAAAAACCAATGAAGATTTAGAAAAGCTATTTGATTTTTTAATGTCACAAAACGAAGTTAACCATAAAGATGTACTTAATTATTTACTAACTCCGGTACTTAGAGAAAAGTTTCCGTCGGCTAAGCCTGCAGCATTTAATAAAGAACTTGCAAAAGAAGTAGCAAAGTTCCGCTGGAACTATGTATTTGACGACACCAAAGAAAAAGAAGATGATAAATCTAAAACATACCCCTGCAACGAAACGGGTTATGAAATAAGAAGAAGGCTTAATAAGATTAAAAATTTTCCGGATGGTTTCCTTACGCCCGAATTGGAATATAAACTGTGGCACCTTATATACTCTGTAAACGATAAAAGACAGTACGAACAGGCATTGGGTTCATTCGCAAGAAAAAACGGTTTGGACGAAGATACGTTTACAGAAAACTTTCAAAAATTTCCTCCTTTTAAAAGTGAGTATGACTCATTTTCAGAAAAAGCTGTAAAAAAACTATTACCCCTCATGCGTGTGGGTAGATACTGGGATTGGAATGCAATGTATACTCAAACAAAAAACAGGATTAACAAGATAATAACCGGTGAGTATGACGAGCAAATAAAAAACCGTGTGCGCGAAAAAGCAATTCATCTTATTACAGAAACTGATTTTAGAGGCTTACAGCTGTGGCTTGCACAATATATTGTATACGACCGGCATTCTGAAGCCTCATTGGCCGGTAAATGGGACTCTGTAACTGGACTTGAAGAGTTCTTAAAAGACTTCAGGCAACATTCATTACGCAACCCTGTAGTAGAGCAGGTAATTACAGAAACATTACGCGTAGTAAAGGATATATGGATAAAGTATGGAAATGGCGAGAAAGACTTTTTTAATGAAATCCATGTGGAGTTGGGGCGTGAGATGAAAAAAACGGCTGATGAACGCAAAAGGCTTACCAGCAAGATTTCGGAAAACGAAAACACCAATTTACGCATAAAAGCTTTGCTTACAGAATTACTAGCCGATAGTAACGTAGAAAACGTACGCCCGTTTTCGCCCATGCAGCAGGAAGCACTTAAAATATATGAAGACGGCGTACTAAATTCAAGCATACCTATTCCTGATGATATACTTAAAATAAGCAAAACAGCGCAACCCACTAAATCAGAACTGCAGCGCTACAAGCTATGGATGGAACAAAAATATTGTTCGCCATATACCGGACAAGTAATTCCGCTTAACAAGCTGTTTACGCATGAGTATGAAATTGAGCACATAATACCGCAAAGCCGCTATTTTGACGATAGCTTTAACAATAAAGTGATTTGCGAATCAGCAGTAAATAAACTGAAGGACAAACAACTGGGGCTTGAATTTATTAAAAATCATTATGGAGCTGAAGTACAGATAGGTAATAAATCTGTCTATATTCAGACGGAAGAAGCTTATAAAGCATTTATTAAAGACAATTATGCTAAAAGCCCGTCTAAGCGCAGCAAACTTTTATTAGAAGAAATTCCTGACAAGATGATAGAGCGCCAAATGAACGATACCCGTTATATTAGTAAATTTATTGCGCAAACCCTGTCAAACATTGTTCGTGAGGATATTAACGATGAGGGAATAAATTCGAAGAATGTATTACCAGGAAATGGGCAGATAACTTCTATACTCCGCCAAGACTGGGGGCTCAATGATGTGTGGAATGAACTGATGATACCACGTTTTGAACGTATGCAGCAATTACGGTCAGAAAAAGACATTGCCGAAGGTGTAAGCTTTATAGCCTTAAATAAGAACGGAAAGCCCATACCGGATTTGCACCCCCCTACCCTGCAAAAAGGATTTCAGAGAAAACGTATAGACCACCGCCATCATGCTTTAGATGCGCTGGTAATAGCTTGTGCAACTAGAGATCATATTAACTTACTAAATAACCAATTTGCAAAATCTGAGAAACGCTTTGACCTTAACCGTAAGCTCAGAAAATTTATAAAAACATCTTATAATGACGCAAAAACCGGGGAAAGAATAGAAAAGGAAGTTCCAAAAGATTTTTTAAAACCTTGGGAAACATTTACAGAAGATACTAAGGATATTCTTGGCGGCATTGTGGTAAGCTTTAAACAAAACCTCAGGGTTATTAATAAGACCATTAACAGATACCAAAGCTACAAGGATGAAGCCGGAAATTTGAGAATCGGTAAAGACGGTAAACCGAAAAAGGATTTTATAAAACAGGTTAAAGGCGATAGTTGGGCCATACGTAAGCCCATACATAAAGATACAGTTTCGGGTGCTGTGAAACTCAGAAAAACCAAAGAAATATCGTTAAATGCAGCGTTAGATAACCATAACGAAATTGTTGAGAAAGCCTTGAGGAAACACATTACGCTGCTTATCAAGGAAGGTTATGACAAAAAGCGCTTAATAAAGTATTTTAAAGACGCGGGTAACAAATGGAATGACAGTGATATTTCGAGGGTAAAGGTATATTATTGGGACAACGACAATGTTGCATCTCGTGTAAATCTGGATGTTTCATTCAATGAAAAACGGATTATTGAGACTATTACGGATACCGGGATCCAGAAAATTTTGTTGAATCATTTAAACCGTTATAAAGGTGTTACTGATGAAAAAGGTAAGGAAATAGCTCCTGAAACCCTCGCCTTTACCGCTGAGGGTATTGATGAAATGAATAAAAACATAGTTGCTTTAAACAACGATATTTTTCATCAGCCTATTTTAAAAGTAAGGACATATGAACCAAAGGGCAATAAATTTAATATCGGCCAAACCGGAAACAAGAAGGGCAAATTTGTAGAGGCAGCAAAAGGCACTAACCTGTTTTTTGCCATATATCAAGATGAAAACGGCAAGCGAAGCTATGAAACGGTTCCGCTGAATATAGTTATTGAACGCCAAAAGCAGGGGTTAAACTCAGTGCCTGAAACAAATTATAAAGGCAATACATTACTGTACTGCATTTCGCCAAGTGATTTGGTATACGTACCTACCGAAGAAGAAAGGGAGAATATCAAATCTATTGATTTTGAAAACCTAAGCAAGGATCAAAAGAATAGAATCTATAAGCTTGAAAAAGCGTCTGGAACCGAAAGCTATTTTGTTAGGCATGATATTGCATATTTAATTAAACAATACGACGCGAAAACAAGATTAGGAGAGTTGGAGAGTCAGAATAAGCTACAAACTACAATGACCCCAGATAGGATGAAGATATCTGAATTTTGTGTAAAATTAAATGTTGACCGGTTAGGCAATATTAATAAAGCATAATAATAGTCTGAAATTTTTTAATCTAAAGCAAATGGTAAAGCGAACCCTGTTTTTCGGTAACCCCGCTTATCTGAGTACAAAGAATGAGCAACTGGTGGTAAGTTTTCCTGATGAAGACAAACCACCAGTAACCATTCCTATAGAAGATTTAGGGTACATAGTACTGGAGCACCCACAAATTACAATTACAACCGGGGTATTAACAAAGCTCATAGAAAACAAAACTGCCGTAATAACCTGCGATAAACAACACTTACCTTGTGGCTTTTTGCAACCTCTTACCGGTCATAGCGAACAAACCGAACGCTACAGGCACCAGCTAAATGCAAGTGTACCGCTCAAAAAAAACCTTTGGCAGCAAACTATTAGTGCTAAAATAAGTAATCAGGCTTACCATTTAAATGCCAGAGAAATAGATGCAAAAAAATTAAGGCGTTGGGCAGACGAAGTTAAAAGTGGCGATGCAGAAAATCACGAAGCTATAGCTGCAGCATTTTATTTCCAGAATCTTTTTACACACATACCGGACTTTAGCCGAAATCAAAAGGGTGTGGCACCAAACGGACTATTAAATTATGGGTATGCAATACTAAGAGCCATAACTGCAAGGGCATTAATAAGTACAGGGCTGTTACCCGCTGTAGGTATTTTTCACAGTAATAAATATAATGCTTTTTGCCTGGCAGATGACATTATGGAGCCTTACAGGATATATGTTGATGCATTAGTATATGAATTAACGAAACAGGGTGATAATTTTGAGGAACTGTCTACACAAATCAAAGCGCAGTTGTTAACTATACCCGCACTTGATGTTGTTATAGAAGGAAAACGTAGCCCGCTTATGGTTGCTATGAGCCGTACAACAAATAGCTTATATGAATGCTATACAGGTGTAAGCAGAAAAATACTGTATCCGGTGTTTGAACTAACAGTATAAATATAGTATATGGAGCCTGACCATTATTCAAGATTAAACCAGTATCGTACTATGTGGGTATTAGTGTTTTTTGATCTTCCGACAGAAACAAAAACGGATCGCAAGGCCGCAACAAAGTTTAGAAAAGAGTTACTGGACGATGGCTTTACTATGTTTCAGTTTTCAATATACCTGAAGTTTTGTACCAGCCGAGAAAATGCCGAAGTGCATACAAAACGTGTAAAAAGAATTTTACCAAAACAAGGAAAAGTAGGTGTAATGCAAATAACGGATAAGCAATTTGGGATGATGGAAATTTTTTACGGCCAGAAAGAAATACCCAAGGACACCCCTGGACAACAATTAGAACTGTTTTAGGACTAAAAATCCTGCATTTATATTTTAGAGTTTACTAAAACATAGATGTTTTTTTAAATTCTAAAAGCAACATTAAATAACAGGATACCAGTTTTTTAGCACTGGTATCCTGTGAATCATCTACTAAAGATACAATTTTGAAAGCAATTCACAACAATACACCACTTTACCGTCTACTACTTTTCCTGTGAATCATCTACTAAAGATACAATTTTGAAAGCAATTCACAACATATAGTGCTTAATCATAAACTCCTTTATCCCTGTGAATCATCTACTAAAGATACAATTTTGAAAGCAATTCACAACTGTTTATTGGTTGATATTTGGTTAAAGTGTCCTGTGAATCATCTACTAAAGATACAATTTTGAAAGCAATTCACAACCATCTTGGCTTTATAGTTTGTTTCTGCTCACCTGTGAATCATCTACTAAAGATACAATTTTGAAAGCAATTCACAACTCTGTATCAATATTCTTTTCTACAAGGTATCCTGTGAATCATCTACTAAAGATACAATTTTGAAAGCAATTCACAACGTAGAATCAATTGCCCTTTCAATGGGAGATCCTGTGAATCATCTACTAAAGATACAATTTTGAAAGCAATTCACAACGTATAGCACTATCAGCAAATATTTGCTTGCCTGTGAATCATCTACTAAAGATACAATTTTGAAAGCAATTCACAACGGCCCGCAGTACATTAACGAGATTTTGCACCTGTGAATCATCTACTAAAGATACAATTTTGAAAGCAATTCACAACTACCTGCGGACCTGATATTACCACAACGTTCCTGTGAATCATCTACTAAAGATACAATTTTGAAAGCAATTCACAACTAATTTTGAAGTACAAAAAAATAACTTAAACCTGTGAATCATCTACTAAAGATACAATTTTGAAAGCAATTCACAACTGGTGGATGGGCAGGTTACCACCGTAAACACCTGTGAATCATCTACTAAAGATACAATTTTGAAAGCAATTCACAACTGTAATACCCTTTTACCTTTACGGTTTTTTCCTGTGAATCATCTACTAAAGATACAATTTTGAAAGCAATTCACAACTAAATCGGCTTCATCCCATGCATACTCGGGCCTGTGAATCATCTACTAAAGATACAATTTTGAAAGCAATTCACAACGTGTCGGTTTGCATGGTGTTTAGGTTTTTTCCTGTGAATCATCTACTAAAGATACAATTTTGAAAGCAATTCACAACAAACCAAAGACAAAGAAAACATTCGTGTTGCCTGTGAATCATCTACTAAAGATACAATTTTGAAAGCAATTCACAACCGATAACCTCATCAGGAGATGCTCCCATAACCTGTGAATCATCTACTAAAGATACAATTTTGAAAGCAATTCACAACATTTAAATTGTCGTGTATATCAATTTTGCACCTGTGAATCATCTATTAAAGATACAATTTTGAAAGCAATTCACAACCATATTTGGCGACTTTATAGCCATAACGGCCCTGTGAATCATCTATTAAAGATACAATTTTGAAAGCAATTCACAACAACCTTTAACTTTGTTATTTGACATTATCGCCTGTGAATCATCTATTAAAGATACAATTTTGAAAGCAATTCACAACTATTTCACCTAATTCCATTTATAATGTTTCCTGTGAATCATCTATTAAAGATACAATTTTGAGAGCAATTCACAACATATCAGTAAGTATATGGGTAAAGGCAGCACCTGTGAATCATCTATTAAAGATACAATTTTGAAAGCAATTCACAACGACACGTAAAGCAAAGTCGTTTTTAAGTCTCCTGTGAATCATCTACTAAAGATACAATTTTGAAAGCAATTCACAACCGATACCACCCGAAAGTAACTACCACACTTCCTGTGAATCATCTGCTAAAGATACAATTTTGAAAGCAATTCACAACTTGCTCGCTATTCAAAATCGAGGAATAGTTTAATAGATATGGTGCTTATAAACTGTTTTAATTTCGCCTCTGTGGCAGTAAATTCATAATCAGTGTTATAATCGCTATATTCAGATTCTGCATTAAATGAACCCTTGTGCTGTTTTTGACCATAAAAATAATAAGCTACGTTTCCGTAAATACCCATGCCAAATTCGCCGCCAAAACCAAAATCAAACCCCACGCCAGCAGCAGCCGATGAAAAGTTGCTGAGCAGTTTGCCATCAGTAGTACCCGTGGTTCGGGTATCAAGCGGTATTTTTATGGTGCTGTCTGTATAGGCTTCTTTGTCGCCAATCTGCATAAAGTTGTATTTGTATATCTGCTCAAAACTAAGGTGTATTGTGGCATCATCATTTAAGGCAAATCGCTCCTGAAAGCCAGCTACACCCCTGAAGAACTTTATTTCAGAATCAAAGCTAAGCTTCGTCTTATCAGTATATGCAGGCTGCCCGCCGCTGTAAGCCGCAAAAGAAGCATCAGGAAAGTCCATTATACCCAAGCCGCCCCCCAGCATAAACTTAAACCACCCTGGCAAAAATAGGAAACGCAGCTCCAGGTTATAGGTTTCGTAGAGAGTATCCGGGTTATTTTCAATAAGGCTTGTGGGCTGCAGACCAAGTGATCCTACCAATTCCCAGCGGGTAGAGGCACTCATAAGGCTTACAGCACTCTCGGCCATCTGATAAGATGGGGTTATTTTATTTAGTTCGTTTCTTAAGTATTGCACTTCGTCATCGGCTCCATACATGTTCATAAAATTATCACATTCGGTTATTACATAATCTACATAATTGTAAAAGCTCATACCATCAATGGTTACACTATTAAGATTGTACATATAATTGCTGTCATTCTTATAAGACATTACGTAACCATATTTTAGTTTAAGTTTGTATTTGCCCACCCTGTAATAATCTATGGTGGTGGTTTCTTCCACCTTTTTATTGTCGGTTTCTGTAGCATTTTTGCTATCGGCAGTTTTTTGTATCAATGGTTTGCCGGTACTGCTGTCGCTTCCGGCTGTTTTAGCGGCCTCCGTTTGATTTACTGTGGACTCTGATTCCGACTGATTATCATTGGGGTTTTGCTCCTTTGAAAGGCGTTCTTGTTCTGCTTCCTGCTCTCGCTTGTTTTTTTCGGACTCTATTTGTTCCTGCTCCCGCTGTTTTTTCTCGGCTTCCTTTTGTTCCTGCTGCTGCTTTATTTTTTCATTTCGTGCTGCGGCTTCTGCACTGTTTTTGAGTTCAATAAGCTGAGCCCTCGCATTATTAATCTGGTTTTGAAGTGAACAGGAGTTACACAACTGTGATGCGTTATCTAAGTAACCTTTTGCCGCAGCAAAATCGCCGTTGTTCATTTTGCTGTAGGCATTGTCTATGTATGATTGTATTTTGCCAAGCTTAGGTTTTATAAGGCTAACGTTACTTACCGAGGCAGACAATGCTGCGTTGCCGCTGGTAACACCACACTCTGTCTTTGCATTAAATGAGCCATTATATTCGCCAAAATTAACGGTTTTACCGGCAGGCACTTCTGTAGTAAGGCTACCGGATTTAACGGAGCCGCATGTAAGGTTGATGGCATAACTAAAAGATATTTTAATATCGTCGGTACCATTGTTTTTTACTACCGCATAATATAACTGGCTGTTTGACGGGTCTATTCCCTTAACCACAATAGTTATATTAACACCGCCTTGGTCGTTATAAGCGTCAAATTGTTTGGTTTGAGCGGAAAGTGTGAGGCCAAATAATAAAATTGACAGGCAAATTAGCGTTCTAGGGATTAATTTTTTCATATTTCGTTTAATTAGTTGTTAATTCCCAGTTCGGACTGAACAATGTGCAATTTCAAAAATAGAAAAAGAGGTAGTTTAAAACAATCACTAGTTTTAGCTATTTTTTTTTGAAATTTTACATATAAAAACTACTAATTATACGATAAAAATGAATTTTTAAAAGAAAAACCTTTGATGTATTTCTTTCGAAGGAAATTTGGTTTTAAATTTTGACACATTTCAAAACCAAAAAGTGAAAATTAACCTTTTAACAACTATTTCACTCAATGTAAAAGGCAATGGCATTGGGCTTAAATTCTGTAATTTTTCAAATATAGAATTGCTAATTTTAACCGGAGTTGTTTACTACTGGCGCTATAAGTATGTTGGCGATTTTTTTTTGGCGTGAAAGAGCTTCAATGATTTTTTTTACCTATTGTAAAATTCTATACCTACTGAAAATCCGTTTTAAAAAAAATATATTGTTTTTAAAAGGCAATAGTAATGTATTCAATTTTAAATCCATGCTTCCTTTACAGACTTTGAACCGAGCTCCACTAATGAAGTACACCCTGATTTACTAAAAATATTTTTCCGATGTGAGTTTACAGTATGCACTGAAATACACAGAAGTTCGGCAATTTCAGATGTGCTCTTACGGTTAAGAACCAGGCGCAATACCTGTTTTTCTCTTTTTGAAAATAAAGATTTACCAGGCAGTAAAAGTTGTGAATTTATCGGCACATTATAAAAGGACGGCTCGCCATCTAAACCGAGAAACGACAAACCAGACGGCACATTATCTGTCTTAAGATGTGTAATATCAGTTTTTACGCCTAAAACACGGATAACCGAACCACAATCATCTGTTTGCAGGGTTACGTTTTGCATCAGCATCCATTTGTAAGAGCCATCTGCGCAACGCAAACGGTAATCATAGCTCACTTTATATTTAAGTACTTTTTCAGGAAGGAGGTTACTAAAAAAATCGGTTACTTTTTGTTGGTATGCCACAAATCTGTCTTTGTCGTCCGGATGTATCTTTTCGAAAACATACTCTACAGTAAAGTCCTTTGGCGAAATGCCAATTATATCTAAAACTTTATCATTAACGTATTCCATTTCTACCGAAGCAATATTAATAATGTAGTAATAGAAATCTCGAGGATGAAAAACGTTGAGCATTTTTTTTATACACTTCCAAATCAAAGTTAGGCAAAGTTCTCCCGTCGTTGTTCCGGGCAATTTGATGCCACGTTTTTTTCATTTCATCAAACTTAATTATTTCCATAATCAATTATAATATATCAATTTACCTATTTCAAAAATACTAAAAACTAAAAAATCACTAACATTAGTGACTGTTTAGTTTGTTGGTTGTTCTAATTTTACATTAAAGGAATTAATTAGAAAAAACTTTGTGAATAATCTCTGTAAACTACCGCCTTTAATTCTTTTTACGGCAGCGGAAATACAGGACACAGGGAGAAACCGGAAACGGTTAAGTTAAAAATACTCAATATGAGTATCGGAATAAAATAGCCCTAGATTCATAATAGAAACAATTAGCAGAATAAGTCTTACAATTTCATAGAAACATACTGGATGAAAATATAATAAATATGCCAAATTAAACTGATAAAGCAATCATTATAAAAAACTTAAAAGTAGCCTTTATGCTACTAACAATACTTCTCACCCACCCTATCCTCGGGCAAGTAATTACAGATAAAGAATACGAAGAAGAAACGGGAAGGTACATAGGGAAAATAATTGCAGATAATGAAAAAGAGAGACAATATATCCCAAAAAAATACGAGTTTTTGGGATATAGTTACAATGCTATAATCGATGAACCTAAACAAAATGGCACTAATTACAAAACGGATAAAACGGATGACGGCAGCAGAGATGTGATTGTAGTAGATAGTTTCGGCTACAAAAATAAAGACAAGATGATTGAAGAAATCGTTTATTATTTTGACAAAAAACCGAAAATGTGAAATAGTAGAATCAATTAAACCTGTTCCTTACTCTCTGGAAAATGGCAACTACATTATATTAACCATAAATAGTGTTGAAGATGAACACTGGATGTGTAAAAATAGTGGGCTTTGCGAAATAGAAAAATACACTTATTTTGATTTGCCTGTTTACAAATGCAAGGGAAAAGAATCTTATTATAGTGTACCTTATACAGAAGATGTAAACCAGGACGGCATGATAGATATTGTAACTTTTTTGTACTTTCGTGATGCACCGAAGCCTTAGCCACTACCAGAAACTCTCCAATTTAAATTATGAAATCAATAGCTACCATTTTGTTTTTTCTAAATTCTGTCTTTGCTTTTTCTCAAACAACGAAAATCATTAAAATTCTGAATAAAGAGATAGCAAAAGAAATTATAGCTCAAAAAGACACAATTAATTACTTTGGAGAAAAGTTTGATGTAATAAAAAACTTTTCTTTGGAAAACAATGTCTTGAGTATTACATTAAAAAGGAAAAGTTATTACGGAGAAGACTTCTATAATGAAATAAGACAAGTGGAGCTATGTAAGATAAAACGAATCGTAAAAGACGTTAATATAATTTTTGAAACCGAACCCAATGCCGTTAAAATTACTCAAATCAATGCACACGGGGAAAAATCAGAAAAAACGACTGATATGTTTTTTCTGCAAATGTCCTCCGAAAAACAAAATGAGTATGTAGCAGATGATTTATTAGTTGCTTTTCGAAAGGCTGGATATACAATAGAAAAAGGATTTTGGTATGATTAAAAAATTTTTAGTTTTATTTATATTGGTTTGGTTGCAAACCAACGCTCAAAAAGCTGCAATAGACAGCTTATTTAGAGTACAAGACTATTTGTTAGAGGTAAAAAGTAGTGTAAACTCAAACGAAAGTCCAAAAAAGAAATTAGAAAAATTGAATCGTTTAATACAATCCGCAAGTACTCAAAAAGATATTTTTAGCAGGAACATTACTAAAATTTCAGGAAATACAGAGGAAACAACCCAGCTTAAATCGTCTCTAAACTTCATTTTACAATCCTTAGTATTATATACAACTGATTTAAAAAGGAATAATATGAAATCAGCAGAAAATGAATTAAAATATATGAATAAGAATATTTCTCATTTAGTTTATAAAATTGATTTTCATTGTAAGATGGCCAAAATAAAAACAGAAGAAAACACTCACAAATGATACGAGAGCGCTTTACAGATGAAAATAAGTTGCTCACAGAATTTCAGTCGGAAGTTTGGGTAAAGTGTCCTTGTTGTGAAAAAAAAGCCATTGCTATTGCTAATTGCGAAACAAAAACGGCTCGCTTATTTTGTATAAATTGCAGTTATCTTAAAGAAATATCCACAGAAACAGAATCTTCAGGTGGAAAACTAAACATAATAATGGCGGCACATAGATACTTCGATGCAGAGCTATGGCTGCAATATCAGTATAAGAGTGATGTTTTTTTGGCATATAACGACCAACATTTATATTATTTAGAGCACTATATTTCTGCAAAATTGCGAGAACATAAAACCCGTACACATTTTACTCTTTTAGAAAAACTGCCTAAGTTTTACCACGAGGGCAAAAACAGAAAAGCTCTTTTAAAAATTATTAAACATCTGAAAACTCGTTTCTAAAAATAAGTGTTCAAAGTTTATCGTACGACGACAAATAATAACATTATTTTCTAGCACTATCCTTATTTTATATTTATTTTAGAGCTTAAAAAAATATTAAAGCCACACAAGAGTTCGATTTTAGTCCTTTATAGTTTACATAATACCAAACAACATATTAATTCTTACTTTTTTTGACGATCCCTAAATTCATGCCTACACTATCATTTGATAAGGTTACAAATATATTGTTGTATGCTTTGCAAACATGACCGAAGGGCGATACACCCTCTTGCCGTTTACACCTACAATACCGGAGATACCAATAAAAAATACAGGAATGCTGGATAAGTTAAACACCTGGTTTACTGAAGAATGAGTAAAGGTACATGAAGCAGTAATTCTCGATGATAATAAAATTGAAAATCATTATTTTAGAAATAATACCACAATGCAAGTTTATGACATAAAAACAAAATATTATTATTAGCATCAAAATAAATTTAAAAAGATAAACTGATGGATATTATTGTTGAACAACTTACACAATCTAATAATAAAGGAGAAGAGTTTAAAAAAATAGCAACAATTTTATTAAAATCTATTAACGATTGGCCAATTGAAATTATCACTTTGGAACAATTTGTAAATGAAGTACGTTATTTCATTCAGAACGTTCATACCAAAAATAATATTTGTTTTACATTAAATAGAGTTAATTATTCAGTAAATTCTTGGCAAGCAGAATCATTGTATGGACTTCAAGATGTTTTCGAGTTTTATCAAGATGGAATTTCTTTATATGATATAATTAAGGATATACTTTCGAAAGTTAAAATTTAATGCTGTAATATTTCGATAATGTAGTACTGTTTCAGATTAGGTGTTTTTATAAAAGATTCTTTAATAGACTGAAATAGATACAATACCTAAATGTTAGATTTGATAATAAAGGTAACCGCTGGGTTGTCTTTGTTTTTGTAAATAATCTACTTCCACCCTAATCATTTGGGTAGCATCAACTACATAACCAACCAAACCGGGAGGGTAAGCCAGCACATGGAATATATGCCGTTTGGGGAAACACTCTTAGATGAGCATATTAACTCATTTAACTCTCCATTTAAGTTTAACGGAAAAGAATACGACGAAGAAATCGTAGCAAAGCTAAGATTCATAAAACACCAAAACCAATAAAATCAGTAGAATAAACAGGAAATTATTATTACTCAGCGCGTTATTATGACCCTAAATTTAGTATTTTTATAGGGGTGGACCCGCTGGCGGATAAGTATCCGGGTATCAGCCCTTTTGCGTATTGTTTGAATAATCCGGTGAAATTGACTGATCCCGATGGAATGGCTCCAACGCCACCTAACCTTAGTCGCATTACAATAGTTGAAAATGTTATGAGTGGTAAGAAATGGATTAATTACAATAATAACATTGTAACAACAACTACATTATTTGGAATGGAAGTAGATCGAACATCTAGACACGGAGAATGTGCAGACTATAGTAGATTACAAGTAGAACAAGGCTCAAATGGGAACTATACAGCTAAAGGTTCAAAAAGCAGAATTGATATGTATGTTGAAAAAGGAGGAGATACATCTAAACTCGATTTACAAAAAGGGGTTGATACAATTATTGAAAACTTGGCTGATGGTAAAGCTGTAATGGCAGGTGTTATGTATGATCCTGAACACGAAACAGGTAATGCAAACGGAGCAACTAATCACTATGTAACAATTGTAGGAATGGGGAGAGATGATCAAGGTGCTTATTTTTCTTATTATGATAATTATTCAGGGAGATATATACCAGCATCTGAACAAAAGTCAATAGGTACTGATATTGGTAAAAACAAGTTTAGACTGCATTTAGATAGTAAAGGAAATTATTATTTTGCTGATGCTGACAACAATATTCCTTTAAATGAAAATAAAGAAGTTAAGCTAAATATTAAAGAAAATAGACCTTCAAGATATGTATTAACCGAAATTAGAGACAATGACTAATAGTTGTATGAAAGCATTTAAAATAACAATTTGTTTATTACTTTTTTTGAATCTTATTAGTTGCTCGAAAATGGACAAAAGTCAGATTATAGGAAATTATGGAATAGACAAGGGTGTTTTAAGAGATGCTAATGTTAAAATTGAAGAGTACACTACTTTATCTTTAAATGAAGACAATACTTTTCAATTAAGAAATTACAAAGATGAAGTAAAAGTAAATGGTCAATGGGAAGTTATTGAAAATATGAATAAAGAAGAAGTTTTAATCAAATTCCATTACTCTAACAAGCAGATTACGGCATTGTTGAAAGGAACAATATTTACTTTTGAATATCCAAATGATTTTTATGATGGACGATATAGACATCTTATATATGTAAAATTATCAAATAATTAAATCATAAAACTCATTCTTTCATGAAGTTAGTTAGGTTATATTTTAGTTTTTTCTTGGCAATCACCAAGTAATGTTTCAGATGAGGTGTGATAATAAAAAGATGCTTTATTAGCCTAAAATACATAACAAAATTTCAATCTTATATCTAATAACAAAGACAACCTTAGGGTTGTCTTTGTTGTTTTTAATAATTTACTTCCACCCTAATCATTTGGGCAGCAGCAGTTACATAACCAACCAAACCGGTAGGGTAAGCCAGCACATGGAATACATGACGTTTGGAGAAACACTCGTAGATGAGTATATTAACTCTTTTAACTCACCGTTTAAGTTTAACGGAAAAAAATACGACGAAGAAACCGGAAATTATTATTACTCAGCGCGTTATTATGACCCAAAATTGAGTATTTTTATATCTGTTGACCCACTAGCGGAGAAGTATCCAAGTTGGTCGCCGTACAACTTTTGTATGAACAATCCAATCTATTTTATTGATCCAGACGAACGAGAAGTAAAAAAACCACCATTGAGAGGAACTAAAGAATTTAATAGTTTTGTAAAGGATATAGTTAATAAAAATAGTTCTTCTGTAAATTGGAGTTATAAAGATGGTACTTGGCGTTATGATGCAAAAAAACAATCTTGGATAAGAATTGATGAAACCAAAGGGAATAATATTAGTTTCAGTCCTTACAAAACTAGCACTACACACAAAATAATAAAATCAGGAGTTGTTTTAGCAAATGCTTATAGTGTTTATAATGAAGTTGTTGCAGGTGTTGGGGCTTTATTAGCACCAGAACCAACAGGCGTTGCAAAAGCGATTGGATTATATGGTATCGCTGACGGAGCCACGAGAATACTAAGTTCTCCATTAGCATTATACGGTACTATAACTGAAAATGAAATGCTTGAGAATGCTCCTTCAAATGTTCTTGGTTTAGTTGGAAATATAATTGATAATATAAATTCTCCAACTGAATCATATACAACAGGCGGTAGTGTACAGTTTTGGGGTGAACTTACAGGAGATTTTGGATTGTCAAGGAGAAATCTTATCAATACGTTAGAAAAAGAAGCTACTACAAATATGGACAAAATAATTAAAGGAGGGAAAATTGTTAAAGGTTGTCTATTTTTACCTGTAAACGGAACTATAAAATCTAAAAAATTACAAGAGAATGAATGATTTTTTTAGAACAGAAAAAGAGTTTTATATTATTGTCTTTCTTTTTATAGTTACACTTTTACTAGTGATTTATTTAATTAGAAAAACATTTTTAAGGCTAAGAAAGTTAGACAAAGATGATTTAATTAAAGAAAGAGATAAATCATTAAATAAATCTAGTAAATCTATTATTCCGAAAATGATATTAGATTTGTTTTCTTAAATTATATTTTTAGTAAAAAAAGATAGATAATAAGCATAAAAAAACCTTGCAAATTGCAAGGTTTTTTTATTATAACATTGCTGCATTTTTAGCAAAAAATTCTTAAAAAATCAAATTGAAAGAATTCTTAAAAAACTTTCATGTTGAAGCTTTGGATTTTGAATGTGTTAATGAGGGCTAAGAGCTAATGACAGAAAAAATCTTCGTGTCTTGATAGAGTTAATGATATTATAATGATTCCATAATCGGTAATGTTTAAGATTAGGTATTTTTACGAACTGATACTTTAAAAGCCGGTAATATTTCAGATTAGGCGTTTTTACGAACTGACGCTTTAAAAGTCTGAAATACACAACAAAATTTCAATCTTATAGATAGCATCAAAGGCAGCCTTAGGGCTGGCTTTGTTGTTTTTTAGGCTTTAAATAGCTTTTAATTGACTTATATCTCCGTGTATGAAATAAGGCATGAGAATAGTACGAAGTTTAAAAGATAGATTTTTTAAAAACAAATTACCTGATAAGCGAAAAATGCCCACGATACTCTGTACCGTCCTGCTGCTGAATTACAAACCAATAATCAGTGGCGGGCAAAGGGTGGCCGTTAAAGGTACCGTCCCACCCCCTGTCATTTGGTTTTACAGTGGTTATTAGCTTGCCGTAACGGTCAAAAATAGTTACCAGGATGCGTGCCGTGGCAGCATATTTAATATGCCAGTAGTCGGACTGACCATCCCCATTAGGGGTAAAGAATTTTGGATAGTTTAGCACCGCCACTGTTTTAACTGTAACTCCACATCCACCTTTGTCTTTTACATGCACAGTATACAGCCCACTCTCAAGGCCGGTAAATACGTTATCCTGCCCGTACGTGCCCCCGTTAAGAGCATACAGATTGTCTGGGCTAAATGGTAAAACTGTAATGCTGTTGTTGTTTCCTGCAAAATCAGTGGTAATTATATCGCTTACATAAGGCGCGTTATAAACATTTACGGTAAAGTCCTGTGTGTTTTGGCAAGTAACCCCTCCAACTACAGTAGTAATGGTGGCAGTATATGTTCCTCCTGCATCTGTAAAGCTTGCGTTTTGACCTAGTGCGCCGTTAGACCATTCATAACGATAGTATCCCCCTGGCAGCGACAGATTCAGTTTTTCTCCCTTACAGATATTATACACGGCTTCCAGGCCGAAATCAGGTTTTGGGATCGCAATGAGCAGCTGTTTAATTATGTAAGGACAAGAGCCAGGCGCCACCACCCTGTAATATACCGTTGTGCTGCCAGCCGTAACGGATAGTGTAGCATCAAGCGTATTGTTAGCTGTACCGTCTATAGCATCATTATAATTGTTATAATAGCTAAATTGGTAGTTATCTTCAGGCAAGGCTGCAGTAATCTTAGCCTGCTGTGAGGCGAGGTTAAACAATACCGGGCCGTTAACTTCGCACTCTATATAATCGGACAAGTCTAAATTAGTGGCATGGCCTGCCTTTAATTCAATGGTTCCGGTACCTATACATCCGGCACTGTTAACCAACTTTACATAAAGCGTATATAAAGGCGTAGTGGTGGTAAACGAACCTGTATTTACAATCGGTATAGCATTAGACAAATCTGATGCAGACGCATAGAATGTTACCGCATATTCATTACTAAGATTTAGAGACGGCAGGGCATCAGCAAGATTAAATATCTGCTGGCCAGTGCCAAAACATTTTTCCAGCGTATAGGCAGGGACAACAGGTGGAGCTATGCTTTGTAGCAACAGATTAGACACCGCATTACACCCACCTGGCAGTGCTACAACAACAAAAATTTGGGAAGACGTGGTAACCGTATAAGCCGTAGGGTTTGCGACTGCATTTATTTGCTGCTGCGCGTTTTGCGGATCGTCATAATAAGTAAATGTTGCACCCGGTATCTGGGTAATTAATGCTTGTGCCTGTGTAAGGTTAAACGGGGTGCCGTTACAACCGGAAAGCATTACGTTAGGCTCTACCGCTAATGCGGGTTGATTTACTACAACCTGCTGTTGCTGTGTGGTTACATTACCGCTGCTGTCAGTATACGTCCAGTTGATAGTATAATTACCGGGCACATTGTACACTAACGGATTTATAGTTGTTGCCGTTATCATGCCATCGCATCTGTCGGTAGCAGTAGGTATCTGGGTTACGCTAAGGGTGCAGTCTGCAGTAAGTGGAGGCAAATTGGTTACGGTAGGTACGGGCAGTTCTGTATCGCCTACTACAATCTCTATAGTTTGGGTGGCATCGCATCCCGTAGTGCCAGTTATGGCACAGCTGTATGTACCCGCCTTCAGCGCTGTAGCCGATGGTATTACTGGGTTTTGCTGTGTAGAGGTAAAACCATCAGGACCGCTCCAAAGGTAGTTTGCCCCACCCTGGGCGGTAAGGTTTATGGTTTGGCCTATACATACGGGTGAATTTGAAGACACTGTACTAAACGAATTACAATCGCGAAACTTTACAATATAAGTAGCACCTACATTTGCAGGAGAAATACTACTTTGATGTGCACCTGGTGTGGCTATGCCGGTCATACTGCCATTTGTTATGCCGTGCATGTAAATATCTCCTGCGGTATCAGTTGCTACTGCGCAATTTTGTTCCGCTTTATCACCGCCATAATAAGTGCCCCATATGCGCTCTCCCGCTGCACCAAGTTTAACAAGATATGATTTAGAATATGTGCCTTTAACAGGCATGTAAGCATCGGGTGTAGCTATGTTTTCATTAGAACTCGCATCTCCGCAAAATAAGGCTTGGTCGTTTTGGTTAACTGTAAGTCCGGTGATTTGGCTGGGAAAATAAGTTCCGTACAGTATGTTTTGGTTCTGTGTGTCAAAACACATCACAAAATAAGAGTCGGTGCCGTTGTCGCTAATTACATAGCTAGGAAATAAACTACCTGGAGTGCCAATGTTATTTGTACTGCTGGTACGCCCCTGTAAATACAATTTTGAGCCACGCAGTGCAGCTCTAAACATATAATCATACCCAGAGCCACCTGCATAAGTGCTCCATAATCTTGTTCCCGCAGTGTCAAATTTACCTATAAAGATTTCCGGTGTGCCATCCCAGTTTGGCTTATATGTACCGGGTGTTGTCATGTTTGCACTGTTTGTTGTACCGGTAACATAAATATAACCATCATCAGATATATTTACAGTACTTAGCCCATCGGGTCGCGTTCCTCCAAAATATGTTCCCCAAAGGCGTGATCCTGAAGGCGAAAATTTTGATATAAAGCCATCATAACCTCCAGAGAGAGCCGGCTGGAAGCTACCGGTTGTGGCCATATCCTGCGTGCTTTCAGTTTCGCCAACAAAGTAAATGTTGTTGTCGCTGTCGTGTGTAATAGAAACACCACCGGCATTGTCGTTACCATTGGCTCCGTAATACGTTCCCCAAAGCCTTTGCCCTGAAGAATTAAGTTTAACAATATAACAATCAGAATAGCTACTTTTAGAGGCCTGGTAAGCTCCGGAGGAAGTTACATTAGGGTAGCTACTATTGGTTGAGCCACAAAATATAACATTAAAATCAGAGTCTACAGTAATGGTTTTACCGCCAACAGGATAATATGTACCCCAAACCTGCGAGCCATTACTAGATAGTTTTGAGATATAGGCACCACTGCTACCTGATGTATAGGTAGACATAAAAGTTCCTTCTGTAGCCACAAATTGGGTACTGGCTGTTAAGCCGCTCACATAAACATTGTTAAGGGCATCGGTGGTTATATAACCGGGAAATGCGGCAGCATACCCGCCAAAATAAGTACCCCAAAGCCGTACAGGCACAGGGTCTATAATTATTTCCTTACCTTTTAATGAGGTATTAGCAGCAAACCCATATACATTTTTGCCCAGTCGCCTGTAGTTTATGCCAAGCGTTTCTTTTACGGTACCTGATTCTGTCCAGCTCAGCGGAATGGTTTCTTCAAAATCACCAAAACGTACACTGCATTTTATTACATTATCCTGAAGCCGGTTCCTGGCTCCTTTAATCCTGAACTTTATATCGCTTATATTGCCATTTTCATGCACTACAAAATTGTATTCTACGGGCTTTGAAGTATCATCAGGAATAGAAAACACCAGGTCTATGCCCGTATATAAATTCTGATACACTACTTTTTTATAGCTATTAACCATTTCTATCCCGGCAGACTTCCATGGCATGTTGTAGTAGTTAGTGTGCGACGCCAGTTTTTCCTCCCCTATTATTTTGACAAAGGGGTTGGCTCCCTCAAAGTCAAAATCTACCCTGTGTAGTTGTGTGGTATAGATATATTCAACCGTATCTTGCTGTGTGGACAAAAGGCCATAATGCTTTATCTTTTTTTTGCGGTGCTCGGTCCGGTAAAAATCATAACTAAATCCTGATTTACGCAGCTGTATGTTCATCCCGGGGGCATTCAGAAGAAAAGCAACATTATTATTCGGTTTGTTATGTTGGTTGCAAAGCTGGCCTTTGTTTTCAACAAAACCAGTACCGCCTGCATTTTTAAAATCGTTTTGCGCATGCAGCAACGTTACAACTAACAACAATAGTAGGGATATACTCTTTTTCATGGTAATTGGTTGGAGTACAAAATTACAAATTCTTTAGGACTGGTGAAATGTTTATTTTTGAGTTATTAGAAAACCTCTAAATTGGCACAAGCTGTTTGACTACGACCTTTGGGCGTCCTCCGTTATATGTACAGATTGTGCAGATATACAGCAGGATTTTAGTCAAAGGAAACAAAATGCGTTCATTCAGCGCGCAAGCAACAAAACGAATATTACTTTCAATCGCTTTTCTGTTGGCGATGACACATTAAAAGCGGCTGAAATTATAGAAGCAAATTCGAATTAATAGCCTAAATTGGCACTCCCATACATTTTACGATAAATAGATGAAAAACCTGAAATATATTTTTGTATGCTATTGTATCTTCATAAATTATGTTTTCCCGCAGGGTAAATTTGATAACTATCAGTTTAGGAATATACAGGAAACGAGTTCTAAAAGAGCTATCTCATCTATTGTTCAGGACAATAACGGTTTTTTGTGGATTGGTACAATCGGTTCAGGATTATTTCGGTACGATGGCGTTAACTATGTAGGATATCGGTATGACCAAAAGAAAAAAGGTTCGCTAAATAGTGATGTAATCTTTACCACATTTGTAGACTCATATAATAACTTATGGGTTGGCACAGATGAAGGATTGTGTTTATACAACAGGGATTTAGATAATTTTACAAAAATTACTATTGAAGATAGGATTAAAAACGGATTTCATGAACCGGTTACTATCAAAACAATTGCTCAGGATAATAGTGGTAATTTAATTTTGGGTACCTATGGCTTTGGATTGTTCAAACTCAATATTAGAACTCAGAAAGCTACACCGGTAAGGTCGAAATTATTTCAAAAACCAAATTTTTTGATAAAATGTTTCGCAAAAAACAGACAGGGAACTATTTATTTGGGAACCAGCTATGGCCTGTTAGAGATGGAACCTAATGGGAATATAAACCAGGTTTATACCGACAAATTTAAAACCAAGGGCGTTTCAGATGATATTGAAAGTATGGTTATAGATAAATTTGGGTATATATGGCTTGGTACATTTTCAAATGGTTTAACTAAAATTAAGCCTGAAACAGATAATTATGAGTATGAAAATTATGCAGTTACCAAAAATAAAATCTTATCTGTTATACAAAGCCGGCACGATTACATTATATGTGGTACCGAAAATGATGGGTTACTTATTATTGACTTTAAGGGCCGTATCGTAAAAAAGTATTTACACAATAAATACGATGATTTTAGTTTAAAGTCTAATTCAGTATGGTCCTTGTATGAGGATAAAGAGAAACGCCTTTGGTTAGGCTACTATAATAAAGGACTTGGCATATTTGATAAACCTAACAGTAAGTTCACAGCTATAGAATCGCTTGTAAATAACGACAATTCACTACAAACAAGTTATGTAACATCTGTTGTTAAAGACAAGGAAGACCGGCTGTTAATAAGCAATGAAGGCGGTGGCCTAGACATTTATAACCTCCGCGACAAAAATTTTATCCATGTTAATGACAAAAATCAAGGTTATTATTCCGGCTTAGATGCGCATTACATTCAGACCATATTTATAGACAGCAAACAAAATATTTGGATAGGAAGCTGGGATCGTGGAATCTACTTTTTAAAAAAAGGGACTACAAAGTTTATAAATTACAACACAAAAAATACACCGGGGCTAAAATCAAACGGGGTGTTTAGTTTTTCAGAAGATTCCGGAGGGAGAATTTGGATTGGTACGTTTATAAAGGGACTACATTACTTTGACAATAACCGCAATACATTTGTGCATTGTAGCTCTAAACCATTTTCAGATAACGGATTAGACAATGCCCTTATACGTAAAGTTTTGGTAGATTCTGATAATGTTTTATGGGTAGGCACCATATTGGGCCTGTATCAGGTACGTTTTGTTGGCAACTCAGGTTTTAAGGTAACCCCTATGCATAGCGCAATGTTAAGTGACATGCCCAAACACAAAAGCGTTCAAACTATATTGTCTATTTATGAGTCTAACGACAAAACAATTTGGGTTGGAACAGATGGTGCGGGGCTGTTTAGCTACAATAAAAAAAATAAGGCTTTTTTAAACTATAATGATTTTCCCGGCTTTACAGAGAAATCTGTACGCGCTATAATTTCAGATAATAACGGAGCTTTATGGGTAAGCGGCGGAAATGGGCTTACCAAACTTGACCTTAAAAACAAATTCAGCACTAATTTTAATAAAGACGACGGTCTTATAGATAATGATTTTAATAACAATGCGGTTTTTAAAGATGGCAATGGCAATTTATATTTTGGCGGATATGAGGGAGTAAATTATTTCAATCCTAACCAAATCAAAAAAAATGAGAAATCACCAAGGCTGTATTTTAGTGATTTAAAATTATTTAATTTCTCGGTAAAGCCACAAAATGACTCCTCTCCCCTATCTAAAGTAATTTCCCAAACAAAAGAAATTACCCTTAACCATTCGCAGTCGGTTTTTACGATAGAATATGTAGGGATAGATTATAATTTCCCCAAGAAAATTCAGTACGCATATTACCTTGAAGGCTTTGAAAAAAGCTGGAATTATGTAGGAAGTAAAAGAACGGCTACCTACACTAATTTACCACCCGGGGAATATATTTTTAAGGTTAAGTCGGCTAACGGCAACGCATCATGGAATAAGGTACCCTTAGCACTGAAAATAATCATTTTACCACCCTGGTGGAAAACCTCGTGGGCATACCTTGCTTACACATTACTGCTGGCTTCTGTAGTGATATATCTTAACAAAATTTACCAGGACCGTTTCAAGGCAAAGCAGGCTATACTTTTAGAAAAAGAGAAACTAGTACAAACTGAAAACTTAAACAATAAGAAACTACAATTTTTCACCAATATATCGCATGAGTTCAGAACTCCGTTAACCTTAATAATAAATCCGTTAGAAGATATATTACGGAGCAAAGGCATACCTGAGGAAATTAAAACCAAACTGAAAACAATACACAAAAGTTCTACCAGGCTATCCAGGTTAATTAACGAGCTTATGGACTTTAATAAAATACAGTTTAATAAAATACCTCTTAAAGTAAGAAAGATTGACATAATAGGATTTACAAAAGATGTTGTAAGCTATTTTGATGATGAGGCTATTGCCAGAAACATTACGCTTGATTTTAAAACCGATACAAATGAGCTTGAAGATTGGTTTGACCCAAATATGCTTGAAAAGATAATTTTTAATATTCTTTCTAACGCGTTTAAGTTTACACCCGATGATGGTTTTATAGACGTTATTATTGAAAATTCAAGACCTGACAACTTTTTAGTTATTGAGGGAAATGCTGTTCCTGCGATTTCCATTTCCATAAAAAACACCGGTTCGGGTATAAATGAAAATGATTTGGAAAGAATCTTTGACCGGTTTTACCAGGTGGATAATTTAAATAAAGCATACTACGGCAGTACCGGGATTGGCCTTGAGGTTGTAAAAGAATTTGTTGAGCTACATAAGGGTAAAATATATGTTGAAAGTAAAGAGGGAGAAGTAACGACATTTAAAATTTTGTTCCCCGCAGGCAATTCTTTTTACCATGAAAGTGAAATAGTTCATGAATCGTACAAGCGTAAAAAAAGTGATAAACGACTAAGCACTGAATTAAATGAAAGCCAAGATATTGATTATGAATTTGATGAAGAAGTTCAGGAAGAGGTTGTAAAAACCTACACTGTTTTAATTGTAGAAGATAATGTAGAGCTCAGGTCTTACCTTAAGGAAGAGCTCAGCAAGTCATATAAAGTAATTGTAGCAGAGAATGGTAAAAAAGGTTACGAGCTTGCTGTTGAGAGGTTACCTGATTTAATTATAACAGATGTTGTTATGCCTGTTATGGATGGTTTACAGCTTTGCAAGCAGATTAAAGGTGACTTAAAAACGAGTCACATCCCTTTGTTGATGCTCTCTGCAAAGGCTATGGTAAAAGACAAGTTAGAAGGAATTGATTCCGGCGCAGATATGTATTTAAGTAAACCTTTTGAGTTGGATATCCTCAAGGCAAGCCTGGCACAGCTTATTACAAGCAGGCAAATTATTTTTAAGAAATTCTACACAGGGATTACAAAATTGGGTATGGACAAAACTACTACCCTGGATAATGAGTTTATTCAAAAAATCCTGCAGTGTATTAATGAGAATATAAGCGATCCGCAACTAAGCGTAGAATTTTTATCTGAAAAAGTGTTCCTGAGCCGAAGCCAGCTGTATCGAAAAATAAAAACGCTTACGGGCGTGTCGGTAAATGAATTTGTTAGAAACGTAAGACTAGAAAAAGCAAAGCAACTGATAGAATTAGGCAATAACAATATAAACGAAATTACCTATATAGTAGGGTTTACCTCTCCTTCGTATTTTTCTAAATGCTACAAGGCTAAATACGGCAACCTGCCTACACAAGATAAAAAACCTAAAAAATAGACAAAGTTTGATTGCTATACATGAGATTTAAGCTACTAATTATGCCTCCATTAAATGGAGGCATTTTTATTTTATACCAACTCCGCTAATTTTAGTTTACAAAACTCTGTGCACAAAATGTCTATTTAGAAAAAATACGCGCTATTTTTTATCGGTAGTAGATTTTACACCCCTTTTTATGACGATAATTCATTAACATTTTTATTTACAGTGTTTTGAATTTGTCTAATAAAACGTTTTCATAAGCGCATAATGCAACAAATGTGCTATAATATGCTTCATTTATGTCATATTTCCGCGCTTTAACAATTTACATTCGTCATGTATCTGATACGTATTTTTTAACATTTCCCAGATAGCTGTATTTATCAGGTTAATGTCCATTTAAAAGTATATAACCAAACTCTAATTTTATAACTAACACAAAACTCTATGCAGAAAATTACATTAAAAAATGTCCTGTGTTTACTACTATGCATGTGGGCAAATTTTCTCTGTGCCCAGACCGTAAAAGGTAAAGTAACATCCGGGGGTGTAGCGTTACCGGGGGTAAGCGTAATAGTAGAAGGTACACGCAACACAACGGTTACCGATACCGACGGCAATTTTGTTTTAAACAACGTGGCAGATAATGCCCTTCTTACCTTTAAATCTTTAAACTATATTGACGTAACCACTCCTGTTAATTTTAAATCAGTAATGCAGGTAAATATGATTTTTGAACCCCAAAAATTAAACGAGGTGGTAATCGTAGGATATGGTACCGCAAAACGGAAAGATATAAACGGTGCGGTTTCTTCGGTTAAGGCATCTGAAATTCAGGGTAAGCCATTTACATCTATCGATCAGGCTCTTGTGGGCAAGGCCGCAGGTGTAAATGTTACGCAAAACTCTGGTACGCCCGGCGGAGGTATCTCGGTTCAGATCAGGGGTATTACTTCTATTAACGGAAATGAGCCGCTATACGTTATAGATGGCACACCGGTATTTGCCGATAAAAACAATGATTCTTTCTCGTTTAGCGCCTTAGGCGGAGGGAGCGGACAAACAAAAAACTCTGCTTTGGCTGGCTTAAACATGTCTGATATAGAATCTATTGACATTTTAAAAGATGCTTCGGCAACTGCTATTTATGGCGCAAACGGCGCAAATGGTGTGGTTTTAATTACAACCAAAAAAGGGAAAAAGGGAAAATCGACTGTTTCTTATGAAACCTACATGGGTGTTCAGCAGGTTATAAATTTTGTAGACGTGTTGAATTTGCCACAATATGCAAAGTATCAAACAAAAGTTTTGGAGTTAAACGGCGAGCCTATCCCCTATCAGTATCAAAGGCCCGACTTACTGGGAAAAGGTACTAACTGGCAGGACGAACTTTTTAGGTCGGCTGCCATATACAATCACCAGCTGTCTTTTTCAGGCGAAAAAGAAGGGACAAGATACTATTCGTCTGTAAACTATTTTAATCAGGAAGGGGTTGTTTTAAACTCAGCTTTTGACAGAATGTCGGTACGATTAAATGTTGATTCTGATGTGAAGCCCTGGCTAAAAATTGGCAACAACGTTTCATTAAGCAGGTCTACCCAAAAAGTTGTGCGAAATGACGACAGGGGCGGCTTAGTAATGAACTCGTTAAGGCAGTCTCCTGAGTTGCCGGTAAGATATCCGGACGGTTCCTTTGCCGGGCCTATAAACGGCTTAGGTTCTTCTGCAAATGAGGCTACTAATCCCATTGCATTAGCGCAGTATAACAATGCCCAAAATGAACGGTATAAGATGAACGGAAACTTGTTTGCTGACATTACGTTTACAAAAGGATTGGTTTTCCGTTCGGAACTAGGGTATGATTTAAATTTTGCAAAAAGTAGTTCGTTTGTTCCAGCCTACACGTTAGGTAACGTTACCGAACTCTTAAACAAATCGTTTAAACAGCAAGACCAAAGCTATTACTGGAATGTAAAGAACTATTTAACATACGATAAGACGCTTAACGACAAACATAATTTTACATTACTACTAGGCCAGGAGGCGCAGGAAAGCCGTTATGAATATTTAAGCGGTTACAGGACCGGGGCATTCCTAAGTTCAAACTTCCCTAATTTAAATTTAGGTGATATTGACACGGCTTTAAACGGAAATGGTTCAGGAAGGTGGTCTATGACGTCTTACATTTCCAGGCTGAACTATAGTTTTTCAGATAGATACTCCCTTACAGGCTCTATGAGGGCCGATGCTTCCTCAAACTTTGGGCCTAATAACAAGTGGGGCTATTTCCCTTCACTTTCAGGCGGATGGACGCTGAGTAATGAAAAGTTTTTTGAACCACTTTTAAACACTGTAAATTACCTAAAATTTAGAGCCGGTTATGGTTCTGTAGGTAACCAAAACATCCCTGCTAACAGGTATCAAACGATATTAACCTTAATAGCATCTCCATTTGGCGGCTCATCGCCTACAATTGATAACTTAGGCAATCCTAATATTAAATGGGAATCACTTAAATCGTTCAATGCCGGATTTGATGTAGATGTTTTTAACAGCAGGGTAAAATTAGCCTTTGATTACTACATAAAAAACTCATCGGATTTCCTTACAAAACAAATCAATGACGAGTCTAACCAAAGTGCGCTTAACTATTACCTAAATACTGGTAAAATTCAAACAAAGGGTGTTGATTTTACATTAAATACCAGAAATATAGATTCGGGTGATTTTACGTGGGACAGCACATTTATTATATCAAAATATAAAAATGAACTGACCAGCTTCCAGGGTGAGGGAAAATCGTTGCTTGGAAAAGTACAATTTGACCTTTATACCGTTACCAGAACTACCGAAGGGCAGCCGGTAGGCCAATTTTACGGTTATGTTACAGACGGGCTATTTAAAAATGCTGCTGAGTTAGCCGCCGGCCCCGTACAGGAAGCAGGTACGTCAGTAGGCGATATTCGTTTTAAAGACCTTAATAAAGACGGTAAAATCGACTCTAAAGACCAAACTAATATAGGCAGTGCAATACCCGATTTTACCTACTCTGTTACAAACAATTTTAAGTATAAAAACTTTAACCTCTCTGTAGTGTTAACCGGTAGTCAGGGTAATGAAATTTACAACTTTACACGTCATTACATAGATGGTATTTACCCGGGATTCGGAGACAGGTATGGTAATGTAAGCACGCGCGCTTTAAATGCTTTTGAGGCCGGTGTAAATGAAAATACAAATGAGCCAAGGATTACACTTACTGACCCTAATGGTAACGGAAGGATTTCAAACAGGTTTGTGGAAGACGGTTCGTATTTAAGGATTCAAAATGTGTCGTTAGGCTATACTTTACCAAGTACTATATTCGAAAAATCTATCTTCTCTTATGCAAGGATATATGTAAATGTGCAGAACCTGTACACGTTTACAAAATATTCAGGCTTTGACCCTGCATTAGGAAACTTAGATCAGAATATAACATTGAGTGGCATTGATTTAGGGCGATACCCTGTTCCAAGAACCACATCAGTGGGTGTTGATATAAGATTTTAATTATTATTAAAATGGTTAACTTATTAATTAGTATAGTTATGAAAAAAAGTTTAAAACTTTATATAATGGCAATGCTCACAGCATTGCTGTCTTTGATTTCCTGTTCGGACGAGTTTTTAAATGCTCCGTCTGAAAACCAGCTTACACCAAGTGATTTACCTGAAGGGGTAACAGCATTTGACGGAATAGCCGAGAGTTTATATTTTAAGCCCTGGTTTTCTTTCAACGATAAATTTTTAATTGCTGTAGGAGACATGTATGCCGGTAATGCCTTTACGTTTGACGGCGCCTATTCTCAATTCCTAAATGCCCAGGTAACATCTCAAAACCCAATTTTAACTGAAGGATACGTTTCACTCTTTTCGGTTATAGACCAGTCTAATAATTTAATGAGCCTGGTGGAAGACCAAAAGGCTACATTACCCGAACAGTCGTATAAAAGTGCCATAGCCATTTCCCGCTTTATGAGGGCAAACGCTTATTTCTACCTGGTAAGGACTTTTGGTGCTGTGCCTATTGTAGACAGGGCCGGTGCCGCAGCACAGCCAAAAAGAAACCGCGTTGAAGACGTTTATAAATTTATAAAGCTAGACCTGCAATATGCAGCTGAAAACTTGCCCGAAACCGCCCCAAAGAGAGGCTATATCACTAAGCTTGTAGCTAAGGGTATTTTGGCAAAAGTGCATTTAACGTTAAATGAGTATGCAGAATGTGCTGCGTTAACGCAGGAAATTATGGGTGAGCAATATACACTTATACAGCAGTACGGAAACTTATTTAGCAGCCCGGAAAATAATAATAGTGCAGAGAGTATGTTTGCCCTGCAATGGAAAGCTATTGCTACCGAATGGGGAACCCAGAATACCAACCAGGCTTACATAGTTCCTGCGGGTACGGGTATAACAGGAGGTGCAGACGGATGGGGCGTTTACCTGCCTTCTATTTCTTTACAAAGCAATTTTGAGCCTCAAGACGGCAGAAAAAAGAGCACCATTATGACAGATGGCGACTTCTACCCTGAGTTGCTAACCAGCAAAGGAGGCTTTACATACAAAAAAATATTATCTGCTACAGGAGCTAACTTCAGGAAGTATATTGTGGGTTCTGCCGCCGAAAGGAATGATGTATTTTTTATGCGTACGTCTCAAAACACTATTATTTTAAGGTATTCAGATATTTTGTTAATGCACGCCGAGGCGATTTTGGCCGGAGCCAACTCTACAACCGATGCCTCTGCACTTAATGCATTTAACCAGGTAAGGACCAGAGCGGGATTACCAATTAAAACTGTGCTTACAAGAGACGATTTATTTAAAGAAAGGCGTGTTGAATTTGCCCTTGAAGGCCAATATTTCTTTGACCTGAAACGCCGTGGCCTTGCAGAAGCAACCTCTATAATCTCGCAGCAGGAAGTAGGTTTTTATTCAGATGATGCAAGGACAGTACTGGTTTCAAACAGGATTACACCATCAAGTACTTACTTTGAACTACCGCTACCTCAATCTGCAATAGATACTAACCCATCGCTTTTAGAACCTCCGGTTCCTTTTAACTTTAATTAAAACCTTTACACCATGATAAATAAAATAAAATATAGCCTTCTACTACTCTGCACCCTGGCTTTTTTTGCGGGCTGTCAGGACGATAACGAGGGTCCCGTAACTATAGATGCCATGGTTGCAGAACCCGGTGATTTACTAAACCAGGCCTACCCCTTAAACAAAGTGAGGGTTGAAGGTACCAGCCTTACAGGACTTAAGAAAATAACGCTTGATAATAAGATAGATGTTGCGTTTAACCCCAATTATAATTCTGATAAGTCTTTTATTTTTACGGTTCCCTTTGATGAAAAACTCGGGAGCAGGTTTGGCATTCAACCTATTACGTTTGTTACTAAAAATGGTACCATAACTAAAAATATTGAAATTTTACAACCCACCCCTACCATAACCAATACCGTACCGGCTGTAGCCACACCCGGTTATCCTTTAGAGGTTGTAGGTACATGGTTTTATAATGTATCGTCAGTAACCTTAGGTGGCAGCGCAGTATCTTTTTCTGCAAATTCGCCTACTTCAATAATCGTAGCCTTGCCTGCAAACGCAGTGTCGGGTTCAGAGTTGGTAGTTACCACTCCGGGAGGTACGGTATCTATAACCATAGAATTTGCAACCGTAGTTATTGTATCAGATTTTGACGGAGGTGGCGTAAGAGAGTCATGGGTTTCTTACGGCGATGTGGCTTCGTTTAACGCGGCTACTTCTGGTGGGCCTACTGGCAATTATGCAGCACTTACCTGGGCAGGTTCTACCACTAATGGTTATAACGGCACTAGTGGTGGTGGTGGTGCAAGTTTTTTAAGCCCCACAAATAATGATGCAACAAGGACTTTTATAGATATAGATGTTAGTGCAAATGTTGTAGGTGCACAATTTGCCATTCAGCTTAATACTATAGATGGCGTAAACTATGGGTACAATTTTAAAGTAACAGACGTAAACTGGTCTACAAAGACCATAACACTTGCCGATTTTAAAGATAATTACGGTTTTGGGAGTAATACTGCCGCTACGCTTGATGCATCAAAAGTTAACGAAATTAAGGTAGGTATTGCACAGGGAGATACCCCTAACCCCAGTACAATAAAGTATGATAATATAAAGATACGTTACAATTAATCACTGATTTTAAGGGTTAGTCTTTTGTAAATCAGCATTAAAAAATTACAGAAGACTATCCTTTATCATCTCAGATGAATAAAATACAATACAAAAGATATGAAGAATATGATTTTACTAGTCTTAACCAGTGCCATGCTTTTTTTAAATTCATGCTCAAAAGACGATAATGCAGGTGCCGACGCTTTACAGGCACCTGTGGCAAACCCTGCAAAAGATATAACCAATACAGGTTTCAGAGCAAAATGGATGTACGTATCTACCGCCCAAAGTTACCTTTTGGATGTTTCTGCAAGTGCTGATTTTGAAACGTTTATTCCGAATTACAGTTCAAAACCCGTAACTGATTTAAATGAAGTTGTAACAGGATTAGATGGCGGTACACGATATTACTACAGGGTAAGGGCGAAAAGGAACGAAGAAATTTCGGCCTATTCTAATGTAATTAGTGTAGTAACTAACGGTGTAAGCAGCATTCCGGAAGACCCTACTTTCCTGAAAGTAAAGGTAAGCCAGCTACAAAATCCTTTTTATGTAGGTATGGCCGTAAAAGCAGATCAATTGGTAAGCGGAAATCCATACGACGTGATATTAAAGAATGAATTTAGCAGTATTTCAGCCGAATATGAAATGAAAATGAACCCTATATCTGTAGCCAGCGGCGTTTATAACTGGGAGGCTGCAGATAAAATTGTGGCTTACGGAAATAAAAACGGCATCAATGTTCACGGGCATGCTTTAGTATGGCATATGGCGGTTCCAAACTGGTTAGCAAACTATCAGGGTACTGACGCTGAATTTAGTAACGAAGTAAAAAAATACATTACCGATGTTGTTACCCATTATGCAGGGAAAGTAAGGTCTTGGGATGTAGTAAACGAAGCGGTAGACGACAATACCGGTAACCTGAGAAACACCATATTTCTGCAAAGAATGGGGCCAAACTACGTTAACCAATGTTTTCAGTGGGCCAGAGAAGCGGCTAATGCTGCCGGTGATACTGATTTATTGTTGTTTTATAATGATTATGCTACATCAACTAATATTCCTAAACAAAACAGGATGTACGAACTAATTGATGCTTTAAAAGCAAGTAACCTTATAGACGGTATTGGGTTTCAAATGCATAATACATACCTGAGCCCTACTAAATCGCAAATAGAAACGGATATTAACCGGGCTGTTGGCAAAGGTTTAAAAATTCATATTTCGGAGCTTGACATACAGGTAAATCCGTTTAATGATATTTCGACTTTTACAAACGAAAGAAGATTAGATCAAAAGGATAAATACAAAGAAATTGTAAAAATATACAATGCAATTCCTGCGGCTAATAAATATGCGCTTACCATTTGGGGAATGAGGGATAACGACTCGTGGATTCCTTACAACACCGAGCTAAATCACCCAGGAAACGACTGGCCATTATTATACGATTCTAATTTTGCAATAAAAAGTGCCCATACCGGGTTTCTACAAGGTTTAGATTAAACACACAGCATCAAGCCCTTTTTAAAAACATATTTTTTGAGTAGTTAAGTGGTTCCCGGGTTAATGCTTTAACCTGGGAATCTCTTTAATAGAAATTATGGTTGCTAAAACGGGAAGTTGGTACACCAAGAAAAGGTTACACTTACAGAAAAATAAATATTTCTCCGTTACGCGGTTGACTATACCCCAACTACTCCAAAATTTTTCATAATACAAAATATATGATAAAAACATTTACGGTTGCAATTTCAATGTTTACTCTGTGCGCTGTACACAGCCAGACACAGATGCCTACACAAGGTAAACAGGATATAGAGCAAAAAATAAACACATTAATGGCTAAGATGACCCTTGAAGAAAAAGTGGGCCAAATGAACCAGTACAATGGCTTTTGGGATGTTACCGGGCCGTCGCCTAAAGAAGGAAACGCGGCACTTAAGTATGAACACCTTCGTAAAGGATGGGTAGGCTCTATGCTTAGTGTGCGCGGCGTTAAAGAGGTGCGTGCCGTACAAAAAATAGCGGTGGAAGAAACCAGGCTGGGCATCCCTCTAATTATTGGTTTTGATGTAATACACGGCTACAAAACCCTATCCCCTATTCCATTGGCCGAAGCAGCAAGCTGGGATATGGATGCCGTAAAACGTTCTGCCCAAGTAGCAGCAGACGAGGCGTCGGCATCGGGCATTAACTGGACGTTTGGCCCAATGGTAGACATAAGCCGCGATGCACGCTGGGGACGCGTAATGGAAGGTGCAGGCGAAGACCCGTATCTGGGTAGCAAAGTTGCTGCGGCGCGCGTGCAGGGCTTTCAGGGAGATACAAAAGCTGACTTAGCCAAACCCAATACTATTGCTGCCTGTGCCAAACACTTTGCCGGTTACGGCTTTGCTGAAGCTGGCAGGGAGTATAACACTGTAGATATGAGCAATTCTACATTATACAACATAGTGCTGCCTCCTTTTAAAGCAGCTAAGGATGCAGGCGTACGCACTTTTATGAACTCATTTAACACACTTAACGGTATACCTGCTACGGGCAACAGTTTCCTGCAAAGAGATATACTAAAAGGTAAATGGGGTTTTGATGGCTTTGTAATTACAGACTGGGCATCCATCCGCGAGATGATTACCTGGGGATTTGCCAAAGACCGTAAAGAGGCATCGCTTAAAGCGGTTTCTGCCGGTGCTGATATGGATATGGAAAGCTATGCGTATGTAAACGAATTGGTAAAGCTTGTTAACGAAGGAAAGGTTGACATTTCGCTCATAGACGATGCAGTTAAACGGATATTACGCGTAAAATATGAACTCGGGCTTTTTGACGACCCGTACCGCTATTGTAATGAGAAACGCGAAAAAACGGTTATTAACAGTAAGGCAAACCATGAGGCGGTGCTCGATGTAGCAAAAAAATCTATAGTGCTGCTAAAGAACGATAACCACCTGCTCCCGTTAAAGAAGACCGGGCAAAAAATTGCGCTTATAGGTGCCCTTGCAGCCGATAAAAACAGTCCCCTGGGCAGCTGGAGGATAGCATCTGACGATAACACCGCAGTATCGGTTTTAGAAGGAATGCAGCAGTATAAGGGTAATTCTCTGCATTATGAAAAAGGGGCTGACCTGATAGTAGGCAAAGCTACGTTTCTTGATGAAGTAGTATACAACACTACAGACCGCAGCGGTTATGAAGCGGCTAAAAAAGCTGCTAAAGAGGCCGATGTAGTAGTAATGGTATTGGGTGAACACGGTTTTAGCAGCGGTGAAGCCCGCAGCCGTACAAGCATAGACCTGCCGGGCCTTCAACAAGAACTTTTAGAAGAGATATATAAAGTTAATCCTAACATTGTTTTGGTGTTAAACAACGGCAGGCCATTGGCGTTACCTTGGGCAGCCGCCCATATTCCTGCAATTGTTGAGGCCTGGCAGCTGGGCACAGAAACAGGTAATGCTGTAGCGCAGGTGTTGTATGGCGATTACAACCCAAGTGGCAAATTACCCATGAGCTTTCCCAGAAACCTGGGCCAGGTACCTATTTACTACAACTTGCTTAACACAGGAAGACCTGTAGACGCCGATAAAAATGTATTTTGGTCACACTACAGCGACGTTGAAAAAACGCCGCAGTTTGCTTTTGGTCACGGCCTTAGCTATACCACATTTAAATATAGCGCACCAAAAGCTAATAAAACAACGTACACTAAAGGCGAAGCGGTAAAAATACAAGTAAACATTACTAACACAGGTGCGTATGACGGGAAAGAAGTGGCGCAGCTGTACATACAGGATGTTACCGCAAGCCTGGCACGACCAATTAAAGAGCTTAAAGGCTTTGAAATGGTTTCGCTTAAAAAAGGCGAGAGCAAAACGGTGACATTTACGTTAACCGATAATGAATTAGGCTTTTACGATAATAATGGAAATTATATTGTTGAGCCCGGTATATTTAAGGTTTTTGTAGGTACAAGCAGCGACGATGTTCAGGAGCTTGAATTTGAATTAAAATAAGATATTGATTATCAAACAATAATACAATATCAAACACAAACCTTCAGTTGAAACTGAAGGTTTGTGTTTATAATAAACCGGATATTAAAACTTGCAGGAATTTTCATAATCCGATGTAATTTTTTTACGAGGATATTTAGAACTCATATTCCTAAACTCAAAATATTAGTTTCAAAATCAATTATTACTCTCTATCTCAATCAACTTTTTCCCCTTTGCGCCTAGGTAATAAACAAGTAATTCATTATAGAGCCTGTACCCCACATCAGAATTAGTAAACATTATTATTCCGCTGTTAGTCTTTGGAAGCAGAAATGTAAGACATTGCGTTCCGTTGTCAGAACCTCCGTGAGAAATAGCGTACTCCTTATCCCCTAAATCATAAAGCTCAAACCCAAGGCCGAAATATTTGTTATCTTTTGTCTTTACTTGTGGTTTTATCATTTCCCGGTATACCTCTTCACTCAGGGTGTTACCGCTTAAAACACTTGTAAGAAAAACACCATAATCTGCTACTGTCGTATGCAGGTCGTCAGCAGCATTAGCTGTTTTGTTTTTTGCATTAATATAGGGTTTGGCGTCACTGTTGTATCCGGTGGCAAATCTTGATTCATACTCCCTTTCGTTCCAAAGGTAAGAAGTGTCATGCATACCCATTGGTTGAAATATAAGTTCCTTAGCCAGTTGCTCTAAAGGTTTTTTAAACTTTGCTTCTAATGCCTTGCGTAAATATTCAAATCCCTCGCCTGAGTATTGGTATTTAGTACCCGGCTCAAACTCAAAACTTAGCGTATTACTTTTATTCAGGTACCTCCAGTTAGGGAATCCCGATTGATGGCTTAATATCATTCTTGTAGTTAGTTTCTTATGCCTGGGATCATTTTTAACTTCCTTATCAATCCAGTAGTGATAAATAGGCTCATCAAGGTTCCATTTTCCAAGACTTACTAATCGTAGCGTTACCATAGCAGTTACTGTTTTAGCCAACGATGCTACATTAAACACCGTATTAAACGGTGCCTGTACACTATCTTTAAGCGTACCATAAACTTTTACCTGCTTTAACTTCCCTCCTTCTATGATGCCCAAACCAAGTGTCTTTACATTGTTCTGCTTGAGCCAATTCTCAACTGCCGCATCATTATCTAAAGATATCGGTTTAATATCGCCTGAATAAGGCCTATGATCAAAGCTTGAGGAAATAGCTAATTTCCAGCTTCCATTTTCTAATTGCCACACATTAGAAAATTTCGCAATACCGGGTGTAGATCCGGTAGGGTCATAAAACAGGTGGCTGCCGTTTTGAACAGCACCGTATAAAACACCGTTTCTGTATAACGGATACACAGTAACAGACTCATTTTGCAGCACTCTTTTTACCTGTCTTACAGACGGATTTTTGCAAAGCCCGTTTTTAATATTATTTAAAAACTGTTGCTTGTTTGATACCCCATCTTTATCATGCATAAAAACAAGCTTATCACTTAACAGATTTTCAAACTGGCTAATATCGCATGTATTAAATCCTACCGAAAATAGAAGGCTGTCTTTTTCAAGAATTGTTTTGTATAGTGTGTCAGATTGGTTTAACTGGGCATTAGCCCCTGTTGAAAAAAGCAGTAAGAAGATAGAAAGTAATAGGACTTTGTTTGTCATGGTTTTTTTTTTGACAAAGGTTATCATTGCGATAAATTACACAAAAAAAACAGCCCGACAATAACCCGCCAATTACGCGACAGCGTTTATATAATACTGAAATTCAGCTTAAAATGCAGTCGTTTATTTCTATCTAATTCGGCAAGGTTAATCAATATTAACAGCACATTAGACAACGCTATACAGGCTATAAGCACAATGGTAAACGAGCTTCCGAGTTTTAACAAGATGCCTAATATAAAAACGATGGGTGCAAGAATAGTCCATAGAATCTGTAGCGATATTATTTGTTTCGCAATAGTATTGTTTTGTTTTAACAACCGCGATAAAACCAATGGGGTAATAATGTTTAACGGAGGTAAGAGAACGAACAATATTGAAGACAGATTGATTAGTTTTACTTTGGGGATATCAATGTGGGTTAACGTATTGTCCGAATCAACTGCATTTGTATCGGCAGTTGTAGACACAAATACAGTATCTTCGTTAACATCGGGGTTACCCAGCAAATCATTTTCTGAAACCTGCAGCGCTTTAGCCAGCGCTTTAAGTGTGTGTCCTTTTGGTAATACTCCCGACTCAATTCTCTGAATGGTTCTTACGGAAATACCGGAATTTGATGATAACTCTTCCTGCGTAAGATGCTGGCCTTCTCTTACCCGCTTTAATGCTGACATATACTTATATTGCTTTTAATACTAATCATTTGATTAGAAACCGCAGCAAATATAAGAAACATATATAGCTTATAATAGGTCGGCATTATTAGTTAAAGCCAGATTTTACTTCAATTAATTAATAAAATCAATGCTAAAAAACCTTGTAAATAAGGACATCATACGCTTTAAGCTGACGCTCCCCATACAGGATTTCAGCTTTTTTAGGAACTGAACAATAATATGGAGTCCCAAAATTAATAACCACTGTAACCTTTTCTGCATTCAATACGCGGGTGAACGAAATCCTGTTCTCATTATATGATAAATTTGTACATAAACCGTACTGTAAGGCTAGTTCTGTGTTACGTAGGGTGATTAGTTTTTTATAGCGGTTTAGTATAGACTCCTTATCGGCAGAAAGTACCGCCGCGTTGTTATTTTTAAAGTCAGCATTAACTTTAATCCAGGGCTTACCCGCAGAAAAGCCAGCATATTCGCCAGCATCCCATTGCATAGGGCTACGTGACTTATCCCTGTTATGCTGGTTAGCTATAACAAGCGATTCTGTTTCGGGTTTGCCTTGAGTCACGGCAATGTTATAGTGTGTTTTTGCCTGTATGTCTACAATTTCCGAAAAAGAATCTGCTGTAATGTTGCGCATTCCAAGTTCATCTCCATAATACACAAACGGAACGCCGCGAGCCGTTAGCGTAAGGGCTGCCAGGGCCAGTGCTTTATCTGTATTGCCATCAGCAAGCCTGTCGCGCATGCGTGGCATATCATGGCTACCAAAAAACAGCGTAGGATAACCGTTCATTTGATGCTCCATACCTTGCAGCTCATCACATATTTTCTGTACAGAAAATGTAGCCATGCTGCCGAAATTGAAGTTAAACACCACATCCATCATGTCCGATGCCTGGTATTGTTTCAGTACGTCGAGTTTATCACTGCCTATTTCGCCTACCGTAAAACGCCCGGGATAAGAAGACACCACCTTTTTTAACTGCTTAATAGCATTTTTTACGCCCGGCTGGCTAATGTCATACAAATGTTCCTGAACGCCATCTTTTACCGGATTGTCTTTTGTAATGCCGTCTGTAGTAAGAAAATTTATTACATCAAACCTAAAGCCATCGACCCCCATATCAAGCCAAAAACGCAGCACATTCTCTACCTCCTGCACTACCTTTGGGTTTTGCCAGTTGAGGTCGGCCATGGTTACGTCAAACTTGTGGTAGTAATATTGCCCTGATTCAGCATCCTTTTTCCAGGCCGTACCTCCAAAAAAAGACTCCCAGTTGTTAGGCGCATCCCTCCAGATGTAATAATCCCTGTAAGGACTTGTTTTTGATTTGGAAGCTTCCTTAAACCAGGCACATTCAGTAGAGGTATGGTTTACAACCATATCAATAATTACTTTAATATCCCGGCTGTGTGCTTCGTTTAAAAATTCCTTAAAATCATTGTTAGTACCATACACCGGGTCTACCGCGTAATAATCGGCTACATCATACCCATTATCTACCTTAGGTGATTTTAAAAAAGGTGTAAGCCATATACCCTTAACTCCCAGGCCTTTTATATAGTCCAGTTTAGAGGTTATTCCTTTAAAGTCGCCATAGCCATCCCCATTACTATCGGCGTAGCTGGGCATGTAAATTTGATAAAATACGGTTTCTTTCCACCACGTTTTTTCCTGGGCACACATGGTATAGGTATGCAATAAGCAAAGGAGTATGGCAACACCTGATATGTTACTTCTTTTTCTGCACATTGTAGTCTACTACTACATTATTAACCAACAATTTGGTATTACTATAGGTTACTTTACCGTTTGCAGGCGTTGTAACAATAACTGCAGAACCTTTTGCAGGAATAGTAACCTTTACAGATTTACTGTTTTTCGCCACAAAGCTGCCTGTAACGGTGTTATAAAAGCCCGACTTACCTTTAGGGGATGAAACCGTAATGGTTTTAGATTCATTATGCGGGTTATAATACAAGTAAGACGGATACGCTGCATTACGGAAAAAGTCGGTAGCCAACAGATTAAGCTGCAATATACCTTCTACTCCGGTCTTTTTAATAATACTGCCAAAAATACCCGCATGCCCACTGCCGTAAACACTCAGCTGGCTTTCGGCTGGGTTTTTTCCGGGTACCCAAAGCGGGCCATCTCCCTGGGCTACCGGTGCAGGTACATTTTGGTACTGATCCATATTAGATTTCTTTATAATACCTTCATAAGCAATAACCCCTTTGCTTACATCTGCAAGTTGCGGTATGGTTTCATGCTCATCTGGCATATACTGCGGATAAAAAAACTTAGAAGCATTAGCCGCGTTAAGCATCCACTTCCCTACTGCAGTGGCGTACGCTTGGTTGTAACGCACCATAGGTACTACAGGCCAAGCCATATCGTAAGTGTTCATTAAAAAGCCGTATCCTCCGCGGTCTACAGTACTCCCTACTGTACCCGATATATCGAAGCCATTCCAGTTCCCTACCAGTACGCCCCAGCCTTCTCTACACACGGCAGTACCGTCAAAAGTCCAGTCCAGCATTTTGTCTGTATCGTAATGCGTACCCTGCTCTGCATTTATACGTGCAGAAAGGTATGCACCAAAAGGCATAAGCAGCTCATAGGTAGGGTTTATTTTTTGCGACTCTAATGCCGAAAGGGCAGAAAGTGCGCCGTCAAGGTATTTTTTATCGCCAAACTTCTTGTATGCGGCATACAGCACCCATGCATGTCCTGCGGCAGCATCGGGCTGAGCGCAAATATTGTTTTTCATGGGCTGCATTTTTCCGTAATCAAAAAAAGAATAGTCATAGTTCCCTTTCAGTATAGCGTCAGCACCATAGAATTTATCGGCTATAGACCGTGCCATTTTCTCAAGGCCGGGTTGTTTAGGATACTTATCGTATATGGCGTAAAACAGTAGGTTTGGGTACACATCATACCACCAGTCGCGACCATAACCGCCACCCAGCAGCGCCACCTCAGGGCAGGTATTGTTCATCATTATATTCCAGCCGGTTTCGCTGTTATAATAATTTTTCAGCATAGCCACATAGTTTATGCCCCTGTCATTGGTTTTATCTACCCCTACCAGCGTAGCGCCAAGCGTAGCCCCCATATTAGCCAAAGCCTCATGGAACATACCCTTATTATTATCCGGTCCCTGCCTTACATCGCCTATAGCGGTATACATTCCTACCACATCCTGCGGAAAATTTTTATGTGATTTATCCATCCACACCAACGGCCAGAATTTTCCTTTGGCATTAAAGTCAAACACCGTTGTATTAAAATCGCGCGCCAGTTTATGGTAATCTATAATCTCAAAATGAGACGGCATATCGGGCATTTTATCTACACGTGGTATGGCTTTTTGCTGTACCTGGGCGGTAAGCGCAGCGGCGGTTAACAGAGATAATAAGGTAAATTTGAAGGTATTCATAATGGCTTTTAGATAAGGTTAGAGGCTGCTTCTTCCATAATTCTCTCCGGTGCAGCGGTTTCGGGTTCTTTGGCAATCCTGTTACCCTGGGCTATAATATTTTTACTGATGAATATAGAACATAATTGTAAAACGGCAATAATTCCTACGGCGTAACGCAAGGCAAAATCTTCAGACACCGTAAAATACAATACCAGGAATGTAGCAGCCCCAAGCAACCTGCCTACATACAAACCTGATTCATGGTTAAGTATGTACACAAATTCGCCACGCTTTTCTATTTTAGAAACTATATCTATAACACGCAGCTGTATAGGGTAATACGCCAAGTCCATAAGTGGTTTTGCTATAAGCAGTAGTAGTAGAAATATTATTACACTGGTTTTATTAAACAGTGCGCCGTTAATACAGGCACCCACCGCGAATAATATAAGGCCTACCGAAAATGTTTTAACGCGGTCTGATGGCTTGGAGAAACGGCCAATGATGTAAATAATTATGGCTGCCAGTACCGCACCAATACTTTGTGCATTACCCAGGGCACCTTCTTCACCTAATATTTTAAATATAAGCATAGCAGGAGCCGTAACCAGGAATCCCTGAGCCAGGCCTTTAAACATGGCCAAAGAAAGTAACTTATACCAAAGCGGGTGAAACTTAAAGAAGATGTACTTTTTTTCCGATGGGTTTACAAATTTCCCCCTGTAACACACCACCGAAGCGCAAATGGTAACAATAAACACAATGCCTGTTATGATTACGTAAGCATTCTGCTTGTCCTGATCTGTAGTTTTAGATTGTATGAACCAGCCTATGGCTACCGGAATTACAATGGCAATTATGGTATAAAAAAACGTCTCGAGCCCATAGTAATAATTACGGTTTTCATCGTTTGTAGTAGATATGGCCAGATAATCGCGGTTAGACCAATATAAACCGAAAGACAACCCCATGGTTATACCTGCTACACCTATCCCCATAAGGCTAAGTGATTTAAGTGACATCATTATAATCATGGAAACCCCGCTAAGCATCATGCCGAGAGAATACAGTTTCCTGATATTGATGTATTTAAGCAAAAAGCCATTTATAAGAAATGTAAGCGGTATGCCGGTATAAATAGCCAACTGGTAAATAACCACTTTACTGGTATCGCTGGAGTTTCGCATAATATAAGCCGCCACAAAAATATCTATAACCGGCTGTACTATAGCATACACTAAATTAGTAAGCACCAGTATTTTAAAGTTGTGCGACTGACTTTTAAAATGCGTTATCTCGTTTACTAGTTTCTTAAGCATCAGCTATATTTTAAAGTTGACAGTATTTCTTTAACCGATAGTGTAGCAGCACATACAAACTCATCTGAGGCGCCGTAATACATTGTAATAGTATCGCCATCATTTGCTACTACATGTCCGTTTGTAAACACCACATTACCGAAAAATCCGGTTAGCTCATAATACGCAGACGGTATCATTAACGGCTCTTCGCTACGGGCTAAAACGACCGATGGGTCATTTAAATCTAACAATAAAGCGCCCAGGCAGTACTGGTGTTCTGCATTAGCTCCATGATATATTTCCAGCCAGCCTGCCGGTGTTTTTATGGGTGCAGCACCGGCGCCTATACGCTTGCTGTCCCAACTGTTTTTGCGTGTGGTAGCTATACACTTGTGGTTTCCCCAGTGTATGCCATCTGGAGACGACGCTATCCATATATAGTTGCCTCCTATGTCTACACTGCTGGGGCGGTGAAGCGCATAGAAAAGGCCGTTTATTTTCTCTTCAAAAATGGCGCAGTCTTTATTGTGCGCCGGGAATATAAGACCGTGTTTTTCAAATGTCTTCCAGTCTTTAGTAGTACGTAGCCCCACGCCTACTCCTGTAGGTGATACCGAGGTAAACGTAAGGTAATAGGTGCCGTTAAGTTCTGTTACGCGGCAGTCTTCTATACCGAAGGTTTCCTGTGCGCCTTCCCCCATTAACCTGGGGTAACCCTCAGGTTCATAAAAACTAATGCCATCATCGCTACACAACAGGCGCAGGTGCGATAAGGTAGTTAGGTAATCAGCCCCTTTATAGTTTATTACACGGGCATCTGTAGCTATAAGCTCCGGATCGTTTTTGTCAATTTCAATAATTTCTATACCGCCTGTACCGGTAAGCACCGGGAACGATATAATGTTTTCTTGTTGTTTTGGCCTTTCGGCAACGCGTACAATAAGCCAGGTTTTACCATTAAAGGTAAACGCACCCGGATTTAGCAGGCAGGTAATTTCCAGCCCTTCGCGGCTGGGTTGTAAATCAGCTGGGGATAACAGAGGATTTGCTGTAAAGCGTGTTGCAATATCTTTCATTCTTTTTGTAATTAAACAGGTTAGGTTAGCCCGGACAGCCACTAATTACCGGCCGGGCACTAACCCAAACATGTATTAGTAACCTTGGTTTTGTGTAAGTGTACCTGCCGAAGCGTCTATTTCACTTTGAGGAATAGGATATAGCATATGCCTTGGCTGGAAGTTTTTACCATGTGCCTGCATAACCTCCTGGGCTATGCCCCAACGCTTAAGGTCGAGCATGCGCTGGTTTTCAAAACCAAGCTCTACCCTGCGCTCGTGTATAAGCCAGGTGCGCACGGTTGCAGCATCTGCAGCTGTAGATCTGTCCTGAAGTGTACCGGCCGGCACCGCATTGCCGTTAGCATCTACCCCATTACGGGCACGTTGCCTTATCTGGTTGATTATGGCAACAGCTGCGGCAGTATCGCCGTTGTTAAGTAGCGCTTCTGCTTTCCAAAGTAGAGCATCAGCATAGCGGATGTATACCTTATTATTCGGCGCATCATCATTACCTTTATTAGCCCCATTAAGGCTGCCCAGCATTTTGTTCACATTCTGTGCCCCTACATTTACGGTATAAAGCAGCCTTGGGTCATTAGCCTCAAACTCATTAAGAAAACTTTGCGAAGGCGCAAAGAACCCCCAGCCCAGTGGTGCACATATACCGTTACCGCGCCTGGGAACTACATTGGTTTGGTGATCAAATGCAAAAATCACTTCGTTATCTGTATACTCTGTGCTAAATGAATCAAAATAATTAGTATTTAAACCGTAACCTAAGGCTGCAATCTGATCTACAAGAGCAGGAACCTGCCCCCAATTTTGGTTGTACAAGTTCGATTTTGCCATAAGTGCCAGCACAGCTGCTTTAGAAACCCTCCATTTTTCTGAATCAGAAGAATATTTGGTATCAGGTAAAAGATCTTTTGCCTGGTTTAAGTCTAACATTATTTGATCCCATACTTCTTTTGGCTCTACTTGCCTTGCAAGGTCAAAAGCTTCTTGATAAGAAGTAATGGGTCTTGTAATCAATGGAACACGCCCAAAATTTGTTACTAAGGAAAAGTAATAGTAGGATCTTAAGAAATAACTCTCTGCCAAAAGTTGCTTTTTTCTCTCAGTAGTGATACCCGTTATCGTTTCTATATTTGGGTTAGTAAGAAATGAAATAGACTGATTGGCTTTTTTTATGCCTTCAAAATTATATTTCCAAAGCCCGTTAGGCCCTCCGTTAGTGGATGTAAATGTAAAGTTGTTAATATCATCCATCCACGGTTGGTCGCCATCGCTAACCCATTTCTTCTCCATATCGTCCGAGGCAATGTCTTGTAAAACATAATCGTTTTGAAATACAAGACCACCAGCCCAGTCCCAGCTTCCGTAAAGGTTTAGCGTATTTGCCAATGGCATATAAGAATTCTTTACAGAATTTTCAACTATGGTTAATGTAGGGGTTTCGTCTAGCTTGCCTTGTGTAAGTAGTCCTATAGGGTCTTTTTCAAGTGCGTCTTCGCAAGAGGCAAAAACTATAAATCCTGATAAAAGTGCCGTTTTTATATATCTTTTCATATAGCTCTTTTTAAAGTTTAATTCGTGCGCCAAAAAGGAATCCTTTTGTTTGAGGATATGTACCTTGGTCTTTTAATGCAGTAGATTCAGGATCAAGTCCTTTGTACTTAGTAAATGTCAATAGATTTTGAGACGATACATAAATCCTTAGTCCCATGGTATCTTTTAGCAGGCTGTTAAATGTATAACCTAGCTCAATGTTTTTTAATCGTAAGTAAGATGCATCTTCTACAAACTTGCTCGATACAAACCCACCACCGTTATTATTGAAAGTAAGGCGTGGTGTTGTGTTGCTGGTGCCTTCTCCATTCCAGCTGCTAAGTACATCTGTAGTAGAGTTAAACGGACGGCTGTCGTAGTTCAGTATCTGAATCATATCGTTGTAACGGTCTACATCCTGCACTCCCTGGAAAAGAAACGAAAAATCAAAGTTTTTGTACGATGCGTTGAAATTTAAACCGTAGGTAATTTTAGGTATTGGGTTACCTATAAACGTACGGTCATCTGCATTTATCTGTCCGTCATTGTTAAGATCCTTAAATTTCATGTCACCAGGCCTTGCTCCATTTGAATTTGTATTAAGGTAGGTGTCAATCTCATTTTGATTTTGGTATATACCATCAAAAACATATCCGTAATAAGAGTTTATAGGCTGCCCTACCTCTATTCGGGTATTAGTACTATTATTGGTTATGTTAGAAACATATTTGTTTAGCTTTCGGGCATCATTAGTTAGTGTAGCCATGTTGCCGTTAATACCGTATTTAAAGTCGTTGTCGTTATCTCTCCAGCCTATATTTAGTTCAAAACCTTTATTAAGTACTTCTCCTGAATTTATAAAGGTAGGATCTACCTGTCCTGCTGTAGAACCCGGAGGTGTAGTGGCTAATATTATATCAGAGGTTATTTTATGGAAATAATCAGCTGACACAGATAATTTTCCGTTTAAAAAGCCTAAGTCAACCCCTGCATTTACCTGCGTGGTAGTTTCCCATTTCATATCTGGGTTACCAAAGCGCTTTATACCCACTTGTCCGTTCTCATTTTTTACAAGTACCTGATAGCCATAAACGGGTATATTTTGATTACCATTTTGCCCCCAAGTTGCACGTAGTTTAGCAAATGAAAAAGTTTTTTGCTCTTTCATAAAGTTCTCATTACTAATTACCCAGTTAGCTGAAATCGCAGGGAAATATCCCCATTTGTTATTCGGCCCAAATTTTGAAGAGGCATCTGCCCTCATTGTACCAGTAACAAAGTATCTTTTATCATAGCCATAGGTTGCAGAACCAAAGACTGAAAATAAACTCCACTCTGTAGCTGAACCCGAAGAATAGGGATATGGAGTATTTGCACTACCTGTACCACCATAATCAAGATACTGCCACTCTGGTGTAGTTAGGTCGTAGTTAGACCGGGCTCCTCCCATTAAATCCAGTCTGTTTTCTATAAGCTCTGTACCTGCAAAAGCATTTACTTCATGTAATCCATTAAAAACCTTGGCATAATTAAGATAGTTAGACCAAGTAAATGTCACATCTTGCCCACGATTTTCGTTAAGGCTATTTGGCCTATTGTTACGGCCAAGTCCATAATAAACATTAGTCGGGTCGGCAATATTAGGATCTCCGTAATTTTGAGCAAAGTTTTTATTGTGTAAAAATTTGGCATCAACACCCAAGTTACTTTTTATTTTTAGCGACTTATCTGCTAAGATTGCAAATTCGGCAAATGCATTTCCAAACAACTGAAAGTTATCCCTCTTATCATTTGTAAAGTGAACTATAGCCAGCGGGTTAGAACTGTATTCGTATATTTTGCTCCATCCTCCATCAGGGCCGGTATAAAAAGGTAAGTCCGTATAAGGATCTGCTATGCTATAGGTAGGGTCGTTAACATCCTTGTATACCGCTAAAACCGGTGGACGTATAAGTGCATGGCGAATAACCCCAGGGGCATCGCCACTGGAAGATAATTTGTCTTGAGACTGATAACTTATTTGCATATTTGTACCTACTGTAAACCTATCAGTAAGTTTAGCGTTTAAATTAGTCCTAAAGTTTACGCGCTTATATTTATCGTTGTTTTCAGTTACGATACCATCCATATTGTAATATCCTCCTGAAATTAAATAACTTACCTTATCTGACGCACCTGTAGCAGAAACCTGTACATTTTGAGAAATACCTGTGGTAAAAAGTTCATCAAGCCAATCGGTATTTGCAAGATCAGTTCTGGTTCGCCTGTCTATAGCATATGGGCTCTCTGCATTAGGATCATTACCTATGGTATTATGCCATGCCATATCTTTTACAGTTAAGTACTGATCTGTATTAAGCAGTTTAGGTAAACGTGTAGCTGTATAAACACCCGTAAACATATCGGCCTCAAGAGTAGATTTACCCTGTACACCTTGCTTAGTAGTAATTACAATAACGCCGCCGGCAGCTCTTGAACCGTACATAGCAGCCGATGCAGCATCTTTAAGAACAGTCATTGTCTTGATGTCGTTCTGGTTTAGAAACGTAATATTTTCTGTAGGGGTTCCGTCTACAACGTACAGCACATTAGTACTGTTAAATGAAGCTACACCACGCACACGTATTTCACTACCATCGCCCGGAGCACCGGTGTTAGCTGCAACAAACACACCTGCAACCTGCCCCTGAAGTGCCTGCGACACGTCTGGTATGCGTGTTTTAGCCATATCATCCAGGTCTACCTGGGTTACAGCTCCTGATATTGATACTTTACTCTGGCTGGTGTAGCCTGTTACCACAACTTCGGTAAGTTGTGCAGCGTCTTCTCTAAGGGTTACATTTATAACACCCGATCCGTTATTAGGAATCTCCTGGGAGATATATCCTATGTACGCAAATACAAGAACGTCGTTAGGCTTTGCTTCAATAGTATACTTACCATCCAGGTCTGTAACAGTATTGGTAGATGTTCCTTTTACTATTACGGTAGCCGATGGTAATGGTCCGTTTTTATCGCTTACCGTACCAGATACGGTTTGGGCAAAGAGTGAGCCCACTGATAACATTGCCCAAGTAAGGAGCAAATTATAAATAAGTTTCCTGCTCATAGGGCTAAAGGATTTTGGTTAATAGACTGAGTAATTTTTTTCATGTTAATACTAAGTTTTGTTTAAATGGGTTATGGTCAATTTTCGGCTTTACGAAAACGTTGTAAATGTAGATAAGGCATAAAAAAACAGTGTACACTATTTCTTCAAAAGTGTACACTGCATGTTAAATCACTGATTATCAGTTTTCCGAAACAGCAGGCTTTTTGGCTTTAAATTGCAACTGATAATTTTTAGGGGTGGTATTATATATCTTTTTAAACTCCCTGTAAAAGTAAGAGCGGTTGTTAAAACCCGATTTATAGCAAATTTCAGATACCGTAAGTACATTTTTGCGCAACAATAACGCGGCGTATTTAAGCCTCATGGTACGTATAAGGTCGCCGGGAGAGAGGTTAAAAATTTCCTTGGTTTTACGATACAGCTGCGAGTTAGATATGCCGAGTTCTTTTTCTACAAAGGCACTATCTAGATTTTCATCTTCAATGTTTTTTTGTATAATTTCTATAACCTGTTTTATAAAAATCTTCTCTTCACTTTCTATCGGCATCTGCGGCAGGCTTTCTACTAAATTGTCCTGCGCAAAATGTTTTAATATAAGCTCTTTTTCTTCTAATAACTTTTGAATCCTTACCAAGAGATGATCTGGATAAAAAGGTTTTGGTATATAAGAATTGGCGCCGCTCTCTAACCCTTCTATGCGGTGCTCTACCGAACTTTTGGCGGTAAGCATTATAAACGGGATATGGCACGTGCGCACATCTGTCTTTATGCGCCTGCACAGTTCTACACCATCCATAACCGGCATCATAACATCACTTATTATAAGATCTGGCTGTTGCAGGTCTGCCATTCGCAGGGCTTCTTCTCCGTTAAATGCAAAATCCAGATTATACATTTCCGAAAGCAAATCGGCAAGATAGGTATGTATCTCTTTTTCGTCTTCTACAATAAGCAGGCGTTTGCGGGTATCCTGAGCCTTGCTTATAGAGGCCAGCTTACTGTGCTCGTTTTCAACAGATGTATCCGGCTCTTCCAGGATATCTTTAAGGTGTTTTGAAAGTAGCACCGAAGTATTGTTTCTATCCAGTTCTTTCTCCGTGAACGATTTTTCCCCACACGGTATTAAAATGGTAAAACTTGTTTCCTCATCGGGTATGCTCACCACGTCAATATCGCCTCTCAGCACGGTAACAAGTCGTTTTACATAGGCAAGGCCTATACCTGTACGGAACATCTCTGTATCAGACATTTGGTTAGGCCCCGCCAGGAAGAACCTGTCAAAGAGTGAGTCTAATTTCTCTTTCGGTATGCCTTTACCGGTATTTTTAACCACAATTTTCAATACATCTGTACCGGTATGCTCTACCTGGCAGCTAAAACTTACCTTACCACCCTGCGGAGTATACTTAAAAGCATTTGATAAAAGATTGAATAGTATCTTTTCTGTTTTTTCCTTATCAAACCATCCTGTAAGGCTGTGTGGTATATCAAGAGAATAATCAATGTTTTTATCGAGTGCCCAGTCGTCAAATAACTCGGCTATTTGTTCCAGTATGCTTACTAAATCAAAATCTCTCACGCAAATTTCAAGATGGTCATGCTCTGCTTTTCTAAACTCTAGCAACTGTTGTGTAAGAAACGAAAGGCGCGATGCATTTCTGCGTATCATTTTTACAAACTTGCGACTGCGGTCGTCAAGGTTATTCGCTTCAGACAGTTTTTCCACAGGCCCTGCTATGAGCGTAAGCGGCGTAAGGAACTCATGGGCTATATTGGTAAAAAAGGTAAGACGGTTTTCATGAAGTTCCTCCTCGCGCTGGCGGAACAATATATTTTGTTGTAACGATTGGCGTTTAAGGTAATAGCTTCGTACAAACAGCATAAAGCACACTGTAAGCAAGGCATAAATGGCTAATGCCACATTTGACTGCCACCAAACAGGCGTTACTCTAATATCTACAGTATGTACGGGCTGGGTCCAAACGCCATCTGGGTTAGACCATTTCATGTACAGCGAATAGTTGCCCGGAGGTACGTTTGTAAACGAAATTATTTTACGGTTACCTATGGCGTTCCAGCTTTTGTCAAAGCCGCGCAGTTCATACGCGTATTGGCACTTGTCGTTGTTGCTGTACGTAAGAGCGGTAAGGTATATGTCGAAAAAATTTTGGTTATGGTTTAAGGTTATTGCAGGTACAGCAGCATTTTCAGGAGAAACCAGTAACCCCTGATAGTAAGGCACAGGCTGGTTATGGCCACTTATACGGTCTATAAATAAATCAGGCACCTTGCCCGACTGGCTGATCGTTTGGGGTAAAAAATAATTGAATCCCTTAATACCACCCATAAAAATATGTCCCGAAACCTCATCGATGTAAAAAGCGCCATCGGCAAACTCATTGTTTTGCAGGCCGTCGGTTTTTACATAGTTGGTAAATTTTTTCTGCGCCATATTAAAATCAGAAAGCCCGAAGTTAGTACTTAGCCATACGCTTTGATCTTTATAGGGTACAATGCCGTGTATGGTATTGTTAGGTAGTCCATCTTTAACGGTATAACTTTTAAAAACAGGCTTTCCGCCTTTAAAATCCTGTAATAGATTAAGCCCATAGCTTGTACCTACCCAAAGTTTGCCGCTGTTGTCTGTAGCAAGGCACAATATGTCGTTGTTAGACAGGCTCGCAGTATCTTGCGGATTGTTCTTAAATGTTTTAAACGTTTGGGTATTTAAGTCAAAAAGACTAAGGCCTCCCAAACGTGTACCAATCCAGAATTGGCCTTTATTAGCGGGTATAATGCTAAAAATGATGTTACTGTTCAAGGCTGCAGGGTTGCCCGCCTTAGCGGTATACCGTTTAAAACCCGATACTGCCAAACGTCCGTCTTTTCGTGCAATTGAAAATTTTATCATGCCGTAACCGTTAGTTCCCAGCAATATGTTACCATCTGTATCCTGGCAAATCGAATACACAGAAGTAAAATAATCGCATTGCGCGCTGCCCTGTATTTCGGGCCAACTTACCATTTTGTTTGTAACCGTATCATACACTGTTATACCGGGGCTGTCTGTACCTATGTATATAAGGCCACCTTGCCCTTTACAAAGAGAATATACAGCATTATCTACAGGGCTGTTACCTTCGTTGTAAACTGAATATACCAATCCATCGGTAGTGTCACCTTCTAAACCCGACGTTATATGAAGAAGCCCCTTACCTTTAGTACCTACCCAAAGTGTGTTGCCGTCTTTAAGAAATGAGCGCGTAATACCACCGTTAAGCGCCGGCAACTGCCCCTTCGAAATATTTTTAAAAAGCCGCTCCTGGGGTGACGCCTTTAATAAGCCATCGCCATCGGTTCCCAGCCATACTATACCTTCAGTACCTTGGGAAACGGAGGTTACCTTGTATTTATCAAGAAAACCCGCCCAGGAGCCCGAAGTGGCATTTCCTGCAAAATCCTTAACAATGCATCCCTGCCTGGATTGCAGCACTATGCTCTGCGCGGTTATACCTATTATTCCTTCAACCCCGCTGCTAAGATTTGTCTTTCCCGTAAAATTTGAAGAAACAGTGTAAGCCTCACCTACAGCAGAAACGAGGCAAAGCTTTTTATTTGGCAAAATCTTGAATGATTTTATGCCTTTAGCGGCTAATTTTACATCATTTACCTGTATTGCATTTGCGGAAGTTGGGGCAAGGTTTATGCTGTACAGCGCGTTATCATCTGTAAGTGCAAACAGATTTTGTCCACAAAACTCAAAACGTGTTATATTTTTATCCTTCAGTGCCGGGATTGATAACTTTGTAAAATCACTTCCGGAAAAATAGCCTATTCCCCAACCTTTTACAGCGCAGTATATGTTTTTATTAGCATCTGCAGCAAGGTTAAACTGCGATTCAGATAATGGAGTAGCAGCGTCTGCCGAAAAGAAATAACGCGTAAACGTATCTGTACTTTTGTTGTAACGGTTAATGCCGTGCATGGTAAGTATCCACAAATCTCCCTTACCATCTTCCATAATCTTAAGCACTACCTGATTACTTAGCGAGCGTGCATTATCAGGCTCGGGCCTGAAAATTTTAAAGCTACTGCCATCATAGCGGTTAAGCCCGTCCCAGGTGCCTATCCAGAGTAAACCCTGTGAATCCTGAAAAGTACAGTTTACAGAACTGTTAGAGAGCCCGGCAGTATTATCAAGCTCCTCTAGCACATACTTGCTATACTTTTCCGGCCTTGTAGAACTGTGCCTACTAACATGTTTAAGCTGTGCGCTCTTTTGGTCATCTTTCGCGCAACTCACCGTTAGTACAGCAAGTAGAATGAATGCAGAACATATAGTAACTACGGGTGGAGTGCACTTAGCTGAAAAGAATTTATGTATCGAAAAAAAAAAATGCTGTGGGTTAAAGAACATGGGATTTTTATATTGTAACTTTAAAAATACAAAATATCCGCATTATAATTACGATATCGATAAAAGAATTAAAATAATTAAGCCGTTTACCTGTCAAAGCGGAATAGGTTTGCATCTTTATTTTCCTTACCCTGAATCATATCCCTGATTATGGCTGCGCCAATTTGACTGAAGGTAATACCGTTACCACCAAAACCTAACGAAAAGTACCCATTAGGCTTACCTTTATACGGGCCTATGTAAGGAAGTCCGTCCTTAGTTGACCCAAAGGTACCTGTCCAGCTAAACTCAGGCTTAAAATCAAGCTCCGGAAACAATTTGTCAATATCGGCTTTAAGCAGGTTAGTTTTCTTATTAATAAGTTTATCGCGTTTCCAGTCGGCATGAAAATCTTCATCCCTACCCCCAACCAACACGCGGTTGTCTGCTGTAGTCCTTACGTATAAATAAGGGTCGGCAGTGTTCCATATAAGCACCTCATCCTTCCAAAAATTGCGCTCATTATATTGTTCGCTTACTACTGCATAGGTGCTCAGCAGTTTTACAATATCTTGTTCTATAAAGTTTACCACCTCATAGCCTACTGCATATACAAGCTTTTTAGCCTTTATGGTACAACCGTTTTCGGTAGTAAGGGTTACTCCCCTGGTACTGTGCTTAATATCTGTTACAGGACTGCGGTCAAAAATGGTACCCTCCTCATATTTGTACCTTAACAAACAATGTGCCAGCATATACGCATTAGTCTGCGCCGCCAGTTCAGATAGAATTCCTCCATAGCTGTCAAAACCATATTGCTCCTTAATCTCCTCCGGCTCCAGCCAGGTAACATCAAAGGCAGCTTCTTTCCTGGCATCATATTCCTTCTTAAGCCAGGTAAGGTCGTTTTTATAAGCAGCATAATACAGGCTCTTTTTCCGCTCAAAGTACTTAATGCCTACATCGTAGGTAATCCTTTCCAGTTCCAGTATGGCATCGCCACAAAGCCTGTAGGCGCGTTCGGCATCTTCCTTACCTATCATCTCTATAAGCCGGTAAAGCGGTGTATCTATTTCGTATTGTAACAAAGACGTGCTGGCGCTGGTACTGCCTAGGCCTATGGTACGGGCATCAATAGTTACACAGGGTATGCCGGCCTCTACAAGATAGTACCGCATGAGCGCGCCGGAGATGCCGGCGCCCAGCACTACCACTTCGGTTTCTATATCATGATCTAATTTTGGGTATGTAAACGGAAGCCCGTCTCGTACGAGCCATAAAGGATATCCTGCCTTGAGTGCCATAAGTCGCTGTTTTTATTATAAAGTTATAACCTAATTTTAACCCGAAATAAATTATAGGATATGTTTAACTATTGATTAGGGCACCACATTTTTTTATAGCTTTGCAGCGTAATATCATTAACTGTAAAAATGATAAATCCAAGTGCCAGTGGTTGGATAGATAAGCTTTTCTTAAAGCTGTCTGCCAGATTACCCCAGTACGAAAACTCGCACGCCTTTTACAGGGCAGTACGCGATAGCGGCTTTATATACGGGCACGTGGCGTCGTTTACAAACCTTGACCAAAAGGAAACAAAAAACTGGACAGTAGAAGAAACTACAAAAGTAGCGCTGCTAAATACCCTGTTTGACGTTTACAGGCTTATAACCAAAACTTCAGATAAATCAGACTTTATACCGCGCGCCATAGCATTTTACAAAGAAATGCAACCCGAAGGCTTTGGCTTGCTTTATAAGGTAATTCCTGCCGGCACACCATCTTTAGAACTGGAAAACATACTGGATGAGCGCATAAAGACAAACGACAATATTATAAGCCGCAGCTTTAGCCATATACTTACCAATGCTTTGTTATTTATGGATGTACTGGCGTTCAGGCAGTTTCTTATAGAAGGCGAAAGGCCGCACAAATACCTGAAAAAACTGGAAGAAACTGTGGTAGGCATAGTAAACCTGGCACTTAACAGTAAACAGGACAAAACTCAGTATGATGATCTGTTGATTAAATTATTTGAGTCGTCTGTACGGTATACAAAATTGCAACACATAAGTGTAGACAGCCTTGAAGATGCCGGTTTTGATTACTTTGAATCAAAATCAGAAAAAAACTATTTGCTTGATGTAGCAGCCATGGCTATATGGAGCGATGGTACGGCGCAGGCCAGCGAAATTGCTTTTCTACACCAGCTGAACCACAGGCTGGGATTACGCACGGAAGCCGCTGACGAGAGTATGCAGTCTTACGGGGACTTTGTGCAAAAGTACCGAAAATACATACCGTACTTTAACTATAGTAATCCTGTAAAACACTTTTACGGACACACAAGCCAAAGTGTGATTAACTTAATAACCCGTAATAAAAACAGGCTTACAAAGGAACTGCTTAACAATGGCGAACTATTGCTGCTACTAACCCATAGCACACACCGTAACTTAAACGATAAGGAGAAGAAGAAGATAAAGAAACAACTGTTAGAGATTTGTAAAACAGTTCCGTCTCTTACCATTTTCCTGCTGCCGGGTGGTAGCTTGCTGCTTCCGCTGCTTATTAAGTTTATTCCGCAGATTATACCCAGCGTACTAAACGAAAACCTTGAGGAAGAGGAACCTGTATAAAATTACCTATATTTGATAGTATTTATATCAAATTTTATGAAAACCAATTTCCGCAATTACCTACCTATTTTAGCGGCTCTATTCATAATATCTATAATATACTGGATAACCGGAAACATTATTAACGTATACCACAACACGGTTGTAGGCGGGCTGTATGAGGTATTTTGGGTACCTATGATTGCAGCCTTTGTATTGCCACCAGTGGTATCGCTGGTACTATGGTACAGAGGTAAAAGAAACGGATTTCCGGCAAAGCCTTACCTAATCTTCGGAGTCGTTTCTGCGGCTATAGTTATAGCAGCGCTAACGGCTTAAAATAGCAAGCCCCCGCCATTTCTGGTCAGGGGCCCGCACACACATCACCTTAAAAATCTTTATGTGTTACAGCATCTGTGTTAGGATGCCGTACTGGTTTCTATATTGTTTACGCTGCTTAGCGTAGTTAATTTATTTTGATTAAGATACCCGTGAACAAACAGCTCCTCGCCTCTGTCCCATAGTTTCTTAATCACAGGATTACCGGCTATCTCGTAAAGGTAACGCTCAAAGTTAATTACCCCGTTTACAGGCAGGTTTGCTGCATTTACAATAATATCCCTAACCCTTAAAATGTTTACCACGTAGTCTAAAACACTCGCCAGGTTAAAATTACTATGGGCAGCAGTGTCTGCAGTTAGCGGCACCACAGCAACGCTATTAGTCTGTAATGTTTGGCAACTTGCATGCCCATCGCAATAACTGATAATCAGTGCCGGTTGTTTGTTATCATTTAAACCCTCTGCCGAAAGCAGTCCGGTTGATAGATTAATTGTTTTTTTACCTTTTCCTTTCCCGGAGTCAAAGGTAGTAAAATTATTTGTGCTCATAATCACAAGAAGTTTAGCAGCACCTAAGAGGCACCACAAATGAAAATTGTTGCTTAAAAATACCGGGAACATTACCTGAAAAACGCATAAATCCAAACACTACAAATGCTACAAACACTACAAACCAAATGATTAATGTCTGGAGCAAATTGTTATGAATACAGAGTACGCAGGTGGTTTCAGGAAACGATTCCGTTTAAAATTAAAATCCCGTTATGTTTAGCAACGCTCAGGAGGGGGTAAAAAAATATCTCCAAAAACACTTTCGTGTCCAAGGAGATTACAAGTAGGTATTTTTGATGATTTAGACACAACAGGAATAATGGCAGGTTCATATACGTAAACCATGCCCACTTTTATTTCTTTGATGTCTTTGTGGATTTCTTCTTCGTCAAGGCTAAGTACCACACAGGTTTCGGTATCGTCATCAGCAAGGATGCACACAATTGTGGGCGCCGCCAAAAACGTTATAAATAACAAAACCACTATGCTTACTATAGCTTTCATGTGGCGCAAAATACTACTTTTTTGCGAAAAGAGCTGTAAAAATTGTATTAAATTTCTTCCTCAGCCCATGCTTTCATCATCCACACGGTCTTTTCCTGTTCTTTAATAAAATCGCTCATCATGCTGTTAGTACCTTCGTCGTTTATATTGGCCGATTCTTCCAGTATAACACGCTCTATTTTAAGCAAATCAGCAAGCGAATCTATAATAAGGTTTACTGACTCAGTGTCTTTGCTAATGTTTTTTCCTACCCTTAGTTTGTTGTTTGCCACGTAGTCTTCAAAGGTATGCAGCGGCGTAGCACCCAGTGTAAGTACCCTTTCGGCTACCATATCTATTTTCTGCTGTGCATCGTTATACAGCTCTTCAAACTTTACGTGTAACTGAAAAAAGCGTTTCCCGCGAATGTTCCAGTGAATGCCGCGCAGGTTTTGGTAGTATACCTGGAAGTTGGCAAGCAGTATATTTAACTCAGCAGCAATAACTTCAGCTTCTTTTACGGGTAGCCCTAATACGTTTGTTTCTTTTTCTTTTGTTTTCATGGTTATTTGGAACTATAAATTTGTTAGACTTTACTGACATAAAATTACCGTAAATTTACCCTTTAAAACCATAATAAATATCAATCGTTTTTATAATTTTATCATAAATATCTATATCATGACGATTACACAACTACAGTATGTACTGGCCGTTGCTGAACACAAAAACTTTACCTCTGCTGCCGAAAAATGCTTTGTAACTCAGCCTACCCTGAGTATGCAGATACAAAAGCTTGAAGAAGAACTGGATGTGCAGATTTTCGATCGTAGTAAAAAACCCATTCAGCTTACAGATGTAGGCGAAAAAATAGTACAACAGGCCAAGAATATTGTAAATGAATCGACCCGTATTAAAGATATTGTAGACCAGCAAAAGGGCTTTATAGGCGGCGATTTTAAACTGGGCATCATACCTACGGTTACTCCTACCCTGCTGCCTATGTTTATGGCAGCGTTTATAAAAAAATACCCTAAAGTAAACCTGATTGTAGAAGAACGCCCCACAGAAGAAATCATCAGGATGCTAAAAAACGGCCAGCTCGATGCAGCCATAGCCGCAACTCCGCTGGAAGAAGACACCATAAAAGAGGTAGTACTATATTATGAACCGTTTGTAGCCTATGTACCCGAAAGCAACCCTGCTTTTGCTAAAAAAGAGTTTGAAATAGAAGATCTGGAAATGAACCTTAACAACATTTTGCTATTGCAGGATGGGCATTGTTTCCGTAACAATATTTTAAATATATGTAAAGCCAAAGGACTGCAGCAGGACAATCATTTTAGTATAGAGTGCGGTAGTTTTGAAACCATGATGAAACTGGCCGATGAGGGTCTTGGCATGACACTTTTACCCTACCTGCATACGCTTGACCTTTCTGAAAAAGCAAAAGCAAAACTACGCCATTTTAAGGCACCACAGCCATCAAGAGAGGTAAGCCTTATTTACAACAAGAAGGAGCTGAAAGTACATATTATAGATGCTTTGCGCAGCACTATAAACGGCGTGGTGCGTGGTGCAATTGCTTTCCAGGATGTGCAAATTGTAAGCCCCACAAATAAAAAGTAGCGCAAAACTCTCACAAACACATCTGCTACGCTTGCAAAAAAATATCCCGCCCATACCATAAGCCAGGGGCGGGATAACCTAAAAAACAGAAGCTGGAAAAAAATTCCTAGTTAAAGTAAAAACCGGCAGGTAAAACGCCTACAGTGTAGTCGTGCTCTTTAGTACCGGTTAGTGAGTAAACATAAACTTTTCCTGCAGAAGAATAATCTCCCGCATCGCCTACATATATATGATTGTTTTTAACTGCAAAAGCATACACGCCATATACACCCTGGCCTGTAGTGCTAAACAGGGCTGTTGCAGGTAGTACTGTTGCTGTAAGTGGCATACTGTAAATATCTGAACCTTCTGTGTAGTACAGTGTACCGTTATTTTCTACAAGGTTAGCAGGGTGCTTAGCGGCAGTAAAATTCAACGTACTTGTTACCGTATTATTGCTAAGATTAATGATGCTAAGGCTACCTGATGTTTCGTCTAATCCAGGTGCCCAGTCAGGTATACCAGAATTAAGCACATAAAGCTTACCGTTGTTTATGCACATACTCTCTGGCACATCGCCTACGGTAATTGTAGTTTCAAGTGTGTTAGTGCTGCCGTTTATAACCGATACTTTACTACCAAAACCGTAACCGCCTTTGTGGGCTACGTACAGCTTACCGTTTTCTTGTAAAATACGCTCAGGGCCTTCAACAACCGGTATTTTACCGGTAACCGCATTGGTTGCCAGATTTATTACAGCTATATAGTCGTCTGTTGCATCACTGGCAACACCCCAGTTTGTTACATACGCCTTACCGCCCTGAAAAGCAATATACCTTGGGTTTTTAAGCCCTTCCTCTATGGTAGCTACGCGTTTAAATGTGTAACGGTTAACCACCTCTATTTTATCAGAGTAGTTAAGCACCACATAAGCATAACCATCGTTAAGGCCTATATCCTGGCCCGTATCGCCCAGGGTAAAGCCCGGGTTGTTTGCTGCATAAACATTGTTTTCCAGCGTAAAGTCTTCAGCTATAAACGATACACCCGCATCGCCATGGCCAAAACCTCCCTGGTTAAGTACAATAACACCGTTATCATAAGCACCTTTAGGTGCATTATTGGTTTGTTCGTTATCATCACACGACACAAAAAACAGCGAACCTGCTATAAGCGTAAGAACTAGTTTGTTTAATTTCATTTGGTCTTATTAAAATTTAAAAATCATATACATATTATAATTGCGCCCCGGCATGGGCCTTGAAGCCACATTCATATACTGTTCATTGTACAGGTTATTTACCTGGGCACCCAGGCTACAACCTTTCAATACTTTAAACGTGTACTCTGCCCCTGCACCCGAAACATTGTACGCGTTGATAGGGCCGCTGTCATCTGAGGTAAAATATACCCTTCCGGTAAACAAATGGCGGTAATACACCGAAAGTCTCCTGTAAGCATAAGATGCCGATGCTACGGCGCGGTGCTTTGGCACATACATAAGCTGGTACGGGTTACCATCTTTTTTAGAAATAGTGTATGAGTAGGTAGCTGCCAAACTTACAGTATGGCTGCCAAAAGTTTTATTATATCCGAAAACCGACTCGGCGCCATAACTACGGGCTTTATCTACATTTTCGGGTCGCCATACACCATCGGTTCCGGGCAACCAGCGCAGCATATCTTTAAAGCGTATGTAGTATCCTGTAATGGTTAACGATGCCCCAAATTTGGTAAAAACGTTAGAAAGCTCTGCCTGAGTGGAGATTTCAGGCTTAAGGTTAGGGTTACCGGTTCCGCTCCAGTACAGGTCGTTATAGGTGGGTGCCCTAAAATTTCGCGAGCCATTAACACGCACTGTATACAATGGACTTATGGTAAATTTCCCTCCGCCAGAAAATAACAATGGGCTGCTGTATGCAGATCCTGATTCTTTCCTGATGCCAGCCTCATACGTAACTACATTGCTTACCACCTGGCTCCACAGCAACGCACCGGAGTAAGTGGTTCTGTCTGGCTTACCAAAACTGCTACCGCTCCCCTGATTAGTAGTTACATCGGCAATGGCATTCAGTTTCATTTTTGGCGTAAAATGATACATGGCATCATAGCGGCCTATAAAGGTGTTCACCTTGCCAAAGGAATGTAACGGTGAACTAAAGTCTTCGTAATACCTAAAAAACTCATGTAACCAGGCAGCTTTTACCCTCGATGTAAAGTTACCGTACAAGCCGGTCCATTCCAGCAAATTCCGGGCGTTTACATCATCGTATAAACTTTTTGAAGGTGCTGCCAGCGTGCGGCTAAAGTGGCGTTCTCCACTAAACAGCGTACTGTAAAAACGCAAAATGTTTTTAGCACTTATTTTGTAACCAAAAGCCGCATTGTAGCTGTTGTTATGGTACTGTCCGTTATCGTTATAAAGGGTGTACCCGGGGTAGCGAAAGCGATTTTGGCTGCTGTTGCGCGATGCCGAAACGTTAATGCTGTACTTTTCGGTACCCGCCTGCACTTTATAGTTTAGCCCATACGTTTCAAAGCTGCCATAATCTGCACGGAACTCGTTTTCAAAACGTTTTTTAAACAGTAACTCATTGTCCAGGTGTATGCTGCCGCCTATGGCACTGCTGCCATAAACTACACTACCACCACCTGCCCGTACCGATACCTGGTTAAAATCGCGCGCGTTAACGGTACTGAAATCGGTTTGCCCGTTAAGCTGAGAGTTGATATTTAACCCGTTCCATATTACGGCGGTCTGCTGTGCCGATGTACCCCTGAATGATGGCGAAGAAACCATACCGGGGCCGTTCTCTTTAAAATAAACGGCTGTATTAGCCAGCAACAAAGCAGTAAGCGATGCCCCGCTACGTGCCATTACCGAATCTGTTAGCTGCTGTACCGACTGCGTTTGAGAAAAATCACGCAGCTGTGTATCGGCTATTACCAGCTCTTTAAGGGTAATAGTATCGTTTTGGGCATGTGCTACCGCACATCCTAAGAGGAATAAAACTGTAAAAAGATTTTTATATGTCATAATCTGTAAGCCTTTTTTCCCGAAGGCTTCATTTTAATTATGAGTAAGGCAGGTCTCCTGGCTTGCGTACTGTTGTTTAACCTTCCCGCACATTGCTGTACAGTGGTTTAAAGTAGATTAACAACAGCCTCCCCTAAGGGATAAGCTTACAGTTGCGGGAACAGCTCAGGCCTTAAACCTGATTCCCTTTTAATGCGCCGTTGCCGGTAAGGCAAGGCACAACCTTAAACAGTTGCAAAGATAAACGTTTTGTGGTAACTTTTAATTTATAACTTTGCCACAATTCAATTTTTTTATGAAAAAGCTGCTCTGCATCGCCATTATTGCAGTTATGGTGCTGTTTTCCTGTAAAAAAGACAATAACACCGCCACTGCCACCACCCCCGTACAAAACAGCATTAAGTATGCTAACGGGCTTCAACTCTACAAATACAACGGATATAGCATTGTAAAAGTTACACAGCCATGGCCGGGCGCGGTAAAACCTTACACCTATGTAATGCGCCAAAAAAACGCAACGTTGCCCGATAGCCTTAAGCAGTATACAGTGGTAAACGTGCCCGTAAAAAAACTGGTTGCAACAAGTACCACCCACATTCCGTCACTCGAAATGCTTGGGGTAGAAAACACGCTTACCGGATTTGCCGGAACCAAATATGTTTCGTCTGACAAAACCCGTGCGCTTATAGATTCGGGGAAAATTAAAGAGGCGGGCGATAACGAAACGCTTAATGCCGAGGTGGTGATAGACCTGATGCCTGACGCTATTGTGGCCTTTGCTGTAGATGGCACTAATAAAACGCTGGCTACCCTGCAAAATTCGGGGCTAAACGTGCTTTATAACGGCGACTGGACAGAGCAATCCCCCTTGGGAAAGGCAGAATGGATAAAATTTTTCGGTGCCTTATACGGCATGGAGGAAAAATCTGAAAAAATATTTAACAGTATTGAAAAAGATTACTATGATGCCCAAAAGCTTGCAAAACAGGTTACTGCAAAACCTACTGTAATGGGCGGTGCAATGCTTAACGACCAATGGCTGTTGCCACAGGGCGAAAGTTGGGCAGCGCAGTTTTTTAATGACGCCGGAGCTTCTTATATTTGGGCTCAGAGTAAAGGAACGGGAAGCCTTAGCCTGCCTTTTGAGCAAGTGCTGGATAAAGCATCGAATGCCGATTTTTGGATCGGGCCAAGCCAGTTTACTTCATTTAGCGAAATGCGAAGCGCCAACCCGCATTACGCAGAATTTAAACCCTTTAAAACAAAAAAAGTGTACTCTTACAGTATAAAAAAAGGAAAAACAGGTGGACTGATTTTCTATGAAATGGCCCCTAACCGGCCAGATGTTGTACTGAAAGACTTTATATACATTTTTCATCCTGAACTGTTGCCCGGGTACCAGTTACAGTTTTTTGAACAACTAAAATAAGCAACTTACAACCATCATGGCCGATCTTCGCCGGAATAGTATTTTATTTTTTATCATGGCCCTGGGTGTGCTTGGGCTCTTTTTAGCCAATGTAAGCCTGGGAAGTATAAAGATTCCGTTTAGCGAAGTTATAAAACCCTTTATAGGCGAATATGCCTCAAGGCCATCATGGGATTATATCATTACAAATTACAGATTACCCAAAGCCATTGTGGCTTTACTTGCGGGCATAGCCCTATCGGTAAGTGGATTGCTTATGCAAACCCTTTTTCGAAACCCTCTTGCCGGGCCCGATGTTTTAGGGCTTAGCAGTGGTGCCAGCCTTGGTGTGGCACTGGTTATTATGGGATCTGGTTTGCTGCCCGCCGCGCTTGGTTTGTATTTAACTTCAGAATACGGATTGGTGCTGGCGTCTGTATCAGGCACATTTGCTGTGCTGGTGCTTGTGCTTGGCGTGGCACAACGCCTGCGCGATACCATGTCTATACTCATTACGGGGATTATGTTTGGTAGCTTTACCGGTGCTATTGTGGGTGTGCTAAGCTACTTTAGCCCAGCCGAGCAACTAAAAAAATATACGTTTTGGGCCTTGGGCAGTTTAGGTAATCTTTCATGGCAGTCTGTGGGCATACTAGCCCTGCTTACATTTATAGGTATTATAATGGGTATTGCCTGTATAAAACCACTGGATGCACTGCTTATGGGCGAACGCTATGCGGCAAGCATGGGCATAAACATAAAACGATCAAGACTACTTATTATATTAGCCACAAGCTTATTAACGGGGTGTGTAACTGCTTTTGCAGGCCCTATTTCGTTTGTGGGGCTTATAGTACCGCACATAGCGCGGCTACTGTTTAAGGCCAGTAACCACCGTGTGCTGTTTTTTGCCACGCTGCTTACCGGCGCCATACTTATGCTGGCGTGCGATATACTTACTCAACTACCGGGAACCGATGTAGTGTTACCTATTAACGGCATTACCTCTATTGTAGGGGCACCGGTAGTGATAGCACTGTTAATAAAGAACAAGAAAGGGAGCTTCAGATGAAAAGCAGGAAGGTAATTTTGCACGCCGACAATATAACCATAGGCTACAGCGACAAGCGCGGCAATATAGTAGCCGAAGGTGTAAACATAACGCTGAGAAAAGGCACGTTTACGACCCTGATAGGTGCTAACGGCATAGGAAAAAGTACCCTGCTGCGTACCCTTAGCGGGCTACAGAAGCCCCTGTCCGGAGATATAATGCTAAAAGGACAACCGCTTTTTAAATACACCCCTAACCAGCTGGCGCAGGAATTGTCTTTAGTACTTACCGAAACCCTGCCGAACGGAAACCTTACGGTTTACGAGCTGGTGGCACTGGGCAGGCAGCCCTACACTAACTGGATAGGGAGCCTTAACGAATATGATAATGCATTGATAAAGAAATCACTGCGCCTTACAGATACTACCCACTTATCGCACAAAAAAATAAACGAAATAAGTGATGGGCAACTTCAAAATGTGCTTATAGCAAGAACATTAGCCCAGGATACTTCGCTCATTATATTAGATGAACCTACCACACACCTTGATTTACCGCACAAAATAGCTTTGCTACGGCTGTTAAAGAACCTGGCTGAAAAACAGGATAAATCAATACTATATTCCACGCACGACCTTGACCTGGCGTTACAAATGAGCGAGGAAATTGTGGTAATGAAAAAAGGCCACCTTGAGCAAGGTAGCCTTGTGGAGCTAAATGAACGCGACAGTTTATCTGATTTATTTGATGATGAAAATATTTTTTACGACAAGCAAAACAGTCGTTTCATATACAGATAATCAAATGTAAGAACACCATACCTCCTGAAAAATACCCATTGATGAGGATTTTAATAAAATTTTGGGGAGAGTATAACATAACCTAAACACAGTTACTACTCCATGTGTTGTAATTTTATAATATTCATTATAAACTATCATGAGACATGGACAACCAATTTAAATTTAACTATCCTGGTGATAAGCAACAGCTTATTTTTAAGATAAAGAATGCCATAGGAAACAAAGGAAGCCTTATAGGCAATGAGCAACAAGGTAACTTTAAAGGCAGCACGCCAATAGGTAGTTTTGAAGGCGATTATGCAATTAACGGTAATGATATTGTTGTTACCATCCATAAAAAACCGTTCTTGGTTTCTAACAGCCGCATTCGCGACGAGTTTGAAAAAGCCCTTAAAAACACTTAGCCATGAAACTTTTAGCCCTTTGCCTACTTGTGAGTTTTAGCGCACTGTGCCAGCCGCGTGCCACAGTAACATCGGGGCGGGTTAATACCGCCAGTGGTACACTACCCGGTATAGAAGGTAAAAAACTTATAGACCTTACAAAATCGTGGATTACAGAAGTACAGCGCAGTGGTGGGCAGTTTGAAATCAGTAACGTTTCAGATGGCAGTTTTACGCTATCCGGCTATAAGAAGAATGCGTTTTATTACCGTGACCGTGGCGAAACCCATTGGCAGGATGCCAAACTGGTTTTTAATGTAAGCTATACGGCTAACGCAATAGAAATAAAACCTACAGTGCCCGAAATATACAACCCCGGGGGGACCCCAATAACCTATACCTTACCCGATTACTTTTATGATGGTAAACTTAAAGAGGGGTACGACGGATTAATCCCTTCACTGGAAAAAAGCATTAACAGTGTAATTACCAGCTACTACAATTTTATAGTTAACTACAACTAAAACCAAGCATTATGAGCAACGAACAACCTAATAAAGATAAAAAGGTAAATAATAGCCAAAAAGACGGATCTCTGAACGAGGGCTTTAGCGGCGAAAACCTTCCAAAAAACTACAACCCTGCCAAGGCGAAACTAACAACTGAAATTGAAACCGATACGGAAGGCAACACCGAAGCGGTAAAGCGCAACCGCGACCCTGAAGAAAAACAGGCTGCTGCGGTAAACAGTACTTCGGGCTACGCAAATGAAGATGGAAGTACTGTAAAGAAAAGCCGAGGCACGAGCACAGATAGCCAGGACGAAAAAACAGCCGAGAATCGGGATTTTAACAGCGACGTTGATGGAAAAAGACAGGTTGAGGCTAACGAACCGACAAAAAAATAAACTTTAACACCTTTTTGCCGCATCTTGTAAGATAGGTATTTCAAAAGTAGTGTTAATCTGTTTTCGCTGGTAGATTTGATGCTGTAAATTAGCATAACTATTTGATTACAAAACAAAACCATTTAAATACTTATCTCATGGAACGTCCGGTAAATATATTAAGTAAAAACAACAGCAGGCTTAACAGTGCTGCTGCGATACAAAGGAGCAACCCTCTTTTTGACAACTCACTGCGAAGCATGTCTGCAGGTGATTACATCAATATCCACCAGAAACAACATACCCGGGTTACAGGCCGTTTTAACTGGCTGGCACCCGAAGAAGATTAAAGTACACAAATTTTTTCATGAAAAGGCGGAACCTTACCTTACGGTGGTTCCGCCTTTGTCGTTTTAAAGATTTTCGAGCTGGTTTGTTTTTTTGTTGCTGCTTATCGTCCAGAAAAAGCCCACAAAAAAGAACCTGCTGGCGGGCTGTGTAATGGCCTGGCGGGCATATACTCCGTTAGCATCGGGACTATTAGCGTAAGTATACCCAAACACGTTATCTGAACCCAAAACATTTGATGCAGAAAAGTAGAGTATTTTTTGCTGGCTAAGTAAATATGCCCAGCTTACACTAAGGTTGTTATAGCTTTTAGTATGCCCGTTCATAAACACAGCCTGGTTAGGATCATCATACGGGCGGCCGCTGTTATAGCTATGTGTAACCCCCAGCTGAGACCGAAGGTCGCTAATCCAGTACTTGGTTACTATACTAAAATTATGTTTGGCTATAAATGAAGGAGTAACGGATGCGCTGTAATTTTTATAATCGCGCTTACTGTCTATGTATGAATACGAAATCCAATAATCAAGGTTTTTAATGGTTTTGCTATCGCGGTAAAAAAGGTCTATACCCTTGGCAAAACCATATCCGTTATTGTTGTAAAGGCTGTTGTACTGCGCTGTAGGTGTATTGTACTTTACAAAGCTATGATAATCTTTATAGTACGCCTCTGCCCTAAAGGTTTTGCCTTCGTTATTATACATGTAGTTAAAAATGTAATGGCTGGTACGCTCATAATTAAAATCAGTATGGTACTTTAGGTAATCTTGCCTTGGGGTTTGATGAAAATCGCCATATGCCAACGAAAACTGACCTGTTTTTCCGGCTTTGTACGCTAATGCTGCCCTGGGTTCTGCTACAAACTGGCCTATTACGCTGCTGTAGGTAGCCCTTGCACCTGCTTTTAGTGCAAAGCTTTTAGAGAATATAACATCCGTTTCGGCATAAGCAGCTGTAATACTATTGTTATAACCGCTTGTAAAATCAGTAACTGCCGGTTGGTTGTAATTTTCAGTAAAATCGGTTACAAAATGATCGGCTCCAACTGATAGCTTTACCCTCCTGCTAAACCCCTTTGTAAGTTTTACCTTAAGGTGAGCGCTATTTTCGGTATTGATAACCTTATCGGCATTAAGTCGTATATTGTTGTTACTGTAGCCATACCCTACCCCGCTTTGCAGCGTCCATTGTGTACCAAACTGCGCTTTATATGACGTATTTACATACAAGTTATTGTTTGTTATAGCAGTGCGTATAGGAGCGGTATAATTTACATCATTCTGGTCCAGGCTAAAATCGGCGCGGTCAAAGGCTGCATAAAACTTCAGCATGCCATTTTGGGTTTTATAGCGGTATACCGTTTCGCCAGAAGTACTTTCGTACGGCTTAATCCATTTTACATTTTGTGGTACCACCCATTGATACGGCGCCAGGTTAATATAAGAAAGGTTAAGGCTCACCGAACTACGCTCCCACTTTTTTGTATGGCCAAGGCCTCCGCCCACAGTCATTACAGAAACATCGGTTCGGTTTTGATCGGGTTCCTCTATGGTATTAAGCAGCAACACGCTCGACAGCGCTTCGCCAAATTCGGCAGAATAACCACCGGTACTGAAAGTCATCCCCTTAAACAAAAACGGAGAAAAGCGCCCGCGTGTTGGCAGGTTATTTGCCGTGGCTCCGTAAGGCTGTGCTACACGTATGCCGTCTACAAAAGTTTGTGTTTCATCGCTTTCGCCACCACGTACAAAAAGGCGCCCGCTTTCGCCTACGGTTTGCGTACCCGGTAGCGTTTGCAGCGCAGCAATAATATTACCGGCAGAGCCTGCGGTTGTAACAATATCAAGCGGTTTAAGCGCGGTAACTTTTGTGTTATCGCCAGCACTAAACGTACCTGCAGATATTACCACGGTATCCAGGGTGTTTACGCTTTCGCGAAGTTTGTATGCCTGTGGCTTATAATTTTCTATGGTAATGGTTTGTTTAAAATCATCAAAACCTAAAAAGGTAATTACCAATACCTGTGTGCCGGTAGCATCTGTAGTGAAGGTAAAGTTTCCGTTTTCATCGGTAGTTGCACCGTCGTAGGTGCCTTCTATATACACGTTTGCTGCAATGGCGGGATGGCCTTTAGCATCGGTCACCGAACCTGATATTGCAGTCTGCGCGTGTAACAATGCTGAAAAAAATAAAACTAAAAGGGTAATTGCCTGTTTCATGGTGTTTGTTTTGATGCAGCAAAGATGCACCGCTTACGGCTAATGTAATAAAAAAGCTTACCCAACTGTAAAACCACGCGGACGAACTGTAAAAACATGATATTAGCAGCGCAACGAAAACGTTTTAAGATTTTTTTAATACATTAGCAGCGTCTAAAACGTCTACTTTCATGAAGCTACGTAGCCTTTGTGTTGCCTTTAGTGCCGTTATAGCTTTATCGTGCAGCGATGATACAGAAAATCATTCGCTAAACGGCACCTGGTACCTTACTAATACTACTAACACAGATGGGTCTTCGCTTAGTTACACCAAAGGCGATGTCACCTGGACGTTTAATGAAAATGCAAACACCATTACCGTAAATAACAGGGTTATAGCACTGGTGCCAAACAGTAACCCTGTGGACATTGCAAGCGGGGATTACTCTTATTCTCTAAAAAGGCAAGATAACCTTACGTACCTTTATGTAGACAATAAAGCGGTAGGCGCGCTGGCTAATACGGCAGACAACCTGGTGATAACTAACGACAGTACTACTATGATTTTCCGCAAATAAATTACTACCTTTGCACCGTAATTATCGCTTACAAACCAACCAAGAATGAAACCAACATCCTGCAAAAACAAGCCTACTACGCTATTATATTCTATTATTACGGCATAGCGTATTTATTGCTGTCACTTAAAATTTCCAACAAACAACAAAATCAATTTACATAATGGTATTTACTACAAATGCAAAACAACTTGCTTTTATGCTGTTCTTTGTAATTACGGCAGCCTTTGCACAGAGTAACTTTAAAAACGGCTACTTTATAGATAATAATGGCACTAAAACAGCGTGCCTTATTGAGAATGAAATATGGCTTACTAACCCTACGTCTTTTAAATACAAACTTTCTGAAAATGGAGAGATTAATAAACGTGATATAGAGAATACCAAGGAATTTGAAGTAGAAGACTTTCACTACATACGCTTCATTGTAGATATAGACTACAGCACTAATAACGTAGAGCGCATGACGTATGATAAAGAACCTTCTTTTAAACCAGAACAACTTTTTTTACGCGAGCTTTCGACAGGTGCCGCTACCTTGTATCATGTACAGACTAATGCGTTAGAGCGGTTTTTTATGTCTAAAGACAACAGCGCCCCTACCCAGCTGGTGTATAAACCCTATAAATCAGGAAACGGTATACTGAAAAACCGCAGCTACAGAGGGCAACTATATGCTGCCATGAAGGACAAATTTAGTAATGTAAACGATTTTAAATCTGTAGATTACAACACTAATGATCTTATAAAGCTTTTTAATAACTATAATGGAAATAAAAACGAAAGTAAAGTACAGCGTATGGAAGCCGAATCTAAAGGCAGCTTAAGTTTTACAGTATATGCAGGTGGCGGTATATCAACAGTTAATAATTACGTACGAGGAACCCTTGAAGAGTTTAACGGTACCGCGCCAAGTACTATTGTAGGGTTAGAGCTGGAGCATAGGCTTCCGTTTAACAAGAAAGCGTGGAGCATTTTCACAGCGCCGTGTTTTGAACAGTTTAGCATCAATAAAAGTATTACCGGGTACAGCAACGCCAGTTTCTCCACGTACGAATCTACGCTTGACTTAAAATACTCTAGTATTAATATTCCGCTGGGATTGCGCTATAATTTAAATTTTAATGAAAATAATCGCTTAAGTTTCTCTGCTGCTTACATGTTTTTCATTGCCAGTAAAAATTCCTCTGCAACCTACGGGCGTACGTACGAAAAAATAACGCTGCCGATGGGAACAAAAGCTTTGTTAGCTAACAGTAATACCATTTATTTTTCGGCTATTTACACGTATAAACGCCTGGGGCTGGAACTAAGGTATTTACCGAGCCGCGTTATTAACAGAAATTCATCTCAGATAACCAGCGAAGTAACTAGTGTTTCGGGGCTGCTTCGCTACAGTATTTTATAACCAATTAATGACATAACTTATAAGCGGTTTAAAGCGAATTAAAAGTTTAAAATATCCTAAAGGCTAACCACCATAAACAAGCCTATTTAATTGTTTAGAAATATATTTTACCACAAAACCATGAAAAAATTACTAACAGGATTATTACTCATTACATGTGTAAGCCTTTTTGCGCAAATCAGATTCGAACCAGGCTACTACATTGACAATCAAGGCAAAAAAACAGACTGCCTTATTAAAAACGTGGCCTGGAAAAATAATCCTACCACATTTGAGTACAAGCTTACTGAAACCGATACCGAAAAGCAGCAGCAGATAAGCCAGGTATCGGCATTTGAAACCGGTGGGTATAAATTTGAGCGATACACTGTACAAATGGAACGCTCATCTACTGATATAAAATCCCTGGACAATAAAGCGGTACCAGACTTTACTACTGAAACACTTTTTCTTAAAGTTCTTGTAGAGGCAAAAATAACGCTGTATGCTTACGAAGATGGCTACGTACGGAAGTTTTTTTATAAAACACCTACAGATAATGTACCGCAGCTGTTACTTTACAAGCAGTATGAAGAAGACCAAACGGTTAAAGAAAACAGGCGTTATCAATACCAACTCGCATTTTTGTTTGCATATAAAAAGTTGCCACAAAGCGCTTTTGCCGAAGTAAAATATAACCAGACATCTTTAAAGGATTTCTTTATAAAACACAGCGCTGTAGAAGGCACGGCAAATGTGGTAGACAAAACCCTTAGCCAAAACAAAGGGAAGTTTATGCTTAGGGTAACTGCCGGAGCTGCCATAACATCTTTAAAGAGCGAGGCTTCTATAGCAGTTATCGACAATTTTGAATTTGATAAAAAAACTATATTTAACGCCGGAATCGAAGCTGAGTTTATACTTCCGTTTAATAATAACAAATGGTCTGTTTTTATAAGCCCCTACTTTACATCATACAAAAACGACGGAACAAAGGTAAACACAGCAAGTACCGCAGGACAGGATAAATGGAGTGCCGACTTTAAAGCTGTAAGCGTTCCGCTGGGTGCACGTTACTATATGTACTTAAATCAAAACTCTAAAGTATTTTTAAATGCCGCTTATGTTATAAACACCAATGTAGGCAAAGGGAAAATACAAAAAAACGCGTCTGTTTTTGATCTCTCTAACCGCATGAACTGGCTTGCAGGTGCAGGCTATTCGTACAAACGTATTAACCTTGAACTTCGTTACTCATTTAATCGCGATTTATTTAACTACAGTGCCCGTAGCGCTATTTATAACAGCTATGGCGTAGTGGTTTCGTACCAAGTTTTATAGTTTTAAAAAAACTTAAAATAACACCCCATAATTTAAAATTATATAGGCAACAGGTAGCATTACATAAGGGTAATGTTACCTGTTGTTTTTTTACATACTTTATAAGCACGTAAATATCAAAAGGTAAAAAACGTACAGATTATTTATATTTGTATTGATGACTATTTGCAAAACTATAAGCTAAGCATTAATAACCCGTTATAAATACCTGTACAACACAACCTGGGCTACGCAGGTAGCGTATAGCACGGTTGTACGGAATAAATAATTTTCAATACCTGGAACTCTGATGATAAATTCTGTAAAAATACACCACACCGCTATTATTTGCGGCAACTATGAGGTTTCTAAAAAGTTTTATACCGAAGTACTTGGGCTTACCATTATAGCCGAAAACTATCGCGCAGAACGGGAATCTTATAAACTGGATCTTGCCCTGAACGGCGAATACATTATAGAGCTGTTTTCTTTCCCAAACAGGCCTGCGCGCCCTACCCGCCCTGAGGCGATAGGGCTACGTCACCTGGCATTTCAGGTACCTGATATTGACACAACACTTAGATGGCTGGATGAAAAAGGGGTAATCTATGAGCCTGTAAGGGTAGATGAAATAACGGGATGCCGTTTTACGTTTATTGCAGATCCGGATGACCTTCCTATAGAATTTTATGAAGTTACTGTATAGTAAAGTTATAAAGACGCGCTTTGCCACACAGAGGATTTAATATGATTTTTTTCTAAAAATCCTAAAACAGAAATATAGAATTAATGGCTACCTTTGGCCTAAATAATTACACAGAATATGGTTTACAAATTTAGGGTAATCCTGGATGCTGAGGAAGATGTGTTCAGGGATATAGCTATATTAGAAGAAGATACGCTTGAGGATTTACACAATGCGATTATAAACGCATTTGGTTTTGATGGGCTTGAGCCGGGTTCTTTTTACACCAGCGACGACGAATGGAGCCAGGGTGATGAAATTCCGCTTTTTGATACCGGCGATACTCCGGGCGAGCAAAAAGTAATGGCCGATTACCCGCTAAATACCATACTGGATGAGGATAATACCAAGATAATCTACGTGTATGATTTCCTTAATATGTGGACGTTCTTTGTAGAGCTTGCCGCCATTGAGGAGCCGGAAGCAGCGGCATCTTACCCGGACCTGCTTTTTGCCCACGGCGAAATGCCTGCAAATGCGCCTGAAAACGCTTTTAGCACCAATATGGAGGATGACATATACGGCGAGTTTGACGATGACTATGACGAAGAAGACATGGACATGTTTAACGATGAAGATTTTGAAGACATAGGCGGATACGACGACCATAGCTGGAATTAAGTAAAGCTTCTAAGCTGACGCAAAAAGTCGCTTAGATACTTAGTTTCTTAGATCCTTAGATTTTTACCGGTATGGGAAATTTCAGAACACTTTTAATTTGGCAAAAAGCGATGTTGCTTGTTACACAGACTTACAACGCAACAAAACTGTTTCCGAAAGAAGAAATATTTGGGCTTACCTCTCAAATAAGAAGATGTGCAGTTTCTATTCCCAGTAATATAGCCGAAGGATATGGACGAAAATCAAATCCTGAATTTATACGGTTTGTTAACATAGCATCCGGCTCACTTTTTGAGCTTCAAACGCAAATTGAAATAGCCCTGAATGTGGGGTTATTAAATGAAGTAGATTTTAAAAACCTTTATGAAAACACCAGAGAATTAGAGATTATGATTGTTTCTTTTCGGAAGAAACTTAAAGAGAACCTTTAGGTGACTGCAAAGAAGCTAAGTAACTCAGATTCTCAGAAACTCAAAAAAAATGATTAACCTATTTAACGCACATATAGATAACCTATCGGTTCACCGTGTAGGGAATAAAAGCCGCAGCGAGGCTATATTTTTATCTGAAACCCCATACACGCTGAGCGACGAGCTTGCACCACTTCTAAAGGAGTATTTCTTTAAGCCTTTTAGGGAGAAAGAAGAAAACTACTACCAGTTTGCGCACGATGTAGACCTGGATTATAACGATATGTATAACTATGTGTCTGAAGTATTTAATAACCCGGGGTCTGCACACGAGGTTTCTAAAAAAATTACCAAGCACCTGTATGAGCAGAGCAACCATCCGCATATAAAAAACGGCGAGGTTTACGTAATTTATCTTACTAATCTTACCATAGACAACAACCCGGTAGATGCGGTGGGTATTTTTAAAAGTGAAATAAAAACCGATTTCCTTTTAGTAGACGAGGAAGGCAGTAACCTGGAAATGAGGCTTCAGCAAGGGATAAACCTTAACAAGCTAGATAAAGGGTGCCTTGTGTTTAACTACAAGAAAGAAGAAGGTTATAAAATACTTACCATAGACCATAACCGCTATGATGCGCGTTACTGGCTGGAGCACTTCCTAAGTGTAGATGTTTTTCAGGATGAAAACTTTATGACTAAAAAGTACATGCAGTTTGTAAAAGACTTTGCAAAAGATGTGGTACTGCCTGCAGAGGATAAAAAGGAAGAAGTAATGTTCCTTAACCGTTCTGTAAATTACTTTGCCAAAAACGACGAGTTTGAAGAAACAGCGTTTTTAAATGAAGTTATAGACAACCCAGATCTTATACCGGAGTTTAAAAACTATAAAGTAGAAAAGGCGCCTAAGTATAGTATTGAAGATGTAACCAATTTCCCTATTGCAAACGCAGCAGTGTCAGACGTGCGCAAGAAGATAAAGAGCGTTATAAGCCTCGATACCAATATAGAAATCAAACTTGACTTTATAAATCCTGAAAGTGCAGAGAAATTTGTAGAAAAAGGATGGGATGAAGAAAAGCAAATGTATTATTACCTTGTGTACTTTAACAAAGAACAAAAGAGCTAAATACACATACTTTAAAATCCGCAGTTTACCCTGCGGATTTTTAGTTTAAATCAACTAAAATCCTAAAATAGTACCGTTTTCAAAAATTTTAAGTTTTTATTAGTATCAACTTATAATACATAAGTAAAAAATAACATCACACATTACATTAATTAACGTTTAATCGTTAAAAAACTGCTATTCAACTATATATTGCGTTTATTGACATATATACAAAACCACTAATATAACGTTTTCGTAAATTTATGTTATAAAAATATAACTTTATGAAAATCAACACTACACCTCCACAGAAAACACTTTTCGCTTGCTTACTAAGCATTGTTGCTATATCAAATTCTCTTGCTTCAATTGCCACTCCCTCTACCAGCACTGTAGTGCCATCACGGTTTTGGCTCGATCTTAAATCAGAAACAAATGCTGCCAGTCAAATGGCAGTAGCTTATCTGCCACAGTGCACCTTGGGAGTAGACTTTGGGTATGACGCTGCAAAGTTTGCTGAAGCTAATGTAATGAGCATATATTCCCTAATAGATAACATACCATTTACTATACAGGCGCGTCCTTCCTTTACGCAGGAAGATGTGGTACCTATTGGCATACAAACCGTAACAGCCGGAATACACAGTATATCGCTTAACCGCTGTGACGGTGTTTTTGACCAGGGACAAGACTTATTTGTTCTGGATATGGTAACAGGGAATATTATCAACTTACACGAACGCCCTATAGTTGCTGACCTTGATGCCGGTACATATGACAACAGGTTTGTTATGGGATATTCTTACGATATACTGCAAACACTCGCCACTAAAAAAGCACTGGCTACACAACTAAAAGTGTATACAACCAACAATATTATTACTGTAGAAAGTGGTACGCCGGTACAAAACATAATGATCTATGATATAAGCGGAAAACTGCTTTACAACAGCTCAGGATTACAGTCGCAAAACATTGCTATAAATGGAGAGGCATGGAAAAGCCAACCTATTATTTTACAGATTTATACGGGAAATAAACGCACCACTAAAAAGATAGTATACTAAAAACAAAACGCCGAAGGATATCCCTCGGCGTTTCTGTAAATTATATATTGGATTAACTAGTCTATTGGCCTTCTACGACCGCTGATAAGGTTAAACAGTATCATGATAACAGCTACCACAAGTAGCAAATGTATCAGTGCATTAGCGGTATGCCATGCAAAACTGCCCAGAGCCCAGCCGATTATAAGTAATACGGCTATAACATATAATAAACTTCTCATAGCAATTTTTTTTTTAATGGTTCTTATTTAAGAGCGTCTGTTTTTTCTTTAAGTGCTTTTGCGCTTGCAAGATGCTCTTTTAGAGCAGGAAGCATATTAGCAGCCCACATTTTAATATCCGGGTCTTTAGCTTTTTCAGCCGCTTTTTCAATTTTGCTTACCGCTTTTTCATGACCGCTTACAAGATCATCTGCAAAAGCTTTATCAAAGTCGTTACCCGTCTTTTCATTAAGCTTGTTGTACTCTTCCTGTTTGTCTTCTGTAAGCGCTACAGGGATTGTAATGTTCTTTTTACCGGCAAGTGCTTTTACATCGCTTTCAGCTTTAGTATGAGCAGTTTCCATCATTTTAGCAAGTGCCTTAACGTCTGCGTTCGTACTTTTTTTCTGAGCCAGTTTAGAAAGCTCTATTTCTGCCCTGTTGATTTCGGCAGCAGCTACAAGATAGCTTGAGTCGTCTTCAAGGCTGTCGTTTGGCATATCTTCGAATTTCTCTTCGTTTGAGTCTTCAGCCATTTCTTTAGGATCTTCTTGCTTAGGCTCTTGCTTACAAGATACTAGCGAAAGGCTAAGAACTGCTGCACCAAGAAACAGTTTGCCAAGTAATAATGATGTCTTTTTCATAATTAGGTTATTTAATTGTTTATACAGGCAAATTTATAGGGTTAAACCGCACAAATATGTTAGCGACTTCACAAGTAATGTTATACAAATACTAATATTTAACCATAATTATTAATATATCACAATTTTCAATTGGATGAATTTTAAATTTTGCAGTTAATTTAAGAAATTACCGTTTATCGACATTTTAACACACTTTAACGACACTTACTGCCCTACGGTAGAAAATTCTCACCTAAACACCAGTATATCAGTACTTTTGACATGTAAATAAAACCCCAAAAAAATGAACACCTTTACAAAAACTACCCTTTCTGCAATAATTACGCTTTTCATGAGTGTAAGTGCAGTATCTCAAAATCAAGCATATAGTGCTGCAGATATCACCTCTACCCTCCCATCAAGGGTTTGGATAAACATTACCGCTCCTAACGGCGGTGTAAGCCAGGCTGCAATAGCCTACCTGCCACAGTGCACCTTCGGCATGGACTTCGGATATGATGCAACCATCTTTGCGGAGAATAACACAATAGCCTTATATTCAATACAAAACGATGCTCACCTTGCCATACAGGCCAGACCTGCATTTAGTAATATAGATGAAGTTGCACTCGGGTATAACGCCACAATAGCAGGTTCATACACAATATCTATAGATCATGGCGATGGTGTGTTCGCACAGCAACAGGAAGTATATATAAAGGATAACGTAACCGGTACGGTTAACAAACTAAATGACAGCCCTTACTTCTTTGATACAGAGGCTGGTGAGTTTAATACGCGCTTTACCCTCCAATATACAAATACTACTATGGGCACTGCGCCTGTAACAGCGATTAGCAGTGACGTAACCATACTGAATGCTAACGGATTAATAAACATTCAGGCAGAAAACGCTACTATAAATGCCCTACGCATATACGATATAAACGGACGCACCCTTTTTACGCAAAACAGCGTAAATGCACAGCAAACTTCTGTAAGCAGTGTAGCTGCCCAAAAACAGGTTCTCATAGTACAAGTGATGACTGACAAAGGCGTTACAAGCAAGCGGATTGTTTACTAACAGGAACCTTTCTTCTGTTTTAGGAAGAGGCGCCCCGCAATGCGGGGCGTTTTTTATAAAGGCCTAGCCAAAAAAAACCTACCTTTGCAAAAATAAAGACAATGAATAACAACGATATATTTAAGAAACTTCGTGTGGCACTTCAACTGCGCGATGACCAGATTGCAGAAATACTGGAGCTGGCAGACTTTAGGATTTCTAAGGCAGAACTGGGTGCTTTTTTCCGTAATGCAGACCACCCTAACTATATGGAATGTGGCGACCAGGTGTTGCGTAACTTCCTGAATGGATTAATTATACACCTGCGCGGTACTAAAGACAACCCTAAAGACCCTAACGCTGTACTGGAGCAAAATAAGCAGGCATTAAAAACGGCTAAGCCAAAAACACAGGCCGACGGTAAGCCGGCTGCCAAGGCACCCGCCGCAAAAAAACCGTTTAAAAAGGCGGCTCCGGCAAAAGCAAAAAAACCGGTTCCGGTGGTAGAGAAAGTCCGTTTTAAAAACGGCAAGAACAAATAATGATTTTGAAAGTTTTTTCTATAAAAAAAAAATCAAAACTATATAAAATTAGCAAAAAACAATCTTCGACATTCGGGGGTTGTTTTTTTGGTTTTTAACAATACTGTAAACGCCTTGCTCGTAATGGTTAGCAAATATTCTTCCGCTTTTTGATTAAAATTTATCAGCGTTTTCAGGCAAAAAAATGCTTTTTAGGCAAAACACCGTGTATAGCACTTTACAACGTACTGAACGATCGCCTTCAGTACTTTTTATAAAACGCTGTTGTAACTTTGCAGCGTGGAGAAAGTAAGTAAGATTACTTCTTTTTGCGAGTCGATTTTGTCACTGCCTTTTTTACCTCGGCAGGTGGGTTGCGGAACACGCTGGTTTTAAAATCGCCCAGGGGTTCGCGGTGGCGGTAGCGTTCTATGTCTTCCCACGTGGCGCATTTTTCGTTGTAGGTTTCGCCGTCTACTACTATAGGCAGGGTTACGGTTTCTACGCCGCTAAGCTCCTCGCCCAGATAGTCTTCCATATCAAAAACCGAGTAAAACCATTCGCGGTCATACTGTATTTTTCGTATCGACATGTCTTTCCGTATCAGGGCTTCGGTAATCTTCTTCATAGCGCAAAAATAAAAACCAAAGATACGGCAAACAAACCTGCCGCACTTTGGTTTTAATATTTGTTTAGTGTAATTATTTACTGCGGTTTGTTGCCGCTAATCATTTTAGATACAATGCCGCGCTCGCCGCCCAGCTCAGCGCCCAGTACCCCTGCGGTGTGCAGCAGTATAAACGCTATCATGTAAACCGTACCTTTTTCATGCAGTTCTTCCATTTCGTGGCCTATGCTTTGCGGGCCAAATTCCATAAGCAATGCAGAAACCAACGACACCGCAAGCAATACATAAAAAATAACATAAACCCATGATTTAAAACGGTCTTTACCACTTATACCCGCCTTAAACGGACTGGGGAATGCAGCTCCCTGTTTAAACGTAATGATCATTCGGATAATATATAGCCCTAGCATAATATAGCCTGCAAGTTCATGGGTTTCCCACATGGGGTGTAGTATGTGGTGCGCAATTTCCCGGGTTACGTCCTTATCCGCAGTAATACCCTTTTCGGTAAGCCCATGGCTTATGGTATCGCTCATGGCATGGCCGTTCATAAAGCCGATGCGAAGGAAAACCGTAAGCATAAGGTACAAAAATGTAAACGCCATAGCCCAGTGTATGAGCCTGCTGGCCAGCGAAAAACGTTTGTCTTCCATAAAATTGAATGTTTTAAAGGTGTGGTGTAAAAAACTTAGTCAACGTGCCCATCGGGCTCTATATGGATGTGAATATACGCAAATTGTGGCAATACGTGTTGTATGTGGTCTTTAACCGCATGCGCTATGCTGTGCCCCTGCTCTACCGTAAGGTCTTTGTTAACCCATACGTGCATATCGGCATGGTTCATTACGCCCATTTTACGTATGTGTACTTTTTGCACAAACACCACCCCGGCTACCTCACTGGCCAGTTCTTTTACACGCTCATTAAGTTCAGGCTGAAGCTCCTCATCCAGCAGTTCCCCTATGGCGGGGCGCGCTATAAGCCAGGCATTTATAACAATAACTATGGCTGCCAGCAGTGCCGCCCAGTCGTCGGCCACTTCATAACCCGGGCCGCCCAGTATGCCTATGGCAATGCCTATAAATGCTGCGCCGCTGCTTATGGCATCAGACCGGTGGTGAAACGCATCGGCCTTAACCGCGCCACTGTTTATTTCCTCGCCCGTTTTAATAACGTAGCGGTACAATATTTCTTTGGTAATAATCACGCCCGCCAATATAATCAGTGTAAAGGCCTTAGGTGCCTTATGCGGCGTACGTATGTTATGAATACTGTCTACACAAATAACCCCTGCCGCAAAACAAAGTGCCAGGGCTATACCCAAGGCTATGAGTGCCTCTGCCTTTCCGTGTCCGTAGGGGTGCTCTTTATCGGCAGGCTTACCACTCCACTTAAGCCCCACATACAGCATGCCGCTGCTTACTATGTCGGTAGTGCTTTCTATGGCATCGGCTATAAGAGCGTAAGAGTTGCCCATAATACCGCCAAGTGCCTTAACCACAGCCAGTATGCTACTTACTACAATCCCTATAAGGGTAGTTTTTAGTCCGGCAGCATTCGCGGCCTCGTTGCCTTGTTGCATGTGTAAAGGTATATTAAAAGTGTGCCTGCAAAAATAAGGGATATAGTGGTTGTAAGGGGTTATTTTTTGCTTAAAGTTTGAGGGAGTTGCTAATGGAAATACTACCAATGTTTTAGTATATTTGGGGAGAACAAAATTTCAACCATGAAAACGAAAATACTCCTATTACTACTGTGTTTAAGTTTTCTATGCTGTAAAAAATCGGAGAAACGCAACAACGAGATAACCAAAATAACTCTTTCTACCGGTGTCTGTGGCTGGATATGCCCGTACCAAACCATTGAAATTGACAGCAGCCTTACATTGCGCTACCACGGTATGGAGAATGGAAAACTCAAAGGATATTTCATTGGAAAAATATCTGAGAAGCTTTGGGATAGCATAAACCACAGATTTGAAATAATAGGCTACAAAAAATTTCACTCGAAATATACTGCAAAAGCAAGTGATGATACGTCTATGTACCTGAAAATTGATTACCAAAACCAACAAAAGTGTGTAAAAGCACAATCATCAGGATTACCCAATTATTTGGACAATACACTTTATTGGCTAATTACCTTAAAAGATAGCATAAAACTAAGACAAACTACAGACACGTTGAGTTTTGACCACGAAAACATAAACCACACCAACCATCCATTGCCAATCCTAATAGAAAAGAAATAATTTAGCTGATGTAGTGCGGATTTGCAACCAAACGTAGTATATTACTTTTTTGATTTACAATTACATTTTTAATGAAACCAAAACATCTACTATTATTACTAACTATCTTTGCACTGCAGTGTACCTTTTCCCAAACTCCTGAAAAAGTAATTGTGTTTAAGGAAGACCCGCACAACCTGTATAACTTTGAGCCTACCGATACCACCAGCCTTTTCTACCTGAAGCTGGTGCCAAAGGTAAAGCCCACTGCCTGCCTTGTTATACTGCCATCGTCTGGTGAGTTGGTAGAAAGTGTTATGGCGCAAATAACCCTGCACAAACTTGCTGTACAAAAAGGGATGCTGGTTGTTTTTCCGTCTATTAACTGGGGGACCAATAGATTTAATGAGGAACATAAATTCCTGGATGTAATTTTTAAGCAAATTGTAGCGCAGTACAAAATACCTAAGGACAAATTTGTTATCGGCGGTTTTTCGGGTGGCGGTATGATTTCGCTTAGCTATGCCGAAAAGGCAAACCGGGAGCCGGGCGCCACGTACATTGTGCCAAGGGCAGTTTTTGCCTTAGATCCTCCTGTAGATTATGCACACCTGTACCATCATGCCAAACGCGATGTAGAACGCAACTTTTCTGAACCCGCCGTTAACGAAGGTAAATGGATTATGGACTCCTATAAAAAAGAATTTGGTGGAAGCCCGGAAGAATTTCCGGAAGAGTACCTTAAATATTCTATCTACTCGCACAGCGACCCAAATGGTGGTAACGCCCGCTACCTGCTTAACACGCCGCTACGTATTTATACAGAACCTGATATTGAATGGCAAATGAAAAACAGGCACCGCGACGCATACGACATGAATAGTACTGACCTTTCGGCTATGGTTAACTTATTGCAAACCAAAGGAAACAAAAAAGCCCAACTTATAGTTACGCACAATAGGGGCTATCGCCCGGATGGTACAAGGCATCCGCATTCGTGGAGCATTATGGATTCTAAGGCGTGCCTGGACTGGATAGTATTACAACTAAAATAGCTGCATTTCACAAAAAAACTTTTTTTTCATCATACCATACAACCATTTGCTGTCGTTATACGTCTATCCTTACAAAATCAATGAGTATAACAAAAACCAGCATTTAAAAACTTTTGATGAAAAAACTAATCACCTTACTGCTGCTTACCGCAGGCTTTTTACTAAACGCCCAGATTAAAGGAAAAATAACCGACAAAGAAGGGCACGGCATTCCGTTTGTATCGGTATCCATAGAAAACACGTACAACAACACCACCGCTAACGAAAACGGCGGTTATGAACTCCCCGTAAAACAACCGGGCAAATACACCGTGGTTTTCCAGAGCATTGGTTTTAAAACCAAAAAGGTTACGGTAAACGCACAGTCACTGCCACACCTGCAAAACGTAACCCTGGACGATGATAACTACGAACTGAAAGAGGTGGTTGTTAACAGCGGCGACAACCCGGCTAACGAGATCATCCGCCAGGCCATAGCGCACAAAAAAGAAAACAGTGAAAAACTGGGGCGTTTTGAGGCCGACTTTTACAGCAAGGGTATTTTTAGGGTGGGGAACCTGCCTAAAAAACTAATGGGTATGAAGATAGAAGGCCCGGAAGGTTTAGACAAAAACGGCAATGGCGTTATTTACCTGAGCGAAACCGTATCGCACCTTACCTTTGAGCAGCCCAATAAGCTAAAAGAACGTGTTATAGCCACTAAAGTAAGTGGCAGCGATAATGGCTTTAGCTACGGTACGGCGCTTACCACTTTTTATAATTTTTACGATGATTATGTGGATTTTGAGGTGAAAATGGTATCGCCTCTTGCTAAGGGAGCCTTTGGTTACTATAAGTATAAATTTGAAGGCAGCACGTTTGATGAGCAGGGGCACGAAATCAACAAGATTAAGATAATACCCCGCCGCGACAAAGAGCCTGTTTTTGAAGGTTATATATACATTGTAAGCGGTAGCTGGGCCATATATGCTGTAGATGTAGATATTAAAGGCTACCGTGTGCAAATGCCGCCGCTAAAATCACTAAAGCTACAGCAAAACTTTAGCCACAACACAAGTAATGGCCTGTGGGCAAAAAACTCACAAACGTTTGACTTTGAAGCAGGAATGTTCGGTATAAACTTTACCGGTAAGTTTACACACGTATACAGTAACTACGTGTTTCACGATAAGTTTGATAAAAAAACCTTTGGTCGCGAAGTGGTATCGTATGAAAAAGATGCCATTAAAAAAGACAGCACCTACTGGACAGCTAACCGCCCTGTACCACTAACTGATGAGGAAACCAAAGATTACATAAAAAAAGACAGCCTGCGCAAAGTTCGCGAAAACCCTGCAAGGCTGGATTCTATAGCTAAAAAACACAGCCGCTTTGGGGTATTAAGCGTAATATCAGGCCATAGCTGGAACGGCACAAGGCGCGACAGCACCAATACTAAAAACATAATCACATCTCGCTTTACCTACAATGGTTTTGAAATCCCTATGTACAACACCGTACAGGGATGGAATACAGAGAACGGTTTTTCGTATTCTAAATACGGGGGCAAGCTGCCATTTACCGCTTCGGTTACCGCAAACTACGGCCTTGCCGAAGACCGTTTCAGGTTCCGTGGCGCGTTTTCGCCTTACATAAGAAAGGTGGGTACATTCCACTTTACGGGCGGAAACAGCATAGTGCAGTTTAACCCTAATGAACCCATATCGCCACTGGTAAATACCATTAGCTCGCTGGTGTTTAAAAACAACTACATGAAACTGTATGACAAAACCTTTATGGGCGTATCGTACAGTAAAACACTTTTCGACAGGCTTTCGTTAACGGGCGGTGTAGAATATTCGCGTCGCAAAGCACTGTTTAACAACACCGATTATGTGCTTATAAAAAACACCGACGACTATTTTTCTAACAATCCGCTAAACCCGCTTGATAATACATCGGTACCGTTTGCCACACACTACGTAACCAAGGCTACGGTAGACGGGCAGTTTATTTGGCCTTACGATTACATGAGCACACCGTACGGAGGGAAAGTAAAACTGAGCGATGACAACCTCCCTACCCTGGGTTTCCATTACGAAAAAATATTTGCGGCGAACAAAGAACAATACAAATACGACTTTGTAAGTGTTTCCTCTACCTACCGTACCAGCTTTGATAATAAAGGAAACTTTGGCATAGCGGTAAACGCCGGTAAATTCTTTGGTGCCGATGGTATTTCGTTTGCCGATTATAAACACTTTAACGGTAACCAAACCCATTACACTACTATGGATAGCAGGCTGAAGTCGTTTAACCTATTACCGTACTACACCGCAAGCACAAACAACTCGTACCTGGAACTGCATGCAGAGCACGATTTTAACGGCTACATTATGAACAAAATCCCGCTGCTAAACCTGCTGCAATGGAACCTTATTGTAGGCTACCACGGCCTTATGACGCCCGATACCAAACCTTACCACGAGTTTACTGCCGGTTTTGGAAACATAGGCCTAGGTGCTTTCAGGATACTGAGGGTAGACTATGTACACTCGTTCCAGGGTAACGTAGCTACAAACGGCGTTATGTTCAGCCTGGCGCTTTAAACCGTAAAACATATAGGTCTATATACAAGAACCGCCTGCTCTGTGAGCAGGCGGTTCTTGTATAAAAAAATAGTGATTGTCTAAATCTTTGCACGAGATGAAAATACAATAACAAACAGTGCCATAAGTGCCACAAACGCAAAAGATATGCGAAGGTTAAACGCTTCTGCCAGCAGGCCTATAACCGGTGGCCCTATAAGGAATCCTAAAAAACTAATGGTGCTTACTGCTGCTATTGCAGGGCCCGGAGCCATAGTGGTACTTCTGCCTGCCACGCTATACACCAGCGGTACCACGCTGGATATACCCGAACCTATAAGCATAAGCCCTATAATGCCCGGTACTAAATACGGGAATACAATTACCGTAAGCAGCCCTGTAAGGCTAAGTGCCCCGCTTACCTGTAAAGTACGCTTAAGCCCAAAACGTGCCGAAAACCTATCGGCTATAAAACGCCCGGTAGCCATCATACACATACCGGCGGTAAAGCCAAGCCCGGCATTAGCATCGGTAGCGTTGATTACTTTTTTAAAATAAATGGTCGTCCAGTCAAACATGGTACCCTCTACCACCATAGAACAAAATGCTATAACGCCCAGGGTTATAAGTGCCGCATCGGGCTTTGCAAAGGCTTTCTTTTTTTCGGTTGCAGGCGTGCGGTCATCATTAAGGTGGCGCCAGCAAATAAAAACCGATGCCACTACTACTACAGCCATTATAATAAAGTGCATTGAAGGCGGTATGTGGTTCCCTATCATAAGTGTGCCCACACCCCCACCTATAAATCCTGCCATACTCCACACCCCGTGAAACGACGCCATAATAGGCTTTTTAAACAAAGCCTCTGTAGCCACGGCTTGCGCGTTTACAGATACGTTTACCGCATTACTAAAAAAACCGAATACCATAATATTTGCTGCCAACGTATAAATACTGGGCATAAAACCAAGCCCGGTTAATGCTACGGCGTACCCTATAAGTGCTGTGCAAACCACCTTTCGGCTGCCAAAACGGTTTACCGCCCAGCCCGATACCGGTAACGAAAGCATAAGCCCTACCGGCATGGCAAAAAGCACCGCACCAAAAACACCTTCGGAAATAGAAAGCTTTTGCTGTATTGTAGCAATACGCGAAGCCCAACTGCTAAAGCAAATACCGGCCATAAAGAACATAGCCGCCACGGCAGCCCTTATTGCTGCAGGAGATTGTTTCATATTGTAAGGGGTGTAAATGTAATTGTGAGGTGCAAAGATACCGATTAGTGTACGATTTACAATTGTACTGCAATAATCTGCCCGCATTATTTCCACAATGTTAATTTTCTGCCGAAAAATTACCAACTATACATTTTTTTATAAGAACACTTGTATATGTCAAAAAATTAGTGTTATTTCGACACTTATTATTTTTAGTGTTATTTTAACACTATAACGTTTTATAAACCTAAATTGAAAACCAGGCCTTTGGCCGAAACAAAAACATCAAATTTTACAGCTTAAGTTATGATAAATCTAAAGACATTCGAAGTATGGTTCGTTACCGGAAGCCAAAACCTATATGGCGAGGAAACGCTTAAACAAGTTGCAGCACACTCTCAGGAACTGGCAAAAGGACTTGATGCCAGCGGAAACATTCCGGTAAGGGTAGTATATAAGCCTACCGTAAAATCTACACAGGAAATATACGATACCCTTGTAGCGGCCAATACTGCTGAGAATGTTATAGGCGTTATTGCATGGATGCATACCTTCTCCCCTGCTAAAATGTGGATCCGCGGCCTTGCTGCGCTAAAAAAACCGCTACTACACCTACACACGCAGTTTAACAGAGATATTCCGTGGAACTCTATAGATATGGACTTTATGAACCTTAACCAAAGTGCACACGGCGACCGTGAGTTTGGTTTTATGGTATCGCGCATGCGCAAAAACCGCAAGGTGGTGGTAGGCCACTGGCAAGACCCTGAGGTAGAAAAACAAATAGGCGACTGGAGCCGTGCGGCTGCCGGCTGGTATGATTGGCAAGGTGCCAAAATTGCCCGTTTTGGAGACAACATGCGCTTTGTAGCCGTAACCGATGGCGACAAAGTAGAAGCAGAACTACAGTTTGGCTTCTCGGTTAACAGCTATGGTATAGGCGACCTTGTAGCCATTATAAACGAAGTAAGCCACGCAGAAATCAAAGAACAAATTGCGGTTTATAATACTGAGTACACTGTAGCAGATGACCTTAAAGAAGGCGGGGCACGCTATGCATCGGTTTATGAAGCTGCCAGGATAGAAGTTGCTCTGCGTAAATTCTTAGTAGACGGTGGTTTTGTAGGCTTCTCAGATACGTTTGAAGACCTTCACGGTATGGTACAGCTTCCGGGCCTTGCTGTACAAAGGCTTCTTGCAGAAGGATATGGCTTTGCAGGTGAAGGCGACTGGAAAACAGCAGCCCTTGTACGTGCCTTTAAAGTTATGGGCGCCGGCCTGCCGGGCGGAAACGGCTTTATGGAAGACTATACGTATCATTTTGACCCTAATAACGAACTGGTACTGGGTTCGCACATGCTGGAAATCGACGCATCGCTTGCGGCTACCAAGCCAAGCCTTGAGGTGCACCCACTGGGCATAGGCGGAAAAGCAGACCCTGCGCGCCTTGTATTTAACGTAGCTGGTGGTGCTGCCCTAAACGCGTCTATCATAGATGTAGGAAACCGTTTCCGTATGATTGTAAACGAAGTAGAAGCAGTAGAAGTAGAAAACGAGCTACCGAAACTACCTGTAGCGCGCGTACTGTGGAAACCGCTACCGGATATGAAAACCGGCTGCGCAGCATGGATTTACGCAGGTGGTGCACACCACACGGCATACAGCCAAAACCTTTCGGCTGAAATCATTCAGGACTTTGCCGAAATGGCCGGAATAGAATTTATAAGAATAGGCAAAAACACTACCATAGACAGCATTAAAAATGAGTTAAGGTGGAATGACGCCTCGTTCAAATAAGACCTTGTAGTATTTTAGGCGGCACAAAAGTGTCGCCTATACACAAAAAATACTATATTAGGCACCGCTATAACCAAAATCCTTAACACACACAATTATGGGCAAATTTGCTATTATTGATTATGTAATATTCATTGTATACTTTTTTCTTGTTGCCGGTTACGGTTACTGGGTGTACCGCAACAAAAAAAGCTCTGAGGAAAACGTATCTGACTCTAAAGACTTTTTCCTTGCAGAGGGCTCCCTTACCTGGTGGGCCATTGGCGCATCGTTAATCGCTTCTAACATTTCTGCAGAACAGTTTATAGGCATGAGTGGTAACGGCTTTGTAGTAGGTGTGGCAGTAGCCGCCTATGAGTGGATAGCCGCCCTTGCACTTATTATAGTGGCTGTATGGTTTATACCCATGTATCTTAAAAACAAGATATCTACCATGCCACAGTTCCTGGAAACCCGCTATAACCAAACCACAAGCCTTATTATGGCAGTGTTTTGGCTGTTCCTTTATGTATTTGTAAACCTTACTTCCATTTTATACCTGGGTGCCATTGCTATAGCCGGTATAGCCGGGCCAGAGTACTTCCACATCATTGTAATAGCTATGGCCATATTCTCACTGATTATCACACTTGGTGGTATGAAGGTTATTGGTTTTACCGATGTTATTCAGGTAGTAGTGCTTGTGGTAGGTGGCCTTGCCACTACTTATATAGCGCTGACCAAAGTAGGCGAACACTTTGGCCTTGGTGCCGATGCTATTGCAGGATTTAAAGCCATGATGCAGGACGCCCCTGAACACTTTAAACTAATGGTAGACAAGCCTACCGCAAGCTCGCCTCAGGCCGATATTAATAAATACCTTATGCTGCCGGGTATAGCCATGTATTTTGCAGGTATCTGGATTGTAAACCTTAACTACTGGGGTTGTAATCAGTACATTACCCAGCGTGCCCTTGGTGCCGACCTTAAAACAGCACGTACGGGTATTCTTTTTGCCGGTTTTATGAAGCTTGCCATGCCTGTTATTGTAATGCTTCCGGGTATAGCTGCTTATGTGCTGTATAAAAACGGTGCACTGCAAACCGAAATGGGTGTAGGCGAAGCCTTTAAGGCAGACAACGCATACTCTGCGGTACTTACCTTCCTGCCTACAGGACTAAAAGGACTGTCGGTAGCTGCGCTTACTGCCGCTATTGTAGCCTCACTTGCAGGTAAGGCAAACAGTATCTCTACCATCTTTACCTTAGACATTTACCAACGCTACATTAACAAAGACGCTTCTGAAAAGAAACTGGTTATTGTAGGGCGTTTAGCCATACTTGCTGCTATTGTATTCTCTGTAGCGCTTACCTGGAATGATACATTGGGCATAGGCGGAGAAGGCGGCTTTACCTTTATACAAAAATATACAGGTTTCTTTAGTCCGGGTGTATTTGCCATGTTCCTGCTGGGTATGTTCTGGAAACGTACTACAGGAGCGGCAGCGGTAGCAGGCGTAATTGCAGGTTTTGCATTATCTATCTTCTTTAACAGCTTTGCCGTTGATATTTTTGGCGCTGAAACGCTGCTTTGGACTGCCTACAAAAATGGCGAAGGCATTTACGAAATACCGTTCCTTATTAGTATGGGGTGGTCGTTTGTGTTTACCATGCTGCTAATGATAGTAATGAGCTTTGCCGGCCCTAAAGTAAATCCTAAGGCCTTTAGCATTGATACCAAAATGTTCCGCGTAGAGCCTACTACACTCGTACTTATTGTACTAACATTACTCTGCCTTACGGTACTTTACGTACGATTCTGGTAAGAACAAAACTAACTTAAAACTCACACGTATATGAAGTTCTTTATTGACACTGCTAACCTTGACCAAATCAGGGAAGCCCATGAAATGGGTATCCTGGACGGGGTTACCACTAATCCTTCGCTTATGGCAAAGGAAGGCATTACAGGCCACGAGAACATTATTAACCACTACAAAGCCATTTGCGAAATTACCGATGGCGATGTTAGCGCAGAGGTTATTGCCACAGACTACGAAGGCATGATACGCGAGGGCGAAGCTCTTGCTGCACTACACGAGCGCATAGTGGTAAAATTACCTATGATAAAAGACGGCGTAAAAGCTGCAAAATATTTTTCTGAAAAAGGGATTAAAACTAACGTTACCCTTGTATTTTCTGCCGGGCAGGCATTACTAGCCGCTAAGGCAGGTGCTACCTATGTATCGCCGTTCCTGGGCAGGCTCGATGATATTTCTACAGACGGCCTTCATCTTATTGAGGAAATCCGCCAGATTTATGATAACTACGGTTACGAAACCGAAATCCTGGCAGCATCTGTACGCCATGCCATGCACATTGTAAACTGCGCTAAAATAGGTGCCGATGTAATGACAGGCCCGCTTAGCGCTATGACTGCCTTACTTAAACACCCGCTTACCGATAACGGACTTGCACAATTCCTTGCAGACCACGCGGCAGCGGCTTCTAAAAACGCTTAATATTTTATGGAAAAGATAACCGATATTAAAAAACTTGAGGCTATAGTAAGCCAGGTACGCAGAGACATAGTGCGTATGGTACACGGCTGCCAGAGTGGCCACCCGGGTGGCTCGCTGGGCTGTGCTGATTATGTTACCGCACTGTACTTTAACGCCATGGATCGCAAAGAAGGCTTTGACATGAACGGTACAAACGAAGACCTGTTCTTCCTTTCAAACGGACACATTTCTCCGCTTTTCTATAGCGTACTGGCACACGCAGGCTACTTTGATAAAGCGGAACTGGCTACATTCCGTAAGCTGGATTCGCGCCTTCAGGGGCACCCTACCACGCATGAACACCTACCGGGTGTACGCATTGCGTCGGGTTCTCTTGGCCAGGGCATGAGTGTAGCCGTAGGTGCTGCACTTGCCAAAAAACTAAACGGCGATAACAAACTTGTATACGCTCTTTTTGGCGATGGCGAGCTTCAGGAAGGCCAGATTTGGGAAGCGGCTATGTTTGCCCCGCACAACCAGGTAGACAACCTTATTTGTGCGGTAGACTATAACGGTCAGCAGATAGACGGGCCTACCAGCAAAGTACTTTCGCTAGGCGACCTTAAAGGTAAATTTGAAGCCTTTGGCTGGACGGTAATAGAAAGTGCCGGCAACGATATGGCGGTTCTTGTAGAAACACTGGCGCATGCCAAATCGCTTACAGGCCAAGGCAAACCAATTATGATACTGCTAAAAACCGATATGGGCTTTGGTGTAGACTATATGATGGGTACCCACAAATGGCACGGTGCCGCACCAAACGATGCCCAGCTTGAAGCTGCTCTTGTACAACTTGAGGAAACACTTGGAGATTATTAATTTAAAGATTGAAAAATTTAAACATTGAAAGATTCGTAGTGATGGATGACATCCTGAATTTTTAAATCTTTCAATCATTAAATTCTTAAATGAAAAACTAATGAAAAAATATACCTATACAGAATCAAAAGATACGCGCTCTGGCTTTGGAGCCGGATTGCTTGAAGCGGGCAGGAAAAACGAAAACGTGGTGGCACTGTGTGCAGACCTTGTTGCCTCGCTAAAAATGCAGGACTTTATAAACGAGTTCCCGGAGCGTTTTATACAGGTGGGTATTGCCGAAGCTAACATGATTGGCATAGCGGCAGGGCTTACCATAGGTGGCAAAATTCCGTTTACCGGAACATTTGCTAACTTCTCTACCGGTCGTGTATACGACCAGATACGCCAGTCTGTAGCCTATTCAGACAAAAACGTAAAAATATGTGCTTCGCACGCGGGTCTTACCCTGGGTGAAGACGGTGCTACTCACCAGATCCTTGAAGACATAGGTCTTATGAAGATGCTTCCGGGTATGACGGTAATAAACCCATGCGATTATAACCAGACTAAAGCCGCTACTATAGCTATTGCAGAGCACGAGGGCCCTGTATACCTGCGTTTCGGTCGTCCGGTAGTGCCGGTATTTACCGATGCTGACCAGAAGTTTGAAATAGGTAAAGCATGGATGGTAAACGAAGGTGCCGATGTATCGATATTCGCTACAGGCCACCTGGTATGGGAAGCCATACAAGCTGGTGAAAAACTAGCCGAGCTGGGTATTGATGCAGAAATCATCAACATCCACACCATTAAGCCACTGGATGCCGAAGCAGTACTTAAATCAGTAGCCAAAACCGGCTGCGTGGTTACTGCCGAAGAGCACAACCGCCTTGGTGGCCTTGGCGACAGCATAGCCCAACTGCTTGCTACTAACAACCCTGTACCACAGGAGTACGTAGCGGTAAACGACAGTTTCGGCGAAAGCGGAACCCCGGCACAGCTAATGACAAAATACGGCCTTGATGCAGAACACATTGTTAAAGCCGTACAAAAGGTTATTGCACGTAAAAAATAATGTTCTAAAAAAACCATTTATTAAATTCAACTCCAAAGCCATTTTACTGAGCCAATAGCTCTTTAAAGTGGCTTTTTTACAAAAACTCACGCAAACGTTTTACTAATAACCAAATTTTTAAAAAACCATGAAAAAGTACGTTAGCGTTGCTACCCTCGCTTTAATCCTGGCGTCGTGCGCATCGGGCAGTAAAGCACCCGGTATGGTAACGAGCCCAAACGGTAAACTGCAGGTAGATTTTGGCCTTAATAAAAGTAAGCAGGCCTGGTATGTTGTAAAAAATAACAACCAAAAAGTGATTGACACCTCTTTAGTAGGTGTTATACGCAAAGACGCGGATTTTTTTAATAATCTTAAAGAAACATCTGTAGGGGATAATGGAAAGATTACCGATAGCTACACCATGCTACAGGGTAAAAAAACAAATATTACCTACACGGCTAACCAAAAAGTATTACACCTTGAAAACGATAAGGGTGAAAAAATGGACGTTATTTTTAATGTTTCAGATAACGGTGTGGCGTTCCGCTACAGTTTCCCTGATCCGTCTGGCGATGTAAAGTACATTACCGAAGAAAAAACATCATTCAATTTTAATAAAGATGTAAAAGCGTGGCTTCAGCCCATGAGCGAAGCAAAATCAGGTTGGGAACAGTGTAACCCTGCCTACGAAGAATACTATCAAATGGGCGTTCCGGTAGACACTAAGGCGCCTATAGGCCAGGGATGGGTATTCCCTGCGCTGTTTAATGAGGGTGACACGTGGCTTGCCGTTACCGAAACCGGACTGGGCAGTAATTACTGCGCATCGCACCTGGACTATAGCACAGAAATGGGAGCCATGAAAATCGTGTTCCCGCAAGATAAAGAGCGCTTTGCCCCTACTGCGGCACTTTACCCTGAAGCAAAAACTCCTTGGCAAACACCTTGGCGCGTGATTGCTATAGGCAGCCTTGCTGATATTGCCGAGTCTACCCTGGGTACAGACCTTGCCGATAAGGCGGTTACCACCAAAACCGATTTTGTGCATCCGGGCAACGCTGCCTGGAGCTGGGCCATACTTAAAGATGATTCGGTTAACTACGAAACGACTAAAGAGTTTATAGACTACGCCCAGAAAATGCACTGGCCATACTGCCTTATTGATGCCGACTGGCACAAACGTATAGGTATCGACAAGGTTAAAGAACTTATTGCCTATGGTAAGGAACGTAATGTAAAGATTATCCTTTGGTACAACTCTGCCGGTACATGGAACACCGTGCCTTATGGCCCTAAAGACAAATTTATTACCGAAGAAAGCCGTGATAAAGAGTTTAAGTGGCTGCACGATATAGGGGTAGCCGGTGTAAAAATCGACTTTTTCGGTGGCGATGGCCAGAGTATGATTGCCTACTACCATGACATCCTGAAGTCGGCGCTGAAGCACGAAATACTGGTTAACTTCCACGGGGCTACCCTGCCACGCGGCTGGCAACGCACCTACCCTAACCTTATGACCGCCGAGGCTATTAAAGGTTTTGAATTCATTTCGTTTGAACAAAAAGTAGCCGATGAAGCACCGGCACACATGGCCATGCTACCCTTTGGCCGTAACCTGTTCGACCCAATGGACTTTACACCAATGGCACTGTACGAAATACCAAGAATTAACCGCAGGAGCACCAGCGCGTTTGAGTTGGCACTCCCTACCCTGTTCCTTTCGGGCATACAGCACCTTGCCGAAACACCAAAAGGTATGAGCCATATGCCAGACTATGTTGTGGATTACCTGAAAGACATTCCTGTGGCTTGGGACGAAACCAAACTATTGGCAGGTTTTCCGGGTAAGGATGTGGTTATGGCACGCCGTAAGGGCGATACCTGGTTCATTACAGGCATTAACGGCGAAAACAAAGCCAAAGACCTTACCATAGACCTTTCGTTCATTAAAAAGGACGGATACAAAATAACCGACGGTAACGGGCAACTGTTTGAAAAAACAGCCGTGAAACCGGGCAAAACTACGGTAACGCTAAAACCATACGGTGGCTTTATTATGAAGTTTTAAACGTAAACCAATACCGATTACCATTATGAAAAAGCAGCCCTACAGGGCTGTTTTTTTATGTCTCTGAAAAAGCTCTTATAAAAAAGGAACACAGAGCTACACGGAGGAAGCACAGAGATTCACAGAGAAAAAGAGATTACACCTTTGGTGTGAGAGTACAAAGCGTGTCGGATAATTACGCCCGGCTTTGTGTTCTTGCGCTTTGAGCGCAATCTTGTTTACTTAATATAAAACTTCGTGAATCTCTGTGCTTCCTCCGTGTAGCTCTGTGTTACCAAAAAATCCCCATACGGAGGAGTGGCTAAAAGCCGGGGGGGGGGGAATCGAAAATTCGTGCAATTCGTGTAATTCGTGTCAAACAAAAACAAAATAAAAAAACCGGTTCCCTGCCAGGAACCGGTATCATTAGCAAATAAGTAACCCAAACTTATTGTAACTAACCTAACAAACTATCATTAGATGCTATTTTTTAGCAGAAAATTTGTAAATGGTGGTAGAGGTATATTTCTCTCCCGGGTTCAGCACTGTGGTAGGGAATTTCGGCTGGTTAGGCGAATCCGGATAATGCTGTGTTTCAAGACAAAGGCCACTGCGTTTTTCATAGTTACCACCTGCTTTGCTTGGTTTTGTATTATCGAGGAAGTTACCGCTGTAAAACTGCACTGCTGGCTCGTCTGTAAATACCTGCATATAACGCCCTGATGCTTTGTGGTACAGGCTTGCCACTTCCTTAACCTTTTTACTGCTGTCTGTAAATACCCAGCAGTGGTCAAATCCCCCGCCTTTTTCAAGTTGGTCGTCTTTAGCATTAATGTCCTTACCTATTTCTTTGGCAGTTGTAAAGTCAAACGGTGTACCTGCAACGGCTTTAAGCTCGCCTGTAGGGATAAGCGTTTTATCTACCGGAAGGAATTTATCTGCCTTGATTTCAAGCTCATGATCCAGGATGGTTTTAAACTTGCCGCTCAGGTTAAAGTAACTGTGCTGCGTAAGGTTAACCACTGTTTTCTTATCGGTTTCAGCCTCGTATTTAATTTCAAGGGCGTTGTCGTTAGTAAGCACGTAGGTAACGGTTACTTTAAGGTTGCCCGGGTAGCCTTCTTCGCCATCTTTAGCCGTATAAGAAAGCTTAAGCGTTGGCGCATCGCCCTCTACAGGCTCTGCAGTCCATACCCTTTTGTCAAAGCCTTTACCACCGTGTAGCGAGTTAGGGCCATCGTTAACAGTAAGTTGGTATTCCTTACCATCAAGGCTAAATTTACCTTTAGCTATACGGTTACCATAACGGCCTATCACCGCACCAAAAAAGTACGGGTTAGACGTAAGGTATAAATCAGGCGAAGTATAACCCAATACCACATCTTCAAACTTACCATCCTTATCCGGAGCGGTAAGCGAAAGGATATCTCCACCCATAGTGATTACTTCCATCTTCATACCGTTAGCATTGGTAAGGGTGTATTTTTCAATTTTCACCCCTTCGGCTGTAGTGGCATAATCAGATTTTTCAATCCCTGCTTTAGTAGCGACGGGCGCGGTAGTTTCGGTCATTGGTTCTTCTTTTTTTTCTTCCTTACAGCTAAAAAGCAATGAGGCGGCCATTAGCGTGCACAAGGTTATTTTCACGTTTTTCATGATAATTTTGGTTTGTGTTATAGCATTATGTTTACCGATATTGCCCGGTTAAGCACTGTGCTTTCCCCGGACAAGCCTGTGAGGACAATATCGGTAAAATAATTGTAAACTACTGCCCGTAGTAAGCATCTTTACCATGCTTACGGTCGTAGTGTTTTTGTATTAGCGAATCTTTAAGGCGTGGTGCCGCAGGATTAATCTGTAAGGTTAGGTAGGCCATCTCAGCCACCGCCTCAAGCACCTTGCTGTTATACACTGCCTTGGCAGCATTTTTACCCCAGGTAAACGGCCCGTGGTTGCCCAGCAATACCATTTCTACTTCCTGATAAGAAAGCCCTTTTTCTTTAAAGCAGTCCAATATCTGGATACCTGTATTGTGCTCGTAGTTCCCCTGAATCAAGTGGTCTGCCATAGGAGAAGCACACGGTATATCTGCTGTAAGGTGGTCGGCGTGCGTGGTACCAAATACAGGGATATCGCGCTGTGCCTGTGCCCATGCTACAGAGTACGTAGCGTGGGTATGGGCAATACCGCCTATGTGTTCCCAGTGCTTGTAAAGATACGCATGCGTTTTTGTATCAGAGGATGGTCTCATGCTGCCTTCTATAATGTTATTGTCAAAATCAACAATTACAATATCTTCCGGCTTCAGGATTTCGTAAGGCACGCCGCTCGGCTTTATGGCAAAAACGCCATGCTCGCGGTCTACCGCGCTTACATTACCAAAAGTATAGATAACCAGTTTCAGCGCATCGAGCTGCATATTGGCTTCATAACACTCCTGTTTCAGGTCTTTATATATGGACATATTCTTTCTTTTTGATAACGTTTTCTACAAAACCTCCCAGCTCAGCATACGACTGCATCAGCAGCTCATATTTTTCTACCTGGTCTGTTTGCGGGAAATATTCTGCCTCAAAATCAGAACCCATTTTTTTGCTGGCTTCAATTACATCACCATACACACCACCAGCTACGGCAGCGTAAATAGCAGCACCCAGTGCCGGTGCCTGGTCGCTTTCGGCAACTTTAATAGGCATATTAAGTACATTGGCAAGTGTTTGCATAATAAATGGCGACTTACGTGCCACACCACCAATACCGATTACCGAGGTAATTTTAACGCCTTCTGATTCAAAACGATTTACAATCATTTTAGATCCGAAGCAGATAGCGTTTACAAGCGCCTTAAAAATATGTGGTGCCTTAGTACCCAGCGAAAGACCGGTCATAGCAGCTTTAAGCTCTTGGTTAGCATCAGGAGTACGGCGGCCGTTAACCCAGTCGAGCGCTACCGGAACGGCTTCATGCAATGGAATCGCCTCTGCCTGCTTGGTTAGCGTACGTATAAAGTTAGCATCTATCTCGTCGGCAAGCTTGGCTTTTTGCTCATCAGTAAGGATGCTTGATGTAAGTACAAGGTTATCTATAGGCCAAGAAAGCACATTTTTAAACCATGCAAGTACGTCACCAAAGGCACTTTGACCTGCCTCAAGGCCTACAAGCCCTGGTATAACAGAGCCATCTACCTGTCCGCAGATACCTTTTACGGTATTGGTACCAATGGCACTATCCTGCGCAATCATTATATCGCAGGTAGAAGTACCCATTATACGTACCAGTACGTTTTCGTCTACTTTAGCTCCTACCGCGCCAGAGTGCGCGTCAAAGGTACCTACAGCAACAACGGTTTTAGTCGTCAGTCCAAGCTTTTCGGCCCACTCGGCATTAAGGTTACCTGCAACAAGGTCGCTGGTATAGGTTTCATCATATAAATTACCCCTTAGCGTAGCAAGGTACGGGTGCAGTTGCGAAAGGAATTCTTCCGGCGGTAGCCCGTTCCAGCTTTCGTGCCACATGGCTTTGTGCCCTGCAGCGCAACGGCTGCGCTTAAAGGTTGTAAGGTCTTTTTGGTCGGCAAGCAAATACGTCATGAGGTCGCAATGCTCCATCCAGGTATGTGCAGCGTTTTTAACCGCTTCGTCTTCGCGAACAATGTGAAGAATCTTAGCCCAGAACCACTCAGACGAGTAAATGCCCCCTTCGTACTTGGTAAAATCCTCTCCACCCCATGAAGCTGCAAGCGCGTTGATTTCACCTGCTTCTTTAATGGAGGTATGGTCTTTCCAAAGCACCATCATGGCATTAGGGTTTTCCTCAAAGCCCGGAACCAGTGCCAGCGGTGTACCATCTTTTGTTACAGGCACAGGTGACGACCCCGTGGTATCTATACAAATACCCACTACACTTTCAGGGTTTACCTCGCTGGTAGCCACTACTGATTTTATAGTATTTTCAAGACCCTCAATATGATCTAAAGGGTGCTGACGGAACCTGTTTGAAGGTGCATCGCAGTACATCCCTTTTTTCCAGCGGGCATACCAATGCACGTCTGAAGCAAGCTCTGCCCCATTTTCTGTATCTATAAGTACTGCCCTTACCGAGTCTGTACCGTAATCTAATCCTATTACATACTTTTTCATTGTAGCCTATAATTGTGTGTTTTGTTTTATTTACAAATATAAGATTCTATTTTAATAAATGTATTTTTTACACTTATATTTTTTCACGAAATTCTTACGCGTAGGATTACAAAAGAATAAGCAGGAATTTCGGACTCAATCTTGCTCTTGCCTGTTTTAAATTTACTTTCTTTAGGCGCTACGGTTTCTTTAGTAAAATCGTTTTCTGCCTTAAGGTTTTCGTTTTTAAGTACCGTCATTTTACCTTCTGCTGCCAGTTTTTTACCCTTTACATCCAGCCTGTAACTTTGCGCTTTATCTGACGTATTTACCAGTTTCACAATGATTTCGTTACTGGCTTTATCCAGCACAGCCGAGGCGTACATACCATTTTGGCCTGTTACCGCTTTACCATCTGCAGTAAGCGATAGCAGGTTAGTACCGGCATTGTTACCGTATAATTTTTGTACGTAGTAGTTTGGCGTGGCATAACTCTGCAGGTTGTTAAACCAAATAAGGTCTGGCGTCCACTGCCAGCCATCGGCATGGGCAAACAGCGGCGCATAGCTGGTCATGTATACCACATCGGCATTGCGCTCAAGTCCGGTCATAAATGCTGCTTCAGAAAGCGCTGTTTCCCAACTGTTACGGTTATCAGGGCTGGCTATGTCTACGGTTTGTACTGCATATTCCCCTGCAAATACTTTTGGCCCTTTACGGTCGTACTTGTCATAACGGGTAGCGTTTTTCCTAAACCAGTCAGGGCTGTTGTAGTAGTGTTCGTCTACGTAGTCTGCCTTAAGCTGTTTTAGTTGCTCCCAGCCATAATCAAAGTATTCTCCAGAAGGGAACGGCCCACTACCCGAAATAATTTTTATGTTAGGATATTTAGCACGGATGGCTTTTTCAAACACTTTGTAGCGCGCTATATAATCAGGCCCCCACTGCTCGTTACCTACACCTATCATTTTAAGGTTAAAAGGTTGCGGGTGTCCCATATCGGCACGCAGTTTACCCCACTTGGTTGTTGTGGCACCGTTTGCAAATTCAATAAGGTCCAGTGCATCCTGTACATACGGATCCAGCTCGGCAAGTGGCACAAGCTCACCAGTGTTAAACTGGCAGGCAATACCACAGCTTAGTACCGGCAGCGGCTCTGCCCCTATGTCTTCAGCCAACTGAAAATATTCAAAAAAGCCAAGGCCAAATGTTTGGAAATAATCCGGTGTTTTCTTGTGGTCAAACTCTACGTTCCAGCGGTTGATAAGGGTTTCGCGGTCGTCTACATTACCTACGGTTTTTTTCCATTGGTAACGCTGCTCCAGCGTGCGGCCTTCTACAATGCATCCGCCCGGAAAACGCAGGAAGCCCGGGTTAAGATCGTATAGTTTTTGCACCAAATCTTTACGTAATCCTCCCGGCCTGTTTTTCCAGGTATCCTGCGGAAAAATAGAAACCATGTCTATATTTATAATACCCTTACCCGTAAACGTTACCCTAAGCTTACCTTTAGCTACGGTCTTTGTAGCTTTCATTTGGGCGGTATATTTTTTCCATTCTTTACCTGCAGGGCTTACCGAAGTCTCCGCCACTACATTACCTTGTTCGTCTAAAAACTGAAAGTTAATTTTACTTATGTTCCCTTCCTGGTTCGCAGCCATTATTGAAACATTGTACGCATCGCCCTCTTTAATACCCATGCCGCGGAAACCTTCATTAATAAGGCTGTACCCCTTATCATCGTTTACCTCTATGCTGGCGTAGTTTTTATTTCCTGATTTTTTAGCCTCTACAACATTGGCGTAGCCCGACTTTTTGTTTAAGGAAAGTTTATCGCTGTTTGGCTGAGCCCATCCCATAAGCGGGGTGTCAAATTCAAACGAACGGTTTTTTACCATTTCGGCATAAAGCCCGCCATCGGCCCCCAGGTTAATATCTTCAAAGAAAATACCGTACATGGTAGGCTGAATTTTTACGCCTGTTTCTTTGGTATCCAATACATACTTGTTCTGCTGTGCTGTGGCAAAAAGGCCGCTTAGCGCAATAGCCGAAAACGCAGCATTTCTTAAAACGTGTTTTTTCATTGTATTATTCAGTTTGTTCTTTTAGTTACTTTATTTTGACTCCGGCAACCATACCTTCATTTCGTTAACACCGCGGTTACTCCAGGTGTAATACGGTATGGCTGTAAATGTTTTTCCGTTAGTTTTTCCCTCAATCGTGTAAATTCCTTTAAGGAGTGTGGGCATTTTTTTTACCGTAAATTTAGTCCGCGAATTTATCGTTGCAACTTTCATATCAGCGTTATCAGCAGCTTCTACCGTATACACTAGCGGGCCACGCTCTAAGGCTAACTTACCTTTATCCTCCGCTATTTTTTCACTGGCCTGTACTTCCCTAACTTCCATTGGGAATGTAAGCGCAACCACATCGCCTTTTTTCCAGGTACGGTCTATGGTATAGTAACCGTCGTTAATGGCTAAACTTTGCTTTTTTCCATTTATGGATAATTGAGGTGACGCTTTAAGTGATGTAGTATAATGATATAATCCGCCCGGCATTACCTCATCTCTCGCCCAGCCCGGAACCCTCAGTTTTAAAGTGAACACCCCCTGCTTCTCCGGGGTAACGGTAACCTTAACGGCACCATCCCTAGGGTAGGCGGTTTGCTGGCTTATTTCCACGTTTTGAGAGGCCAGCGTTACCTGTGCGTTGTTGCTCATGTAAAGGTTTACATAAAGAGTATTATCTTGCTGGGCATAAATAAGTCCGGGGATAGATGGAATAAAGCGAATAAGGTTTGTAGGGCAGCACGAACAGTCGAACCAAGCCGACCTTGTACACGCTCCACGGTTAAACAGGTACTTACCGTCGCTCTCCAGTGCATTAGGGTAAAAAAACTCGGTCCCCTTTAACGACATACCCGAAATAAGCCCGTTATACATGGTGCGCTCCAGCACATCGGTATATTTTACATCTCCTGTAAGGTTAAACAAGCGGTTGTTCCAGTACACCGAACCTATGGCTGCACAGGTTTCGTTATATGCGGTTAGGTTTGGCAACTCATAGTTGTCGCCAAAAGCCTCGCCATCGTGGCGGGCACCTATACCCCCCGTTATGTAAATTTTCTTCTCTACCATGTTATGCCAAATCTTATCTATGGCGGCGCGGTAGGCAGCATCATTATATATAGCTGCAATATCGGTCATTCCCGCATACAGGTATACGGCACGCACCGCATGCCCCACCGCCTCATCTTGCTTTGTAACCGGAAGATGGTCTTGCGCGTAGGCACCGTATTGTTCCTTTTTATTAGGGTCTCCCCTGTGGTCCAGGTAAAACTTAGCCAGTTTAAGGTAGTCTTCCTTACCGGTAATCTGGTACAGTTTTATAAGCCCTGTCTCTATGATTTCGTGCCCCGGTACGGCAAGTATTTGCCCCGGTTTGTCGCCAAAGGTTTTTACAAAAAGGTCGGCATTCTTAAGCGCAATATCCAGAAAATTACGTTTTCCTGTAGCCCAGTAATGTACTGCAGCAGCTTCGTACATGTGCCCGGCGTTATATTCTTCATGGCTCATACTCATATACTCCCAACGCTCACCTTTCTCTACCTTTACCCAGGGGGCAGGTGGCTTAGCCGGGTTAATGGTACGCCAGGTGGTAAGGTAACCATCTTTCTCCTGGCCTACTTTTATAATGCTGATGAGCGAATCCAGTAACACTTCAAGTTTTTCATCGGGTGCGCTGATAAGCGAGTTAGACGCGCCTTCAATAATTTTGTAAACATCGCTGTCGTCAAAAGGCATTTGACCTTTTACCTCGCCTTTTTTTACACCGCCTGCAATAAGAAAGTTTTCAAAACGGCCTTCCTCAGTGCATTTTTGTATGGCGTAGGCAATGGTTTTTTCCTGTACGCGCTTTATAATAGGCAGCCAAAACCCATCGGTTACCTTAACCTGGCTTATGGGCACTGCCTGTATAGGATACCCAATAGGTTTTTGAGTGGCTGCCTCACTCTTAGTACCAGACTGTGCAAAGCCCGTAACGTTAAACGCTACGAGTGCCAGTACGCTGTATAGTATATTTTTTTTCATGTAACTGTAACAGAAAATTAGTCCATAGGCAGTACGGTGGGCCAACCCTCTTTCCACTGTATTTCTTTAATAATCAGTTTAGGTGTACCTTTTTTTGAAACATCGTACCCATGGAAAACCAAATAGTCTTTATTATCAAAGGTATACGCGCTGTTATGGCCTACACCCGCCCAGTTTTTATTGCCTTCAATAACCAGTCTACCACCACCCTGAAAAAGTTCTTTGCCCGAGGCATCTACATACGGTCCGGTAACGGTTTTGCTGCGGCCAACAACCACCTTATAGGTACTGTTTTCGCCACGGCAACAAAAATCCCATGATAAGAACAGGTAGTACCAACCGTCTTTTTTAAACACAAACGGCGCTTCCAGCGCGGCATCTCCGGGATCTTTATCGTCCAGCTTAAAACTGCGCTCCCTGCGCGCCAGAGTATGCCATTCCTGCGGTTGCTTTGCTATAGAAGTTAAATCAGGATTTAGCTTAACCATTTTAAGCCCATCCCAAAACGAGCCAAACGTAAGGTATGGAACGCCTTTTTCATCAAGTATTAAATTAGGGTCTATAGCATTCCACAGGTCGCGATTGGGTACAGATTCTATTACAATGCCGTGGTCTACCCACTTAAAATTTTTATCTTTCGGATTCAGGGTTTTGTTAGTTGCCACCCCTATGGCAGAGGTGTTTTTAGCAAACGAAGACACTGAATAGTACAGGTAGTACTGCCCATTGTGATAGCTTACATCGGGAGCCCAGATGTGCCCTTTAAAATCAGGTGCTACCGTAGTGGCCCATTTTGGCTGCTCTGCAAAAACAGGTTTTTCAGGCGTCCAGTTTTTCATATCTGGCGATGAGTATACCGATATGCCGTGACCGGTACAAAAAAGGTAGTATATGTTTCCCTGCTGAATCATTACCGGGTCGTGTACCACCGTTTCGATTGCCGGCAGCGCCTTCTGCGAAAAAGCGCTACCGCAAACGAAAAACAAAATGAATATACTCCAATGAAATGAGCATTGCTTTTTCATACGCTGTTACTTTTGAATGCCTTCTGAGGTCATTATTACTCGTTTCATAGTACCATCCGGGTTATAGTACAACCTGTCTATACAAACCGAACGGCGAAAACTGCCGCCATTTGGCTGAATGGCACCATTGTGGTAAATAAAATACCACTGACCTTTAAACTCTATAATACTTTGGTGGTTGGTGTTAGAGTTACCGGCAAGTTCATTTAGTATACCTTTATATTCCCACGGGCCTTCTATACTCCTGCTCATGGCATAGGCTATTTTTTCAGGAAACTCGTAAGCATAAGAAAGGTAGTACCAGCCGTTTCGTTTGTGTATCCACGGAGCCTCGGTAAAATGAGGCAGGTCTACCGTTTGTATGTCGCCTTCGGTTTCGGTCATATTCTTTTTTAGCTTAACAAAGTGGCACACGGTGTTTCCCCAGTACAGGTAGGCCTGCCCTTTATCATCTATATAAACCGTTGGGTCTATATCATCCCATGTAATTTGCGTTTGGGTAGTCATGTCATTTGTTATAAGTGCATGTCCTAAGGCATCTTTAAACGGCCCCAAGGGCGAATCACTTACCGCTACACCTATGGCTTTCCCCTTTATTGTTTTATGCTCTGCACATACGTACCAGTAAAACTTACCGTTTCTTTCTATTACCTGAGAGGCCCACGCATCGCCGCTTGCCCAACTGAACTCGCTTACTTTTAGCGGAACTCTATGAGATTTCCAGTGTACCATATCTGCAGAGGAGTACACCAGCCATTCGTTCATCTTATAGAAATTGAAATCGTTTGGTGCCTCATCATGCCCTGCGTACAGGTATACCGAATCCTTATACACCAGCGCAGCAGGATCGCCCATGTAAGTATCTTTTATAATAGGGTTGTTTAACACCGGCTCTTTGGCGGTAACCGCTTTTTTTTGTGCGTTACAAGCCAATGAAAGCACGGCAGCCATACAAACCAAACCTATCTTCTTCATAATTGTGTGTGTTGTTTATCGGTTACTTTAAACAAAGCCGGCCTTACATACGTTAAGGCCGACAGTGTTTTTAGTTTACTTTTTTACCCCATACTGCTGTACCGGCATTGTTTAAGCCCGATAACAGTATGGTGCTCTCCACTTTATTTTCCCAGTCGCGACCGCGTTCTGCATATACCTTATCGGTAAATCCGTTACCCCATGTAAGGGTAATCCACGGTGCACTGTACGTCCAGTGGTTATTGGCATTACCATTAATGGTTCCCGCAGCATCCAGCGTCATTGACACAGACGACTGAAAATCGGGGCTTACCTGAGTTTCGGCATAACCAGGCACTACATTATACCCCAGTACAATTTGCTCATAGTTACCGGCAATATCTGCAGCCGTAATGGCGGTTTGCTCTACCGCAGCATAGCGCTCCGGAGAAACTACAGGCCAGCCGTTTTCAGTCCACAATACTTTACGTACGTGCAGGTCCATATAAAAGCTGTCGGCTCCCGGCCTGCCCTGGTGCGCCATATAGTACTGGTTGTTACCATCGCTAAATACGGCACAGTGAGCTACACCCTGCCAACCCGATTGGTTGTTGAATTTATACGGAGCCAGTACCATAGGGCTATCGTCCTGAACGTTATTAATATCGTTTCCTGCATAATCAAGGAACGGGCCTTCCGGCGAATCAGAGCGGCCTACACGCACATTGTATTTGGTTTGTAGCCAATCGTATGATATAAAAAGGTAGTACTTATTAAACGTTGGGTTATAAATAACCTCCGGCCCTTCAATGTTTCCATTTACTACGCCGTTAGTAAATCCGCGCTGCGCTACCCTGATACCTTTATCTCCATTAGCCTTCGCCAAACCGGTTGAAGGGTTAAGTTCCAGCTTGTAAATACCATCCCACGCAGAGCCGTAATACATAAAGTGTCGGCCACTTTGGTCTATAACCACAGTAGGGTCTATAGCATTAGTTTGTACGGTACTGTCGTCTTTAGAAGTTACTACAAGGCCTTTCTCTGTCCATGGACCAAGTGGCGCGCTGGCGGTAGCCATACCTATTACACTAAGGCGTGCGGTAGGCGAAGACAAAGAGTAATACAACCTGTACTCGCTACCCACCTTCATAATGTAAGGTGCCCAAAGCGAATTAAAAGGAGTGCCTCCGCTACTGGTTATAAAATTAGCACCCTGAGATGGCAGCGAATTAAACACCCAGCCCATAAAATCCCACTTAATAAGGTCTTTTGATTTTCTTATCTGGATTCCCGGGCGTATATCGGCACCGTAACATACGTCTGTACTGTAACAGTAGTAGGTGTCACCATCTTTAAGAACAGAAGGATCGTGTACGTTACGATATCCCCACTGGTATACGTTAGATGGGCCATACCCCGGATAGGTATCAGTAATGGTATTAATATCAAACGCTGTGGTGCCTCCGCCCCCGCCTCCGTTGTTATTACCGCTTGGTGCAGGATCATCTCCCCCGCATGATACTGCCGCCATACCCGTTAACAGGCAAAGCATCAATTTATTTATATTTTTAATGATTGTATTCATAGCAATGTTGTCTTGTGTTATTTAGCTTCAAAAACCACTACAGAGAATGGAGGAAGCGTTACGCTTAGTGTACCGTTTTTGTATTTAAAGTCTTTAAACGCTTTTGGTGTAATTGCATTTGGATTTTCAAACGTATTACAGTCTTGTAGTTTACCTGAAGTAATGATTTTAGCAGTAAAATCTTTTAGGTTAAGACCCGATAGGTTAATGTCTGTAGTTACTTTTTCTTTAGCATGGATGTTTACCAATGAAATGTGCGTTTTGCCATCCTTTACCGAAGCAGATGCAGAAATAGCGGGCAACGATTCGTTACCTAATTTGTATTCAGCAGCAGAAACTGTAACCGGAAGCAACTTTGCATCCTGATGTACTTTGTACATATTCATTACATGGTAGGTAGGTGTAAGCAGCATTTTATCTCCCTTAGTAAGTATTACTGCCTGCAATACGTTTACAGTCTGTGCCAGGTTAGCCATACGCACCCTGTCTGCATGGTTATGGAAAATATTAAGCGTACAACCGGCAATCATAGCATCGCGCATGGTATTTTGCTGATACAGGAAACCAGGATTTGTACCTTCTTCCACATCGTACCAGCCACCCCATTCGTCTACAATAAGGGCTATTTTTTTCTCCGGATCGTATTTATCCATTATGGCGGCGTGCTTGGTTACCAGCTCATCCATAAATAAAGCCGACTTCATGGTTGAGAAATACAGTTTTTCGTCAAACTTAGTGGCTGAACCTTTATTATTCCAGTCTATTACAGAATATGAATGCAGTGCAACACCTTCTATCATATTTTTAGGAATGTCTCGCATTAATACCTCTGTCCAGTGATAGTCCCCCGCATTAGCACCCGACGCTATACGGAACAGTTTACCACTGTTAGACCAGTCTCCCATAAAAGTAGCGTATTGCCTGTATAGGTTTGCATAGTGCTCAGGAGTCATGTTACCACCACATCCCCACATTTCGTTACCTACACCCCAAAACTTAACACCCCATGGGGTTTCACGGTTATTCTTTTTCCTAAGGTCGCTCATTGGGCTTTTGCCACCGTGGTTTACATACTGTACCCATTCGGCAAATTCCTGTACGGTACCGCTGCCTACGTTTGCTGCCAAATAGGGCTCTGTGCCTATTGTTTCGCATAGATCAAGAAAGTCATGCGTACCGAAACTATTATCTTCTGTAACGCCACCCCACCATTGGTTTACAATAGTAGGCCTTTGGTTCTTTGGCCCGATACCGTCTTTCCAATGGTAGGTATCGGCAAAACAACCACCAGGCCAGCGCAGGTTAGGTATTTTCAGTTCTTTCAGTGCTGCAATAATGTCGTTCCGTACACCATGTGTATTTGGTATAGCACTGCTTTCGCCCACATAAAACCCATCGTATATACAACGCCCCAGGTGTTCAGAAAAATGCCCGTAAATATGCTTGTTTATCGTAGGCGCATCGGCCTTTGCAGTAATGCTTACCGTTGCTTTTTGCTGCGCGCTAATGCCTGATGGCAATATAGAAACAGCAGTAAAAAGTAATGTGGTAAAAATTGTGTTTTGTTTGCCCATAAAAGTGAGTTTGGAGTTTAAAATTTGGCTTTTTTTAATACCTGTGCGGCGGGCCCTCACATACCCGCCGCACGGCATCAAAACTGAAAAAATGTATTGTATTAGTACCCTGTGTTTTGCTGGGTACCCGGATTGTTATCCATTTCCAGCTGTGGTATTGGGAAATACTCCCTACCGGTTTGATACGTATTAAACTCTGCATCGCGCGTTTTAAGCCATGCCAGTTTAGAAGCATCCTGTAACCAGCCCCAACGGCGAATATCGTCAAAACGGTGGCCTTCGGCAGCAAATTCAAGGAAACGCTCATGTCCTATCTGCTCCCTCATTTGTGCCTGGCTCATTCCTGGTTTTACCGTAGCAAGGTCTGGCAGTCCTACCCTGGTCCTTACCTGCTGAATATAGCTGTAAGCCTGGGTGGTTTGGCCTAGTTCGTTTAAGCACTCCGCGTACATAAGCAGTACATCGGCATAGCGTAGCAAACGCTCATTAATACCACTCCTCCAGTCGTACTCATTAGCAAACTCGCCATCGGCATTTTCATATTTTCTCCAGAAAAGGTCATTAAGGTCTGCAGGGCTTGCTGCATACACTTCCTGGAACGACCTGCCGTATAGCGTCATACCCGGTTTGTTGTATATAATGGTAGCATCCAGCCTTGGGTCTACACCTCCCGATGTTGTTGCCTCTTCCTTAAATTCATTAAACAGTGCCCATGTAGGCTGCATATCTGTCCACCCGAAGCTGCGTGGTGCATAAGTAATGGCACGGGCACTGGTTTTACCCCAGTTAGATGCAGGTGCACCACCCCAGCCTAGTCCTACACCACCGGCATCGCGGCTAAATTGTACTTCAAAAATAGACTCTGAGTTGTTTTCGTTAGCAGTAGTAAAGTTATCCCTGTAATTTGAAACCAGTGAATATATACCAAGATTCATCACACTTTCAAAAGAGGTTTTAGCCCCTGCGTAATCCTTGGTAAATAACTGTGCCTTACCAAGGTAAGCAAGCGCAGCACCTTTTGTAGCACGGCCTTTATCTGACTGGTCTGGGCCGGTAACATCGGCGTAGGCGACAGGTAGCAGCTCTGCAGCCTTAGTAAGGTCTGCTTTTACCTGAGCCCAGCCATCTTCCTGAGTTTTTTGCGGGTGGTATACCTCATCGCTACTAAGCGGGATAGGTACGTTTTTAAACATATTTACCGCGTGGAACAGGTAAAGCCCCCTTAAAAAGTACGCCTGGCCCAAAATTCGGTTTTTATATGCTTCATCTGCAAAGGTTATACCCGGTACATTATCCAGCACCTGGTTAGCACGGTATATACCCTGATAGTAGGTTTCATAAGCCCATCCGTAAATAGAGGCATCTGCAATACTGGAGTTAAACCTACCCACGTTTGCCATAGCAGCCCACGGACTGTTACTACGGGAGTCGTCTGCCTTACCATCCAGTAGTAGCGGCGTACTCCTCATATAGGTACCATCTGTTAGTAAACTTCCGTATACAGCGTTTACTGCTTTTAACGCGTCATCTTCGGTCTTCCAAAATTTAGCTTCGCTGTCAAAGTTAGGATCTACCTGTACCAGGTCCTCCTCTTTTACACAACCGGTAAGCGTTAGTGCCAGTGCCGGAAGTAGTATTGCATTTTTTAGAGTAAATATTTTTTTCATGACTTTTTCATATTTTTTTTTAGAAACTAGCTTCAATACCAAATGAAATTGTTCTTGGGTTAGGGAATGATCCCGGATCAAAACCTCTTGAGAATAATCCATCGTTAGCATTAAAATCAGGGTCTACGCCTTTATAAGGAGTTATGGTAACAAGATTAGATCCCTGTGCAAATAAACGAATACGCTCTATAAATTTATTTTTTTCAAGCGGAACATTGTACCCCAGCTGAAGGTTTTGCAGCCTTAGGTAATCACCCTTTTGGATAAAACGGTCTGACGGCCTTGCGTTAGCGTTTGTTTCCAATACATCAGGGCGCGGTACGTTAGTGTTTGTATTGTCCGGAGTCCAGTAATTAAGCTCGTCTGTATGGTGGTTAATAAGGCCTCCTATCATCAGGCTGTTGTATAAACCGTTATACACTTTATTACCTCCATGACCTTGCCAGAATACGTTAATATCAAAGTTTTCATAGCTTGCATTAAAGGTAAAACCGTAGCTGTATTTTGGTATAGTAACACCCTGGCGTGTGCGGTCGTCATCAGTAATTTTTCCGTCGCCGTTTATATCTTTAAACTTAATATCACCCGGCTGTGCACCTGGCTGGTTAGCATGGCTGGCTACATCTGCTGCATCCTGAAATATACCTTCTACCTTATAGGCATACAGTTCGCCTATACTATAACCTACCTCTGTAATAGAGTTTGCGCCGTAAATTGGAAGTCCGTCGTTAGATATTTTAAGGACTTCGTTTTTAAGAAGACCCAGGTTAGCGTTTACATCCCACTTAAAATCGTTATCATGGTTGGTGTAACCTAAGGTAAATTCCCATCCTGTATTCCTCATTTTACCTACATTGGTACGAATGTTAGCAGGGAAAGCACCTGTAGAATATGGCAGTGGCTGACCGGCAAGGATGTCGTCTGAAGTTCTTACATAATACTCTGTAGTAAACTGTAATTTGTTTTTAAACATGGCAAACTCTAATGCAACGTTAGCAGTAGTTACATCTTCCCATTTAATATTAGGGTCTTTAAGGTCTACTACTATGGTACCGGGAGCAAGCTGGTTATTAAAATTATAACCGGCAAATGGATTAACCACCGCAGCATAGTCGTAGTTAGCTATAGTGTTGTTACCCAGTAGACCGTAACCACCCCTTAGCTTAAGAGTATTCCACCAATCTGGCAGCTTAAGATCGTTGCTGATTTTGTACGCACCAGACACTGAATAATAATTACCTACATTATTCTTTTTAGAGAATTTAGAAGACTTATCCTGACGGAAGTTTAATGAAAGATAGTAGGTTTCATTATAGTTATAATCTGCTCTACCCAAGTAAGAAAGCCTTGTTTCCCTTGCAAAGTTTTCACCTCCCGAAATATCATCGGCATATTCAATATGAGAAATTTCGTTAACATCGTAACCTACACCACGTGCCCACAGGTACTCGTTTTTCCAGTCTTCCATAACCATACCACCCATCAAGCTTAACCTGTGTTTTCCAAAGGCAACGTCATAGTTAAGGAGGTTATCCATAATGGTCCTGGTGTTTTTTGTGGTGTTTACATCTAACGACGCTTCTTCTTTAGTAGTAATATAATACCACCCAAGATCACTCTGTGGCACATAAAGCCTGTTTTTAGCATTGAGCTGATCAGCTGTAATCCTTGTAGTGTACTTAAGGCCCTTAACAAGTTCAAGCTCACCCCAAACGTTAGCTATAAACCGATTTCTTTTTGAGTTGTTTTGTAGCAGGTTATTCCATCCTATAACGTTTAGTACAATAGCCCTTTGTGTAAGGTTATCTGTACCACCGTAGCCACCAAGTCTGTTAGGATCGTACACCGGCATTGTAGGTATGGCGGTTAGTAACGCACCAATTTGAGATTCGCCGTTGTACGAGTTAAAGTTTTCTTTACCAGAATCTGTGTAACCCAGTTTTGCACCGTACTTAAATTTACCTTTTTGCCCGCCTACATTTACTGTAGTTGCATAACGCTCATAAGCCTGAGGCGTTTTAAGGTAACTGGTGTTTTTAAAGTAATCTACGTTTACACTGTAGTTCATGTTTTCGGCACCACCTGTAAACGTAAGCGCGTGGTTATCTACCTGCCCTGTACGGTAAGCAGCATCCTGCCAGTTAGTATCTACATTCTTAATAAAGTACGGGCTGCTCGGGTCGTTACCCGGAAGTATAGCCTGACCAGAGTTAAGGTATGCCTGGTTAGTAATTTGCTGATACTGTTCCCTGTTTGTAACCGGTATACGCTTTGCCACGGTCTGGAAACCTGTGTAAGCGCGGTAGTTAATACTGGTTTTACCGGCCTTACCTTTTTTAGTAGTAATAATTACTACACCGTTTGCGCCACGAACCCCGTAAATAGCAGCCGAAGATGCATCCTTTAATACCTGCATAGATTCAACTTCGCCCGGAGCAAAATCATAAGGTGCATCGGTAATCATGCCATCTATTACAAATAGCGGGTTGTTGTTGTTAAAAGATGAAATACCACGGATTTTAATGTTTACAAAACCACCCGGCTCTCCAGACGATTGTACTGTAACACCCGCTACCTGGCCCTGAAGCTGTTTTGCCACATCGTAAGTAATGGTTTTCTTAGCATCTTCAACTTTTACTACACCTACCGCACCGGTAAGGTCGGATTTTTTAGCGGTTCCGTAACCTACCACTACAACGTCGTCTAGCTGGGTAGCCGATGCAGATAGTTTTGCATTAATTACAGTTTGATTACCTACTGTAATCTCCTGAGACGCGAAACCTACGTAAGAAAATACTAATACATCGTTTGCGTTTGCCTTGATAGAGTAGCCCCCGTCAAGGTCTGTAGACACACTGTTTGAAGTTCCTTTTACAGTAACGCTGGCCATGGGAAGTCCCATTTTATCGTCAGATGATGTTACTGTTCCTGTTACAGTACTTTGGGCTGATGCTGTGAGTACCGTAAAGAATACAAACATAAATCCGGCTAACCTGGATTTTAATACCCTGCCGGCGGTGTCTTTTAATAATGTGGTTAATGCCATCATAAAATTAAAATTTGGTTCGTTTAATAAATGTATTTTTTACACTTCCAAATTTAATTAAAGATTGTTTAAAAAAGCAAATCTTTTTTTCATTTTTTTAAAAATTAAAAGAAATAATCTAATAACCTCGTAATACTATATCGTTCTCGCAGAAAAAATGTATTTTTATGCCAAAATTGCAATATTCTTGCTATTTGTTCCCGTTGTTAGTAACTTGCCGCCAATTCAGAAACCAATGAATAGTTATCACAAAGAAGAAAAAGTGCTCTTAGCAGTAGACTGTATTATATTTGGATTCGATAAAAAGAATCTAAAAATACTACTGATTAAAAGGGATTTTGAACCCGAAAAAGGAAAATGGTCGCTTATGGGCGGTTTCCTCAGAGACGATGAAACCCTGGATGAGTCGGCTAACAGGGTACTACACCACCTTACAGGACTTAGTAATGTATACTTGGAACAGCTGCGCGCCTATAGTGCGCTAGACAGGGATCCTGTAGGCAGAACGGTTTCGGTGTCCTACTACGCACTTATTAATATTACAGAGCATACCGAGATAAACTCTAACTTCTCGGCAGAATGGTTTGATATTAATGAGTTCCCCAGCCTAATTTTCGACCACAATATTATGGTAGCAAACGCCCTTACGCGCCTGCGCTACCGTGCTTCTACCAAACCGGTAGGTTTTGAACTGCTTCCGGAAAAGTTTACCATGAAGCAGCTTCAGTCTTTATACGAAGCCATACTGGGTGAAAAGCTGGACAAGCGTAACTTTATAAATAAGATAAACGGGTTAGATATTTTGGTTAAAACCGAAGAAAAAGACATGAAATCATCCCGCAAAGGATCATTCCTATATATGTTTGACCAGGAAAAGTACAACAGTAAAGTATCAGACGGCTTTACCTTTAAACTATAAAACAAAAAAGCAGATTGTAATCAATCTGCTTTTTTGTTATTCGTTATTTGTACGCTGTTTCCATTGTCGTTTCAGCGCAGGATAATCTATGGTAAAGGCGGGCTCCTGGTTTACTAGCCTGCGTTCTTCAAAAGCCTTACGCAAGAAACCTTCTATCATGAAGTCTTCTGCTTCTGTGGCGGGTGTATAGCCTTTTTTAAGGTCTATGCTAAAAAGGTGCGCCATACGATTGCTCCAAAAAGCCTTCCATCCGCTTTTTTGCTCACGTATAAGATCGTAGGTAGTTTTACCGGTTTGCCTGTATATAAGTTTTACCAGTATTTGCCCTTCCTTACGAGATAGCTTTTTTAACTGGCCCTCAAACTCATCCTCAAGATATTTTTCTACCATTTTAGCATACTTCTTCTTATCCTTCTCAGTTTTAAGGCGTGCCATATTCTGGTTTAGCATGGTAAGCCTCTCGGCAGCTATTTTAGCATACGGGTATACCTTAAGCACTCGCCTGCGCAGTTGCAGCAACTGCAGCTTTTTATCGGGCGATATAGAGTCTTTTACATTAGAAATAATAAGATCGGGCAGCTGGGTAGTAAACACTATAGAGTCTGCAGCAATACTGTCTTTTTCAGTAATCTGGGCAAAGGCCGTTGTACCGAAAAAGAACAGTAACAAAACAAAGTAGAATGTTGGTTTCATCCGCATAAAAATTGTGTTCAAAAGTATACAATTATACGTAACTGTGCTATGTTATTTATATTTTAGCCAAAAATTAAATTTATGTCTGCAAAAACCATACTAAACGATGCCTCAATGGCATTTTTGGAAAAATATTTAAACAATGCCTCCCCTACCGGATATGAAAGCGAAGGGCAAAAAATATGGATGGAGTACCTTACACCTTATGTAGACACGTTTATTACTGATACCTATGGCACAGCAGTGGGCGTAATTAACCCAGATGCTCCTTATAAAGTAGTGATTGAAGGCCATAGCGACGAGATTTCATGGTACGTAAACTACATAAGCGATAACGGCCTTATCTATGTTATACGCAACGGCGGCAGCGACCACATGATAGCCCCCAGCAAGCGCGTAAACATACATACCAAAAATGGTATTGTGAAAGGCGTTTTTGGGTGGCCGGCCATACATACCCGTATGCGCGGCAAGGAAGAAGCCGTAAAAATAGAAACCCTGTTTATAGACCTGGGCTGCAATAACAAGGAAGAAGTAGAGAAACTGGGTGTACATGTAGGCTGCGTTATTACCTACCCAGACGAGTTTATGGTACTAAACGAAAATAAGTTTGTATGCCGTGCCATAGACAACCGAATAGGCGGATTTATGATTGCCGAAGTAGCGCGCCTTCTAAAAGAAAACGGTAAAACGCTTCCGTTTGGGCTTTATATAACCAACTCGGTTCAGGAGGAAGTGGGCTTGCGCGGGGCAGAAATGATTACTAAAACCATTCGCCCTAACGTAGCTATTGTTACAGATGTATGCCACGACAGCACCACGCCTATGATTGATAAAAAAATTGAAGGCGATACACAAATTGGCAAGGGTCCGGTTATTACCTATGCCCCGGCGGTGCAAAACAAACTGCGTGAATTAATTGTAGATACAGCAGAGAAAAATGAAATCCCGTTTCAGCGCCTGGCATCGAGCCGGGTTACCGGTACCGATACAGATGCTTTTGCGTACAGCAACGGCGGTGTAGCTTCGGCTCTTATTTCGCTACCACTTCGCTACATGCATACCACAGTAGAAATGGTACATAAAGAAGATGTGGAAAACGTGATTAAGCTGATATACGAAACGCTGCTTAACTTAGAAAACGGAGAAACTTTTTCGTATTTTAAATAAAAGTTGCTAAGTTGCTTAATAAAAAAATCCCGTGAGCATAATTATTCACGGGATTTTTTTGTATTATGATGTCTCTTCTAAAAACTTAGAAGCTAAGTAGCTCAGCCGCTTAAGAATACATCTTCTTTCTTAGCTCCTGTATTTTATCGTCATCAAGGTAATCGTCAAACGTCATGTAACGGTCTATAACACCTTTAGGGGTAATTTCTAAAACGCGGTTGGCTACGGTTTGTGCAAACTCGTGATCGTGCGTGGTAAACAGTACAGAACCCTTAAAGTTTTTAAGCGAGTTGTTAAACGCGGTAATACTTTCAAGGTCAAGGTGGTTTGTAGGCTCATCGAGCATTAGTACGTTAGCGCGTAGCATCATCATACGGCTAAGCATACAACGCACTTTTTCCCCTCCCGAAAGTACACGGCCGGTCTTAAGGGCTTCTTCACCACTAAAAATCATTTTACCAAGGAAACCACGTACATAAACCTCATCGCGCTCCTCCTCTGTTTTAGCCCATTGGCGCAGCCAGTCTACAAGAGTTAAGTCATTATCAAAAAACGCATGGTTATCTGCCGGAAGGTAACTCTGGTTAGTAGTAATACCCCACTCAAAAGTACCCGAGTCAGCTGTCATGTTACCATTAAGTATTTCATAAAAAGCAGTAGTGGCACGGCTGTCTTTAGAAAACACCACCACCTTATCGCCTTTAGCCATGTTAAGGTCTACGTTTTTAAACAACACTTCGCCGTCTATAGAAGCAGAAAGGTCTTTAACGTTAAGTATTTGGTCGCCTGCCTCACGCTCCTGGTCAAAAATAATGGCAGGGTAGCGTCGGCTCGATGGTTTAATATCGTCTACCTTTAGCTTTTCAAGCATTTTTTTACGGCTGGTAGCCTGCTTACTTTTAGCCACGTTAGCACTAAAGCGCATAATAAACTCCTGTAGCTCCTTCTTCTTTTCCTCAGCCTTTTTATTTTGCTGGGCACGTTGCCTCAACGCCAGCTGGCTAGATTCGTACCAGAAGGTATAGTTACCGCTAAAGTGGTTTATTTTACCAAAATCGATATCAGAAATATGTGTACAAACCGCATCCAGGAAGTGACGGTCGTGCGATACAACAATAACCGTATTATCATAGTTAGCCAGGAAATTTTCAAGCCAAGATATGGTTTCAAAGTCAAGGTCGTTAGTAGGCTCATCCATAATAAGCACGTCTGGGTTGCCAAAAAGGGCCTGTGCCAATAGCACACGTACTTTAAGCTTACCATCCATATCGCCCATTAAGGTGTAGTGAAACTCCTCGCCTATACCAAGGTTGCTTAGCATGGTAGCCGCATCAGAATCGGCATTCCAGCCGTTCATTTCTTCAAAAATAATCTGGAGCTCGCCTACCCTTTCGCCGTCTTTATCGCTAAAATCCGGCTTAAGGTAAATTTCGTCCATTTCTTTTTTTACAGCAAACAGGGTTTTGTTGCCCATCATTACCGTTTCAAGCACCGTATGCTCGTCAAACATGTTGTGGTTCTGGTTCAGTACGCTCATACGCTTACCCGGTTCCAGGTGTACACGGCCCGATGTAGGGTCCATATCTCCTGAAAGAATTTTAAGGAACGTAGACTTACCGGCACCATTTGCACCGATGATACCATAACAGTTGCCCTGGGTAAAGGTTGTGTTTACTTCGTCAAACAAAATCCTTTTGCCAAACTGTACTGATAGATTTGAAACTGATAGCATGATAAAATTTTTTGCAAAAATAGAAAAAATAAGCATTTATTTGCAGTTGCAAACTATATACCTCATTTTGCTTATTTTAACTGTCTTTTAACAACAGGCGGAATAATATGGGGTAAATTTGTGGTTGCGCGTTTTTAAAGACCCAAATGTATCTGAACAAGCCCTTTACAGCACTATTGTTTTTTTCGCTGCTGCTACTTAACGGATGTGCCGGAGATAGTTCCGGTTACAAAGCCTATTTTTCGGGACAGATAAAAAACCCGAGGCAGCCCTATGTGTTGTTTTGCAGGAACAATACCGTTACAGATACCCTGAAACTGGACAAAGAAAACCGCTTTAGCATTGCATTTGACTCACTTACCCCGGGTATATACAGCTTTAAGCATGAGCCCGATTTCCAATATGTTTATTTTGATAAAAATGACAGCATATCTGTTTCTATAGATGCGGATGATTTTGATAAGTCAATAGTGTTTAGCGGAAAAGGTGCCGAGAAAAACAACTTTATGATGGAGTTGTTTACTATGATAGATACAGACAGGCGAAACTCTTACGACAGCTTTTCGCTTGATTACAAGGGATTTGAACGATTTGCCGACTCTACACACACCAACCGTTTAAACTTTTACAACGCAAAGAAGAAAGAACTCGGCTGGAGTGTGGGCTTTGACTTTTATGCTAAAAACCGTGTGTGGCTTAATTACTACGGTTATCAGGAATTTTATCCTTACCTGTATGCAAGGCGTAACGGCGAAAGCATAAAAGAATCACTGCCGGCAAACTACTACGATTATCGAAAAAAGATAGACTTTAACAACAGCAAACTAATCCATTTTTCTCCATTTATACGCTATTGCGTGGGCTACACCACTAACCGAGCGTATTATAAAACGTTTAAAAAAGGTGGAGTAGACGAGTTTTCTATAGACTTTAACCTTAACAGGCTAAACGCAGCCGACTCACTTTTTGCTAATAAAGACCTGAAGAATATTGTTTTAGATAATATTGCCTTTGGCTACCTGCTGGAAGACGAAAACATAGCGAACAACAACCGGTTCCTGGAGCGTTACAACACGCTTTCTACAAATAAACGCCCGGATAATGAAATAAGGCAGCTTAGCCTTGCCATAAAAGACCTTACACCAGGCACTTATTTACCCGATGTAAAACTTATAACTACCGATGGTAAGCCGTATAACGTAAGAAATACCATAAAACGAAAAACGGTTATATTTTTCTGGACCGGATGTGCACGTGTGCTGTTACAGCAGGTATACAACCGCGTAGGCGAACTACAGAAAAAACATCCGGAGATTGATTTTGTAGCCATTAACGTAGATAATGATACCGAGTGGAAAAAGAACCTGGGAGCCTATGAGCACAAGGGCGTTACACAGGTGCGTAGTACTGATTTTGAACAACTGCACCACAAATGGGTATTAAACAAAATAAACCGTACTATAGTGCTTAACAGCAATGGCACCATACACAATGCGTTTACTAACCTGCTTGACGAATCTTTTGAAAAAGAGCTAAAATAAACCGCTTTTACTAAATACATTATAACAAAAAAGGTTACTCTGCAGAGTAACCTTTTTACTTTACCGTAAGGTGTTAATACTTATTTTGTGCTTTCCATACCGGTAAGGCATCCCTGCAATTCCGGTCGGGTTGTTGTAAACTTGTACAGCCAATCTACTAACCTTTCCAGGTCGTAAGGCAGCAACATTTTAAAAGCTTTTTCTACTTCCTTGCAAAAAAGTACGGGATCAAAACTTACGTTTTCCAGTACCATCTTTGTGTAATTAAACATGGATGCAGGCATATGTAATAAAATTTAAAATGAGGTTAGGTTTTTAAGAACGATGAAGTAAAATTATAAAATTAAATTCGACTAAAAAAATGAATTTGATAATTTTTATAGATTAAAATTTTTAATAATATAATTTTAAGCTTAAAAAACCTACTTATATCCTCTTAACATTTCTCGCTTGCCCGGTGGGCCGGGTAGCTTTTCTGTGCTAAAGCCTGCCGCTTTCATGGCATTTTTTATAACAGTGCGGCACGCATAGGTAACTAATATGCCGTTAGGCTTTAGAGCCTTATACATTTTGGCGAAAATCTCCTCACTCCACAGCTCCGGTTGTGCATGGTAACCAAAGGCATCAAAATAAATCAGATCATACAAACCTTCGTCTGTTATATCCTGAAAAAACTTATGCTGCTTAACCAGCGTAAAATTACCGGGTAGCACTACAGGCTGCTCCCACCCGGCGCGGTGCATTTGCTCATAAACCCCCATATAGTTTATGGCGTTAAGTTCGGTTACGTAGTTTAGCTGCATGGCTTCTTCTACCGCTACAGGGTAAGCCTCTACCCCAGTGTAGTGTATCTGCTGGCCTGATTTAAGTGCTTCGAGGTAGGTTATAAAAGCATTAAGCCCGGTACCGAAACCTATTTCTAAAACAGCAACGGGCTGCCCTTTAGTTAAGGCCAGCCCGTTTTGTATGAATACATGATACGCCTCGCGTATGGCACCAAACTTAGAATGGTAACTCTCCTTCATGTCAGGAAGGTGTATGGTTACAGATCCGTCGCCGGTTATAATGATTTCTCTTTTCAAAATGGTAGATTTATTTAAGCAAAAGTACCTAAAAAAATCATCATTTTACTTTATATAAAGCTTTTGAATCCTGGGTATAGGCCCGCCGCATTTTCCTTCGTGGCATTGTATACACGCCGAAACCGCATCGTTAAAATGCTGTTTGGCGTTTTTAGGGTCTTTGTAAATGAGCTCCTGTGCCTTTATAAAGTTAGCCGCATTTTCCTTAAAAAACGCATCCCTGTCAGACTCGTCTGTCATGGCAGCTGAATGTATTTTTATTATGTGCTGCGGAAAGCTCCCTACCGTATCGCCTTTTATAATACGCTGCTTTAGCTGTTCATTTTCCACATACATTTGTTCCATGAGCGCAGCAAGCTCGCTCATTTCATACATCTTAAATTTTTTCTTAGGCTTTGCGCAGGCCGCTGAAACAGTATCTGTTTTCTTAGCATCGGTTGCCGCTGTTTCTTTTTTACAGGCAGCAAAGGCCATGCAGATGCAAACTATAAGTAATAACTTCTTCATTATTCGCTTATAAGCACACCATCGGCCATAAAGCCGTATTTAAATTCAGGCTTTGTGATTTTGGCAATCTCAGCTTCGCTTTTACCACCGTCTTTAGCATAGTGCTTTAATTGCGCTACCGAAATCTCGCTTACAAACGCCTTACCGTGTACTATAGCTTCCTGCCCACCTGCATTTAACGGCACAAAAAATCCGTAGTCTTTAAATTTTACAAACGATTCTTTACCCTGGGTAAGATCTAGTGACATCCAGCAGCCTTTCTTTTGGCAAACTTCCTTTATATCAGTTTTAAACTTTACAGTAATGGTATCTCCAGGTTTAAGGGTACTGTATTTTTTAAGCATTTGCGCCTTAGTAATGGCATTGTCTGCAGTAATTTTATCGCCAAACGACTGATAGTTTTCCTTAACGGCAGCAGTGGTTTTAGCTGCCGGTGCTTTTTCTTTTGCCGGTGTTGTAGCATCAGGCGTTTCGGCTTCTTCGGCCTCAGGCGTTTCGGCAGGTGCCACACTGTCTTTAGTAACGGTATCAGTATCTACCATAGTAGTATCTTTACCTTCTATAACAGTATCTTCGGCTTTAACCTCGGTTTCATTTTTTTTGCAGGCTACTAGGCTTAGCAGTGCGGCTGCAAGTACAAGTGTTTTTTTCATTTGTAACTATTTGGGTTAATGTTGTGACAAATTTATACAGTTTCTTTAATTATGCCAACGCCAGAGAGTTATTTATATTTCTTTGTTTCAGCCCTTTGTTTTTTTATTTTTCATTTTTTTAACCCAAAACAGCCCCAACGATGATTTTTTAGTAAATTTGCGAGAACGCGAATAACTCTAAACTACAATACACTAATGAGCGCTAACCCTACTTTTGCCATTGAAGTGCACAAAGCCCAAACCTCAAAAATAGGTGACGTTGACTTCAACAACCTGCCTTTCGGGAACGTATTTACAGACCACATGCTGTACTGCGATTATAAGGATGGTAAGTGGGGTACCCCTGTTATTACGCCTTATGCCCCTATGCCCATGGATCCTTCATCGAGGGTGTTTCATTACGGCCAGGCGATTTTTGAAGGCATGAAAGCGTATAAAGACGAGAACGACGACGTATGGCTGTTTAGGCCTGACCAAAACTTTATCCGCTTTAACAAGTCGGCTGTAAGGCTCGCCATGCCCGAAGTACCCGAAGATGTTTTTATTGAGGGGCTTAAGCAACTGATTAACCTGGATAAAGAATGGGTAAAAAAAGGTAACGGAAACTCACTATACCTGCGCCCTTTTATGATAGCTACAGGCCATGGCGTTATAGCATCGCCATCGCAGGAATACCGCTTTATGATTATTATGTCTCCTGCCAAATCCTACTACTCTGGCGAGGTAAAAGTACTTATAGCAGAACACTTTAGCCGCGCGGCAAACGGTGGTATCGGTGCTGCAAAAGCAGCAGGTAACTACTCAGCTCAGTTTTACCCAACAAAACTGGCTAATGAAGAAGGCTACCAGCAGGTTATATGGACCGATGATGCTACACATACAAAACTGGAAGAAGCAGGCACAATGAACGTGTTTTTCCGATTTAATGACACCCTGTGTACCGCTCCTACAAGCGAGCGTATACTGGATGGTGTAACCCGTAAAAGTATTTTAGAACTTGCCGAAAGCGAAGGCCTTAAGGTAGAAGTGCGCCCGGTATTAGTTACAGAACTTGTGGAAGGCATTAAAAACGGCTCACTTAAAGAAATTTTTGGCGCCGGTACCGCTGCTGTTGTAAATCCTATTATTGGGTTTAAATACCAGGATACCTACTACGAACTTCCAAAACAGGAAAAACCGCTTTCGCTGGAAATTAAAGAAAAGCTAACAAGCATACAGTATAAACTTGCCGAAGATAAATTTGGCTGGACAGTGAAGATATAGTCTGTCATCAATAGCATTCTATACACTGACACATAACAAAAATGCCTTAGAATTTCTAAGGCATTTTTGTTTTCAGTTTATGGTTCGTGGTTTATTGTTTATAGTTCCACTCAGAACCACAAACTATAAACTACAAACCTGAAAGAATTTCGGCGAAATCGGGCTTAAAATAATTAGGTCCTTTCATTACCTTGCCATCTTCACGGTAAATTGGCTCACCGTTATCATCCAGCTTGCTCATGTTACTGCGCTGTATTTCATCAAATACCTCCTCTATTTTGTGTTGCAGGCCGTGTTCTATAATGGTTCCGCATAAAATGTACAGCATATCGCCCAGCGCATCGGCTACCTCGGTAAGGTCGTTATTCTGCGCAGCTTCTAAATATTCTTCATTTTCTTCCTTCATAAGGCTGTAACGCAGTGTATTAAGGTTTTCACCAAGGCTTGCGCGGGTAGTTTCGCCTACTCCTAGTTTAAACGACTTATGGAACAGCCCTACGGCATCTAATTGTTTTTTCATGACACTGAATTTTTGTGCCCTAAAAATACCCTGAAATAAAACCGCTTGTTGTAGCTTTGCATAAAAGATTTCAACATGTTTACAACAGGACAGATAATATTTGCAGCATTGTTTGTGGTGGCGTTTGTCACCATTATTACAATTATGTACCGTAAAGACCTGCCTTTGCACAAGCTGTATTATAAACGCACGTATTTGGTGCTACTGGCATTCTTATCATTTGTAGCACTCCTCTTTATTATAAAAGTACTCACCAAAGACACAGTGCACTAAAGGCAAAATTAAAATCCCCACCAATGGGGATTTTTTTATTACAGTATTTAGATAATTTTTGTAATATTAATTTTAAATTAACCAGGTATGCCACACGCAATTTATTCAGGAGAAGGAGAGTACAACAGCGCCACCTTAATGGCTGTTTACAAAGCCTATTTACCAAAAGAGTACGACGAAAAGTACGAGTTTAAAACCGATACCATCTACAATCTTTCTTGCAAAGACTACCCAAACAGGATTTTAATGTTTATGCGACTGGTAGAAGTACAAAATACAGATCTTACCAACTACACCGCAGACGGAACTACGACAGACGAGCCACAAACCATACTGTTTAGCCTAAACAGCGCTTTTATACAGGACATAAGCCTGGATGTTGAACCGCTTGACTTTACAAAAGATATAAGTCTTGTACTCTTCCATGATGCTTATTATGATATCAGTTACGTAAAAGATTACTTAGCTTGCAGCCCTGACGCCGACTTTGAAACAGGGCCCCTAGTAAATGACGATGAGCAATTAGAATCCCCTGTAATGATTATGCCTAAACGAGGCATGACCGGATTAGTAGTAAAAAAAATAAAATAACAAAACTGTTTGATGCTATTAAAAAGATATTTTTTAAAAACTGCCTTTATACTTATTTATATGGTAAGCATGAAGGCAGTTTGCCAATATAACAAGACACTTTTAGAACTTAAGAAAAAATCCGGAAAAGAATTGCCTGCAGTATTGATTAAAGAGATTAAAGCCCTACCCTATAAGTCGTATAAAGGAGCCGATAAAGCTTTATATAATAGAATATTAGCTGATTACTACGAAAGTACTAATCAGGACGATAAGGCTTTGACATTGTTGCTTGAGGCAAAAAAAATATACAAATCTATAGATAGCACAGACGCCTTAATGGATACCAATCTGGGTATTTACTCCGTTATTTATTACAGCAACACCAACACTACAGACCCTATTAATTACTTACGGGATTACATAACATATATAGAAAAAACCGACAATAAAGACAAAAAATCTACGGCTTACGTATATTTAGCCGATTACTATCAGGAGGGCAGAAATGCCGAACTAAGCAGAAAATACTACAAGAAAGCACTAAAGCTTTGCCAGGAAATAAAAGACGATCGTGGGATTTACATTGTATATACTAATATGTCTATGTTATACACTGGCATGCTTAAGAAACCGGATTCTTCTATATATTTCCTTAACAAAACTTTACCGTACTTGGAAAAACAAGGTACTGTAGAAGATAAAAATTATTACCTGGTTAATATGGCGGCCTCATACCGCATAAAAAAGAATTATAAAAAGTCTGTAGAATATCTTTTAGAAGCGTTTAATCAAAAAACGGAACGTGCAGAGTATGGATATAAACAGGCAAGTGCCGAAGAGCTGTACGAAACATATAAAGAAGCACAAGATTATAAAAACGCTTTTAAATTTCAGGAATTGGCCTATCGCTACAGCGACAGTATGAAAGAACAGGAGCGTAACATAGCTAAGAACGATATAGAATCTAAATACCGGGCGAAGGAAAAAGAGCTTGAAAACAAAGTACTTAAAAGCGATGTTAAGGTAAGTAAACTGGTTACTTATGCTACAGGCACTGTAAGTGCAGCACTGGTAGTTATAGGCTTCCTGATTGTAAAAAATGCCCGCCGTAAGGAAAAAATAAGCCATCAGGAAACATTGATTGAGCAACAAAAACTGGAAAAAACACTAAAGGAGCACGAGCTTCAAATAATAGATACCATGCTCGAAGGGCAGGAACGCGAGCGTCAGCGCATAGCAAACGATCTGCATGACAACCTTGGCAGCATGCTGGCCACCCTGAAACTAAACTTTGAAAACCTAAGGATGCGTAAAAAAAATACAGATCCTACAGATGATGTTTTATATGAGCGTACTGATGAGCTTATAGATGAGGCATACCATAAAGTGAGAAGGCTTGCCCATGGTAAAAACGCCGGGGTAATGTCTGGCGATGGCCTTATACCGGCTGTAAAAAAGCTTGCCGAAAAAATATCGGTACCCGGAAAAATAGAAATGCAGTTTATACCTTATGGTTTTACCACAAGGCTTGATAACACGCTCGAAATAAATATTTTCAGGACCATACAGGAGTTGTGCACAAATATTATTAAGCACAGCCAGGCTACAGAGGCATCTATTCAGCTAACCCACCACGAAGACAGCATAAATATAATTATTGAAGATAACGGTGTAGGTTTTAACACCGCTACGCTTTCAAACGACGGTATGGGCTTAGGCGCTATACAAAAGAAAATTGAGCAATTAAACGGTACCTTTGAAGTAGACAGTACACCCGGTAAGGGGACAACCATAATAATAGATATCCCGGTATGATAAAATTAGCTATAGCAGAAGATCATCAGGCACTTATAGACGGCATGAAGGTGTTCCTTGAATACGAGGAAGATATAAAAATTGTAGGCGAAGCCAGCAATGGCGACCGCCTGCTGGATATTGTGCGCAGTAAAAAGCCCGACGTGGTATTAACCGATATCCGCATGCCGGTGATGGACGGTATAACTGCGGCACGCCACATTAAGCAGGAGTTTCCTAACTGTAAAATAATAGCCTTTAGTATGTTTGAACAAGACGAAGCTATTCATCAAATGCAGGAGGCCGGTGCCAGCGGGTATATACTTAAAAACTCATCCTTAAAAAAAGTAATAGAAGCCATACGTGCCGTGCACAAAGGCGAAACCTACTTTGATACGGGCATTAAAGGTAAAGAAACTACTGTAACAGATGAAGTACCATTAAGCAAGCGCGAAAAAGAAATACTTAAACTGGTGGGTGAAGGAAAAACATCACAGGAAATTGCCGATACACTTTTTATTGGAAAAACTACTGTGGACACGCACCGAAAAAACATCCTTAAAAAACTTAACCTTCAAGGCAAGTCAGAACTAATGCGTTATTCGGTAGAAAAAAAATACGATTTTTAAATAAATACCTATTAATAGGTATTTTCAAATATAAATTAAATAAGCAATTTTGCTGGGACAACAAGTGCACTAAAATAGGCAAAAGGGGACTTTTTAATATTAGTTATTTGTAGTTGGTTTAGGACAAGCCGTGGAAAAATTCCACGGCTTTATTTTTTGGCATATAATTTGTAATCCACTACGCGTTAAGAAATGAAATTTGTATTTTTATCAATCAAAAAAACAATCACAATGAAAAATATTACCCTTACTATCTTAGCAGCTGCAGCGATTATAACTACTACAGGATGCTCATCATCTAAAAGCAACGTACAACGTGTAAACGAAAACACGGTAACAGACATAAGCGGCCGTTGGAACGATACAGATTCTCGCCTTACTGCCGAAGAAATCACCGCCGAACTAATGGATCATTCTTGGTACAGCACGTTTGCCAGTGAAAATACAGGTAAAAAACCGGTACTTATTGTGGGCATGATTACAAATAAATCCCATGAACATATAGCCACCGAAACGTTTTCTAAAGACATAGAAAAAGCTATAATAAATTCAGGACGTATGAGGCTGGTACAGGCCGGCACAATGCGCGAGGAAATTCGCGGGGAGCGTGCCGAACAGCAAAATAATGCATCAGCAAGTACCATGAAAAAATTTGGACTTGAGCATGGCGCCGACTTTATGCTACAGGGCACTGTAAACTCTATTGTAGACGAAAACAAAAAAGAGAAAGCGGTTTATTACCAAATAGACCTGGAGCTTACTAACATACAAACCAATGAAAAAGTATGGATAGGCGACAAAAAAATTAAAAAGCTTATTAAATAATCACGGCCGTTTTCAATTTTCCTGAACAGATGAAAAAAGCCAGCTTTAAAGTAGCCGCCCTCACCAAGGCGGCACTTTTACTATTAACCACCTGTATTTACTCTTGCGATACTTATAGCATTAAAACAAGCGAAATACAGCAGCAAATAAGTACGGGGCAGTTTAAAACCGCCTCTGACCTTGCCGACCAAAATAAATTTTTGCGCAAAAAACGCAACAGGCTGCTCTATTATCTGGAAAAAGGAAAAATAGAGCACATGGCCGGTAACTATGCCCTAAGTAATACGTGGTTTGAAAAAGCCTACGTACTGGTAGACGATGGCATTAAGACTGATGCAGCGCACGCTGTTGCGGCTAACCTTACAAACCCCATGGCGGCTCCTTACAAAGGCGAAGACTTTGAAAAAGTAAGCATGCACTACTATATGGCGCTCAACTACTTTATGCTGGGGCAACCCGATGAAGCACTGGTAGAGGCAAAACGCATCAACATAAAGCTGCTACAGTTAAATGATAAGTACCAAAATCATAAAAACAAGTATACCACCGATGCTTTTAGCCAAATCCTGCAGGGCATTATATACGAGGCATCCGGAGATGTAAACAATGCCTTTATTGCCTACCGCAATGCAGAGGAAATATTTAGCGCCAACGGCAACAGCTATTTTGGTGTACCCATGCCAGATCAATTAAAGCAAGACCTTGTTCGCACAGCACGCACACTTGGATTTACCGAGGAGTATAACCAGTATATTAAAAAATATAACCTCTCCCCTACACCCCTGCAAACCAGTGATGCGGAAGCGATTATATTTTGGGAAAACGGGCAGGGGCCTGTAAAAGACCAGATTGTTGTTACCGCCTCGGGAGCAGGTAGCTTTTTCTATGGCTCGTACATGGAAGATGGCGTAGTGCATGATATATTACTGCCTATTCCTTTTGGTACAAACCTCGGGTCTATAAACGCTATCGCGATACCAAAATACAACCGCAGCTACAGCTATTACACAAAAGCGTCGGTTATAACAAACGGCACTGAAAAATACTTTCAACCCGCAGAGGACTATTATGCCATAGCCAGGCAATGCCTGCAAGACCGTATGCTTCGCGAAGCCGTAAATATGGCTGTGCGCTTTGCATCAAAAAAAGCAGGAAGTGCGATTTTGGGTGAAATCGCTACTCAGGCATTAGGCAAAGACGGAGGTGACCTTGTAAAACTGGGCGCCGATGCCGCAGGAGCGATAACCGAGAAAGCCGATACGCGAAACTGGCAGTCGTTACCGGCCACAATAAGCTATGTGCGTATCCCACTGGAAAATAAGCCCCAGAATAAAATCGTCCTAAAAAAATACGGTGCCGGTAATGTAATAGATACAGATACTATTACGCTGCCTTATAAAAAGGGGCTGCAAATTGTAAATTATTTTGATCTCGGCCGCACCCAAGTGCTTCCAACAGTGCCAACAGATGTAAAGGCAGATAGCCCAACCGCTACAAACCCCGGCAAAGAAATCATTGTAAAGCCGGAGGAAAAATATGCTGTAAAATACGGAAAGTGGACAGACACGCCTGAAGGGATATCGTATAAACTGGAATATTTCCCTCAGCAAAACCAAGATAAAACGTATTGGGGTAAAAAAGTACTGTTTAAAACAAACTCGGTTAAAAGCGTAAAAATAACGTATGCAATAACCGACGTACCGTATAACGGCAAAATGAAGGTGGTATCGTTGGATGAATTTGAAAATCTGAAGGATGCAGGTAAAGCTAAAGATACTTATTACTACCTTACCGATATTATAAAACCGGGTACCGAAACCCCTGGATGGTACCCTGCGATACAAGAAAAAGCCGATGTTTATGTAACAATACTTAAAAGAGAAGAGCTATGAAAAATTTCTGGATAGCAATATTGCTACTTAGTTGTGCAACAGGTTTTTCGCAAACCGATGGCACGCAGCAAGAATGGGAAAAAACGAGTTGTTACAGCAAAATATCGTTTCAACTTGTACATCAGGGCACTAACGGTACGCGCCACATCTGGAAGATCAGATTTAAAAATGATTATGAAAATATAATTTCATTTAACTACCATATAGACAACGAAAATACTGATAACCAACCCACTACACATCGTAAAATACTCTACCCTAAATCGGTAAGTGCCGAACAGGAAATTTATACCGATACCGAAAATGTTTTTATTATTGTAGATAAGGTAAGTTTATCTCCTTATCCGCAAAATTTTATTAATTGCGAATAATTCTTTTTTCCTTATTTTACAGGCTATAGCTTTAAATTTATAGAAATATTTTTAATTTTACAGCAACCAAAATTTTATAATGAAAATATTAAAGTACGTTTTTCTTTTGCTGGTACTGGGCGCCATAGCACTAACGGTGTTTATAGCTACCCAAAACGGTACCTATACTCTTGAGGAGCAAAAAGTAATAAACGTACCTAAACCGGTTTTATACAACTATTTAAATGAGTATAAAAACTGGCAAAATTTAGGTTTACTGCGCGGCGCAGATTCTACCGCTACATACACATTTTCAGACAGAAGCAGTGGTGCAGGCGCTTACATGACATGGAACAAAGGCGACAATACCGGTAAAATAACTACAACGGCCGTTGCCGAAAATGATTCCATAAGCCAGTCGGTAGTACTAAACGACCTTGAAAGCAAAATCTCATGGAACTTTAAAGATACCCTAAACAGTACTAAAGTAAGCATTAAACTTACCGGCAAACTTACCTTTACAGAAAAGGCACAGGCCTTTTTTAAAGGAGGTATTAACAATGCTTATGAAAAAAACCTTTCTGATGGACTAAATAACCTAAATGCATTCCTGGTTACAGAGCTCAGGAAATTTGACATTAAGGTTAATGGTGAGGTTACTAAAATTAATGCTTTCTTCCTAGGTACTTCGGCTGAAGGCAGCATGGCGGATGCAGATGCCTCTGCAGTGGCTACGTTTAAAAAACTGTATGTTTTTGCCAAACAAAACAAAATAGAGGTAAAAGGCTCACCGTTTATAATTTACAATGCAATAGACAAAGCGGCAAAAACTGCCAAATATACTTATGCAATACAATTAAAAGAAGCCATTTATACCGCGGCCGGCAGTGAATACATTAGTGGCGAGCTAACGGGGTTCAGGGCATTAAAAACTACGCTGAAGGGCGATTATTCGCACCTGCCAAACGCTTGGAAAAAAGCGGATGCCTACATTGCCGAAAAACATTTGTACGAAAATAAAACAGGTGATTATGTAGCCGTGTTTACAAAAAATCCAATGCATACTAACCGCCCTTCTCAGTGGGTGACGGATATTTACATCCCTACAGGCCGCACGGCGGTAAACGATTCTGTAAACACTCCGGTATTACCGCCTATAAATAACGCAACTGTAGCAGAACCTGTAGTTCCGGTGCGCACCACTACAACGGTTAAACCCGCAGCAACTTCGGCTAAACCTGCTACAAATGCAGTTCAGCCAGGCAGTAGCAGCACTACGGCTAAGCCCACAACGCTAAGATCGGCAGGAACAGCAACACAACCTGCAGGTTCAAGGACCGCACCTGCTACAAGCACAAGAAATAGTACAGGCACCGCTACAAATAGGGCTGCTACCACACCTACACGTACAGCAGCGAACACTGCATCAGGAACCACAACAAGAACACCCTCAGCTACTACAACCGGCATCCCTCGTGCTACTACAACGGCAACCCAGGCGCAGGGAACAACCGTAACACCTAAACCTAAACGTACCAGTACTCGCACAACAGTACGAAACAATACAGACGATGGCCTTAACCCACCAAGGGAGTAACAGATAACAAAAACGCCGGTGCTTAGCACCGGCGTTTTTGTTATATAGCGTATTTATAATTACTCTTTATGTTTCAGGATGTGCTTCACTACAGTTTCAGCGGCGTGTAGCCCGAAAAGTGCCGGCATCCAGCTGTTAGTACCAAAGAATGACTTTTTAAAGTTAAGACCGTTTGTCATTTTAAGGCTGGTTTCGTCCGGTGTTTCTACAGAAAATACTGCTTTAACCCCTTTAGTTATCCCCTCTTTTTTAAGGCGCTTACGTACTGTTTTCGCAAGCGGGCATACATCAGTTTTACTTATATCGGCTACACGCACTTTAGAAGCCTCATATTTGCCCCCTGCACCCATGTTACTAATAATCTTTACCTTTTTACGCTTCGCTGCGATAATCAGGTTTAATTTCGGCGTAATGCTGTCTATACAGTCCAGCACGTAATCAAACTCAGGGGTAACCAACTCAAATGCACGTTCCGGCGAAAGAAATTCTTCAACACGGGTTAAATTAAGCTCGGGGTTTATATCCATAAGCCTGTCGCCTACGATTTTTACTTTCGGCTGCCCTACTGTACTATGCAACGCCGGTAGCTGACGGTTAATGTTTGTAATATCTACGGTGTCGCCATCTACAATGGTCATGTTGCCCACGCCTGCCCTAGCCAAAAACTCAGCCGCAAACGAGCCTACACCTCCAAGGCCCACTACCATTACTTTAGAATTCCTAAGTCGTTCAAGCCCTTCTGTTTTAAATAACAGTTCAGCCCTTTCCTGCCATATTGCCATTATATAAATATACGTTTAAAGTTAGTTGCCACCTGTGCGGTAAGCGTATCCAAATCCCAATTTCTTGCTGTTGCTGCTTTGTTGTAAACTTCTGCCAGGGTCTCCTCAATCATATCGGTTTCCAGTAAAAACCTATCTTCAGGCACTTTAGCAAACACTTCGCTTAATTCAGGGTTACGCAACAAATACTTGCCAAACGAAAGGTAAAAACCGTTATCCAGCAGTTGCTTAGCTACCTGCACATTCTTGCTGAAGCCATGGATCACCATAGGCAAATCTACGTCAAGGCGCTTTTTTATGTCTATGAGTTCCTGAAAAGCTGCAACAAGATGCAAAATTACAGGTTTTTGGTATTTTTTTGCTAACAATAATTGTTTTTCAAACACGGGAATCTGTACCTCAAGCGGAATTTCAATGCGTTTATCCAGTCCGCACTCGCCCAATGCAATACATTCGGGCAGTTGCAGCCGCTGTTCTATAACTGCAAGATGCTCCTCCAGCTTATCCTCGTCTATATACCACGGATGGATTCCGGTAGAAAACTGTGGTACATCAATGGCCTCATAAGGGTATTTGTTTACTACTTCAAAAACATTTGGGTTGTTGGTGTAATGGTGGGTATGTAGGTTGTAGAGCATGGTTATTGTTTTCCTAAAGTCCAAAGTATTTTATCAATCATCCGGTTAGCTCGAATAATCTCTAAATCCTGTAAATCATTATTAAATTTGTTCTCAATGATCGTAGCAAAAGGTTCAATTTTTCCTAAACAATCCTGCAGCAATATACGATTGGCTTCTTTAAAATCCTGTAACTTTTCCTTATAAATAAAATATTCATTTTGTCTTACTTTCAGTGTTTGCCTTGCTAACCTATCCATAGGTATAATTTCCCATGGATTGTTAAGGAAAAGGATTTTTGAGGCCATAGACCCCATCACATTCCCTCTTGTTAATTTTGTTGATGATAATTTTTGAGCAAATTTGTCAACATCGTCTGGATAGTCAGATGTAATCCAATCGTAAGTTTGGATAAGTAAATCGTCAACCTCACCTTTCACGAAATTTCGGACAACTCTAAATTCAACTAAAAAAGAATAGAAGCTACCCGATTGATTATTTACATTTCCTTTTTTGTTTTTAAAGTCCTGAAAAGATTTAATATAAGCTAGGTCAGTTTCATAATAGGATAAAAAATTACCTATTGCCTGAATATGTTTTGTTTCCACAAATAATTAAAAATTAAAACGCCTGACACATCACTGTATCAGGCATAAATATAATGAATTTACATTAATCAATTTAAGAAATCACTCCACTTCCCACAAGCTCATCGCCTATATGCCATGCAGCAAACTGCCCTTCGGTTATGGCACTTTGCGGTTGGTCAAACGAAATGTACATACCGCTATCAAACTTATGCAGGGTGGCCTTTTGCAGTGGCTGGCGGTAGCGTATACGCACCATAACTTCCATGGTTTCGCCGTCTTTTAGGGCAAGGTCTTCTCGTACCCAGTGAATTTCACTCTCCTGTATGTACAGCGCCTTACGGAACAAGCCGGGATGGCTGTGCCCCTGACCCGTGTAAATAGCATTAGTAGCCACATCTGTAGCTATAATAAATAACGGCTCCTTTGTACCGCCTACATTAAGCCCTTTGCGTTGGCCTATGGTGTAATAATGAGCGCCCTGGTGTTTACCCACTACCTTAGCCATTGTAGGGCTATAGCTTATGTTTTTGGCCTCAAAAGCCAGTTTATCTTGTATATTGGCAAACTGACGTTCAGCTTCTGAGTACAAAGGTAAATCAGCGTTCACTTCATAGATGATACCTTCTTTTGGTTGAAGTTGTTGTTGCAGGAATTCCGGCAGGCGGACTTTACCTATAAAACAAAGTCCTTGTGAGTCTTTTTTCTCAGCGGTAATCAACCCTTGTTCGGCCGCAATGGCACGAACTTCGGGCTTGGTTAGCTCCCCTATCGGGAATAACGCCTTACTAAGTTGCTCCTGCGAAAGCTGGCATAAAAAGTACGACTGGTCTTTATTATTGTCAATGCCCGAAAGCAGCCTGTACACTTCCTTACCGTCTTTTTCTATTATGTCTCTGCGGCAATAGTGACCTGTAGCCACGTAATCGGCGCCCAGGCTAAGAGCTATTTTCATAAACACGTCAAACTTAATTTCGCGGTTACACAATACATCCGGGTTTGGCGTGCGGCCTTTTTCGTATTCGTTAAACATGTAATCTACAATGCGCTCTTTGTACTGCTCGCTAAGGTCTACCGTTTGAAAAGGTATACCCAGCTTTTCGGCCACTAAAAGCGCGTCGTTGCTGTCTTCCAGCCACGGGCATTCGTTAGATATGGTTACGCTGTCATCGTGCCAGTTCTTCATAAAAAGGCCAATAACCTCATACCCCTGCTCTTTAAGCAGGTACGCCGCCACACTACTGTCTACTCCGCCCGATAGGCCTACTACTACACGTTTCATTTAAAAATACATTCAAAAATTTCGATACAAAGGTACAACAAATAATCTTAGTTTGTACCAGAGGTTTTTTCCTGCTGTGGCACAGCTACTTTTTTACCGTCCATATCTTGTTGTTTTACCAGCTTACCGTTTTCGTAAAACTTCCAGATACCCGTTTTAAGGTTGTCTTTATACATCCCTTCAGAGGCTACATTACCGGCATCATCCCTAAAGGTTACCTTGCCGTTATATGTTCCGTTTACATAAGTGGCTTCCTCCAGCACTATGCCTTTTTCATTAAACTTTTTGTAGCCGCCTTCCTTAATACCGTTTACATAATTACTTTCCTCAGCTACGGCGCCATCTGGGTAAAATACTTTTCTTTTGCCGCTAAGCTTTCCGTCTTTATAAAACTCTAAAGCCATTATGGCCTTACCGGCGCTGTGATAGTATTTCCACTCGCCTTCCTGCTTGTGGTTTACCTCTTTACCCTCGCTTACCTTACTTCCTTTTTCGTCGAAAAAAGTAGTAATACAAGAACCGTCTTTAGCAAAAACCCTGGTAGCTTTAAGCAGGGGCTTATCTGTATTGGTATAAAACTTAAACGTTCCTGTTTCTTTACCGTGGTCAAAAGTACCCTCATAGCGCGGATGCGTGGTACCCTCGTACATACCTTTCCACTGCCCGTGGCGCTTACCCTGAGCATCAAGCTGGTTTAGCTTTGCCTGCTGGGCAAAAGAAACAGAAACTGCAAATAATGAAGTAATGAAAAATGTGGTTTTGTTCATTGCGCTACACTTTATTTTTAAAAACCCGAAAATACAAGTTTATATTGTTTAATACTATCTAAAATCACGCCATTAAAACAAAAGCACCCCGAAGAGTGCTTTTGCGATTTATTTTTTGCGTCCCTGAGCTTTTTGCTGCTCCTGGGCCTGCTCCATCATTTCCTGCATTTTTCGCTGGAAACCTCCCTGCTTTTTAGGCTTGCTTTTGTTAGCCTGTATAAGGGCATGGATTTTATCTTCTTTTACAATGTGGTTTTTAATCACATACATAATACCTATGGTAATAAGGTTTGAAACAAAGTAGTACAAACTCAGACCCGATGCGTAGTTGTTAAAGAATATAAGCATCATTACCGGCGATATATATATCATTATTTTCATCACCTTGCTCATGTCCGGCATACCTTCCTGCTGAGGCGCGCTCATGGCCTGGTCTCCGGTTGTCATCCTCATATAGAAGAATATAGCCAGTGACGCAAGTATAGGGAACAAGCTAATGTGGTCTCCGTAGAACGGAATGTAAAACGGCAGGTGGAAAACCTGGTCGTAAGACGAAAGGTCGGTCGCCCAAAGGAAGCTCTTTTGCCTTAAATCAAAATATGAAGGGAAGAATTGGAACAACGCATAGAATACAGGGATTTGCATTACCGCCGGTAAACAGCCCGCCATAGGATTTACGCCGGCAGACGAGTACAGCTTCATGGTTTCCTGTTGTTTTTTAAGCGGATCTTTGGCAAACTTCTCGTTTATCTCTGCAATTTCCGGCTTAAGTACTTTCATTTTTGCCTGAGAAACGTATGACTTATACGTAACCGGAGACATAATAAGCCTTACAAGAATGGTAAGCACTATAATACCTATACCATACGGAAGAAAGGTACTAAGAAGGCCAAATACCGGAATAAACACGTAACGGTTTATCCACCCGAAGATACCCCAACCCAGTGGCATAACCCTGTCCAGGTGTTTACCTTCATACTTATCGCTTGTAAGGATATTGTAGTCTGAAGGGCCATAGTACATATTCATGTTGTAGCTAAGTTCGCCACCCTTAAATTCAAGAGGCATTTTAGCAACAAATTTTTTGGTAAAAATAGTATCGGTCTTTTCTTCCTTAACTAAGTTTTCAGAAGTAAGCTCAGCTTTCTTAAAAGGCTGATCAGTAAGTAATATCGATGTAAAGAAGTGCTGCTTAAACGCTACGTAGTTTACATTTTCTACACTTTCCTCGTCTGATTTACCCATACCCAGTTTATCATCTTTATCACCCTCATACAGGTAAACAAGATTGGTATAACGGTTTTCGTAAGATACACTCTTTTCGTTACGGTAGGTTTTCATAGACCATTCTAAGTCCATTGGCTTAGAGGTGTCTACAACCTGGGCAAGCCCTTGTGTACGTAGCGAAAAATCAAGCATATAGTCGTTTGGCTTCAGTACATAGCGGTACTCTACAAACTGGTTTTCACCCGCTTTAAGCCTCATGGTTAGCACCTGGTTTTCGCCTTCTTTAGACACTACAGGTTCAAAATAAAGATCTTTTGTATTTAGCTGCCTGTTGTCTTTTGTTTTAAACTGCAGGTTTAGCGCCGCGTTGTTAGCTTTTATAAGCTCAACAGGCTTTTTAGAATCTTTAGAAAACTGCTCAAACTTATTCAGCACAAGGTCTGTAATATAACCGCCCTTGTTAGACACTTTAATAGTAACAAGATCATTTTTAATTTCGGTTACATTGTCTTTAGCTGAAGGCAGGCCTGCACTGTAAGCAAATGCACCTAAAGTACCTTGTAGTGCAGCTACTTTTGTAGAGTCGCCGGCTGTTGTAGCAGCATACGCCGCCTGAGTAGCCTGTTGTTTTTTGTCGGCAGCTTTTTGTTTAGCTTCCTGTGCCTGTTTGGCTTTGGCTTCCTCTTGTTGCTTTTGAGAGCTGTTGAACATCATCCAGCCCAGCATTAAAATAATAATACCGAAACCTACCAGGGTTTTTACGTCTAACTTTTTTTCTTCCATTATTACATATAGTTGAGGCAAATGGCCGCTAACCTATTTTGCGGCACACTGCTACGCATTCTTTTTTTCTACCGCAGCCTTTACAAAATGTACAAAAAGCGGATGCGGGTTTGCCACCGTACTCTTATATTCCGGATGGTACTGTACCCCTATAAAAAACGGGTGGTCGTTTAATTCTATAATTTCTACAAGGCCCGTATCAGGATTTACCCCAGATGCAGTAAGGCCCGCACCGGTAAGCTGCTCCATATAAGCGCCGTTAAACTCGTAACGGTGGCGGTGGCGCTCCATAATTTCAGGTTTCCCGTTATAAATGTGGCTTGCAAGCGTACCATCGGTAAGGGCACATTTCCACGCCCCAAGGCGCATGGTACCACCCTTATCGGTTACGGTTTTCTGCTCCTCCATAATATTAATTACGGGGTAAGCAGTATTATCATTCATTTCGGTAGAATTGGCATCTTTCCAGCCCAGCACATTACGTGCAAACTCTATAACCGCCATTTGCATACCTAAGCAAATACCAAAGAACGGTATTTTGTTTTCGCGGGCAAAACGTACGGTTTCTATTTTACCTTCTATTCCACGGCCGCCAAATCCCGGAGCCACAAGTATACCATCTAAGCCCTGAAGCTTATCTGACACATTATCTTTATCTATGTATTCAGAGTGTATACTGATTACATTAACTTTAGTTTCATTAGTTGCACCGGCATGTATAAAGGCTTCCAGTATAGATTTGTACGAATCCTGAAGCTCTACATATTTACCTACCAGGCCTATGTTTACCGTATGCCTTGGGTTTTTATGCCTGAATAAAAACTCGTTCCACTGTGCTAAATCCGGCGTAGCCTTTTCGGGCAGGTCCAGCTTTTTAAGAGTAACTTTATCAAGCCCTTCCTCCAGCATAAGGTTTGGCACATCATATATGGTAGAAGCGTCTATAGATTGTATAACCGCTTCTTTTTTTACGTTACAAAACGCAGCCAGCTTTTGCCTTAGGTCAGCCGAAAGCTCATGCTCTGTACGGCATACCAGTATATCGGCTTTTATACCGCTTTCCATAAGCGTTTTTACCGAGTGCTGCGTAGGCTTGGTCTTTAACTCGCCCGCGGCTGCAAGGTAAGGCACCAGGGTTAGGTGCACTACAATGCTGTTGTTTTCACCCAGGTCATAAATAAGCTGCCTTACAGATTCTATGTAAGGTAACGACTCTATGTCGCCTACCGTACCCCCTATTTCGGTAATTACAATATCAAAATCGCCTGTATTACCCAGAAGCTGCATACGCTCCTTGATTTCATTGGTTATGTGCGGTACCACCTGCACTGTTTTACCAAGAAACTCGCCACGGCGCTCTTTTTCTATAACAGAAAGGTATACCCTGCCTGTTGTTACATTATTGGCCTGCGATGTAGGCACATTGAGGAAACGTTCATAGTGGCCAAGGTCAAGGTCTGTTTCGGCACCATCGTCTGTTACATAACATTCGCCGTGCTCGTACGGGTTTAGCGTTCCCGGGTCTACATTAATGTAGGGGTCAAATTTCTGAATGGTAGTCCTGTACCCCCTGGCCTGCAATAATTTTGCCAGCGAAGCTGCTATAATGCCCTTACCCAGGGAACTGGTAACACCTCCGGTAACAAAAATATACTTTGTCTGATTCATTATTAATTCCTCTTGTTGTGTTGTTGTTGTAGTAAAAAACGTGGCAAAAGTACAAAAATTAATTGACTGAAAAAGGAATTAATCAATGTATCAGCAATACGGTGTAACAATTTAAAACGCAACATAATAGTCGCCACAATTGTAAATTGTTACAGGTATTACACTATAATTTACACCTATGTTAAGGGTTTAGGAAATTGCGCCCTTATGTTACGCAAAAGGGGTTCAAGGCCGTTTAACTTAAGTTCGTAAACGGTTTGCAGCTGCTCTCCCAGCTTACCTTTCGGGAAACCTTTGGTTTTAAACCAAACCAGGTAATATTCCGGCAGCTCTATAAGATAATGCCCCTCGTATTTACCGAAGGGCATTTTGGCATGCGCCAGTTTTATAAGTTCTTTTTGCTGGCCATCCATAGTTACCAGTTAAAAGTAATGTCTTTTTCAATATCCGGGTGCAGGCTGTAAAATACCGGACACGTCATGGCTGCACGCTCCAGTATGGTGCGCGACTTTTCGTCGGCATCACTCTTAAAGCTGAACACAATTTTTATTCCCGAAATCCTGCGGGGCTCTGCAGCCATGATTTTATGAACCTCAGCAGTAGTGCCTTCCAGCGCTACACCCATATCACGGGCTTTAATACCCATTATGGTAAGCATGCAACTGGCCAGGGCATTTGCCACGGTGTCAGTTGGAGAAAACGCTTCGCCCTTACCGTTGTTGTCCAGCGGCGCATCTGATACTATTTCGGCACCTGACTGCAAGTGTGCAGATGATGTACGAAGATCTCCCAGATATGTTACTTTAGATGTTGCCATTATAAAATGTGTTGTTTATTATTTCGCTTCGGTTACTATATTACCCGCGTTGTATTGCATAATGTAAATTCCCTTATTGTAGTTACCGCCATCATGCGCCACATACATAAATTTGTTCTCCACCTGCTCACTTGCTTTTGCGCCCATTATAGCTTTTAGCTCCTCAGGCTGAAACATACGCATAATCATATCAAAGGTTATATCAAATCCACGTACGGCGTAAGGTGTGGGGTTAGCGCCGTTTTTCTGGCGGTATAACTTATCAAACAATTCCTGTTGCGGGCTTTGTATGTCGCGGGTTATAGACGGGTAAAGCAATCTTAGCTTAATAAGCTTATCCAACGGCACCTCATCGTTGTCGTACTTATCACTCTTATCTGCCACAGCAAGCTGTATGTTAAAATCTTTCTGCGCCTCTGCAAGTAACTTAACCGCACCCGAAATAGCACCAAGGCTTTCGCTGTCAAGTATTACATAGTTTTGTTTACCCTTTACCAGCAGGGCGCGCATACCATCTCCGGTAACGCCACCGTCAAGTATTTTAAAATCAGGGTAATTTGTTTTGATATAGTTGCGCGAGGCAAGTTTTTTGGTAGAAATCACAGCCACTACGTTACCGCCTTTACTTTGCAGGTAGTCGTACAGGGCGTTTCGCATATCTTCATCGGTGGGAATACTGTAGTACAGGTTATCGTGCGGCGTACCCACTTCCTTAGCCAATGGAGAAACCACTACGGCATTAGGGAACAAAGCGGCGGCACTCTCTGCGTTACTCTGGAAAAACGGCCCTACAATAACATCAGACCCTGCAACACTATTTTTTAACGATACCAAATCAGATGTTTTGTTGGTTTCACGGGCATCGAGTACCTGCACGTTAAGCGGAAGGCCCATAACGCGCGCCGAGTCTACCGCCATCATGGCACCGGCATAAAAATCAAGGGTAAGGTTAAGAAACTTATCGTTCCTCAGTAGTTTCGACTTAATGGTATCGGTCTCCAGCCTGTACATGTTAAACGGAAGTAACAGCGACAGCTTTTTAGCCTGCTGATCCTTTTTAACCGAAGCAGAAAAATCAGTAAGGTCTCTTACCGCTACGGGAGCAGCGGTACCCATAGGCACTTTAATAACCATACCTTCTTTTACACCGTCTTTAAGCGCGGGATTTAACTTAACCAGTTCTTCCTCATTAAGGCCGGTCTGTTTGGTAAGGCTGTATAGGGTTTCCTTAGGCTGAACTGTATAATCTTTATAGCTTTTAGCCACCGCCTCTTTAACCTCAGTAGCCGTAACAGGCTCTTTGGCTTTCTCTAAAACGGCGTTTTTAGCCAGCTTAAGTTTGTAGCCCAGTGGAAGGGTATCTTTCACCTCCGGGTTCAGTTCTTCAAGCAGCTGTACGGTCATCCCGAATTTCTTAGAAATGCTGTACTTGGTTTCGCCAGCCTCTACCACATGGTACATATAGGCGGTACCCTGTTTTTTAGCTATCTGTTTTTCGGCTGTTTTGGCCTGCGCGGCCACGCCACTACCTTTAATGGGAATTATAAGCTTCTCCCCTGTTTTAAGCGCTTCTTTACCACGGGTGGCGTTTGCCTTTTCTAAATCGGCAACCGTAATGCCATATTTTTTAGCCACGCTAAACATGGTTTCGCCGGCAGCTACAGCATGTACTGTATTTACTACCTTAGCCGATGGCTCTTTAACAGCAGTGCCTGCAGGAAGCGTTTTAGCAGTTTTGTTTGGTATAAGTAATACTGTCTCTGTTTTTAGCCCGTTTTTAGCATCGGGGTTTAAACGATAAATATCGTATGGGGTAACAAGATATTTTTTGCTGATGCTCTCTACGGTTTCACCTTTAGCTACCTTGTGTTTTTTGTAGTCTTGCCCAAAAGCCGACATACAAAACATGGATAAGGTAAATGTAATTGCTAAAATGTATTTCATGCGCTGTTATTTTTTTATCATAAAGACGACACAAAGGTACATTTTGTAACGGCTCGAAAGCGCTTTTTTCTTCTAATTTTACGTTAAAAGCCCTTTGGTTTTGCTGTATTGGCATAAGCTGAAGCTGTACTATGCTTCTTCTCAACCGCTTTAGCACGCACCTTGTCTGCAGGTAACTGGAGTACCGTATTAAACGTAATACCATGCACAGCATCGGGATTTAATTCATAAATATCATCAGGAGTTATATGATACTTACGGGCAATGAGCATAACGGTTTCGCCCATTTCTACCCTATGCCCCACTACTGAATTCGCAATTGTATCATTGCCAGAACTTTGATTATTTTGCTGTGAAAATACCGCTCCGACAGAACCAAAAAATACCCAAAAACATAACACTCTCATTTTCATAATTTTCCGATTTTAAGCAAAGTTTAACAACCGGTAAAAATTACGAATTAATTATTTAAAAATTAAATGATTAGCATTAAGTTTTCAACATTCCCTGTGTGTAATAATTGTAGTCTTTTAAAACCACGTTAACAAACGTGGTAGCCGAGTCATTTTTAGATTTTATACCTGTTACCTCCTCTATTTTTTGCTGCAGCCTTTCCATAGTGGCAAAGTCAGTTGTTTTGTAGCTAACTTCATACGTTTCTTTTATAATACGCATGTCGTTATCGCTAAGCTTTATAACATCAGGGTAGGTAGGAACATAGTCGTTTTCAAGCTCCACTAATATAGTATGCGATATGTTTATTTTATTTCTAAGGCTTATTACGGCGGTACCGGCTGCTAAGTCGCCCAGCCTGCGCGAATCTTTGTTTACCGCCATTGCTATTATACCTACAACCGCCATTATACCTGCACTCTCAAAGAGGCGAAATATCCAGCGTATTAAGTAATCAGAGAAGCCCGCCTGGTAGCCATCTATCTTTATAACTTTTAGTTTAAGCAGCTTTTTGCCTATGCTTTGCCCATCCATAAGATTTTCGCACAGCAATGAATAAAGCGATACCGGTAAAAGGATCACTCCGGTAATGGCGCGCTGTGTCCACCCATCCTGAGCCTGTACGGCCTGCTCCAGGCCGGTGTACTTCGCAATGAAGTTAACCGATGACAGATATACAGCAAACACCACTAAATCTATCAGGTAAGACAGCACCCTGTCTCCAGTATTTGCAGTTGTGAAATTAATGTTGACATTTTGTGTGGTGGTTATGGCAAGTTGCGACATAATTTTATATTTTTAGCCCTGTTATGAGGGAAATCGCTTTTATAAAACAAAATAAAGAAAAATGGCTGGAATTTGAGCAGGCAATCTTCGGGAAGGTTAAAAAAAATCCTGATGAGCTTGCCAGCCTTTATATACAGCTTGTAAACGACCTGGCTTTTGCACAAACCTATTATCCAAAAAGTAAAGCCGTTATTTACCTGAACAACCTTGCAGCACGAACCTACCAACTTATTTACAAAACCAAACGCCACGAAAAAAACCGCATCCTGTCATTTTTTACTACCGATGTTCCATTAACTGTATATGCTAACCGCCGGTATGTATTGTATGCGTTTGCGTTGTTTGGCTTTTTCCTGTTTATAGGTGTTTTTTGTGCCGTAAAAGAATCAGACTTCCTAAGGCTTGTTGTGGGCGATGGCTATGTAGAAGAAACATTACAAAACATAAAAAAAGGCAATCCGGTAGCCATTTACAAATCCGGTTCAGACTGGGGTAGCGCCATAGGCATAACCCTGAACAACCTTGAAGTAGGCATAAAAGAGTTTATATTAGGTATTACGGGCGGCGTGGGTACGGCGTATGTACTTTTTCAGAACACCATAATGCTGGGTGCGTTTCAGTACTTTTTTTATGAGCACGGTGTATTTGGCAAAAGCGTCAGGGGTATATGGCTGCACGGCGCCATGGAAATTTTCGGCATGGTAATAGAAGCTGCTGCGGGCTTTGTAATAGGTGCCAGTGTACTGTTCCCTAAAACATACTCAAGGTTGGTTTCTCTAAAACACGGTTTTAAAAATGGTTTAATTATATGGTTTAGTACCATACCCTTTACCATTTTTGCCGGAACAATTGAGGGTTTTGTTACACGCTACGCGCTGGAGATGCCACTTGTGCTTAATATTTTTATAATTTTGTCTACATTGTTGCTTATATCATGGTACTATCTTATTTACCCAAAAAGGGTTTATAACCGGGTAATGAACAACCAAAGCAAACGATAAACCACCAAATCCAAGTTGTGAAAAAGCATTTTATAGCTATACTATTACTGTTTACATTAGTTTCTCCCCTGTACGCATTTCAGGATGAGGATACTGTTGTGCAACCCATAAGCAGGTTTATCAGCGGAGATACCATAACTTCAGATGAAACCTATACATCAGAAATAAACGAGCCTGTATACACAAATAAAACATTCCACCCAAAATTTAAAAACAGATACAACGACGACGATTTTGACTACTCCGAAAAAAAAGAGTCGGAGACCGGGATTGGTGGTTTCTTAAAAAAAATACGCGATTTTATAAGTAGTATATTTAATTCAACTAGCAATGAACAACCGGTTGAAAGGGATTACAGTACATTATTACTGATACTTAAATGGTTTTTACGCCTGCTGCTCGTAGCTGCTGTAGTAATTATTATAATTACCATTATACGTGGCGATATATCATGGTTGTTTTCACGCAATGCTAAAAATGTCAGCCGCGAGGGTTTTGCAGAAGAAAATATACTGGAAACAAACTTTGCCCAGCTCATAGAACAAACCGAGGCAAACAACGATTACAAGCTTGCCACCCGGTACTATTACCTATGGTTGCTGCAAAAACTTTCTGCCAGGGGCATGATAACCTGGAATATAGAAAAGACGAACAACGATTATTACAACGAGATATACGATACCCGGATAAAAGACGATTTCAGGTACTTATCGTACCTTTATGATTACATTTGGTACGGCGACTTCCCACTTAACGACTACGGCTATTTAAAAGCCCGTTCGGCATTTAACAAAACCATTAAAACCCTGTAAGCAATGAAAAAATTACTTATAATATCGGGGAGCATTGTTTTTGTACTGCTAACATTGGTTATGATTGCCGAAGCCGCAAGGCCAAAACAGCCTGATTTTACGCCGTATTATACACCTAGCGGCAAAAAACCTATAGACCTGCTTGTATTTAATGAGCAGGCCGATTCTTTGTTTAAAGGTAGTAAGATTGAGCGCATATCTGCCGATGCAAACGTTGTTGTAGACAGCGTTTATTTTAAGAAGGAGTATTCCCCGGACCCTGCTAACTGTTACATGAGAATAGCTGAAAGCACAATAAGCTTCTTTGATGAGGAAGAGGCGTCTGCAAGCCTTTTATCGTTTGTAAGCGAAGGCAATACGGCAGTACTTTGCATGAATGTATTGCCACAAACTATTTCTGATTCAATCGGCGTTCAAATCGTAACGTTGTATAACGATAAGCCGAAACCAACAGTGGTGTACACTACTAAAAAACCAAAAGAAAAAGTATCGCTGTTAAAGGGATCTATAAACAGCGAAATTATTTTAAAAAACAACGATAGCACCCATATTTTAGGTTACCAAAATTTAAACGGCAGGATAACACCCAGCCTTATTGAGGTTAAATACGGTTACGGAAGATTTATTATAAGCAACCACCCTGAAGTTTTTTCTAACTATTACCTTCTTCAAGGTCAAAATTATAAATATGTAGAGGCCTTAGCTTCTGCCATACCACAGGGAACCATTTACTGGCAAACCGGCATAGGCAGCATACAAGATAACTCGCGTGGTTTAATAGACAGTTTCCTTAAAGAACCTGCTTTCCGATCGTTTTGGTACCTGGGGCTGCTTACCCTGGTGTTGTTTGCGTTTTTTAACGCACGCCGAAAGCAACGCATAGTGCCGGTTATACCGCCCGTACAAAACAGTACGGTTGATTTTACAAGAACCATAGGCAACCTGTACCATCAGGAAGGCAACAACGATGATATTATAGATAAAAAAATCATTTACTTTTTAGAAGGTATAAGGCGCGAATATTTTATAGACACCTACAACCTTAACAATGAGTTTGTAGACAAGCTACACGCCAAAACAGGAAAAAGTAAAGAAGATATATACACTGCTGTAGAACTGATTAAAAGGCACCGCCAAAATCTGGGAAGCAGCGAAGCCGACCTTTTAGCAATAAATAACGCCATAGAAAAACTACGGTTATGACAGAATTTGACAACATAAACCCTGACCACAACGACTACCTGCCAAAAGCAGGACAAACAGAAGCCGCACAACCGGAAAACGATACCTTACATTTTGACGGAAGGCTGAACCTTAGCAAACTAACCGAGGGCATTGCCGCCATAAGGCAGGAAATAAGTTCGGTTATTGTAGGCCAGCACCAAATGACAGATCAGCTTATAGTAGCCCTGCTAAGCAACGGGCACGTACTTATAGAAGGTGTTCCGGGCGTAGCTAAAACCGTTACGGTAAAGCTGCTTAGCAAAGCATTGTCTTTAGACTTTAGCCGTATACAGTTTACACCAGACCTTATGCCAAGCGACATTTTGGGTACATCGGTATTTAATCTGTCTAAATCTGACTTTAACTTTAAAAAAGGCCCTGTGTTTTCAAACTTTGTATTGATTGACGAAATCAACCGCGCTCCGGCAAAAACACAAGCTGCACTGTTTGAGGTAATGGAAGAACGCCAGATTACGGTAGAGGGAGAGTCGCATATTTTAGAGGCTCCGTTCTTAGTAATTGCTACCCAAAACCCAATAGAACAAGAAGGTACGTACAGGCTACCGGAGGCGCAGCTGGATCGTTTCCTGTTTAAAATAAACATAAAGTACCCTACCCTTATAGAAGAAATTAAAATACTGGAACGCGAAAATGCCATTAAAAGTGGCGATAAGCTGGATCATGTAAATGAAGTTATCAACCGAGAGCAGATACTGGAGTTTCAGGCACTGGTAAAACAAATTGTTATAGCGCCGGAGCTTTTAGGGTATATTGCAAAAATAGTAAACAATACCCGCGAAAACGCTTACCTGTACCTTGGGGCATCTCCGCGTGCCTCTATTGCCATTCTTAATGCTTCAAAAGGTTTTGCAGCTATTAACGGCAGGGACTTTGTAACTCCAGAAGATATTAAAAACGCTGCCATACCGGTACTAAGGCACCGTGTAACTGTAGCACCTGAGCGCGAAATGGAAGGGCTTACAGGAGAACAAATCATAAGACAAATTATAGACGCTGTAGAAATTCCAAGATAATGAAACTACTAAAACAGCTGCGGAGCCTTTACATTAACAACTTTGCCTTTTACCTCTTTTCAGGGGTACTGGGGCTCTTCATGCTGTCTTTTTTGTTCCCGTGGCTTTACACTGCCACATGGATTATTACATACATATTTGTCTTGGTGCTGGTTACAGACTTAATACTATTGTTTACCGGCGGGCGCAAATTTGAAGCCAAAAGAAAAACCCCGGAGAAATTTAGCAATGGTGATGATAACCCTGTTAGCATAAAAGTATATAACCCCTACCCTTTTGCCATAAACATAAAGGTTATAGACGAATTACCGGTGCAGTTTCAGGAACGGAACTTTGACATCAGGAAAACAATACCGGTTAACCAAACCTCTACATTTAACTTTTTCCTTAGGCCCACCAGCCGTGGGGAATACCATTTCGGGAAGTTAAACGTGTATGTATCTTCGCCGCTGAGACTGGCTGCACGCCGCTTTGTTACTACCGAAACAACCATGGTCCCTACCTACCCGAGCTATATGCAAATGCACCGGTACGAGCTAATGGCTATAAGTGATAAGTTAACAGAACAAGGGTTAAAAAAGGTACGCAGGCTGGGGCACACTTTAGAGTTTGAGCAGATAAAAGAATACATATCCGGCGACGACATCCGTACCATAAACTGGAAAGCTACCGCAAAGCGGCAACAGCTTATGGTAAACCAGTACCAGGATGTACGCTCCCAAAACATATACATGGTTATAGACACCGGAAGGGTAATGAAAATGCCTTTTAACGGCCTGAGCCTGCTGGATTATGCCATTAATTCGGCACTGGTACTCAGTAGCATTATATTGCGTAAAGACGACCGTGCCGGCTTGCTTACCTTTAGTAAAACCATTGGTAATTATATTCCTGCCGAAAAGCGCGGGGGCCAAATGCAGCGTATACAGGAAAAACTGTATAATGTAGAGACTAATTACTTTGAAAGCGATTTCGGCAGGCTGTATGCCGACCTGAAACGTACTATTACCCAGCGCAGCCTTATGCTGCTATACACCAACTTTGAAACGCTGGACGGTTTAAAAAGACAGCTTCCGTATCTTAAAGCTATCGCTAAAAACCACCTGCTGGTAGTTGTTTTCTTTGAAAATGTAGAGTTGGATGCTATTATAAGGACTACGCCTAAAAATACCCGAGAAATTTATTACCAGGTTGTAGCTGAAAAGTTTGCTTACGAAAAAAGACTCATTGTAAATGAGTTACGTAAATACGGTATTTATTCTGTATTAACAAAACCAGAAAATCTTACTGTAGACAGTATAAATAAATATCTTGAAATTAAGGCAAGGGGGATTTTGTAACATGAAACTTACCACAGAACAAACAGACCGGTTTAATATAGGGCTAATGTTTCTTTCATTAATTCCCGCTTTTCTGTTTCCGTTTCATAGAGATAAAACAGCGCCTTCAGACTAAATTTGATAACTAACACAATGAGAGAAATATTCCCGGCACTACTAATCTCCCTGACATTTGTTACGGGCTGTAAAAAGCAAGAAGTATCTGCAGAAACCGTAGGGCAAGACACACCTATACACGGCGAAACCATACAAGCCGGTACCGCTGAAGACTCAACCGTGCTATTTGTAGCACAGATTGTAAAGAACAAGAAGGAAGCTTTAGCACAACTAAAAGGTGTTTCTACTGAAAAGGCAAATAAAATTTATGATAAACTGTTCTCATCGAACGTTGAAGCATTGACAGCAATTAACAATTTTGAAGGAAGTTTCCTTGAAACAGCGCATGCCACTGATGAGCCTGCAAAAGAAAAAAGGCTAAAAGTATTGGAAAACAAAATAAAACCTGCCGGGCTGGAACTTTGGGACATCGGCGAAGGCATGGCCATTGTTCGTAATGTACCAGACTATTATAAGAAAATCTTTTCGGGGAAGGTTACTGCCGACTACGACGAAGGGATTTCTATAGTAGCTTATGAAGAAAAGGAACTGTGGGAAGCCGATGCCGCTGTATCAATCCCTTGGAAAGATTTGGGCGAACGTGTAGTAGCCTGGGAAAACTTCATAAAAAAATATCCTAAAAGTGAATTTAGGAAAGAAGCTGAAGACACATACAAAATGTACCGTTATGCATTTTTACTTGGTTTAGACAATACGCCTGTAATAGACTTCAGTAACAATCAAATGGATGCCGAAGCACGTAAAGCTTTTACGGCATTTGTAAAGAATCATCCTGAAAGCGAAACCACTACCTATGTAAAAATGCTGCTGGAAGATGTTAATAATAAAGATAAAGTAGCCGAAGTAGTACGTACTAATTTTTAAACATCAATTTTTGCAATACCTTTGCGCTTATCATAATAAGCACATGAAACAAATTACCAGCGCGCAAAACCCCTATATAAAACAACTTGTACAACTTCAGGAGAAAGCGAAAGCCCGCAGGCAAAGCGGTACTTTTATTATAGAAGGGCAGCGTGAGCTGGAACTGGCACGCAAAGGTGGTTATGAACTTGAAACAGTTCTTTTTGTACCCGAAATGCTGAGCGAAACTCAGGTAAGTGCCATAGCCGGTACTAAGCCGGAGTACATTCAGATAAGCAGAGAAGTATACCAAAAGCTGGCCTACCGGGATACTACCGAAGGCGTTATTGCTATTGCTAAAACCAAGAGCCTTAGCCTTAATGACCTTGTGCTTAAGGAAAACCCGCTGATTTTAGTTGCAGAAGCTACCGAAAAACCGGGTAACCTTGGTGCCATGCTGCGCACAGCCGATGCCGCAAAATTAGATGCGGTAATTATAGCCAACCCTAAAACCGATATGTATAACCCTAATGTGGTACGTAGCAGTGTAGGCTGCTTATTTACAAACAACATAGCTACAGGTACTACGGACGAGGTTATAGATTACCTTAAAAAACACCATATAAATATATATTGTGCTACCCTGCAAGACTCGGCTATGTACCACGAACAGGAGTATAAAAAAGGCAGCGCGCTTGTTGTGGGAACTGAGGCAACGGGGCTTACCCAAGCGTGGCGCGATGCCAGCACACGCAATATAATTATACCCATGCAGGGCGAAATAGACAGCATGAACGTATCTGTTGCTGCCGCAATTCTTATATTTGAAGCTAAAAGACAAAGAGATTTTAAATAAAAAAGGATGAAGAATGTGCTGATGATTTTTATGTTGATGATTTCCTTTTCCTCGTTTGCGCAAGATGCAGACGAGCTTTTTTCCTGGGAAACTGCTAAAGTAAATAACAAACTTCCTCTTACGCTTACCTATAAAGAGTTTGAGGGCGTATATAAAAAGAAAGCCGACAGCATTACCGCACCCCTGCCGGAACAAATATGTGGCGCGGAAGCCGAAAAAAGTGCTAAAATGGTTTATTACCGTGGTGCCCGCTATGAAATGGACAATGGCGTAATGAACTTTAGGGAACTGGATTTTTCTCCCCGAAAAAATATGTTTTTTCAGCAAAAGGATGATTGGTTTGACCATACCACTAGCCTGAAGGGATTTAGTAAAACCTACCCCATAGCCGTTTCGGCTGCAGAAGAAGAACAGGATGATGACGATACAGAACCGTGGAAAGTGGTAACCCTGCTGCCACAGGAAAAGGAATTAGGCTGCTTGTGGGTGTTTTACTTTAAAAAGGGAAAACTCAAAAAAATTAAATGCGAGTTTAGCTGCAACTAATGGCCGGAAAAACCTATTACAATCCTATTAATGGGGAAACCACCACCCTACTCACCACCGCCGAAGCGTCCGGTGGCACACTCACACAATTTGAGGTGAGCCTTAGCCCCGGAGGCGGTAACCCGCTGCATTACCACAAGGGCTTTACAGAAGAGTTTACTGCCGTAAAAGGTAAACTTGGTTTACGGCTCGGGCGAAAAAAGTTGTACCTCAACCCCGGAGAAACCGCTATTGTACCCCCGTATACCCACCACAGGTTTTATAACGATACAGACCAAACCATAGTTTTCAGGGTTAACCTTACCCCCGCCCAGCCCGGATTCGAAAACTTTTTAAAAGCAATGTTCGGACTGGTAAACGATGGGCGTACCGTTACAAAAAACCAAATACCAAAAAACATTTACCATACCGCTATTATGTACCATTGGGGTGACACCCATTTTAGCAATCCGCTGGCTAAGGTTATTGCACCACTGTTTGGCATGCTTTATAAAACAGCAGTAAAAAAAGGAATAGAGCAGCAACTGCTGGAAAAATATTGCCGTTAGGTAATCCCGATATAAATTGATAAATTTGCATTTTTCAATTATATATGAAGCCAAAAGATATAGAACGTATTTCGAAAGCACTGGGCGATCCGCACCGATTACGCATTATGCAGGAGGTAAAAAAGCAGGAATGGCTTCAGTGTGCACAGATTATAGAAATGATAGACCTGGCGCAGCCATCGGTTTCGCACCACATTAAGCAACTTATAGATGCGGGTCTTTTAATAGCCGAAAAAGAAGGGCGCTGTATAAAATACACCATTGATAAAGAGGTATTTGCAGAATACATTACCTTCCTAAATTCCTTAGTGAAAAAATAATCAATAGAAATATTTAAATATATTGATTTATTTCCTAACATTGCATCAGTATTAGTACCCAATTACAGGGCAGCACGACTGCTCTTTTTTTGGAAATTTTATATCGAAATATTTAAATACATAAATCAAATGAGTTTAAAATTAGAAGGAAAGGTGGCCGTAGTAACCGGCGCCAGTAAAGGAATAGGTAGCGGTATAGCAAAAGATCTTGCCGCGGCAGGTGCTAAAGTAGTGGTAAACTACGCCAGCGATAAAGACGGCGCAGACCGCACCGTAGCGCATATAAACGCTAACGGAGGCCACGCCATTGCCGTAAAAGGCAGTGTGGCAAATGCCGAAGACGTAGCCCAACTGTTTAGTGAAACAGCAACGGCATTCGGTAAAGTAGATATACTGGTTAACAATGCAGGTGTATACGCATTTCAGCCGCTGGAAGAAATTACTGTAGAAGAATACAACAGGCAGTTTAGCATTAACGTACTAGGCCCTATACTTGCCAGCAAGGAAGCGCTTAAATACTTCCCGGCTACTGGCGGCAGCATTATAAACATTAGCTCTGTAGTAGCGGTTAGCCCTACCGCTAACGCTGCTGTATATGCATCTACAAAAGGTGCGCTGGATACCCTTACAAGGGCTCTGGCCGACGAACTTGCCCCTAAAAACATTAGGGTTAATACCGTATCTCCGGGGTTAACCGCAACCGAAGGTGCCGATATAGCCGGTATTAAAGGTAGCGACTTTGCCCAGGCGATTATAGACAGAACGCCCCTTAAGCGTATAGGCGAACCCGAAGATATAGCTAAGGCAGTAACCTTCCTGGCCAGCGATGATGCTGCCTGGATTACCGGCGAGCGTATTAACGCTGCAGGCGGTATCAGATAATTTTTGTTTGTTTTTAGTTTCTCTGTGTCTGCACAGCCCTGCCATTTGGCAGGGCTTTTTATTTTAGGGTATGCGAGTTTAACAATGTAGTTATGTAGCTGGTAAACCAAAGCCTATATTGACAAAAATCCACGAATAACCAAAAATCCGCTTGCTTTAAATCGAGGAAATATGTATATTTAAGGCAGACGACAAGAACTATGATTGAGATTGATATAGAACAGGAAAACAAAGCAATAGCCAAAGAATATAAGGAACTGCTGCGCATAAGTTACCAAACCCTTAGCGAAGACGATAAAAAACTGATTCGCAAGGCGTTTGACGTAGCGGTAGATGCCCACAAAGACCAGCGCCGTAAATCAGGCGAAGCGTATATTTTTCACCCTATTGCGGTGGCAAAAATAGTGGCATCTGAAATTGGCCTTGGCGCTACCTCTATTGCTTCGGCACTTTTGCATGATGTGGTAGAAGATACCCACGTTACGGTTGAAGATATTAAAAATATGTTTAACCCAAAAATCGCGCGCATTGTAGAAGGCCTTACTAAAATAGCACAGGTAAAGACAGACCAGGAAATATCGTTACAGGCGGAGAATTTCCGTAAAATGCTGCTTACCCTTAATGATGACGTAAGGGTTATATTAATTAAACTTGCCGACCGCCTGCACAATATGCAGACCATGGAAAGCATGGTGGACTACAAACAGGCAAAAATAGCCAGCGAAACCCTATACATATACGCGCCACTTGCGCACAGGCTGGGCTTATATAACATAAAAACCCAACTGGAAGACCTTGGGCTTAAGTATACCGAACCCGAGGTATACAACGACATTGTAAGCAAAATGAAAGAGAGCAAGGAAGAACAGGATGCTTACATTAAATCAATAAGTGATGTGCTTTGTAAATCGCTGGATGCCGAGGGTATAGAATATACCATAAAAGGGAGGCCGAAATCAGTGTACTCCATTCGCCGGAAAATGCTGGCACAGGGCGTAACGTTTGACGAGGTTTATGATAAATTCGCCCTCAGGATTATTTACAAATCAAACCAGCACGACGAAAAATTCCTCGCCTGGAAAATATACTCTATAGTAACAGACCATTACAGGCCCAGCCCCAGCAGACTTCGCGACTGGATTTCATCGCCTAAAAGTACGGGCTACGAAGCGTTACACATTACGGTTATGGGTCCAAAAGGCCGCTGGGTAGAAATACAGGTACGCAGTGAGCGTATGGATGAAGTTGCCGAAAAGGGCTACGCTGCGCATTACAAATACAAGCAGGGGGCTAATACCGAAGAACACGGACTTGAAACTTGGCTGAACCTGCTAAAAGAAGCCCTTGAAAATTCATCGGGCGATGCGGTAGACTTTGTGGAAGACTTTAAACTGAACCTCTACGCCAAGGAAATTTACGTATTTACGCCTAAGGGAGAAATTAAGTCGCTCCCAAAAGGTGCTACTTCATTAGACTTTGCCTTTAGTATCCACTCTGAAGTGGGTATACACACAAGGGGTACACGCGTTAACGGCAAGCTGGTTCCGCTGAATCACGTGCTGAATAGTGGCGACCAGGTAGAGGTTATTACATCGCCTAACCAAAAGCCAAACTCGCACTGGCTTGACTATGTTACTACCGCCCGCGCCAAAAACAAAATAAAGAACGTACTAAACGAAGACACCAAGCGCATAGCCGAAGACGGTAAAGAGCTGCTTACCCGAAAGCTGCGCCATTTAAAAATAAACCTTAATGAGGCCACCATTAACGAACTGGTAACCTATTTTAAACTTAAAACGAGCCTGGACCTGTTTTACCGCATTGGTATAGGCAGCATAGACAACCAGCAGTTAAAAGACTTTGCGGCATTAAAGAGCAATACCTTTATGAATTTCTTTAAAGGTAAAATGCGTAAATCGCCAAGTGTAGCGCCGGAACAAATACAAAAAGAGGAAATCAGCAAAAACTATGACCTGCTTGTATTTGGTAAAAACGGCGATAAGCTCGACTATAAGTTGGCCAACTGCTGTAACCCCATACCTGGCGACGATGTGTTTGGCTTTGTAACCATAAACGAGGGTATTAAAGTACACAAGCGCGATTGCCCTAACGCCATAAGGCTGCAGAGTAACTTTGCCTACCGCATTATCCCTGCCAAATGGATAGATAGCAGCCAGGAAGAATTTAAGGCAACCCTTAAAATTACCGGTATGGACAGCCTGGGGCTTACTAATGAACTTACCAAAGTAATCAGTAACAACATGCACGTAAACATACAAAGCATATCGCTTAGCGGTAATGCAGGCGTGTTTAACGGCCAGGTAACGGTTGTGGTACAAAACAATACTATCCTTAAAAAGCTGATTGAAAACATTAAGAAGATAGACGGTATAGATAAAGTAACACGGATTTATAATAACTAAACTATTGGGCTTAACTGCCCAATAGTTTAAACGCTACTAACTTTAGATATGAAAGCTAATTTACCAATAACAACGTAAAGGTTTTGTAGCCAAAATTTTACATTTAAAAACACTGGATAAAATCCCGTATCACAAAACATTTTCTCTTCCCAAAAATTAGCGTATCTTTGCGTGTATTTCGCACGAATTATGGAAAACAATAAAAACCAGGAGATTGTAAAAAATGTCTTTACCAAGTTTTTGGAAGACAAGGGACACAGGAAAACACCTGAGCGCTACGCAATACTCCAGGAAATATACAACAGCAGCGAGCATTTTGATATAGAGTCGCTTTATATTAAAATGAAAAATAAAAACTACCGCGTAAGCCGCGCTACGCTGTACAACACCATAGAACTGCTGCTGGAGTGTGGCCTAGTAAGGCGCCACCAGTTTGGGCAAAATCAAAGCCACTACGAGAAATCGTACTTTGATAAACAGCACGACCATATTATTATGACTGATACCGGCGAAGTGATAGAGTTTTGCGACCCGCGTATACAGAGCATTAAAAAAACAATAGAAGAAATATTTGGCATAGAGATACACAATCACTCGCTATACCTGTACGGACAGAAAAAGCAGGTAGCCGCCGAAAAAGAATAAGCCGCTGTAAAGCAGCCCAATGAACCAACCCCTAAAACGGATTGGTTTTTTGTTTTTAAAGACAGAAATAATTACTAACAACATAAAACAACACACGAATAAGAATGACCGTAGATTTGCTACTCGGGCTACAATGGGGCGACGAAGGAAAAGGAAAAATAGTTGACGTACTTACATCGGGCTACGATATTATAGCGCGATTTCAGGGTGGGCCAAATGCCGGCCACACACTGGAGTTTGATGGTATTAAACACGTATTAAGAACCATTCCTTCGGGTATTTTCCACCAAAACTCTGTAAACATTATAGGTAACGGTGTGGTTATGGATCCGGTAGTATTCCAGAAAGAACTGGAAGGACTGGAAAAGTTTAACATAGACATTAAATCACGCCTGCTTATATCGCGCAAGGCACACCTTATACTGCCTACGCACCGCCTGCTGGATGCAGCTAGCGAAGCCAGTAAAGGTAAAGCCAAAATAGGTTCTACCCTTAAAGGTATAGGCCCTACATACATGGATAAAACCGGACGAAACGGTATACGTGTAGGTGATATAGAACTAGACGATTTTAAGGAACGCTACCGCCACCTTGCCGAAAAACACGAGGCTATGATAGCGTTTTACAACGTAGAGCTGGAGTATGACCTTGCCGAACTTGAGGAAGAGTTCTTTGCGGCTATTGAGGTACTTAAAACACTTACGTTTATAGACAGCGAAGAATACCTTAACAGCGCCATGAAGGCAGGAAAATCTATCCTTGCCGAAGGTGCCCAGGGGTCGCTGCTGGATATAGATTTTGGAACCTATCCGTTTGTAACATCGTCTAACACCACGGCAGCCGGAGCCTGTACAGGGTTAGGTATAGCACCAAACAAAGTAAAAGACGTGTTCGGTATATTTAAGGCGTACACTACCCGCGTAGGTAGTGGCCCATTCCCTACCGAGCTGTTTGACGAAGATGGTGCTACCATGGCACGTGTGGGTAACGAATTTGGATCTGTTACAGGCCGGGCAAGGCGTTGTGGCTGGCTAGACCTTGTAGCGCTTAAATATGCGGTACAGGTTAACGGCGTTACCGAACTGTATATGATGAAAGGCGACGTACTGAGTGGTTTTGAAACCCTAAAAGTTTGTACAGCTTACAAATACAAAGGCGAGGTTATAAATCATTTCCCATACAACATAGAGCCAGAAAATGTGGAGCCTGTGTATGTGGAGAAAAAAGGCTGGGCGGCAGACCTTACCGGTCTTACAACTTACGATGAGCTTCCGGCAGAGTTTAAAGAATACATTGCCTTTATAGAAGCTGAACTTGAAGTGCCTATTAAGGTAGTATCTGTAGGCCCAGACAGGAAACAAACCATCCGTAAATAAATATTAGCATTACAATACAACATAAAAAAACCGGGAATTGCTTCCCGGTTTTTTGTTTGGCGTAAAGCCTGTTGTATAAAAATTTTACCTAAACTAAAATCGCGTTTTTATTTTAAAAACATTTTCTGCAACGGCTTAAACTGATCAGAATTTACACTCGCCTTTTGCAATACAGAGGCTATAGTCATTACGTTATTCGGCGTCATGTCGTTGCCCGTAACCCTGAATAGTGCAAGTCCGGCATCGGGCTTGTGCGCATATACCACAAACTCGTCTATGTGCTCCCCTTCGCCCTTTGTGCTCAGGTTAGCCCCTGCCCCATTAAAATTAAACTTCATAAGTTCATCATAATGGTCTGTTTTAATAATTTTTAAAACAGTAGCCGCTTCCTGCTCATAAGATTTCGGGTTAGCCGAATCTGCCTTATACACCAGTATATTTACCGATTTAATGGAAGCCATAGCCGCCTTTTCTTCGGGCTTAAGGTTAAGCTTATTGGTATTGATAAGGCTTGGCGACAAATCTATAGCCGAAAAACCCGGTTGTTCACTTTTGTCTACAAAGTAGGTTTGCATGGTAGGTTCGCCACTACACGATGTAAGGAGCGCCACTGCTGCCGCAGCCAGTATATAAAATAGTCGTACCATACTTATGCTTTTTCTTTAGCAGCTTTTTTAAGCTCGTTACCGCCCGGAAGGCTCATCCTTTCGGTAAGCATAGAAATATCGTCCAGGTCAAAGCTACCCGTAAGCGACATAAGTACAGTATCTGTACCTTTGCCCCCTTCTATAAACATAAGCAGCTCTTTAACCTGCGAAGACGAAGCGCCCTGCTTTACATAAATTTTTATGCTGCGGCCGTTGTTGTTAATACGCATAAGCTCCTGCAGCGGGTTGCTTTTAAGATAACTGTCTACTGCTACCTTCATGTCACCGGAAAACTTACCGTTTTCGGTAGTAAACACGCGCAGGTTATCCAGTTTCCTTACAAGGTTAAGATAACGCTGACCCTCTTTATCTTTAGGGTCTATCTTTACGTTAGACATCAGTTCAAACATCTTTTTGTTTACCACAACAGATGTTATGCCTGTTTTGTCTTCAAACCTGGCAAATGGCGACGCCTGGGCATTTACTATAAAAGGCATCGCAGCCAGTAACAGGGCAATAAACAGCTTTTTCATTTCGCTTAATTTAAAAATCTTTTTTGAGTACAGTTACTTTAACTTTTTAAGGGTGTTAAGGTCTACCTGTCCGGTAAAGCTCATAACTACCACTTCTTTTTCATCTTCAACAAAAACCAGTGCCTCGCGTATTTCAGACGCTTTACCGCCCTGCTTTACAAATACCTTTACTTTAGAACCCTTATCGTTTACCGAAACCAGTTCGCTAAGCGTATTTTCTTTAAGATAAGCACCTACGGCGCTGCTCAGGTTTTTCTTGTGCTTTCTTTCAGATGTGGAAAAAATCTTCATATTATCTATGTTCCTTACCATATCTAAACATTTCTGGGCCTTTTCGCCACCTGCAGGAGCCTCTACGCTACCTGCTATTTCAAAAAGTTTACTGTTTAAGCATATTGATTGTATGCCTTCTACATTTTGAAATTTATCAAACACATTTGTTTGCGCAAAACTAACAAATGGTGCCACCGCTAATACTACTGCAATGATTAATTTTTTCATGACTGTTCTATTTTTTGAAGATTGATTTACGTGTTTTTTCATATTCACCTATGTAACTCATACTTTCTACGCCCACGTTTACGTTTTTTGAAAGCATGTTTAGGGCCTTTTGTGTTTCCCTGAAGGCTACCTCAGGGTTATTGTAAGTACCCAGATCTTGCCGGCCGGCGTTTTCCCCATTTATATAAAACCAGGTAAAGCCCCCTGCAACCACAATTACTGCCGCCGCTACGCTAAACCATCTCCGGTAATCCGGCTTAGCTTCAAACTGTAAAGGCCTGTTATACGACAGATCTTCTTCTTCGGCAAAAAAGCAAAACATAGGAGCATATTGCTGCAGGTGTGGCGCCACATTACCCGAATTAAAATAATCCCTAAGTTGCTGTTCTTCTGCTAAAGTAGTTTCGGCGTCAAAATATTTATTAATCAGTAATTCTATTTTAGTTAATTCCATAGCTGTGTTTTTTTGTCATTTCATCCCTAAGCGTTTTCCTGGCGCGGCTTAGCGCCACACGTACCGCCGTTTCGTTCATATCGAGCAACTTGGCTATTTCCTCAAATTCGTATTGCTCCACCTCCCTTAGCTGCACAATCATGCGTTGCTGTTCGGGTAGCTGTAACATTATTTTTTGCACCCACCCCAGGCTGTCGCGGTCTTCTGCCTGCTTGTGCAGCCCCGCTTCCCTATCGGTGTAATTGCTGTGCACAATCCTCATTTCCGATGCCTGCTTGCTTTTAAGCCTGTCCAGGCAGTAGTTTTTTGTCATGGTCATGGCCAATGCCTCCACACTACTATAACCACTTAGCTTTGCCCTGCTGTTCCAAAGCTTTACCAGCACCTCTTGGGTAGCATCCTCAGCCTCTTCAATGCTAATAAGCATCCGGCGCGAAAGCCGGAAAACCTTATCTTTAAATGGCGAGATAACTTTTATAAACTCAGCCTGGTTCATACGTTCTAAGGGTTGTTATTATCGGTTTATATAAGCAAGACGAGTAGCATGTTTTTTTGTTACACGGAATATTAAAAATATTTAAATTTACGTTCTATAATAAGATAAAAAACTGCGTTTATGAAAAAGATAGGCATTTTGCTGTTGTCCGTGCTTACCGTTAGCGTTACACTTCAGTCCTGCGAAGACATGGATGATAACGCCGTACCTGTTAACGACTTTATATGGAAGGGATTGAACCAGTTTTACCTGTGGCAGTCTAACGTGCCGAACCTTGCCGATAACCGCTTTGCCAACCAGGCTGAATTAAACGCGTTTTTAGAATCTTACAATACACCATCTGCCCTTTTTGAAAGCCTGCTGTACCGTACAGATAGCGCAGGAAATAAGGTAGACCGTTTTAGCGTGCTGGTAGAGGACTACCGTGTACTGGAAAACGCGCTGCAAGGTGTGAGCATGAGTAACGGTATAGAATTTGGACTTGTATATAAAGATGACACCCGTACCTCTGTATTTGGATACGTGCGCTATGTAATGCCGGGCAGCGATGCCAGCACTAAGGATATAAAACGTGGCGACATTTTTTATGCCGTAAATGGAACTGCACTTACCGGCAGCAACTACTATGACCTGCTGGTTAACCAAAACTTTTACACACTAAACATGGCCGACTATGATGGTGGAAACATAACCCCAAATGATAAAACGGTAGCGCTTACAAAAACAGAGTACAGCGAAAATCCTGTGCTTGTAGCCAAAACCATTACTGCGGGGTCGCACACCATAGGATATTTAATGTATAATGGCTTTTACAGCAATTATGATACACAGCTAAACGATGCGTTTGGGCAATTTGCAGCTGCGGGTGTTACAGACCTGGTACTTGACCTAAGATATAACGGTGGCGGCAGCGTACGCACGGCAACGTATCTGGGCAGCATGATTACCGGGCAGTTTAACGGGCAAATCTTTTGTAAAGAACAATGGAACAACAAACTGCAGGCCTACTATGAGAGCAACAACCCTGAGTCTTTAGTAAACAAGTTTAGCAGTACACTTTCTAACGGTAGCAGTATAAATAGCCTAAGGCTAAATAAAGTATATATTATTGCTACAGGTAGTACGGCGTCGGCTAGTGAGCTTGTTATAAACGGACTGAAACCATACATAGAAGTACAACAGATAGGCAAAACTACAGTTGGGAAAAACGTGGGCTCTATTACACTATACGACTCACCCGACTTTTCTGCAAGAAACAGAAACGGAAGCCACCGATATGCCATGCAGCCTATAGTGTTTAGAATAGCCAATAAAAATGATTTTGGCGATTACGCAAGTGGCATTAAACCTAACGTGGAACTGGGCGAAAGTTTTGATAATATGGGTGTACTGGGCGAAGAAACAGAGCCTCTGTTAGCAGAAGCAATTCGAGAAATTACCGGAAGCGGTCGCCGGATACTAGCTCCTGAAACACCGCATGTAGCCGTTAGGGATAGTAAATCTATCAAGCCGCTGGGTAACGACATGTATACGGAAATAAAATAATAGCGTTCTTTAAAGGTTTAAAATCCGGTTGCAACTAAGCTTGCAACCGGATTTTTTATTGCCCTGTGTTATAGCTTGTGTAGCAGCGCGAACCATATTGTTTGATTGTTAATTCATGGCACAATTTTGCATGCATAGCTACGCACGTGTTATGATGAGCTGTTATATCTCTGCCTGTAGAAAAGGTTCTAAAAGCAGCGCAACTACTATTTATCATTGGTATAATTGTGCTTAAAGCATACACTGTACTACTTTACACACATGTAAACATTATCTACATACTACCTGTTTACAAAACAAAAAAAGCTGGCCTTTAAGGCCAGCTTTTGCAATTATAACAGGGTTATAATTATTTTATTGAAAGCGTTACACGACGTACTGTGTTACGAGCGTATTTGCTGTCTTTACTTACAGTATTATCTATACCTTTACCGGTAATTGTCATACGGCTTTCTGCAATACCTGCGTCTACAAATATCTTCTTCACGTTTGCAGCCCTTCTTTCAGAAAGCTCCTGGTTGTACTTAGCATCTCCAATTTCGTCGGCATAGCCAAATAGCTCCACAGACTTATCTGCGTGTTCTTTAAGATATGTAATAAGGAAGGTAATTGCACCTGTAGAAGCTTGCGTAGGCTGGTCTGAATTAAAGTCGAAGTAAATGTTTACATATCCTTCGTTTATCAGGTCTACTACCTCAGTACCACCACCAGTTGTTGTTTGCTGCTGTACTTCGGCGTAATCAGCAATGCCGTTGTTGTTAAGGTCTACGTTTCTACCTTTAGAATCAACAAGCGCTCCAGATGGAGTTTTTGGCTCAGCATCAAGATAATCCGGCACACCATCTTTATCGGTATCGTTCATCATTGTTTCCAGTTCAGAAACGCGGTTTTCAAGATCTTCAATCTTATCATCACCATTGTAAACATACCAGTCAGCATGTTCAGCATGTTTACCAAATGAGATGTTAAGACCAATAGTAGCGGCATACAAAGTACCATCAAAACCTTGCGTTCCTGCAGGCTGGTATACTTGGCCACCATCCCATGAACTTTGCATAGCAAAAGAGTTCATCATGGTAAAGTCTCCTGTAAGGGTTACCCTGTTGGTAAGTTTATATTCACCGGTAAGACCTATAAGGAAGTTACCTATGTTGTCATTTTCTTTAATACGGTCGTTTCCTGTAAGCATACCTACACCCACACCGGTGTGCGCAAGTACGTTTATTCTTTTCGTCCAACTTTCAAACTCAAGAATCCTGCCTAAGTTAGCTACACCCTCTAGTCCTACGGTGTATACATTTGTCTGGAAAGGAATAGACCTGTTATCACCCATTAGCCTGTGCATATCAAAGTCAAGCTTAAGACCTATTTTGGTATTAAACATGTACCTTGCACCTGCTGTAAGCGTGTACAGGTTGTAACCATCTACGTGGTAGCCCGGGTTAAGCGGTTTTGATACCTTGTTGATACCACCACCAAACTCTACCGACCATTTGTTGTAATCTTTTGCTTCCTGGGCACTTATACCCTGCGCCAAGCAAAGCAGTAATAGGGGGAGTACAGCTTTCTTCATAAATAATTCTTTTGTTTATCAGTACGTTTAATTTTTCGGTAAAAATAGTAAAATATAATTTACAAAATATGTAGTATCTTTATAAAATAAAGAAAAACACACACTTATGTACACCACTGTAAACCCATACAATCAGGAAAAAATTTCTGATTACCAATATCTTGAGCACACTGAGGCGGTAAATATTATTAAAGAATCAGCCAAAACGTACAGCAACTGGAAAAGCAAGAGCCTGACAGAACGGCTTACATTTATAGACAAACTGGCTAAAACCCTTGATCTTAAGAAGGATGCGCTGGCTGCAATGGCTACGGCCGAAATGGGAAAACCCATTACACAGGCGATAGCGGAATTAAACAAATGTAAACTTTTATGCGAATTTTACCTACAAAAATCAGAACTTTTTTTAGCTGATGAAAAAATAACTTCAGATGGATCTGAGAGTTACGCCACGTTTGAACCTCTTGGGGTAATACTTGGCATTATGCCGTGGAACTTTCCGTACTGGCAGGTATTTAGGTTTGCCATACCCACTATTATTGCCGGAAACACCGTAGCGGTAAAACACGCCAGCAACGTAGCGGGCTGTGCCGCGCTCATAGAAGAGCTGTTTACACAGGCAGGATTTCCGGAAGGAGTGTATAAAAACCTATTTATAAGCGGCGACCAGGTTAAGGAAATCATTAACCTGACTGAAGTAAAGGCAATATCATTAACCGGCAGTGAAAAAGCAGGTGCATCTGCTGCGAGCACCGCCGCCGCCCAAATTAAAAAAGCGGTGCTTGAACTTGGCGGAAGTAACGGCCTTATAGTACTGGAGGATGCTGATATGGAACACACGGTTAAAGAAGCGGTTACGGCGCGTTTCCAAAATACGGGTCAAAGCTGCATTGCCGCAAAACGCTTTTTTGTGCATGAGAAGATATACGACACTTTCCTTGAAAAATTTAAAGCAGCAGTAGAGGAACTTAAAATTGGCGATCCCAACAAAGAAGACACCTATATAGGCCCAATGGCTCGTGTAGACCTTGCCGAAGAAATAGAAAAACAAGTCAACAAATCAGTAGAAATGGGAGCCAAAATAGTTACGGGCGGCACCCGAAACGAAGCTTTCTACGCCCCTACTATACTGACCGGTGTAACGCCCGAAATGCCGGTTTTTAAACAAGAAGTGTTTGGCCCCGCCGTACCTGTAATTAAGTTTTCCAGCTTTGAAGAAGCGGTAGCACTCAGCAATCAGTCGGAATTTGGACTTGGGGTGTCGGTTTTCACTACAGACATAAAAAATATAAAATCAAAACTACACCTGTTTGAAGAAGGAGCCGTATTTATAAACGCCCTTGTAAAATCAGATCCTGCACTGCCCTTTGGTGGCGTAAAACGTTCAGGGTATGGCCGAGAACTTTCTGAGCACGGCATTAAAGAGTTTGTAAACGTAAAAACGGTTTACATAAAATAAATCTCTTAAAAAGCAAAAAACGCCTTCTGTGTAAGAAGGCGTTTTTATATATAAAACAAAATCTGTTTAGTCCAAACGGGTGATTTTAGCACCCAGTGCACGTAGCCTTTCGTCTATACGCTCGTAACCCCTGTCTATCTGGTCACTGTTTTGTATAGTACTGGTACCTTTTGCAGAAAGTGCCGCAATAAGCATAGAAATACCGGCCCTGATATCAGGCGAAGACATTAATATACCTTTTAATTGCGATTTAAAGTCAAGCCCTATAACTGTAGCCCTGTGCGGGTCACACAAAATAATCTGCGCGCCCATATCTATAAGGCGGTCTACAAAGAACAGGCGGCTTTCAAACATTTTTTGGTGTATAAGTACACTACCCCTTGCTTGCGTAGCCACAACCAAAACAATACTTAAAAGGTCAGGCGTAAAGCCCGGCCATGGAGCATCGGCTATGGTTAGTATAGACCCATCTATGTAGCTTTGTATTTCGTAACCGTCTTTGTGTGCAGGGATGTATATATCATCTCCCCGACGCTCCAGGGTAATACCCAGCTTACGGAATACGTTTGGTATTACACCAAGGTTTTCCCAACTTACATCTTTAATGGTAATTTCGCTGCGAGTCATAGCTGCAAGGCCTATCCAGCTACCTATTTCAATCATGTCCGGCAGTATGCGGTGCTCGCATCCGCCAAGGGTTTCCACACCTTCAATCTCAAGCAGGTTACTACCTACACCAGTAATTTTTGCTCCCATGCTGTTAAGCATTTTGCAAAGCTGTTGCAGGTACGGTTCGCAGGCCGCGTTGTATATGGTAGTTTTACCTTCAGCAAGTACAGCAGCCATAACTATGTTAGCCGTACCGGTTACAGATGCCTCATCAAGCAACATGTAAGCCCCTTTAAGCCTTTCGGCCTCTACACCGTAAAAATGCTCTTCTTCATTATACCTAAATTTAGCACCCAGGTTTATAAAACCTTCAAAGTGCGTATCAAGCCTGCGGCGTCCTATTTTGTCGCCACCCGGTTTAGGAATGTATCCCTTACCAAAACGAGCCAGTAGCGGCCCTACAATCATAATAGAACCACGAAGGCCTGCGCCTTCTTTTTTAAAAGCGTCGCTTTCAAGATAAGCAAGGTTTACCTCATCTGCCTGAAACGTATATGAGCCGTGTGCCAGCTTTTGTATTTTAACACCAAGGTTGCTAAGCAGCGTTATAAGCTTGTTAACATCTATAATGTCAGGAATGTTAGTAATGGTTACTTTTTCGGAGGTAAGCAGTACAGTATTAAGCACCTGCAATGCTTCATTTTTGGCTCCCTGAGGAACTACATCCCCTTTTAGCGGTGCACCACCTTCAATTTTAAATGTTCCCATGCAAACGAGTAAAAATTAAGATTTACGGTTATTGTTATTCTTCATAACACCCTTCCTAAGTCGGGGGTTATTATTATTGTTGTTATTATTAGTATTGTTATAAGCTTTGTTGCTCATTTTCTTGTTTACCTTCATAAGGTCGCTGGTAGCCGAAAGCTCCTCATCTGTACTTTGAAGGTTTAACTTACCACCCGACATTTCGGCAAGGTGCTCAAAAATCACGTCGTCTTTTACGGTGTCTTTGTTCCAGCTCAGGTACGATTTTTTCATGTGGTTAGCTATAACTATAACCAGCGCATCTTTAAGAGGCCCGTCTTCCCAGCTGCACGCCACATCTATCATATACTTTATATTGTTACCATAAAACCTGTATTTAGGAAAGTTTTGCGGATAAGCAAGCCTGTCGGGTTTTTGCTCCAGCATTTCCCTGCTTGGCACAGGATAAGGCGAATCAACATCTATCTTAAAATCAGACATTATGAACAGCTGATCCCATAGCTTATGCTGAAAATCAGGCACGTCGCGCAGGTGGGGGTTAAGGCTACCCATAACCGAAATGATGTAGCGCGCCGCCTTATTGCGTTCGTTCCTGTTTTCCAGGGCCGATGCCTGGTCTATAAGTTTTTGTAAATGCCTGCCATACTCGGGTATAATAAGGTGCTCGCGCAGCGAATTATACTCAAGGTGCATAACGGCATCGTCAGCGTTATATTTCATTGTAAGAAATTAAGTTTATAGAGAAATAATACCCTCAATAACAGAAAGCTGCTTGTATTTTTCAACAATAGCTTCGGGGCCCTGCATCTTTACGTTAATAGAAACGCTGGTATACTTGCCGGTTTTAGATTTACTGGTCTCTATAACGGCACCCATATTATTAAAAGCATTTTCTACGGTTTGTATTTTCTGGTCGTCTGATGGCACTATAAACTTAAATAGGTATAGCGCCGGCCAATCGGCAGAACCCGCAAGCTCTTCCGTAAGCCTTCTGTAAAATTCTTCGGTCTTGTTATCCATCCTTCACAAAATAAACGCAAATATACATTATTCCCGCCTACTTATCTATTCAAACAAAATTTATATTGTGCCACGCAACTCTTTTTAATATCTTGCGTCTATATTTTACATTTTAGGTTATATTAATTGTTAAAGCAGTCATTCGGTTAACCCGATGACTGCTTTTTTGTAATAGTATCCCACACCAGAAATCACATTTCAAAACGCCTTATTTTATACTCTCGATATCCTTCAATCTTTCTGTAAAAGAAATAGGCAAATACCTAAAATAAGCAGACCAACGACGTTTTTTTACGACCAACAGCATTTGTATAAGAAAAAAACTACCAAGATAACCCTACCCGAACAGCAACAAATAACAAAAAATCGCATATTCATCGGGACTTTTTACCTTAATTTAATTATGTTGTAATTATGTTAAGAAACAATTTAATTAACTTGAAAAAATTATCAACAGACGCAGCAACGTAATGATGTTTTATATAAATTTACCCTTGTAATTTTTTGCCCCACAACGAATTACACTGCCGCTAAAAAAGATACTAATTTTACAAATTGCTTTAAGGTATGAAACTGAGAGACCTTAAAAACTGGCTGAACCAGTTAAACGAAGAAGAGCTTGAAAAAGAGCTTTATTATAACTCCCTTGATTACGGAATATCAGGGCAGGTAAATGAAATCACTAAAAGTGACGATAACCTGTACTACGTAGGAGACGACCCTGTACTACTGCACACCCCGGATGATTTAAAAAAACGTGGCTTTTCTAAAAAGCAGATTGATGAAATGGATGTGGAAGTGCCCGCAGGTTGTTACTACATAGAATTAAGCAACGAATACAGCATTTTAGAACGCTTTGTAAGATAAAGCACCTACATTAACACTTATTTTGCCATCGTGGTCCGTAATAATTTTTAACTTTAAAAAAGTATAAAAATTTACAGATAACGATGGCAAATTCTATTTTAACCATAACCCTTAACCCGGCGGTAGACAAAAGTACCAACGTAGATAACATAAAACCCGAAAAAAAACTACGTTGCGACAAGCCTAAATACGAGCCAGGGGGCGGTGGTATTAACGTATCGCGTGGGCTGGCACGGCTGGGCATACCCTCTACAGCACTATTTTTATCGGGCGGACGTACCGGATCACTTCTTGAAGAATTACTGCATACCGAAAACGTGCACACCCACCCTATTACCGTAGCGGCAGAAACCCGTGAAAATTTTATTGTGGTAGATACATCGCACAACGAGCAGTACCGTTTCGGTATGCCGGGAGACGAGGTAACCGCCACCGAATCGGAAAACATACTGCAACAAATACAATCCATTACTCCCGCGCCTAAAATCGCGGTTATAAGCGGAAGCCTTCCGCCTGGTGTGCCGGCAACACTGCTGCGCCAGATTGTAAAAGATTTAAAAGAAAAAGGCACCCTTATAGTAGCCGACACCAGCGGAGAAGCCCTTGCCGAAATACTAAAGGAAGGTGTACACCTGCTAAAGCCAAACCTGGGCGAACTCAGCACACTTACCGGGCAAGAAGAACTGGATAATGACACCGCCGACGAAGCAGCACAAATTCTTGTAAACGAAGGGAAAGCTGATATTGTAGTAGTATCATTAGGCCCGCAGGGAGCTTACCTGGTTAGTAAAAATGAAGTGATTCATGTACCGGCACCATCAGTAAAAAAACGCAGTACAGTAGGTGCCGGAGACAGCATGGTAGCAGGCATGGTGAGCGTATTGCAAAAAGGCGGATCGTTAACCGAAATGGCGCGCATGGGCGTAGCCTGCGGCTCTGCGGCCACCATGAGCAGCGGTACCGGGCTTTTTACCAAAGAAAATGCCGAAAAGCTATTTAACTGGCTTAATAAATAACAAATGTAATTGAAGCGATGGCTACCTGAAATAGGGAATAACAAAACGGTGTATCATTAACACTATTTAAGCATTAGCGGTTTTTTAATATTTATTTGGCAATTTGTTACCAATATTTTTAGGGTATTATCAGCATCTTTGCATCAGTACAATAAACCACTTAAAGCCTTATCCCTATGAAAAAGAACATTGACTTAGCTACCATTAAAAGCTTCATTACCCATAATGCACTAAATGGCAATGTAATGCTTATGCTACACCCGCGTAACTTTGAGAAACTGATTAAAAACGGTGGAAAAAAGGTAAAATCGCTTTGTGTGCAGGGTGTAAACATTATTGCCGATAACAATAACGAGGTAAGTGAAGGCGAAATAGATATACTCGAAATTTCAATCGGGTAACACCCCAAAAACCATTTTTCAAAACCAATAAGGCACCTGAATATTCAGGTGCCTTATTATTTTATAGCTGTATTACACGCCTATTATTTACGCTCTATTTCGCGCAGGTTTTCCATCTTCTTCATTTCAAGGAAACCTTTTATGTCTTCAAAATGCTCTTTCACACGTTTGTTACCAAACTCAAACACCTTTGTAGCTAACCCATCAAGGAAATCCCTGTCGTGCGATACTAATATCAGCGTACCATCAAACGCTTTAAGGGCTTCCTTAATAATGTCCTTGGTTTTCATATCAAGGTGGTTGGTAGGCTCATCCAGTATTAGCAAGTTAACCGGCTCCAAAAGTAGTTTCACCATAGCCAGCCTGGTACGCTCTCCCCCCGAAAGCACTTTAACTTTCTTGGTAGTATCATCTCCACTAAACATAAACGCTCCCAGTATGGTTTTAATCTGCGTACGGATATCGCCTTCGGCTATACAGTCTATAGTGTCAAATACGGTAAGTTCGCCATCCAGCAATGCCGCCTGGTTTTGCGCAAAGTAGCCTATTTTTACGTTATGCCCTATTTCAAGCGTGCCGCCTTCATGGCCTATTTCCTGCATTATGGCTTTAATCATGGTAGATTTACCCTCACCATTTTTACCTACAAAAGCTACCTTTTGCCCACGCTCTATTACCATCGACGCGTTTTTAAACACCACGTGGTCGCCATACGATTTATCCAGTTCCTTTACAATAACAGGGTACTGTCCTGAACGCGGTGCCGGAGGGAATTTTAACCTCAGTGCCGAAGTGTCCAGCTCGTCTACTTCTACCAGCACAAGTTTTTCCAGCATACGCACACGCGATTGTACCTGCTCTGTTTTAGAGAACGTTCCCCTGAAACGCTCTATAAAAGCCTGGTTCTCGGCTATAAACTTTTGCTGTTCCTCATAAGCTTTTTGCTGGTGGGCACGGCGGTCTTTACGCAGTTCCAGGTAGTGCGAATATTTAGCCTTATAATCGTAAATACGGCCCATGGTAACCTCTATGGTTCGGGTAGTAATATTATCTACAAAGGCACGGTCGTGACTTATAACCATAACCGCCTTAGCGCTGTTTACAAGGAAATCCTCCAGCCATTGTATACTTTCTATATCAAGGTGGTTAGTAGGCTCATCCAGCAAAATCAGGTCGGGCTTTTGTAACAGGATTTTAGCCAGCTCTATACGCATGCGCCAACCTCCACTGAATTCAGATGTAGGCTTGTTAAAATCCTCACGAAGGAAACCCATACCTATAAGCGCTTTTTCTACCTCCGCTTCGTAGTTTACTTCCTCTATAGAATAAAATTTCTCTGAAAGTTCAGATACCTTTTCTATCAGTTTATAATAATCGTCTGACTCGTAATCAGTACGTACGGTAAGCTCCTCATTAATGGCGTCTATCTCTGCCTTCATTTTAAACACTGCCGAGAAAGCCTTACTCGCTTCCTCAAAAACGGTAGCATCGTCCTGGGTAAGCAGGTGCTGCGGCAGGTAGGCAATTACGGTTCCCTTAGGTGCAGATATGGCACCCGATGTAGGCTTATTAGCCCCGGCTATAATTTTTAGCAGGGTACTTTTTCCCGCACCGTTTTTGCCCATAAGGGCTATTTTGTCGTTTTCGTTTATGGAGAAAGAAACATCGCTAAACAGCGTGGTACCGCCAAACTGTACCGAAAGGGCATCTACACTAATCATTTACAGCAAAATTTTAAGCCGCAAAGATAGTATAATTACATTAGGTGCTCTGCAAAAAAATACCCGGCTGTTACATGACAAAACTCATATATTTTTCACAAAAAATTAGGTATATTTGAGGTATAGAAAGATTAAATATCCCGTTAACAAAACACAAAACTGATAAACACTATGTTTAACAAAAAAATGAAGCCTGCAACCAAAGGTGCAATACTTATATCTGTATGGATGTTTACATTTGGAACGTTTATACTACCTTATGTAATGCAAGCTATTGGCAGCGAAGACAATTACTTCGATAACTTTTGGGCGCGTGTTGCTATAAACATATTTGTGTGTACAATTTTTGGTATATATATAGCCTACACCAATAATACGAAAAAGGCAAAGAAACAGATTAATGGATAATTTTAAAAAATATAAGTTGGCCATGGCAGGGTGGTTTGGGTTTATGTACGTAACCATAACGTTTATATTCCCGATTATGGGCTGGAGCCAAAACAAGGTAAGCCTTAATACCGCCATAATTAACCTGCTGGTATGGGTGGCTGCTTATTTTTTATTAATTGCCGTACAGAAAAAGAGGTTTAACCAAAATAACAGTAACAATGAAAAAGTGGACTAGATCTGGTTTGGTATGGGGTGGCATACTTTACGTTATTACTATGGTTATCTTTCCTATGATAGACCATGAAAGTTTTGATTTGGAAAAGCTTTTACTGGGCCTTCCGCTATGGGCACTGGCGGGTGTGGCCATAGGCTACCTTTTTGAGAAAAAGAAAAAAGCCGATAAGCGGAAAAAGCCTAAGGCTGCGGTTTAATACTGTCTTATAATCTCAAACCATACGGCTTCTTCACCTTTATAATCGAAGGTTTCTATTTCCCGAAGCCCCGATTTAATGAGTGCGTTACAGGATGCAGAATTGGCTCGTAAGGCGGTGGCATTGATTACAGAAATATTAAGCTGGTTAAATCCATAACTGATAAAAAACTTAGCCGACTCTGTAGCGTAGCCCCTACCCCAAAACTGGGGCAGCAGGCGATAGCCAATATCATAAAAACGGTCATGACCGTTTACATTACTTTCAAGTTTTAATCCGCCCCAACCTATAAACTCATCAGTTTCTTTAAGAAACGCAGCCATACGGCCTATGCTATTAGCAGCATACTGGTCGATTACTGAAGCAAGATATTCACGAACCTGGTCTATGTGCGTAACCGGATTATTACCCAGATAGCGGTGTACTTCGGGGTTTGAATCCAGTTGAAACAGCAGCACATCATCGGCTGCTGTAAACTCACGGTAATATAAACGCTCCGACTGCAGTATCATCGGTTATTCTTCTTCTTTTTTGTCTTCGTTATCAGACTCCGAATCATCTTCAGCCTCTTCGTCAAAGTCATTGAAATCTTCGGCAAAATCTTCGTCGAAATCATCATCTTCAAACTCATCATAGTCGTCTTCATCATCTTCGCCTGTTTCCATAAACATAGGCTCTACCATAAGACGATCTGCAAGAAACTCTACCCTTTCGGTTATAACATCGGTAAAAAATAAACGCTGTGTTTTGCCAATGCTGTTACTAAGGCGGGCTATTTTAGGCTCAAGTCTGTTGCGCAGCAGTTCCTCTACATCATCAACGATAAGCATCTTTAGCTGGTTTACATCAAACCCTGCCCCGCCAAACATATCGTTAAGGCGTATTGGCGTACCTATAAGCACATCTATACCTACCGAAATCTGGTTTTTGTCCTCATCAAGATTGGTTTTGTCATGCACACCGTATATACGCAGGTCGGTATGCTTGCCCAGTTCTGCAAACAGCTCCATCATTTCCAGCATCTTCTCCTTGTCTTTAACAATGATAAGCGCACGTGGGGCTATCATGCCGGCCGGAGCTTTGTCTAACCGCTGTATAACATTAATTACAATGGCTGTGGTTTTTCCCTCTTCGCGCAGGCCGCCTATAACAAGGTCTACCCCGCTTTTTATAGGACCAAAAGTTTCGCGTTGCAATTCAGTAGGTTCTGTAAGCCCCGCCTGTTCTAAAGATTGCTGAAGATGGGGTAGTATTTTCTTTAATTTCATTTTGTTTTATAAGCCACGAATTACACAAATTTACCCAGTTAATTAATGAGCAAACCTGTGTAACCGTTATATTAGTGACTTCTGCTTTTATGATTATCGCTACAAATTTACGACTTTCAAAAACATTGGTGAAAATTCGTGTAATTTGTGGCCCCTAAAAATATTATTTGCTTGCAAAAAGCTTCACATCCGTTTCAGATATTTCTGCCCCGCCCAGTATAATAAGGCGTTCTACCACATTGCGCAGTTCGCGTATGTTACCGGTCCAGTCGTATTCCTGAAGCAGTTTTATGGCATCTCCCGAAAAACGCTTTTGCACAGTACCCTGCTCATCGGCTATCTTCTCTGTAAAATGGTTAATAAGCAGCGGAATATCATCCCGGCGGTCGTTTAGCGCCGGTACCTTAACCAGGATAACTGCAAGGCGGTGGTACAAGTCCTCACGGAAACGCCCTTCGGCAATCTCCTTTTTTAAATCCTTGTTAGTTGCCGCCACCACGCGCACATCTACTTTTATATCCTTTTCGGCACCCACACGCTGAATCATGTTTTCCTGCAATGCACGCAGCACCTTAGCCTGTGCGGGCAGACTCATGTCGCCTATCTCATCCAGGAAAATAGTGCCCTTATCGGCCGCTTCAAACTTGCCCGCACGGTCTTTAACCGCACTGGTAAAAGCCCCTTTTACGTGTCCAAAGAGTTCACTTTCTATAAGTTCGCCCGGTATGGCCGCACAGTTAACCTCTATAAACGGGGCGCCACTACGCTCGCTTTTTTCATGAAGCTGATGCGCCACCAGCTCTTTACCGGTACCATTTGGCCCGGTAATAAGCACACGCGCATCGGTAGGGGCTACTTTATCTATAATATCTTTTATGTGCTGAATGGGTTCGCTAACGCCTATCATTTCATAGCTTTTACTTACCTTTTTCTTCAGCATTTTATTTTCTACCACCAAGGTTTTCCTATCGAGCGCATTACGCACGGTGGTAAGCAGGCGGTTTAGATCTGGTGGTTTAGATATATAATCAAACGCCCCCAGGCGCATGGTGTTAATGGCGGTTTCAAGATCGCCGTGCCCGGAAATCATTACAAAAGGTGTTTCGGGTTTTATTTTTTTTGCTGCCTCCAGCACCTCTACGCCATCCATTTTCGGCATTTTAATGTCGCACACCACAAGGTCATAATCTTCGCCTTTTATTTTCTCAAGGCCTACGGCTCCGTCTTCGGCTTCATCTACCAGGTAGGTATCGCTTTCTTCGCGCAGTATTTTACCCAATACCCTGCGGATGGCCGCCTCATCTTCTATAACTAATATTTTTGGCATGTTTTAATTTCAGATTTTTGATTGTAGATTCCAGAATAAATTTCAGACTTAAGATTTTAGATTTCAGATTTTTAAAACTGCAAACTGTGACTGTGACTGAAAGCTATCCCTTATACTTTATCCATTTAAATATTTCTTTGTACGTAGGTTTTTTACCGTACATAAGTATACCTATGCGATACACTTTTGCGGCAAACCACACTACCCCTAAAAACGTGCCAAACAGCAACAGCATAGACACTATAACCTGCCATACCGGCACTCCAAATGGTATACGCATCATCATTACTATGGGCGACGTAAGCGGTATCATACTAAAAACGGTAGCCACCGTACCATTAGGGTCGCTTATTACCGTAAAAAAGCCCACATACACCCCTAGCATTAGCGGCATAATAATAGGTAATATAAACTGTTGGGTATCGGTTTCGCTATCTACCGCGGCACCTATGGCAGCGTATAGCGAACTGTACAGGAAGTACCCCCCAATAAAATACATAAGAAAGCATATAAACATGGTACCCAGAGGAAGTTTAGCAAGCTCTATAAGGTAAATCTGTGCTTCAGAAGCAGATACCTGCGCAACCTGTTCCTGAGCTATACCGGCTGTACCTCCCATGGGCAAATGAAAAATACTACCCAGTACCGTAAACAATACTGTACCCAGCACTGCCCATATTAAAAACTGTAAAATACCCGCAAGCGACGTACCTACAATTTTCCCCATCATAAGCTGGAACGGCTTTACAGACGAAATGATGATTTCTATAATGCGGTTGGTTTTTTCCTCAATAACACTACGCATTACCATGTTGCCGTAAATAATTACAAACATCATGATAAGATACCCGGCAAGCCCGCCGAAGATAACTTTTAGCAAACTGGCTTCTTTATGCGTTTCCTCTCCCGAAAACGTACTAAGGTGGATGGTAGCTTTTGCTTGTGCTTTTTCTATTTTTTCAGGATTAAAATGCAGGCTTTTCAGTTTAACGTCTGTAACTTTTTTATTGATAATCTTTTCTAAGTTATTTACAAAATCCATATTAGGACTTTCAACTGAAAGAAACTCTACTTTACCCTCAAGTTGTTGTGTACTATCCAGCACAGGTACATATACAAGACCTTCATAATCTTTGGCAGCCTCATCCTTTGCTTTAGACACCGGAAGAGCGCTTAAATCAGTATATAAATACTTACTATTACTTTTCAAATCAGTCTTTAACCTGCCCTGAACATCGTGTACCGCTACTTTTACTACCTCTTCTTTATTAAGATTTGAAAGATAGGCAATAGCCAGCGCCATACCTACAAACAGTAGCGGACTAAGAAATGTCATTACTATAAACGACTTGTTTCTTACCTTGGCGTTAAACTCCCTTTTTATAATTAATGATAAACTCATGTGTTATTTCTTTTGGCTAACGGTTTGAATAAAAATGTCGTTTACACTTGGTATCTTTTCCACAAAATATGTTACCTCGCCGTGTTGCAACAGGTACTGCATAAGATCTCGTGGTGTATGGCCCTGAGGCAGAGAAACCTCAAGTTTCAATTCGTCATCCAGGGTTTTAAAGTTGGCCTGCTTGGTAGTGTATTTTGTATTGATGTCTGCTAAAAGCGCCTGAAAATTTTGCGGTGCAATACCTACCTCATACGTATTTGTACGATACTGTTTTTTTACGTCCTGAAGCTGGCCTTCTATCAGCTTATTTGATTTATGGATCAGTGCTATGTGGTCGCACATATCTTCCACGCTTTCCATACGGTGGGTAGAAAATATAACAGTAGTACCCTTATCGCGCAGCTCCATGATTTCATCTTTAATCAGGTTGGCGTTTACGGGGTCAAAACCGCTAAAAGGCTCATCCAGTATAAGCAGCTTGGGGCGGTGCAGTACCGTTACCACAAACTGAATTTTCTGCGCCATACCCTTGCTTAGCTCCTGTATCTTTTTGTCCCACCAGCCTTTTATGTCCAGTTTTTCAAACCAGTAGTTAAGTTGCTCTTTCGCCTCTTTTTTGCTTAAACCTTTAAGCTGCGCCAGGTACAGTGCCTGTTCGCCCACGGTCATGGTTTTATAAAGGCCGCGCTCCTCGGGCATATAGCCTATGTGGCTAATGTGCGAAGGGTTAAGCTTTTCGCCATCCAGCAGCACTTCGCCGCCGTCGGGCATGGTGATTTGGTTGATGATGCGTATAAGAGACGTTTTACCGGCGCCATTAGGCCCCAGTAATCCATAAATGCTGCCTTTTGGTACGGTAAGCGATACGCTGTTAAGCGCCGTATAGTCGCCATACTGTTTTACAACATTCTTTACTTCGAGTATTGGTTTCATGCTTCGTTATTGGAATGGTAAAAATACTGTATTTATTTTTGATTTCAGATTTCAGGCTTAATTAATCATTCTCATTGCAAGGCTTTAGATTAATATTTATATGCCATAAAACCGCAAACAATGATAACCCAACCTACTGCTGCACATATTAAGCATTCTGTACTGAAAAGTGAAATAAAATCATGCATAAAAAAACCCACCCCCTACTTGCGTAGGGGGTGGGAAAAATTGCTATGAAAAAGAAAAATTCACTAGTTGTTTAGTGAAGTTTCAAATGTATAATTTTTTCTTAAATTACGAAAACATATCCTTAACTTTTTCAAAAAAAGACTTATCGCTTTTTTCGGGCTTCGGAGAGAAATTTTCGTCGTTAAGTGATTTTTCAAAGAACTGGCGCTGCTCCTTATTTAAATTCTTAGGTGTCCACACGTTTACGTGTATCAGCAGGTCGCCGTTACCGTAGCTGTTAAGGCTTGGCAAACCCTTGCCCTTAAGGCGCAGTATTTTACCGCTCTGTATACCGTCTTCCAGCTTTATACGCACCTTACCCGTTACAGTATCAATGTCTTTAGAGGTACCCAGTACCGCTTCCGGATAGCTTATGTATAAATCAAGGTGCAGGTTTTCCCCTTCGCGTTTCAGGGTATCGTGTTCTATTTCCTCAATAGCCACAATCAGGTCGCCCGCAATGCTGTTAGCCCCCGGCGCATCGTTACCCTTGCCCGATACCTTAAGCTGCATACCATCGGCTACACCGGCAGGTATTTTAATAGAAACCGTTTCGTCTTCCATTACCATACCCTGTGCATCGGCACCTGCAGGTTTACCATCCAGTATTTGCCCGCTGCCACCACAGTGGTTACAGGCAGCCGCTGTTTGCATACGGCCCAGTATGGTATTGGTTATTTTTACCACTTGGCCTGTACCGTTACAGGTAGGGCATGTGCGGTAAGTAACACCTTTAGCCTGTACCTTACGTTTTACCTTTATCTTTTTCTCTACCCCGTTAGCAATTTCTTCAAGGGTAAGTTTTACTTTAATGCGCAGGTTGCTGCCTTTTACACGGCGTACACCACCACCACCGCCAAAACCTCCGAAACCGCCACCAAAGGCACCGCCGAAGATATCGCCAAACTGGCTAAAGATGTCGTCCATGTTCATGCCGCCGCCGCCAAAACCGCCGCCGCCAAAGCCACCATCAAAAGCGGCATGGCCATACTGGTCGTAACGGGCTTTTTTATCGGCATCGCTTAGCACTTCATAGGCTTCTGCTGCTTCCTTAAATTTCTCTTCCGCAGCCTTGTCACCCGGGTTTTTGTCAGGGTGAAATTCTATTGCCTTTTTACGATAGGCTTTTTTTATCTGCTCTGCACTGGCGCCTTTGTCTATGCCCAGTATTTCGTAATAATCTTTTTTCATGATGCTTTACCGCAATTAGTTCCCCAGTACCACTTTAGGGAAACGGATTATTTTATCACCCAGCTTATAGCCTTTTTCTACCACATCTACAATCTTGCCTTTAAGCTCCTCGCTTGGCGCAGGGATTTGTGTAATGGCCTCAGCAAAATCTGCATCAAACGCATCGCCTGCCTTAAGTTCTACCTGCTCTAATCCTTTAGAAACCAAGGTATCTTTTAGCTTATTGTGTATAAGCTCTACTCCCTTTAGCAGGTTTTCGTCGCCGCTTTTACCTATCTGCACCATAGCGCGGTCAAAATCATCCAGTATAGGCAGCATGGCCTGCAGTACCTCTTGGTTAGCGGTTTTAAACAAATCAATACGCTCTTTAGACGTGCGTTTTTTATAGTTTTCAAACTCTGCAAAAAGACGTAAAAACTTGTCCTTTTCCTTAGCCAGCTCTTCACTCAGCTTTTCTTCTGCCGAAAGCTCCTCTGCCGATGGTACCCCCTGCTCTGCCGTAGCGTCAGTAGTTTGTTCCGTTTCGTTAAGTACTTCTTCTTTGTTCAGTTCGTTTTCAGCGTTTTCAGCGTGTTCGCGGCTCATATTCTTAAATATTTTCTTAAACATTAATTCTCGTAAGTTGTCGCGTAGCGACGTGCAAAAGTATTGCCATTTTTTTAAAAATGCCAATTTGTCATTTACCGGAAAACAAATTGCAGTAATTTTTGCTAACTTAGGCAGTACAAAACCACCATACCATGAAATCAACAATTAAAATTGTTATTGCAGCCTGTGTGCTATCAGTAACCGGCGTTTATGCGCAGCGAAAGTACTATATAGAGCAAAACGGAACGCTCCACCCCACTACACAGGCTTCCTTTGAAAAAAGCATCGACTACTCTAAAAACGTTGATGTGTATATGGAGAATGATACCAGCGAAATAGCGGTATTGTATGTAAGAAGGCGGGAAGGAAAACTGGATGAAGCAAAACTGAAACAGCTAAAAGTGTTTTTACAACAAAGAAGCGGTACCATTATTAAAGACAACGAATACATTTGTATACACTACAACTGCTCCATACCACAGGATAGCCCGGTGCTGTATCATGATTTCCCTCTACATGCCGAACGCAAAATACAGCGTAAACTGCTAGCCATAACGCCTTCGCAGTATTTTAGGGTGTACAACCCCGGCGGCAGGAATAACGGCTTTAGGGGAAAACATAAGGAAGCTTTTATTGCAGATGACAACAAGCTGGTGCTTAAAATGTTTTTCCCAACAGAGTTTAACTATGGAAATGTTGTGGTTATAAAGCCAGACGGTACTTATGAAGCCTACTGCGGGGAACATACACCGGACGAAATTATAGATATTACAAAACGCCTTAAAAACCAGTAATAACGTTACTCTGCCAAAGCGTCGGCTACGGCGGTTTCTACTGAAAGGAACTTAAACTGGTAGCCCGAATCTACAATTTTCCGTGCGCTGACGTTTTGGCTGTCATATAGCAGTGTGCTCATTTCGCCCAAGACCAGTTTCATAGCAAACCGGGGTATGTTTGGCAACAAAAGTGGCTTATCAAGTACTTTGGCTACGGTTTTTACCAGTTCGTTTTGCGTTACCGGATACGGCGCTACAGCGTTATAAACCCCTTCAAGCCCGTGTAGCAACACGTGCAGATATATGCCCACCATATCGTCTATATGAATCCACGACTGCATTTGGGTTCCTTTACCAAAGGCTGCACCCGCGCCCAGCTTTACAGGAGCGGCAAGTTCTTTTAATACGCCCGACTTACCGCTTAGCACCAAACCTGTACGTATCTTAGCCACTTTAATACCCAGCGCAGCCACAGCGTCTGCGCAGGCCTCCCACTTTTCTACCACCATACCAAGGAATGAATTATCCCTCTCGGTGCTGTCTTCAGTATATAGTGTGGTTTCGCTGTCAGGATAAATACCTATGGCACTGGCGCTAATAAACTGGTGTACGTAGTGGGCGTTGTTTTTAAGCAGTGTTGCTAAAACACGCGTACCCAGTACGCGGCTCTGCAGTATTTCTTCTTTATAATCAGCCGTCCAGCGTTTGCTTATGCTGGCACCAGCAAGGTGAATTATGGTACCTACATTATCCAGGCAGGCAGGGTCGGCCTCACCTTTTTCGGGATTCCAGTAAAAACCCTGGTAGTTTTCTGTATTTTGAATCTTACTTTTAGAGGTGGTAAGATAGTTAATGCTATATCCTTCCTTAAGCAGCCTGCTAACCAGCGCGCTCCCTACAAGACCTGTAGCCCCGGTAATAAGTACCCTCATATCATAACGTTTTGCGTTACGAAAGTAACACCCAAATTTTGTGTTTTACTACAAAACCCAAGGTTTAACTAATGTTTAGTATTTAAATAAATAATACGTAAGGCATCATTTTGCCTTAATGCTCCACTCAAAATGCATTTCGCTTACGGCATCGCCCGTTTCGTTTATCCCTACTGATTTCATCCAAAAGGTTTGCCCCTGTCCTGTGGCTATGGCATTTGCTATGGCTTCGGCAATTAGGTGCCCTTCTGTGCAGGTAAAGGTAATACGCCCTTTGGCTTTTTTAGTAAACGTACCTTTATTGTTAGCCACCAGCATAGATATTTTTTTTCCGCTTTGCTTAATGTGATACATAACCAGCGCACCGGTAGAAAGTTCTGCCGCCATAGCCTGTACGGCAAAGTACATGCTGTTAAAGGGGTTTTGGTTTATCCAGCGGTGCTTTACCGAAACAACGCACTGATCTGTTGTTATTTGCTTTACCCTTACCCCTGATATAAAGGCAGACGGGAGTTTAAATAATAAAAAGGTATTTAGTTTACCGGGTGTAAATTCCATGATTACTGAGGTTTCAGGCTAATATACAATTATTATTCGAATCCTGTAAATGTTAAAATTTTGTTAAAACTTACTACTATGCAATACAAACTACCTGTTTTTAGATATATATTTGCATAAGAAATTAATGGTTATAAGAATATACTATGCCAATACAGCTATTATACAACAGATAAAATAACGGGGCCGGCACCGTAAATTAGTTTAGGAGTTAGCAATCATCAATCACAATAATCACCGCAGCTGCAGCCGGCAGCAGTTTGCAAAAAGAGTTCATCATCAATCATCAAATTAATCATCAATCATCAATTAAAAAACGAACAGGTATGAAATCAATTATCTTTACAGCACTAACAGCATTTACAACATTAACCGCTGGTGCTCAGGTTACAGAAACAAGGGAAGCACAAAACGTAAACACCCTTGAAGTAAAAAACGGAATTGAAGTAGTGCTAACGCAAGGCACTACCCCACAGGTAAAAGTAGAATCGGCAAACGCAGGCATGCTGTATAACATAGCTACTGAGTTTAAAAAAGGTACCCTTAAAATTTACCTTAAAAATGCCGAAGGCGCTCTGTCTGCTGTTAAAGTATATGTTACAGAGGCGGCCTTAAAAGAAATCACGGTTACAAACGGTGCCAGTGTAAAGCTTAACGGGGCACTAAACCAGGAAGCTCTAAAACTGTACCTTAGCGGTGGCGCAAGCTTTACAGGAGAAGTTAACACTACAGCCAGCTTTAATGTAAAAGCTACAACAGGCGCTGTATTTAGAGGTGTTGTGCATTCGGGTAATTTTGATACCAATATTACAAGCGGTGCCGTGGTAAAAGTTGTAGGTACTGCAGCAAATGTAAATGTATACAGCAACGCCGGAACCTTGCAGGGTGGCAAGCTGGTTACCGAAAAAGCTATGGTTACCGCCCGTAACGGTGCTACTGTATTTGTAAATACTACAGAGCGTATACAAACCGATACCGATGCGGCAAGCACCATAACCTATTATGGCGAACCGAAACAAGCTGTTTTAGCAGCAGAGACCTACAGCATAGAAAGGGAAACAAAAAAGTTAACCTTAAACAATTAAAAAATGAGGATTTATGAACGTTGAAAACACCAAAGCCCAAATGCGCAAAGGCGTACTGGAGTTTTGTATCCTTTCGGTACTAAAAGAAAAAGAGGCCTACACAAGCGAAATACTGGATACACTTAAAAACGCCAAGCTACTGGTGGTGGAAGGTACGGTATACCCGCTGCTTACCAGGCTTAAGAACGACGGCTTACTGAGCTATCGCTGGGAAGAATCTACATCGGGGCCGCCGCGTAAATATTACGGGCTTACCGAAAACGGAAAAGTTTTTTTAAAAGAATTACACAATACCTGGACAGAATTGTCTGACGCAGTAACTATAATCACAAGTCAAAACGCTAGCAACCATGAATAGAACAGTAAGTATAAATTTAGGCGGTATGTTCTTCCACATAGACGAGAACGCCTACCAGAAGCTTAACCGGTATTTTGATGCTATAAGGCGCTCTTTGTCGCCCGATGGCAAAGATGAAATAATGAGCGACATAGAAGGCCGCATAGCCGAACTACTATCTGAAAAAATTAAAAATGATAAGCAGGTAGTAGGCATGCGCGAAATAGATGACGTAATTACCGTAATGGGCGAACCCGAAGACTACAGGATAGGCGAGGAAAACGATGCTAAAACCGGCAGTTTTTCCAGCAACTATGCCCAGGCAGCAGGCAGTACATTTGAGTACTACCGCACTAAAAAGTTTTACCGCGATGAGGAAAACGCCATTATAGGTGGTGTATGTGCCGGCCTTGGTCATTATTTCAGGATAGAGGCGCTTTGGATACGTATTATATTTATACTGCTGTTAGTAGCCTTTGTAGCTACGCCGGGTATTGTATACCTGCTGCTTTGGATGCTTATTCCGCCGGCGGTAACCACAGCCGAAAAACTGGAAATGCGTGGCGAACCCATTAACATTTCTAACATAGAAAAAAAGGTGCGGGAAGAATTTGCCCAGGTTAACGAACGCCTTAAAGGGGTAGATTACGATAAAATAAACAGCAACCTGAAAAACGGTGCCGACAGGGTTACAAGCGGTGCACGCACCGTGGTTAAGGGTGTGGCCCGGGTTATAGGTGCCATTATGGTAGCCATAACGGGCATATGGCTTGGCGGTTTACTGGTAGCACTACTTATTACCTTATTTGCCACTACAGCTGTAGCACCGGTATGGTACCCATACATAGAGGCATTTAACACCAGCGGTTCACCTATATGGCTGGTGTGCATGGCAGCTTTTTTTGTGGTAGCGGTACCTGTTCTTGGGTTCTTCCTGCTGGGGTTACGCATCTTGATACCACACATTAAGCCTATAAACGGTTATGTTACCTTTATAATGATTATGCTCTGGATTGCCAGTATTGCCTGCTGTATTTACTTTGGCGTAAACCAGTCGATACAATACAGGGCTGAGGGCAAGGTAACAGACCGTACCGAACTTAAGCTGACTAAAAACGATACGCTTAAAGTACGTTTTCGTTATAACAATGAGTTTGCTAACGATATATACAACCACCACAGTGATATTACCATAGAGGAAGATACACTGGGCAACCAAATACTGTACAGCAACGATGTACGCTTTTATGTAATGAAGGCTGAGGGTAATAAACCATACGTTCAGATAGACCGCGTAGCCGATGCAAACGGTAAAGCAGAGGGCCGTAAAATAGCACAAAACATAAAATATAACTTCCAGGTTAAAGGCAACGAACTTATACTGGACAACTACCATATATCTCCGCTGGATGCTAAATTCCACGACCAGAAAGTACAGATTTACCTATACCTTCCTGAGGGATATATGTTTAAAGCAGGCGACGGCGTTACCGAATACGACGATACCGACAATGATTTCTTTAACCTGTGGTTTGACAACCAAAACCACGTGTACCAAATGGGTGAAAAAAGGGTATACTGCCTGGATTGCATAAACAGCGATGGCGAAATGGAAGATGCTCCATGGTCTGAAGGTGAAAATAACATACCGGCACCTCCTGCAATGTCTGAAAATGAGATGAAGCAGATGAACAAAGAAATGCTGGAACAGCAGGCCGAAGAAATGAAAAAACAGGCTGAAGAAATGAAAAAGGAAGCTAAAAACATAGCTTCAGAAATAAAGGAAAATGTTAAAGACAACATGAAAAAACCATGATAGGCATAATTCTCTCGGCTACAAAGTCCATAATACATGTGGTAGTAGCACTGCTTTATTAAATTGTTTCTTATGCGACTTTTAGGTTACATAGCGTTTGTAATGCCCCGTTTATTGCGGGGCATTTTTTATTTGCAGCACAAATTGAAAAGCACATCGCTTTTACTGCACTTGCTGCTTTGTAGCCCCGCTTAGAGCCTAACCGGCATGCATGAGTTCGCATATAGCCTTTGTTATAAAAAATACCCATAAAGCATAGGCAAAAAATGTAAAGCTAACACGGGTTTCGGGGCTATAATTAATGCATTTTGTTATATTTGCTTGTACCAATATTACAAGCATTATATGAAGAAAATAGTATTGTTTTCGCTACTGGCGCTTACTGCCACCACCTATGCGCAAAAGCGTGAAAAAGTAAAAGGATCTAAAAATGTTACTGTAGTACAAAAAGACGTTCAGGCGTTTGACCACATAGAGGTGGAAGACAACATAGAGGCTTACCTGGTATCTGGCGGTACAAAGCCGTTGGAAATAGAAGCCGATGACAACCTGCAAGACGTGATTCAGGCCGAAGTTAAAGGTACTACCCTGCGCTTATATACTAGTAAAGAAATTACATCGGCAAAGAAAATAGCCGTACGGGTAAATTACAGCAGCAGCCTTAAAAACATACTTACAAAACACGAATCTGTACTGTATGCCCTTACGGATCTACAAATAGACAGCCTTACGGTAAAAAGCATTGACTATGCCAAGCTGTACATGAATGTAAAAGGTAAGTATGTTGCAGTAAGCATGAACGATAAAACCCATGCTGAACTGAACCTTAAAAGCGAAAAATCTTTTATAGATATGCGCAAGGACGCCGAAATAAAGGCCTTAATAAATAGTAAAGAGGTAAAGCTGGATATGTACCAAAAAACCTCAGCAGCCATAGAGGGCGATACCGAAAATGCCATGGTGAGGTTAGACAATATGAGTGAGTTTACCGGCAAGCGCTTTACAGCTAAAAAAATGGAACTTACTACAGAAAGCTATGCCAAAGCAAGCGTTATGGTAGCAGAAAACCTTATTATGTCGGCATCGGGGAAAACGCTTACCGAGGTTTTTGGTAATCCTGATAAGCTAACCATTACCCTTAAAAAGTTTTCAGACAGTGCCGTGTTAGCTAAAAAGGAAGACAAGGACAAATAATAAAATTGTAACTACTAAAAAAGCGGGGCTCTCTATGTTAAGAGAACCCCGCTTTTTTATAGTAATGTAATAGTTGGAAAAAAATGGGCAGCACCGTGAATTTTTCCCCCTTCCCAGTGCTGCCGCTTTACTGATAAATAAGTAATGTTATTTTTATAAACTGTAGTGCATTAATGTTGTTATTCTGTAACCGTACTTATAGCAGAGCTGTTTCTTATGGTAATTTTTAACCCTGTTTGCAGGCCGCTGTTTAGTTTACTGCCGTTAGCCGCTGTGATTTCATCTACAGTGGTATGGTACTTTTTAGCAAGTCCCATAAGCGTATCGCCGTTTTGTACCGTATGCTCTATTGTAGCACCCGATGCAATCTCCGTTTTATTGATTTCAAAACCGTTTGCAGGTGTAGGTGCTGTAGCTTCGGTACCGCCCGGAAGTATGGCAAGCTGCTGCCCGCTCATAAGCCCTTTTTTAAGCAGGGTGCGGTTGCTTTCTGTAATGGCTTCAACGGTGGTGTTGTAACGTTTTGCCAAAGAGAAAAGCGTTTCACCTGCCGCTACGCTGTGGGTAATGTACTTATCAGGATCGCCTGCGCGTGGTATAGTAGTTATGTTTAACACTGTGCCGGTTTCAAGGCCACCTTTTAGCTTATCCCTGTTTTCCTTTTCAATATTCTGTACCGTAGTATTATACTTGCGCGATAGTGAATAAAGCGTTTCACCGCTTTTTACCGTATGTTGCAGGGTTTGCATGGTGTGAGGCACTACCGCAACCGGTTCCTCTTTTTTAGCCACCTGCGACTCGCCCAGCACTACAACAGACGATGTTGCAGTTTCTGCCTTTTTAGGCTCCGGTGTTTTGTACCCGTACATTTCATCTGCATAGGTTTTAGAAACTGCCGCTACCTCTGCCTGTGGTTTCAACTGCCTGTGCAGCGGTATGCGTAGTACAGTATTTGCAGAAAGCCCCTGAATAGCATCGGGATTGTAGTCGTAGATATCGCCGGGAGTTATTTTGTATTTTTTTGCTATCACTAAAACCGTTTCTCCCATGGCTACACTATGTGTACCCATATTTTCCTGAACCTGGTCTGTAGTATCCTGCGCCAGGGCAGTGCCCATAACAGTAAATGCCAAAGCAAACGTTAATACTAATTTTTTCATAGGTCTATTGTAGTAGTTTAGGATGTTAGGTAATTGTATTTTACCTGTCATAAAGGTATGATAGTTAGCAGATTTTAACAACATTTACCTTATAAATTTTTTACTAAAACAACCATTTTTCGATAAAATACGCACTTAAATCGACCAAATGAATAAAATCACTGACAATTATTTAAAAAATGAATAATTAAAAAACGCATACAGTACCCTGTATGCGCTTTTTAACTGATAGTATCTACTATTTTACTCCCATTCTATGGTGGCAGGTGGCTTAGAACTGATGTCGTAAACCACTCGGTTAACACCTTTTACCTTATTTATAATCTCGTTACTTATTTTCATAAGGAAATCATACGGCAGGTGTACCCAGTCTGCCGTCATACCATCGGTACTTTCTACGGCACGAAGGGCAACTACTTTTTCATACGTACGCTCATCGCCCATTACCCCTACGCTATTTACAGGCAGCAGTATGGCACCCGCCTGCCAAACTTTGTCGTACAGGCCGTGGTCTTTAAGGCCTTGTATAAATATATGGTCTACCTCTTGCAGTATAGTCACTTTTTCGGGCGTAATGTCGCCCAGTATGCGTATAGACAAGCCCGGCCCCGGGAACGGGTGGCGGCCCAGCAGTTCAGGGTCAATGCCCAGGGTACGGCCCACACGGCGCACTTCATCTTTAAACAGCATACGCAGTGGCTCTATAACCTTAAGTTTCATAAAGTCGGGCAGCCCCCCTACGTTGTGGTGCGACTTAATGGTAGCCGAAGGCCCTTTTACCGAAACCGATTCTATAACGTCTGGATAAATGGTACCTTGGCCCAGCCATTTTACATCGGTAAGCTGGTGTGCTTCATCATCAAAAACTTCAATGAATACACGGCCTATGGTTTTACGCTTGGTTTCAGGGTCTTCAATACCGGCAAGCTGCGAAAGGAAACGCTCTGAAGCATCTACTCCTTTTACATTCAGCCCCATGTCTTTATATTGGTGCAGTACGTTTGCAAACTCGTCTTTACGCAGTAAGCCATTGTTTACAAAAATACAGTACAGGTTATCGCCTATGGCTTTATTTAGCAATACGGCTGCCACGGTAGAGTCTACCCCGCCCGAAAGGCCCAGTACTACTTTATCATTACCTATTTTTTCTTTCAGCTCAGCCACAATATCCTCAACAAAAGAAGATGGGGTAAAGCTTTGTGCTACACCGGCTATTTTTACCAGGAAGTTTTCCAGCATTTTAGTACCGTCTGTACTGTGGTATACTTCGGGGTGAAACTGTATGGCATAGGTAGTTTCGCCCTCTATGCGGTAGGCAGCATTAGTAACGTCTTTAGTACTGGCAAGTACCACACCGCCTTCGGGCAGTTTTTTAATGGTATCGCTGTGGCTCATCCACACCTGGCTGTTTTCAGAAACGCCTTCCAGGAAAAGTTCGCCCTCTTTCATGAAATTAAGGTTGGCACGGCCATACTCGCGTATGTTACTTGGTGCTACCTCGCCACCGTTAAAATGCGCCAGGTACTGTGCACCGTAGCACACGGCAAGAAGGGGCTTTTTACCACGGATTTCAGAAAGGTCAGGATGCGGGGCGTCTTCGGCACGTACCGAGAACGGGCTGCCGGATAGTATTACTGCCTTATAAGCCGACAAATCAGCAGGCGGATGGTTGTAAGGGAAAATTTCGCAGAAGATATTTAACTCGCGAACCCTGCGCGCAATAAGCTGTGTGTATTGCGAGCCGAAATCTAAAATAAGTACGTTGTGTTGCATGCGCAAAAGTAACGCATAAATTGAAATTAGGAAAATATTTTTAGATTTCAGATTTCAGATCACTAAGACATTTTTTTAAAAAATCTATGGTATCTTTTAAAGGTGTCTCAGACCAAAAGCCGGTTTCAAATGGAACACTACTGTTATTGATGTTAAAGAATCTTATTGCTATAGTTCCCTCACAGTCGAGATTAAAGACAAAAGCATTCTCTCCATACGAGTAAATGGCATAGCTCTCATCTGGCCAATACCCTCCTACACAAGCACCTGTAGCTGCAACAGCTTTGTAAAACTTCAGGTGTTTAAACACATGGGGCATTTCGACCCCGATAAGGGTATACAGCCCTGCACCGAAGCCCTGGTACCGTTCCATAAAATCGTCAAATGTTTCTTCTTCAAACACCTCGCAATCGCCTAAAAACTCGGTTATTTGGTTTGCATCCATAACAGCGAAGATACAAAAAAGGAAGTTTGGCCAGTGGCGGGTATTACACAATATATCTGATTTTTTAAAAAGCTAAGCTGTGCAATATGCATACAATCAACCCCCCATATCATTTTATTTTTAAGACAGCGCAATTCCCTGCGGAAATATGTATCACCCCTAATTGTAAGTTAACATAGTGCCAATTAGATATCCGTTAAGAAAAACGGCATACATGTTGCCGTACCTTTATAATAAGAAAAAGAAGGCGTTATGAAGAAGATATTTACCTTGTTGACCATCCTTATTTTAGGGGCCAGCGCCATAGCTCAGGAAACTTCAGTACCTGATTACGCAGCTATAGAACAGCATATAACAAATCCTGACTCTGAATTTTACTATCCGGCACTGCTACAACGCTATCAAAATGCCGATACCACGCTTACCGCAGCCCAACTACAGCACTTGTATTACGGCAGTATTTATATACAGCGACCGGTAAGTACGGCGCAGGCCATGGAAGCGTTAAAAGAATTTAACGCCGTGGTGAGCCAGCCCTCTCCTACCCGTGCCGACCTTGAGGCAGCACTGGGGTATACTGATATACTGATAAAATTTAAACCCTATTCCATTTTGCTGAAGCAATACCGCGTTTTTTGCCTTAAAGAACTCGGCAGGATTGACGAAGCCCTTAAAGAACGTGCCCAATACGAAATGATAGCCGAAACCATACTGGCAAGCGGTACAGGTACATCGGCAGAAAACAGTATTCACATTACGGACGTAGATAACGAATCGGAAATTTTAGAATTACTGCGCTACAAGCAGCAGGGCGAACCCGAGACACCAAAACCCGAAACGGATTACATACCTGTAGCTAATAATGTATACGGTGTTAAAGGTATTTACTTTTACATACCGCAACCTAAACGCGAACTTTCTGTAGTGCAATAATCGGTCTTAGTTACCTCATCCTATAATCAGAAAATACCGTAGTGCTTTTATTTGGCACACAGGCTTATATTGGCACGCTATTGGCTATAGCAGAAAAAACCGTATTTTCGCAACATGATGACAAGCGAAGCCACACTTACGGCCTCAGAATTACTGGCCGGTTCTAAAAAAATTGCTATAATACACCACCGCAACCCAGATGGCGATGCGCTGGGTTCTACCTTAGGATTATATCATTTCCTTAAAAAAATGGGGCATACACCTACCGTAATAAGCCCTAACGAATATCCTGATTTCCTGGCGTGGATGCCGGGAGCAGATACCGTGCGCATTTTTGAACGCGAAATAGCCGACTGTATTAAAATCCTGGATGAGGCCGAACTGGTTTTTACCCTGGACTTTAACCACCTTAGCCGTACCGGTGATGCTATGGAACCTGCCCTTAAAAAGGTAAAGGCTCCGTTTATAATGATAGACCACCACCAAAAACCAGACGACTACGCCACCGTTACCTTTAGCGATACCAGCTATGGCAGTACCTGCGAAATGGTGTACCACTTTATAACCCAGCTAGGCCATAAAAATTTGCTCGATGCTACCATAGGCACCTGCCTGTATACGGGTATTGTTACAGATTCGGGCTCGTTCCGTTTCCATACTACTACAGGTACTACACACCGCATTGTAGCCGAGTTTATAGACCTTGGAGTAGATAATAGCGCGGTGCACAGCCTGCTTTTTGATAACAATTCGCCAAGCAGGCTTAAGGTTTTGGCCCAGTCACTGGAAAATATGGTTATTCTGCCGGAGTATAAAACGTCGTATATGTTTTTAAGCCAGGAAGAACTAAACAGGCTAAACCACATTAAAGGCGATACCGAAGGCGTAGTTAACTATGGCCTAAGCATGAAGGGGATTATTTTTACCGCCTTTTTTACCGAAAACAAAGACGAGGGCATTATAAAAATATCCTTCAGGTCTAAAAACGGCTTCGACGTAAATGAGTACGCACGCCAGTATTTTAGCGGAGGCGGGCACATTAATGCCGCCGGAGGCCGCAGCCACGAATCATTACAGGCTACCATACAAAAATTTATTGCTACATTAGCACACATTAATATATAAGGTTATGAAAAAGGTTACAGGCATAATGGTGCTGCTTACAGCACTTGCCATTACCGCATGCTCACAGCAGCAGGCACGCAGGCCGGTTTCGCACAGCGAAGGCTCGTTTATGAAGGAGAGCATAGAACGTAATAAAAAGCTTGTGGCAAATGAAGAGCAACAGCTGGACTCTTTAATGAAAAGTACGCCAAACGTAAAATACATAGCATCGGCTAAAGGATACTGGTACTATTACGATAAAGAGGTTACTACAGATACCATAACCCCTAAACTGGGCGACGTGGCGTATTTTGACTATGAGATAAAAGATACCAAAGGTAATGTAATATATAGCCAGGCCGAACTGAGGCCACAGGTATACCGGGTAGACAAGCAAAATATAATGATGGGCCTTAGGGATGGTATTAAACTGATGAACGAAGGAGAAACGGTAACGTTTTTATTCCCGTCGCACATGGGGTACGGTTACCACGGCGATAATGACCGAATAGGCACTAACGTGCCCCTGGTATGCACCGTAACGCTTAACGACATTAAGCACCTAACAGAACAAAAGAAGAATAATTAACTATAAATGAAACAAATGACAAGTCTTTTTTTAAGTCTTTTCGCACTACTAACATCGTGCATGAATGCTCCTAAGGTAGAGCATGCAGACCCTAAAAAACTACCCGACGGGCTTTATGCCGAAATCACTACAAACAAGGGTGCTATTCTCCTGCAACTGGAGTACCAGAAAACGCCGCTTACCGTGGCTAACTTTGTATCGCTTGCCGAAGGTACTAACGAGTTTGTAGATGCAAAATATAAAGGAAAAAAGTTTTTTGACGGGCTTACATGGCACCGTGTAATTAAAGATTTTATGATTCAGGGTGGCGACCCTAACGGAGATGGATCAGGAGGTCCCGGCTACAAATTTGCTGATGAAATTACCGACCTTAAGCACAGTGGCCCGGGCATACTAAGTATGGCTAACGCCGGTGCAGGCACTAATGGTTCTCAGTTTTTTATAACCCACCGCGCTACCCCGCACCTGGATGGTATACATACCGTTTTTGGGCATGTAATTAAAGGACAGGATGTAGTAAACAACATAGAGCAGAACGACAAAATAGAGTCGGTTAAAATTATCCGCGTGGGTAAAGAGGCTAAGAAGTTTAACGCTCCTAAAGTGTTTAAAGACATAAACGAGAAAAAACTGGCTGAAGAAAAGAAAAAAGCTGAGGCTATAGAAAAAAACAAGGCCGACAAAGTAGCGTACTTTAACAACATGAAGGCTAAAGCTACCAAAACCCAGTCAGGCCTTATGTACATTATTACTAAAAAAGGTACCGCTGCAAAACCTGCTGAGGGTACTACAGTACTTATAGACTATTCGGGTTTCCTTGAAGATGGTTTCCTTTTTGACTCAAGTATTGCACAGGTGGCTAAAGACCTTGGTAACTACATTCCACAAAAAGATGCTGCTCAGGCCTACAAGCCTATACCGTTTAAAACAGGTACAAAAAGTGGCATGATACCGGGCTTCCTTGAAGGCCTTGAGCTTATGAGCCCAGGCGATGAGGCTATCATATTCATCCCATCGCACCTTGGTTATGGCGAGCGCGGTGTACCTATGGGTAAAATACCGGGTAACGCTAATCTGATTTTCGAATTGAAAATGGCACCTGCCCCGGTTAAATAATCCGCCGCAGCATTACAATATAAAAGCCCCACTACTACTGCAGTGGGGCTTTTATATTTATAACGTTTACCGTTAGTGGTATGGCGAATACTTTTACCCAGTTACGCTTTAAACTTCCAGTTAAACTCGTCTTTGGCATTAATAATCGCGCCCACTTCCAGGCGTATAACCTCGTTAAACTCTACCTGAAAAATCACCCAGTTATCCTCGTTAAAATAGTTATCTACCGAGTCGAAATTCTCCTGCTCAAATGATTTTATGCCCGCATTGTTAAGCGAAGGCTCCAGGGTATTCCATGACTGTCCGATAATTTTTTGCCCTTTCAGCTCTAAATCAGGGTGGCTGCTTATAAGGTAGCCCAACCTGAAATCTTCATCGGCGTAAAACGTAAGGCGTAGTTTTTTATCGTTGTACAGGTAAATAATATTACCATCTTCGTCTTTATACTTTTTAGAAGGATTGCCGTATAAGGCTGTCACATCTTTTTCCTTCATGCCGAAAAGCAGTTCGGCAATACCTGAGGTAAGGTTAATTTTCATTGCAATACAGTTTTATTGACCCCACAAAGATAATACTATCTTACCGAATCAAGGTACGGCTTTAAGTACTCGGATAAATCTACCTGGAACAGTGCGGCAGGGCTGTTTAACAATGGGCGCTTTACCAATGATTCGCACGTAAAAAAGTACTGTAATCCATTGGCAGTAGCTATACCCTCAATCTGTAAAATGCCGGTATCTAGGGCTATTTTGCGTTTGTTTCCGCTAAAAAAATCATGTCCCTTAAAATCATAAAACAAATACAGGAACGGTGAACCATACCTGCCGTAACCACACAGTACCAACAGCTTTTTATTTTCAAGATAAGTAGCCCCGGTTACCAGCCCCTCCACGTTATACCCCTGTAACGGAGTTACCGAATAGGTGCCGGGCGCATTAGGCAGGGCGTACACGGTGGTGGTTTTAGTGTTCCATTGCTTGGTAAACAGGAATATAGAATCTGTAGTGGCTACCATAGCCTCGCAGTCAAAATCGGTTCGGTTAGCACCTCTGTAGGTAAAATCCAGTTGGTTAGCGTACTCAAAGTTAATAAGCTCCACTATTGGGCTATTGTTTACTACAGATGCTTTTGAAAGTTTTAGTATTTGCAGGTTTTTGCGGTTACCCGAAGCGTTGTTTCCAAAGTTGCCCACGTACAGGTACGTACTGTCTTGGGTGATTTCTTCCCAGTCTACGTTACTCACCCCCGTAAGGTGCACCGTGTTTACAACAGCTCCCGTAAGGGTGTCTAAGGCATAGAGGTTGGTGTCGGTATCGTCATTGTGTGTCCACAGGTTACCATTCCACAGTAATAACCCAGACGACTCTTTTATTGCACTTGGCAGCGGTGCTATTCTGCGGGGTTTTACCTTGGTCTTTGCATACAGGCAAGAACCATCGTTTACAGTGGCACTAGGGTTATAATTTTGCGAAAGCGGATCGGTACAGCCGCGTACCTGGGCAACGGCATGCTGCGCAAAGCACATATACATGTGCAGTATAAAACATAAGATGATATGCGTTTTTTTCATTTTGCCCTGTTTCAAATGCTATGCCCCCTATTTAACAAGTGACACGCAACTGTGATATAAACCCGTGTAGCTTTACAGGACATAGTTAGCGAATGATTGGTTTAAATCCAAAGAAATTGTGAGTAAAAACGCTATTGTTTCGTTAAACTGCTACCTACTTACCCACACACCTGCTAACTTTAACATAGAACTTAAAAAACGAAACAAAATGAACAAATTAATACGCACACTGATTGCCGGATGGGGCGCCAAAAAACTGGGCGGTGGCTGTATAGGCACTATTATAACCTTTATTATTATTTACTACCTGCTGGGGTATTGTGACAGGATGTAGGGTTAGCTTTTAGAAGTAACGATAAACTTGAATATATCCTGGGTCAATGCTACTATATGGGGGTTCTCTGAAAGGTGCTCCCATGTAATTTCTTTGTTGTATATCTTTTTTAGTACCAACTCGCTGAGTTCGCGTTTAAGATTGGATTTAAATGTTCCATATTCTCCTTTAGAGTTGGTATCGTATATCATATTGAGCACTTTGGTATTATTTATCTCTCCAATCCTGGTTTGTAATTCAGCCAGATAACAACCAATATATTCATTTTCAAAACTTGAATAACTTATTGGAGTGGGCGTTGTAAAGGCTTTTTCTATCCTTTCTTCAATCTGGTTTTTATGTTTCTTCATCAGCTTTGAATTACAGAACGCTGTCAATACCATTTTCCAAATTTCATTTGTAAGCAGGTTTTCAACTTCCCTCACCCCATCAATAATGTAAGGGAAAAAATTAGAATGTTTCGTTGTTTTCAGATTTTCAAGGCGTTGTTTCTTTGCTGAACCATCGTCGGTAGCATCCGAATCAGCCAAAAGGAAAATCCGATTGTGCAATGCCAAAGCATTAATATCTTTAACAACTTCCTCCTCTTGTACATCCAGCAAATCACCAAAAAAGTAATGGTCGATGTTAGAACCCGCGTATTCAAAGAAAGCATAATCGATGTCTTCCTTAATGCTTTTATATTCTGTTGAATCTTTAATACTTTCGAGATAAGCGTAGAGAAATGCCTTGATGTAATTACGATCAGAAACGCCCTCTACCCATATACTACAGTTTGCCATAAACACTGAGGAGTTGTTTACTCCAAGGTGTTTAAGGATTTCGTTATCTCCGGCATTTACGTTTTTAATCACAAATTGTTTTTCGCCTTTTTCATTTACCCGCGGGGTAAAAGAATATATGGAAACATTATCTTTTTCTATGGTAAGGTCAAGGAAATGGTTAGAATGTGTGGTAATAAAATATGTAAGGTTCTTTTTCTTCAAGTCCTCGTTATTGCACAGCTGCTCTAAAAACAAGCGCTGCATACCCGGGTGTAGGTGCAGTTCAGGCTCATCAATAAAAATAAAGGAATCAGGCTCAGCCATAAAAACCTGATAAATAAGTATTATTATAGCCTGTATACCATCGCCTAATTCATAAAGATAATAGTCTCCATCCCCCTCAACGTGCACCCTGATCACCTCTTTAGAATTGCTCCCTTTAAGGCTCTCATCTTTATCAAACTCCGCAACAATGTCTAGCTCTTTTTTATCAAAAAAATTTACACTCAAAAAATCCTCAAATTCCTCAAACCGCTTTCTTAATTCTTTTTTTGCATTACGAGCATTGAGGATGTTTTTATAGAGTTTTAAACCCGTAAAAATTAAAAGTTCACCACGACTTATTTTATAATTTTTTTCAATAGTCTCTAAGTATATATCTGATTCAATTTTTTTATTACCACTACTGAATAATGTATGTGCTGATCGTAATGTTGGAATATAATAAGCCTTATTATCCTTTGATGTATAAAGACCAATAGCGATATCTCTCAAACTCTGGCTAATGTCATATAACTCACCAAATCCACCAATCTTTAGTTGTTCAAAATTGTGTTCTAAGAAAACTTTAATATTAAAATTGAGAGGAAGTGGATATACCGGCGAACCCCAAGGATTTTGATTAATTATTGGCATTTTTTCAGTTAATAAACCATTATACTTACTGTGTAAGTCAGAATTTAAGACGAGAAATTTTTTACTCTTAATCAGACTTCTGACAAATTGGCTCTTTCCGCTATTATTGGAACCAATAATTATATTAATATCATTAAAGTTTGGTAAATGTGCAATGCTGTTTTCCTCTCCTTCTAAAAAATAGTAATCAAACTTTTGTTCAGTTTCAAATAATAAATGATATGGCATAACTAAGTTGGTTTATAAAAAGAATAGCTGAAATGTACATCAAAAATCATTTGCTTCCAAAACTTTTACCACACCACAAAATTACAACACCTTCCGTGTTAAAGTACTGAAAGCAATCGTTCAGTAAACTGTTAAGTATATACATTTTAAAAAAAGTGTACAAAAGCGGAAGAATAATATCTATATAATTGATTTTCAATCGAGGCATCTTTACTAAAATCATGAAAAGCAGCCTAAAAACGATGTAAAAAGCGGAAAATTTTATACAAAAAGCGGAATATTTCCACTCTGCTAAATTAATAGCTACGAATTACCGCACAAAAAAGTCCCGCCTTGGCGGGACTGATTTTTTATATTTGAGTGAGCCAAATTAACGAATTAACAAATCCACAAATTAACCCAAATTACATGTTACGTCGGTACTGCCCTCCTACCTCAAACAAGGCGGCGGTAAGCTGCCCCAGCGAGCATACTTTAGTAGCTTCCATAAGGTGTTCGAAGATGTTTTTATTCTGGATAGCAGCTTCTTGTATCAATGCTAATTGCTCTGTAACCTTCTCAGCGTTAGCCTTATGCAGGTTTTCAAGCGTATGAATCTGGAACTGTTTTTCCTCCTCTGTTGCACGGATAACCTCAGCCGGAACTACCGTAGGCGAGCCCTTGCTGCTCAGGAATGTATTCACCCCGATGATTGGGAACTCACCTGTATGCTTAAGTGTCTCATAATAAAGGCTTTCCTCCTGAATTTTAGAACGTTGGTACATGGTTTCCATAGCACCAAGCACACCGCCACGCTCTGTAATGCGGTCAAATTCAGCCAGTACGGCTTCTTCTACAAGATCGGTAAGCTCCTCTATAATAAACGAGCCCTGTATAGGGTTTTCGTTCTTTGCTAAACCAAGCTCTTTATTGATAATCAGCTGTATAGCCATAGCACGGCGTACACTTTCTTCCGTTGGCGTGGTAATCGCCTCGTCGTAAGCGTTTGTATGCAGTGAGTTACAGTTATCGTATATAGCGTAAAGTGCTTGTAATGTGGTTCTTATATCGTTAAAATCGATTTCCTGCGCGTGTAATGAACGCCCTGATGTTTGTATATGGTACTTAAGCATCTGCGCACGCTCATTAGCTGCATACTTGTTTTTCAAGGCTTTAGCCCAAATGCGGCGCGCCACACGGCCTATAACCGCATACTCAGGGTCTATACCGTTACTAAAGAAAAACGACAGGTTTGGCCCGAAATCGTTGATGTCCATACCACGGCTCAGGTAGTACTCCACATACGTAAATCCGTTAGCTAACGTAAAGGCTAACTGAGTAATAGGGTTGGCACCGGCCTCTGCAATATGGTATCCGGAGATTGAAACCGAATAGAAATTTCTTACATTTTTTTGGATAAAATATTCCTGCACGTCGCCCATTAAACGCAGTGCAAACTCCGTACTGAAAATACAGGTATTTTGCGCCTGGTCTTCTTTTAAGATATCGGCCTGAACCGTACCCCTAACCTGGCTTAACGTTTTGATTTTTATATCGTTATACACATCTACAGGAAGTACCTGGTCGCCTGTAACGCCAAGCAGCATAAGCCCCAGCCCATCGTTACCCTGCGGTAGTTCGCCATTATAGCGCGGACGCTCGGTCCCTTTAGCCTTGTAGATGGCTTCTATTTTTGCATTTACCTCATTTTCAAGGCCATTAGCCCTAATGTAAAGCTCGCATTGCTGGTCTATGGCAGCATTCATAAAGAAGCCCAGCAGCATAGGTGCAGGCCCGTTTATGGTCATACTTACCGATGTCATGGCATGTGCCAAATTAAAGCCGCTGTACAGCTTTTTGGCATCGTCCAGGCAACAGATAGACACCCCTGCGTTACCTATTTTCCCGTAGATGTCCGGCCTGTGACCAGGGTCGTTTCCGTAAAGCGTAACACTGTCAAAAGCAGTAGATAAGCGCTTTGCCGGCATACCTAAACTCACATAGTGGAAACGCCTGTTAGTACGCTCAGGCCCACCTTCTCCGGCAAACATACGTGTAGGATCCTCGCCCTCACGCTTAAACGGATAAAGCCCTGAGGTATAAGGGAATTCTCCCGGTACATTTTCCTGAAGGCACCAGCGCAGCACATCGCCCCAAGCCTGGTATTTTGGCAAGGCTACTTTAGGTATCTGGCTGTGTGACAGCGATTCAGAGTGGGTTTGTATTTTAATTTCCTTGTCGCGTACCTTAAAGGTATACACCGGATTTTTGTATTTATTTACTTTTTCGTCCCATGTAAAAATCACCTCCCAGTTATATGGGTCGAGGTTCATTTTTACACGGTCAAACTCGGCCACCAACAACCTTACAAAGTCGCTGTTAGCCTGGGTGTTAGCAAAAGATTCGGTATCTAAACCAAACTTGGTCAGCGGTGCTTTGACTCCGGTAACCGACTCTATGGTTTTGTAGATACCGTATAGTTTTTGAGCCACATCCTGCTGTGCCACAACAGTTTGGTCATACTTACGGTTGTTTTCTGCAATCTCGCTTAAGTAACGTGTCCTGTGCGGCGGGATAACAAAAATCTTCTCGCTCATTTCGCGTGTTATGGCAAAAGTTGAACGCAAGTCGGCGCCGGTTTTTTCTACCACGGTATCCATTATTTTTTTGTATAATGTGTTCATTCCCGGGTCGTTAAACTGCGACGCTATGGTACCATATACCGGAAGGTCGTCCGGTTTTGCATCCCAAAGGTTATGGTTCCGCTGGTACTGTTTCTTAACATCACGAAGCGCATCCAGTGCACCGCGCTTGTCAAATTTATTAATAGCTACTACATCGGCAAAGTCCAGCATATCAATCTTTTCCAGCTGTGTAGCGGCACCAAATTCAGGTGTCATTACATACAATGCCACGTCGCTGTGGTCCAGTATCTCGGTATCACTTTGCCCAATGCCCGATGTTTCCAGGATAATCAGGTCGTACTTAGCCGCCTTAAGCACCTGAATTGCTTCGGCTACATACTTAGAAAGCGCAAGGTTACTCTGCCTTGTGGCCAGCGAGCGCATATATACCCTTGGGTTATTAATGGCATTCATCCGGATACGGTCGCCCAGCAGCGCACCGCCCGTTTTACGCTTACTCGGGTCTACCGAAATAAGCCCTATGGTTTTCTCCGGGAAATCAATCAGGAAACGGCGTACCAACTCATCTACAAGAGACGACTTACCCGCACCACCCGTACCAGTTATACCCAGCACAGGAATGTTAACCTGCTGATTATCTTTGTGTATAGATTCAAGCGTAGGAGCTGCTACCTCAGGGAAGTTTTCCGCAGCCGATATAATACGGGCTATAGCGGTAGGATTTTTCTCGGCAAGATGATTTACTTCGCCATTAAGGTTGTCACCAAGCGGAAAATCAGCACGTTGTACAAGGTCGTTAATCATACCCTGTAGCCCTAGTTCACGTCCATCATCTGGCGAGTAAATACGGGTAATACCATATTCATGCAACTCTGATATTTCGGAAGGAAGGATAACGCCGCCACCGCCGCCAAAAATTTTTATGTGGCCTGCGCCTTTTTCTTTCAGCAGGTCGTACATGTACTTAAAGTACTCATTATGACCACCCTGATACGACGTCATGGCTATAGCATTAGCATCTTCCTGTATGGCGGTATTTACCACCTCTTCCACACTGCGGTCGTGCCCCAGGTGAATTACCTCCACGCCAGTAGCCTGGATAATGCGTCGCATAATATTTATGGCGGCATCGTGCCCGTCAAAGAGCGATGCCGCGGTTACTATGCGTATTTTATTTTTAGGAATATAGGGTTTTACGGGTTCCATCCTGAATAATATTCAATTTTAAGTGTGCAATTTAAGAATTTTATGAAGATTGTAAAATTTTAATCCATGAATTAATTCCCAGCAACCAAAAAATTAAAACGTTTTCTTACCTTGTCATTGAAATGAAAATCGCCACCCTAAATATTGACTGGGCAAAAAAGCTAAAACGTGAGCTAAATGCTCATTAAAATACTTTGATTTTTTCAATCCTTTAAGTAACCTAAATTGTTAATATTGTTATCATTACCATAGCACAACTCACTCCTCCCTAACAATATACCATGTATACGTTTTAGTACTGCCAGACGTGGTAGGCTCGGTTAATAACAGCTTATAACCCTCATATTTTTTACCTTCCGCTATACTAACAGCATATACTTTAGAGGCATCTATATAGCGTTCTGCCATCATTATGCTATCGGCTACTACAGTGCCTTTTTTGGGGACAATGATATTTTTATCCAAACGGTTTAGTTCATTGTTTTTTAGTGCTTTAAAAAATACAGGTATTTTTCTGCGGGTTAAATTTACCACTTTTACAACACTACAATAAGGCACCGCGCATACAATAGTTTCCTGAGGGCGCTGTACCACAGGCTGTTCCTGCTGGGTACGCCTAAACGTAACAAGGGTATCGTCCGGGTATTTTGATTCGGAGAAACCGGTTTGCTCACCGTTTTCATTAAAGGTAGTCCACGATTGATAATGTTGTATACCGGCATCGGGCGCATCGCTGTATTCTACTTTTTGAACCTGGCCATCAGCATAGTATGTTATGTACGCAGAAGCATGCCCGCCTATTGCACGTAAGTGGTACATAAAAATTTGTGCACCATTCCGGTTAAACCCTTTAACCTCACCAAAGCGGTGGTTGTTGTCCCAGGTTTCTAAGGTAGATACCGTACCATTTTTATGGTAATATTTCTGTATAGTTGTGCCGTCTTTCTGGGTTATTACCGGTGTTTTTTTCTGACCGAAACCCACAAAAAACATAAGCAATGCAACTGATAATGTAATTATTTTCCTCATAATAAGAAAATTAATCAAATCCTGTGCCGCAATGCGTTGAAATCCAACCTATCTCGCTATATGTTCTACGCTGCCATTTTCCATAAACATCACCCGTATGGGATACGATTGTGCCGGAATGGTGGTAGGATACCAGTTGCGCCCACGTTCCGAGATAAGGATAAGCCCCTCGTCATCGCCAAGTGCGTTAAAGTGTTCGCCTTTGGGCTGGCGTTTAAACACAGGGAGTCCGTGTTCTGAAATAAGCAAATCAGTAATTTCGCCTACCCTACCGGTAACCAGCCCTATTTCGCTTAACCCCATATAGGTTTTGTAGCTAAAAGGCGCTTCGTCATAAGCACGTGTAGGATAGCGTGTTATAATTTCTACAATATTACCGTTGTTATCATAAAAGTAAAACGACTTGGCATCCCAGTTTACAAAGTTGGCAATGTCGTTACCGGGTTCTATCTCAAGCACTTTAGTAGTTTTAGAAATAAAATTATGGCAGTCGAAAAAACGGTTGTTCGGCACGTCGATGGCAAAATGGTATACCGGCTTAAGGTTTTCTGACTTTTTAAAAATAAGCTCTGTCCCTCCTATTTTAAAAAACAACAAACTGTTGTCTTCCTTCAGCACCGGCTGCAGGCCTAATACGTTTTTATAAAACTTTTCGGTCTCGGCAAGGTTATCGCTTCTTAATTCTACTTCGAGTATGTTCATGGCTAAAAGGCTGGGGATTTATAAGGACTTTAAAGTTAGTTAATTCTCCAGTAATATTGTACGGTTTTAACAAATACATACACAAAGTTTAAATAGTAGGTGTAAGCGTTTTTAATAAATAGCGCCCACATAAAAAAACCTGTACCTTTGCGCCATAATTTACCCATCACACTACAATGCGCTCTAAGTATTACGCAGCAGCCATTACGGCATTTATCATTTGGGGTATGTTCAGTTTTGTGCTGCGTCCGCTACATGATTATCCGTCTCAGGACATATTATTTTACCGCATATTTACCTGTGTAGCCATTATGGCACCGCTTAACCTTATCTTTAGGCGGAAGCCGTTGCTTGAAGCGTTACATTACTTTAAAAGCCTGGAAAAAAAGGAGCGCACCTCTATTGCATCTCTTACGGTTGTAAGCGCATTAATGCTGGTAGCCAACTGGTTTATTTTTATTTATGTAATGAACCACATAAGCGTAAAAGCGGCTGCCTTTGCGTATATGCTGTGCCCCATACTTACCACTGTACTGGCGTTTATTATACTACGCGAAAAACTCACTACCACCCAATGGTTTGCCGTGCTGATAAGCGTTGCGGGATGTGTATTACTTTCTTTAGGCAACTATGCCGATGTATTTTACAGCCTGCTTGTAGCCGGATCTTACGCCATTTACCTGGTATTGCAGAAAAAATTTGCAGGTTTCGACAGGTTTGTGCTACTAAGTGTGCAGCTTACCCTTACCGGTATAATGCTGTTGCCGTTCTTTTTTATGTATAGCGAAACCGTACCGCAAGAGCCCTCATTTTATATGTACATAGGCCTTATAGCAGTAGGCTTTACCATATTCCCCATGTTCCTTAACCTGTTTGCCCTTAAGGGAATAAAATCTTCTACGCTGGGTATACTTATGTACATAAACCCGTTGATAGGCTTTGGGCTTTCGGCTTTTTATTATAACGAGCCCATAACGTTCATTCAGCTTATGGCCTACCTCCTTATAGTAGTCTCTATAGTAGTGTTTAATATTGGCAACTATATAAAAACCCGTAAAGACATAGGGTAATACAAAACGAAAAACCCTACTGCTCATCACAGTAGGGTGTTCCAAAAAACCAACCAATAATTACCTCTTCCTTCCGGTAATATATTATTTCTGGTGCGCGCCCATCATAGCGGGGTCTATCTGCACCTGTAAGCCTTGCGCTATACCCAGCCCCAGGCTTATATCTGCCCTGAACCAGTGGCATAGCTGCCTGTTTATAATCTCGCTGCGCTTAGGGCCCGTAATGCCGCTCATAGCGCCTACAATATTGTTTATAGTATTCTTTTTAGCTTCATCATCCATCAGCCTGAATAAATTACCCGGCTGCGTGTAGTGGTCGTTTTCGCCCTCGGCGTTGCGGTCGTACCAGTCGGCCACCAGGCTATCCAGTTCCCATGCAGGCTCTTTATAACTTTGGTCTGCCACCACATTATCAAAACTATTCGGGAAATAATTCGGGTTACTGCCACCATTTCCGTCTATGCGCATTTGTCCGTCGCGCTGGTAATTGCGTACAGCAAAAGGGCAACGGTTTACCGGGATTTGCTCATAATTAGCACCCAGGCGGTAACGGTGCGCATCGGGGTAGCTTAGTAACCTGCCCTGTAGCATTTTGTCAGGGCTGTAGCCAATGCCGTCTACCACGTGTGCCGGGGCAAAAGCGGCCTGTTCTACATCCTGAAAATAATTATCAGGGTTACGGTTTAGCTCTATTACACCCACATCAATCAGCGGATAATCAGCATGTGGCCAAACTTTAGTAAGGTCAAACGGGTTGATATGATAGGTTTTAGATTCTGCTTCCGGCATTATCTGCACCTTCATGTGCCATTTGGGGAAGTTACCGTTTTGTATATTTTCAAAAAGGTCGCGCTGCGAAAAATCCAGGTCTTTAGACCTCATTTCTGCCGCTTCGGCATCGGTAAAGTTTTTAATGCCCTGTGCCGTAATAAAGTGGAACTTTACATAAAAGCGCTCATTATCATTATTTATAAAACTAAACGTGTGGCTGCCAAAACCGTGCATGTGGCGGTAGCCGTATGGGGTACCCCGGTCGCTCATAAGGATAAGCACCTGGTGGAGGCTTTCAGGGTTAAGCGACCAGAAGTCCCACATCATGGTAGGCGACTTCATATTAGTTTGAGGGTCGCGCTTTTGGGTATGGATAAAGTCACCAAACTTCTTAGGGTCTTTTACAAAGAACACCGGTGTGTTATTGCCAACCAAATCCCAGTTACCATCTTCGGTATAAAACTTAAGGGCAAAACCACGGGGATCGCGCTCCGTATCTGCCGATCCCTTTTCACCGCCTACAGTGCTAAAACGCAAAAATATAGGCGTTTGCTTACCTACCTGGCTAAAGATTTTAGCTCGCGTGTATTTGGTAATATCATTAGTTACTGTAAAAGTTCCGTGCGCTCCGCTGCCTTTGGCGTGCACTACCCTTTCGGGGATGCGCTCTCGGTTAAAATGCGCCATTTTTTCATGCAAAATGTAATCCTGCAGTAGTATGGGGCCACGGGCACCCGCGGTTTGAGAGTTTTCGTTTTCGGCATAAGGCCTTCCTGAAGCTGTAGTAAGTTTATCTTGTGACATAATGACGATGATTATAATAGGTTATCAATTTTATTTACCCAAAATTACTTTTATGATAGTATAAATTTATACTAGAGTTATTGATTTTGCTTATATGTGTATTGACAAAAACCAATCCTAACCCACAAAAAACCTTAATTGCCAATCAATTATCAAATAGAACCATCAATTACGATTACGATATTTCGGAAATTTATTAAGTGAAAGCATAAAGTTGTGATAGACCGTTTCGGAGTACGCCGTTTCAAACACGGTAAACACCATAAAATAGGAACGGTTTTTGGTTTACATTTGCCAAACAAATCACAGTATCATGAAAAAGCTCTTTTTAGCCGTATGCGTTATTGCCGGTATACTATCGGGTAATGCACAAACCAAGAAAAAATCAAAAACAAAATCTAAAGTTACGGCTGCGGTAACAAAAGCTACAGCCGCTGTTAAAAGTGTTTCGTTAAGCGAATCAGACATTGCAGGCGGACTTAAGGAAGCACTGAACAATGGCGTTACAAAACAGGTTACAAAGCTTATGGCCGAAGACGGTTTTTACAAAAACGACGCGGTAAAAATCCTGTTGCCGGAAGAGCTTCAAAAAGTAGATAAAAAACTACGCCAGATAGGTATGGCAAGCCTGGCCGATGAGGGCATTAAACTACTGAACCGCGCTGCCGAAAAAGCTGTAGGCGACGCAACACCAATTTTTGTCAATGCCATTACCGGCATTACCTTTACAGACGCCAAAAACATACTTATGGGTGCCGATAACAGCGCTACGGTGTATTTGCAGAACAGCACCAACAAACCGCTGTATGCCAAGTTTAGCCCTACAATAAAAGCATCGTTAGACGAGGTAGGCGCTACCGCTGTGTGGGAAAAAATAATAAGCAAATACAACAGCCTTCCGCTGGTTACTAAGGTAAACCCTGATCTTACAGACTACACCACCACAAAAGCGCTGGAGGGTGTGTACAAGATGATAGCGGTGGAAGAGAAAGACATTCGTACCAATGTAAAATCACGTACGTCTGACCTGCTGAAAAACGTATTTGCCATGCAGGACAAAAAGTAATTTATATACTTTACACAAAACAATAAACCACGCTTACAGCGTGGTTTATTGTTTTTAAAACGTTCCGGTAAGGCCAATGGTTTTGTAACCCGCCGAAAAGTTCCAGGATATTTTTTTATCATGAGGGTCATGCACGCGGTCTGCCGCGTAGCGTTCATTCTTTTTAAGGAAATGCTCTGCCGATTCTACACACAGTATACTTATACCTGCTCCTACAGCCACATCGGTAATCCAGTGGGCATTATCCCACATACGCGATACCGGCGTTAGCAAACCGGCCGTGTAAAACCCTGCCTTTACCCACGGGTTTGTAAACTGCTTAGACAACGCATAAAAAACCGTGGTAGATAATATGGCATGCCCCGATGGAAACGAGTGATAAGCTTCCTTTTTAGAAAACGGATCAAACGCCAGGTGGCCTGCGTTAGCACCCGGGCGTGCCCTGCCCGTAACTTGTTTCAATACCGTTTGTAGTATTCCCCCCGTAGTAGCGGCGGTAATAATAACCACCCCTGTACGGCGTATTTTTTCATTCTTAAATATAAGCCCGGTGGCATAAACGCCAAATGTAAATGCGTAGTTATACTGCGGCTTACCCATATACCAGCCCGCCTTATGCCAGCCGTAAGGTACTTTTTCGCCCTGTTCCCTAAAGTAAGTCGCCACCGTATTATCTGCTAATAAAAGCAAACCCGTACCGGCAACCGACGCACCGGCTACAACGGCATCCTGCTTACCCCATCGGGCAGGCCCCGAAAATGTAAACAGTGCCCCTTTATAAATGCTACCGATATCATAGGCAAACCTATGCCCCAGCGACCCGGCTTCCGGTGCCCTTACAGCAAGGGTATCAGCTTGTATGCTGTCTTGTAAGGCAGCGGCCTGCTGTGCCCGGCAGAAGACAGAAAACACGAATATAAATATGCCGCTTAACCACGGCTTTGCAGAGCTAAACTTCATAGCAGGAAATAAATTTGGGAGCTAAATTATACAATATGCTTTTTGATTTCATTAAACAAGGACATGATTTTAGTAAAACTTTAGAATGTAAGAAAGCATCTGTTAACATAAAAATGCGTTGCTTTATGTTTTACTAAACGCGTAAACATGAAAAAACTTATCATCCCAATAGCGGCATTATGCCTTACACTTTCGGGCTGCGCCGAACTGCAACAGGTGGCACAGCAGCTTCCGCAGGGTGTTTTAACCAATGCCGACATAGCATCGGGACTGCGCGAAGCCCTGGACAAAGGCATAGACACCCAGGTAAGCAAGCTAACCAAAACCGATGGGTTTTACAAAAACGAACTGGTTAAAATACTACTGCCACCCGAACTGCAAAAGGTAGATAAGGGGCTGCGTACCATAGGCCTAGGAAGCCTTGCCGATGAAGGCCTTAAATTAATGAACCGTGCCGCCGAAGACGCCGTAAAGGAAGCTACCCCCATATTTGTATCGGCGGTAAAGAACATGACGTTTACTGATGCAAAAAACATCCTTCTGGGTGCCGATAACTCGGCTACGGTGTACCTGCAAAATACTACCTCAACACAGTTGTACAGTAAATTTAACCCGGTTATAAAATCATCGTTTAGCAAAGTAGGTGCAGACCGCGTTTGGAAAGACATGATTACACGCTACAACAGTATTCCGCTGGTAACAAAGGTAAACCCAGATCTTAACGATTATGTTACCCAAAAAGCACTTGACGGCGTGTTTAAAATGATAGCCGTTGAGGAAAAAGATATAAGGAATAACCTTGCAGCACGCACAACTGCATTGCTACAACGGGTGTTTGCCCTGCAGGATAACAAGCGCAGTTAAACTGTAACAGCCTTATAAATAAACATATAACATTATCTTAACAGTGTATTTAATTTATTTTGAGTAATTTGTAGCTTGTAATAAATGGTTTTCACATACACATTAGTTAGGGTTAGTTAAGAAAATGCCAACGGTGCAAATTGTTGGCATTTTTTGTATTTTTACCCGAAACCACACAGATGAAAACCGGCTTTTTATTTACCCGGATAAGCATAGCCCCGTTGGTGTTTTTCCGTATGGCATTTGGTATACTGCTGGCGTGGCATGCCTTTGGTATGGTAGCCGGAACCGATATACCTTACTTATATCTCACCCCAAAATACCTGTTCCCTTTTATAGGTTTTGAATGGCTTAAGCCCCTGCCCGGCGCCGGTATGTACTGGTATTTTGCGGTTATGGGCGTTACCTCCGTTTTTGTAGCCGCCGGCTTTTTGTACCGCTATAGCCTGGGTGCTCTTTCACTACTGTTTACAGGTAGCTACCTGATGCAGAAAACCATTTACAACAATCACCATTACCTGGTTATTCTACTCTGCATCCTATTGCTCTTTATGCCCGCTAACCGAAGCCTGAGCATAGATGCCGCCATAAAACCCCGCATAAAGCAAACCACCATGCCCGCCTGGTGCAGGTACATTTTTATATACCAAATGGCACTGGTATACGTGTTTGCAGCTATAGCCAAGCTCTACCCTACCTGGCTTAACGGCAAATTTATAAGTATTATAATGGCACCATATAAACGGGCTTTTTACGGGCCTGTATTACAAAACCATTATTTCCAACTGTTTTTGGCATGGGGTGGTATGCTGTTTGATTTTCTTATAATACCGGCACTCCTGTACAGGCGTACACGTGTTGTGGCCACTTTTGCAATGCTGTTTTTCCATTTGTTTAATGCAAAAACGCTGAGTATAGGTATATTCCCCATGCTGGCCTTATCCATGCTTTGCTTTTTCTACGAGCCCGAAAGCATAAAAACGCTTTTTACTAAAATTGGCCTACAGCTATCGGTTAGTGTAGCTAACGCCAACGACGTTTACAAGCACAACCGCATTGCCGTTACGCTACTAAGCCTGTATGCTTTAATACAGCTGGTGCTACCGCTACGGCATCATTTTATAGAGGGTAATGTGCAATACACCGGCGAAGGGCACCGCTTAAGCTGGCGCATGAAACTGTTTGACAAGCGGGGTACATTAACCATGTACGCCCAGCCAAAAGACAGTAGTGAAAAGGCGGAAATTAACTTGGGTAATTATTTTACACGAGATCAAATAGCCCGGATAGTATCGCGTCCCGATATGATTTGGCAGGCATCGCAGTACATTAAAAAAGATTATGAAGCCAAAGGACAAAAAGTAGCCATTTACGCTACAGCTAAGATGTCTCTGAATCAGTTGCCTGCACGGGACTTAATTGATGAAAATGCAAACCTTGCCGACGCTAAGTGGTTATATTTCAGTCACTGCCCGTGGATAGTAGAAAATTCTGACTGAAAATGCAAAATTGTTATTAAATTGATTGTAAATAAACACACTGTTTGTTACATTTACTATAAAAATAATGGGGTATGAAAAAGTCGCTTATCGCCTTGTGCTTACTGACTTATGCCGTAGGTTTCAGCCAGGAATGGTACACAGAACTTAGCGCTGCAAAACACGCGGCCGCTACCACAAACAAAAAAATATTACTCGTGTTTTCGGGACCGGGATGGTGTGCCAACTGCATGCGCCTGGACGAGATTTTGTGGAGCAGCCCGGAGTTTAAAGCGGAAGCCGAGAAAAACTGGGTGTTGCTACGCGCCGACTTCCCCCAGAAGAAAGGCATGCCCGAACCTTTTAATGTAAATGCAGAAAACGTAGTGCTTGCCGAAAAGTATAACCGCGATGGGTTTTTCCCGTTTGTAGTGCTGCTGGATAAAAACGGCCGTAAACTAGACAAACAGGGTTATGAAAATCTGGATACCCCGGGCGAATACGTGGCGTTACTTGAAAAAATGGGGAGGTAAGATTACCGAAAAGATTGATTTCGGAACAACTTCGGATTACCTCAAAAAATCAATTGGTCGCATTTGCACCAGGTTTTTCATCGTTATAAATATCTTTGGTCTTATCCTTAATAGGTGCAAACCTAAACACAGCCATACCTAATAGTAACAATACAACGCTATTTATTGTTAGTTTAACAGAAACAATATCAGAAGCATCTCCCGGCAACAAAAAGATGAATTTCAAATAATTCCAACCCAGGAAATCGTAGAACAGAAAAAAATAACCTACAATAAACAAAGGAAGTACATTTAACCAATGTACTTTATGTTTACGCGTTATTATAAATGAAATACAAACGGAAACAATAAAGCCTAAAAATCTACTTAGCCCTGTTGCTACAAGAAAGTTACTAATCCTTCTGGGGCCTATATTAGCTGTACTAAAATAAGATTCTCCCTCGGTAATAAAACCTTTAACCAACGCTACATCAAAAAGCAAAGATGCTGTTGCAAAAGCATGGATAAAAAACCACGCTGCTATTATATGAAACAAAATGAATTTAAAGCTGATGTTTTTCATAAATTCGATTGGTTAACCAACTGCAATGTATGAAAATTTTACACCGGCTCTGTAGTACGTTCCTGTAATTCTTTAAAATACACGAATGCCTTTACTATGCGGCTGCCGTACCAACTGAACATTTCGCCATCGGCAAAAACGGTTTTGGCATGGTGTGTAAAACGCCCTAGTTCAAAAGCGTCTTCATCCTTAAACGGATACGGTTCGCTTGGCAAAAATATCACTTCAGGGTCGCCCTGTATGCGCATTTTTTGCGGAATTACCTCAGGGTAACGTTCTTCTCTTGCTTCGTAAATGTTGCTAAAGTGGTTCAGTTTCAGCATTTCGTCTATAAACGTACCTTTACCAGCCACCATGTACGGCTCCTTCCAAATAAAATATGCCGAACGCTGCCACGGCCTTCCCTCCATAAAACGTGAAAAGTCGGCGCGTGCGTGTTCTATTTTATCGGTAAGTAACTGCGATTGCGTACGTACGCCAAACAGCTTTCCAAAATCGGTTATTACGTGCAGCGTATCGTTTATGGTATTAATATCGGTAACATATACAGGCGCTATGGCTTGCAGCGTTTCTACAATCTCCTGGGTGTTTTCCTCCTTATTGGAAATGATAATATCGGGCTGTAACAACCTGATTTTTTCAACCTGTACCTTTTTTGTGCCCCCTATTTTTTCTTTGGTCGACTTTAAATGGTAGGGGTGTACGCAAAACTTGGTAATGCCCACAATGCGGTCTTCCAGCCCCAGGTCGTACAAGAGCTCGGTTAATGAGGGTACAAGCGATATAATGCGTACGGGCGGCTTTTCAAGAGTTATTGAATTACCCAGTTGGTCAACGTATGTTTTTATCATTTGTTTCAAATTTATCTTCGCTCGGTTCATCCTGTCGAACTCAGGTCAGGTTTACAGTCTCTTATATCAACTTCAGTTTGGTTCATACACAACTGTAAAAAACCTGAAACTTGAAACCTGAAACCTGAAACAAAACTACGAATTGTATTTAAGGGCTTTCAGCCTTGATGCCACCAGTATGTCGGCCATTTCCTGTTGCATAGCCAGCGCTTCGGCGCGCGCTTTTTCGGCAAAATCTTCCCCATCAGAACCATATATAATACCCCGCGACGAGTTAACGAGTAATCCCACCTTATCGGTCATACCGTATTTGCACACATCTTGCAGGCTACCGCCCTGCGCCCCTACTCCGGGCACCAGGATAAAACTATCGGGTATAATCCGGCGGATCTCTGTAAAGTACTCGGCTTTTGTAGCGCCTACCACATACATAAGATTATGGCTGTTTTTGTAGGTTTTACTGGTTTCCAAAACCGTTTTATACAGCTCTTTACCACCGGCATCTTTCGTTTGGAAATCAAAAGCCCCCTCGTTACTGGTTAGTGCCAGCAGTATGGTAAACTTATCTTCCACCGCCAGGAACGGTTCCACGCTGTCTTTGCCCATATACGGCGCTACCGTAATACTGTCAAAGTCCATGTCCTTTAAAAAAGCCTTGGCATACATGGCACTCGTATTGCCTATGTCGCCGCGCTTGGCATCGGCTATGGTAAAAATATCGGGGTGGTTTTCATTAATGTAGGTAATTGTTTTTTCAAGCGCCTGCCAGCCTTTAAGCCCGTAGGCTTCAAAAAAAGCCGTATTTGGTTTATACGCCACACACAGATCGTGCGTAGCATCTATAATCGCCTTGCAAAATTCAAAAATCGGGTCTTCGGTTTGCAGCAGGTGTTGGGGTATCTTAGTAAGGTCTACATCGAGCCCTACACTCAAGAACGATTTTTTTTCAATAATCTGTTGATACAGTTGTTCAGTAGTCATGTTGTTGTGTTAGTGCGTTAGCCGTGCAAAAGTACCCTTTAATTCAAAGATTTAAAAATTGAACGATTTAAAAATTAAGGAATCTTCAAATTGTTACATTAAACAATTGATTATCCCAGCCAGTCTTTAAAATCGTTTACGCGCTCACGGCTTACAATAACCTCATCATCTTTATAAGTAGGCAATACCAACTTAAGGCGGGTGTTTGTATACACCAATATATCTTTTATAGCCGTTACCGATACTATAAACTTTCGGCTTACGCGATAAAACTGCTTAGGGTCCAACTCGGCTTCAAGCTGCTCCAGCGTTGTTTCCAGCAGGTAATCACGATTATCTGTAGTATGGGCATAAGTGCCCTTGTTTTCGCTGTAAAAACACTCTATATCTTCTACGTTTACCATTTTAAGGTGCTGTCCCATTTTAATGGTAAACCGCTTTTTATATACCTTTTCGGCAGTACCGCCGGCAAGCATGCGCTTTATCTGGTCAAAGTCCAGCGACACAGGCTCCTGCTGTTTCGGCAGGCGTTCTTTGTATTTGTTTACCGCAATTTCCAGGTCGTCTTCGTCTATGGGCTTTAGCAGATAGTCAATACTGTTTAGCTTAAAGGCACGCAGGGCATACTCATCATAAGCAGTGGTAAATATCACCGCACTGGTTATGGGCGTAGTCTCAAAAATTTCAAACGAAAGACCGTCAGACAACTGAATATCCAGAAAAATCAGGTCGGGTTGCGGGTTTTGCCCAAACCATTCCAGCGATTCCTCTACAGAGTGCAACATGGTAGTAGCCTCTATACCCAGTTTTTGAAGCTTGCGTTGCAGCAGGCGCGCTGCGGGTTTTTCGTCTTCTATAATGATTACGTTCATTGTGTGCGGTTTTCTGATTGATGCCGCAATCTAAAAATTTTTATCGGAATGTGGTAGCACAAACAGCCGTTAGATTTTATTTATCTCTCCTTATTCCTAAGCTTATGATAATCAATAACAAAATTATTGGTTTGCCTTTCCGGGACATTACTGGGAAAAATAGCCTGTATGCTTTTAGAGAGCCGTATAAAACTTGCAACCCGTTCATAACCAGAAAGCTTTAAAAAAGCTTCCTGCTGCGCGGCCTTGCTTTCCTCTTTTGTGGTGTAGGTTATCTGCATAGGGTAAAGTTACAAAAAATAATTCCTGATTGTTTCCTAAATTTTCTTGACATAGTTCAATGCACAGCCCTTTTATTAGCCTGAAATTTGCCCTGTACAACTATAATACACCACAACATGGACCGCAAAAACTTTATAAAGAAAGGCCTTATGGGTACTGGCATGCTAATTACCTCTGCCGCCCTGGGCGATAACATAAAAAACGAAATAGACGAACTGCTACCGCTGGAACCTATGGGATTTAACCACATACCGGGTCCGGAAACAAAAATACTGGACAATACCGTACTGCACCGCGCCGAAACCCGCGGCTATGCAAACCACGGCTGGCTAAATACGCACCACACTTTTAGCTTTGCCAGCTACAACAACCCGGACCGTATGCACTTTGGCGTACTGCGCGTTTTAAATGACGACCAGGTGAGCGAAGGCATGGGCTTTGGCACGCACCCTCATGACAATATGGAAATCATTTCTATACCGCTGGAAGGCGATTTAGAACACAAAGACAGCATGGGCAATAAAGCCGTAATAAGGCATGGCGATATACAGGTAATGAGTGCCGGTACGGGTATTACCCACAGCGAGTACAACAAAAACACAGATAAGCCGGTAAAATTCCTGCAGATATGGGTGTTCCCTAACAAAAAGAATGTAAGCCCACGCTACGACCAGATTACACTTAAGGTAGCCGACAGGCACAACAAACTGCAACAAATACTTTCGCCCAACCCTGCCGATGCCGGTGTATGGATACACCAGGATGCGTGGTTCCACTTAGGTACTTTTGATAAGGACAAAGCGGCACACTACAACATAAAACGTAAAGGCAACGGCGTTTATGCGTTTGTAATTAAAGGCAGTTTTACCCTGGGCGGCATTACCCTTAAGGAACGCGATGGCATGGGAATATGGAATACAGAGCACATTAACCTGGCGGCTAAAACCCAGGGTGCCGAGATATTACTTATGGATGTACCCATGGCACTGTAAAAAAATCGCTAACTTTAGTTTTCTTGTCCTAGTTCAATGCCGGGGCGGCAAAGGTAAACTACCTTTGCTTCATCAAAATACAACAACAATTTTTAACATAACCATAAAATTTTTAATAGTATGTCTACAGTAAAATGGTCTATTGACCCTACACACTCAGAAATAGCGTTTAAAGTAAAACACATGATGTTTACTAACGTAACCGGAAAATTCCAAAACTTTACAGCCGAAGCTACAACCGAAGGCGATCATTTTGAAAATGCTTCATTTGAATTTAGCGCCGATATAGACTCAGTAGCTACCGGTAATGCAGACCGCGACGGCCACCTGCTTAGCCCTGACTTTTTTGACGCGGCTAACTTCCCGAAACTTACCTTTAAATCTACTTCATTCGTTAAAAAAGACGAAGGTGATTATATACTAACCGGAGATCTTACCATTCGCGACGTAACCAAGCCGGTAACCCTTGCCGTAGACTTTGGCGGTACTGCAAAAGACCCATGGGGTAATGTAAAAGCAGGTTTTAGCGCAGAAGGCAAACTAAACCGTAAAGACTTTGGCCTTACATGGAATGCAGCCCTTGAAACAGGCGGCGTACTGGTAAGCGAAGAAGTAAAACTGGTTATAGATGCCCAGTTTGTAAAACAAGCTTAATTGTTTTTAACTATCACTATCTAAATATTTTTTTCACACACCTGTGCACCCCTCTCCTTTTTCCGGAGAGGGGTGTTTTTTATCCCCTGTACCCAGCTCCGGCAGTTCTGGGCTCAAAGGCATTACAACAATAAATTTCCTGAACAAAAGCACCCGGCTCAAGCTGCATATATTCGTCTTTGGTATAAGCTTTTTTATAAGCATCTTTTTGATTGACAAAGCAAAGCATCCCGCCGAAACTGTCCTGCCCGAATACGCTATAATCACCGTACATACATCCATAACAATTCTTAAACGAATACAATCCTTCAAACTGCTTATTTAACCGGTCTAACACCAGTTCTATCATATCTCCCGAGGCCGAATATAAATTACCATCAATTGTTACGGTTATCGTGAAAAATTCGGTTATATATAAGTTGTCTTTTACTTTAAGCTCACACTCCAAATCAAGGTCAACTGCAATTGAAGACTGATTTTTCAAGTCCAGCATAATCTGGGGAATTATTATTTTAAAAGTGCAATTACAAAGAACTAAATCAGAATCGCTGCTATTGAATACTGAAGGAAAAAAATTAAATCGATCTGTTTCCTCAAGTAAATATTTTTTGCCTTTAACGATGGAAAAATCTGAAAAATCTTCTCCAGAAAACGGTACACCATCAATTTCAACAAATAATGTTTTAAAATCATTTTGCAGCATAATAGCTACGCTGCCTGACGCATCGGTATAAACCCCTTTATATTTTTTAGTCGGTTTCATTTTGCTATTATTCAAATAAGCTAATATAAGCTAAAAGAAAAACACCAAGTATTTAATCATGCTTTTTTCGTTTGGTAAATATTGGTAGACAAATTTTTTATAAATTCGTAACCTATACCAACCAAAACACTTACTACGATTTTTCTGCAAATTGCATTGTGTAATGAATACCGAAATACTATCTAAAAAATAGTATTTCGATAGCTTCGTGTATTGGGAGATAGTACATACCACAAAAATTTGTTTTGTTAAAGAAATAAAAATTAAAACATTGAAGTTATGAAATTCTCAATTTATAAAGCTGTTGCAGTTGTTGCAGTTGTAACCGGACTCATTGCGTTATACTCATGCGATCCGCCACGCGAATGTACAGATGCAAATTGTTTATACAGTGATGTAGGCACCACTATAGAAGGTAAACTAACGGGTAACACTAATGCAGTAATACATTTGGGAGATACACTAAAATTCTCTATGAAAATCCCTGATACGTTAACCACAAATTATGGCTATATTGTTTTTGGGCAACTTCGTACCAATAGTTTTTTTGGAATCACACTACAGTCTTTTGACAGCATTGTAAATGACTATGAAATGGCAGGCAGCGTAATACACACCTTGGATCCCGATGTGTACAGTACAATGCCTACCGGCAGAAAGACCTGGAACTACACTACCCGCCAATACCACTGTAGCATTATACCTAAAAAAAAGGGTAAATACATACTTAACATTTTAGGTGGCAGAATAGAAATGACAGCCGCCGATGGAAAATCATGGCTCATTAACCCTGCCATTACACCTACTACAGATTTGCATCACAGCACTTATGTAAGTTGGTACCCGGCAAGTTATAAGGCGCAGGCTGCCATGGAAATAGAGAATAATCCGTATGCGTACTGTTTTGAGGTAAATTAAAGGCATAAGTGTATTTAACAAACAATTTTCATTTGTACACTTGCACAATAAAAACCTCTTTCATAATTTTACATTCATGATAAAATCACAGAACATAGTAAACAATGCTTGGTGGTGGCACTTTCACAACTCCGTGACAGTAGCCTAAACACGCATATACCTATATAAACGCATATAAACGGCTTGTCACTTTTGGCAAGCCGTTTTTTTATACCCGTAACTATGAAAATTTACACCCAACAATACAGTTTTAACGCCGACCTCTATACACCCGTAGGGCTGTATATGGGGCTGCGCAACCATTACCGTAAGCCCTGCCTGCTTGAGGGTAACGACTACCATTCGCGTACCGATAGCACATCATTTATAGGACTTAATCCTTTGGTTGAAATAACCGTGTATGAAAAACAGGTAGTTAAGCAGATAGGCAATACCACATCAACAGAACCTATTACTAATCCAAGGCAGGTTACGGCGCAAATAAAGCAGATTTTAAACGGATTTGAGTTTTCCCAAACCCATAACCATAATGCGTTCCTAAGCTATTTTAGTTTTGAGTACGCCCATTTTGAGGAACCTGTAGGCAGTGCTAAAACATCAAACCTTGATATACCTTTGGCACAATTCATATTGTTTGAATACCTTATAGTGTTGGATCATTTTCATGACTCGGGAACTATTTTCCGCAACTCATTTTCCGAAGAAACACTTCCCGATTCAGCCTTCGAAACCTTATTGAGAAGGCAAACATTTACCCTGCTGCCTTTTGAAACCAAAGGTGGTGAGCTAAGCCCTGACAACGACGAAAGTTTTGTGGCCCTTGTAGAAAAAGCCAAAGAACATATTTACCGTGGCGATGTGTTTCAGCTGGTAGTATCACGCCCATTCGAACAGCCTTTTTTTGGAGATGATTTTCAGGTATACCGGCAGTTGCGCAGGCTAAACCCCTCGCCTTACCTGTTTTACGCTGATATGGAAAGCTACCGCCTTATGGGTAGCAGCCCCGAAACACAGATAGGCCTGCAAAACGGCCATGCCTCTATACACCCCATTGCAGGTACCGTACGCAAAACCGGTAACGCCGAAGCAGACCAACTGAGCACCGAAGCCCTGCGCAATGACGAGAAAGAAAATGCCGAGCACACCATGCTGGTAGACCTTGCCCGTAACGACCTCAGCCGTTTTTGTAACAATGTACACATAGCATCATACAAGGAAGTGCAGCATTTTTCGCACGTTATACACTTGGTAAGCAAAGTAGCGGGCGATATGAGGGAAGAAAACGCCTCACTGGATTTATTTACAGGTACGTTTCCTGCAGGTACGCTTTCGGGTACGCCCAAGCCTAAAGCCCTGGAACTTATAAGCCGTTATGAAAGCACCCCGCGCGACTATTATGGCGGTGCCATTGGTTTCATCAACCCAAATGGTAATGTAAACCTTGCCATAGTTATCCGCAGTATTTTTAGCCAAAATAACACCCTGCATTATCGTGCCGGAGCCGGTGTGGTTATAGACAGCAAACCCGAAAACGAACTACAGGAAGTAAACAACAAATTGGGCGCGGTACGCCGTGCCATAGCTGCAGCAAACAAACTTTAAACTTTTGACTTTACAACTTTCGACTATGAAAATCGGTATAATAGATAATTTCGACTCTTTTGTATACAACCTGGTGCGCTACGTGCGCGAAACCGACAATGTAGAGGTAATCGTACAACGTAACAACGAGGTAGATTACGACGAGCTGGACACCTGCGATGCCCTACTATTGTCGCCAGGACCCGGTATTCCCAGTGAGGCAGGCGAACTGCTGAATGTAATTAAACGTTATTCCGGTAAAAAGAAGATGCTGGGGGTATGCCTGGGCCATCAGGCGATAGCCGAGGTTTTTGGCGGTGTGCTGGAACAATGCCCGGCACCGGTTCACGGCAAGGCCACAGACATGACCATTTTAACGGATGACCCTTTGTTTGCAAACCTGCCGCAAACCCTTGCCGTAGGCAGGTACCACAGTTGGAAAATAACCCCTGCCGACAGCCCGTACCTGAAAATCACGGCACAAACCCAAGACGGTACGGTAATGGCACTGCGACACACCTCACACCCTACCTGTGGGGTACAGTTTCACCCGGAATCAGTACTTACACCACAAGGCAGACAGATTATAGAGAACTGGATTAGAGAACCATTTTTTATTTTAAATGATGAATTTTAAATTTTGAATGAATTTCCACAGAGATACACGGAGGTACGGAGATACACAGAGATTTTTCCACTTAAACATACACTCAGAAATGACTCCGTGAAGCTCTGTGACTTCTCTGTGTAACTCCGTGAAATAACTTTTAATAGTTACAAAGAGCAATTCTCACAATTAAACTCTGTGACTTCTCTGTGAAACTCCGTGAAATAACTCACTATGAAAACGATACTCGAAAAAATAATACACCATAACCACCTTACCAAAGCTGAGGCACATCAGTGCATGCTGGCCATAGGCAATGGCGAGGTAAACGACGCCCAAACCGTAGCCCTGGTTACCGGCATACAAATGCGCGGCTTGCAGCTAAACGAACTCATGGGGTTCCGTGAGGCGCTCTTAGAACTTGCGCTGCCCATGAAATTTGATGTAGGCGAAAGCATAGACGTGTGCGGTACGGGTGGTGATGGTAAAAACACGTTCAACATTTCTACGGCTACGGCGTTTGTGTTGGCATCATTAGGCTACAAAGTAGTAAAGCACGGCAACTACGGCGTGAGTTCGCTGTGCGGATCGAGCAACGTGCTGGAAGCATTAGGATACACCTTTGTAAACGACTGCGACAGCCTCCAACGACAACTCGATGAGGCCAACATTTGCTTTATGCACGCGCCGTTATTCCACCCGGCACTAAAGGCCGTGGCCCCCTTACGTAAGGCATTGGGCATTGCCACGTTCTTTAACAGCATGGGGCCGTTGGTAAACCCTGCCCACCCCACGCACCAGCTTACGGGTACGTATAGTTTGGAGTTGGCACGCCAATACCAGCACACGTTACGCAGCGAGCGTAAGGAATTTACTGTACTGCACGGCATGGACGGTTTTGATGAGCTGACCTTCATCGGGGTAACCCGTATTTTAGGGCAGCAACGCGATGTGCTTTTGGGTAATAATCCATTGGAAAAAACCATCGCATTACCTGAAATCAGCGGAGGCGAAACCGTGGAGGAAGCTGCTACGTTACTGGCAAACCTACTTTCAGGGAAAGGCACTGAACCACAAAATATAGTACTGGCAGGTAACGTGGGGCTTGCCTTGCAAACCTTCCATCCGGAAATGGACTTTGAAACGGCGTTTGCCAAAGGATACGAAGCCGTGAAAAGCGGCCTTGCTATTAATCACCTAAAAAAGATAGCATCATGAACGTACTGGATAACATCATAGGGAACAAGCGTAAAGAAGTCGCCCTGCTGAAAGAGCAACGTACTTTAGAAAGTTTTAGCAAAAGTCCTTATTTTGAGCGCGAAACCCTTTCGCTTAAAGCATTTATTATGGCTTCGGGGTTTGGAATTATTGCTGAAATTAAGCGTAAATCACCCAGCGGCGGCGACATAAAAGCCGATGTAAACATAACCGAACAGGCACATTTTTATGAGCAAAACGGCGCTTCGGGAATTTCGATACTAACTGATGAATCTTATTTTGGAGGAAGCATTAACGATGTTCTGGAAGCTCGGGAAGCGGTAAGTATTCCGCTGTTGCGCAAGGAATTTATAATCGACGAAATTCAACTGTATGAAGCCAAAGCGGCAGGTGCCGATGCTGTACTGCTCATAGGCGCAGTACTACAACCCGAAGAAGCAGAGCATCTGACAAAAGCAGCCCACAGCTTGGGATTAGAGGTATTGTACGAAGTGCATACCCGCGAGGAAGTTGCCTTTATTCCTGCCGAGGTAGACTTAGTAGCGGTAAATAATCGCGACTTAAAGGCGCAACAAACCACCTTGCAGCACTCGTTTGACCTGGCACCTATACTACCTGCAAACGTGCCACTAATTTCGGCATCAGGGATTAAAACTCCGGAAGATATTGCCTTGCTAAAAGCTGCCGGTTTTAACGGGGCGCTCATTGGCGAAAGCATTCTTAGGGATGGACATTTGGCACAGCTAACCCAAAACCTAAAGCCATGATTGTTAAAGTGTGTGGGCTAACCGACAATGCAGAAAGCCGTGCTGTTGCTGAATTGGATGGTATAGATATGCTTGGCTTTATCTTTTACGAAGGTTCGTCGCGGTATACCGAAAGCACATTGGCAACCACCAGAAAGAAAGTGGGTGTGTTTGTAAATGCTACGTTGGATTATGTACTTGAGAAAATAAATACGCACACCCTAAAAGCAGTGCAACTCCACGGTAGCGAACCACCGGAATATATAAAGCAACTGCCAAAAGGTATTGAAATCATAAAAGTATTTGGTATTGCTTCGGCAGAAGATTTGGAACAAACCAAAGCCTATGAAGGATTGGCTGATATGTTTTTGTTTGATACCAAAAGCCCCAAGCACGGCGGTACAGGCACGGCGTTTAACTGGCAGGTACTGGAAAACTACAAAGGCGAAACACCCTTTTTGCTGAGTGGCGGTATCGGGCCGGAATCGGTGGAAGCACTGAGGAAATTCAGCCACCCGAAACTAGCGGGTTACGATTTAAACAGCCGCTTTGAGTTGGCACCCAAAATAAAAGACGTGGCACTAATTGCTAATTTTTTAAACGAAATGAAACCATGAACACATCATATTTAGAAACTGACGCACTGGGCTTTTATGGCGAATTTGGCGGGGCGTACGTACCCGAACTCCTGCGCCCAAATGTAGAGGAACTGGAAGCGGCCTTTAACAGCTATTGCTTTACCGAAGCCTTTGAAACCGAATATACCAACCTGCTGCGTGATTTTGTCGGCAGACCTACGCCATTGTATTACGCTGCACGCTTAAGTGATAAGTACGGTGCGCACATTTACCTGAAGCGCGAAGACCTGTGCCACACCGGGGCACATAAAGTGAACAATACCGTGGGGCAGATTCTGTTGGCGAAACACATGGGCAAAACCGATATTATAGCCGAAACCGGTGCGGGTCAGCATGGTGTGGCTACGGCTACGGTATGTGCTCTTATGGGTCTGAACTGTATTGTGTACATGGGCGAAAAGGACATAGAACGCCAGGCACCAAACGTGCAGCGTATGAAAATGCTGGGCGCCGAAGTGCGCGCGGCGGTATCGGGCAGTAAAACGCTTAAGGATGCTACTAACGAAGCCATTCGCCACTGGATAAACCACCCCGATTCCTATTACCTCATCGGTAGCGTGGTAGGGCCGCACCCCTACCCTAAAATTGTAGCGTACTTCCAGTCGGTAATCTCAAAAGAAGTAGAACAGCAACTTTTGGAAAAAACCGGCAAATCATCACCTGATAAAGTGGTGGCTTGTGTGGGTGGTGGTAGCAATGCTGCCGGGGCTTTTTACCAGTTTTATGATAACGAAAATGTGGAACTTGTAGCGGTAGAAGCCGCAGGTTTCGGCGTACATTCGGGTAAGTCGGCAGCTACGAGCTTGCTGGGTACGCCGGGCGTGCTGCACGGCAGCCTTACGCTGTTAATGCAAGACGAAGACGGGCAGGTAACCGAACCGCATTCTATTTCCGCGGGGCTTGATTATCCGGGTATTGGGCCGCTGCACGCGCACACCATAGCCACGGGCAGGGCAAAAGCCATTGCCATAACCGATGATGAAGCCCTTGAAGCGGCACTGGAACTCTCAAGGCTTGAAGGCATTATCCCGGCATTGGAAAGTGCACACGCGCTATATGCGTTAGGTAAAATGGCACTTAAAAAAGACGACGTTGTGGTGGTAAACCTTAGCGGCCGAGGCGACAAAGACATGAATACGTATATGGATAAATTCCCGAACCTATGAATCCGTTTAAGAAAGATAAAAAACAACTGAGCATATTTGTAACTGCGGGCTACCCGGAGTTGGACAGCCTGAAACCGCAACTACTGCAACTACAGGACTTGGGCGTGGACTTTGCCGAAGTGGGCATACCCTTTAGCGACCCTATGGCCGACGGCCCTGTAATACAGGAAACGAGTACCATAGCCCTGCAAAACGGCATGAAACTGGAACTGCTGCTGCAACAACTTGAAGCCGCCAGGAGCGAAATAAACATTCCGCTGGTGCTTATGGGATATCTTAATCCAGTACTGCAATTTGGGTTAGATACCTTTCTTAATCGATGCCAAAAGCTGGGTATTGCCTCGCTGATATTGCCCGACCTTTCTCTGGAGCTATATGAAACCCGCTACAGGGCTGCTTTTGAAAAATATGGAGTACCGGTTACGTTCCTTATTACGCCACAAACCCCGGACGAGCGTGTGCAGCGCATTGCCAAAGCCTGCGAAAATAGTTTTGTGTACCTGGTGGGGCAAAACAGCATTACCGGGCAGGGATACAGCATTAATGATGCGCTTACAGCCCGGTACGCCGCACTGAAAGTGCTATGTGGTGCTACTCCCCTATTCATTGGCTTTGGTATAGACAGCCGCGATAAAAAGGAAAAGGCTTTTGAAAGTGTAGATGGTGCCATTGTGGGTACGGCGTATTTAAAAGCTGTGAAAAATGGTAGGGAGAAGGAGTTTGTGAGGGGATTGTTGTAAACTAAATTTAGGTACTTTTACAACACCAATCTTCCTGAATTATGAAAAGAACATTCGTTTATTTATTTGCGACAATTTTTTTAGCAAGCTGTTCGTCAAAACCTAACAATGCGTTACCTGAAGTAGACTACTCTATAACCATTTCGGGTTCTTTTCCGTTAAAAGTTGGTGAACTTGATTTAAATGACAGCAGAAACTTTATTGCCCTAAACGATGGTGTTTTAAACAAAATACAGACGGTTGCAGATGATTTTGCAAAGGAAGCTATGTATCCCGAAGATCTTAAAGAACAAGAAAAGGCTCTTATCCGAACCGTACAGCTTCGTGATAAAGACTTCACCCTATATGTTATTCTACTAAAATCCTACGTAGGCAGCGAGGTTACTGCGAAAGTTTTGTTTTACAAGAATGAGACAAAAGAGTTTTTAAAAGATGATTTCGAATTAAAACTGTATGCGTTATACCAATATCGTGACGGAAAATTAACACCATCGAACCTTAAAGAACTGTTTAAAATTACAACTCCGGAAATAGAACTAACTGATTATAATAAGGACGGTATAAACGATTACAAATTTACCCGACTGTGGCACAACGGCACTTTTAATGCCATACATACCACTATTATTAGTGTTACCAATCAAAAAACTGACACGTTGTTTTTTAAAGAGGAGCCCATCGGGAATAAGTTATAAAAGATTGCCTCACTCCGCTGCGCTGCGTTCGCAATGACAGACCGGATTGGGGCGCTTTATCGCGCCTGTCATCGCGAGGAACGAAGCGATCTCTTGCGCTTACAAAAGTAATCAGCAGTGAGATTGCCGCACTGCGCTGCGTTCGTAATGACAGACTGTATTGGGCTGTTTTCTTCAAGTACGTCAGCGAGGAACCAAGCTATCTACATCAGTTTTTTCTACCCCTCCCTTAGGGCACCCCTCCACAGGAGGGGAATATCCACTCAATGTCTTCGGACATCGGACTTCCGACTTCCACTAGCCTATGACATCGAGCTTTGCAAAACGCAGTAGCAGTTTTTTAATACCGCCTACCTCAAAGTGTATTTCCGCTTTACGGTCGGCACCAACTCCCTCTAGGTTCAGTACTTTCCCTTTACCAAAGCGTTCGTGTATAACAATATTACCCGGTTGCAACTTGCTGTCGGGCATAGCCGGACCACTCGATGGTGCCGGGCCATTACCTGCCATAGGCTTAAGGCGGCGGATGGGCATATCATGCTTTGGCTCATCTCCTGTAACCCATTTCGGTGGGGTACCGGCAACAGGTTTGCTTTGGCGTAGTTTTGATTTGTCTACATCGCCAAAAATATCGGTATTAACCATTGGCTTATAGCGGTAATTGGTTTCTACCGGCGTAAGGTATTCCAGGTATTTATTGGTAATTTCTTCAATAAAACGGCTTGGTTCGCTGTCTACCAGTTTGCCCCAGCGGTAGCGGCTTTGCGCATAGGTAAGGTATGCCTGATGTTCGGCACGGGTAAGCGCCACATAAAACAGGCGGCGTTCCTCCTCCAGCTCGCTGCGGGTATTCTGGCTCATGGCACTCGGGAAAAGGTCTTCCTCCATACCTACAATAAACACATGCGGAAACTCCAGTCCCTTAGCTAAGTGAATGGTCATTAGTGCCACACGGTCATCATCGCCGTTATCTTTATCCAGGTCTGTAGCCAGGGCCACATCTTCCAGAAACTCAGATAGCGAACCTCGTGCGCCATCTACCTCTTTTTGCCCTTCTATAAAGTCGCGCATACCATTTAGAAGCTCCTCTATGTTTTCTATACGGGCTATACCTTCTGGTGTGGCATCTTTTTTAAGTTCCTGTACCAGTCCGGTTTTTTTAGTCACCAGGTCGGCCAGGTAAAACGCGTCCTGCGTTTCATTTGCCACCTGAAAACTCTTAATCATGGTTACAAAATCCTGCAATTTGGTTTTTGTACCGCTGTTAAACCTCAGGTCTATACGGTCAAGGTTTTCCATAACCTCAAAAACAGAGCGGCCGTAGTGGTTAGCCGCCACTGTAAGCTTATCCAACGTAGTATCGCCAATACCTCTTGCAGGATAGTTAATAACACGTACCAAAGCCTCCTCATCTTTCGGGTTAATGACCAAGCGCAGGTAGGCCAGCACGTCTTTGATTTCCTTGCGCTGGTAAAACGATAAACCGCCGTAAATACGATACGGAATATCGCGCTTGCGTAATGCATCTTCTATGGCGCGGCTCTGGGCATTAGTGCGGTACAGCACAGCGAATTCGCCGTTTTTCATCTGGTTACGCATTTGCTCCTCAAAAATGGTACTGGCTACAAAACGGCCTTCCTCGGCATCGGTAAGGCTGCGGTGTACTTTAATAGGCGGGCCATCGTCATTAGCGGTCCACACCACTTTTTCGAGCTTTACCTTGTTGTGATCTATAATAGAGTTAGCCGCCTCTACAATGTTACGGGTAGAGCGGTAGTTTTGTTCCAGTCGAAACATTTTTACCCCATCATAATCTTTCTGGAAGTTAAGGATGTTGTTAATGTTTGCCCCCCTAAAGGCGTAGATACTCTGAGCATCATCCCCTACCACACAAATGTTTTGGTAACGGTCGCTCAGTGCACGTACAATAAGGTACTGGCTGTGGTTAGTATCCTGGTACTCATCTACCAGTATGTATTTAAAACGTTCCTGGTATTTTGCCAATACCTCCGGAAACCGATTCAGTAATTCATTAGTACGCAACAGCAGGTCGTCAAAATCCATGGCACCTGCCTTAAAACAGCGGTCTACATAGTTTTGATAAATCTCACCCAGGCGCGGCTTTTTGCTCATGGCATCGGCCTCCTGCAGTTCAGGGTTATTATAGTAAGCCTTAACGGTAATCAGGCTGTTTTTGTAAGACGATATACGGCTTAGCACCTGCTTAGGTTTATACACGTCTTTATCCAGCTGCATTTCTTTTATTATAGAAGAAATAAGCCTTAAGCTGTCCTGGCTGTCGTAAATGGTAAAGTTAGACGGGAAACCCAGCTTATCGGCTTCCATACGTAATATTTTGGCAAAAACGGAGTGAAATGTACCCATCCACAGGTTTTTTGCCTCGCTTTTACCCACAATGTGCGATATACGTTCTTTCATTTCGCGGGCAGCCTTATTAGTAAAGGTAAGTGCCAATATATTAAAGGCATCTACCCCCTCGCTCATAAGGTAGGCTATGCGCAGGGTAAGCACACGTGTTTTACCCGAACCCGCACCGGCTATAACAATCATAGGCCCGTCTTTTTGCAGGGTGGGCGCCTGCTGGGCGTCATTTAGTCCGCTTATATACTTATGAATATCCATCCTTTATCTTTACAGGTGCAAAATTAGCGATTTTCGGCGGTAAATTTTTCCAAAAATATTTAGGTTAACACGCTAATAAAAACATATTTCGTTAATTTCGCCTTGCGTTTGTAGTGCTTTAACTACGGGCACATTAAAAACCTATTTTATTAAATTACTATGAGCACCGACAAATTGCTGGAACTTTTATTTTCCGCTGTACCTACCATTACCGTTGCTGTACTGGCTTACTTCTTTTTCCAGAACTATTTTGAAAACGAAAACCGCCGCCGCAGGTATGTTTTGCACAAAGACGCACAGAAAAGTACACTGCCGCTTCGCTTACAGGCATACGAGCGCCTTAGCCTGTTTTTAGAACGCATAGACCCTACAAGGCTCCTTACCCGTGTAGTGCCGCAAGGCAGCGATAAAACCGAATACGAAAACTACATTATAGCGCAAATAGAGCTGGAGTACGAGCATAACCTTACCCAACAGGTGTATGTTTCTGCAGAATGCTGGAACGTAATTACTACTGCTAAAAACGCTACCATACAAACCATACGCAAAACAAACATGAGCCCGCGTATAGACAGCGCTTATAAACTGCGCGAGGAACTGCTTACCGACTTATTTGAAAAACAAAGCCCGAGCAGTATAGCCCTGGCACACCTTAAGCTAGAGGTATCTGAGCTTTGGGACTAAAAGCCTTTTGTTATTATAGAAAAACGCCCGCTTTTAAACAAAAGCGGGCATTTTTTTATAATGTACTGAACTTATTAATGCAATTACTCTAAACCGTAGCTTATGCTTACGTTAGCGGTTATGGTTATTTCACCCGGTGCCAGGGTTTCTTTAGTATCCATCATGGCTGCCGCTTCTTTATACATCGCCGTCCTTACCATTGGGTAATAGGTTTGGCTGTTATCGGTTACTAACAGGGCTTTGCCCAGTTTTTGCCCTAACGCTTTCGTATAATCATCAGCTTTTTTGCGGGCATCGGCTACAGCCTTCATGCGCGCTTCGCTTTTGTACTGTTCCTCTTTGCTGGTTTTAAAGGTAACACCGTTTATGGTATTAGCACCGGCATCCATAACCCCCATCATTATAGCATCATAGCGGCTTAGGTCGCGCAGGTGTATGCTTATGGTTTGGGTAGCACTGTACTGAAACTTCTTTTTCTCGGTTTCGTAGCGGTTAAGGCTTACGCGCTCGGTTTGTATATCTTTAGGATCCAGCTTTTGTGCTTTCAGGTATTTTAAAATAGCATCTATGGCAGCATCATTTGCTTTTTTTACGGTATTGGCATCGCTACCGGTATTGCTTACCCCTATGCTTATTTCGGCTTCATCGGGTACAACGGTTACTTTACCTTCGCCCGCTACACTTATTTGTGGCGGTGTGTTTTGTTGCACCTGGGCAAAACCAAAACTACTTACGGCAAACACTAAAGCTAATAAAATCTTTTTCATGGTATTTTTTGTTTTTATGTTATCTCTTATAAGGTATAAGCCAAAATCTGTGCCAGTTTTACAGTTTTCCCATCTTGTAAAGTACAAACAGTAGCACAATGGGTGCTAAAAGCAACAGTACCAGCCAAAGCTCTGTTTGCAATAATTCGGGCATACGGATAAGCGTAACCAGGTACCCCCCTACTGCGCCTCCAAAGTGCGCGGTGTGGCCTATGTTGTCGCGTCGGGCACGCATACCATATATAGAAAAAAGCATGTATGCCAAACCAAAAATCCAGGCCGGGATGATAAAGTTTACCCTTGCATCGGGCTGGAGTAATACGGCCGAGAATACTACCCCCATAATAGCCCCGGATGCGCCCAGTGCCCTGTAGCTGTACTCGTTACGGTGCAAATACAAGGTAAGCAGGCTACCGGCTACCAAACTGCAAAAGTATACCAGCAAAAACCCTACACTCCCCAGATATGCTACTACCAAAGGGCCAAAGAAATACAGGGTAAGCATATTTAGTAAAAGGTGCTGTAAATCGGCATGCAGAAAACCGCTGCTAAACATACGTATTTGTTCGCCCGCACGTATACTCCCTACATGAAAGTCGTAGTTACGTAAAAAATAAGGATCATTAAATCCCTTGAAACTCACCAGAGCTGTAACAGCCATTACTACAATAAGCACTAAATCTATCATGCTAAACAATCTTTAAAATACTGTACTGCGAAATAATAAAATTTTTACGTTTTTATTAAAAATAACCAAGATAAATTTACGTTTAAATAATAAAGCTATATTTACAAAAATTTTAATTTTAATGCAAAGACTCGCATATTTTATTGCCTATCCATTAATTTTTGGCATCTCTATACTTCCTTTCCCTATTTTGTACTTTTTTTCTGACTGCGTTTACGTTTTAGTGTACCATATTATTGGCTACAGAAAGAAGGTAGTCCGCGAAAATATGAAAATGGCACTACCCAATCTTACCCACAAAGAACAGCGAAAAATAGAACGGCAGTTTTACCATCATTTTTGCGATAGTTTCCTGGAAATGATAAAGACAATGGGTATGTCTTTAGACGAGGTATGCAGACGCTTTAAGCTTACCAACCCCGAAGTGCTGCAACAACTGGAACAGGAAGGAAAAAGCGTAGCCATACTTACAGCACATTATGCCAACTACGAATGGATACTGGGACTAAGCAAGCACCTTACCACATTTGTAGGCTTTGGTATTTATAAACCTATAAAAAACGTGTATTTTGACAGGTTGGTGCGCAAAATTCGCGGTAAGCTAAAATCAGAACTTATAGGCATACGCGATGTAATACCTACCATGCGCAAAAACGTACGCGAGGGCAAACACGGGTTTTACGGTTTTGTAACCGACCAAAGCCCCATGCTGAGTTCGGCCATACACTGGGGAAAATTCTTCGGGCAGGAAGTACCGGTACAAATAGGCGGCGAAATGCTGGCTAAAAAGGTAGGACTTAATGTGGTATATGCTAAAATAGATAAGGTAAAACGCGGCTACTACGAGTGTACGTTTATAAAAGTAGAAGGCGACATAGCTGCAATACCTAACTTTGAGATTACCGATAATTACATGAAGTTGCTGGAACAGCAAATTATAAAAGCGCCGGCCTACTACCTGTGGACACACAAACGCTTTAAACACTGTAAAAAAGAAGCTGAAAGTAACGGGTGTTGCTAAAATATATACGTAAGATATACCTTATTTTTTTAACACCAACAAGACGTGTACTATACAAGGCGATTAAATAAAATAGTATCTTTGCAGTATTATTTTATTACCTGATGCAACGACTTGCCTATATACTGGCATACCCCTTAATCTGGCTAATTTCTATATTACCTTTCCCGGTACTGTACCTAATTTCAGATGCGGTGTATGTGCTTGTTTACCACGTTATTGGTTACCGAAAAAAAACGGTACGTAAAAATTTTAAATTGGCCCTGCCACACCTTACCGAGAAGGAAAAACTGGTGCTGGAAAAACGCTTTTATCACCACTTTTGCGACAGCTTTCTGGAGATGGTAAAAACACTTACTATTACCGACAAACAAATCAATGAGCGTTTTGTGTTTACTAATTTTGATGTAATACACGAAATGGAAGCCGAAGGCAAAAGCGTATCGGTACTTATAGGGCACTACGCCAGCTATGAGTGGCTGCTACTTATGCACACCCGCCTTAAAAACCCCAATTTTAAGGGGTACGGTATTTATAAGCCCATAAAAAACGTATACTTTGACCGGCTTGTGAAGAAAATGCGCAGCCGCTTTAATGCTGAACTGGTGGGCATTAAAGAAATAATACCACTTATGCGTAAAAACGCCCGCGAAGGAAAAATGGGTTTTTATGGTTTTATTACAGACCAAAGCCCTATGCTGAGCTCGGCAATACACTGGGGTAAATTCTTTGGGCAGGAAGTACCTATACAGATAGGCGGCGAAATGTTATCTAAAAAAATAGGGCTTAATATGGCGTATGCCAAAATAGAAAAAGTAAAGCGTGGCTACTACCAATGTACTTTTATAAAAGTGGAAGGCGACATAAAACAAATACCAAACTACGACGTAACCGACGGTTTTATGCGTATGCTGGAAGAGCAAATACTAAAAGACCCAGCCTATTACCTGTGGACACACAAACGCTTTAAACACAGGAAAAAAGAAAATAAGAAAAATTAGTTTGCTAAATATAGTAATGTACTAATGTATCAATGTAACAATTTTAGCCTAAACGAATTACTACATTGATACATTACTACATTGATACATTGATAAATTGTACTACAACGTAAACCACTCTTTAAGCAGAGCATCGGTATTACGTGGTTCATTTTTATGAACAAACTCGTTACTGCCTTTTATGTAATTGTAGTCTGCAGCCCATTCTCTAAAGTTCTCTGCCAATGCCTTAATACTATCGCACACGTAAGCAATCTCTACATTTGTAGTGGTAGGGTGAATAGACATGCGTATCCATCCCGGTTTTTGTATAAGGTCGCCCGCTGTTATTTTGTCGGTCAGGTAATGGCTTTGCTCCTGATCTACGTGCAGCAAATAGTGCCCGTATGTACCGGCACAGCTGCATCCGCCACGGGTTTGTATGCCAAAACGGTCGTTAAGCAACTTTACGCCAAGGTTATAATGCAAATCTTTTATATAAAATGAAATCACACCCAGCCTGTTTTGGTGCTGTGGTGCCAATATGTTTAAGTTGGGTATTGCACCTAATTCGGCAAATACATAATCTGTAATTTCCTTTTCGCGCTTCAGGATGTTGTCTACACCCATCTGCTCTTTAAGCTTTATGGCAAGCGCCGTTTTAATCACCTGAAGAAACCCCGGTGTGCCACCGTCTTCGCGCTCTTCAATGTTATCCAGGTACTTGTGCTCACCCCACGGGTTTGTCCAGCTTACGGTACCTCCCCCCGGATGGTCTGGTACCATATTTTTATACAGCTTTTTATTAAAAACCAGTACCCCTGCTGTACCGGGGCCTCCTAAAAACTTATGTGGTGAAAAGAACACCGCATCCAGATATGCCTCCGGATCGTGCTCAGGGTGCATGTCTATGGCTACATAAGGTGCACTACAGGCAAAATCTACAAAGCACACACCGTTATACGCATGTACAAGCTTCGCAATTTCATAATATGGCGTTTTAATGCCCGTAACATTACTACAGCCGGTAACCGATGCTATTTTAAGGGTGTAATCTTTATATTCTTCAAGTAATTGCGCAAAACTATCCAGGCATACAAGCCCCTGAGGGCAGGCTGGTATAACCACTACCTTGGCTATGGTTTCCAGCCAGGATGTTTGGTTACTGTGGTGCTCCATGTGGGTAACAAACACTACCGGACGTTTTTCATCGGGTATAACCGTATGCGCCCTAAGGTTTTCAGGAACCTTAAGCCCTAAAATGCGTTGGAATTTATTTACCACCCCCGTCATCCCTGTACCATCGGTAATCAGCACATCATTTGGGCCGGCATTAACGTGGTGTTTTATAATGTGGCGTGCCTCGTGGTAGGCATTAGTCATTGCGGTACCACTAACCGTAGTTTCGGTATGCGTATTTGCCACAAACGGCCCGAAATCGTTCATCATTTTTTCCTCAATGGGGCGATACAGGCGTCCGCTGGCAGTCCAGTCGGTATACACCATTTTCTTAAGCCCGTAAGGCGACGTAAACTCCTGATTTACACCTATGATATTCTCCCTGAATTTACAAAAATAATCCTCAAGGGCAGACGATTGCGTTTTCTCTTCGGCTGTAAGCATACAATTTCGTGTTGTTATGGCAAATGTATTAAAAATATAAAGCAGAAATCAAGTTTACTTTAAATACATCTCAAGGCCGGGACAATTATACTGTTCAAATGTTTTTGTATTAGCATACCTGCCATAAAACTGCTTTACCCACTTAGTAGGCTTATATCCTTGTTTTTCTATCCAATAAAAACCTCCGGTATAATCAAAACTCCGTTCGCATACGTGTAGCATAAGCGTTGCTAAGGCACGCTGTTCATTGTTTGTAGCCGTTCTGTAGGCTTTCAGGTAATAGGCTTTGGCAGTTGTAAGGTTAGCATAGTTACCGTTACTATACTTCTTCTTATTTTTTGTAAGGCTACCAAAATCTACCTGCCAATACTCATTACCCTGATAGTACGTGCACATAAACCAGGCATTACCCAGGTAACCAGCATTATAATAGGCATGACCAAGTTTTAAGTAACTATCGGCATCTGCTTGTGTTTTTAGGCGCAGCATTTCTTTTACAAACGCTTTTTTGGTAAAGTTATGGCCTAAATCTTCCTCCTTCATGGAATAACCAAGTACCTGTGGATAAAATGGATTTATAGAGTCGGCTCCGGACTCATCACTATAAGGCAGCATTTTGTAAGCCGATGAATCAGGTACCTGAGAAAAAGCTTCGTAGGCTTCAGCTAATTTATCTTGCCTAAAGGCGAGCGTGCCTTTAAAGTTTAAGTAGCATGCCTTGTAGGTAAGTGTACCCCGACAGATAAATTTTTCAAAAGGTGTTTTATCTTTCTTATCTACCAATTTTAAAAGATTGTCTACATCTTTAAGGGTAGCATATTGGTCTAAATACGCTACAAAACCATAGCTGTATGGTTCTTCGTTTGGAAAATAGTGCCACTCTGACGAACCTTTATACATTTGCCCTGCATTAAATAATAACGATGCTGTAGCCACATCGCCTTTTTTATTATAGGCGGCCGCCGTCAGCCGTAATAGGGTATACAAACTCTTTAAGTACGTCTCGTCATCTTTAACCAATTTTTCTACCTGCTCCAGGGCAACATACAGTTTTTGTTTTGTGGCCTCTGTTGTAATATCTTCTTGCTTAAGCGCTATGAGTGCCAATTCGGTATACTTTTGTACCAAAACCGATTTTGGCGCACGGGCAGATATAGCCGAGGCATACTTATGACCTTCTTCAGTTAAATCTGCCATAAAGCTTAGGTGGGCTATCACCGATGCTAAATAGTCTTGGTTAACTCCCGCAGGTGTTTTGCTATACAACCCAATAAGATATTCCCTAAAACGGCGCAGATACGCCATATCTTTACGGTAATTCTTTTTCCTGATGGAGGTATAACTATCCTGTTCATTCCACATATCTGTATACACATCAGGTGAATTGCCTTCCATTTGCACCGCAAACAGCCAGTCTTCAAACTTATTTACCTCGCGGGATATAAGCAGGTTAACGTAGTCGCTACCGGGGTCTAAACGGTTTACTTCTTTAATTTGCCCGAACGCCGGCCCCGGGTTTCGCATGGCATCAAGGGTAATAATCACCGCACGTTCATGGTTGCTTTTAGCCAGTTTAAGGGTTTGTTGCTGCGCATCATGATTATACCATTGTGCTACGGCAATAACCTTTTCATTACACAAATCAAAACATTTGCTCAGCCAGTAGTTTTGTTCGGCTTTGTCTTTGCAGTTATAGGCATAAAAAAGCATAGCCCATGCCTTTGTAACACTTTTTACATTTTCGTTTGCAAAATATGTTTTGTATAACGGCTTTACATTGTCTTGCCTGCCGTATCTTATAAGCATAAACGCATAACGCTGCTGCAGGAACACGTCTTTACAGGTAGCAAGCCGTTTCTCAATTGGCAGCAAGGTATTTTCGTCAACCCCTGTGGTATCCACGGGCGTATCCCAATAGTTTTTTGGTGCACGATCATCCCAGCTTTCCCATCTGGAATCCTGCGGATTACCTTCAAACTCCATTTCTTTTGCAAAGGCAAAATACTCCAGCAATGGTTTATTAGCCGGCTTCAGCAATGCTTTTATAAAAGTATTACCCTTAAAGGTATCGTCTAACGTACCTTCTTTATAAGCCGTCTGGAAATTCTCAGGATTGGTAGCATACTGTATTTTATAAATATCACCTTCGTTTATTGTACCGCCAAGGCGCTCATTCCATTCGGTGCAGTTACGTTTGCGATCCTTGGTATCTTTAATTTCATATTCGTTAAAGTAGTGTTCAGAATAATAAAAAGGGCTGAATTTTTCCATTGCGGGCGTAGCCGATTTAAAAACGGCTAGCCTAAGGGTTTCATAATCGTCACCCCAGCCACAGGCAGCAGCCTCTACCGTAATGATAAACGCCAGGCTAACGGCCAAAAAGCGCGTAATAAACGGAAATTGTTTTAATGCCATAGCTCTCAATAATTTTATCGTCCCACGAAAAAAATGTAATCTTCGAATTATCTAATTCAACATTGTCTTTTACAATATCTATCATCTTTTTTATTTCGGCGTCGCTTACCTGCTCTACCCTTATCTCGTCGCCTTCCCTGTAGTAGGTTTCCCCAATTACCACATCCTCCACAAAACGGTAGTGGGTATCATCTATCTTTTTAAAGTACTTATTATTAAGGTCTACATCATTTGGCATTAACCCCAGCAGCTTATCCTCTCTAAAGGCTACCATCCACCGGAACAGTGGCAACGCTACATCAAGCTTTAGCGGATAATCATTATGGGTTATGTATTTTTTGAGTTCCTCAGACGTGGCTATGGAGTTTTGGGTTTCCCGCTTCTTTATGTCGCCCATATTGTAACACATTAGCAATCCTCTGTCTACGGGTGGTATACCGGCCAACTCGTAATCACGGTATTGCCACAACCTAATAGTTGCAGCTATTTTATATTTTGGAAAAACCTTTTTTATCTCGCGTAACAGGAAGAAATAATTACCCTGGCTTTTAGGTGTCCAGTCGCAGTCAATTAATATTTCATGAATGCGGGTGTCAAAAACTTTCTCCTCTTCTGCAATGCACAAATCACGCTCATCCCACGAAGCAATGTTGTAGTCATACACTGCACTCCTAGCCGCGTCTTTACGGGTATGTGCTACAATGGTATCTACCCGTTTGGCTATATTATGGGCGAGTTCTATAAGCTGTTTGCGGCTGCTGTTAAGTACCACTTTATTTGTAATATAAACACTGGGGGTTACTTCTAAGCGGTTGCTATCGTCTGCAAAGCCCCAGGACGTAGCTACCGGCAACGGCCTTGCAGAATACGGATTCCAGTCAACATCAAACAGGCGCATATATATATGCTTTAATTGCAGCGTGTCTACGTTCCCGGTACCTATATCAATACGATTTCCATAATCTACAGACTTCCAATAGCAGAAAGAACGTGTTATGTTGTACTCTTTTTTACAGCCATACAGCAGTAATGCAAACAAAGCTATGGCAGTTAGTTTTTTCACTGAAAAAATGGTGTTAATTTTCCACGAAATTATACGGGAAATTTTGAATTAAACAATACGCTTAAAGCGCTTGTTAATAACTTTTTACCAAATATGATTAAGCGGTTTCTTTAGCGTTAAACGCTACTTTATTATGTTAACTTATGGTTATTAAATACTTTATTAAAAGTTGATTTAATGTTAAGCACATACCTTGTTAACATTAAATTAACCATGCCAACGTTTTAACATAATACTTTTGCCAGCAAAATACGAAACAACACACACATCTAATGAAGCTACACACCTCCCTTTGCGTGGCACTGCTAATGGCAGCAATGCTTAGCGGCCACGCACAGGAAAAAAACAATCCAGGCACAACTACGCCCCCACCTGCTACGGTTAATGCAACTATAACGCCCGAGAACAAACCCACCGAAGAAAAAAAATGGTACGACCGCATTTTACTACGCGGTTACATGCAGTTTAGGCAAAATAATCTTGTTAACACTAACGAAAATCTTACCTGCGCCCAGTGCGACGCCTCATGGGGAGGTAACGGAGGCGTTTCGGTACGAAGGGCACGTATTGTAGTACAGGGTCAAATGACTACCAACGTGTTTATTAAGCTTGAGGCTGATTTTGCTACGGCACTTACCACCACCGCAGCAGGTGCAAACCAAAACTTTACACAGGTAAGGGATGCTTATGCCGATATAGGTTTCGACCCTAATAACGAACTAAAAATAAGGCTGGGGCAAAGCAAGGTGCCCTACGGTTTTGAAAACCTTCAATCCAGCGGTACACGCTTATCATTGGATCGTAGCGACGCCATAAACAGCGCACTTAACGGCGAACGCGACATGGGTGCTTTTTTGTACTACACTCCTATGAGGATAAAAAAGCTGTACGCTGACCTTGTAAACCTAAACTATAAGGGATCTGGCGATTTTGGTATACTGGCCTTTGGTATTTATAACGGCCAAACAACTAACCGCCCCGAAATGAACCGCAGCCAGCACGTTGTGGCACGTGCCACCTATCCGTTTACAATAGGTAAACAAATTATAGAAGCCGGTGTACAGGCATATACAGGCAGATATGTAATGTATGATAACCAACTATCAAGCGCCGTTACACGAACCGCTGATAAAAATTATACAGATCAGCGCGCAGCGGCCAGTTTTGTGCTTTATCCTAAACCTTTTGGTATACAGGCAGAATATAACATAGGCCGTGGACCACAGTTTGATAAACCTACACAGGCCGTAATTACAAAAGACCTGGAAGGCGGATATATTCTAGCTAACTACCGTATACCGCTAAAAAACATGATGCTGTTTCCGTACAGCCGCTACCAGTATTACAAAGGGGGAAGGAAATTTGAGCTGGATGCACGATACTATGCCGTACACCAATTTGATTTCGGAACCGAGTGGATTATGAATAAGTACTTTAAGTTTACCGCGGAGTACTGTGTATCGAGCAGGAATTATATTGACTTTGTAACCCAAAACAACGCCCAGAAAGGCAGCTCGCTTCGGGTTCAGGCACAGGTTAATTTTTAATACAATAATTATACATAAACAAGTAGCGGCGGATACAATCCGCCGCTACTTGTTTATACCAGTTCTTTAAAGTACTGCAATAATATTCTATCGTTCTCCAGCATGGGGGTAAAAACCTCCAGTAACTTCGGCTTTCCGGTATTTTCGTAAAACCCTCCTAATGCCTGTAGCAAGGTAGATTCATCGGAAGCGGTTATGTACTCAAATCCAAACATTGCTGCTAAATGCTGTGCGGTAAGGTTATGTGTGGTTTCAAAATAGGTGTTAAACACCGGAGTTTCCTTATGGCCGGGTAATATCCTGAAAATCCCCCCGCCTGCATTGTTTATTAAAATAATCCTGAAATCCTGTGGGATATAGCTGTTCCACAAAGCATTGCTATCATACAAAAAGCTAATATCTCCCGTAAGCATTACCGTTTGCTTACCCGATGCTACTGCTGCACCCACCGCTGTACTGGTACTGCCATCTATACCGCTTGTACCACGGTTACAAAAAACCTCAACTTCGGGCTTTATGTCAAAAAGCTGTGCGTACCGTATTGCCGAGCTGTTACTGATTTGCAGTTGGCTACCGTGCGGTAACGACGGAAATATATGTCCAAATGCCTTATGGTCGCTAAAAGGTATTTTCTCCTGGTAAGCATCATGCTTTTCCCTGCGGAATGCGTTTAGCGCAAGGGCATTGCTCTTATAATCGCTTTCCCTTTGGGTTACCAGTGGCAGGAATGCCGTAAAAAAGTCGTTTACGGTAACGGTAAAATGTTTTGTAAGCGCATTGTACGTATCGTAAGCACGTAGTGTATCTATATGCCAATGATGCTTCGGCTTATAACTTCGCAGCCAAGCCTTTACACGCTTACTTACCACCATGCCGCCAAACGTAAGCAGTATATCGGGCTGCCAAGCCTCGAAATCTTCTTTAGTAAATGGCGTAATTATGGTATCTATACTGTTTAAAAATGTATGGTGGTGCAGGTTGCTTGTGGTTTCTGTCATTACCACCACAGAAGGGTCTGCCGCAAAATAGTTAATCACTTCGGCATTAATGGTACCGGGATCATTAACCCCTACTAAAACCAACTTTTTAGCAGCGTTATTCCACTCCGTTGCATAGTATGATAAATCTTCCTGAATAATGTACTGTGGCGGTGTTACAAACTGCACATCTACCTGAACCGTAGGTTCAGCTACCGTTTCGTAAAGTGGCTCTTCAAACGGCGCGTTTATATGCACTGGGCCTTTACTGTATTTTGCAACAGCTATTGCCTGGTTTATCAAAGCATCGTTATCGGCAGAAGCATGCTCATAAAGGTTAGCGCTAAACAGTATATGGTTAGCGTACACGTTTTCCTGGCGTATGGTTTGGCCATCGCCTATATCTATTTTGCTTTTAGGCCTATCGGCAGAAATCACAATAAGCGGAATTTGGCTATAAAACGCCTCGGCTATTGCCGGATAGTAATTTAACAACGCAGAGCCCGATGTACATACCAAAGCCACAGGCTTATGGTACTGCTGTGCCATACCCAAACCAAAAAATGCGGCGGCACGTTCGTCTGCTATGCTATAGCATGTAAAATCAGGGTGAGAGGCAAAGCCTATGGTAAGGGGTGCATTTCTTGAACCCGGAGATATAACAATATCTGTAACTCCTTTGGCAAGGCATATCTGCATAATGCTTTGTGCCAAAGGTATCTTAGGATAAATCATTTTTAAATAGCCCCCTTAATCCCCAGCAGGGAAATTCTAAACCATACCGCATTAAACAATATGTATAAGAATGGCCCCTGTGGGGGTTGGGGCCTATGTGTTACTTATTAATCCAGTTTACAATCTCTGCATCTGTAGGCAGGGTTTGCGGGCTTACAACTTTTTCCAGTTGCCCTTTCTCGTTAATCAGGTATTTCTGGAAGTTCCATTGTACCTCGCTGTCCTGTAATCCGTTTTTACTTTTCTCTGTAAGGAAATGGTAAATCGGAGCCATATCGGCACCTTTTACAGAAATCTTAGACATCATAGGGAAGCTAACCCCGTAGTTCTTTTGGCAAAAAGAGGCAATTTCTGCATTAGTACCCGGCTCCTGGCCTGCAAAGTTATTGGCAGGGAAACCCACAATAACCAGCCCCTTAGCTTTGTATTTATCATACAGTGCCTCCAGTTCTTTGTACTGAGGCGTTAGTCCGCATTTAGAGGCCGTATTAACTATAATAACCTTTTTGCCTTTAAGCGATGCAAAATCAAAAGTGTCGCCCGAAAGGTCTGTAACCTTAAACTGGTATATGGTGTTTTGCTCCATAGTTTTGTGAGATTTTTTAGCGGCGGTTTTTTTTGTTTGTGCCGATGCCGGCGCTGCACAAAACAGTAACATTCCGCAGGCTATTAATAAAGCTTTTTTCATGATGGAAATTTTGAGATAAAATTACAGAAAATTCTACTTTTACAGTTGTTAAATCTGCCTTTAAAAAAGCAACCCCTGTTATTAATACCATGCGGCAGTGCCTTTTTTAAAAGAAAAAACCCTAACGGTGTACGAAAGGGTTTGGTTATGCTGTGTTTAGTCTATTTCTTCATAGTCTATGTATTCTCCTACAACAGGTTTATCTTTAGATTTTTGCCCGTTAGCATTATTGCTGTAATTATCCTGTTGCCTTGTATTTTGCTGGTCTTCATAAAAGCGGCGCTGGTTTTCCATATTCTCCTGCGCTTTTCTTACAACCTGCTGTGCCATAACAGGTAAAAACAGTTTCATAAAAAACTTTGCTGCGTAGTATATAAGGATAATTGTAAAAAGTGCCTTAACTAATCCGGTAAACGATGCTGTTTCCATTATGCTAAAATTTTTGTAAATGTACGATTTGGACGCGTGAAAAATGAAACACGCTTCTTAAAATAATAATAAAGTTATACTTTTGATAAACGTAAGTCTGAATTTAACAATAAACAGGCCAAAACCATGAGTTTTAAAAACTTTATATATAATGCTGCCTTTTTGGCATTCTGCGCTTCCATGCACGCACAGTATACCGAAGAAATTAACTCTAACAGACCAGGGCAGTCGCAATCGGCATTTGCGGTAGGAAAAACAATAATACAGGCCGAAGCCGGCTTAAACGGGTTGTATGAAAAACATGACGTACTGCGAAACGAAGCCAAAGGCGGAACGGCCGACCTGCAACTGCGCTACGGTGCCTTTACCGAAGACCTGGAGTTTATAGCCGATATGCAGTACAGGGTAGACAACTACCAGGACATGATATACAACTACTACCGGAACGATTTTACTCGTTTAACCCTTGGTGCAAAATACCTGGTATACGACCCTGATAAATATTATACTCCAAAGCCTAACTTAAAAAGCTGGTGGGCAAACCGAAAATTTAAATGGCGTAAGCTTATCCCCGCAGTAGCGGTGTACGGCGGGGTAAACCTTTTACCAAACAACACCTTTAGTTTCCCGGAAGATAAGGTAAGCTTTAAGCCCATGATAGCCTTACAGCACCATTTTGGCGCATGGGTGTGGGTAAACAACATATTGTTTGACAAAGTGGGTACTAAATACCCCAGCAAAGTATGGATAACCACCATAACACGTGGTTTTAATCCGCACTGGTCAGGCTTTTTAGAATTCCAGGCCATAAAAAGCGACTATTATGCCGATGGAATTATGCGTGCCGGTGCCGCCTACCTGGCTTGGGAAAACCTTCAGTTTGACGCCTCTATTTCTACCAATGTAAAAAACACACCATATATAGCATACGGTGGCGTGGGTGTTTCATGGCGTTTTACGGCAGACTACAAAGATGTATTGCTGCCAGGCAAAGGCGACCGCGAAGATGAGATGAACAAACAGAAAGAGAAAGAGAAAAAAGAAAAAGACAAACGTAAAAAAGACCGGGACAAGCGCCGTAAAGCGCTACAGGAAACCGAATTCCCTACAGAAACACCGGCGGCACCACCCGCAGGAGAAAATTAAGAAATGATTACAATTGAAGAAGTTACAACGAAAAACGAACTTAGAGCGTTTATAAAATTTTCGTTTAGTATATATAAAAACAACCCTTACTGGGTGCCACCGCTTATAAACGACGAGCTAGAAACCTTTGACAAAGAAAAAAACCCGGCGTTTGAAACGGCTGAAGCGCGTTTTTTTATGGCCTACAAAGGTGATGTACCGGTGGGTAAAGTTGCTGCCATAATAAACTGGCAGGAAGTAAAAGAGCAAGGCAAAAGCAAAATGCGCTTCGGGTGGCTGGATATGATTGATGACGTAGAGGTAACCAAGGCGCTGCTTGAAAAAGTGACCGAAATAGGTCGCGAAAATAAACTGGAACATATAGAAGGCCCCATGGGATTTAGTAACCTGGACAAAGTGGGATTTCTTACTAAGGGCTACCATGAACTTAGCACCGCAATAAGTTGGTACAATCACCCGTACTATATAGACCACCTGCTGCAACTGGGCTATACCAAAGAAAAAGAATACATAGAGGGATATTTCCCTATAGAAAATATACACGGCCCTACCCTGCAACGCGGCAGCGAAATGGTACAGAAACGCTATGGCGTAAAGGCATTGAGTTTTACATCTTCTAAAGACATAATGCCGTATGTAGACGAAATGTTTGACGTTTTTAACGCTGCTTATGCCAAACTGGCATCGTTTGTAGCGGTAACCGAACGCCAAAAGCAGTATTTTAAAAACAAATACATAGGGCTTATAAACCCGGGGCTTATAAAATTTGTGGTAAACGAAGAAGGTAAAATGGTAGCATTTAGCATAATGATGCCCGACTTTGCCCCTGCATTGCAAAAAGCAAACGGATCGTTATGGCCATTCGGGTGGTACCATTTGCTTAAGGCGAAAAGCAAAATGGACGCAGTAGCTTTTTACCTTATCGGCATTTTGCCCGAATATCAAAACAAGGGAATCCATGCTGTGTTGTTTTCAGAAAATTATAAGGCGATTTCTAAACTTGGTGTAAAACGCTGCATACGCACACCGGAGCTCGATGAAAACAATGCCGTACACAACCTGTTTAAAAACTTTGATTCGGTTATACACAAAAGACGCTGTACGTACAAGAAAATGATAGGATAAAAAATCATAAAAAAAACGGGACACATAATGCATACTGTCCCGTTTTTTCTATTCGTATTGTACCATAGCCTGGCAATAAATAGCAGAACTTTCGGCATTAGACACCACAAGCCCGCCTACAGGTTGCCAGCCATCGGCTATCAAATCTTTTACATCTACCTGTAAAAAACGTAGTGAAGCACTTTCAACTACCTGATAGCTAATTATTTTCCTATTCATCCTTAATCTAACTTTTTAAAAAACCTTTTTTTGATTGTGGTGTAGCCCTGATTACGGCACAACACGCAGCCAAATCTATTAAATTTCTGCCACTATTTCCAAACATAAAATACTTTTAGAGTGTGGTGATGCTCCAATATTTTGTTTTCGAAAAGTGCATTTAAAGCGTTATTTATTGTTGTACTGTCTACAATTTGGTATGTCCTTACGTGCATCTGTATTCTCTGTCACTATTTTTCATACTCAAATACTGACAAAATAGACTACATTAATTAGTTCATATTCACATGCATCAAAGTACTACCCAATAACAAAAAACACCTACTTACAAAAATAAAGTTAAAGCCAATAGTATAATGCATTGTAAAACAGTTTTGTATATTTGATACCCTTTAATTTGTTTTGCCATTTTTTAGTATAATACTTTAAAACCAGGGTGTGTTACTTAACGTAAAATGATTAAAAGGTTAATATTTAAAAAATATTACCATTATAAATCTAATTACTATAGTTTTGTTAAAAATATATCGAATAACTGCATATATGTTAAATAAGTACTTCCGCTACTTTACCTGGGTATGTATGGTAGCATTTTTTTTCTCTAATCTGGCCAGTGCTCAGATTTATCAGCACGACTTTGGTACCACTGCCATAAGTACGCATCCTTATACTGTGGCGCCGCCTGTCCTTGCGGCAAACCTGTCGGGTTCTTCATGGAGCAATAGTAACGGAACATGGAGCAGTAATAACGGGAGCACGGGTACCGCAATTACACTTACCAGTGCGAATAATGAAACAATAACACTACGGGTAACCATAGCATCGGGTTATCAGGTTGAAATATCCTCATACAGCTTTTGGCGCCAGCGTAGTAACTCGGGGCCTCAAAACTGGGCTATGACCATAAACGGTACTAACGTGGGCAGCGGCAGCGTACCTACAACCGGTGCCAATACCAACAATATTAATGTTACGCCTGTATTATCAGGTATAACCGGTACACTTACGGTAGTACTTTCGCTATCGGGCGCATCGGGTAATGGAAACATAAGGTTAGATGATTTTACCCTTAACGGACGTGTAACCCCTACGTGTGCAGCGCCGGTAATTGCAGGATTTTTGCCCGCAAGTGGCCCGCAAAACACCCGTGTTACCCTAACCGGAAGCGGATTTACAGGTGCTACAGCGGTAACCTTCGGCAGTGTTCCGGCTACGTCATATACCGTAGTATCTGATACACAGATAACCGCTATTGTACCCGCAGGTGCAGGTAATACAGTTAATGTAACTAATGCGGCAGCCTGTACAGGTAGCGCACTTACAAACTTTACATTGTTAACTTCTACCTGCCCGCAACCACCTACCGAAATTTATATTTCTGAAATATACGACGAAGACTTGGGAGATCCGGGTGCCATAGAGCTATACAATCCCACCGCCACTACTGTAGTGCTAGATGGTGTGTATGTATTAGAGCGTTATGGTAACATAAACGACCCTAACCCTACAACAGGGTACATTATTCCGCTAACCGGAAGTATTGCCCCTTACAGTACATATTTGGTACGTTGTGGTACACAGGCCTCATCCTGTTTGTCTACACTAGTTTTCGGGCCAAGCCGTATGTCTGGTATTAATGAAAATGATGCCATAAAACTGCGTAAAAATGGCAGTATTATAGACGTAGTAAATACACCGGGCAACACTGGTTATACCATTATAAGAAACGCTAATGCCATAGCCCCGGCGGCCACCTATGCTGCCGCAGACTGGGCAACATCTAACACAGAGAGTTGTGCAGACCTTGGCAGGCATACGGCAAACCCTTCGGTGCTTAACCCTCCTTCGGTAGCACCCCTTGCAGACGCTACAGCCTGTTCTGGTGCTAATGGTGTATTTGCATTACAGGTTACACCAGCCGGTACTTATACGTATCAGTGGAAGACACTTAGCCCGGCGGGTGTATGGGTTAACGTAACTAATGGTGTTGGGTTTTCTGGAGCCACAACAGCTACACTTACTGTAATAAGCCCTACTGTAGCACTAAACGGAAGCCAGTATTATTGCCAGGTAACATCGGGATGTATAGTATATAGCTATGCAGCAAGGCTTAACGTAGATGCAGCCCCGGCGGCACCAACAGCAACCCCACAGCAACCGGACTGTACCAATGCGATGGGAAGCATTACCGTAACACCTGTTACAGGTGCAACATACAGTAAAGATGGCACAAACTACCAGACTTCCAATGTATTTAACAACCTGGCACCGGGTACCTACTCTATAACCATTAAAAATGCGGCTGGTTGTGTATCTTCGCCTCAGAGTGTTACAATAAATACCGTTGCTTCGGCTCCGGCAGCCCCGGCTGTTACCGTGCAGCAGCCTACCTGTACTGTGCGTTCGGGAGGAATAAACATAACCCCGGTAAGCGGCATGACGTATAGTATAGACGGTACCAATTATGGACCGGCAACTATTTTTGCGGGATTAGCCGCGGGAACTTATCCTGTAAGCGTAAAAAATGCAGCCGGTTGTGAATCCCCGGCCACAATTGTAACCATTAATGCTGCTCCGGAGGTGCCTACCGCACCTAATGTTACAGTTACACAACCTGATTGCATAACTACCACAGGATTTATTAATGTAACTGCGACTGCGGGCTACACTTACAGCAAAGATGGCACAAATTACCAGACAAGTAACATATTTACGGGAGTAAACCCCGGATCGTATGATATAACTACAAAAAGTGCAGCAGGTTGTACATCTCCAATTACCCGCGTTACGGTAAACGCTGCTCCGCTTACACCTGCAACACCAGTAGTAAATGTAACACAGCCAACCTGTACCACCCCTACAGGTACCATTACTATAACCCCGGTTAGTGGTGCTACATACAGTATAGACGACACCAACTATGTGTCCAATAACGTATTTACCGGAGTAGGCCCCGGAGTTTATCCGGTAACAATTAAAAATGCAGCCGGATGTACTTCCGCTGCCGTATCTGCTACGGTAAACGCAGCACCTGCATCACCGGCAACGCCTACAGTTACTACACAACAGCCTACCTGTACCACCCCTACCGGAACCATTACCATAACACCGGTTAGCGGTGTAACCTACAGTATAGATGGCACAAACTATGGTACTAACAGTACGTTTACAGCGCTAACTACGGGTAATTATACGGTAAGCGTTAAAAATGCAGATGGCTGTATTTCTCCCGTAGTAAATACAACTATAAACGCTGTGCCTGCCGCACCGGCAGCACCCGGTGTAAGCATACAAAACCCTACCTGTACACAACCAACAGGTACTATAACGGTAACCGCTATTACAGGCGCTACGTATAGTATTGATGGAGTAAATTATGTAAGTAACAATGTATTTACGGGACTTGGAGCCAACACATACAGTGTAACGGTTAAGAATAGTGCCGGCTGTATATCTCCGGCTTCTTCGGCAACCGTTACTGCTGCCCCTGCCGTACCTGCTGCTCCTTCGGCATCGGCCACACAACAGCCTACGTGTGCTGCGCCAACAGGTACCATCACCATAACACCAATAACCGGCGTAACCTACAGTGTAGATGGCACAACATACACTTCAAATAACGTATTTACAGGCCTTGTTTCAGGAAACTACAATGTAACCGTAAAAAATGCTGCAGGATGTGTATCTGCGGCAACACCGGTAACCATAAATCCGCTAAACGGACCTGCACAGCCGGTAACTTCGGTACAGCAACCTACCTGTAATGTAGGCAGTGGAACCATTACTATAACGCCTGTTACAGGTGTAACCTATAGTGTTGACGGTGTAAATTATTTTACAAATAATGTATTTTCAGGCCTGATTCCCGGCAGCTATCCCGTTACTGTACGTAATGCCGCAGGGTGCGTTTCGCCAGTACGAACTGTAGTTATAAACGGCCTGCCTACTGCTCCGGCTGCTCCTGTAGTAACTGTTACTAACCCTGGCTGCAATGGCAGTACGGGTAGTATTTCGGTAACTGTAATGCCGGGAGTAACCTATAGTATTAACGGGGTAAATTATGTATCTTCAGCAGTATTTACTAACCTTGCACCCGATAGCTATACAGTAACTGTGCGCAATGCCGCAGGATGCGTTTCTCCGGGAACACCGGCTGTAATACAGCCCGCTCCCGCAACGCCGGTGCTACCACTGTTAACAGTAACACAACCTAATTGTACTACAGCTACAGGGAGTATTACTGTGACACCGGTAACAGGCCTTACCTACAGCATAGACGGTAGAACCTATACCGGTACTAATACCTTTACAAACCTAACTCGTGGTACCTACAACGTTACGGTACAAAATGCTTCCGGATGTATTTCCCCGGCGCAGACCGTTATTATAAATGCGGCTCCGGCAACTCCGGCTGCACCACTGGTTAGCGTAAGGCAACCCGACTGTACTACCAGGACAGGAAGCATTACCGTAAACCCTGTATTTGGTTTACAGTACAGTATAGATGGTGTAAACTACCAGTCATCGGCAACATTTACAAATCTTGCGGCAGGAACGTATGCTGTAACAGCACAAAATGCTGCCTTGTGTACCTCAGCAGCTACTACTGTTGTTATAGATGCAGCGCCCGCGCTGCCTGCAACCCCGGCCGCTATAACAGGTAACACTACGGCTTGCCTTGGCGAAACTCTTCAATATTCAAATACCGTTACCGGAGGTACGTGGAGCGTAAGCAATACAAGGCTTGCAACCATAGACCAAAACGGACTTTTAACCACACTGCTACCGGGCCGCGTTGTTATAACATATACCACCGGAACCGTATGTACTGCATCGGCTACTACAACGCTTAACATATCAGGATTGCCCGATGTAAGGCTCGCCACAGAATATTATTTGTGTAAAGACCTTATTACAGGCCAGTACAGTAGTGTTACCATAAACACAGGCCTGTCTGCAGTAACTAATACATTTGCATGGGAAAAAGACGGGCAGTTACTTGCAGATACTACTCCGTTTTTAGAAATTAAAGAACCCGGAAATTATTCTGTTACCGTAACAAATAGTGCCGGATGTACAGATACCGCTACTACTGTTGTAAAAGAATCGTCTAAAGCCATTGCTTACGCAGAAGCAGGCCTTGATTTCCACACGTATCAAACCGTTACGGTATACACTACGGGCGGAAGCGGAAGCTACCTTTACAGCCTTGATGGCGGAAGCTACCAGAGCAGCCCAATATTTACGGGTGTTACGCAGGGGCTTCACACAGTAACGGTAAAAGACGAAAACGGATGTGGAGAAATAGTATTAGAGGTTTTTGTACTGGATTATCCGAAGTTCTTTACACCTAACGGTGATGGTAATAACGATACATGGCAAATTTCGGGGCTACGTAACCAGCCACAGGCCATAATCTATATTTATGACCGCTACGGCAAACTCATTACATCGCTTAAACCTTCTTCAAGAGGATGGGATGGTACCCTAAACGGGCATGATCTCCCTTCTACCGATTACTGGTTTACGGTACTTTATAAAAATATCCTTGGCCAGGACAGGGAGTTTAAAGCGCATTTCTCGCTTATTCGATAGTTATAGCACTTTTAAATATACACGCGGTGTTTTCCTTTACAGAAAACACCGCGTTTTTTTATGCCCGGATGTTAAGCAAAGCGTAAATAAAAACGGGTTATGTAAGTAAAGTAGCGCAAGGGTAGTTAAACTATTGTTAGGCAATCCAGTTTTTAATATATCGTTATGAATCAACCAATTAAACAAAGGTTAATTTTAAGTATTGATTAAAACGATTATTCAATAGTAAACAAAACTTCAATACAAAAACCATTATGAAAACTGCAACAAAAACATCAACAAGAAGTACGGCAAAGGCCAGTACAAAAACAGCGGCTAAAACTAATAAAACAGCTGCAACATCTAAAGCCTCATCTACCAAAGCTACTACTACAAGAGGACAGGTAAAAGCAAAATCAACCGCAGCCGAAGGACTTGAGGAGCTTTTTGTAGACAGCCTGAAAGACATTTATTGGGCAGAGAAAGCACTTTCTAAAGCATTGCCTAAAATGACTAAAAACGCTACTACAGAAAACCTTATTAAAGGTCTTGAAGACCATACTGCACAAACCGAAGAGCATATTGCAAGGCTCGAGCAGGTTTTTGAAATTATAGGAAAACGTGCGGTGGCAAAAAAATGCGAAGCTATGGACGGCCTGATTAAAGAAGGTCAGGACATTATGGAAAGTACAGAGCCGGGCCCGGTAAGGGATGCAGGTATCATTGCTGCTTCTCAAAAAATAGAACACTATGAGATAGCTACTTACGGTACGCTATGTGCTTTTGCTAAAACACTAGGCATGGATGAAGCTGCTAAAATCCTGCACATGACCCTGGAAGAAGAAAAACAGGCCGATATGTTACTTACAGAAGCAGCATATAACACCATAAATTTTGACGCTGCCGAGGCAGACGACACTATGGAAGAATAAAAAAACACGTTATTCTGCAAAAAAAAACCGGCCTTTAAGCGTTGTAAAATTGCTTAAAGGCCAGTTTTATTGTATATTATTTTTGTATTACACAAGCTGACTTAAAACTCAAAGTTAAATCCTTTTTTGGTCAGCTTTTCGTAAATTTTTTCATCGAACTGATACAGTTGCGCAGCGCGATGCGATACGTTTTCCTGTTTTTCATCCAACGGAAGCAACAACTTCATACGCAGGAATTTACGCCTGAAATTTGACTTATCCATTTCTATACCTAATATCTCTTCATACAACTGCATCAGCTCAAAGAGAGTAAACTTTTCTGGCAGCAGGTTAAACCCTATAGGCGCCTGTTTTACCCGGTTACGCAGGTTAAGTAAACTGTAGTTTAAAATATCGTTGTGGTCGTATATCAGCTTAGGTATATCTTTGATTTTGTACCACTTAGCATCCGATGCCGTAAAACCTGCCTTTACATTGTAGTCTTCACGCTTTACCAGGGCATAATACCCTATGGTTATAACGCGCCCCAGCGGGAAACGATTGGGCTCACCAAATGCTTTAAGCTGCTCCAGGTACACATCATCAAGGCCGGTAAGGTCGCCCAAAAGGCGGTGTGCAGCAGCATCTATACCCTCGGTTTCTTTAATCCATCCTCCGGGTAAACCCCATTCGCCCTTACGTATACCCTCGCCGTGCTGAACCAGCAGTACCTCAAGGCTTCCGTTATCAAACCCGAATACCACACAGTCTATGGTAATCGCATTCATTACCGTGCGTTCTACGATCTTTCCGGATTCCCTGTCGATAAATTTTTTGAGCATTGCTTCAATCAGAATAATTAAACACGAATATACAATAAAATCACGAACTCTTAACAAAATCTAATTTTTTAATCATGTGTTAATAAATCTGTTGATATGTGAGAATAATAATTTTTTTAAGCAAAAATTTTGTCGATATAAAAAATCTGTTGTATACTTGTGGTCATAATAACCATAAGAAAAAACGTTATAGCAGCTACTTCCTTAGTGTTTATGCGGGCTGGCGTTAAAAAAGGCACAAAAAAACTAGCAATGTATTTTTTAGGAATCGACTTAGGCAGTTCATCAATTAAACTATCTGTGCTAAATGCACAAACAGGTACCATAGCCTGTTCTATAACCGTACCTGATTTTGAACTTTCTATAGAGGCTCCGCAATTCGGTTGGGCAGAACAAAACCCGGAAGGCTGGTGGAACTACATTAAGCAGGGAATCAGTACTCTAAAATCAGATTACGGTATAAACATTAAAAAAATAGCCGGTATAGGCATAGCCTATCAAATGCACGGGCTGGTACTTACAGATGACAAACTTAACCCGGTACGTCCATCAATTATTTGGTGCGACAGCCGCGCCGCAGAAACAGGTGATGCGGTTTACCAGCAAATGGGAACCATAATTTGCCAAGAAAGCATTTTGGGCAGCCCGGGTAATTTTACCGCCTCAAAACTAAAGTGGGTTAAAGACAACGAACCCGAAGTTTTTGCGCAGGCAAAATACATGATGCTGCCAGGCGACTTTATAGCTGCCCGTTTTTCGGGAGTGGCGCAAACCACAGCATCGGGCTTGTCTGAAGCTGCATTGTGGAACTTTGCCGAAAACCGCCCGGCCACCGAAGTGCTTGATGCTATGGAATTACCGCACACGGTACTACCAGAAATAGTACCTACGTTCGGTATCCAGGCAACCATAGCACATAACGTGGCACTGGAGTTGGGACTTAATGAAAATGTACAAATAAATTACCGCGCCGGCGACCAGCCAAATAACGCACTTTCGCTGGGTGTATTAAAACCGGGCGAAATAGCCACTACCGCGGGTACATCGGCGGTGATTTATGCGGTAACCGAGGCCAATGCCTGCGATGCAGAAAACAGGGTTAATACCTTTTTGCACGTAAACAATACGCCTTCAGATAAAAGTAACGGCGTACTGCTGTGTATAAACGGCAGCGGCATACTGTACCAATGGCTTAGGAAAACACTAAGCACAGGAGCAGGCAGCCTTATATCGTATGAGAACCTTAATGCAGAAGCAGCCAAAGCCGAACTGGGTGCTAAAGGGCTTCGTTTTTACCCGTTTGGTAATGGGGTGGAAAGGATTTTTGGGAATAAGCCTGCGTTTAGCGGCATACAAAACCTCAACTTTAACATCCATACATCGGCAGAAATGGTAAGAGCCGCCTGCGAGGGTATTGTATTTGCCATGAATTACGGTTTTGATATCATGAAAAACATAAACGCCGGTGGCACTGTAGTAAAAGCCGGACGTGCTAATTTGTTCCTTAGCCCTGTATTCAGGGAGATATTTGTAAACACAACACAAACCACCTTACAATTATACAACACCAGTGGCGCAGAGGGTGCCGCACGCGGAGCCGCTTACGGATTCGGCTACTACCCCACCCTTAACGATGCGTTTAAAAACCTGGAGCACCTGGAAACCATAAGCCCTACTCCTGCCCTGGCAGCGCAGTACGCAGAAATTTACAATACGTGGAAACTCCACATTAATTCCCTATAACACACTTATGAGTACAACAAAACAAGCCTACTTTAAAGCTGTAGATAAAATACAGTTTGAAGGCCGCGAAAGCACCAATCCCTTAGCTTTTAAATGGTATGATGAAAACCGCGTTGTGGCGGGAAAAACGTTAAAGGAACATTTTAAGTTCGCTATGGCTTACTGGCATACACTGTGCAACACCGGAAACGACCCGTTTGGACCGGGCACCGAAACCCACGCATGGAATGCTAAAGATAACGCCGTGGCACGCGCTAAAGATAAAATGGATGCCGGTTTTGAGTTTATGGAAAAACTGGGCATACCATACTACTGTTTCCACGATGTAGACCTGGTAGACGAAGCACCTACGCTTGCCGAATTTGAAGACCGCATACAGGCCATGGTAGAATACGCAAAGGAAAAACAAAAAGAAACCGGTATAAAACTACTTTGGGGTACCAGCAACCTGTTTAGCAACCCACGCTATATGAACGGTGCAAGCACTAACCCTAACTTTGATGTGGTGGCGTATGCCGGTGCTCAGGCCAAAATAGCCATAGATGCAACTATAGCACTAAACGGCGACGGGTACGTATTTTGGGGTGGCCGCGAAGGCTACATGAGCCTGCTTAACACAGATATGAAGCGCGAGCAGGAGCACCTGGCCATGTTCCTTGCCATGTGCCGTGATTATGCACGCAAGGAAGGTTTTAAAGGTACTTTCTTCATTGAGCCAAAACCAATGGAACCCATGAAGCACCAGTACGATTTTGATGCTGCCACCTGTGTAGGCTTCCTTAACCAGTACGGGCTAAAAGACGACTTTAAACTAAACATAGAGGTAAACCATGCTACCCTTGCCAGCCATACGTTTGAGCACGAGCTTCAGGTGGCGGCTAATGCCGGAATGCTGGGCAGCATAGATGCTAACCGTGGCGACTACCAAAACGGCTGGGATACAGACCAGTTTCCTATAGATATTTATGAGATTACACAAGCCATGCTGGTATTCCTTGAGTCTGGAGGACTACAGGGTGGTGGCGTTAACTTTGATGCTAAAGTACGCCGTAACTCTATAGATGTGGAAGATAAGTTTATAGCCCACATAAGCGGCATGGACGTATTTGCCCGCGGACTTATCACTGCAGAACACATACTTACAAACACAAATTATACGAAACTGCGCACAGAGCGCTATGCGTCATTTGACGGTGGTAACGGAAAACAGTTTGAAAAAGGAGAGCTCACTTTAGAAAACCTTAACGCTATTGCCCGTCAGAATGGAGAACCTACACCTGTAAGCGGAAAGCAGGAACTGTTTGAACAGATTATTGCCAATGCTTATTAGGACACCAAACCCTTAACTCAAGTACCTATAACCAAACTCTCATTTATCATGAACAGTAAATTTTGTATTCCGCCGCGGGCGTTTACACTTTGCCTGTCGTTTTTCCTTACGATGTTCTCGTATACGGTATTTGCGCAGCAAATTAAAGTTTCAGGAACGGTTACCTCTGCCGATGACGGCATGAGCCTGCCCGGGGTAAACGTTGTGGAAAAAGGCACCACTAACGGTGTAAGCGCCGACATGGACGGTAATTTTGTAATCAGCACACAAGCTAATGCTGTGCTTGTTTTTAGCTACGTAGGCTATGCATCGCAAGAGATAGCCGTAAACGGGCAAACTTCTTTAAAAGTATCACTAAAATCAACCGCTACCGAAATTAAAGAGGTGGTAGTAGTAGGTTACGGTACACAAAAACGCAAGGTAAGTACAGCGGCTACAACGGTAGTAAGCGGTAAAGACCTGCAACAAACAAACTCTATAGACGCTACAAGTGCCATACAAGGGCAAACCAGCGGTGTTAACATTACACAGTCTTCGGGTCAGCCCGGAGCAGGTATGGTTGTTAACATACGTGGTGCCGGTACTGTGGGTAACGCTAACCCGCTATATGTAGTAGATGGTGTGGTGGTAGACAACGGAATTGGCTACCTGGATCCATCGAGCATTGAAAGGATAGACGTTCTTAAAGATGCCTCTGCCGCAGCTATTTACGGTGCACGTGCAGCAAACGGTGTTATCCTTGTAACCACTAAAAAAGGTGTCGAAGGAAAAATAAATGTAGCATTTAACAGCTACACCGGGTGGCAGCAGAGCTATAAAAGGTTGGATATGCTTAACGCAAACCAGTATGCTACCATAATGAACGAAGCGCGTGTAAACTCTGGTTACGCACCGCTATATACACCTGCACAGATTGCAGCAATGCCTAACACCAACTGGCAGGATCAGCTGTTTAACGATGGTGCTATGAAGCAAAATCACTCGCTTCTTATAACCGGTGGTAATGATAAGGCTACGTACAGCTCTGGTATTTCTTACTACGGACAAGACGGCCTTATAGGAAGCCAAACCGGACAATCACAATACGACCGTGTTACCTTTACTACAAATACCACGTTTAATGTAATTAAAGACCGCTTTAGGGTAGGTGAAAACTTCTCGTATGCCAATACAAAAAGTAAGGGTATTGCAGACCAGGGTATTTACTACAACTCAGTAAGAGGATTCCTTAATGCACCGCCAAACTACGCTGTATACAATGCAGACGGTACCTATGGCTCGTCAGACATTAGTGCAGATATTACTAACCCACTGGGTTTAATGTACTACACTAACTTTAGAGAAACACTGGCAAACCGTTTTGTAGGTAATGTATTTGCCGAAGTTATGCCTGTTAGTGGCCTTACCCTAAAAACCTCATTAGGTGTAGACCTTTATACAGATAACTACCGTGCCTTTACCCCTACTTATAACCTTTCATCTGTAAGTTATGCTCAGGTAAATTCAGTTACACAAAGTGCTAACAACAACTTCTCTTACATTTGGGAAAACACTGCCCAGTACAAGAAAAGCTTTGGTAACCACAACTTTGATGTGCTTGCAGGTATATCTGCCCGCGAGCGTGTATCAAGATATTCTGGTGCTACTGGTAAAGACCTAACGTTTAATGACTTTGCCCATGCGTACCTGGATAACGTTTCAGATCCTAAACAAAATAGTGTTTCCGGCGGACGTTATGATTATGCCATAGCTTCATACTTCGGTAGGTTACTATACGATTATGGAAACAAATACCTGTTTACCGCCACAGTACGCCGCGATGGTTCGTCAGAATTTGGCGCTAACAACAAATGGGCGGTATTCCCTTCATTCTCTGCCGGATGGAATGTAGACCAGGAGTCTTTCTTCCCTAAAGACAGTAAAGTACTTAAAACACTAAAAATACGTGGTAGCTGGGGACAAAACGGTAACGACCAGTTCGGACGCAGGTTTGCGTACATGTCTACCGTTTCTTCTGCCGATATGTATTACCAGTTTGGTACCGATGACAGCAAGGCAAACTACGTAGGTGCCAGCCCGCTTGCCCTTAGTAACCCAGACCTTAAATGGGAAACATCAGAACAGCTGGACCTTGGTTTAGACGCTACACTATTTAATAACTTTACATTTACATTCGACTATTATAACAAAACTACTAAAGACTGGCTTGTACAGGCAAGTATTCCTAAATACTCTGGTGCACAGGCGCCATACATTAACGGTGGTAACGTAACAAACAAAGGTTTTGAGGCCGCAGTAAGCTACAATGCTAAACTGGGCGAAGACTGGAGGGTTACGGTAAACGCTAACATTTCTAAAAACAAAAACGAGGTAACTAAAGTTGCTACCCAAAACGGAATTATTTACGGTGAAAGCAACCTGCTGTTCCAAGGTATAGACGAAATTAACCGCGTACAGGAAGGCCAGCCTATAGGCTTCTTCTACGGACTTAAAACCGATGGTATTTTCCAGAACCAGGCCGAAATTGATGCGTATGCAAAAGACGGTAACCTGATTCAGCCAAATGCACAACCGGGCGATGTAAAATTCGTAGACCTTAACGGCGATGGCAAAATTTCGTCTGACGATAAAACAAAAATCGGAGATCCTAACCCTGACTATTATTACGGTATTAACTTCCAGTTAAACTATAAAGCGTTTGACCTGTCTGTGTACACCTACGGTGTTGCCGGTAACCAAATTGCTTATGGTACACGTGATTATTCAAGGCCATACTACAACTATACTACAGACGTGTTTGACCGCTGGACAACCGAAGGCAGCTCTAACACCATGCCACGTGTAACGTATGGTACTGATGCTAACGGTAACTGGACTAAGTTTAGCGACCTGTACATTAAAAACGGTAGCTTCTACAGGATTAAAACCATAACCCTGGGCTGCGATGTTGCTAAACTTTCTAAGGCTGTAAACAGCGTATTCTCTCAGTGCAGGATATATGCATCGGCTAACAACCTGTTCACCTTTACTAAATATCCGGGCCTAGATCCTGAAGTAGGATTTGGTAACGCTAACCAGTCTTGGGCAAAAGGTATAGACGTAGGTTTTTATCCTCAGCCAAGAACCTATATGCTAGGTTTAAGTGTTAATTTTTAAAAAATGCGTGAAATGAAAAATATTATAAAAGTATTCGGAATATCGTCATTACTGGTGCTGGGCTCATGTAGCGATGATTTTATAACTAAAACTCCCTATACCCAGCAGGTAGAGGAGAACTTTTACAAAACACCTTCAGACGCGCTTAAGGGGCTGGTAGCAGCATACGATATCCTACAGCGCGAAGGTTACGGCGGCTGGCTTATGAATACCGAAATAGCGTCTGATAACTGCTACGGAGGTTTCGGTACTGCCGACAGTAACGTAGACGTGGAGCGCGACCGTTTTCAGTTTATTTCAGATAAGGAAATGAACAACCCTATTTGGGAAAACGACTATATAGGTATTTACAGGGCAAATGTACTCCTGCAAAACCTTGATAACATAGACTGGGGTACCGATACGGCACTTAAAACACAGTATGAGGCTGAAGCAAAATTCCTTAGGGCGTTTTATCACTTCCGCCTGGCAAGGGTATTTGGCGACATAGTACCTCTAGACCATACCCTAAGCAGCAGCGAGTTTGAAACACCACGCGCCAGCGCAGAGGTTACCTACAAGCTTATAGCCGAAGACTTTAAGTTCGCAGCCGATAACTTGGGTAACCAAAATTACTCTACACCGGGTAACGATAATTACGGACGTGTAACCAAGTGGGCTGCCGAAGCGTTCCTTGCCAAAGCATTCCTTTTCTACACTGATTATTACAATAAGGCAGACCTTGCAGGTGTAGTATCTAAATCAGAAGCTGTTACATACATAAACGATGTGGTAAACAACAGCGGCCACAACTTAGTAAGCAACTTCTCAAGCCTGTGGCTGGCTTCATCAGCTTCAGAGTCGGCTACCTACGCCGGTGAAGGAAATACAGAAGCTGTATTTGCCATTCGCTACAACGGTTCGGGTAACGCCAACTGGAACCTGCACGATGGCAATCGTTTTAAGGTAAATATTTCTACCCGTGGTGGTAACTACGGTATTTACGGACAAGGATGGGGTGGCGGCACCGTTACTGCATCTCTTTACAATGCCTATGGCGCTGGAGATGCACGCAGGGATGCTACCATTATAGACTACGCCGGCGAAGCACTGGGCTATGATGCCGAAGCTAACGGACAACGCCAGTACACCGGTTACGGCTGGAAAAAAGGCGCACGTGTAACAGGCGAACAAGGCAGCGGAGATTTCCAGATAGATAACACGGAGGACATTTACCTTATGCGTTTTTCTGATGTGCTGCTTATGGCTGCAGAGCTTAACCTGGACAGCAACGCATCATTTGCACAGGCTTGCCTGGACAGGGTACGTAACCGTGCCTATGGTGTTACAGACAACTCGCACAGCGTACCGGCTACCCTTGCTAACATCTTAAACGAGCGCAGGCTGGAGCTTGCCCTTGAAGGCGACCGCTGGTTCGACCTGATAAGGCAGGGTATGGATGTAACGGCAGCAGCTGTTAACGCTACAAGCCTTGGCGGTGAGTTTGCCGTAACCTTCAGGCCCGAAACTCAGGGCTGGTTTGCGCTGCCACAATCGCAAGTGCTGATTTCTAATGGTAGTATCACCCAAAACCCCGGTTGGTAATAAAATGAAAATTAAATAATTACGATCATGAAACACTATATTTTAAAAATGTTTGTGGCCCTTGCGGCACTTACAATGGTATTCTCATGTGAGCCTGTGGAAAATAGGGAAAATCTTCCGGCTATAACGCTAAAAGCGGCCGATATAGATATCGCTGTAACACAGGATCCGTCTAACCCTAACAAGGTTACCATGACAAACCTTACGGATGATATTATTCCGTACTGGAGTTATGTAAACTCAAACGGCGATGAGCTGGGCCACTCTAACCAACAAACCAATACGGTTACGTTTCCGTTTGCAGGTACATATAAAGTATACTTTACAGCCTACACGCGTGGTGGCGCTGTAGCGGCAGAGCCGGTAAACGTTACCATTAACTCTAACAACGCAGATTACTTTAACGACCCCAAGTGGAACTACCTTACAAACGGTACCGCAGGTAAAAAATGGGTGCTGGACATGGATAGCCCCATGGGTTGGTGTGGCCTGGATTACCCTGCCGCTACCGGAGATAACTGGAACTGGTTCCCTGACTACGCCAGTGCAAGCTGGTGTATGGTAAACAAAGACTGGGGAAGCATGACGTTTAACCTTAACGGAAACTACAATGTAAGCGTTACACAAACCGCAGTTGCAGATAATACGCAAACCACAAAAACAGGTACGTTTACATTTGATATGCCTAATGATAAGCTTATCTTTAACGGCGGTACCGAGATGCTGCGCGGTGGTGATTACTACCCTGACTGCAGTAACTGGGTATCTGTACATGTGCTTGAAGTAACAGAAAATTCACTTCGCCTTGCCGTAATACGCGACCAAAGCCGTACAGGAGAAGGTAAGTGCCAAATTATGTTCCACTACAAGCCGGCACCATAATTTGTAAAAACCAGGCCGGTAAGTGCCTTTCACTTATCGGCTTTTTATACCCATATCCTCATGACTACACTAACTATAACTAAACTGCTTAAAACTGCTGCACTTGCAGGCATTTTTAGCCTTATGGCCTGCAAAGGCCATGATAACAGCCTGCTTGCATCAAGAAAGGTAAACTTTAACGACAACTGGCAGTTTCACCTGAATGACAGCCTTAAAGACCATGACACCATAGGAAACGCTACCCAATGGCGCACCCTTAACCTTCCGCACGACTGGAGCATAGAAGGCAACTTCAACGAGCACAGCCCTGCGGGAATAGGCGGCGGCGCACTAAATGGCGGCCTTGGCTGGTACAAAAAAACATTCAGCCTACCTGCCGCAGACAGCACAAAGGTTACCTCTGTTACATTTGACGGCGTATACCGTAACAGCAGCGTTTGGATAAACGGGCATTATTTGGGTAACAGGCCTAACGGCTATATAGGTTTTACCTACAACCTTACCCCTTACCTAAAATTTGGCGAAGGCCAAAAAAACGAAATTATTGTAAAGGCAGATAATGCCAAACAACCCAACTCACGTTGGTATTCCGGTTCGGGCATTTACAGAAACGTATGGCTTACCACTACTAACAAAGTACACGTAGCCGAATATGGCACATACATAACCACACCACAAGTATCTGCACAAAAAGCTACTGTAGCACTGGAAACTACCGTTAAAAACGAAGATAAAACCGAAAAAACGGCTACAATAACTACTACCATATATAAGGGAGATTCAGAAATTACATCGGTTACAGCCGAACAAAAAATTGGTGCTAACGACCAGCAGGTAGTAAAACAACAAGCCGATGTTAACACCCCTGTGCTTTGGGAAACCGAAAAGCCGGAACTGTACCGTGCAGTAACTGAAATAAGTATAGACGGCACTGTTGCCGATGCGTATGAAACTACCTTCGGTATCCGGGATTTTAAATTTGACCTCAACAAAGGTTTTATCCTTAACGGTAAACCACTAAAAATAAAGGGCGTGTGCCTGCACCATGATTTGGGGCCACTGGGGTCGGCTTTCAATACCAGGGCTATGGAGCGCGAACTGCAAATAATGCAGGAAATGGGTGTAAACGGCATACGTACCAGCCACAACCCACCCGCACCGGAACTGTTAGACCTTTGCGATAAAATGGGACTCATTGTTATGGACGAAGCCTTTGATATGTGGGCACAAGCCAAAACACCCTACGACTACAGTAACTACTGGGATAAATGGCACAAAAAAGACCTGGAAGACCAAATACTGCGCGACCGTAACCACGCATCGGTATTTATATGGAGCATAGGCAATGAGATCCCAGAACAATGGAATGAAAAAGGTGCCGAAACAGGGCGCGAACTCGCCGCCATAGTAAAGAACCTGGATAAAACCAGGCCGGTTACCGCAGCCATGAATCCGCCTGTAGCGGTAGACGCTACTAAAGTAAGCATACAGTTTACAAATACGGCAGACAAGCCTAATAACCTTGCAGCATCGGGTGCGCTGGATATTATAGGATACAACTATGCCCATCAAACCTGGCCTAAGCATCAGGTAAACTTTCCTAAAACACCTTTTATTGCTACCGAAACTACCTCAGCACTGGAAACGCGTGGTGTATATGACCCCAAATCAGACACTATAAAAATATGGCCTAAACGATGGGACATTCCTTTACTCGAAGGTAATCCGGGTAACACCTGTTCGGCCTACGACCAGGTACAGGCACCCTGGGGTTCTACCCATGAGGCTACCTGGAAAGTAATGAAAAAGTACGACTACCTCTCGGGTATGTTCATCTGGACCGGGTTTGATTATATAGGAGAACCTACACCTTATCTGTGGCCTTCCATTAGTTCGTACTTCGGCATCGCAGATCTTGCCGGTTTCCCTAAAGATGTGTACTACATGTATCAAAGCGAATGGACTACTAAAGATGTACTGCACATACTGCCTCACTGGAACTGGAAACCTGGTAAAACTGTAGACGTATGGGCCTACTATAATAATGCTGACGAAGTAGAACTTTTTGTAAACGGAAAATCAGTAGGCAAACGCAGCAAACAGGGCGATGACCTACACGTAATGTGGAGCGTAAAATACGAGCCCGGAACGCTAAAAGCCGTAAGCCGCAAAGCAGGAAAAGTGGTGCTGGAAAAAGAAATAAAAACTGCCGGTGCTGCAGCAGCCTTAAAAGCCACTGCCGACCGCCAAACCATAAACGCAGACGGTACTGACCTGAGCTATATTACCGTAGACGTAACCGATGCCGCCGGAAACTTTAACCCTACGGCAAACAACCTTATTAACTTTAGCCTGAAAGGGGACGGGAAAATTGTAGGGGTTTGCAGCGGCGACCCGGTAAGCCACGAAAGCTACAAAGCCACTAAACACACCGCATGGATGGGCAAATGCCTTGTAATAGTGCAGGCGGGCAAAAAGCCCGGCACGCTGCAATTAACAGCAAGTGCAGCTGGGCTAAAGGACACAACGGTTAATATAACCACAAAATAATACGGAAAATTTCCCACAAGTAACCAAACTATAAGTAACCCAATGAAAAAAAGAAAGTTGACTGTACTATCGGCCGCACTGGCGCTCTTTTTAGGAGGCCTGGGCGTAGCCAATGCACAGATACAGAACGCTAACCTGCTTAACGCGCCTGTAGATGTAAGCAAAGATTTTGAAGACTATCTAAACACGTTTTACTTTGCCGATGAACTTGCCTCATTTGACCCGGCTACCGGAACAGGAACCGTAAAGTACCAGCGTTACAATTACCAAACCCGCCAGGCGTTTGACAATATGCTGGTAAAACCGTCTCCGGTTGCTGCAAACGAGTTTCCTACTACTGAATATGAAGCTGCTCCGGTACTGCCATTTACCGTGCAATTTGTATCAGACCGCACGGTAAGGATAAAAATGGCTTCTGGGCCTCAGTACCACCAGCCACAAGAATCGCTTATGCTGGTAAACGGTACCGCGCCTAACCACCCCGAACTTTGGAAATACAGTAAAACCGCAACAGGGCATAAGTATACCAGCAAGTACGGAACGGTTGAAATCATAGCCAACCCATGGCATGTAAAAATATACGATGCAGCAGGTAAGTTACTTACAAGTACCCTGCACAACAGCGACGTACAAAACACCTACACCCCTATTTTACCATTTAGCTACGTGCGCCGCAACAGCGACTATTCGCGTAGTATGGCACCGGTATTTAGCCTGGAGCCCGATGAAAAGATTTTCGGTTGCGGGGAGTCGTTTACCAGCTTTAACAAGCGTGGGCAAAAAGTAGTACTGTTTACCGATGATGCAAACGGTGTACAAAACGAAACCATGTACAAGCCCATTCCGTTTTATATGAGCAGCCGTGGCTACGGGGTGTTTATGCATACCTCTTCGCCCATTACAGTAGACTTTGGTAAGTACGATGCCAATACCAATAAAATGATGATAGGCGACGACGAAGCCGACCTATTCCTGTTTATTGGTGAGCCAAAAGATATACTGAATGAGTATACAGACCTTACCGGTAAGGCAGCCATGCCACCACTATGGTCGTTTGGTTTATGGATGAGCCGTATTACCTATTTTTCTGAAAAAGAAGGCCGTGAAGTGGCTAAAAACCTTCGTAAATACAAGATACCAAGTGATGTAATTCACTTTGATACCGGTTGGTTTGATATTGACTGGAGGAACAACTATGAGTTTGCTTCCAAGCGTTTTGAAGACCCAACCAAGATGATGACCGATCTTAAAAAAGACGGCTTTAATGTGTGCCTGTGGCAGCTTCCCTACTTTACGCCAAAGAATACCTTGTTTAAAGAAATTGTAGACAACAACCTGGCAGTAAAAGACCGAAAAGGTAACCTGCCTTATGAAGACGCCGTGCTTGATTTTACCAACCCGGCCACCGTAACATGGTACCAGGGTAAACTTAAGCACCTGTTCGACCAGGGAGTAGCAGTGTTTAAAGTAGACTTTGGCGAAGCGGCACCTGTAGACGGCATTTACAGCAATGGACGCACCGGTTTTTATGAACACAACCTGTTTCCGCTGCGCTATAATAAGGCTGTAGCCGAGGTTACCCAGCGCGAAAAAGGCTATACGCTTATTTGGGCGCGCAGTACCTGGGCCGGTAGCCAGCGCTACCCACTGCACTGGGGCGGCGATGCAGCTACCACAAACGGTGCCATGAGCGCTACATTAAGGGGCGGGCTTTCATTAGGGCTTTCAGGTTTTAGTTTCTGGAGCCATGATGTAGGAGGTTTTGTAACTAAATCGCCAGAAAACCTATACCGCAGGTGGACACCTTTTGGTATGCTTACCAGCCATGTACGCAGCCACGGCGAACCACCAAAAGAACCATGGTTTTACAGCAGTGACTTCCTGGAAATGTATCGCAATGCCGACAATATGCGCTATGAGCTTATGCCATACATTTACGCCCAGGCAAAAGACTGTAGCGAGCGTGGCCTGCCTATGATGCGTGCCCTGTTTGTAGAGTTCCCTAACGACCCGGGGTCATGGCTGGTAGATAACGAGTATTTATTTGGTTCAGACCTGCTTGTAGCACCGCTGTTTGAAGAAGTAACAGAACGCGATGTATACCTGCCACCGGGACAATGGATAGATTATCAAACCAAAAAAGTATACAACGGCGGCTGGCACAAAATTAAAGCAGGAGACCTGCCTATAGTGGTATTGGTTAAAAACGGTACAGTGCTGCCACATATAAAACTGGCTCAAAGTACCAAGGATATGGAGTGGAGCAAGCTAACGTTAAAGGTATTTGCCACAAACGACAGCGCGTCAGCTACCGGTAAAGTATATCTGCCCGGTACAGATGCCGTACAAACCATAACCACCAGTAAAAAAGGAAATGAGTTTGAAGTAAAACAAAATCCGTTTGGCACTAAAACCAGTTTTACCACACAGTGGGTAAAATAAACATATAAATACTTGGGTTAGTTTTGTAGTTTTCCGGGAATCGGGGTTATCATACTCCCCCCTATTCCCGGTTTTTACAGCTCCAAAGCATCCCTAACACATATAGTCATGAAGAAGATAAGCACGCTTTTACCCATGCTGCTGCTTAGCGTAACCGCGGTAGTTGCACAAAACAAAACACAAAAGCTGGAATCACCCGGCAAAAAAAACAACGTTACCTTTAGCCTTACAAACGGTATCCCCACCTATGCCGTAACCCATGGTAAAGACGAAATCATTACGCCTTCGGCTATGGGCTTTAAGCTTAAAAACGAAGATCTTAGCAAGGATTTCACCGTTACCAACATTAAAACCACTACCCATGATGATACCTGGACACAGGTATGGGGCGAAAAAAAGAACATACGCAACCACTATAACCAGATGGTGGTGCAGCTACAGACCAAAGATGCCCGCAAGCGTAAGCTAAATATAGAGTTTCGCGCGTTTGATGATGGTGTGGCTTTCCGCTACGTGTTTCCTGAGCAAGGTATTAAAGACAGTATTTTTGTAATGGACGAGGTTACCGCCTTTAACCTTAAAGAAGATGGTAAGGCATGGTCTATACCTGCTTATCAGGAAAACCGCTACGAATACCTGTTTACCCCCGGTGCTGTGAGTAAGCTGGGCAAAGTACACACACCGCTTACCATAGAAAACAAGAAAAACGTAATCAGTTTCCATGAGGCAAATCTTGTAGACTGGCCTAGTATGGTAATGGAACATACCACAGGCAGCAACCTAAAATCAGACCTTGTGCCTTGGGCCGATGGTGTAAAGGCACGCTACGTAAAAACCTTTACCTCATCGTGGAGAACACTACAAATAGGCGAAAAACCGGGTGACCTTATAGAGTCGTACCTTATACTAAATCTTAACGAGCCTAACAAACTGAAAGACCTTTCGTACGTGCATCCGTTTAAATACCTGGGTATCTGGTGGGCCATGCACATAGGTAAGTATAGTTTTTGGGAAGGCGAAAAACAGGGTGCTACCACAAAGCACGCCGAGGAATATATTGATTTTACATCTAAAGAAGGATTTCATTACCTGCTTATCGAGGGCTGGAACAAAGGATGGACGCCGTCTTGGTACGAAAACCGCATGCACATGTTTAGCTTTACGCAAAACGCAGACAACTTTGATTTGGCTAAAGTAGTAGACTATGGCCGTAAAAAAGGTGTAGAAATCATTGGCTACCATGAAACAGGTTCAAACCTTGTTAATTACCTTAAAGAAATAGACGCCGGTTTTGCATTGTACAAAAAACTGGGCATCCATAACGTAAAAATAGGCCAGGTAGGTTCTAGGCTAAACATGAAAGAGTGGCACCACGGTCAGTTTGGGGTGCGCTACTATCGTTATGTACTTGAGAAAGCCGCGCAATACGGGCTGGCAGTAAACTTCCACGAACCTATAAAAGATACGGGAGAACGCCGTACCTACCCTAACATGATGGCACGCGAAGGTGCGCGTGGTATGGAGTATAACGCCTGGAGCGAAGGCAACCCGCCGTCGCATGAGGCTACAATTCCGTTTACCCGTATGCTTGCAGGCCCCATGGATTTTACACCTGGTGTTATAGATGTTGAGGTAAAACAGGGGTATCCTGGCAAACGCGTACACACTACAGCCGCAAAACAACTTGCACTGTATGTAGTGTTATACTCGCCAATACAAATGCTTGCCGACCTACCCGAGAACTATGCAGGGCAGCCGGAATTTCAGTTCCTTAAAGATGTACCTACCGACTGGGAAGATACTAAAGTGCTAAACGGCGAAATAGGTGAATACATAACTACAGCCCGTAAAGACCGCAATAGTACCGACTGGTACCTGGGTAGCCTTACTAACGAAAAAGCCCGTAACTTAAATGTAGCGCTTTCTTTTCTGGATGCTAATGCTACGTATGAAGCGCAAATTTATGCCGACGCGCCGGGAACCGATGAAACACACAACCCGGGCGAAGTAGCCATAACCAAAAAAAATGTTACGGCTAAAGATAAGTTAACGCTAAACCTGCCGCGTTCGGGCGGATATGCCATTCGCTTTAAAAAACTGGCTAAATAATACATAATACGGTTATCTTTAAACGCGATATTCGCTTTAATACAACCTCTTTAACCCAATAACAACCTCAATATGAAGAATAAAGCATTATGCCTTTCGGCTGCCATGATACTGCTTATGGCATCGTGTAAGGTAAACGACAAAGCACAGGCATCGGCCTCTAAAGCCTATGAAGGCAAAGAAATGACCGATGAGTATGATGGTAAAATAAATGAACTGGTAAGCAAAATGACCCTGGAGGAAAAAGTGGGCATGCTACACGGTTACAGTATGTTTACAAACAAAGGTGTAGAGCGCCTTGGTATTCCTGAAGTGCACATGGCCGATGGCCCTCTGGGCATACGCGAGGAGCTGGAACGCATGAGCTGGGCTCCCCTACACCTGGAAACCGACTATGCCACGTACTTCCCTGCCGGTGGTGGTTTATCGGCTACGTGGAACCCTGCCATGGCTAACCTCTTTGGTACAAGCATTGGCGAAGAAGCACGCGCCCGAGAGAAAGATGTGTTACTGGCCCCTGCCTTTAACATCATCCGTACCCCACTTGGCGGCCGTACCTTTGAGTACATGACCGAAGATCCTTTCCTTAACAAAAGCCTTGTTGTACCTTACGTAGTAGGTGTACAAGACCAAAACGTGGCGGCGTGTATAAAGCACTATGCGGCTAATAACCAGGAAACCAACCGAGGATCGGTAGATGTAAATATGGACGAGCGTACATTGCGAGAGGTATACCTCCCTGCATTTGAAGCTGCGGTAAAAGATGCGAAAGCGTACAGTGTTATGGGTGCCTACAACAAGTTTCGCGGCGACTACCTGTGTGAAAACAAATACATGCTTCAGGACATTTTACGCGATGAATGGGGCTTTAAGGGTATTGTAATTTCCGACTGGGATGCCGTACATAGTACCAAAAAAGCGCTTGAGGCAGGAACCGACCTTGAGATGGGTACTAACGCGCCATCGTTTGACGAGTTTTGGCTGGCTAACCCACTGATAAAAGCGGTAAAAGAAGGTAAAGTAGCCGAAGCGGAAATAGATAAGCATGTAAAACGTACCCTGAAAATGCTGTATACCCTTAAGGCAATGGGCGACGCCACAGACCGTGTAAAGGGTAGCATAAATACCGAAGCACATTTTAAAAACGCGTATGCCATAGCTTCAGAATCGGTAGTATTGCTAAAAAACAGTGCTAATATGCTTCCGCTACAAACCGAAGGCGTTAAAAGCATTGCCGTAATTGGTGCCAACGCTACAGCAAAACACGCACAGGGCGGTTTTGGCGCCGGAGTAAAAACGAAACGCGAGGTTACTCCGCTTGATGCGCTTAAGGCAAAGCTTCCGCAAAGCATTACCATAAACTACGCTAAAGGTTACGAAACCAAATTTAAGCCAAAAGCTAATATTAAATACGGCGATGTAACGGTAGAACGTGCTGAAACGATAAACGAACTGGATCCTAAAATGGTTGCCGAAGCCGTTGCAGCAGCAAAAAAATCAGACGTGGCAATACTGTTTGTAGGCGCTAACCGCGATTACGAAACCGAAGCCAGCGACCGTGTAGACCTGAAACTTCCGTTCGGACAGGAAGCACTTATATCGGCAGTAAAAGCAGCTAATCCTAAAACTATAGTGGTTTTTGTAGCAGGTTCTCCATACGACCTTAATCAGGTAGAAAAAGAAAACCAAACCATATTGTGGAGCTGGTATAACGGTAGCGAAGGCGGTAACGCCCTTGCCGATGTTATTCTTGGTAAAGTAAACCCATCGGGTAAGCTGCCATGGACCATGCCTAAGCGTATAGAAGATTCTCCGGCTCATGCCACAAACAGCTTCCCCGGGGGCGCTACAGAAGAATATAAAGAAGGTATACTGGTAGGTTACCGCTGGTTTGACACCAAGAACATTGCACCGCTATACCCATTTGGTTACGGCTTAAGCTATACTACCTTTGAACTTGCTAATGCCAAAACCGATAAGGAAAGTTATACCAAAGACGAAACCATAACCGTTACCCTTGACCTTAAAAACACGGGTAAGGCAGACGGTAAAGAGGTGGTACAGTTGTATGTTTCTAAAGCGGAAAGTAAAGTACAACGTTCGGCAAAAGAGCTAAAAGGCTTTGCTAAAACAGCTGTAAAAGTCGGCAACAGTGAAAAAGTGAGCATAGAAGTTCCGGTAAAAGAGCTGGCTTACTATGATATAGCTACCAAAAGTTGGGTAGTAGAACCGGGAACATACACCTTTAAATTGGGAACATCATCCAGAGATATTAAGGCAGAAGTGAGTGTAACTGTGGAGTAATTACATAGTCTACAGAAATTCAATAAGGAGGCACAGGGCCAAACGGAATTAATCCGCTGCTCTGTGCCTCTTTTCATAAAATAAATAACATCATGAAGAAAAACGCTATAGCAATAGCAGCATTATTTGCCCTGGCAAGCTGTTCTACAGTAAAAAAGGGAATCCCCGCAGCACGCCATTATGAGCCTACTTGGGAGTCGCTGGCTAAGTACGATGAATCTGCCGAGTGGTTTAAAGACGCTAAGTTTGGTATTTATGCGCACTGGGGTGTGCTGTCTGTGCCCGCCTATGCAAACGACTGGTATCCGCGCAATATGCACATAGAAGGCACAGACGAAAACAAGCATCAGGTGGCTACCTATGGTCCTTTAAATAAGTTTGGCTACCATGATTTTGTACCTATGTTTACGGCAGAAAACTTTAATGCCGATGAATGGGCAGACCTTATGGTAAAAGCCGGTGCAAAGTTTGGTGGCGTTGTAGCAGAGCATCATGATGGGTGGAGTAACTGGGCCAGCAAAATAAACCCATGGAACAGCCAGGATATGGGGCCTCACCGCGACCTTGTGGGTGAACTGGCAAAAGCCATACACCAACGTGGGTTAAAGTTGGTAACGAGTTTTCATAAAGACCGTAACCTGCAGCTTTTTCAGGATGAAAAAGACAAGTGGCTGGATGATACCTCTTACTTTCCGTATAATCCTAATATGGCTACATCGAGCACCGACCCAAAAATCCGGATGATGTATGGCAATATACCAAGGGAGCAGTTTTATGCGAACTGGCTGGGCGAACTTAAGGAACTTATAGACAACTACTCGCCAGACCTCATTTACTTTGACAGTAAAATGACTAAAATACCAGAGCCGTACAAACAGCAGTTTCTGGCGCATTACTTTAACCATTCGGTAGCGGAGAAAAAGCAAATTGTGGTTACGCACAAGGAAGGCGAACTACCCAAAACAGTGAGCCTTGAAGATTTTGAAAAAGGGCGTAATAATGCCATTACAAAAGACTTTTGGCTGACTGACGAAACGGTATCGGTGGGCAGCTGGAGCTACACCAATAACCTGGGACTAAAAAACGCCGATGAAATCATTGACCTACTGGCAGATATAGTTAGTAAGAACGGAGCATTGATGCTAAACATTTCGCCTATGGCAAATGGTACCATTCCGCAAAACCAGAAAGACATTTTACTGGCCATAGGTAACTGGCTTAGTGTAAATGGCGAGGCAATTTACGGCAGCCGTACGTGGCAGATTTTTGGCGAAGGCCCTACTAAAATGGGCAAGGCGGGTATGTTTGCTGATAAAGTAACCTACACCGCCCAGGATGTACGCTATACCCGTAAAGGCAATGTGGTTTATGCTATATTTTTAGGTTGGCCCGGAAACAATACTCCCGTAACGCTTGAGTCGTTTAGCGGTAAGGTATTTGATTTTGTACCAAAAGTAAAACGCATAACCGCACTGGCTTCGGGCGAAGAAATTGCCTTTACAACAGACGACAAAGGGCTGCACCTAACCACACCTTCAAAAAAAATAGATGACAACGCGTTTGTGCTTAAAATAGAAACGGAGTAATTTAAAAAACCGCTATTCAATTAGTTTGTGATAGGGCTGCCGGTTATGGCAGCTTTTTTTTTTAACACAGTAGCAAATTTAGCATATATATTTTATATATATATTTGGTGTACAAACCAAAAATCTTCAACCATGAAAAATCTAGTTTTAGTTGCATTGTTATGTTTCGTTGAAAGCTTCGCCCAGCAAAAAGCACCTTCTTCGGGAGACGATTCTATTAAATATACCTATAACGAAAAGCAAAACAAGATAACGCTGTTGTTACCTAAAGATGCTGAAATAAAAGCCGACGGCAAGTTTATAATTAAGGGTAACACCTTTCATATAGAAGAAGGTGAAGCTTCATACTACCTTAATGATGATGAGAAAAAATCCCCGACTGACAAAAAGAAAAAAATTACAACTATGACTTCTTTTTGGGCATCTAAAAATTCGAATAAAGACAATGCTGCATTAAAAACGCAAAAAAGAGGGTTTCAAATGCGTTCATCGGAAGATAATGAGTTTATGATTTGCTGGCATACACGAAAAAAAATGGACAATGTCGCATTATCTGAATTTATGGGCGGCAAAGTAATTGGTAACCAGATTTTTATCTTGGTTATGGAGGGAGATGCAGCAACAAAAACGTTAGATTTAACAGAAAACCAAAACTTGTTTTTTGAAATACTAGACAGTGCTTCACCGGAAATTGCCGGAAGATAAAATACATAGCTTTCAACTCAGTGCATAAGCTGTTTATATGAGCTTTGAATAACTATTCCTATAATAGCTTTTTGTATATCGTAATTTGAGGACTAATCAAGATAGCCCTGGTCTATAAAGTTAGGCCAGGGCTTTTTTCAGCTAAAACTTTACAGCGCTAATCTGCTGTATGTTTGTTATATCTACCGGATCCAGGTTAAACCTGTAAACCGCATCGTCTGCTATGGCAAACATTTCATTACCCCTAATAATAAGGTCGTTACAGGCTTTGTCTATACTGGTTTTAAGTACGGGATAAGCCGGTGTGGTAACATCAAATATCTTGATTTTATCGTCGCATACCAGCAGGTAGTTTCTGTAAAGCGCTAAGCCCTTTGGCGCCACAAGCGTACGGGAGTTAAGGGTGGCAGGGTGCTCCGGGTCCGTAATATCGTATACCATAAGCGCATTAACATTGTTACCGCACCAGGTATTGCTGTGTAGCGTTACGTAAGCTGTATTGCCATTGGCCACTACAGGGTCGCACGCCGTAAAGTGGAAGGCAGTACCCAGTAGCTGCGGGTCTTCGGGATTTTCTATATTGTACATATACATGCCGCTGCGTGCCCCCATGTACAGACGATTGTCATTGGCAAAAAGGGTCTCAATTTCAAAGCCCACGTGTACCGTATTTACCTGTGTAGGATTAGCAGCGTCGGCTAAAGAAAACACGTTAAGATTTGTTTCATCTACCACGTATAAATAATTGTCCTTTAGAGCAAAAACCGCTAAGGAACCACCCTGGCCGTCACCGGCAGAGGCATTTTCATTACTATCAGTGGCACAAGATACCGCAACCATAAGGCTCAGTAACAGAAGTAGTATTTTTTTCATATTATCTTGGTATCCAGTTTACAATAATTTCATTGTTTCCCGCAGGTGCCCAGTAGCCGTCCGGCGACTTCTTTGACGGGAAAATATTCCGTGTACGTGCTGTAACAGCAACACTGCTGCCTGTATAGTTAAGCGTAACAAGGTCAACCGCCTGGTTAATGTACAGGCTGTTGTTTCGTATGGCTACATCAGTAGCGCCGGGTACCTGTAGGTATGCTTTTTGGGTAGGGTGCGCCGGGTCTGAATAATCATAAATATGGAAACCCTCGTTAACTTCGGTAACAAACATCAGGTTATCTTTAATGTAAATTTTACCGGATTTCTTAACCGGTTTGGCGTCGGTAAGGCTAATGGAGTTTTCCATAGTGGCGCGGGGCATGGTAACCGCGCGGTAGGCAGATTGCGGAGCCTCGCCCGGGTCATCTGTTCCGTGGATGTCTGTAAAAAGGATAAGCCAGCAGCCCTGTAATAAAAACAGCAAAGGCATTACCAGCAGTAGTTTCAGGTATCTCATAGCATGGTGATTTTCTTAAAAGATAAACAATATGCAAAAGGGTTGCGTGCATGCTTAAATATTTTACAATAGCGTAATATTGTAACTACTGCAAAACAAAAGTAGGCGCGCATACTATTTTTAGTATCTTTACTATTACGAACAAACCTCTGAGAACAATGAATTATACCGAAAAAATGCTGCGTGACGACGCACTTAAAGGCAAAACAATAGTAGTAACAGGCGGCGGCAGCGGCCTTGGCAGATCTATGACCAAGTACTTTTTAGAGCTTGGCGCCAAAGTGGCCATAACCAGCCGTGACCTGGAAAAGTTGCAAAATACCGCTAAAGAACTGGAAACCGAAACCGGAGGCACCTGCCTTGCAGTACAATGCGACGTGCGCCATTATGAAGAAGTGGAAGCCATGCTAAAAACGGTTGTAGACAAATTTGGGCAGGTAGATGTGCTGCTAAACAATGCTGCGGGCAACTTTATATCGCCTACGGAACGGCTTTCTGCCAATGCTTTTGACACGATAATAGACATAGTGCTAAAAGGTACTAAAAACTGCACCCTGGCATTTGGCAAGCACTGGATAGATACAAAGCAGCAAAACACCAGTATTTTAAACATAGTTACCACATACGCATGGACAGGTAGTGCCTACGTGGTGCCAAGCGCTACCGCAAAAGCGGGTGTACTTGCCATGACCCGGAGCCTTGCCGTAGAGTGGGCTAAATATGGCATACGCAGTAACGCTATAGCACCCGGCCCCTTCCCTACCAAAGGCGCTTGGGACAGGTTGCTGCCGGGCGACTTACGAGACAAGTTTGACCTGGCCAAAAAAGTGCCGCTTAAGCGTGTAGGCGACCATCAGGAGTTGGCTAACCTGGCGGCATACCTTGTTTCTGATTTTTCGGCTTACGTAAACGGGGAGGTTATTACTATAGATGGCGGCGAGTGGCTTAAGGGTGCAGGGCAGTTTAACTTACTGGAAGCCATACCCGAAGAAATGTGGGATCAGCTGGAAGCCATGATACGTGCCAAAAAAGCAAAATAACATAGCAGGACGGCAGATGCCCTACCTGCTTTATGCATACAACAAGATACTACCACGCCATCACAGCGTGGTATTTTATTTTTTGTACTGTTAACAAATTCCGTTTTCAGGTACCATAAATAATTGTATTTTTACAGTTCGAAAATTTCAATCAGAAAATGGGTAAAATCATTGCTATTGCCAACCAAAAAGGTGGTGTGGGTAAAACAACAACTTCGGTAAACCTTGCGGCAGCGCTGGGTGTACTGGAAAAAAAAGTACTGCTTATAGATGCTGACCCTCAGGCCAATGCCAGCTCAGGGCTGGGGCTTGATGTAGAATCAGTAGAAATAGGCACCTACCAGATACTGGAACACAGTAACACGCCTGATGAGGCTACCGTACCGTGTACCGCGCCTAACGTATCTATAATACCGGCCCATATAGACCTTGTAGCTATTGAAATAGAACTTGTAGACAAGGAAAACCGCGAATACATGCTTAAAACAGCACTGGAAAGCGTAAAAGATAAATACGATTACATCCTTATAGACTGTGCACCATCGTTAGGGCTGCTAACGCTTAATGCCCTTACGGCAGCAGATAGCGTGGTAATACCTATTCAGTGCGAATATTTTGCCCTGGAAGGTCTTGGTAAACTGCTTAATACCATAAAAAGTGTACAAAAAATACACAATCCCGAACTGGACATAGAAGGCTTGCTGCTTACCATGTACGATTCTCGCCTTCGTCTAAGCAACCAGGTGGTGGAAGAAGTACAAAAACACTTTAATGACATGGTTTTTGATACCATAATACAGCGAAATATAAAGCTGAGTGAAGCCCCAAGTTTTGGCGAAAGCATTATTAACTATGATGCTACCAGTAAAGGCGCTACCAATTACCTGCAACTGGCAGAGGAAATTATTAAGAAAAACAGCAAGTAAGGCATTATCATGACAAAAGCAATAAAAAAGCAGGCACTGGGACGCGGACTATCGGCACTTTTAAAAGACCCTGAAAACGACATTAAGTCGGTTGAGGACAAAGGCGCAGATAAGGTTGTGGGTAATATCATAGAGCTTGAAATAGAGTCGATTGAAATTAACCCGTTTCAGCCGCGTACAAACTTTAATGAGGAAACGCTGCAGGAACTAAGCACCAGTATTAAAGAACTTGGTGTTATACAACCTATTACTGTTCGTAAAACAGATTATAACAAGTACCAGCTAATATCCGGTGAGCGCAGGCTTCGTGCCAGTAAACTTGCAGGCCTTACGCATGTTCCGGCTTACATCCGCCTTGCTAATGATAACGATTCGCTTGTTATGGCACTGGTGGAAAACATTCAGCGCCATGACCTTGACCCTATTGAAATAGCCCTTTCTTACCAAAGGCTTATGGACGAAATACAGCTTACGCAAGAGCAGGTAAGCGACCGCGTGGGTAAAAAACGTTCTACCATAGCTAACTACCTGAGGCTGCTAAAACTTGACCCTATAATCCAGACCGGCATACGCGATGGTTTTATAAGCATGGGCCACGGCCGAGCTATAATTACCGTAGAAAACCTGGACGACCAGGCAGATATTTACCAAAAAATAGTAAGCGGTAACCTTAGCGTTAGGGAAACCGAAGCCTTGGTTAAAAGCTACCACGAAGGTGTAAAAAACCCGGACCAGGCAGCGCCGGCAGAAAATAAACCGAATGCTTTTGCCGTTAATGATGACGAGCGCAAAGCATTTACCAATTTCTTTGGAGCAAAAGTAGATGTAAAGATTGATGCTAAAGGAAAAGGGAAAATTACTATTCCGTTCCACTCTGAAGAGGACTTTAACAGGATTATAAAACTGATACAAGGTTAGTGAAAAACTTATTTTTTATACTGGCGGCTTTTTTTCTTTACACGGGTACTGCACTTAGCCAGGAAGCCGGAAAGGAAGAAAAGCCGCCTGTTAACAAAGAAAAGCCAAGCGAAACGGCTGCTAAAAAAACCGCAGAATATAAGTATGACGCCCTTGCTCCCAGCAAGGCAGCGTTTTATTCTGCCGTAGTACCTGGGCTGGGGCAGATTTACAATAAAAGATACTGGAAAGCACCTATTGTATGGGGTGCATTGGGCGTAAGCCTGTACTCCTATGGCTGGAACCAAAAATACTACAAAAAATACCGTAATGCCTACAAGCAGCTTTTATCTGGCCATGCCCTTACCGGCGAACTGGAAGGTATAGACGGCGACCGCCTTATACGGGCACAAAAGTATTACCAGCGTAACCGGGACCTTTCGGCGCTGGTTACAGCAGGTATTTATATACTTAATATTGTAGATGCTAACGTAGACGCCCACCTAAGGCAGTTTAACGTTAATGAAAACCTGAGCCTAAGGCCGGATTTTGAAACAAACGACATTGATAACCAATATCACCTGGGGCTTACCATGAGCCTCCGTTTTTAACCATAACGTATGAAAATAGCACTGCTGGGCTACGGCAAAATGGGTAAAGTAATAGAGCGCATTGCCCTGGAACGCGGACACGAAATAGTACTTAAAAAAACCAGTGCCAATAGTTTTGATGGTTTAGAAAATGCTGATGCAGCCATAGACTTTAGCATACCAGACGCCGCTGTAGAAAACATAAGCCAGGCACTAAACCTGGGTATACCTGTGGTAAGCGGTACTACCGGATGGCTGGAGCAATATCACAACATAGCGAAACTGTGCGAAGAAAAAAATGGTGCCTTTATTTATGGCTCTAACTTTAGCCTTGGCGTAAATATTTTCTTTGAGCTAAACGGCCACCTTGCCAAAATGATGCGTACGCTAAACCAGTACAAGGTAAGCATGGAAGAAATCCACCATACCCAAAAGCTGGATGCGCCAAGCGGCACGGCAATATCTCTTGCCAAAGACATTATAGCCGAATCTGATTACGCAGGCTGGGCTATAGAAAACCCCAAGCCGGAAGATATTTTTATAGATGTAAAACGTATAGAAAATGTTCCGGGTACGCACGTGGTTACCTACGATTCGGAAATTGACTCTATAGAAATAAAACATACCGCCCATAACCGAGAGGGTTTTGCCCTGGGGGCTGTTATAGCCGCCGAATGGCTGGCCGGTAAAACAGGCATCTACACCATGAAAGATGTGCTGGGCCTGTAACATTTTTGTAAAAACACACACTTATACCAAAAACATACAAATATGACTTTAGTTCAGTGGTTTATATTTTTCCTTGCCGTACAGGTAGTACACTTTGCAGGAACCTGGAAACTTTATCAAAAAGCGGGGCGTAAGCCTTGGGAAGCGGCAGTGCCGGTATACAATGCCGTGGTACTAATGAAAATTATTAACCGCCCCTGGTACTGGACCATACTGCTGTTTATACCTATAGTAAACCTGATTATGTTCCCTGTAATATGGGTGCAGATACTTAAGGCATTTGGCAAAGATAAAACCAGCGACTACATTATAGGCATACTTACCGCAGGCTTATACATCTACGCGCTTAACTATTCTGATAAGGCAGTATATAACGGCAATACAGAAACAAAGGAGAGCACGCTTAGCTCACTACTGTTTGCCGTAGTAGTAGCTACTATAGTCCATACGTATGTAATTCAGCCTTTTACCATACCTTCATCGTCGCTTGAAAAAACGTTGCTTATAGGCGATTTCCTGTTTGTAAGTAAGCTAAACTACGGTGCTCGAATTCCTATGACTACCGTTGCAGCCCCTATGGTACACGATACAATTCCGGTAGTAGGCATAAAATCATACAGCAAATGGCCACAGCTGCCGTACATGAGGCTTCCGGGTTTTGAAACCCCTAAGAAAAACGATATTGTGGTATTTAACTGGCCTGCAGATACGGTAAAGAAATTTTTTGACGCAAGCAGCTTTGGCATACGTAAACCGGTTGATAAAAAATCAAACTATGTAAAACGCTGTGTAGCAGCACCGGGCGATATTTTTTCACTTCGCGATGGTGTGGTGTATATAAACGGTAAAGAACTTAAACTTTCTGACCGCGCAAAGGTACAGTACAGCTATAAACTGACTACTAAAGACAAGAGTTCACTTGACCCTAGTTACATTATTAACGACCTTGGGGTTAATCCGGTTGACGTTCGCCTTGTAGGCCAGGGAGAGTACGGTTTTAGTTCGCTTACCGATGAAATGGTGGCCAAGCTAAAAGCAAACAGCCTTGTTGAAACCCTGGAACGTACCGTATACAAAAACAACGACGGTATGCAGAATAAAAACTATATTTTCCCGTATACCCATGACAACTGGACGGTTGACAACATAGGCGATATCTATATTCCTGAAAAAGGAAAACAAGTAAGCCTTACCGCCGAAATGCTGCCTTTTTACAAAAAAATCATTGAGGAATACGAAGCAAACGAACTTAAAGTTACGGGTAACGAAATTCGTATCAATGGTGCTCCGGCTACCACATATACCTTTAAACAAAACTACTATTTTATGATGGGTGATAACCGCCACAACTCTGAAGACAGCCGTTTTTGGGGCTTTGTGCCGGAAAACCACATAGTAGGTAAGCCAGTATTCATCTGGATGAGTTGGGATAGCGTAAACAAGAAAATCCGTTGGGAGCGTATGTTTACCACCGTGGGCGGCGATGGCCAGCCGGTATCGTATTTCAGGTATTTTATTATAGCATTAGCTGCTTACCTTGCGCTTGATTTCTTTGTACTGAAGAAGAAAAAGAAAGCCGAAAATTAATTAATTTGAAAATTTGGAAATTTGGAAATGAAGTTTAAAGCGCATTTTCAAATTTCCAAATTAATTCACTTTCAAATTATCATGACTAATATACTTTTACACCCCACATATTTTCCTTCAATAAGCCATTTTGTGGCTATGGTTAAAGCTGAGAGCATAACCTTTGAAGCAGAAGATAACTTCCAGAAGCAGACCAACCGTAACCGCATGTACATTTATAGCCCAAATGGTGTGCAGCTGCTTAACATACCCGTAAAACACGCGCCTGTTGCCGGACACCAGAAGTTTAAGGATGTAAAGATAGAGACCGCATTTGACTGGCAGAAACAACACTTTAAGTCGCTTGAAGCCGCTTACAGGACGTCTCCGTTCTTTGAGTATTTTGAAGACGATATACGCCCGGTATTTGAAACCAAACACAAATACATGATGGATCTGGACTTCCAGATTATGGAAATTGTATGCCAATGCCTCGGTATGCCTTTTACATACGGTAAAACCAGCGAATACTTTCATGAAGCACAAGGTTTTACCGACTTGCGCCCTTTAGCAAACGGCAAAAAAGACCCCAACCAATTTGACCCCTACACACAGGTTTTTGAAGAAAAGCACGGCTTTATAAACAACCTTAGCATACTCGATCTTTTATTTAACGAGGGCCGGTATGCATTAGATTACCTAAAAAAACAAGAGCTTGTTTATTAGATAATTCGCGGGTTTAGTAAAAATAAAACGGAATCATAAGTACGATGATTTCTTTTCAGAGTTATAAAAGCATCATCAGCTCAGGACTTTAGACTTTAGACTTTAGACATTCGTCTTTAGACTAAAATTTTATTCTGCTTCCTCTTTAATAAAGCTTAAACGTGTAAGAACCGGAAAATGATCTGAGTTTACAAAATTGCTAAACGTTTGGTACTGGCGTACGTCTATAGTTTTATCGGTAAAAATATAGTCAATACGCGCAGGATAGTATTTAAAGTTATAGGATTTCCCGAAGCCTTTACCAGCCTCTTCAAAAGAGTCTTTCATAGTACCGCGTATGCTGCGATACACATAGCTAAACGCACTGTTATTAAGGTCGCCACATATAATCATAGGATAACTGCATTCGCTTTTGTGCTTTTCCATAAGCTCACCTTGCGACTGCTGTTTTTTAAAAGCAGCACCTATGCGTTTAAATATCATTTTACCCTTTTCCTCATCAATACTTTCGTGTATATCAGGGCTGATTTTTATCGACTGAAGGTGAATGGTGTACACACGCAGGGTGTCTTTGCCTTTTTTAATATCGGCCCAAACCGCATTATTAGCCGACTCCGGAAACTGTATATCGCCGGTATTGATAATCGGGAATTTAGAAAAAATGGCCTGTTCTGTCTGACCTTTTTCCGAAAATATAAAACGGTGTCTGTATTGTTTAAAAGCAGTATCCCCTACCGCCTGTTTACTGTACTCCTGCAGGCAAAGTATATCGGGATTTTTCTCTTTTACAAAAGCTGCTATTTTTTTCGGGATATCATGATCCGGCAGCCATTCGTAAAGGTTAAAAAGGCGTACGTTGTAGCTCATCAGCGTAAAATCTGAAGGCTCTTCAGGCTGAACATTAGCACTAAACTTAAACATTTTACTGACAAACGTAATCCCGATAAGCAGGATAACGCCCGAAAGCAACATTTGCTTTTTAACCTGAAACAGCCAGTAACAAAAGAAAAATGCGTTTAACACCAGCATAAGCGGCATAACAAGCGTAAAAACCGAAAGCAGTGGCGAAAGCTTAGGAGCCACAAACGGCAGTACATACGATATTACCGTGAGCACCGTAAGTACGATGTTCAGGAAATACATAAACTTATTAAACCACGACAGCTTCTTCATTTTTTATTTACGCAGTATTGCTAACGGCAGTACAATTACTTGCCAGTATTCCTTAAAAAATCTTTTTCCGCCTGGGTAAGACTATCATACCCACTACGGCTTATTTTATCGAGTATCTCATCTATGCGCTGCTGTGTTATGTCTTTAGCAGGTTTTTGGGCAGCACGGGCGGGCTGTGGATTTGGGTTACGATATACTTTTTTAAAAGGCGTTGCTTTCTTTGGCTTAAATAAATTGACAAAAAAATCGATTATAGCCGATACTCCCTTACTTAAATCAGTACCGTTTTGTAGCAATTTGATGTAAATAAACCCAAACAATGCCCCTGAAAGGTGTGCTATATGCCCGCCACTATTTGAAACCGATACATCTATTAAATCGAGTACAATAAAAACACCGGCAATATGCCAAAGCTTTACCGTACCTATTAACATAAGCCTTACCTGATATTGTGGTGCATACACCGCTGTTGCTACCAAAACCGCCATAATAGACGCCGATGCCCCTACCATAGGTGCAACTACACCGCTAAGCATGGGAATGACCTGGTAACTGCCTATAAACACCAAAGCGGCAAATATAGCTGATAGAATATATAAGCCAAAAAATTGCTTTTGCGTAAAAAAAGTAAGAAACAGTCGGCCTACAAAAAACAGCCAAAGCATATTAAACAACAGGTGCAGAAAATCATAATGCAGAAAAGCATACGTGATTAACGTCCAGGGTTTCCATAGCAAATCAGCCGGTTCAGATGAAACACTAAACCAGTTTGATGTCCCCCCTACTGTCCAGTCAAACTGAGGCAATACTATCCCTCCCATTTTTAGCAGGCTAAAAACAACAAGCGGTATTACAAACAAGCCTACATTCCAGAAAATGAGGCGTTGCACAATCCCGCCAATGCGGTATTCGTTTTTAATATCGTCTATAATTCCCATAGTTTAATTCCAGCGGTTGTGGTTAAACTGATTTTTCTTCCAATACCACATCATAATAAAACCTATCAGGGCACCTCCTAAGTGGGCAAAATGCGCCACTCCGTCATCTCCTTGACTACCAAAAATAGACTGCCCTTTAAGTCCCAGGAATAAATCTCCTAATAATAAAAGCGGCACAAAATATTTGGCTTTAATAGGTATTGGTAAAAATATCATCATCAGTTCTGCATTAGGAAACATAAATGCAAAGGCTACAATAAGGCCATAGAGTGCTCCCGAGGCTCCTAACATAGGGCTTTGGTTTAGCATAGATGCGTCGAACAAACTTTGTAGTGCACCCGGATTTTGCTGAAGATACTGTAGTTTACCGCTTTCCTGAAGAATGGCTAAAGCTGCCTGCTTAAACTTTTCGGTATCTATAACGTCGCCATTGGTGGAATCAATATTAATTATCTTTCTTATAGCAGTTTCTGATAAATTAAGTCCCTGTGCACCATCCAGCAGGCTTTGCATTTCAAAATGATTTATCCCCAAATGCAATAACGCTGCTCCTATACCGCATGAAAAGTAGAAAAACAGAAACTTCTTTGTTCCCCAAAAATGCTCTAAAGGGCTACCGAACATCCATAAGCCAAGCATATTAAACAATATATGCTGTATGCCTCCATGCATAAACATATAGGTAACAAACTGCCAGGGCTGAAAATCAGTACTCGTTGGTGTATGAAGTGCAAGAATGTCGTAGGCTACATGTGTACCTACTACATACGTACCTATAAAAAAAAGTACATTAATTATAATTAACTGCTTTACAGTGTTGGTAATCTGCATCATAAGGCAAAACGTTTATCTAAATCCTCCACACTCATGGTTATGAAGGTAAGTTTATTAAATGGAGATACTCCGGGCTCTTTACAGGCGAAGAGGGTATTAACCATGGTTTCCTGTTCTTTTTCGGTAAGCTGCGTACCTGTTTTTACCGCCAAACTCCGTGCCATAGATTTGGCTATACGGTCGCTTAGGCTAAAACTACTATCGGGCACCTCCTGCTGCATATCGTTAATCAATTCTTCCAGTAAAATAGAAACCTCACTTTCGGCAACATTTACAGGCAATCCGTTTACAATAACGTGATCTCCATATATTTCGGCAAATCCAAAACCAGTGCTTTCCAGCGATGCCCTCATGTCTTTAATCAATGCCATTTCGGCAGGTGTATAGTACAAAACCAACGGAAATAATAGCTGCTGGCTCGACGCCTGCTGTACGGTAATATTACGCAAAAACTGCTCGTATAGTATACGCTGGTGCGCCCTTTTTTGGTCAATAATCACCATACCCGATTTAATAGGGCTTACTATGTATTTCTTGTGTATCTGGTAGGTTTTATAAACGGTAGTTTCTTCTATATCGCTATCGTTAAACAGGGAACCGGTTACTTCTTCCGACTCAAAATCTATTTCGGCAATTTCCTCGTTACTAGGACTTGTACCTACATACAAGCTTTCCCAACTGGGCTGTAATTCTTTTTTAAACGAAGGGATGCCAAAGCTCCCTCCTCCACCTGAGGCCTTACCGGCTAAAACGCTGCCCAGGCTTCTACCACCTCCCGATGATGCGAACGAGCTGCCAAAACTACTGCCGGTACCAAAACTACTGCCGGTACCAAAATTACTGCCTGTAGGGCTATCATCGGCAAACGGATTGTAGTTCCGGTCTACCTCAACCGTAGGCATACTGGCTTCTTTACCTTCATAAGTGTATGGTGTATCCAGATTAGCATCACGGTCAAAATCCAGTACGGGCGCTATATTAAACTGCCCCAGGCTGTGCTTTATGGCCGAACGTAGTATGGCGTAGAGGGCGTGCTCATCGTCAAACTTAATTTCGGTTTTTGTGGGGTGTATGTTTATATCTATGGTGTTTGGGGGCACATCAAGGTACAGGTAGTACGCAGGCTGTGTGCCGTCTTTAAGCAAGCCTTCGTAAGCCGCCATTACGGCGTGGTGCAGGTACGGACTTTTTATAAAACGGTTGTTTACAAAAAAGAACTGTTCTCCACGGTTTTTCTTGGCAAACTCCGGTTTGGTTACAAAACCGTTTATGGTAACAATTTCGGTAGTTTCATTTACGGGAACCAACTTTTCGTTGGTTTTTCCGCCAAAGATATTTACAATCCGCTGGCGCATATTACCCGAAGGCAGGTTAAACATTTCGCTGCCGTTGTGGTACAGCATAAAGCTAACATTGGCATGCGCCATGGCTACACGCTCAAACTCATCTACTATATGGCGAAACTCCACCGTATCGCTCTTAAGGAAATTACGGCGGGCAGGTATATTAAAAAACAGGTTTTTTATAGAAAATGAAGTACCGCGCGGCAGTACCGCCACATCCTGATGGGTAAATTTACTCCCCTCTATAACCAAGTGGGTGCCAAGCTCGTCCTGCTCCTGGCGGGTTTTTAGCTCTACATGGGCTACGGCGGCTATAGATGCCAATGCCTCGCCCCTAAAACCTTTAGTATGTAGCGAAAATAAATCTTCTGCATTACGTATTTTACTTGTGGCATGGCGCTCAAAGCATAAACGCGCATCGGTAACACTCATGCCCTTACCGTTGTCTATAACCTGAATAAGGGTTTTACCGGCATCTTTTACAATCAGTTTAATTTCGGTAGCACCAGCGTCTACCGAGTTTTCCATCAGTTCCTTAACCGCCGAAGCCGGGCGCTGCACCACCTCACCGGCGGCTATCTGGTTGGCAACATGGTCTGGAAGAAGCTGGATAATACTAGACATTTTATTTGTACAGTTGTTTTAAAAAAAGTAAATCAAAGGTACGATTTTTTTGTGGGCGGGGGAAATAGGATTTTATTGGTTAGATTAAAACAAACTAGAATGCACAACTTTTAAAAAAATATATTACGTTTACCGTAATAAATCCAACCCACAAATTAAATTCTTTAAAACTTGACACAGATAAATTTAGGCACACTAAATGAAAGCCAGCAAGAAGCTGTGCTTAGTGATGAAAAAAGGCTTTTGGTACTTGCCGGGGCAGGATCGGGCAAAACCAAAACACTACTCCAAAAAATAATGTATCTCACTGATGAAAAATACATTAGCCCTTCAGAAATATTAGCCGTAACATTTACCAAAAATGCAGCTAATGAAATGATTGATAGAATGATTATTTCAGCAGATGAAAGTGGAGAATATGAAAAACTGCTTTTAAACAAAAGAGTTTCTAAAGCAGATAAAGATAATGCCCGGAATTTTTATCAAAAGAAATTTAAATGGATAGAGAGTTTATCTATTAAAACATTTCATAGTTTTTGTTACTCTATCCTTCGAAATCATGGAGTAAAACAGTTTGACAATAAATTTAGAATAATCGGAGATGAAAAAGCCGAGGGCAATGAAGAGTTGCTCAAACATATAGCACCCATTACTTCACTAGAGGTTTTTAAAAAGCTATTAATAGACCTTTGTAGCGACACAAACTATCTTCTAAAGTTAAAGAGATATATACTTGACTATGTAATTGATAAAATCCATTTACAACATTCCGGTCCTGTTTTTTCGCACAAAGACGGAAAATATTTTACTGCCTTGGATGGTACCAAAGTGCGATCTAAATCAGAACAATTTATTGCAGATTGGTTCTATAGGCACAGTATAAAATATGAATATGAGCCCGAGTTAAACATAAAGGATTTCACATTCAGACCAGATTTTTATGTTCCGGCAGCTAATGTTTACATTGAGCACGTAAGTGACAAGAGCTATCCTACGCACAAGAAAGAGGAGCAATTTAAAAAAGGTAAACTGCTATTGGTTAAAACGTATGAAGAAATGACCAAAGACTCTTCGCTGTTTAATCATACGCTGGACAGTATCTTTAAAGACCGGCTTCCAGAAAATTATCATTCCGATGCACATTTATCTTACAACGAAGAATTTAATCATTATCATGCAGATGTAACAAGCTTCATAGTATCGGCAATGCGTATTACCGATATGATTAAAGTGGAAAATGCGAATATTGAGGAGGTAAAAAAGAAAGCTGAGGCAGATCAGCATGAGCGCGTCAGGATGTTTTATGAATTAGCACTACCATTAGCTAACTCATACATGTCGTATTGCGTTGACAAATCCTATTTAGATTTCAATGATTTAATAACTACGACTATTAGCCTCTTTAAAAATCATCCAGATATAGCAAACAGATACAGGGAGCAATTTAAATTTGTTCTCGTTGACGAATTTCAGGATGTAAATAACCTTCAGGTAGAGTTTATAAAACTTCTTATAAAAGACGAAACCCAATTATTTTGCGTAGGCGACGACTGGCAGAGTATTTACGGTTTCAGAGGTTCTAATGTAAGCTACATAGTAGAATTTGAAAATCATTTTGAAAATGCGAAAACTATAAAACTCAACCTGAACTACAGAAGTACCCAAAATATTGTTGAGGCTAGTAACGAGATTATAAAACATAACAAATTTAAGGTTGACAAGGATGTAAGGTCTTCAAAACGATCTGAACATAAAATTGTAGTTTATTCAGGAAGTACTCCAGATGACAACGTAAAGTTTTGTGTATCCCAAGTTAAAGAATTACTGGAAGAGGGTGTTGCGAATGACGAAATACTATTCTTGTACCGAAGAAGTAAGATGTTTTGGGAATACCGACAGGAATTACAAAATCAGGGAATCAAAGTTCAAAACAAAACCATCCACGCAGCAAAAGGGCTCGAAGCAAAAGTTGTTTTCATTGTAGGACTGAAAGATGGTAAAGGAGGGTTTCCAGACATTTGGATGGAAGACCGTATATTTCAGATTATAAAACCTGCAAATCACGACGACCTTCTTGAAGAAGAGAGAAGGCTATTTTATGTGGCAGTGACGCGCGCAAAAGATAAATTGTTCTTAATTGCAGAAAAAGGCAATGAGTCTCGATTTATAAAAGAAATACCTACTATATATACTGTTAGAGGAAATACAAATTCTAAGGTAGCAGACGAAAAAATTGAGATTTGCGCAAAGTGTTTCAGCCAGCTTGAAAAACTATGGAATATGTGTCCGTATTGTGGTGAAACCATAAAAAGATAATATACAATCAACATCAATTAACACAAAACCATTTAAATGAAAATTATTTACACGCTCCTGTTTAGCTGTGCATTGATTTCCTGTCAACAGGAAACGAAGAAAACCGAACCAAAAAAAGAGAATACCCCCACCGCTAGCATGGCACTTTCAAAAAGGGAAAAAGACTCTATAGAACTGGAAGAATATTGGAAATGGATAAAAGACAAACAGTACCAGGGTATAGAAAAACAAGAAAAAGATACCTTGGCGCTAAAACACCTGGAAATTAACCGTAACGAGGAGTTGCTAAACAATTTTATTAAAGCTTCTGACACATTGCTATCTGGCTTTACTACACAATACACTCCCGAAACACTAAAAAAGCAGTTATATACTATCGACTTTAATGCCGATAAGCTTGAAGATGTTATTTATTACGGCCCTTCTATAAGCGAAGGTAGCGTAGTGCACTTTTTCCTTAATACACAAAGTGGTTTTAAAAACGTGTTTACACAACGGCAGATCCTGCAAAAACCTAAAATGGAAAACGGCAAGCTAAAAGAATTTATAATTTTTAACCCCGGATGTTGTGCTGAGTATCAAGTGGCTGAGTATAAATATATTGTTGATTATATTGGATCCGAGCCTAAATTTGTTTTAGAAAAAACAACTGGCTACTCTAACGACTTTCAGAAACCACAGCAAATGCTGGCAAAAGAACTACCGTTTAAAGTTACGGCAAACGAAGCAATACTTAGACCCGAATGCTATATTTTGAACGCGGAGCACCCGATAATTGGCGAAAGCGGAAATAAAATGGAGTCTTACAGCAAGGGATGGAACGGTAAAGCAATTGCCACATATAACGAAAATGGTACAGAGTGGCTATTTGTACTAATGGAACCTACAAAAGCACAAAAAGGTAATACAGATACTTTTCATGCACAGCCTACCCGCTTATACGGCTGGATGTTAAAAAGCGATACTGATTTAAAGTAACACCAATTATTTAAAAAGACGATGCCCGCTGTATAGCGGGCATCGTCTTTTTAAATATCTCACAAGAGAACTACCTTGAGTAATTAGGAGCCTCTTTAGTAATGGTAACATTATGTGGGTGGCTTTCGGCAATACCGCTTGAGGTAAGGCGTACAAACCGAGAGGTTTCCTGCAGGGTTTTAATATCTTTAGCACCACAGTATCCCATGCCGGCACGTAGCCCGCCTACAAACTGAAGCATGCTTTCAAATAGTTCGCCTTTGTACGGTACGCGGCCCACAATACCTTCGGGAACCAACTTTTTAATATCATCTTCCACATCCTGAAAGTAGCGGTCTTTACTACCCTCCTGCATGGCCTCTACAGAGCCCATACCGCGGTATGATTTAAACTTACGCCCTTCAAAAATGATGGTTTCTCCCGGCGACTCTTTAGTACCGGCAAGCAGCGAGCCCAGCATTACACAGTCGGCTCCGGCAGCAAGCGCCTTAGGAATATCACCCGTGTAACGTATACCGCCATCGGCAATAACCGGAACACCACTACCTTTAATCGCCGCAGCTACCTCTAGCACCGCGCTAAACTGAGGGAAACCTACACCCGCTACCACACGCGTTGTACATATAGAGCCTGGGCCTATACCTACCTTAACAGCATCGGCACCGGCAGCAACAAGGTACTGCGCCGCTTCGGCAGTAGCAATATTACCCACCACTACGTCAAGTTCCGGGAATTTGGCTTTAACCTGTTTTAGCACCGTAACTACACCCTGGGTGTGCCCGTGTGCCGTGTCTATAACCACCGCGTCTACACCGGCAGCCACAAGTGCTTCGGCACGGGTAACAGCATCGGCAGTAACGCCAAGCGCAGCAGCTACACGAAGGCGCCCGAATTTATCTTTATTGGCTACAGGCTTTTTGCTCACCTGGGTGATATCCCTAAAGGTAATAAGCCCTACCAGTTTATTGTGGACATCTACTACCGGAAGTTTTTCAATTTTATGGTTCTGTAGTATTTCCTCGGCTACATCAAGGGTAGTACCCTCTGGTGCCGTAACCAGGTTTTCAGAGGTCATTACCTCAGTAATCGGCCTTGCAAAGTTTTTCTCAAAACGCAGGTCGCGGTTGGTTACAATACCTTTCAGTGTGCCGTTATCATCAACCACCGGAATACCGCCTATTCCGTACTCGCGCATCGCGGCTTTGGCATCTTTTACAGTAGCGGTAAGTGGGAGGGTAACCGGATCTATAATTAATCCGCTTTCCGCACGCTTTACCTTACGTACGTGTGCCGCCTGCTGCTCTATGGTCATGTTTTTGTGCAGTACACCTATACCACCTTCGCGTGCCATGGCAATAGCCATATCGCTCTCGGTAACGGTGTCCATAGCGGCAGATACCACAGGGGTATTAATAACAATGTTTCGGCTGAATTTTGATTGTATGTTTACTTCGCGGGGTAAAACTTCAGAGTAGTTAGGAACGAGTAAAACGTCGTCATACGTTAACCCTTCTCCCATGATCTTAGTTGTGTGTGCTTTCATGGTGCAATTTGTAGTTAAATTGCGTGCAAATATAACACTTTTTTAAGGAACAAAAAAGCAGCTGCATAAATAAAAATCTATTAAGCAGCTGCTTTGGGTTAATCAAATATATTTTACGTATCGCAAACGATATTATTTAATGATACTCCAAAAACACCTTACTCGCCTCGTTATACGCACTCTCAAAACTAAGAGAGTTCAGTCCGTGGTTTGCTTTCGCAGCGGTAAGGTACGACAGTAGTTTTTCGGTAGGCATATTACCCGTAAGGTCGTCTTTAGCCATAGGGCAACCACCAAAGCCCTGTATGGCACCATCAAAACGGCGGCAACCGGCTTTGTAGGCAGCATCTACTTTTTCATGCCACTTTTCGGGCGTGGTGTGCAGGTGCGCCCCGAACTCAATATGAGCAAATGCAGGTATAAGGTTACGGAACAAATAATCAATAACATCTGGGGTAGAGCTCCCTATAGTATCAGACAGGGAGAGTATTTTAACGCCCATATCGGCAAGCTTTTGTGTCCACTCCCCCACGATTTCCACATTCCACGGGTCGCCATACGGATTACCAAAGCCCATACTAAGATAAGCCACCACCTCTTTATCGGCTTTGTGGGCTATATCCAGTATTTCCTGCAGTGTTACCAAACTTTGGGCTATGGTTTTATGGGTATTACGCATCTGGAAATTTTCAGATATGGAAAACGGAAAACCCAGGTACTGTATTTCTTTGTGTTGCGCCGCAGTCTCTGCCCCTACTGTATTGGCTATAATAGCCAGCAGTTTACTTGTAGTAGCAGACAGGTCTAAACCTGCAAGCACCTCTGCGGTGTCCTGCATTTGCGGAATAGCCTTAGGCGATACAAAGCTCCCAAAATCAATAGAATCAAACCCCACACGCAGTAGCGACTGTATGTAGTTTACTTTTAGTTTGGTAGGGATAAATGGTTTTATTCCCTGCATGGCATCGCGCGGACACTCTATTATTCTTACTGTTTCCATTCTTTAGAGCTTCTGAGACACTTAGCAGCTGAGCTACTTAGCTTTTTAGAAAGTTTTCTAACGTGTAAAATAGCATTATTTAGGTCGCTGAACTTTAAAATCACTTTCAAAGTTCAGCGGCTAAGCGGCTATAAATCTAATATCCTCTCGTTAATATCTTTAATAAGCTGTGGGCCTTCGTATACAAAACCGGTGTATAGCTGTATTAGGCTGGCGCCGGCTTCCAGTTTTTCTATTGCATCATCGGCGCTGTGTATGCCTCCCACACCAATTATAGGAAATGCTTTTCCACTTTTTTCAGACAGGAAACGTATTACCTCTGTACTGCGCTTAGTAAGCGGCTTACCACTAAGCCCGCCGGTTTCGTTTTTGGCTTCAGACTGCAAACCCTCGCGGCTTACAGTAGTATTAGTGGCTATAACCCCGGCAATCCCGGTGTCTTTTACAATATCGATTATATCCAGTAGCTGCCCGTCTGTTAAGTCCGGCGCTATTTTAAGCAAAATAGGCTTTTGTTTTGGCTTGGCAGCATTTTTTTCCATTAATGCAGAAAGCAGCTTTGTAAGCGGTTCCTTATCCTGAAGCTCACGCAGGTTAGGCGTATTAGGCGAACTTACATTCACCACAAAATAATCTACATAATCATAGAGGGCATCAAAACATAGTATATAATCACTAACCGCCTCTTCATTTGGTGTAACCTTATTTTTACCTATGTTCCCTCCTATAAGCACATGGTTTTTGCCCGACGGGTTTTTCTTAAGCCGCTCTGCAGCCGCTGCCACCCCACCGTTGTTAAATCCCATACGGTTAATAAGGGCATTGTCTTGGCGCAGGCGAAACAGCCTTTTTTTAGGATTCCCATCCTGTGGCTTAGGGGTAAGGGTACCTATCTCCACAAAGCCAAATCCCATATTACCAAGCTCTTTAAAGGCTATGGCATCTTTGTCTAATCCGGCAGCAAGCCCTACCGGGTTTTTAAATTTTAGGCCGAATACTTCGCGCTCCAGCCGAGGATCGTTTAAACTATAGGCACTGTGTATAAGAGCCGGAACGCCCGGAATGCTGTTTAAAAAGCGAATGGAGGAAAAGGTAAAATGATGAATCTTTTCCGGATCGAACCGAAAAAGAATAGGCCTTATGAGCGATTTGTACATTATTTTAGTTTGTGTTGTTCCTGCAAAAATATGAATTTCAAAATAATTGCCTTTCATTTTGGTAAAAGACTATAAAATATTCGCATTGCTTGTAAATCTCATTGTAATGACTAATTTTGAAAACACTTTTATAACTAACCAATCTTAAATATACATCTGCATGAATCCGGAATTTGAAAAGTTGTTTGAAGCAGCCTTTACAGACGGTTTTATTACCCCAAAAGAACTGGAAGTACTTAAAAAGAAAGCCCTAAAACTGGGAATCTCTGAGGGTGAGCTGGAAATAATGATAAATGCGCGGCAATACACTACAAAACAGGATAGCGACAAACGAAAAGGAAATACAAATAAATGCCCTAACTGTGGCGCAAAAATTAATCCTGAAAAAGATATCTTTTGTCCAAGCTGTAATAATGCAATAAATAAGCCGCAAGAAGAACCCTCAGGGAGAGAGGATGTAATCACTGATTCTGAATATTATACTAATTGCACAAGAAAATCCATTAACGAGCCTAGGATAGCCCAAAGAAGTGAGTTACAGGGATCGGGATGGCAAATTTTTAAATGGTTTAATATTATTTTTAGCGGCGGACTTTACATCCCTTTTAAGCTACTTTTTAAAAAAGAGCCTGTTTTTGATGGCAAAAAAACCGATAATCAAATAAGGGAGGCAAAAGCCGAGATTTATGCCACTATGGTATCCGTTGTAAATAACGGAGTGGGTAACGACGTACAACTTGCAAAATCTATAGTTAACGGCTGGAAGAAAAGAGTACAACTCCAAAGGTTAAAAGATTTTTTTGTTTCATTGTTGTGGTTTGTTGTATTTGGTTTACCTGCATACGGTATATATATGGCTGTAACCAATAAATCTAAAGCAAAACCTATTGAACAGGAGGCACCTAAGCCAGAAGCGAAACTTTCAAAAAAAGTTTTAAAAAAACAAAAATCCGACAGTATTATTAAACTAACCGATAGTTTAGTAAACACCGGGAATATAGATTTAGCCTTAAAAGCTATTGCCCCGCTTAAGGATGAAGAAAGTGATGCATATTTAACTGAAAAAATTTCACAGCTTACAGCGGATAAAAAATTTTCTGATGCTATGAAACTGACCGAAAAAATTGAGTCTTACGATAAATACCAATCTAAAAGACAGGTGCAGCTGGCTATAGCTTTAGATAAATACGCTACTAAAAAATAATATCCAACTAATATAATCGCTAGTCTTGAAAAACAAGAATACCAAAAACGAATTTGAAAAACTGATATCATTAGCACTTGTTGACGGTTTAATTACCGACCGGGAACGCATGATACTGCGCGAGAAAGGAATATCGATGGGCTTGAGTGCCGACGAAGTTGATGTAATTTTAGATGCGAAGCAATACGAAACAGGAAAATCATCTCCTGCAATATCTAATATAAATAAGTGTGCAAGTTGTGGGGAATTACTCGATGAAGATGATTACACCTGCCCAAGCTGCGACGCTGACATTGAAAGACCTAAAGAAGAATGGGAATTAGATATTGAAAAAGAGAAGAAAAACTATTCTGAACGCGAAACTATAAGCAGTATCGTTAAAGAAATTGAATATACTTTTATAAAAAACAATAATAAAAACTACTATGATACTGGTTCGTACCCGGCATTTAACTGGATCCTTGTTTTTATTACCGGAGGCCTCTATTTAATTGTTCTTCTTATCAGAAAACGTAGTAAAGTTCTGTTTAACCCCTATTCTGAAGTCAATAACTCTTTTGAGAAAACCATTAAAAATTATACTGATCGTTTAGAGAAATTTTCAAAGAATGCAGAAATAAAAACTGCTATTTCAGAAATAAATAAACAGGTGGCATTAATTTCGCGCAGGCGTACGTTAACCGCAGTAGCTAATTCATTTATGGAAGGGTTAGCATGTGCCCTAATCATTTTTGGAATATATAAATTATACGATATATCTTTAGCTACCGACAAAAAATCGCCTGCAGCAGAAAACGACATTGAAGAGTATTATGGAGCTTTAAAAGACACACTACCCTCAAAAGCCCTTAAATATTATCTTAAACTCCCTAAAGAAGAACAAACAACAGACAAGTACTATAACGTTTTAAATACAGAAATTGATAGTTTAATGCAGGCAGAAAATTACGAAATGGCGCTAACTAAAGCTAATCTTCTTCCTAGCGACTACGGAAATAACAATTACGATAAAGAACGTAGCTACAGGGTAGACAAGGCACTTTCGGGGCTTATACCAGAACTAATAGAAAATAAAGAATTTGAAAAAGCCAGTGCATATGTTAATGCGGTTAGTTCATCTACTGCAACACTTTTAAAATACGATATTGAAGACGCAATAAAAAATAAATAAGAGCTATGGGCATATTTGATATTTTCAACAAAAATGAAGGCGGATTTATTGATGTGATTAACTGCACAGAGCAGGATTATCTGGTACATAAATGGACACCCGGAAATGAAGAAAACAGCTCTAAAAAGGAGTTTGCCATACGCTACGGCAGCAGGCTTATTGTAAAGCCCGGCGAAGCTGCTGTATTCTTTTATCCCGGAGACAGCGCAGATCAGAAAAAAGACATAATATACGGCCCGGCAAATGAAGGGATTAAAACAGCCAACTTTCCCGTGCTTTCCAGCCTGGTGGGTAGCCTTTTTGGTGGCGAATCGCCGTTTTTCTCCGAAATATATTTTTTTAACCTTGAAAAGAATATACAAATCCGTTTTGGTATCCCCTACTTCGATGTATTTGATGCACGCTTCCCAGACCTTGGCGTGCCCTGCGCAGTAAGGGGAACCCTTACATTTACCATAACTAATGTAGAAAACTTTATAGCGCAATACCGCTTACAGAGTTTTAACCTGGAGGAATTACAGGCAAAGGTTAAAGACTTTTATACCCGAAAGGCGAAAGCCATTGTGTTTAGCCTGCTTGGGCAGTCTAACGTTTCTATAATGCAGGCCGAAACAATGTTGGAACAAGTGTCAGACCATATCCTGGGGCACATAAAACCTGAACTTGCCGAAAACTTTGCCATAGACCTGAGGCGTGTAGATGTTACGGCAATAGAGCTGGATAAAAACAGCTTAGGCTACATGCAGTTAAAAAGCGCCACTGCCGATTTACAAACCCGTATGGCTTCTGTTAAAACTGAGGTAGAACTTACAAACATTACCGAAGTAGCCCGCATACAACGAAAAGACCTGGAAATGGGAGTTGAAGGTAAAAACTTTGCTGTACACCAAATAAATCAGCAGACAAACGTGCTACGGTCTGCCGCAGAAAACCTGGGTGAAATGGGACAGGTAGACGGTGGTGGAGGCTCAGGAGGGTTTAACGCTGCAGGCGTTATAACAGGCATGGCACTGGGGGGCGCAATGGCGAATCAAATGGGCAACATGATGGGCGGCATAGGTAGTGTGCCCCCGCCTGCACCGGTTACAACATATTTTATAGCTATTAACGGTCAGCAATCAGGGCCGTATACCATAGCCCAACTAAAAGAATTTGCCCTGAACGGCCAGTTTACCACAGAGCACTACATTTGGAAACAAGGTATGACCGCGTGGGAACAAGCCAATACTAATCCCGCCATGACCGAGGTATTTGGGCAAGTTCCACCTCCGCCGCCACCACCCTCAATATAATTTACAATATGAAAATAAACCATATAACCACCATAATAGCAGTGCTTATGTGTCCACTGCTTTCTTACGGATTTTACCGTTTTAACACCCCGCCCCTTAGAGAATTACTTTGCGGCGGCAGCTTTGTACTGCTGTTTACCACGTTATTTTTTAGCATTGGAACCCGCTTTAGCACGTACCAAACCAATATAAACGTGCGCACTATGTCGTTTATATTCTTTGCTGTTTTTATAGCCACGAACCTATTTTTCTCGTTATTATATTTAAATAAAGACGTTTATATTATAGTACACGGGCTGGCACTGCTGTTTTACCTGCTGGTACTTTATTATCTTACACGAACCCAAAGAACGGCTTAAATTCCACCTTCTAATCCTATGGCATTAGCTGAAACATTTATACAATTAGCATTACGGTATACTAATGCTGCTACCGCCAAAAAAATGTGGGATGAGATAGCCTTAGCATACAGCCATAAAAACAGGCAGTATCATAACCTTTTCCACCTGGAAAACATGTACAGCGAACTGAAATGTGTTCAGCATACTATTTCAGATTGGGACACGGTGCTTTTTGCCCTATTTTATCATGATGCCGTATATAGCGTCACAAAAAAAGATAACGAGGAAAAAAGCTCTAAAATGGCTATAAGCCGCCTGCGTGAAATAGGATATGACACTGTAAAAACAAGCTTTTGTTATGAACTCATAATGGCAACGAAGCACCATGCTTCTTCTTCAGTTAATGATATAAATCTTTTTACTGATGCCGACCTGAGCATACTTGGAAAACCATGGGCAGAATATGAGGTATACTGCTTAAACGTACGTAAAGAATACAGCATATATCCTGACCTGCTTTACAATCCGGGGAGAAAAAAAGCACTGCAACATTTTTTAGAAATGGAACATATTTTTAAAACCCCGCATTTTAAAGACCGGTTTGAAGCACAGGCACGTAAAAACATAACACAGGAAATAGACCGGCTGTAAATTTCCAATGTAAATTTATTGTAAATTTGTACGTACTAATTATAGCATGATGCAACATATTATTGATCGTTTTATTAGCTACGTTACCGTAGATACTGAATCGGACCCAAATTCTGACACAACTCCAAGCACGGCCAAACAATGGGACCTGGCCAATAAACTGGTAGATGAACTTAAAGCCATAGGCCTTGAAGACGTTACCATAGATGAAAATGCTTACATAATGGCTACGCTTCCTAGTAATGTAGCGCATGATGTACCTGTTATAGGCTTTGTATCGCATTTTGATACCACACCTGATTTCACCGGAGCAAACGTAAAGCCGCAAATTGTACCAAATTACAATGGCGGCGATATTGTGCTTAACGCCGAAAAAAACATAGTGCTTTCGCCAAAGTATTTTAAAGACTTACTACAGTACAAAGGGCAAACCCTTATTACTACAGATGGTACCACACTGCTGGGCGCAGATGACAAGGCCGGTATTACCGAGATTATAACCGCAATGGAATACCTTATTCAGCACCCGGAAATTAAGCACGGAAAAATCCGTATTGGCTTTACACCCGATGAAGAAATAGGCCGTGGCGCTCACAAATTTGACGTAGAGAAGTTTGGTGCCGACTGGGCGTACACCATGGACGGTAGCCAGATAGGCGAACTTGAATATGAAAACTTTAATGCCGCCGGTGCCAAGGTTACTTTTAAAGGAAAAAGCGTGCACCCGGGTTATGCTAAGGGTAAAATGATAAACTCTATGCTTATTGCAAACGGATTTATTAGTACACTCCCTAAAAACGAAGTGCCTGAGCAAACAAAAGGCTACGAAGGGTTTTTCCACGTTACGGGTATTTCGGGAAGCATAGAAGAAACTACCGTGCAGCTGATTATACGCGACCATGACGCACGTCGTTTTAAAAAACGTAAAAAGCTACTTAAAAAAATAGTGGATAAAATAAACCGTAAGTTTAAAAAGCAATTTGGCGATGATATTGCCGTACTGGAAATTAAAGACCAGTACTATAACATGCGCGAAAAGGTAGAGCCTGTTTTCCATATTGTGAAGATTGCCGAAAAGGCTATGAAAAAAGTGGGAATAAAGCCTATCATTAAACCTATACGTGGCGGAACTGATGGCAGCCAGCTATCATACATGGGGCTTCCATGCCCTAACATTTTTGCCGGCGGGCATAACTTCCATGGGAAGTATGAGTATGTGCCGGTAGAAAGCATGGTTAAGGCCGTAGAGGTTATTGTAAAAATAGCTGAACTTACCGCTAAAGGCGAAAAAGAATAATGGCAGACAAACCTAAACGCGTTTGGGATAAATCATCAAAATGGCCTGAAGAAATTGATTTTCTGAAGGCCATTATTGCTAAAACCCCTTTGGTAGAAACTACAAAATGGGGAGGGCCTGTGTATACTTACAACGGTAAAAATGTAATGGGCCTTGCCGGGTTTACTAACCATATTGCGGTGTGGTTCTTTAAAGGTGTGTTTCTTAAAGATGAAGCTAAGGTGCTGGTAAATGCCAACGAAGGCACTACGAAAGGATTACGCCAATGGCGGTTTACAACCATAAGCGAAATTGATGAGCGGTTGCTATTGAGATATATTAATGAAGCTATAGCTATAGAGGAAGCCGGGTTTACTATTGCGCCGGCAAAAAAAGAAACGATTATCCCCGACTTTTTACAGTTACGCCTTGAAGCCGATGCTATCTTAAGAAATGCTTTTGAGGCCCTGGCACCATACAAACAACGCGAATTTTGTGAATACATAACGGAAGCTAAACAGGAAAAAACAAAACACTCCCGGTTTGATAAAATAAAAACCCTGATCATTGAAGGAAAGGGCCTTAACGATAATTACAGAAAATAAAAATCCCCCAAACGTTTATGTAATAAATCGCTGGGGGATTGTTGTATATATAGAGTGTGTATTCTATTATTTGTCTTCGGCCGCTACCTTGTTTTTAACTACAAGCCTAAAACCTTCGCCGTGTATGTTAAGGATTTCTACCTCCTCATCCGGCTTTAGGTATTTACGTAGTTTTGCAATGTAAACGTCCATGCTTCGAGATGTAAAATAGTTGTCATCTCTCCATATTTTAGTTAGCGCAAGTTCACGTGGCATAAGGTCATTTTCGTGTAGAGCAAGCATTTTAAGCAGCTCGTTTTCTTTCGGCGAAAGCTTTATAGGCTCCTCGTTTTCAAACGTAAGGAAACGCAGTTTAGAGTTCAGGTGGAATTTACCAATCTGGAACTCATTTTTAGAGTTATCCGTTTTACTGTCGCTTGATTTCCTTTGTAGGATTGCCTTAATTTTCATAAGAAGCACCTCAGAGTCAAACGGCTTGTTAAGATAGTCGTCTGCTCCTACTTTGTAACCTTTAAGCACGTCTTCTTTCATGGACTTTGCTGTAAGGAAAATGATAGGCACCTCTTTGTTTTTTTCCCTTATTTCTCTTGCCAATGTATAACCGTCTTTGTACGGCATCATTACGTCAAGTATGCAAAGGTCAAAATTATCTTTTTTAAATTTCTCGAAACCCTCCATACCGTTTTTGGCAAGGGTTACGTCAAAATCATTGATTAACAGATAGTCTTTTAGCACGGCTCCAAAGTTAGGATCGTCTTCCACTAAAAGAATTTTTTTGTTTACTTCTTCCATATTTTTTAATTTATTAGTGGCATCTTAATGATAAAGGTACTGCCCTTCCCCTTTTCACTTTCTACATATATAAGGCCATTATGGTCTTCTACTATTCTTTTTACGTAGGCAAGCCCTAATCCATGTCCTTTAACATCATGAAGGTCGCCTGTATGTTCACGGTAAAACTTCTCAAAAATAAGTTTCTGTACCGCTTTGGTCATTCCCTGCCCCTGATCCTTAATTTTAATCAGGATAAAATCTTTAACATTCTCCGTATACACATCTATAACGGGTCTTTCCGGAGAATATTTGATAGCATTGTCTAAAATATTAACAATTACATTGGTAAAATGTACCGGGTTTAAAAGTGTTGTTGTCCTCTTCGCTTCAAAATGAGTATTTAACACCCCTTCCCTGTCCTCTACAATAAGATTAACATGCTCTATTGCTTCCTCAAGTATATCGTTTACATCTGCAGCCTCTTTAGGTATATCCAGCTCGTTTTTATCAAGCTTAGATATCTGTAGTACGTTTTCTACCTGAGAGTGCATCCGTTTGTTCTCCTCGCGTATCATTTGCAAGTAATACTGCACCCGCTGCTTATCATCAAATATCTTCGGGTTCTTTATTGCATCAAGCGCTAAGTTTATAGTAGCTATGGGCGTTTTAAACTCGTGCGTCATGTTATTAATAAAATCGGTTTTTATTTCAGATATATTTTTCTGCTTTATAACCTGGTTTATGGCACTTAAATACGCAATTACTATAATCAGTGTAAAAACCATAGACAACGACGCCATACCCATAACCGATGACAACAGGTAGCGCTCCTTTTGTGGGAAGCTTACTACAAGTACATACTTTGTGTAGCCATCGCGGTCTTCAAACAGCTTATGGTCGTACATTTCATTAATGCTACTAACACTGTTAGAATGTATGCGTGTGGGCATTCCGTTGTACAGAACCCGGAATTCAAACGGTGTTTTTACCCCGTTTTGTTCCAGCTGCCTGAATATTATCCGTCTCAGCCTATCATTAGTAAGCCAGCTTTCTATGCCCTTATTATCTCTAAAGTCTTTTATAAAACCTTCTATTTTAAAGGCAAGCAGACGGTCTGCATCGTCTACCTCTGCACGGTCTGACGTAACATGAGAAAGTCGGCTTGTTTTTTTTCTCAGGTACGCTTCTACAGCGTCTTTTTCATTTTCTCTTTCAAAGAGCACATCATCTTCGTAACCCGAGGCTAACCCGCCCGCAAATATGATTTGTTTATTACCGGCACCTGCTTCCTGGCTATCATATAACTTTACAAGATCTGCCTTAGAAGGTGCAGTACCTGTACTGTCTTTATACTTGCGGTATACTTTATAAAACTCATCTGTTTCAGCATCTTCCAGTTGCCCGGCCACATGGCTTAGCACCTGTTGTATATGATACTTAAACTGTTCTTCGTTATTTTTAAGAGAACTGTTAACCCAATATAACTGTACAAGTATTATGCCTAAAAGCGAAAGGCTCATAAAAAATACCAACAATCTAAAACGGGCTTTCTTCATCGATACAAAACTAACATTTTAACATTTAAGACTAATATCCATTAACCAAACATTAACAGAGGGTTCTAATTTTCAATTATATTCAGAAAATTAAACGTTGCGAGCACCTGCTTTTTGGTATCTTCAGTATCAATATTGGTAATAATATACTTACTTAACCCCATTTTCTGCTCATCGGTCCACTGATTTGCCATACGTTTAAGCACCATCTCTCTTGTTACACCATCGCGCGCCATTACGCGCGCTATACGTGTTTCTACCGGAGCAGTAACTAATATAACCGCATCGCATTGTTTGCTGGCACCACTTTCAAACAGTATGGCGGCTTCTTTAATTACAAACGGAGCCGTAGAATGCTCTAGTGTCCATTGTTTAAAATGTTCTGCAACGCGCGGATGTATTATAGCGTTAAGTTGTGCAAGTTTTTGCGGATCAGAGAAAACAACCGAGGCAATTTTAGCCCTATCGGGAATACCATCGGTAAACACCGATTCTCCTAATGTTTCTTTTACAAGCTGCGCAACTTGCGGAGTGAAAAGAATACTCTTCGCCTCGTCATCGGCATAATAAACCGGTACACCCAACGCACGAAACATTTCTGCAACTGTAGTTTTACCACTACCTATACCGCCGGTAAGTCCTATAATTTTTGTCATTATTTAAAGAAAAGTTCGGGGAACGCTGCTTTAGGCTCCATGCGCAGCAAGTGAATTTTTACAAAAGATTCCAGATAGCCCATGCCATAACCATAAAACTGCATGAATACAGCCACAACAGCCAGTGAGCCTACCTTAAAGTTATTTTGAGAAACTGCCGTTAACCATATTATTGCAAAATAGACAACGTAAAGTAACAGCATAAATTTAATTCCGAAAAGTACCAAAAACACAGACAGGAATAACCCCAGTATAAATAAAGTAGGAAACAGGAATGTCACTTTTTTGTATTGCGGATGCCACTTATCAAGAATTGGCCTTGCTTTACCAAATTTAGAAACCTGTTTTTTAAATTTTTCCCAGTCTATTCGTCTTTTATGATACACGTAAGAGTTGGCAAATAACGCAGTTTCAAAACCGAGTTTCCACAAGCGTATAGATAAATCCGGATCTTCGCCAGGGTGTATGTTTCCAAAACCTCCTGATGCTTCAAACGCTTTTTTGCTAATTCCCATATTAAAACTACGCGGCTGAAATTTGCCTATTTTCTCTGACTTTCCTCGAATACCACCCGTGGTAAGTGCAGAGGTCATGGCAAAGTTTATAGCTTTCTGTACGTCGCTAAAACTATCCAGGGCAGCATCGGCACCTCCAAAACAATCAACATACTTCTGCTGTAGGGTTGCTTCTATACTAGAAAGATAATGTACCGGTAACAAACAATCAGAATCAAGGATAAGGAAATAACCACCCTTTGCTACTTTCATACCGTAGTTACGGGAATCTCCGGGACCACTGTTTGGCTTAAAATAATACGAAATATTTAAACGGTCTTTAAAAGCCGATACCACTTCTGTACACGGTATAGATGAGCCGTCTTCTACAACCACCACCTCATAAGCCTTTGTGTAATCTTGTTTAACAAGGGTTTGTAAAAGCTCTTCTATTTCATCTGGCCTGTTGTAAACCGGTATTATGAGCGAGAAATACATTACTATTCAATTTTTAACAAAGTTATCTTTTTTAAAATAAAAGAGCCACCCAATGGGTGGCTCTTTTGTGAGATTTATGTAATTCTTATGATTAAAGAAAGATTATTTCTTAATCACTTTTACAGTTTTAATAGCTGAACCGGCAGCAACTTTAACCACGTAAGCACCTTCTGCAAGAGCAGACATGTTTACCTTAGCTACAGTAGCATTTGGTTTCACAGTAAGCACATGCTGACCTAGTAGGTTAAACACTTCTACTGTAGTTATTTCAGAACTGTAAGATATTGTAAGCTCGCTGTTTACCGGGTTAGGGTAATAAGCAAAGTTAGCCATATCAAATGATTTATCACCAAGAATTTCGCTAACAGTAACAGGAACTATTGTAAAACAAAGATCTGAACTAGCTTTAGCGTAGTATGTAGTGCTTGCAGCAATAACGCTATCAGCAAAAAGTGGGTTAGTACCTGCTAAAGCATCTGCTTCAGTAGCATACCACGTTACGTTTGCATCTGTTGTTATTACGATATCTGCAATAGTAGCAAAGTCATTTTGTGTAGAAACAACCTGAGGAGAAACTGCATTGATAACCGGAGAAGCAGTTATGGTAACTGTAAACGGAGTCTCTGCAATACAGCTGCCCGATTGAGCAACAGCATATAGATTTGTGGTAGAAGTTATTACTGTACCGGCAGGAAGTACATCTCCTGTACCCTGGCCTGAAGTGCGGTAAACTACACCTTCAAGTGCTGGTAGCACATAGCTATCACAGCTAGAAACATTAGTTACAGCAGGTGCCTCAACAGTTACTATAGTTACTGTTACAGCAGCTCTCTGACCGCTTTCGCAACCGTTAATGGTTTGTGTAGCGTAGTATACGTTTCCGTTTACAAGCGAAGCGTCTGCACCAAGCACATCTGTCGATGTAGCCGAAGCATACCATTTAACATCAGTACCCTCAGCTGAAAGCTGACCAACTACACCACTTTGGCAGAATGACTGATCTGCAGTTGCAGTTGGAGCAGAAGTAGTATTAATAACTGCAGTTACAACCGTTCTTTGTGCGCTTTCGCAACCATTAACAGTTTGAGTAGCGTAGTACATGTTTCCATTTACAAGAGCAACGTCTGCACCAAGTGCTTCTGTTGATGTAGCCGAAGCATACCATTTAATGTTAGTACCCTCAGCTGAAAGCTGACCAACTACACCACCCTGGCAGAATGTCTGATCTGCTGCTGCAGTTGGCGCAGAAGTTGTATTAATGTTTACTGTGAACATGTTTTCTGCAAAACAGTCACCAGACTGAACGTACACAAATAGTGTTGTAGTTTGTGTAATTACTGTACCTGCCTCTACAAGAGCACCCTGACCTGCTGAAGCAGTGTAGTAAGCACCTGTAGTAAGAGCCGGTAGTACATAGCTGTTACAAGCCACAACATCTTGAGTTTGTGGTGCAGTAACAACTGTAATTGTAACAGCAACCGCAGTACGGTTAAGGCTTTGACAACCGTTTACCGTTTGCGTAGCGTAGTATGTACCTGTTGTAAGCGCAGCGTTTGGAGACAGCGCCTGACCACCGGTAGCAGCAGCATACCACTGTATGTTTGTACCTTCAGCCACAAGCTGAGCGATTGCAGCACCTTGGCAGAATGTTTGTGTTGCAGCAGCTACAGGAGCGTCTACAATACTTACAGTTACAGAAGTTGTACCTGTAACAGAACATCCGTTAGTATTTGTAGAACTAGCAGTATACGTTTGTGCACTGTTACCTTTAAAGTATACCGTACGTGCATCTCCACCTGTGTAAGGAGTTGTAGCAGCAGCATCTGTATAAAGATCTGTTACAGGAGACCAAATTACAGGGTAAGTAGCACTGTAGTTAAACCTCATGTTTGGCCTTGATGTAGAAGTACCAAAAGAACTATAAGAAGTAAGCGCATCATAACTTGCCATACCTGCAGGAGTTACACTGTCTTTTGCTCCATAGTATACAGTGTTCTCTGTAGTTGTAGTAGTTTTTGTTCTTGTACCAGAACCATTACCAAAGTTACCAGCGTTGTGAGCCACTTCTACTACAAGGTTACCACCATTCCATACATACTGAGATGTAAGGGTAAAAGGTACCCAACCAGTAGTTCCTGCAACAGGAGTATAGTTAGCATTGTAAACTGTAGTTAGACCAGTTGAAGGCAAGAAACCTGAGGTTAGGTTAGTCTGAGTAGTTTCGCCTATCTTGATTCTAAAGTCGTTACATGCAATGGCAGAAGACGCAAAGAAATCAAATGAAAGTGATGTAATTGGCACACCCGGAACAAGACCCTGAGCCTGTAGTTCTGCAGCAGTAAATAGTATTTGAGTTTTTACACCTCCATAATAACCGCTGAATGGATTAGGATAACTTGTAGTTCCGGGAGCAGTTGTACCTGTACCAAGAGTAATAACACCTGTGTTATCACCACCTGTAGCTATAAGAGCCTGACTTTGACCCTGACATACCGCCTGAGAAGCAGGAGTAATAACAAGAGGAGCCGGAAGCGCATTTACGTTTACTGTAAATGGTACACTTATAGTACACAAACCAGCAGACTGAGATGCTGTAAGTGTATACGATGTAGTCTGAGAAGGATTGAAAATAAATCCTGTTTCAGCAGAACCGCTTACACCTGTAGCAGGAGTCCATACAAATGTGTCATAAGCTGAAGCACCATCTGTAATTGTAACAGCAGTAGTAGACTGGCCTGCACAAATCGTTGCCTGACCTGCACTAATAGCTAGAGCAGCTGGTGCAGTTACTGTAAATTCTGTTGCACTTACTGCAGTACCTACAAAAGTTGTAGCACTAACAAGACCGGTTGTACCGGCTGGTATGGTTGCTACAATTTGAGTATCTGTAACCGAAGTAGGTGTTATTGTAGTATCACCTACTTTAAGTGTAGCGTTTAATAGTCCAGTACCTGTAACAGTAAGTACAGAGCTCACCGCACAAGCAGCTGCAGGAGTAAAAGATGTAATCGCCGGAGCATCTGGCATAGTTACCACTAACGTGTAATCTTCAAAAGTACCATATGAACCAGTGTAGCATGGATCAGATACAGTTTCATCATCTGTACCGCCAATACGTACTGTGTGCGTACCTACTACCGCTGCAGATGCAGGGATAGTAAATGAACCGTTTAAGGTAAACGGATTTGCACTACCAGAAACACCAGTGTAAACAAGCTCTCCCTGATCATTAAAATCAGCATCATTATTCCAGTCTATCCAAATTTTAGTACCATAAGTATAGCCTGTAGCGTAGGTAATATTAAAGTTAACTGTAGCACCTGCTACAGCACTTGTAGAAAGGTTTGTATAGTTACCGTAGTTACCTTGTTCTGCCACTGTAGTGTTGTTAATATCACCCATGGTAACATTAATAATACCCCTATCATCTACGCTTGAAGGCGCAGGAGTACAGTAACCTGTGTACAATGGTGTAGAAAGAACTACCCATGCACTTTTATTGTCAGCAGCACAAACGCTTCTAACCCATACATAATATGTAGTATTTGCAGTTAAGCCAGAAATTGATGCAGTGTGTACACCTGTAGCAACGCTACCTGCAGGTACAGTTGTTTCATTTGGCGCTAAACCTATATTATTATAGTAATAATCAAAACCTTGTGCAGGTTCAGATCCGTCAGCTACGTTCCAGTTTATGGTAGCAGATGTAAAACCGTTTGCAGTAGCGCTAACAGATAGAGGTGAATCACAAGTTGGCTGAAGCTCTACAACGACATTAGCTATGTGGAAATCATAGTCAGGAGCATCATCTGCAGGGCCATCCGTACCACGGAAAGCGATTTGTACAGTCTGCCCTGTATAGGCTGTAAGAGGCAATACAAAATCAACCAGTGAATTTGTAAGTGTAGTAGTGTTCGAAGCATTAAATTCGTAAAGCGGAACCCAAGTAAGGCCACAACCATCTGTAGAAACAAAAATAGTTACAGCATCATCTGTACCCTGCATACCAGTAGGATCAGGAGTAATACCAGCAAAGTCTGTTATTGCCGCCTTAAACTTAAGCCTTGAATCACCGGTTAATGTAATCTTCGGGCTAATAATCCACTCATTACGTGTAGTGGTATACAGGTTAATCTTCGCGGTTGTAACAGACGACAAAGAACTATTAGTCCATGCAGAAGTACCTGCAACAGGTGAAGTGTTAACAGGAACAGTACCAGAAGCAGTCGTCCTGGAAGCCTCGTACCAGCCAGGAATTACTGTGCTTAGGTTAGCACCTGTAAAACCTGCAAAGTTATTTGTAGCAGGCAGCGTAGCTGTTGCAGGACCCACAGGAGTACCCATAGCAGCGTTTGTACCCTCAGTTAGGTTTACATAGATATCGTAAGGCCCTGAACCACACCTGTTATACTCATAAACTTTTACATAGTATGGTGTTGTACAGTTAAGACCAGTTATAGTTACAGTACTTGCCGTACCATCGTACACAAGTTGCTGACCATCGTTAGCAAAAACAGTAGAAGTTGAAAAAGCAGGGAAGTTTCCGGTGGCAATAGGATCTTCAATAGGATCTGTACTAACAAAAACCATTCTGCGAACGCCTGAACCGTTTGTCCAATCTACTTTTAAGCTGTTTAAACCAGGTGTGAGCGCAATAGCTGACGCCTGAGATAGTGGAGCTTCAATAGGATTAACTGTTACAAAATTGCTAGAATAGGCAACGTCTCCACTAGCTGTACAAATAGATTTAAGCCTGTACATAATAGTAGATCCCTGAAAAGCTTCCGGTGTAAAGCTAAGCGTAGCAGCGCCAGTACCGGCGGTAACATCTGTCCAATCACTACCGTCAAAAGACTGCTGCCACTGAAAAGCAATACCTGTTGTATTGTTAACTACAGGAGCTGTAATAGCAGCTGGTGTTGAACCAGAACATACAAAACGTACTAACTCGCCAGATATAGCACCTCCATTTGGAGTACCAGCACAAGCAGGCGGAGCAGTAAAAGTATAAGTTAAACCAGTAGCAAACGTGTTTGTAGCACTTAGCGTCATTAAAGATGAAGAAGTGGCACCTGTAGTAACAACAGTAGGAGCTGCAAAAGTACCGTTAGAAGCAGAACTAAGAACTTTATAAACTCCAACAGCACTCTTAATACCTATTTGAGGTTGATACGTAGTATCTGAAGTAAATAAAGGAGTACCATCATATACAAATTTCACACTCTTAGTTACTGTATTAAGCCTAACCTGAAAATTAATACTTTCAACAACAAAATAACGTGCGAAATTAGTCCATTGAAATACAATCTCATCACCTACGAGTTCTGTCCTTATCTCCGAAGTGCCCGTTGCACCTGCGTAAAGGTCAGCTGCAAACGGAGACATAATTATGTTACCACCTGCTGAAGATGTTAACGGAGTGTAGTTAAAAGCACTGGTTACAGGAGTTCCCAGCGATACGTGTCCGTTTGAAGTTATAGAATACGAAGTGTAACTATTTCCGGCAAATTCGAAGGCCGCCGGCAGCGTAAGTTGACTAGACACATAGCTGTCCAGTGAGGTAGCTCGGTTTACTGTCGATGTTACCACCGTACCCCCTGTTATGGGCACATAGGTATCTGTCGAAACCGAAAAACCGTACAGAGACGCCTGTGCATAGGAACCCGTAATTCCCAAGAGAATCAGGGCAATAAGCAAAGTAATTTTTCTCATTTAACAAATTATTTAATTATTTTTAAAATTAGCAATAATTCAAATAAATAATAACTTAATGTTATTTTTATATATATTACAATCAAATTGTTAAATAAGGTGCATAAAAATAAATTTAAAACACAAATAAAACAATGTGATGTTAAAATTAACATTAAAGAAACAAAAATACTATTTTCATATTAAAACACCTAAAAAAAAAGAAAAACCTTCCTTAAAAAGGAAGGTTTTCATATAAATATTCAGGTTTATTGCAGAAATATTACTTTTCTATACTTTCTATGTTTACCATTTCATTTGCATCAGCAGCGTAGTCTACGCCTGCAAATTCAAAACCAAAAAGGTTATAAAAATCCTTGCGGTAACCTTCTAAATCGCCAATTTCAGCTAAATTCTCAGTATCTGCTTTTGCCCAAAGTTCAGATACTTTAGCCTGTACGTCATCACGCATTTCCCAGTCGTCTATACGTATACGGCCCTGCTCATCTACAGGAACTTCGCCACCTGTATAAAGCCTTTCGCGGTACAAACGGTCTATTTGTTCTATGGTACCTTCATGCAAACCCATTTCTTTCATGGTCTTGTACAATAGCGATATATACAGTGGAATAACCGGTATTGCCGAACTCGCCTGTGTAACAAGCGCCTTGTTTACAGAAACATATGCTTTACCGTTTATATCTTTTAGCTTATCTGAAATTTCGAAAGCAGTAGCTTCAAGGTGATCTTTTGCCCTACCTATGGTACCCTTACGATAAACAGCCTCGGTAACCGATGGGCCTATGTAAGAATACGCCACAGTAGTAGCGCCTTCGGCAAGCACACCTGCTTCTTTAAGGGCATCTATCCACATAGCCCAGTCTTCGCCACCCATTACGGTAACGGTATTTTCTATATCACCTTCAACTGCAGGCTGAATAGTAACCTCAGATACTTTACCGGTATGGAAATCTACTGTTTTATTACTAAAAACCCCGCCAATAGGCTTTAGCACACTACGGTGCAGCACACCTGTTACAGGATGCTGACGCACCGGAGAAGCAAGGCTATACACAACCAAATCAACCTGACCCAGGTCGGATTTTATAATATCTATAGTTTGCTGTTTCACTTCGTTGCTAAACGCATCCCCGTTAATACTCTTTGCGTAAAGCCCGGCAGCGTGCGCTTCGGTTTCAAAGGCAGCGCTGTTATACCACCCCGGAGTAGCAGTTTTACCCTCTGCAGGCTCCTTTTCAAAAAAGACACCTACCGTAGCAGCGTTGCTACCAAATGCGGCAGTAATGCGAGAAGCAAGGCCAAAACCTGTAGAAGCACCCACAACAAGCACTTTTTTAGGGCCATTGGCTATCTCGCCATGTGATTTTACGTATTCAATTTGGTTTTTTACGCTTTGCGCGGCACCCACCGGGTGGGCAGTAAGGCATATAAAGCCACGCATCCTTGGTTCTATGATCATAACTGTTTAATTCAGTATTTGTTAATTCAGTATTTGATGTATTCGGAAAGCAAAGATAAAAAACTAAAACAACTATGTAGTATATTCTGTAATTTTAGCCAATAAACTAAGCCTGCACCATGAACGACCTGCTTAACGAAGACGAGTTTTTACCTAAAGAGTACAATCCGTGGAATAGATTTTATATTTTTTCGGTTTTTGCCCTGTTAGAACAAATTAGTCTTATTGTTATCCTGAAACATTTTGTACAATTTTCAGAACGTAGTACAGCAATAATTGTAGGTATAACAAACAACTTTATTTTTCCACTCCTTATAGCAGCATTTATGGTGTTAGGCAGGAAAGAGCTACTATTGCACACCTCTAAAAAAACAATTATAAAAGGGCTTATTATATTAGAATGTTGCTATTTGGCACCATTAATCATAAACTCGCTGAGCAACGTTTACACTTGGTCCCTTGCCGATGGCATCGAGCACGTATCTCCACTACTGCTAATCCCGCTTTTCACTATAGCATTTAATCTGGCACTTGCTTTAGTGCTTATACTACCTTTAATCAACAGGGCAAGAAAAATAAACCGTAAACTACCCCAATAGTGCCCTGGCATGCGTCAGCGCTGACTCGCTCACGTCTTTACCACTAAGCATTTCAGCAATCTCACGTATGCGTTCGTCATTAGAAAGAAGCCTTAGTTCGCTCACTGTAGTATCACCCTGAGTTTTCTTGGCTACCTTATAATGCGTATCGCCCTTAGCGGCAATTTGCGGCAAATGCGTTATTGCAAATACCTGCATATCCTTGCTCATAGCCTTCATAATATCGCCCATTTTAATGGCTATTTCGCCTGAAACACCGGTATCTATTTCGTCAAAAATAATAGTAGGCAGTTTAGAATACGTAGCTAAAACAGCCTTTACAGCCAGCATAATACGCGACATTTCACCTCCTGAAGCTACCTTTTTCAGCAACCCGAAATCAGTACCTTTATTAGCAGAAAACAACAGATTGATACTGTCTTTACCATTAGCATAATAGGTTTCGCCCTGAATTATTTCAAATTTGAAACGTGAGTTTGGCATACCAAGCTGAACCAGTATTGCAGTTATTTTATCTACCAACACAGGCACCGCCCCTACCCTTTTTTCATGGAGTTCTTCGGCTGTTTTATCAGCTTCAGATTTTTTGCGCTGCATATCAGCCTCTTTTTCGGCAATAGCCTCATCCAGACCTTCAGCGAAAATTACCTTTTCGCTAAACTCTTTTTCAATAGCCATTAGCTCCTCTACCGTAGCCACATTATGCTTTTTTTGCAACGCATATATAAGCTGTAACTTTTGGTTAATCAGCTCCAGTGCTTCCGGATCATTCACTAACCCTTCATAACTTTCAGCCAGGCTTTCGGCAACATCATCAAGCTCTATTACAATACTGTTTACACGCTCGTAGTATGTAGCATACTCCTCAGAAATACCGCTGATTTTTTGCAACGCCTGTTTTATTTCCTTCAGGTTTTGCACGGCGCCCACTTGCTCCTCAGTGGCTACAGCTATTGCCTTAGCCATACTTTCGCGAATAAACTCTACGTTGCTCAGTTTTTCCTGCTCGGCTTCCAGGTCGGCTTGTTCACCGGCTTTAAGTTTTGCTTCGGCAAGTTCGTTAAGTAAAAAAGTATTATAATCCTGCTCGCGGCTCAGGGTAGATTTTTGCTCGGTAAGCTTTTTAAGCGCGTTTTGTGCCAACTTATAAGCGGCCAGTTGCTTTTTATAAGCGTCGAGTAAAGCTGAATTGCCTGCAACAGCATCTAAAATCTGCATTTGGTATTGCTCATCGCTAAGTTCACGGGTTTGCTGCTGGCTATGGATATCTATAAGAAAATGACCCAATTCCTGCACTTCGGCAAGGTTTACAGGACTGTCATTTATAAAAGCGCGACTTTTGCCGGACGGCAATATTTCGCGGCGGATAATGGTTACATCTTCGTAATCAATATCGTTCTTTTCAAAAAAATCGCGGAGGTTATATTCAGATACTTTAAAATGTGCTTCAATCACACATTTTTGTTCTTTGTCTTTTAACGAACCCAGGTCGGCACGGTTACCCGAAACCAAACCCAATGCGCCAAGAAGGATGGATTTACCCGCACCGGTTTCGCCCGTAATAATGGCAAAACTTCCGTTAAAATCAATATGAAGGTGCTCTATGAGCGCAAAATTCTTTATATGAAGCGTTTGCAGCATAAGGTTTAAGGTGCAAATTGAAATACAAATATAGGCATTTTTCTGCGCAATACCGCGCCAGTACAATTTGCACCTTATGTTAAAACATTATCGGTTTTCAGGTACTTTCTCAGGACCGTCAAACATATAAATCCACAGCATACGAGACAGCCTGAAGTTATACGGACTAAGTACTACCGCCATAACAGCAACCGCACCTACCAAAATACCAAAGTCTTTAGTAAATGGCAACAGCACTACAAAAAGCGCAACCATTTCGGCCACGGCAAGTGCATAGCTTACGTACATAGCCCCAAAAAAATACCCTGTCTCTTTATGAAAATGATGACCACAATGCGGGCAATCATCATTCATTACGGGCATCTTAAGTAAAAATATGTTTCCCTTTGTTTTAAATACCTTACCGGTTCCACATTTGGGGCATTTTTCTCCTATTATATTTAAGAATTGTGACATACCTCTAAAATTTTAGTCAAAGTTAGTGATTTAGTACCATGGAAAGCAATAGATAATTTACGCAAAAAATTGTACTTTTAAGACATATATAAGCAACGCTATGAAACCGGTACATATATTAAAAATAAGTGAGTTCAGGCACGAAGGCAGCGAAGACATTCATGCCAACACTCTTGAAAACCACCTGGCTACCAGACATAAAGATATCGCCGAACCACACAGTCACAACTTTTATCTGGCCATACTTTTTATAAAAGGGCATGGCAGGCACGAAATAGATTTTACAGACTACGAGGTAAAACCTGGCGCATTATTTTTTCTTAACCCGGGCCAAACCCATTACTGGGAGTTATCTGCAGATACAGAGGGATATATTTTTTTCCATACCCGTGATTTTTTTGAAGCGTGGTTTACCGCAAATGAGCTACGTAGTTTCCCTTTTTTTTACAGCATGCATAGTAAACCTGTAGTGAACCTGAATCAGGACGCGCTTACTGAGGCAACCCATTACTTTAAAAAAATACTGGAAGAATTTACCACCGAAAAAGCCTGGAAAAAAAACGCCATACTTTGCTATATCAACCTGCTGTATGTACAAGCCACCCGTTGGTTTGACGAAGATATACTACCCATAGCAGAAAATAATAATGGCTATTACCAGCGTTTCAGGCAATTTGAAGACCTTATAGAAACGCACTTTGTTACCGAAAAATCTCCTGGATTTTACGCCGGTAAACTGGCTATAACACTAAGGCACCTTAACCGTATATCTCAAAACATAACCGGCAAGCCCGCCGGGGATATTATTGCAGGCCGCATAGTACTGGAGGCCCAAAAAGAACTTGCGCTACACAGGGGGAATTTTAAAAAAATTGCAGAAATGCTGGGTTATGAAGACTACGCGTACTTCTCGCGTTTTTTTAAAAACAACACAGGTGAAACGCCCAGCGCGTTTGCAAAGCGCTACACTAACAAATAAACGGTTACTGCCAGTCGTTTTGTAAGATAAGCACCTCTACCCTACGATTGGCTTCACGCTCTTCCGGAGATTTTTCGGGTATTGGGTAAAGCGGTTGCGAAACACCGAATCCCTGAAAAGTTACTCGGCTTTTTTCAATACCGTTTGCTACTAAAAACATCATTATGGCCTTCGCACGCTGGGTGGATAAGTCCTGTCTGTCTTTTGTCATACAGCAAACGTGTCCTTCCAGCTTTATCCTTAAAGAGCCGTTTGCACGCATAACCTGTAGTAACTCATATAACCTGGAGCGGGAATTTGCCATTATAGCAAACGTATTTTCGCGGAAATTGAGGTTAGGTATCACTATTTTTTCACCTGCTTTAGCAGCATTTAAACGCTCCATAAACTTCACATCAAGCTCAAGTTCTTCTTTACCCTGAGGAGTGGTTACCGTCATTGATTCAGGAAATTCTACCTTAACAGGCTTTTTTACAGCCATTGGTTCATTTTTTATACCCAGGATTTCATTTTCTTTTGCAAGGTCTTTTTCCAGCAAATAATATATGGTAGCCTTACGATTCTTTGCCTTTACAGCATCTTGTTTATGAAGTTTACCAAAGCTTCGCGTCATAAAATCTTCCCGAATTTTAACCTTACCCTTTATGAATGAAAAAACAGTAGTTACCCTACGCTCAGAAAGCGTATCATTTAACCCTACCGATCCATCCTCATCGGTATAACCATTTATAGCCAGAATTTTAGATGTTTTGTTTGCTGCTAACCACTCTGTCAGCCGTTTTTGTTCTGTGCCTGTAAGCTGGTATTTATTAGTTTCAAAATATACCGAAAACTGCTCTTGAGCGTAACAAACAGATGACAATACAAGCAGCAATAAAAATAGTAATTTACGAAGCATATGACTAAGGTTTACTGTAGTAACGAATTTAAGCTTTATTTATTTTCCCTCCATAACAAAAACAAAAAAGGCCCCGATAAACGGAGCCTTTTATATTATAGAACTGTATTAATTAGTTTTTAACAACTTTCTTAGTTACAGTACCTTTATCTGATTTAATGTTCATCATGTAAACACCGTTTGCAAGATCTGAAATGTTTACCTGAGCTGAAGAAACACCATCAAACTGAACTGATTTTACAGTACGGCCGTTGATATCTACAAGGCTAACAGCGCTGATCTGAGCTTTAGCATTAGCAACATTTACTACAGTGTTAGCCGGGTTAGGATACACTGAGAATGCAGACTGAGCGTTTTGAGAAGAAGAAGCAGCAAGGCTTAGAGATATATTAAAGAACAAAGACAAACCTCCGCCAGTTGCAGATGTAGAGTGAACACCCAGCCTGTAGTTACCAGCGGTATCAGGAGTGAAGTTGTATGTTTTTGTAACAGCATTTGTAAGCATATCAGCCTGGGTTTCACCCACTTGGGTTATACCAGTTTCCTCACCTAAAATATCGTACGAGTTGGCTGAGTTAATTATTACTGCTTCGAAACTTTCGTTAGCAGGCCCAACCACTGCGTTGTCTGCATCAGTTATATTCAGGGCGTTATATGTAACACTAAGTACATATTCAGTACCTGCCTCAAGAGCTCTCGCATTGCTAACCAAAAAGTCATCTAGATCAGCTTCGTAAGATGAAATAGAAACAACGTTATCACGGTAGTTGTTATTTTGACCACCAAAATCATACTCTGTGTCAAGTGAAAAGCCGTTCGAGTCTTGGTTATTATCTATCCTGCTCCAGCAGAACCAGTAGTTTTTGATAGGTGACCACGATTCAGAGAATGTATCTGTTGTTTCACAAGTAGAGTCGATAAATGAAAGCTCAACATCGAAACCACCTGGATTCCACTTGTTATCAAAAACAACATAGTAAGTAGTACCGCCAAGAACCGGGAATTCAAAATCTGTTAAAAAGTTGCTCTCTGCATCTGTTGCTCCGTAATATACGTCGTCACTAGCAGCCCAGCATGATAAAGCATCGCATGTTCCAGAGAAAACAGAAACACGCGTATCTCCACCAACATTTTGCGGCAGGTCAGTAGAAAGCCTGTAAACTCCATTAGTTTGTGGTGTAACTTTATACCAGTTAGCCGCGGTTGCGTTAGGTGCATTCCAACAAGCGCTGGTTGCTGCAACAGATACAGCCTCGCCTGAAATTTCATCTACAGTTGTTAAACCTACAGGTAAATCTAGCGCGTCAACACATGAACTTTGTGCATTAGCTGCTATAATAGAGCCAAGTAAAAGTGCTCCACTAAGTAATTTTCTTTTCATGATGATAGTTTTTATTTCCGAAACCCAAAAATAGTAAAAAATATATTAGTTACAATTTATTCATATAAAATTTATAATAAAAAAATGCTTTCACCTAAACTATGACAGAAAATAAGCCGATTTTACAACTAAATTGCTAACACATAAAAACCTTACTTCAAAATACTATTTACCTGATAACAAATAGAAATCAGCAATTACTAATGCCGCCATTGCCTCTACTATAGGCACTGCACGCGGCACCACACAAGGGTCGTGCCTGCCTTTACCGTGCATGGCTACCACATTACCGTTACTATCTATGGTTTCCTGTTCCTGCATAATGGTAGCCACCGGCTTAAACGCCACCCTGAAATAAATATCCATTCCGTTACTTATACCACCCTGTATACCGCCGGAAAGATTGGTTTTAGTAGAACCATCAGCGTTAAATATATCGTTATGCTCGCTGCCGCGCATCTTCGCACCGCAAAAACCGCTACCATATTCAAATCCCTTTACAGCATTTATACTCAGCATTGCTTTGCCAAGTTCAGCATGCAGCTTATCAAACACAGGTTCCCCTAATCCCGCAGGCACATTTTTAATAACACAGGTAACAGTGCCACCTACAGTATCACCATCTTTTCTTACCTCCTTAATATAGTCTTCCATTCGTGCTGCCACTTCGGCATCGGGGCAGCGTACGGCATTGCTTTCTACAAGGCTAAAATCCAGTGCCTGGTACGGCTTCTCTAAAAAAATATCTCCTACAGACGATGTGTAGGCATGAATACTTATCCCGGGTATAACCTGACGTGCTATAGCGCCCCCTACTACCCTGCTTATGGTTTCGCGCGCGCTACTGCGACCTCCGCCACGGTAATCACGCACTCCGGTGCCATACTTTTTATCGTATGTAAAGTCGGCATGCGATGGGCGGTACACATCTTTTATATGAGAATAGTCCTGAGACTTTTGGTTGGTATTGGGCACAATGAAGCCAATAGGCGCACCCGTTGTCTTCCCTTCAAAAATACCCGATAAAAACTGCACCTCATCGGGTTCCTTACGCTGCGTTACAATAGCCGACTGCCCCGGCCTGCGCCTGTTAAGCTCAGTTTGAATCGCCTCCATATCAAGCACTATCCCAGGGGGGCATCCGTCTATAACCCCACCAATGGCAGCGCCGTGTGATTCTCCAAAGGTAGATAGCCTGAATAGTGTTCCGTAAGTATTGCCTGCCATATTTCTTCTTTTTACACAAATGTAGCAAACCTGCTTAGTTTTTACTACCTAAAATTTAGCAAACCATAACTTAAAATGGAACATTAACAAAACACATATTTATTAACCTTATAGTAACCAATACATTATACACTACGGTTTATTTTGTAAGAAACACGAAACATGAAAAAACGCCCAGTAGATGTTGTAGTATTATCTGACGTGCATTTAGGTACATACGGCTGCCACGCCAAAGAATTGCTGCAATACCTCGCTTCTATAAAACCAAAAACACTGATACTTAACGGCGATATTATAGACATTTGGCAATTCAGGAAATCGTATTTTCCGAAGTCGCACCTCAAGGTAATCAAGAAGCTGCTGGATTTTTCGGCAAAAGGGACAAAGGTGTACTACATAACGGGCAACCATGACGAAATGCTTCGCAAATTTGCCGATACTACTATGGGTAACTTTAGCATTGTAAACAAAGTAGTACTGGAACTGGACGGTAAAAAAGCCTGGTTTTTTCATGGTGATGTTTTTGACAGCTCTGTGCACTCGGCAAAATGGATTGCAAAGCTGGGCGGACTCGGTTACGACTACCTTATATTACTAAACCGTTTTATCAACTGGATACTGGTAAAAATGGGACGCGAACCCTACTCCTTATCTAAAAAAATAAAATCCGGGGTAAAACAGGCGGTAAAGTTTATTTCAGATTTTGAAACCACTGCTGCCGATATTGCTATAGAAAATAATTACGACTACGTGGTGTGTGGCCACATACACGAACCCGCTATTACTATTAAGGAGAATAAAAAAGGCAGTGTTACTTACTTAAATTCCGGCGACTGGATAGAAAATTTAACCGCACTGGAATACCACCACAACAGCTGGACGCTTTACAGGTACGACAAACAAACAGCAGTAAACGAACCTGAGGAAACAGAAACAGCAAACCCCATAGACGTTAAACTGGTAGCTACGCTTATTTTCAGCAATAATTAAGCTAAATATCTTAAAATGTTAGGTATATTAGCCCGGTAAACTAATATACCTAATACTAATGAAAAAAATAGTGTATGCTTTTGCTCTCCTGGCAGGTTGTTTTATAGCATCTTGCTCTGGAGATAATAACAATAACCCGGGAACCGGTAATGCCGCAAATTATTTACCCGAAGCCAACGGTAATTACTGGGTATACAACACGACGCTTGACGGTACATCGAGCGGGCGTGATTCCCTTTACGTTAAAGGAGATACTACCATAACTTCTATCGCTTACAAGAAGTTTAAAACTAAAGACGTAGCAACAGGTTTCTTTTGTGGTGCCCTAAGCAACAATAGCGTGCGCACTTCGGGCAGCAAGCTATTAGTAACCGGCTCTGCATCATTAGCATTTTCGGCAGATCTGCCACTAAACGTGTCTATAACCGATTTCCCTTTTCTTGATGCGGCAGCTGCGGCAGGTACTCAGGTAGGCACCACAAGCGGAGCCATTAGCCAGGATTCCGGAAGCGGTTACACTATTGTAGCAGACTACACCCTAAAATCAATTGCAGATCAGTCGCTTACCACATTCACCGCGCCTAATAACGCTACTTACAGTAATGTAAAGGTCATGAAAATGGTACTAAACCTGAAAATTACCGCTAACGTAGACTTTAACGGAACTATTCTGCCTATTAGCATTATGAATGCCCAGGATGTACTTACCTCTACACAGTACTACGCAGAAAATATAGGCAACGTATATACTAACACTGTGATTAACTATCAGCTTTCCGACTTTTCGTCACTCGGGGCAGATTTACCAATACCACAAACGGGCAGCTACACGCAAACCGAAGTGCTGGTAAACCATAATGTTAACTAAGCCTTAAAATACGCCCTTGCTTTAACAAAAAGATAACTGTTAAAACCTTAACATAATAATATTCCTACTAAAGGAAGCGTTTTACTTTTGGAATACAGAAAAACGTCAATGATTATTATGAAAAAAGTATTCTTATCAGCTATAATGTTAGTGGGATTGGCATTTAGCGCACAGGCACAAAAAGGAGACAGAAATGCACTTGGTTTAAGGCTGGGTGATAACGACGGCTTTGGTGCCGAAGTATCGTACCAAAGAAACTTATCGTCTAACCACAGGTTGGAGCTTGATTTAGGGTGGAGAAACTCTAATGACTATGACGCCTTTAAACTTGCCGCACTATACCAGTGGGTATGGAACATTGAAGGCGGATTTAACTGGTATGCCGGCGTAGGTGGTGGTGTAGGCTCGTGGAGCTATGACCGCTATGCAGGCCCTTACCACTATGAAGACGATGGTACTTTTGTATTTGTAGCAGGAGACCTTGGTATAGAATATAACTTTGATATACCACTTCAGCTATCGCTTGATTTTAGGCCGGAGCTATATTTTAACGACGACTACCGCGGCGATAATTTCGGTCCGGATATTGCGCTTGGTGTACGTTACAAATTCTAAGCACACAAAACACTATAATCCCGGGATAAAATACCCCGGGATTTTTTGTTTAAAATTGTCAATCAATAATTTACAACAACAGGGTTATCCTAAGATTAAATTATCAACAAAAAACGCCGCCGCATAGTAGCCAATTAAAAAAAAACATACCTTCGAAACTGCACAATTTTAATAAACCATGCTCGAAAAAGTAATTGTAGGAAGCGAAGAATGGTGCGCATTCCCCGAACTGGGATTACCAACCATAAAAGCCCGTGTAGATTCGGGTGCCAAAACCTCAGCACTTCATGCCGTAAATATTGTACCGTTTGAAAAAGAGGGCGAAAACTGGCTAAAGTTTGACATACACCCCATACAAAACAACACCCGTGCAGTAATACACTGCCAAGCGCCGCTTATAGATAAACGTATTGTAAAAAGCAGCAGTGGCTACCGCGAGCTGCGCTATGTTATTAAAACAAAAATATGTGTAGGCGAGCAGGAATGGGAAATAGAAGTTACCTTAACCAATCGCGATTCTATGGGTTTCCGTATGCTACTGGGCAGGGAAGCCATGAGCGGGCGTATACTGGTAGACCCTGAGCAAAAATACCTTTTAGGCCAGCCTACAAAAGAAAAACTAAAAGAATACTACGAAACGGCAGGAGATGAAAAACGCGGGCTTCGTATAGGAGTACTGGCAAGCAATCCTGAACTTTATAGTAACAGGCGCATTATGGAAGCCGGCGAAATGCGCGGGCACGAAATGCACTTTCTTAACCTGAAATACTGCTACATGAAGCTGGATGCCGAAAAACCCGAAATCCACTATCGTGGCGGACGTGTATTAAATGACTTTGATGCGATTATCCCTCGTATACGACCAAGTATGACGTTTTATGGCTGTGCCCTTACCCGTCATTTTGAAGCACTTAAGGTATTTTGCCTTAACTCTGCAGCAGCCATAAGCCAGAGCCGCGATAAGCTATATTCGTTACAATTGTTACTTAATAGTGGTGTAGACATACCTACAACGGGCTTTGCCAACTCTCCGCTAGATACTAACGACCTTATAAAAATGGTAGGCGGAAGCCCCCTTATTGTAAAACTGCTGGAAGGCACGCAAGGAAAAGGCGTAGTACTTGCCGAAACAAAAAAAGCGGCTGAAAGCGTTATTAATGCTTTTAAAAGTCTTAATGCCAACATCCTTGTACAGGAGTTTATTAAGGAAGCAAACGGTAAAGATATCCGCTGTTTTGTAATAGACGGCAAGGTAGTGGCATCCATTCAGCGTGAGGCACTGCCGGGTGAGTTCCGTGCCAACATCCATTTGGGTGGTACTGCAAGTGTTATAAAAGCCACAGCCGAAGAAAAACGCATAGCCATAAAAGCGGCTAAAGCCATGAACCTTAAAGTGGCCGGGGTAGATATTATACGTTCGTCTAAAGGGCCATTGCTGCTGGAGGTAAACTCATCTCCCGGGCTGGAAGGCATAGAAGGCGCTACCCAAAAAGACATAGCAGGCGAAATGATTAAGGCCATAGAAAAAAACTTTAAATGGAAGTAATTCCATAACTGATAATAATAAAAAGGTTGCTGTAAAAGGCAACCTTTTGTGTAGATAAGGTTTACCTTACAATAAACATCTTCCTTTGGCGTTAATTAACATATAGTATATTGCCTGGCTATTTGGCTTGCCGTATATTTAGCCGTACAAAACCTCCAACCTGATTATCCACTCAAAATACCAACAAGTATGATAAAAAAAATACTCCTTATCCTTACTTTTATTGTTTCCCTTTTTGGCTACAGCCAAACCGGTGACTGCTCTATGCTAAAGGAAGGCACTTTTAAGGTTACAGACCCTGCCTCTAAAAAAACCAGCATCATAAAAAGAAGCGGTAATATACAGACTGAGCAGATGGAAGATGCTGAGGAAATATACGATTTTGACCTCGTATGGATAAATGACTGTACCTATACCATTACACCTACCGCAGCTACCGCAGCAAGAAACAAAGACCTGCAAAAAGCAGGAACCATGATGGTAAAAATAACCCGGGTTAAAGAGCATTCGTACATACAGCGCGTTACCGTAGCCAGTAATCCTAAATTTAGGAGAATGGACGAGGTGTTTATTGTAAAAGACAATAAATAATGCGCGTATTGCGCTGCGCATTAGCTACACTTTGCCTGTTTATGCTTTCAGGAAGCTGTAAAACCGTGCCTAAAAAACTGCTTTTTCAGGCGCAAACAGCAACGCGATACAGTTATAAAAACGACACCATTTACCTCAGCCTGGATAATCCGCTGAAATGCCCCATGCGCTATTACCTAAGTAGTAGCGACAGTATTTTTAATCTAAAACTTCAGCAATACAGGGTAATTGTTTTACCTCCGCAAAGCAATACAAACATTACCATAGCTGCAGACAGCCTACAGGTAAAAACCCTGCTGATTAATACAGGGCTGGGTGATCCTGCCGAAATACCCGTGCGTAACACACTGGCCTTACCCTACCCTATAGGCAAAACCTACAGGGTTGTACAGGCATACGATGGTGAATATTCTCACCACGAGCCTTACTCTAAATATGCTATAGATTTTTCACTTCGCGTAGGCGATACGGTATGCGCAGCAGACAATGGCGTAGTTGTAGGTGTTATTTCCGGATATAAATATGGGGGTGCTAATAAAAAATGGAAACAGTATGCTAACTACATTACGCTGTATCATCCGCATATCGGGCTTTACACGCAATACGTACACCTTAAACACAACGGGGCATTAGTAAAAGTGGGCGACAGCGTACAGCGCGGGCAGCCTATAGGGCTTTCGGGTAAGACCGGCTGGACAGACGTAGCGCACCTGCACTTTAATACCCTCGTAGCCGTTAAGGAAGGTCTTATGTCTGTACCGGTAAAGTTTAACGGCGGTGTAGCTGGTGCCTCATTACAACCCGGCGACCGTGTAATTAATACATCAGGGTTATAACAGGTTTTTATAAAGCGTATAATTATCGTCATCAAAACAAACGAAAATTACCTTTTTAATGCTTTCGTTTGTTTCAAGAAATTCGTGCACGGTTGCTACCGCCACCTTTGCGGCTCCCGGCTTAGGATAGCCATAAATACCGGTACTTATGTTAGGGAAAGCTATGGTTTCCGCATTTTTTTCAACAGCAAGCTTTAGGCTGTTCCTGTAACAATTTGCTAAAAGCTCGGGTTCATTTTTATACCCGCCGTTCCATACTGGCCCCACGGTATGCACAATAAATGTTGCGGGTAAGTTACCTGCCGTAGTTACAACGGCCTCGCCGGTTTTACACTTTCCCTGCCTGTTACGTATATCACGGCATTCGTTTAAAACCTCAGGCCCTCCGGCACGGTGTATGGCGCCATCTACGCCGCCGCCGCCCAGTAACGACGAGTTAGCGGCATTAACCACAACATCTACTGCTATTTTTGTAATATCTCCTTTAACAACCTCAATCCTATTCATAAAAGCAATTAATTCAACTGGAACAAGGCATTGGCAAAAAGTAAATTCCCGGCTTCCCAAAACCCTCTGAAAAGCGGATTATCTACCATGTATACCACATTACCTTTTCCTTTATAATCTACCGCAAAAGTAACAGTACCGCCCAACTTTTGCTTTAAATTATTGCCAATAAATCCGAAACTTTTGTAACCTTTTGGTACATAAGCCACATTAGTAGCACCGGTAAGCATTTGATAAAGCGATCCTGAAGTTTTAAGGCTAAAATAGCGGCTTCCTAAACCAAAACTCAGCGGATGCGATGGGTCGGCTATATTTTCTACAATAGCTCCCGAAATACTGGAAGACAGTCCCTGGCGTGCAGCACTGCCATAGCCGTTATACCGTGCAGACAAGTCTTTTTCTTCAGACTGCCGTTTTGAATCATCTTTTGCAGCATCAGTAGCAAAACGCGTGAGCCCGTAGCCCGCCCTGTCTTCAAAAAGGTCAAGGGCGCTACACAGGGCTATAACTTGCCCCCCTTTAGTTATAAATGCATCAAGGCGGGTTTTGTCGGCATCCGAAAAATTATAATATCCGTCTGGTAATACAATGGTGGTAAAGGAATCAAAATTTACACCTCCTGCATTGTGCACATCTACAATACTCAGCGGATATTCGGCTATGTTATCGAAGAAGTTCCACACTTGCCCGAAATCAGTACTGCTGATTCCTTCTCCGCTAAACAATAACACTTTGGGCTGCTTTAAAATCGGGAATGCCTCAGCACCCAGGTCGCTACCTGAAATCGCATATCCGCTCTCTATAATTTCGTATTCATTTTTACCATCTAGCAGTACCGCAAGCGTTTTTTCAAAATCAGCAAACTGGCTGTTGTCCGACTTCAGTACTATCAGGTCGCCATTATTAACCTTAACCCCCGGGAAAAGTGACTGTGATCGCGCGCTCCTCACCTTAACTTTGTTGCGATGTAGCATGGCGAGTGTTTTTACCGATGCCCTGTTGTTCCAGGGAATGTAAAACGCATAAGCATTTTCATATTGTAATTTGCTTTTAGCTACGGGAGCGTTCACCGTTTTTAATGACAATTCTTTTTTAAGTGCATAAGCCTCTGTGCCAAAAGCACGGGGTAAATCCCATGCCGTAATATCATAAGAAAGACTATCGCTAAGGTGATGCTTGGGTTCCAGCAATACCTGCGTGAGTACCGCTTTTGGCTGACTGGTAGTTATTACAAGGTCATTTTGCTGTATGCTAAATTCTTCATCTTTATCTGTACTATATCTATACCCTTTAACACTGCGGCTTTCGGCCGCGTAAGCATACCTTATTTTATTACGTGTTAGTAACTGCGTAAGTTCAGTATTCCTGCCATTATCTTTTATAATGTAGGTGCGGTACTTGCCTTTAAGATTATCCTGCTGGGTTGAAAAATAAGCCCTGAAGTTTTTTATGAGCATGTCTTTTTTCCAGGCGGCTGTTTCTACAACGCTAAGCATTGCCGCGGTATGGTGATCTATCCTGTCCTGCAGGGTAAGTATATTACCATTTTTAAGCTCCACCGCACGCCCCGCGCCTATGCCCCCTTGCTCAAAAGTCATCCCTACGGCACCGTTAAAACAAGGATAGGTATCGCCGTAGCTGGGATAATACAAATCAAACACCTCTCGCGAATAGTATCCCCATCCTTTTTTATCAAACTTTTTAGCGGTCATTTGTCCTATGGCCTCGTAAAAATCTTTTTGGCCTTTCGTTATATAATCGTGCATAGGCTCTGCAGGTGGTGGAAAAAAGTAGGGATCGTTATATCCCATTTCGTGCACATCGGCGTGTACCATAGGCATCCACTGGTTATAAAGATCTATGCGTTGGCGGGTTTCGGGTTGTACCTGCCAAGCCCAGTCACGGTTAAGATCGTACAGGTAATGGTTTTCCCTGCCGTGTGGCCAGGGCTCCATGTGTTCACGGTCTGTAGCACCCGTGTGAAAGTTATTTCCCGTAACGCTGTGCAGCCAGTTGCCATAGCGCGAAAACCCATCAGGGTTAAGGCATGGGTCCAGTATTACCACTATATTTTTTAGCCACTCTTTGGCTTCTTTATTGTCAGGGTTTAGTAAGTTGTAGGCTACGTTCATGGCACTTTCGGCAGCGGCAGGCTCGTTACCATGAACGTTAAAGCTTAGCCACAAAATTACTTTGTCTGAAGGTGCTACATTACTTTGCTGCAACCCCGTAGTGGCAAGATGCCCCGAACGGATGTTTTCAAGGTTTTTTAAATTTTCTGCAGTAGAAATATAGTAAACAGAAAGCGCCCTGCCCTCCGGGGTTTGCCCGTAAGGTTGGCGCCTTATACCATCGGAATTTTGTGTAAGGTGGGTAAAATAGCTTTCAAGCTGGTGGTAGTAGGTAACGTGCCTGCCGTAATCAGGCAGGTATGCCGCCGGGCTTTTCAGCTGGGCGTGGGTTACGGTTACAAACAGTAGTAAAAGGGCGCAAAACAGTTTTCGCATGAGATAACTAAAATTTAGTTTGTGTAAATGTAAGAATTTAACCGCACTGAATTATCCCCATAAAATTGTTTTTAAACCATGATTATTGTCAGGTTTTTCCCTAAACATCCACTGTACTTTTGACATGTAATTAAAAAACACAAATTCATGAAAAAACTAGCTTTTGCTGTACTGGCGGCATCGCTTTTCAGCTTCAACTTTACAAATGCACAAGAAAAAGATAACAAAACTACTACAGCGTTTAAAAACTGGCAGGTACGCCTTAGAGGTGTAGGCGTTATACCTTCAGAAAGCGCTACCATAGGCGCTATAGGTGGCGATGTGGCTATTTCTAACAACTTTATACCAGAGTTAGACTTCACTTATTTCTTTACAAAAAACATAGCGGCCGAACTTATACTGGGCACAACCAAGCACGATGTACATACTACAGGCTCTAACCTTAGCCCAATAGGCGGCCCTACAAGTGCTGACGTAAACTTGGGTAGCGTTTATCTGCTGCCTCCTACCCTTACGTTACAGTATCACTTCTATGCCGGTAAGGTATTTAAGCCGTATGTGGGCGCTGGTGTTAACTACACTATTTTTTACAATGTAAAATCAGGGCCTGTGGTTAAAGATGTAAAATATGATAATGCATTTGGATATGCATTCCAGGCAGGTTTTGACCTTATGATTACTGATAAGTACTTTATTAACGTGGATGCCAAAAAAGTTTTTCTAAATACCGACGTAACTGTCGATGCTTCTAACCTTGCTACCGGACTGAGCATACCGGCTAAAGTGGACATTAACCCGCTATTGCTTGGCTTTGGTGTAGGTATGAAGTTTTAAAAGCCAAATGATGGTTTTGTGTAAGGTGAAAGCCGCTCTTGTGATGGGGAGCGGCTTTTTTATTTTTTAGCTTAAACGTAAAACTACTACCTCTTTATTAGAGCGGCAATATCTACCTAAATATTTGATAATTAAACCTCATGCAGTGCCGCTATAAGCAAATCAATATCTTCTTTGGTATTGTTGTGGCTGAATGAAATGCGTAACGATGGTTTGTTTATTTCGCTTTCGGGTAAAATTTCCTTTAGTACGTGCGATGGCCGTATACTGCCCGACTGGCAGGCACTTCCGCGCGAAACCGCTATGCCCTGCATATCCAGATTAAACAATATCATAGACGTTTTATCTTCTGAAAACGGAAGCTGAATGTTTATGATATTATAAAACAGGTTACCCGCTTCGCTGCCGTTTATTTTGTAACCCGGAAAAGAAGCATCTAACCGGGAAATAAGATAATTTTTTAAGTCGGTAATATGCGCGCGCTCCTCTGTAAGATGGCTGTAAGAAAGCTCCAGTGCCTTAGCCATGCCCGCTACCTGATGTACGGGTTCTGTACCCGGGCGTATGCCTTTTTCCTGCTCACCACCAAAAGAAATCGCGTGCAGTACAAGGTTTTTTCGCACATAAACAAATCCTACGCCCTTAGGACCATGGAATTTGTGGGCGCTTGCCGCGGCAAAATCTACGGGAAGGTTTTTAAAATCAAGTTCTGTTTTTCCTATCGCCTGCACGGTATCGGTATGAAAATAAGCACCGTATTTATGGCAAAGGTTGCCTGCTTTTTCTAAATCCAGTACCACACCTGTTTCGTTATTTACATACATAAGGCTTACGAGTGTGGGTATATCTTGCTGTAAAAGTAGTTCCAGTTGCTCTAAATCCGGTAAACCGCCGGGTAGTAACGGTACGTAAACCACCTCTGCCAGATTTTCGGCTGCAAGCCTGTCTACGGTATTTAGTACCGCATGGTGTTCTGTTTTACTGCTTATAATACGCTTAATGCCCAGCGCAGGTATGGCACCACGTAAAACCATATTATCTGCCTCAGTACCGCCCGATGTAAAAATAATTTCACGTGATTCTGCGTTTAAGTATCGTGCTATGGTTTTGCGTGCCGTTTCCAGCAATACTTTAGCACTACGCCCAAAACTGTGCGTAGACGATGCGTTGCCGTACTCCGCCAGCGTGTGGGCTATTTCGTGTATTACTTCCGGGCGCAAGGCCGTAGTAGAGGCGTTATCAAGATAGGCTTTTTTCATTGGGTACAAATTTACGTATTTTTTACTTTGCCCTTGTGTTAATGCTAATTGCCAAAACGTTTTACAGAACCACTAAAAACACTATTTTTGCCTTTAAAATCATTTTTATGAAAAAGATACTTGGCCTGTTACTTACACTGCTGCTCCTTACCGGGTGCGATGATGGCGACATGGCATTTCAAACCTTTAATTTTGGTACAGAACTTACTTTATGTAATGAAACTACCCGCACTTACATAGCGGTAAACAGCAGCACCAAAGAAGTATTGGTTATAAACTTTCCGGCGGCAGCACTGCTTAACACAGAAAGCGCCAAAGATGCCAACAATAATTACATACCCACATCTTATACCTTAAGCCAGGGACAAATAGAATACCGTGTGTACAGCGGAAGCACACCCACTGCAAGTAATGTGTGCAGTGGCGTAGACAACCCCAATGTAAGTATTAAAGACCGATGGGTAGGCACGGGAGAAATATCTGTAGTAACTGCAAAAACATCGGCTACACAGTTTTCGCACAGCATTACCCTGGTTAACGCCAGTTTTGCCAAAGGCGACCAAACCATACGTATAGAAGACAACTACCTGGGTACTGTAACCAGCAACCTTGGCTTTAACTTTGATTTTACCGAAAACGAAACCAGCCAAAGCTTTTTTAGCACCTGTAACGATGGCAGGCTGTTTTTAGCAAACAGCAAAGAAGCCATACTACTTACGCTGGCTTCGGGAACGTTTAACAACGTACCCGGCAGTAAAACTATTAGTACAGATAGTAATAATTTTGCCCGTTTCCGTGTGTACGAAAACTCAGGTATAAACAATACTGTGATATGTAACGGTGCGTTAACACCGGTGCTGGAGCAGGAATGGATTACCACCGAAGGCTCCGCGCAAATACTTATTGTAACCACCGAATCTACCTCTTCGCCGGGGCAGTTCCTAAACGATATTTACTTGGTAAATGCCAAGTTTTTTAATGTTACCGGTTCGGGCGAAGCATTTACCCCTACCCCTAACGATAGTACAGACAACACACGCTACTACCTGGGCAGGTACGTATCTCAATAAAAAACAACAACACATAAAAAATGCGCCGTACTGAAACAGTACGGCGCATTTTTTATGTGGTAAACTATCTATATAAGTGATTTAACTTTGTTCGTTTTCATCTCCGGTAATCTGGCCTTCCTCTACCGGTCGTGCCCCTACGTAATAAATTTTACCCTCGTATTTTAGCGAAAAACCTTTATCGGCATGCAGCGTCCATTGCTGGTTTTTAAAAACATTTTCAGCAACTTTATGGAATACTATTGACCCTTCTGTATCAGGAAGGTACACTTCCGCATCTTCGCCATTTTCCGAAAAAAGTACAAAAGCACTCTTTACGTCAGTATCATCTTCCACCTTATCAATAGAATTTAAACGATACCCCTCTTCTGAAGGGCGTATACAGTTATTCCGTATAATACTCCACTTGTACCCTGCCGATGGCACGCAACCATTTTTATCTTTTTCGGCATCGTTACCCGCCACAGTTTCCTCGCGTGGCACAACCACACTGTCTTCGCGCTTTTTTAGTATGTAATCACATGACACAAGCGTTAACACGGAAATTAAAACAACTACCGGCTTTTTCATGGTAAAATTAAAATTGAGAAAAATAAAGGTACAAAAATTAATTGATTCCCGTAGGGTAAAGCACAGTATCGGCCGTTTCGTAATCTATAGATCCGTCTTCGTTTATAAAGTAACGTATAAGCACTTCGCCCCATTGTTTGTTGTTATTAAAATCGGCAATAGCCCAGCGGTGGTTAAGAAGTTTAACTTTATTAATAACGTACTTTTGGTCTTCAAAAGAATCGTACCCCACAAGCGGATTACCTTTTGGGTTACCGTTTTTCTGCATTATGCCATCGGTAACTTTAATCACAAACGCCTTTACGTCTTCCACATTATTATCGCGCAGATACGCCTGTGCATTGTTATCGTTTTCTATGGCAAAATAATTCCCCTGGCTGTTACATACTGCAAGGCTGTCTCGCGATGACTTTAGCCGGGCCCTTATGTTTTTCATACTACGGGCATCCTGTTGTTCCTTTCCTGTAAAGTACATATAGGTAAAGAGGTTAATACAAACAGAAAAAACAAACAGGTACAATAAAATACTCCTTTTCATGATATGTATATCTATAAACTAATTTGAAGATTATCGTAGGCCAAAAAAACATTTTCGGGTAACTGTGCAGATACCTCAGCATGAAAACCCAGCATGTGGCTTATGTGCGTAAAATATGCCTTTTCGGGATTAATGCGCTGTACCATTTCCAGGGCTTCTGTAAGGTTAAGGTGCATTTCATGCGGTTCTATCCGCAGCGCACTAATAACCAACACCTTTAATCCTTGCAGCTTTTCTATCTCTGTATCGGCAATAGTTTTTACATCGGTAAGGTAGGCAAAGTCGTCTATCCTGTACCCAAAAATAGGAAGGCTGCCGTGCATTACACTTATGGGCACCACAGTTTTTCCGCCAAGAGTAAAGGGCTGGTTATCCCTTACCTCGTTTATAATCACATCGGGCACACCCGGATATTTTTCGCCATCGGTAAAAATGTAATCAAAGCGGCGTTTAAGGCTTTGTATTACCCGCTGGTGGGCATATATGGGCATATCGCCCTGCCTGAAAAAGAACGGTCGTATATCGTCGAGCCCGGCAGTATGATCGGCGTGCTCATGGGTATACAAAATACCATCGAGCTTAGTGCAGCCACTGGCCAGCATTTGCTGCCTGAAATCAGGACCGCAATCTATTATGTATGAGTGGTTTTGCCATGTAAGCCATACCGAAACCCTTAAACGCTTATCGCGCGGGTCGCTGCTTAGGCATACGGGGTGCGTGCTCCCTATTATAGGGATACCCTGCGATGTACCGGTACCAAGAAACCAAACATTCAAAACGTTGTATTTTTTCTACAAAAATAGCATTATTTGTTTTATAAAATGCAGTGATTTTCTAACTTTGCAGTATATCTTTCAGCACAATGAAATTTTCAGATAACAACATTAAAGTAAAAGGCGACCGAGAAATTGCCCTGGTTCCTTCCATTAAGGATAAAGCACTGCGTATCAACCTCAACGAGAACATTTACGGTACTTTTGCCGAAATTGGCGCAGGTCAGGAAACGGTAAGGCACTTTTTCCGCGCAGGCGGGTCTTCGGGCACTATAGCAAAAGCCATGTCTGCTTACGACAAGGACTTTTCAGACGCTATTTACGGCATAGAAACAGACGGACGCTACGTTACTGAAAGCAGGCTGAAGAAAATGCTTACCCATGAGGTAAAAATTATTGAAGAGCGCCTCAACCGCGAAAAACACCCTAACAAGGTTTTCTTTAGTTACGCAAACACTGTTGCAACCATAGATTTTGCTAAACAGTTTAAAGGCCACGGATGGGTGGGTATTAAATACCAGATAGAGCCCGACGAAGATTATAACGAAATTACCCTGCACATACGTTTTAAGGAAACCGATGCCCGCCTGCAACAGGAAACACTGGGTATACTGGGTGTTAACCTTATATACGGTGCATTTTACAAATATAACGATCCTAAAAAACTACTGCGTTACCTATATGACCACCTGGACAAAGACCAGCTGGAAATAGACACCATTAACTTTAGTGGGCCACGCTTTGCCGATGTAGACAACAGGCTTATGAGCCTTCAGCTGGTTAAAAACGGCATGACCGACGCGGTAATGTTTGACCCTCAGGGGCACAACGTGCTGCCTGCCGCAGTGCTGTATAAGAAAAACATACTGGCACTTAGGGGTAGTTTCCGCCCTGTAACTAAGGTAAACATTGATATGTATGAGAAATCATACCAAATGTTTTTAGAAGAGAACAAAGTAGATAAAGAAAAAACGCTTGTAATTTTTGAAATCACGCTAAGCAACCTGCGTAGCGAAGGTGAAATCGACGAGCGCGACTTCCTGGACCGTGCCGAGTTGCTTTGCTCTATGGGGCAAACGGTAATGATATCTAACTTTCAGGAATTTTATCGTGTAGTAGAATACTTTAGCGCATACACTAAAGCACGTATGGGGCTTGCCATGGGCGTAAGCAACCTTGTAGATATTTTTGACGAAAAGTACTACCGCCACCTAAGCGGCGGTATACTAGAGGCTTTTGGTAAGCTTTTCTACCGCGACCTTAAAGTGTACCTGTACCCTATGAAAGATGAGGAAGGCAATGTTGTAAACTCTGAAAACCTTATGGTACACCCCAGGATGAAGGAGCTGTACAAATTCTTTAAGTTTAATGGTAAGGTTATAGACATACCTAATGTAGATGAGCAGCTGCTGGATATCTTTAGCCGGGAAGTACTAAAACTTATAGGCAAAGGAAAAACAGGCTGGGAACATATGCTACCTGCAGGTATTTCTGAAATGATAAAGCAAAACCACCTCTTTGGCTACGACCCGAAAAAAGAGCACGCCGAACAGGTATAAGAAATAATTTAATGGAAGAAGAGCTGCTTGTAAAGGCAGCTTTTTTATTTTAGCAAAAAACTAACCCAATGAAAAAATTTATTACCTCGGTTTGTAGCAGCCTAATCTTCATTAGCTGCGCTAAAGAAAAAGCCAAAACACAAAAACATGAAACATTTACCGTAAACACGTTCACTGATTTACCGCCGGAAATAGATGGCTGTTCTTGCATCTTCTCGGAAGATTCTTTGTCTTATGCAAAAGAAAAATATATCTATGCTAATGACTTTGCTAAAACATCTTTCATTAAGGTTAATGGCAAAATGATCAGACTTACCGAAACCGAACACGCCAACTCGAATAGCCTTACAAAATTTAAAAGTGCTGGGAGCGGGTACGAAGTGGAAATTAAAGCTAAAATTATCCGCACAACTGATTTAGAATACAACGAAATGAAAGGTACCATTACAATTAAGCATAAAACAGGAAAAACCTTAACCAAAACCATTTATGGTGTATGCGGTTGTTAGATCATCATCAATTACTTTTTCAAAACAATTAAAACCAAACACACCTAATGAAATCATTTTTAAAATTTTCTCAGGCCATTATTTTATTACTTAGCCTTATATCGTGCAATACAGCTGACTACAAAAATCTTACCGAAGCCAGTAAAGAAATAGCAACCTACTGCGGCACACAAAATGTGCTGGTAAGCAACTCTACCGGATTTTTTACCAACGACGAAACTAATGCCTATACCATAACAGTAAACAATGTTAATATACCATTTGACTACACGATAAGACGTGTAGCATCACATTGTGCACAGCTGCTTTACAACAACCTTAGTAATGAGCAACGTAAAGACAAAGATGTGATAAGAGTTACGATTAACCTAAAAGGGAGAAGCGAAACCTCAGATTTTAAAATGGCTAAACTGAAAGACGCCGAAACTTATATAAAAAGGGGACACGTAATACTTGGGTATATTAAAAATGGCGACTATAAAAGCTTACATGATTCTTTAGACCCAAAATATTTTACAGAAGATGGCTATGACAGTTTTCAAAGACTAATTTTAGAAAAAAACAAAAATGTCTTTGCTAAAATAGACACCATAGTCGATGACGGTTTTTCTTTTGACATTATTAACGGAAAGCCATTTGTGCAGGTTTATTCTCACACCCCCATAGATACAATGACTATAAGATACAGATTGTTGTTCGATTTAAGAAAATCGTCGTTTGCGGCGTTAGAAATCAAGTAGCCATGCGTAGCTACTTTATTCAACTAATGCTTTTTTTTACCTTTAGCTGCTTTGCGCAGCCCGATATAACTAATACTAACACTCAAAAAAACGCTTATAAAGTAGCTGACAGCATAGCCCGTACAAAAACCTATAATGGCGACCTAAAATTGCTGGTAAGTCAGCTTACTGAAAACTGCACAACCGAAACAGAAAAGGCACGTGCGCTTTTTATATGGATAACAGACAATATTGCGTACGACTATAAAGCGTTTAACAAGAATAAATTGCCAAAAAGACCCAATTCTAAAAAGAGCAAAAACTACAATGATATTGTAGCCCAATGGAAAATAGACTATACCGACCGGGTTTTACGACGAGGCAAAGCCGTATGCGAAGGGTATGCTATGTTGTTTAAACGGATGTGCGACTATGCAGGGCTGCAAACCGATATGGTTTCCGGATACGTAAAAACAGGACCGGGTGATGTAGGGCGTATGGGCATACTGGACCACGCATGGAATGGCATTATACTAAATGGCAACTATTATTTTGTAGATGTTACCTGGGCAGCAGGCACGTGCTCTGAAAATAAAAAAGGAAAATTAAAGGATTTTACAAAAAAACTGGATGATTTCTACTGGCTTACGCCTACCGAAAAATTCTGTATGGATCATTATCCAGCCGATAAAACTAACCCGGGTGTATCAAATTATCCTGTAGAGAGGTACAAAAACAATCCCTATATCAAAAAAAATTGCCTAAGCAGCCTTACTGTGCTTTACCCGACATCAGGTGTTGTAGAAGCGCACTTAGGAGAAACGATTACTTTTACATTTGAATATGACAAGGACATACACTCCATATACTTAAGTACCAATACAAAACGAATAAAAGCGCTATCGCTGAATAATAACGACACAGAAAAATACCTTTCCGAAGAAAGTCTCAAAACACCCGAGACACTGTTTAAAAGGAACGGGAACAGCTATCAGTTTGATTATGTTGTAAATAATGCAAACACACGCTACATAGAAGTATATATAAATGCTGAATTTGCAATGCGTTTTAATATTAAAATAGCCCGTTAAATGGAAAACATTATAGGCATTATGGGCGCTATGCCCCAGGAGATAAACGGTATTATTACCCTTATACAGAACCCGCTTGAAGTTACCATAGGGAGGCGCATATACACCCACGGCACTATAAACGGCACACGTGTGGTACTGGTGTTTTCGCGATGGGGTAAGGTGGCTGCCGCAGCTACTGCCGCCACGCTGATAAACGAATTTAAAGTAAGCCGCATTATTTTTATGGGCGTAGCAGGCGGTATAGCACCAGAACTTAACATAGGCGATGTTGTTGTAGCAAGCCGCCTGATTCAGCACGATATGGATGCACGCCCACTTATGGAGCAATTCCAGATTCCGCTTTTGGGCAAAAAATTCCTGGATGCCGATGCTGTTTTTAATGCAAAAGTCCATAACAGTATTGAACGGCTTATAAAACGCTATGCTGTGCCGGGCTATTCGCCTAAAGTAATAGTGGGAGATATAGCCAGTGGCGACCGTTTTTTTGCCACTGCCGCAGAAAAGCAGGAACTACTCACAAAACTGCCTACTATACAATGCGTAGAAATGGAAGGTGCCGCTGTAGCACAGGTGTGCTATGAGCATGATGTACCCGTTACGGTAGTCCGTATCATTTCCGATACGGCAGATGAGCAATCTCCTGCTGACTTTATGCAATTTATAGAAACCGTAGCCAGTACGTTCTCGGCTAAAATAATAGAAGCGCTATTCCTTTCGGAGTAGCGCTTCTATTATATTTATTTTTCATGTAGCTGATATTTATCAAGGCGACACTATTCGTACACCACCTCATCTATTTGCAGGTTGTGTAAAAATGCCACTGTATTTTCAATATCATAATGCAGTATCCTGTCTTCGGTTACAAACGGAACCTCTTCCCTGTATGAGCCTACAAAAGTCTCTAAAAAGTCGCTTGATTTTAGCGGCCTGCGGAATTCCAGTGCCTGGGATGCATTCATAAGCTCAATGGCAAGGATACGTTCCAGGTTTTCCATTATTCGTAGTGTTTTTGTGGCGGCATTAGCCCCCATGCTCACGTGGTCCTCCTGCCCGTTACTCGATACTATGCTGTCTACACTGGCAGGTGTAGACAGTTGTTTGTTTTGGCTAACAATGCTGGCGGCGGTGTATTGCGGAATCATAAAACCGGAGTTAAGCCCTGGGTTACTTACCAGGAACGGCGGCAAACCACGAAGCCCACTGATAAGCTGATAGGTACGGCGCTCTGATATACTGCCAAGTTCGGCAAGGGCTATACCTAAAAAGTCCAGCGTAAGGGCAAGCGGCTGCCCGTGGAAGTTACCACCGGAAATAATTTCGTCGCTTTCTACAAAAATATTAGGGTTGTCTGTAACCGAATTAATTTCGGTACGGAACACTTTTTTAACGTAATCTATAGTGTCTTTGGTAGCCCCGTGTACCTGTGGTATACAACGGAAACTGTACGGATCCTGAACGTGTTTTTTTGGCTGGGCTATAATTTCGCTATCCTCCAGCAGCTCGTTCATTCGGCGTGCGGTAACAATTTGCCCTTTATGCGGGCGTACTATATGTATATGCTCATTAAACGGCTCTATGCGCCCATCAAACCCTTCCAGGGAAATGGCTCCAATAACATCAGCCAGGTAAGAATATTTAATAGCCCTTAACAATACGTGCACGCCATAGGCACTCATAAACTGTGTGCCGTTTAGCAGGGCAAGGCCTTCTTTACTTTTTAGTACAATAGGCTCCCAACCGAAGCTGGCAAGTACTTTGTGTGCCGGCTGGCGGAAACCATCGGTAAATACCTCACCCTCACCTATCAGCGGAAGCGACAGGTGTGCCAGTGGCGATAAATCACCCGATGCACCCAGCGAACCCTGTGTATACACCACTGGAAAAATATCGTTATTATAAAAGTCAATTAAACGTTCTACCGTAGCAAGCTGCACACCGCTGTTACCGTAACTAAGCGACTGTATTTTTAGCAGCAGCATTAGTTTTACAATATCTTCAGGAACCACGTCTCCGGTACCGCACGCGTGCGATTTTACCAGGTTTTCCTGTAGTTTAGAAAGGTTATCGGTGTCAATTTTTACATTATACAACGCCCCAAACCCGGTATTAATGCCGTAAATGGGAGCCTCATGGGTTTCCATCTTCTTATCAAGGTACATACGGCATTTTTCTATGTTTGCACGTGCCTCCTCACTAAGAGCCAGCTTTTTATGTTCAGAAACAATGGTATTTACGGTTTCAAGGGATAAAATATCACTGCTGATATAATGTATGTTGTCCATCAGGTACGGGTTTTTTGAAAGCCCAAAATTCACTAATCTTCAATTAAAAAACAAGATTTTTGTCAATATTTCATTTTTGCCTGCACTCTGATTCTATTTTTAAATATGCTTTTCCTAAATAATGCAGTATATCGCTCGCGGTAAACGCCTGCGTGCCGGTTTCTTTTACCCCTATGTCTGCGGTTAACCCATGCAGGTACACCCCAACTATGGCCGCATCTGCCGGAGGGTATCCTTGAGCAAGCAGCCCGGTAATAATACCGGTAAGGCAATCACCGCTGCCGCCCGTAGCCAACGCTGCATTTCCGGTAGCATTTACGTATACCGACTCTCTGTAAACAATAAGTGTATGGGCATCTTTTGCCACCAATACCACACCGTAACGGGTACTAAAAGCCTTCATTTTATCCAACTTGTCAAAGTCGTTATTCCAGCTGCCCATTAGGCGCTCCAGCTCTTTAGGATGCGGGGTAAGTATGGTATTTTCGGGCAGGTATTGTAACGCCTCTTTATTCTGTGCCAAAATATTCAGTGCATCGGCATCTATAACTAACGGCTTGGTTTGCAGTTTCAGGAAGTTGAGTACAGCCTGTTGTGTTTCGGGGTGCTGACCTATACCGGGACCAAGCCCAATAGCCTTAGGTTGCCCATCAAAGCTGATTTTTTGTATGTGAGTATCACCATCGGTAACCGCCATAGCTTCGGGGAAATAGCTTTGTATCACTTCGTAACCGCATTTGGGCAAATAGGCCGTTACCAGTCCGCACCCCGACTTTAGGGCGGCTTTCGCCGAAAGGCATACCGCCCCTATCTTGCCGTAGCTGCCCCCTATTATAAACGCATGACCCTGCGTACCCTTGTGCGCGTGAGGTTTTACGTGCCTAAAGCGGTGGGCGATTTCTTTACGGTCTGTGTAATAGTGGTGTGTAGGTGTATTGGCGATAAAATTTTTATCTAGGCCAATATCTAAAATCGCTATTTTATCTACAAACGCGCTATTTCCCGGCAAAAAGAACGACAGCTTAGGAAACTGAAACGTTAGTACGTAATCACTCTTTACCGCAATAGTAGTGGGGCGGTCCATAAACAAACCACTTGGGGTATCTATAGACAGCACGTAGCCCTCGCAACTGTTTATTTTTTCTATGACCGTTTTTACCGCTTCGGGTAGTTCCCGGTTAAACCCGATGCCGAAAAGCGCATCTATATATATAAGCTTACCTTTTTCGTAAGAATAGCTATCGCCTTTATTATCTTCTATACCGCTTTCAATCAGATTTTTTAAGGCCATTTTAAAATCGTCAGACGGTTTACCAGCGGCTTCTATCACATCTACCTTTACAGGATAGTGGTCTTTGTGCAGCAGGCGTGCTATAACCAGTCCGTCGCCACCATTATTGCCTTGTCCGCAAAACACATGGAAGGTAGTTTCCTTATCAGGAAAATGTTTTTTAATCCACAAAAAAGCCTCGTTTGCCGCCCGTTCCATCAATTCATAAGATGTAAGGTTTTGAGCTGAAATTGTTATATTATCAGCCTGCCTGATGTTTTCTGTGTTAAAAATTTTCATAAATATGTTAATTTGTTGAATTTTTAAAATATCCCTAAAAAGAACACTATGTGTTGCGGCGGTATGTAAAATTATTACATTTGCTACTATATGACTCACCCTGCCAATAAATATTTAACAATTACATCCTCACTTGTTGGGGCGATTGGCGTTATTGGCACCACTACCGGCACAACCACCACCCCTTGGGGGGTATAATCATTTACATATAGCCATTTTAAGGGTTATTTTCCAAAACAGAAAATAACATTCCCCTTGTATTTAAATCTATCTATTTACCGTAAAATCATTTCAGAAATGAATGTTATAAAATTCGGCGGAACTTCTGTAGCCAATGCCCAAAACATAAGTAAATGCATCAACATTATAAAGCAAAAAAAAGATAAAGAGCCTTTAATAGTAGTGGTATCAGCACTGGGTGGAGTAACCGATCTGCTTTTAAACGCTGCAACGCTGGCTTCACAAAAACAGGAAGGCTACAAAGAAATACTGCAGACCGTAGAGAGCCGACATATTGAAACTGTAAAAGAACTGGTTCCTGTGGCGGGCCAAAGTGGTGTACTTAGCCACGTAAAACGGGAACTAAACCGCCTGGAGACATTAATGGAAGGCTGCTGTCTATTGGCGGAACTTTCAGAACGCACTAAGGACCTTATACTTTCGTTTGGCGAATTGCTTTCCTCATACATTATTAGCGAAGCGCTGAAAGCTCAGGGTGAGGACGCTGCCCTTGCAGACAGCCGTGAACTGATTGTAACCAATAGCCGTTTTGGTAAAGCATCGGTAGATTTTGAGGCTACAAATAAACTGATATTTGACTACTACGAACGTAGTGACAAACAGATAACGGTTATGCCGGGTTTTATAGCAAAATCAGCCGACGGGCATACCACAACGCTGGGGCGTGGAGGATCTGACTATACCGCAGCTATAGTAGCCGCTGCGCTTGAAGTACCATCGCTTGAAATATGGACCGATGTAAACGGCATCTATACCGCTAATCCTAAGCTGGTTAAACAAGCCGAGCCGATACCATACATAACCTTTGAGGAAGCTATGGAACTTTCGCATTTTGGTGCCAAAGTGCTATACGCCCCTACCATTCAGCCTATACTAAACAAAGACATTACCCTGCACATAAAAAACACTTTTGAACCCGACGCCCACGGCAGCGTTGTAAGTAAAGTGCCGGAAGTAAAAAGCGAAAATCCTATACGCGGTATAAGCAATGTAGACAACACCACGCTTATAACTCTGGAAGGGCCCGGTATGGTGGGTGTAGCGGGCTTTTCTAAACGTTTGTTTGATGTAATAAGTAAAGAAAACGTAAGTGTAATTTTTATCACCCAGGCTTCTTCTGAACATTCTATATGCCTTGGTATCGCCGATGGTGAGGCTGCAAAGGCTGAGGCTGCGATTAATGCCGAATTTAGTTTTGAAATCCAACAGGGGAAAATATACCCTGCCATTATAGAAAATGGGCTGAGTATTATAGCCGTGGTGGGCGAAAATATGAAAAACCACCAGGGGCTTAGCGGACGTATGTTTAGCTCTCTCGGTAAAAATAATATCAACATCAGGGCTATAGCTCAGGGAGCGAGTGAGCGTAACATTTCTGCCGTAATAGACAGTAAGGATGTAAAAAAAGCGCTGAACACCCTGCACGAAACCTTTTTTGAAGATGCCACCGTACAGCTTAACCTTTTTGTTATGGGGGTAGGCAATGTGGGCGAACGCTTTATAGCCCAGATACAAAAACAGGCGCTATACCTGCGCGAAAACCTTCACCTCAATGTGCGTATAGCAGGCCTTGCCAACTCCCGCACCATGTATTTTGATGAGGAAGGCATAGACCTGGAAAACTGGAAAGCGTTACTACCCCAGGGCGAAGCCAGCGATTTTAATGGTTTTATTAAAAACATAAAAGCACTGAACCTGCGCAACAGTATTTTTGTAGACAACACTGCCAGCCATGAGGTTGCTGCTACTTATGCACAATACCTTAAGAGTAGCATAGGTGTGGTTACCTGTAACAAGGTAGCGTGTTCATCTGAATTTTCAAACTACAAATACCTGAAAAACCTGAGCAGGCAGTACAATGCGCCATTTTTGTTTGAAACCAATGTGGGTGCCGGATTACCTATTATAGACACCCTTAAAAACCTGGTAGCCAGCGGTGACCGTGTGCACAAAATTCAGGCGGTACTTAGTGGAAGCCTGAACTTTATATTTAATAACTTTAACGAAAACACGGCTTTTCGCGATGTGGTTAAACAAGCCATGGTAGAAGGCTATACTGAACCTGACCCAAAAATTGACCTGAGTGGTGTAGACGTAAAACGTAAGCTGGTTATCCTTATCCGCGAGAGTGGTTACGAAATGGAAATTGACGATATAGCCACCATTTCATTCCTGCCGGATGAGTGTATGGCTACCACCAATAACGATGAATTTTTGGTTTCGCTTGAAAAAAATGCCGACCACTTTAATGGGCTATACAAGAAAGCTGCCGACAATGGCGACCGCCTGAAGTTTGTAGCTTCCTTTGAAAATGGTAAAGCAAACGTGGGGCTACAATTTATACCTCAGTCGCATCCGTTTTATAACCTTGAGGGTAAAGACAATATTGTATTGTTTTACACCGACCGCTATGCCGATCAGCCATTGATTATAAAAGGTGCCGGTGCAGGAGCCGATGTAACCGCTTCGGGTATTTTTGCAGATGTAATCAGGATAGGAAACAGGTAATTTTTTTAGACACGAATTGCACGAATGTTCACAAATTTTAGTATAATGTATTAGTGCCAGTTTGTGAAATTAGTGTCAGAGAAAACTATGGAGGAGATAAAATTATTTTGCCCGGCTACCATTGCCAACGTGTCATGTGGATTTGATGTGTTGGGGCTTTGCCTGGACAGCACGGGCGATGAAATGACCATACGAAAGTCGGCTGAAAAAGGCATCCGCATCACTGAAATCATTGGTGCCGATTTGCCTTTGGAAACCGAAAAGAACGTGGCTGGCGTAGCAGCGCTTTCGCTCGCAGACGCCCTGCAACCCGATTGTGGTTTTGAAATCACGATTACTAAAAAAATAAAAGCCGGTAGTGGCATAGGCAGTAGTGCAGCAAGTGCAGCGGGTGCCGTCTTTGGGATAAATTATTTACTGGGCAGCCCTTTAACAGCAAAAGAGTTGGTTTTCCATGCCATGCAAGGCGAAAGACTGGCCAGCGGTAGTGCCCATGCCGATAACGTAGCTCCTGCCCTTTTGGGTGGGTTTACTTTGGTTCGCAGTTATGAGCCGTTGGACATCATTGCCATAAAAGCTCCGGCAGAACTGTACGCAACGGTTATCCATCCGCAGATAGAGTTGAAAACTAAAGACGCACGCTCTGTATTGCGTGAAAACATCAGCCTTAAAAAGGCTACCATACAATGCGGCAACATAGCAGGGCTCATAAGCGGGCTGTACACCGAAGATTACGACCTTATAGGCCGCTCCCTGCACGATGAACTTGTGGAGCCCGTGCGCAGTATCCTGATACCTAAGTTTGCCGAACTAAAAGCCGCAGCCATTGCGGCAGGAGCTTTAGGTGGCGGGATTTCGGGTTCGGGGCCATCGGTATTTGCACTAAGTAAGGGCAGGGAAGACGCAGAGAAGGCCGCCCTGGCCATGAAGGTAATTTTAGAAGAAATCAACGTGCCGTTTGAGATACATGTGTCGGCAATTAATCCAACAGGAATAAAGATATTATAATGAAATACTACAGCTTAAATAACCCCGATATACAAACCAGTTTTAAAGAAGCAGCCATAACCGGGATAGCCCAGGATAAGGGACTTTATTTCCCGGAAAGCATACCGCAGCTTGATGCTGATTTTATAGCAAACATAGAAAACTACAGCTATGAAGAAATCGCTTACCGTGCCATAGCACCGTTTGTAGGCGATGAAATACCCGAAGATAAACTAAGGCAAATTGTAGCCGAAACCCTTGCTTTCCCGTTCCCTGTGGTACAGGTGGAAGAAGGCGTTTATGCGCTGGAACTGTTCCATGGGCCTACCATGGCGTTTAAGGATGTAGGCGCACGCTTTATGTCGCGTTGCCTTAATTACTTTACACAGGGCGAGGACAAAAAGATTACTATACTGGTGGCCACTTCGGGTGATACCGGCGGGGCTGTAGCCAGCGGTTTCTTGGGTGTGGAAGGTATAGAGGTTGTAATATTGTACCCAAGCGGTAAGGTAAGCGATGTTCAGGAAAAGCAGCTTACCACCCTGGGTCAAAACATAAAAGCACTTGAAGTTAACGGTACGTTTGATGATTGCCAGGATATGGTAAAACAGGCGTTCCTGGATGAGGAGCTTAAAAATATAAGTCTTACTTCGGCCAACTCTATAAATGTGGCGCGCTGGCTGCCGCAGATGTTTTACTATTTTATTGCCTACAAAGAACTGAAAAAACTCGGCAAACCACTGGTGGTGAGTGTACCCAGCGGGAACTTCGGAAATATATGTGCAGGTATGATGGCGAAGAAAATCGGACTGCCAATTCAGCATTTTGTGGCTTCAACCAATGTAAATGATACCGTTCCAAGGTTTATGGACTCACAGCAATACCAACCAAAACCAACCGTAGAAACACTGAGTAATGCCATGGATGTAAGCAACCCGAGTAACTTTGTGCGTATATTGGAACTGTTTGGTAAAGAGTTTGGCGCGCTTGATAATGAGCTTACCTCCTACTCATTTACCGATGCCGAAACCGTTGCAACCCTGCAAAAAGTATATACTGAAGACAACTATCTGTGCGACCCACACGGTGCGGTGGGATACCTGGGGTTAAAAAAATACCTGAAAGACAAAGAAAACCTAACCGGTGTATTTTTAGAAACCGCTCATCCTGTTAAATTTGCAGACAGCATTATAAACAACCTGAAAATAGAAATACCTGTTCCGGCTCAAATTCAGGCAGTACTGCACGGCGAAAAGAAAGCTGATCAGATAAGCACTTACAATGAGCTGAAAGACTTTTTGAAGCGATAATCGGTTATATAAACACAAAAACGGCCCTTTCAGAATGATACCAAAAGTACATTTTGAATGGGCTGTCTTCCTTTTAACGGCAGATATCACCGACAAACGAAATCGTTAGAGTAAATGAAAATATATTTTAAAAAATTATATAAAAATTTGATTATCAATACTAAAAACTTACCTTAAATAAGTTTTTGTAAGGATAAAAATCTTAAAATGATAGGTTTTTGATAAACGCTTTTTTGGTGTTTGAAAGGATGTGAAAGATAATTTTATGGAAATTAAAATTTGTTTCATTAAACTTTTAATTATGAAAAACCATTCACTCATTTCAACCCAAAACGTAAAAAAACTACTCTGCTTTGCAAGTGTAGCACTTGGCCTGGCTTCGGCAACGGCGCAAACGGTAACGCCCTGGCTTACTAAAGGAGACCAAAGTGCACTGCTTTCTCAACAAGGCACAGTAAACTTCGCCGCAAATTCCGGCAGCAACGCTAATACCATTACGGTAAACGCAGGCACTACCTACCAAACCATTGACGGCTACGGCTGGACGCTTACCGATGGTAGCGCACAGGTAATTTCGGGGCTTAACGCTACCGCCCAAAACAACTTGTTACAAGAGCTTTTTAACCCCAGCACCGGTTTAAGCTCTAATGTGGTACGTATAAGCATTGGCTCATCAGATCTTAGCCAATACACCTACAGCTATGCCGACACCTATGGCGATACTGCCCTAAACAACTTCAGCCTTAATGGCTTTACTATGGACTACACGGTGCCTATACTAAAAAAGATACTGGCCATAAACCCTAACATAAAAATACTGGCTACCCCGTGGAGCGCACCGTACTGGATGAAAACCAATAACGGCTGGGTGGGCGGCAGCTTGCTTACGGCTAACTACGGGCCGTATGCCAATTACTTTGTAAAATACCTGCAGGCCATGCAGGCTCAGGGTATTAAAATTTGGGCTATAACACCGCAAAACGAGCCCGAAAACCCATACAACGAGCCAAGTATGACCATGAACTCCACCGAGCAGAAAAACTTTATCAACAATAATTTAGGCCCAGCCTTAATGAACGCAGGATTTGGGTACGTAAAAATCATAGCCTTTGACCATAACTGCGATAATACCGCCTATCCCACAGATGTGCTTAACAACAGCAGTTATGTAGACGGGGCAGCGTTTCACTTGTACGCCGGCAATATTTCGGCTATGACCACAGTAAGGAACAACACGGGTAAAAACGTATACTTTACGGAGCAGTATGTAGGCGGGCCAGGTAACTTCGGGGGCGACTTTGGCTGGCACATGCAAAACGTGGTTATAGGCAGTATGAACAACTGGAGCAAAACAACCCTGGAATGGAACCTCGCAACCAATACGTCTTATGGCCCGCATACCTCAGGAGGATGCAGCAACTGTATGGGAGCCATTACCATAACAGGCAGCGGCAGCTACACGCGTAATTCGCCATATTATATTATTGGACAAATTTCAAAATTTGTAAAAAATGGCGCCGTACGCATAGGCAGCAGTAGCTCAAACGGAAGCCTTTCGGCATCGGCATTTAAAAATAATGATGGTTCTGTTGTACTTGTGGTGTACAACTCCTCGTCGTCTGCCCTGAGCACAAAAATTGTGTCAGGCTCAAATGCTTTTACGTATTCTATTCCCGGTAATGCAGCTATTTCATTTAAATGGACCGAAGGCAGTACACAAGGCTATCCGGGCTATTATAACATTATATCCAGGCTAAGCAATAAAGGGCTCGATGTGGCCGATAATTCTACCGCAAGCGGCGCAAACATACAGCAATGGGACATAACTGGCGGCGGCGGCAATAACCAGCGCTGGAGGTTTGAAAGCGCGGGTAACAACCAGTATTACATCCGCGTAAAATCGACCAATATGTACTTGGCACTCGCCAGCACCAGTACGGCCGATGGTATAAAAGTGCAGCAAAAAAGTTTTGTAAATAACGACACCTACAAGTGGATTGTAACCAGCGTAGGCAGCGGTTATTACAAAATAGAAAACGTATACAGCGGTAAAGCGCTGGATGTTACCGATGTTTCTACCGCTAACGGCGCGCTAATGCAGGTATGGGCCTATGGTGGAGGCACTAATCAGCAGTGGTCTTTTACACAGGTAGAAAACAGTGCTAAACCGGGCAACCAGGCAGGTTTAAATGCAGAGGCTTCAGAAGCGTCATTTACCCTTTATCCTAACCCGGCCAAAGAAACCGTAACTCTGGTGGCCGCAGCGTCAGGACAGTATACCATTACCGGCCTTACCGGTAACATTGTAGCCAAGGGCGATGCCGCAAAGGGCGAAAACAACATAAACATAAGCCACCTTGCCGCAGGCTACTACCTGATTTCTATGCAGGGAGAAAACGGCGCGCTAAAAACACTCAAACTTTTAAAACAATAGTATTGAGAGAATAAATCTATTTGTTTACACACCCTTTCCAAAAATGAAGGCTGCCCGTAACGGGCAGCCTTCTATCATATTACCGGATACTTAAATCCCGGTATGATTATTTTACGTCTACAAGTTCTACGTCAAAAATAAGCGTAGCATCTGGCGGGATAACGCCACCTGCACCACGAGAACCGTAACCAAGGTAAGACGGTATTACAAAACGTGCTTTATCGCCTACCTGAAGCAAGGCAATACCTTCGTCCCATCCTTCAATAACGTGGCCTTGCCCTAACGGGAACTCAATAGGCTGCTTACGCCTGTAAGATGAATCGAACTCCATACCGTTTTCAAGGGCACCTTTATAGTGTACCGATACTTTTTTACCTTTTTCTGCTTTTTTACCACTACCCTTCTGGATTATTTGGTATCGAAGCCCGCTTTCAGTTTTTTCAAAACCTGCTGCCAGTTTTTCAAGAGCTTCCTCTGCAAGGCGCTTTTGTTCTGCAAGGCGTTTTTCGCGCGATCCTTCAAAGGTGCGAAAGGCCTCTATGGCGTTCCACTTTTCAGCTTCTTCGCCCACACGGATAATTTCCAGTTTTTCTATTTTATCTCCCTGCTGAATGGCATCTACCACATCTTGTCCTTCCACCACGTTTCCAAACACGGTGTGCTTGTTATCCAGCCACGGTGTAGCTACGTGAGTAATAAAGAACTGAGAGCCGTTTGTACCAGGACCGGCATTAGCCATACTTAGTACACCCGGGCCGCTGTGTGTAAGGGTTGGGTGAAACTCGTCATCAAAGTTGTAACCCGGGCCGCCGGTACCTTTACCAAGCGGGCATCCGCCCTGGATCATAAAGTCTGAAATAACGCGGTGAAACACCAGTCCGTCATAATATGGTTTGCCCATGGGCTTAGCATCGTTATCAAGGTTACCCTCGGCAAGGCCTACAAAGTTGCCCACAGTACCCGGGGTAAGGTCGTACGTAAGCTTCACCAGGATATCTCCTTTTGAAGTATGAAATTTTGCGTAAATACCGTTTTCCATTGTTTTTGTATTCGTTGTTTTGAAGTGGCAAAGTTACAAATTTATTCCTACTGCACTGCCAATCCAAAAAAGGTAATCGGCTAATTGCATCACTTAAAAAAACAATGACCAATTCAATTCGTCAGAAAAATAATAAAAAAGAGGTTTTAGCGTAATAATTACCGCCATATAACTGAGGAATATTTTTAATTTTGACGTACACAATAAACACACATTAATGGAGAGCCTTTACGACCCGAAAGGGAACCAAAATATAATAGACCGCATAGACAGCCTTACGCCTATTAAACTGTCTTTATGGGGAAAAATGACCGTGAGCCAAATGCTGGAACACTGCCAGCAGCCTATAAAAGTATGTTTCGGCACACTGCACATACAACCCCACTGGAAAAGCTATTTCCTTAAAAACAGTTACAAAAAAGTGCTGCACAGTAAACAGCCTTTTCGCCGCGACCTTAGTACCATAAAAGAGTACAACATAACACACGAGCCACATTTTGAAACGGCAAAACAGCAACTAAAAGAATTGGTGGCTACGTTTGCCAAAGAAGGTCACGGCTGTATAAAGCAGCACCGCCATCCGCTAATGGGTAACCTTACGCACCATGAATGGGATTTACTGCAGTGGAAACACTTGGATCATCATTTAAAGCAATTCGGAGTATAAACAATTATTCAATGTAACAATGGATTGATGTAGCAATTAATGAAACTGTATACGCTATGTTTTATGCACCGCCTTTAATTGTTACATTTGCACACTAAAAATTTGATTGATTAGAACCATGCGCATTGATATCATTACCGTATTACCTGAGTTATTACGCAGCCCTTTTGAGGCTTCTATCCTGAAACGTGCTATAGACAAAGGCCTGGTAGAAGTACACCTGCATAACCTTAGGGACTACAGCACTAATAAGCATAAAAACGTAGACGACTACCAGTTTGGCGGTGGTGCGGGTATGGTAATGATGATAGAGCCTATAGACCTGTGCATAAGCAAACTGAAAAGTGAACGCGATTACGACGAGGTAATCTACATGACGCCCGACGGCGAAACGCTTAACCAGGGCATGGCAAACAGCATGTCACTTTTAAAAAACATTATTATCCTGTGTGGGCATTACAAAGGTGTAGACCAGCGTGTGCGCGACCAGTTTATTACTAAAGAAATATCTATAGGTGATTTTGTGCTTTCGGGTGGTGAGCTTGCCGCTGCCGTGGTAGCCGACTCTATCATCCGCCTGATTCCGGGTGTATTGAGTAATGAAACTTCTGCATTAACTGACAGTTTTCAGGATAACCTGCTTGCTCCTCCCGTATACACGCGCCCGGCTGAATACAAAGGCTGGAAGGTGCCGGACATCCTATTAAGCGGTCACCAGGCAAACATAGACAAATGGCGGGAGGATATGGCGTATGAGCATACTAAAACCCGCAGGCCGGATCTTTTGGAATAGTTTATTTTGTTTAAGGTTTAAAGTTGCTTACTCGGATAATCTATTCTCAAAGTCCAATCCAGCTCGTCATTGCGAGGCACGAAGCAATCTTAAACGAAAGCAAACTTTTAGCCTAATAAAGATTAGATTGCTTCGTGCCTCGCAATGACAGGACAAAAGAGTAAGCAACTTTAAACCTTAAACAAAAACTAAAGCGTAAACCTGCTCAGCGTTTCTACTACATACTGATGCATCACCTCTTTGTAGTCCAGGTGGGTTACAATACGTAGTTTGCCCTGCCCCATAGAACTGATAAAAATGCTTTTCTGTTTCAGTTTTTCTATAACAGCAGCTTCGCTGTAGCCATCACGTACAGAGAAAATAAGGATATTGGTTTCTACCGGTTCCACGCTTTTCACCCAAGGGAGTTGGCTTAAAAGTTGGCCCAGTTGCTTTGCACGGCGGTGGTCCTCCTCAAGGCGGCCCACGTTGTGCTGCAATGCATACATACCGGCAGCAGCCAAGTAACCGGCCTGCCTCATGCCGCCACCCAATACCTTACGTATGCGCAGCGCACGGTTCATATCGGCTTTACTGCCCACCAGTACAGAGCCTACCGGAGCACCAAGCCCTTTGCTAAAACAAATAGAAACCGTATCAAACAGCTCCCCAAACTGGCGCGGATGCTGTCTTTTAGCCACCAGGGCGTTCCACAGGCGGGCGCCATCCAAGTGGTATTTAAGGTTGTTTTGGGTACAAACCTCTTTAATATCGCGCAGGGTTTGCAGGTCGTAGCACGCCCCTCCGCCCTTGTTAGTAGTATTTTCTATGCACACCAGCGAGGTAAGCGGGCTGTGGTAAAAATCAGGCGGGTTTATAGCATCGCGCACCTGCTGTGCGGTAATCATACCCCGGTCGCCATCTATAAGCCTGCACGAAACACCGCTGTTAAACGCTGCCCCGCCGCCTTCGTAGTTATACACGTGCGCCCATTTATCGCAAATAAGCTCATCGCCGGGCTGGGTATGCAGTTTAATCGCGGTTTGGTTAGCCATGGTACCACTAGGGAAGAACAGCCCGGCCTCTTTGCCGAACAAGCCTGCAACGGCTTCTTCCAGTTCGTTTACCGATGGGTCTTGTTTGTACACATCGTCGCCCACGCGCGCGCGGAACATTTGCTGTAACATTTCGTGAGATGGTTTGGTAACCGTATCGCTGATTAAATTAATTTCCATATTATGAAAAGTATCGCCTATTTTTGTAAGCAATTACAAACTTACATTATTTATGACAAATACCGAACAAATTAAAGGTATTATGGAGCGCCTCGGAGCACTAAGGAGGTATCTTTGACATCGACAGGAAGTTAATAGAAATTACTAACGAAGAAGAAAAGACCTACGCCCCTGATTTTTGGAACAACGCCAAGCAGGCCGAACTTATTGTACGCAATCTGCGCGGCAAAAAGAAGTGGGTGGAAGACTATAACAAAGCCAACGACTTAGCCGAAGAACTGCAAATAATGTACGACTTCTTTAAAGAAGGCGACGTTACAGAGGAGGAGCTGGATAACCAGTACAGCGAAACCATAACGCATATAGAAAACCTGGAGTTTAAAAATATGCTATCAGACGAGGGCGACAGCATGAGTGCCGTACTGCAAATTACCGCCGGTGCCGGTGGTACCGAAAGCTGCGACTGGGCCAGTATGCTTATGCGTATGTACATTATGTGGGGCGAAAAACACGGCTATAAGGTTAAGGAACTCAACTTTCAGGAGGGTGAAGTTGCCGGTATAAAAACCGTAACGCTGGAGTTTGAAGGCGATTACAGCTTTGGCTGGCTTAAGGGCGAAAACGGTGTACACAGGCTGGTGCGCATTTCCCCGTTTGACAGTAATGCCAAGCGCCACACCTCGTTTGCATCGGTGTACGTGTACCCGCTTGCCGACGATACCATAGAAATTGAGGTTAGCCCTGCCGATATTAGTTGGGAAACCATGCGAAGCAGCGGCGCGGGTGGGCAAAACGTAAACAAGGTAGAAACCGCCGTAAGGCTACGCCACCACCCTACCGGGATTATCATAGAAAACTCAGAAACGCGCTCGCAGCTGGATAACAAGATTAAGGCGATGCAGCTCCTGAAATCGCAGCTTTATGAAATAGAGCTGAAGAAACGCCAGGCGATGCGCGACGAGATTGAGGCCAACAAAATGAAAATTGAGTGGGGTTCGCAGATACGCAACTACGTAATGCACCCGTACAAGTTGGTTAAAGATGTGCGTACCGCCCATGAAACCAGCGATGTAGACGGGGTTATGAATGGCGAAATAGACCCGTTCCTGAAAGCGTATCTTATGATGATGGGACAACAGGAAAGTGAGGATTGATTTTTGACTTTTTATTTGATATTGAAATCCCGTGGTGTGAGCTGCGGGATTTTTTTTTTGCTTATTTTGTTAAAATTATTTATTTTTGACTTAAAACCAACCATTTTATGACAAATCTCAGCAGTATTATAGAATACGATAAAAAAGTTCAAGATATCAACATTGAACAATTAATCACAAATGAGTTCAACCCTAGGGCACGTTATAATGAGGAAGAGGAGGAAGAATTAATTGATTCTATTCTTTCCAAAGGGATACTTAACCCCATTATTGTCTACTATGACAAGCAAAGAGATAAATATATTATTCTGGATGGGGAAAGAAGGTATAGGGCTTGCAAAAAGATTAATATAAAAACAGTCCCTGCTCGTGTCCTTCTAAAAGAGCCAGACTTACTTGAGTCACTTTCTCTAATGTTTCATATCCATAATGTAAGAGAAGAATGGACAGAGTTCGCTATATCAATGACTATCAGGAGAATAGTAGACGAAATGGGGAAAAATATTCAAAATCTAAATTCCTCTGACATGAGAGAATTGTCAACAATGACTTCATTATCAACTTATAAAATCAACAAATATTTAAAATTTCAAGACTATCCCGATAGCGTCATACAGAAGTTTCTAGAATATGAAATTGGGCCTAGTAATGAAAAACCTGACCCCGATATTTTGCTTGAGATGCATAAACCAATAAAGGATATCGGTCAATTAATGCCTGAATTATTAAAAAATCATAACATTGGTGAGATAATTGACATTTGTATTGACAAAAAAGATAAAGGAGTTATTAGAAACAATAAAGAATTTAGATTAATAAACAAAACATTAAACGCTGCTAAAGATGGACAAATCCCAATTGATCAAGTAAAAAATCAAATTGAACGTTTTTTTAACGATATAAATTTTAGCCCTGAAGACTTATATCAATCGACTTCTCAAAATTTTTATAAATATCAGTCTGTGTTAAAAACTTCTAAATCTTTATCACAGTTATTAATTGATTTTGATTTTAATTCTTTGGATTACGAAAGCAAAAGAAATCTTGAGAGTGAATTGGAAAAACTTCTCATTAAAATCCGATCATTATAACATGGATATTATTGATTTAATTGATAAACAATATACTCCAGATGATTATATTGTTTTAGATGTTATGCCTGAAGAATTAACATATGTTCCTAAACTCATCAAAAAAAAAGACAACGACCTGAAGATTTTTCATATTAGAGAAGACAGTAATGTAATCAAAGAATCCATAATACAACGTATCGCATCAGCAAAGAAAATACCAGGAATATCTTATGAGCAATACTTGGTTTTCAATGAAAAACCAAGTATGAGCATTCTTAAATCTTGTCGACTTTATAGAATCGGAATTTATTATAAGAACTTAAAGGGAGAATTAGAGCTTTATGCTGAACCAGCAAAAATAACAGGGCGTAAAAAAAAGAGCCAAATACCTAATACCAAAATTTTTTTTAGTTCCAAACAAGATCTTGAAGAAAGAGCAATTGGTAAAAAAATTATTGATGTACAAAAAGATGCTAATAAAATTCCTGTGTTTGCCAATTTGGTTGAAGATGACCAACGCTACGATAATACCACTGAAAACCTGATAGACATAATTAATGATGTCATGGACGATTCAGATTTTGTAGTATGTATATTAGCCGAAGAATATAGGTCAATTGTTGATCAAGAAATAAGAAGAGCTTTAGATTTATATGAACCCGAAGAAATACTAATTTTTCTTAAAAACAACAAAACAAGTAAAGACGCATGGGCTCCTTTACTAAATCATATTCATACAAACTACAAAGTAAAATATACTGAATATTTGGACATGAGGGATTTCGAATTGAAGTTCACAAGGAGATTAATGGTGATTTTAAAAGAATTACATAAAAAGCACGACGTTGAATTTTTAGGCTAACATGTAAATCTTATCTTTGCCCTAAACACACTCCATGCCTTATTTTATTGAAGTAATACTGCCGCTATCGGTACCCCGAACGTTTACGTATGCCGTTAATGCGGCAGAGTATACGTTTTTGCAGCCGGGTATGCGCGTGGCGGTGCCCTTTGGTAAAAACAAGCTGTACACTGGGCTGGTACATTCGCTGCACCAAAACCCTCCGCAGCTTTATCAGGCAAAGGACATTGACCAAATACTGGACGATGCACCTATTGTAACCCCTAACCAGCTTAAACACTGGGAATGGATAGCATCCTACTACATGTGTACCGTGGGCGAGGTGTACAGGTCGGCTTTACCCAGCGGGCTGCTGCTGGAAAGCGAAACCATAATAACCCCCACGAAAGACTTCCGCCCGGAAACAGGCTCTCTTACCGATGATGAATACCTGATTTATGAGGCGCTGCAAAAACAGAGTGCCATAAAGGTGCAGGAAGTAGCTGCAATACTCAACAAAAAAACGGTACTCCCCACCCTTAACCGCCTGCTAAAAAAGAACGTGGTGGTACTTCAGGAAGAAATTACCGAAAAGTACAAGCCAAAAGTTATCCGTTACATCCGCCTGCAAGAGGAATTTTTACAGGAGGAACAACTCAGCGGATTACTGGAACTGCTAAGCCGCGCACAAAAACAACGCGAACTGGTGCTGCACTACTTTCAGCTTCAGGCACGCGAGCGCAAACCCATAACGGTAAAGGCACTTATAGAGTCGGCAGGCAGTACAGCGGCAGTAGTAAAATCATTGGTAGACAAAAATATCTTTGAAGAATACTTTTTGCAGGAAGACCGCGTAAGCTTTTCCGGGAGCGATGAGGCCGGTTTTACCCTTAGCGAACGCCAGCAAATAGCCTTTAACACCATAAAAGCCGGTTTCGGGCTGCTGCCCGTTACCCTGCTGCACGGCATTACCAGCAGCGGAAAAACAGAGGTGTACATAAAACTGATTGAAGAATATATTAATTCGGGCAAGCAGGTGTTATATCTGTTACCCGAAATTGCGCTTACAACCCAACTGGTACACCGTCTTTCGGCGTATTTTGGTAATAAAGTTGCGGTATTTCACAGTAAATACACCAACAACGAACGCATAGAGGTTTGGAACCAGGTGCTGAGCCAAAGCGAAAAGGCACAGGTGGTCATAGGAGCGCGTTCGGCTTTATTCCTGCCTTTTCAAAACCTGGGCCTTATTGTTATAGACGAGGAGCATGAGCAAACCTTTAAACAACAAGACCCTGCGCCGCGCTATCATGCCCGGGATGCCGCCATTGTACTGGCTAATTATTTCGGGGCAAAAGTGCTGCTGGGATCGGCTACGCCAAGCATAGAAAGCTACATGAACGTACAAAGCGGCAAGTATGCCTTTGCTGAGTTAAAGGAGCGTTTTGGCAAAGTGCTTCCCCCTGAAATTATTTTGGTAGACCTGAAAGACAAGTACAAGCGCAAGCAAATGACCGGCCACTTTAGCGATACGCTTACCGAAGCCATGGCCGAAACTATGGCGCTGGGCAAGCAGGTTATTTTGTTCCAAAACCGCAGGGGCTACTCGCCCTGGGTAGAGTGCATGAATTGCGGACACGTGCCGCAATGCCCGCAATGCGATGTAAGCCTTACGTATTATAAGTTTAAAAACCAGCTGCGTTGCCACTACTGCGCCTACCACATAGCCATGCCCACGCACTGCCACCACTGCCACAGCGTAGACATAAGTACAAAAGGCTTTGGCACAGAACAGATAGAGCAGGAACTTAAAACCTTGTTCCCTACCAAAAATGCCTGGCGCATGGACCAGGATACTACCAGGGGTAAACATGGTTATGAGAAGATAATAGATGCTTTTAAAAACCATGAAATAGATATACTTGTGGGCACCCAAATGCTGGCAAAGGGCCTTCATTTTGATAACGTGGGCCTTGTAGGGATACTTAATGCCGACAATATGCTTTTTCAGCCCGACTTCCGTGCTTTTGAGCGCGCGTACCAAATGATGGTGCAGGTAGCGGGGCGCGCGGGGCGTAAGGATGAACGCGGAAAAGTGTACATACAAACCTATAATGTAATGCACAACATTATCCGCCAGGTTACCGAAGGCGACTATGAAGGTATGTTTAAAGAGCAGCTCTACGAACGAAAGAATTTTAAATATCCGCCTTACTTCCGTTTGGTACGGCTTACCTTAAAGCACAAAGATTACGAAAAGCTGAAAGAAGCAGCGTTTTGGCTGTACAACGTTCTGAACCAGCAGCTGCAAATGCCCATATTAGGTCCTGAAGAACCCGCAATAAGCAGAATCAGAAACGAGTACATACGTACTATTATGGTAAAAATACCACTGGGTGCAGCTATAGGCACCACTAAGCGCAATATACTCCGCATATTAGAAAGCATGGAGGCCATACCACAATACCGTTCGGTTAAGGTTACCGCCAATGCCGACCCATATTAAACAATTAAGAGCTGCACAGGGCAGCTCTTAATTGTATATTATAAGTAAAAGTGGATTTGGTTAAGCTAAATTATTGCGGCCTGTTAAGCACATTTACAAGATCTTCCTTTTTATTACGGCTCAGCGGGATTTTAGTGTCGCCTATTTCGGCAAACTTGCTGTTAAAGCGGTCTACTTTATCAAGGTTTATAATATATGATTTATGCACACGCATAAATTTTTCTGCGGGAAGTTCGTTTTCAAAAGACTTCATGGTGGAAAGTACCAGGTGTGATTCGTCTTCGGTAATAATCTTAATGTAATCGCCCAGAGCCTCGACCCAGCGGATTTTAGCAATGTATACCTTTAAATTTTTAAGGTTACTTTTTACAAAAATAAATTCGCCCTCTTCTTCTACCCCGTCTTTTTGCAGGGATTTCATATCCAGGGCTTTTTGTACCGCTTTATTAAAGCGCTCTTTTGTAACCGGTTTATGCAGGTAATCCAGTGCTGCATAGTCAAATGCCTTAAGTGCGTAGTCGCTTTTAGAAGAAATAAAAATAATTTGCGGCCTTACCTTAAGGCCATCGAGCAAATCAAAACCTGTTTGTACAGGCATCTCAATATCAAGAAATAACAAGTCTACATCCTTATTTATAATACAGTTCCGGGTTTCAGATGCATTAGAAAAATCCCCTACTAAAACAAGGTTAGGATGCTCGTTAACGAGCTTCGCTATAGTTATTCTTTGTATCGTGCTATCGTCAACAACAACACAGTTAAGTTTCATCTGTCATTCGTTTTTTTAAAGGTTTAGTAATCTTTAAACGTGTTTTGAGTTGGATTCTTTACAAATATAAATAAAAAATTCAGTTTTAAATAATAGGTTAAAAATTAAAAATGGGGGTTGCAGGTTAAATAAAAAGCACTAAATTTGCACCCAATTTTGTAACAAAATAAATATAGTATTATGAATCACTATGAAACTGTTTTCATCTTGAATCCCGTTTTATCTGAAACACAGGTAAAGGAAACAGTAAGTAAGTTTGAAGACTACCTTACTTCTAAGGGTGCAGAGTTCGTATCAAAAGAGGATTGGGGCCTTAAGAAACTGGCTTATGAAATCCAGAACAAAAAAAGCGGGTTTTACCACCTGTTTGAATTTAAAGCTCCTGCTGAGGCGCTAATCGGATTTGAAACCGAATTCCGTCGTGACGAAAGAGTTATGCGTTTCTTAACCGTAGCACTAGACAAGCACGCTATATCTTGGGCAGAAAGAAGAAGGGAAAAACTAAAAGCTAAAGCGAACTAATCATGTCAACAATAGAACAGTCGGCTAAAGGAAAAAAAGACGGAGATATCAGGTATCTTACGCCTTTAAACATAGAAACTAACAAAACTAAAAAGTATTGTCGTTTCAAGAAATCAGGTATCAAATATGTAGATTACAAAGATGCTGATTTCCTACTTAAATTTGTAAACGAGCAAGGTAAAATACTTCCTCGTCGCCTTACCGGTACATCTCTTAAATACCAGAGAAAAGTATCTGTAGCCGTTAAAAGGGCTCGTCACCTAGCGTTAATGCCATATGTGGCTGATTTACTAAAATAATAAAGAGGCAAGATTATGGAACTTATACTTAAACAAGACGTACAAAACGTAGGTTTTAAAGATGATATCGTTACAGTAAAGCCAGGATACGGCCGTAACTATCTTATACCACAAGGATTTGCAGTTGTTGCAACGCCTTCTGCAAGGAAAGTACTTGCTGAAAACCTTAAGCAAAGGGCTTTTAAAGAGCAAAAAATAGTTAACGATGCTAAAGCTATCGCTGAAGCTATAAAAGCTCTTGAAATAAAAATCACTGCTAAAGCAGGTGGCGATAAACTATTTGGTTCTGTAACCAATGCTGATATTGCTGCTGCCCTTGAAGCTAACGGTCAGTCTATCGACAAAAAATTCATTACAAGCGGTATTGTTAAGCGTACTGGTAAGTACTCTGCTTCAATCCGTCTTCACCGTGAAGTTATCGTAGACCTTCCTTACGAAATCGTTGCTGAGCAACCTGCTGCTAACTAATTAGAACAGTTAAAAATACTAAAGCCTTCCTTTCGGAAGGCTTTTTTTATGCAAATTGATTAGTTATTTCAACACTAATTGCACAAATTTGCACAAATTATTATTACACACAATACTTAAAAACACATTTACCAATTAGTTATAACTGGCATAATTGGTGGTAAAGATATTCTACAGATGAAATACATCCGCCTTACAAAAGAACAGCTTGAAGAACTGCACCCTGAATTTAGCCGTTTTCTGGCATCGCAACAGATAGACCGCAACGAGTGGGACACCATAAAAAAAGAAAAACCAGAAGTAGCCGAACAGGAACTGGATGTGTTTAGCGACCTGATTTGGGAAAACGTACTAGACAAAGCACAATGGCTGGAACACTACAGCCCTAATCATATTTTTTTGTTTAAAATGGGAAAAGAAAGTATGGAAAGCATTATTATACACGCCCATACACCTAATGCCGACCTTACAACAGAGCATGGCCTTCTATGGCTAAATGAAAATATTTTTAGCGATGACGTAAAAGTAACCCGCGGAAAAAAAGATTTTGGCGAAGACCGTAATGGTGAAATATTCAGCCTTATGCAACAGGGTGCCACGCTTACTGATGGTGTACTGTATGCACAGTTTGAAGATATGTTTTAGTATACACTTAGCCACGAATTACACAAATTTTCACAAATTCAAAGGGCGCTTAATTTCTTCCATTTTAACTGTAGCGCAGCGGAGAAATCTTAAATATTTAACTAGAGAAATATCTCCTATAGTAGACACGGAACGCCGCATATCAATTTGTGAAAATTTGTGTAATTCGTGGCTAAGCTACTACCCTTTCATAGCTTCAGAAACCTTTTCTATAAAATAAGGCGAATCATTCCACCTGATTTTTCGGTACGGCTTATTTTGTTTTAAATTATCGGGCAGACAGCCCCAAATTACCTCACTCATCTTTTCGAGCAACAACTTACGTGTAAAGGTATCAGCAACCACCAGGCTAATTTCGCGTACCGGCACCGGCTCTTCAAAGGGCTTATAAAAGCCATTTTCAGACTCATGCAATACCGAAAGTTGTGGAACCAAGGCAAACCCTAACCCTGCCCTAACGAGGTTTTTAAGCGTTTCTATCGAATTAACTTCGTACACAAAACGTTCTTTTTTGTACCCTCCTTCTTTTAATCCGCAAATATCCAATAGCTGGGCATTGTAGCAATATTCACTTTCCAGCAGCAACAATTCAGGCCTATCCTGCGGCTGAAGTTTATATAAAGGTTCGTTCATCATAGGATGGCCGTGATTTAAGTACGCCACAAAAGGCTCTGTAAATACCGGATACTCATGTAATGCTGCATGGCCGGTAGGCGTAGCCATAAGCGCCACATCTATAGCGCCGGTTTCCAGCCAATGCATCAGTTCGCCTGTACCCCCTTCTTTTATAACAAACTCCATTTTAGGCGCCACGCCCACCATAGCCTTAATAAATTGTGGGATTAAGTAAGGAGACAGCGTACTTATAACCCCAAGGGTTACAGTACCTTCAAGATCGTTTTTTTTATTTACCACATAATCGCGTATAGCATCGGCTTCGCGCAATACTTTTCGCGCCCGCAATATAATTTCTCCACCCGCCTGTGTGGGCTTTAGGGGTGTTTTTGTACGATCAAATATCTTAATGCCTATTTCCTCCTCAAGATTTTTTAGCTGTATGGTAAGCCCCGGTTGCGTAACCATACATTCTTCTGCAGCCCTTGCAAAATGCCGGTGTTCGTCTAACGCTACTATATATCTAAGCTGTTGAATTGTCATGATTATAAAATTATTTTATAAAGGTAAAAAATTATTAATTTGATTTATACACAACCACCCACTTATATTTGTATCATCAAAATGCGCAAGTAAACTGATAATAAGAAAAATAACAAAGGCTTAACAAATAAGCGCTAAGGCAATTTATAACTTTACGAAAACCGTTAGGCCACAACAAACAAAATATAAACAATAATCACTTTAAAAATTTATTTATCATGAAATTTACAAGAACCGCAAGCACCAACTGGAAAGGCACAGGAATGGAAGGAAAAGGAAGCGTAACCACACAAAGCACCGTGTTAAACAATACCCAGCTTTCTTTTAAAACCCGTTTTGCCGATGGTATAGGCACTAACCCTGAAGAACTAATAGCAGCGGCCCACTCTGGTTGTTTCACCATGCAGTTAAGCTTTTTAATTTCTGAAAAAGGATTTACCCCTGAAGACCTAACTACAGAGGCTCAGGTAACTTTTGAAGATGGTACCATTACAAAAATCCACCTGAAACTGGAAGCTAATGTACCGGGAATGACCGAGCAGGATTTTCAGGAAACTGCTGCAAAGGCTAAAGAAATTTGCCCTGTATCTAAAGTGCTTAATGCCGAAAAAACACTATCGGCAACACTTGTAGGATAATAGTACAGCTCATAAAATAAAAAACTCCCTTAGTAATAGGGAGTTTTTGCCTTTATACATAAAGTAACTTAAGAATAGCTGTAAGATACTTTAACTACCCCGCCTTCTGCCGCGGCTATTTTACCACGCGCACGTTTCTGTTGCACCTTTTTATATAACTCTACGTTATTAAGGGTACCTATAGTTTGGTAAACCCCAGAATTGCTTTTGGCCTTTACAAAAACCTCTCCTGCATGGGCACTCTCCTGAAACACCACCTGGTCGCCGGGTGTAAGTACCGGCAAAGCGCCTCCGGCTACAGTTAATTCTTCTTCAAACGTTTTGTCAGATTCTGTAAAAACCACATCGCCTGGCGTGCGGTATACCTTATTTACCAAAAAAACAAGGGCGGCTACCCCCATTAGTACGGCAACTACATTCATAATACGATTATTTAATACAGTACAATATTAGGGCATAAAAAGTAGTTTTGGTAAAACACCCGTAAATTTTATCTATTTTTAAGGTTTAAGGCACATTTATAAATATTTTTCAAAGATTAATTTTTTTAAGCCAAACAAATCATTAAATTCGCAATACAAACAATACAAAATAAACGATTTTTAAAGCCATGAGTAAAAAAGTAGTTATTGTATCGGCAGTGCGTACACCTATAGGCAGCTTTATGGGCGGCCTTTCTACCCTTACTGCCCCTCAGCTGGGTGCTGCTGCTATTAAAGGTGCCCTTGAAAAAATAAACCTTAACCCAGAACTGGTAAACGAGGTAATAATGGGTAATGTAGTACAGGCAGGTGTAGGCCAGGCTCCGGCAAGGCAGGCATCTAAACTGGCAGGCCTACCCGATAATGTTATAGCTACTACTGTAAATAAAGTTTGTGCCAGCGGTATGAAAGCCGTTAGCCAGGCTGCACAAGCCATATTACTGGGCGATGCCGAAATTGTGGTAGCCGGGGGTATGGAAAGCATGAGCCAGATTCCGCATTACGTACACATGAGGAACGGGTACAAATTTGGCCCTGCAACCATGATTGACGGCCTTCAAAAAGACGGCCTTACCGATGCTTACGACAATAATGCCATGGGCGTATGTGCAGACCTTTGTGCTACCGAATATAAAATAAGCCGTGAAGAGCAGGATGAATTTGCGATAAGCTCATACAAGCGTTCGGCTGCTGCATGGGATGCAGGCAAGTTTAACAACGAAGTAGTTCCGGTGGCTGTACCTCAGCGCCGTGGCGAACCGGTTATCGTAAGCAAAGACGAAGAATATACTAACGTAAAGCTGGATAAAATACCATCGTTAAACGCGGTATTTACAAAAGACGGTACTGTTACAGCTGCAAATGCTTCTACCATAAACGACGGTGCGGCAGCACTGGTACTTATGAGCGAAGACAAGGCAAAGGAACTAAACCTTACCCCGCTTGCTTACATAAAAAGCTATGCTGATGCAGAGCAGGAACCAAAATGGTTTACCACTGCCCCTGCTAAGGCACTACCTGTAGCACTAAACAAGGCAGGAATTACTAAGGAAGACGTAGACTTTTTTGAGTTTAACGAAGCGTTTTCTGTAGTAGGCCTTGCTAATGCCAAAATCCTTGGTTTAGATGGCAGCAAAATAAACGTAAACGGTGGTGCGGTATCGCTGGGCCACCCGCTGGGTGCTTCAGGAGCGCGTATTATTGTTACCCTGATTAATGTACTGGAACAAAACAATGCCAAAATAGGTGCGGCAGCCATTTGTAATGGTGGTGGCGGTGCTTCTGCTATTGTTATTGAAAGAGCATAATACCACAAACTAAATTCTATAAATACCCGGGACACAAATAAATTTGTGTCCCGTTTTTTTATGATAAAAATTTTTCCACAAAAGGCTTGTTAATACCCACAGTTACTAAAAAGCTTCAGAATTACTGCTATATTTGTAGCAACGCGAAAACCGCTACAGCAAATTCTATAGAAAATAAAAAATATTAAGTCAAAGGATGTTTGGTATCTGTAACCTTGCTATTGTACCCATAAGGCTGGAACCCAGCGACCGCAGCGAACTTACCACCCAGGTATTGTTTGGCGAGCATTTTAAAATACTGGAGCAAACCGAAAAATGGAGCCGCATAGAGCTTGGCTTTGACGGATATAACGGTTGGATAGACAACAAGCAGTTTCGTATCATAAGCGAAGCGGCGTATAACTTGATGCAACAAACAGACCCGGTTATGAACGGCGACCTTATAGAATACCTGGCTTCGGCAGATAACCAGTTGTTGCCCATTCCGCTGGGAGCATCGGTTACGGCTCTGGAAAATAGCGAACTTAACGCTGAAAAATATTTTTTTGACGGGCTTAAAGTTTCCGGTAAAAAAGACAAGCAAAAACTTATAGATACCGCCTACCTGTACCTTAACGCACCGTATTTGTGGGGTGGCAAAACGCCTTTTGGCATAGACTGCTCTGGTATGGTGCAAATGGTATACAAGCTAAACGGCCATAAACTATTGCGTGATGCCAGCCAACAGGCCACACAGGGCGAAGCACTTAGCTTTATTGAGGAAAGTGAACCCGGCGACCTGGCATTTTTTGATAACGACGAAGGACGTATTATTCACGTAGGGATTATTATGGAAGACAATTACATAATCCACGCCCATGGCAAGGTACGCATAGACCGACTGGATCACCTAGGTATATACAACGTAGACACCAAAAGGCACAGCCACAAACTAAGGGTTATAAAAAAGATTATATAAAAAACGCGCTGTTTACACAGCGCGTTTTTTATATAATCAGCAAACCACTAAGTTAGTTTACAAGCAATTTAATATCCTGAGAGGTAGTGGCTGTGGCAACTTTTAGTACATACGTTCCATTTTGTACTCCCGCCACAGAAAAGCTATTTTGCAGCACATCATATTTTTTTACTAATCTGCCGGTTATATCATAAAGAGAGGCATCTGTAATCGTTTCTCCTTTTGCAGTGTTAATGGTGAATACATCTTGTGCCGGATTAGGATAAACCGATACCATGTTAGCTTTATGCTCTTTTCTGTTAACTTCGCATGTTTCTGTCAATGAATAGGTGCGATGTTCAGACGTTATACGCCAAGTATTGTAGGGAGCTGAATTTGCGCTGGCCAAATTTTCATCGTCAACTAAAATACAGGTGTGCCCGGATATGTAATCGGGTGGTACACCTCCCATACTATAGTCAATAGTTATAGACATTTGTGGCTGGTTATTACCATTCCTAAGATCAATCAACTCTACCCCTATCGCTAGTATATTTGTAATTAGCGGATTATGGCTAAGATCCAGTTGAGATACTTGGTTCATTGGCCAAAGATCTCCAAGGCCTTGTACTATTAAAGATGTTAGCAATGTATTATGAGAAACATCTAACGAAGTAAGATTGTTATCTGCACAATCAAGACTCCTTAGGTTTGTTAACGCCTGAATATTAAGCTCTGTAATCATGGTGCTGTGAACCGTAAGTGACTCCAGGTTTACAAAAGCTTCAATGCCGGTAAGGTCATAAATGTATTCTCCATTGGAAGAATAATTGCTAATTGATAATGTGGTTAGGGCTTCGGCATCGGCTGTAGCCATTTGTCCGTTCACTACCCCGTCTGTATCAATATTCTTTTCTACAAGGTATGCTTCAAACTTAGCATCCGGTATAGCTGTTATTTGGGCATTACCCGTAGCGCAAAAAGCCAAGGTTACCAGGCTAAATAGTAGTTGTTTCTTCATGGTTGATAGGTTAATGTTTTAATTTAACTATGAGTTGTAAAAATAATAAATAATTCACATAATTTACCCGGCCATCATTTGATTGATAACAATTAAATAATAAAACGGTGACAACCCAACACCTTACCATAAAAAAATAGCAGCTCCGCCTTATAGCGAAGCTGCTCCCCTTAACTACCCAAATTTAAACAAATCCATTTATGGAATTTGCCTGTTTTCCTTCATCTGAATATTATCTGCGCTTTTCTCCATTGTGTTTAGCCGTGGGAAAAGCGGTTTATCAGTAATCGTATCTTGCACCGAAGTATTTTGCGGTGCATTCCCCTTAAAAATAATAGGCCCGAAAATCAGTATACCTACTATATGCTGCTGCTGATTAGGTAAAACATTCATACTTTACTGTTTTTCAACATGTATAGTATAAAGTTACCTACTATAAACCCAACATTTTCTTATCTGTTTCACAATTAAATGATAAAAAAAACCGCCTTAGGGGCGGTTCGCTGATTTAACAATAACTATTGCTTCGGAACAGTATCGGTAGTGGGGGCTACGCTGTCTGATGCCGGGGCTACACTTTCGCCCGATGCAGGAATGCTATCGGTAACGGTGGCAGCGGTGTCTACAGCTGTTCCGGAGTTTTCGTCCGTTTTGTTCGACTTGCACGAAACCATCCCGATTCCGGCAGCCATGATTAAGGTCAGGGCAATCTTTTTCATAAGTACTATATCACATTTAATTGACTCAAAGGTATCTGCATCACTCTTAAAAAAATCACAAGGCAATCATAAATTACTGACTGCCAAAATTTAAACAATCTACTACGGTTACGTATCATCTGTTAATAAAAACGCTTGTGTCCGTTCTTAACCTAGTTCAATGCACAGGAGGATGTATGGAAGTAATTTTACATCATCAAAATACAACAACAACATTTTAAATAACAGCATCATGGAAAACAGGATATACGGCATACACCACATTACTGCGATAGCAGGAGATGCCAAAAAGAACTTTAATTTTTACAGCAACGTGTTAGGCTTACGCTTCATAAAAAAAACCGTAAACTTTGACGATCCGGGTACCTACCATTTTTATTTTGGAGATGAAGTAGGCAGTGCAGGTACTATACTTACGTTTTTCCCTTGGGGAGCCGGTATACCACAGGGCAGGCGCGGTAGCGGCATGGCAACCGAAATAGGTTACTCCGTGCCTAAAGGCAGCCTTGAGAAATGGGTGGCGCGTTTTGAACAATACAATGTTATTTATAACAAACCCGCAACAAGGTTTGGCGAGCGCTACCTTACCTTCCTTGACCCGGACGGACTTAAACTGGAATTGTACGAGGTAGATACAGACGATCGCAAACCTTACGAAACAGCCGAGGTTAAAGCTGATATGGCTACAAGGGGGTTTCATAATATTACGCTTACCCTTAATGACATTACTGCAACGGCAGCGGTACTTACCGATATTTTTGGTTACAAACTAATCAGTGCAGAAGCTAACCGCTACCGCTATGCTACAGATGCCGTAGATCAGGCAGCTATTGTAGACCTTGTAGCTTTAAAAGACGAAAAACGCGGCCATGTGGCAAACGGTATTGTACACCACGTAGCCTTTAGGGTAAAAAATGATGAACAGCTTATGTACTTCCGTGAAAAAGTAGCAAACAGTGGGCTAAATATAACCCCTATGATAGACCGCAACTATTTCCACAGCCTTTATTTCAGGGAACCGGGAGGCGTATTGTTTGAAATAGCTACCGACAACCCCGGGTTTATGGTAGACGAAACACTGGAAGACCTTGGCAAGGGACTAAAACTTCCTGCTAAATATGAAAATATAAGGGAAGATATAGAAGCGCACCTTGTACCACTAAACTAAATATACATTTACAACACAACTACTTTGATGCCCTGCAGTAATGCAGGGCATCATTTTTTTAACAAAAGTTAGCTAACTGAAAACCAGTAATGCAACAAAATAACCGATCAATAATTATGTATTTAACATTTTTTGATTTCTGTATTTTATAATATTTAGTAATTTAACATCACGAAAACGATTATATAATGTCAAACATCAATATGGTCATAGAAGAGCGTCCGGCCAATATTGGTAACTTTTGGGTAGGCAGGCTGTTGCCTTTCCGCGAAAAGCGTACCGTAGGGCCATTTGCTTTTATAGACCACATGGGGCCAGCTAAATTAAGCGACCACGAAAATTTTGACGTGGGCCCGCATCCACACATAGGACTCTCTACCCTAACCTACCTGTTTGAAGGTGCCATAATGCACCGCGACAGCCTGGGCAACGAAATTGAAATTTTACCGGGACAGGTAAACTGGATGACATCCGGCAAGGGTATTGTACACTCTGAACGTACACCCGAGCACCTGCGCCAAAGTGATAAAAGCCTGCATGGGCTGCAGATATGGGTAGCACTACCAAAAGACCTGGAACAGTGCGAGCCATCCTTTGCCCATATAGAAGGAACCGGATTGCCGGAATGGCAGGAAAACGGACTTCAATATAAACTTATAGCCGGGGAAATCATGGGACACAAATCGGCCGTTCCGGTGTTTAGCCCACTTTACCTGCTGGAAATAAAAAGTGACGTAGCGCAAACAGTGCAGTTTAACGGTGCGCTATACGGCGAAAGCGGCCTTTATATACTGGAAGGTGGCGTAGAAACCGAAGGTCATACCTTTGGCCCGAAACAACTTCTGGTAGCAAAGGATGCCACACTATGTGAGTTTGTAATACAGGCGAACACTACGCTCTACCTCTTTGGCGGTGAACCTTTGGCAGAGCCAAGATACATCTACTGGAATTTTGTTTCGAGTGATGCTCAGCTAATCGAAGATGCAAAAAAACGATGGATGAACGATGAATTTCCTAAAATACACGGTGAACACGGGCGTGTACCATTACCCGAGATAAATCCTAACCTGACCATAAAAAAACAATAATGGAAATAAAACACAGCGATAACGGTAGCAAAGGATCATTCAGGGCGTTTGAAAATGGCGCTGAAGCCGGAATTATATCATACACCTGGCACGATGAGCATACTTTTATCATAGAACACACCATAGGTAAACCAGAGTTTAAAGGCGTGGGTACCGTACTGCTTAATGCAGCGGTAGACTTCGCAAGACAAAAAGGCGTTAAAATAATACCGGTTTGCTCTTTTGCAAAACGGATGTTTGAAAAACGTCCGGAAATAAATGATGTGCTGGCAGGAGCGTAAATGCTATTGCCACTCTATATTGCCCCCTACTCCACAATTTAATGAAGAAACAACAAACCATCATATTTATTACCGGTGCCTTTGTACATAACAGCATCTGGGAGCCTTGGATTAACTTTTTTACCGAAAAAGGGTTTAATGCAATAGCCCCGGCATGGCCACATAAGCAGGGAACCGCAGCACAACTAAAACAATCACTGCCTGATAATAAAGCTTTTAGCGCACTCCATTTATCTGACCTTATAGCGCATTACGAAAGAATAGCAAAAGAGCAGCCCGAAAAGCCTATAGTTATAGGCCATGCAATGGGCGGGCTCATAGCGCAGGTATTAGTCAACCGCAATGTTGTAGCCGCCGGGGTGGCATTGCACAGTGTACCGCCAAAAGGTGTGTTTTCGTTTGAATGGTCATTTTTAAAATCAGTTTGGAAACCCATAGGGTTTTTACCTTTTGGCAAAAAAGTGTTTATGATGGAGCAAAACGAATGGAATTATTCGTTTGCAAACGGGCTCAGCGCCGCTGAACAAAAGGCTACCTATGAGCAGTATTGCATACCCGAATCACGCCAGATATTACGGGATGCACTTACAGATATGGCGAAGATAGACTTTATAAAACAGCACCCTCCGTTGCTTTTTATTACTGGCACAGACGACCGCATAACACCCAACTCACTTAACTACGAAAACTATGCACGTTATCTTAAAGATCATTCTATTACAGATTATAAAGAGTTTGGCGGCAGGAATCATCTTTCAATAGCATTGCCTGGTTGGCAACAACAGGCCGAATATATTACAGACTGGATAGAAATCCACAGCCTCAGCTAAAGTAACCTTTAAAAGCCATTTACAACCAAATAAAACATTTTGTACCTTGCGGTACGTAAATCAGCAACAAAAGAAATGAAAAAATATATCCTTGCCCTTACGGCACTGGCATTGCTAACGGCTTGCAAAAAAGAGCAAAAAACAGGTACTGAGCAGGTAACACCGGTAGCCTTTGAACAGGAAATGAAAAATGACGCAGGCCAACTGGTAGACGTACGCATGCCTAAAGAGTACAACGAAGGGCATATTGAGGGTGCTAAAAACCTCCATATTTACGACCAGGATTTTCAGCAAAGGCTGGATAGCCTGGATAAAGACGAAACTGTATACGTATATTGTAAGGCCGGCGCACGCAGTGCAGAAGCTGTACAAGTTATGGAACAAAAGGGTTTTAAGCACATTGTAGAACTGGAGGGTGGCCTTGATGCCTGGAACCAAGCCGGAAAACCGGTAGCCAAATAATGCCAGAACAAACGGTAATAATAGCATTATCTGTAAGTACGGGTATACTGCTCGCGGTATCGGCATGGCTTTTTACGGCCTATAAAAAGGCTAAAAAAGTAACCAAGGAGGTGGAAAAAAAGTTTGTAGAGCTGGAAACAAAAACAAATAACCTGCAACTGCAAACCCTTGAAAGCCGCCTGAACCCGCACCTGTTTAAAAATATACTTAACAGTATACAAAGCCATGCGTACCAAACGTACTTTGCCATGGATAAGCTTAGTAACGTGCTGGACTATATTTTGTACGAAAGCCAAAACCGTTATGTAAGCCCGCGCGAAGAAATAGATTTTGCACTAAATCTCATTGAGATAAACAAAATAAAGCTTAGCCCGCTTTTTTCTATATCGGTTAAAAAGAAAATAGACGAAATGGATGAGCTTTACGAACAAAAAATACTGGCTCCGCTGATTTCTATTGATTTGATTGAAAATGCGTTTAAACATGCTGATTTACAAAGCCCTGACGCGTTTATATCTATAATAATAGAATTTAAAAACAACGTTTTTTCGGTATTGGTGCAAAATAAGATTTCGCCAAAATCGGCTTTTTTAAAAGAGCATAGCGGTATAGGTGCCAGCACGCTGGATCAACGACTAAAAATACTGTACAACAACTGCTATAAGCTGGAAAGATATACCGAAGAAGATGTTTATGTAGCACAATTAAAAATCAACCTGCTTGAACACAAAAATAAGATGCTTACTGCTTGACGATGAATTGCCGGGGCTTACCCTACTAAAAATGATTTGCGAGCAACAACCCGAACTTGAAGTAATTAAGGCATTTAACAGCCCTGCCACGTTATTAGAGGAAGCTCCTAAACTGGAATTTGACCTGCTTATTACTGATATAGAAATGCCGGGCATGAACGGGCTTCAGGTAGCAGACCACTTTAAGGGGAAAGCCATTATTTTTACCACTGCCTATAAAAACTTTGCCGTAGATGCCTTTGACAGGGATGCCATAGACTATGTGGTAAAGCCTGTAAAACCAGAAAGGCTACAGCATGCCATACAAAAAGTAGCACAGTTTTTGGCTGCTGCCACTCCGGCCGCTGCATCGGCCCCGAAACAAATTCAGCTTAATACTGACAAGGGTAAGGCACTTATAAGTACCGATAAAATATTTTGCCTGGTTACCAGTAAGGTAGACAGCCGTGACAAAATACTTTTTATGAGCGACAATACAAAAATGACGGTTAAAAACTGTTCGTTTGAAAAGCTGCTGGATATGCTTCCGGCAGAGGAGTTTTGCCGCATTAACAAAAAGGCTATCATAGCACTTAAACACGTTCAGTTTTACACGCACGACCTTGTTACTGCCGATAAACTATTACCCGATGGTAGCCACTACACCTTTCCGTTAAGCGAAATTTACCGTAACGACTTTATTAAAAAAGTGCGGATTTAAAGGTATTTGTTAAAATTTTAAGATTTCATTACAATTTTTCCCGCCCTTGCTGCAAAACGGTTTTTGCAACTATTGGTTTAAAAAAAAGCTGCCTAATATTGCGCTGCTAAAACCAATAAAATGAAAAAATTCAGGAACAGCATTTTTTACGCCATAGTAGTAGCCGTATTTTCTGCTATTATTTACTGGGCCATGAAAAACGGAAAATCGCTGGAGGCAAACCGTGTTATTACCGAAAAAGCTAGTGGCAAAGGACAGTGGCAGGATTTTGTAGATACGCTGTTTCATAACCTGAGCCATCCGTTGGCACTGCTTTTGGTTCAAATCATAACCATACTTTTTGTGGCACGCTTCTTTGCATGGATATGTAAAAAACTGGGGCAGCCCACTGTTATTGGCGAAATGATAGCCGGTATTGTATTAGGGCCTTCATTAGTAGGTACATTTTTCCCGGAATATTCTGCCTTGCTTTTCCCGCCCGAATCTTTGGGTAACCTGCAATTTCTTAGCCAGATAGGACTTATATTGTTTATGTACGTTATAGGTATGGAGCTGGACCTCAGCGTACTGCGAAACAAAGCTAAAGATGCCGTAATTATAAGCCACGCCAGTATTATAATACCGTTTACGTTCGGTATTGTATTGGCCTATTTTATTTACAACCAATTTGCCCCACAAGGCGTAAGCTTTGGTTCGTTCGGGTTATTTTTAGGTATAGCCATGAGTATAACAGCGTTCCCCGTACTAGCGCGCATAGTACAGGAACGTGGCCTGCACCGCACGCGTATAGGCGCCATGGTAATTACCTGCGCCGCCGCAGACGATGTTACTGCGTGGTGTATTTTGGCAGCGGTAATAGCCATTGTAAAAGCTGGTTCGTTTATAAGTTCACTATACATAATTGCACTTTCTGTAGGTTACGTGCTGCTTATGCTGTTTGTGGTTCGCCCGTTCCTTAAACGTATTGGCGAATTGTATTCTAACAAAGAAAACATTACCAAACAGGTTGTAGCCATATTTTTCCTTACGCTTTTAATATCGGCATATACCACAGAGGTAATAGGTATACATGCGCTGTTCGGGGCGTTTATGGCAGGCGCCATTATGCCCGAAAATATGCGTTTCAGGAGTATATTTATTGAAAAGGTAGAAGATGTATCTCAGGTAATGCTACTGCCACTGTTTTTTGTGTTTACGGGTTTACGTACGCAAATAGGCCTGCTAAACGACGTAGAAATGTGGAAGGTATGCGGACTTATTATAGCGGTAGCCGTAGTAGGTAAATTTGTGGGTAGTGCCGTTACAGCTCGGTTTGTGGGTCAAAACTGGCGCGACAGCCTTACCATAGGTGCTCTTATGAATACCCGTGGGCTTATGGAGCTTATTGTACTAAACATAGGGTTTGACCTTGGTGTGCTGTCTAAAGAAATCTTCTCTATGATGGTTATTATGGCACTTACCACCACGTTTATGACAGGGCCATTATTAGATCTTATAGGGCTTATTTATAACCGTGGCAAAAACTATATTCCTACAGAAATCAGGCAGGCGAGCCGCTTTAAAGTACTGTTTTCTTTTGACAGCCCGGAAAGTGCCAAACCGCTGCTAAAACTTGCCCATGCTTTTGTAGCCAAGATGAACACTAACGCTATGGTTACGGCAATGCACGTTCCGCAAAGTTCAGAAATACATACGTTTAACTTACAGGAGTATGAAGAGCAGGCCTTTAAACCCGTGCTGGTAGAAGCAGAAGATTTAGGCCAAAATGTGACCACGTTGTTTAAAGCAACCAGCGACATAGACAGCGACATAGCTACTGTGGCTAATAAAGGCGAATTTGACCTGGTACTGATAGACATAGGGCAATCTATATTTGAAGGAACCCTGCTGGGTAAAATCCTGGGCTTTACTACGAGGATTATAAACCCGGAAAGCCTCCTGAATACCGTAACGGGTAAAGAAAAACTGTTTGAAAATTCACCGTTTGACGATAAAACCCAGCAAATTCTTAGTAAGACCCAAACTCCGGTGGGTATACTGGTAGACAAAGGTTTTAACTGTACAGACCGTATTTTCCTTACGCTTTTTGATGAAGATGATGCTTTCCTGATAGAATATGCGCACAAGCTTATAGCAAATGCAGGATCTCAGGTAACCATACTGGATGCTGATGGATTTGTAAAGAACAATCCGCATATTAAAGAAAGTATACGTAGCGTGGAGCAAGTAGTGCCAAACCACATTCAGTTACTGAGCCAGAAAAAAATGGAGAGAGAGTATCTGCAAAGCCATGACCTCCTTATTATAAGCAAGGAAAGTTGGAAAAAGCAGATAGAACTGCGCAGTGAGTGGCTAAACAATACACCATCGTTACTTATCATCAAGAAATAGTTTCATGAAAAAATATGTCATTACAGCGTTGCTGATATTTTCGGCAGTGGTTACATATGCCCAACAGCAACCCGCCACCACAGACACCGAGCCTAAAAAAACGATGCCTAAAAACGTCGAAGCTGGATTTGACGGTATGCTTGCCATAAGTTACGGCAGCAAAAGTTTTGGTATAAATGTAGGTGGGCCAAGCCTTAAATATAAGTTCAGCAAGAAGTTTAAAGTGGGCGTGGGTGCATTCCCTTCGCTTTTTGTAGCAAGGGGAAAGGCGGCACCAAAACTCGCTGTATCCCCTATTGTAGAATACAGCCACTTAATGTTTATTACCCCTTATTATGGGTTTGATGCACATAACAACCCAATATGGACGTTTGGTGTGGGCTACCGTTTCTTTTAAAGCAATAAGTGTTTTAAAAAAAATACTACTATAACCCGTTGTACATACTTATTTGGATAATTACTACTGCACCACGGGTTTTTATTTAAATTGAGTAGAACTAACTTCTTTCGTAGAATTGTTTCTTACACGACGTTGGATGAGGCACAAAGAGCACGTTGGGTTGCTATATTACTCAATGGATGTTCACCTGAAAACAAGGTTTATAAAAGAAATATTTATTTAATTTTTTTAAAGAGTTCCCCATTGTGCCAGAAAGAGTGCGATATCAGATTTCCATCTTCATCCCATTGTTTGCATTCACCATGTAACTTATTGTTGCTTGATGTAAAATGTGTAGCAATTTTCCCATTTTCATGATATGTAGTCTCAATTCCCTGCTGATATCCGTCTAAATACTCCGTTTCGCTAGCAAGTTGTTCTTCATTTTCAAAAAAATAGTCTTCTATGATTCCCGTAAAAGGCTTACCCTGATACGTATACATAGCAATTCCGCCGCCATCTATGCCTGCAAATTCTAAATCTTCATCTCTTACTCTTAATTTTTCCATAATTTTTAACAGTAGGTAACATATTTGTAATAAAGCTACTAAACTTTCTTCAAAGAATTTCTTCTTTAGTGAGGTTTAAAGTTCTGGTTAAATTGCAAGCTTACACCCTTTCTGTAATGTCATGCCTCAAACCATTATACTTTTGATAAAGGTTGCTAACGGCAACTGCCTTTTTTCGCCGTAAAATTATTATATTTGGCTTATGACCAACCGTATACGCATATCCATCCCTAAGCCGTGCCACGAAAACTGGGACACTATGGCTCCTGCCGAAAGGGGCAGGTTTTGCATGGCATGCCAAAAGCAGGTGATCGACTTTACCAAAGCATCAGACCGGGAAATTGTGGCTGCAATGCAACAGGATAAAAACCTGTGTGGGCGTTTTGTAAGTACGCAACTAAATCGTAATGTAACAATCCGCAAAGAAAAAAACAGCATAACTACTGTACTTGCTTTTGCGCTTAGCCTAATTACACTTAGTGCTACTGCACAGGAGAAAAAGAAATCTCAACAGGTTACCCATACCAAAACCACAACAAAAAAAATTAAGAAACATCAACTGCATCCTGTTATTATTACAGGCACTGTCGTAGACAGTACTAACAAGCCCCTGGTGAGCGTCACGGTATTAATAAAAGGTAAACCTACATTAACTGAAACCGACAGTACAGGCACATTTAAAATACAGGCAAACATAGGAGATAAACTTGTTTTTGAAACCATTGGTTATTCAACAAATGAGATTTTAATTAAAGATATAACTCCTATTACAACTATATTACAGGAGGATCATGGAGCTGTTGTAACAGCATATCGTTCGCATAGAATATCCGTTATCACCGGTGCGGTAGCGGTTATTGAAAGAAAAATAATTACTCAGAAACGTACTTTTTTCGGACGAATCTTTCACAAAATAGGTAACCTTTTCAGTAAAAATGAATAACCGCATACAAATATCCATCCCTAAGCCGTGCCACGAAAACTGGGACACTATGGCTCCTGCCGAAAGGGGCAGGTTTTGCATGGCATGCCAAAAGCAGGTGATCGACTTTACCAAAGCATCAGACCGGGAGATAGCCGAAGCACTAAAACAGGATAAAAACCTGTGCGGACGTTTTATAAATACCCAACTAGACCGTGATCTTGTAGTTCCTAAAAAGAAAAAAGGCTATTCAGTGCTTGCAGGATTTACATTTTTAAGTCTGCTCCTACCTGCTGCGCAAAAAGCAATGGCGCAGGGATCGCCGATTCTTATTACTGAAAAAGATAATAATAAATTCATTACTGATTCCGCCGAGGCAGCAAAAACATCTTTAATCGGTACTATAAAAGGTAGAGTAGTCGATGAGCAAAAGATGCCTTTACCTTATGCAACAATTAAAAACCTCACCAACGGAAAACAAACTTCATCTGATTCTGACGGGATTTTTTATTTGGAAGCTAACGAAGAAGATAGAATTGAAATATCTTTGATAGGATTTAAAACAAAATCAATCAAAAAATCGGAAGCAATCAACATTATCCTTGCAGAAGATACACCGTTATATGATGAAGTGGTTGTAGGATTCGCACAACCCTATAAACGTACTTTCTTCGGGCGAATCTTTCACAGAATAGGTAATCTCTTCCGCTAAAAAACAAACCCCGCCTGCCTTGGCAAACGGGGTGAGTAACCAAACAAAAAATTATAACTTTATATTTCGAGTAAAATTTACGGATTTACAGGTTCGCCATTACGCATTTCTTCATTGGCTGCCTTTACAAGTTTTTGGTTTACGGTAAGGCTGTCGCTGTACACCTCTACCCTATCGCCAAACTCCCTGCCTTTTACAACGCCTGTGTGGTGGTATTTATTGTCTTTTACACTTACCACATAAATACCTTCGGCACTGTTTACCACTGCTGTTTTTGGCACTACAAACGTGCTGTCTTTAGCATTAAGCGGAAGTATAACCTGGGCTACCATACCCGGCAACAGCTTTTTATCGGCATTTACTACATCCATTTCCACGCGTTCAGAACGCAGCTTCAAATCCAGCGCGCCGCTCATGCGGGTAATCTTGCCTTTAAACGTACGGCCCGGAAGCGAGTTTACCGTAAAACTAAGCGCATCGCCATCGGCTATATAACCTGTATATGCCTCAGGGACCGATACCGCCAGCCTTAGCTTGGTTTGGTCTTGTATGCTAAACAAAGGCAAATCGCTGCCTTTACCCTGTGGCCCTACATAAGCACCCGTGTTTACGTTACGGGCCGATATTACTCCATCAAACGGGGCGCGTATCTGCAGGTAACCCTGCATGGTTTGCAGTTCTTTCATGCTGGCCTTAGCCGCCTGTAGCTGCGAGTAATCGCTACTTTTGCGCGATAAGGCTATATCAAGATCATTTTTGCTGATGGTTCCTTCTACCTTGCTGGTTTCCAGCAGGCGGTTGTAGGTAGCGTTACTGGCGGTATACACTGCCTCCGCCGAATGTAAACGGCTTTGTGCAGCCGCAATCTGCGAACTGATTTCCGGGGCTTCCAGCACAATAAGGAGTTGTCCTGCCTTTACCTGGCTGCCTATATCTACCTTAAGTTCTTTAACGTAGCTCGCCACTTTAGCATAGAGGTCTACCTGGCGGAACCCTTGCAATTCAGCAGGAAGGGTTATCTGGCTCGACAGTTTTTCTTTAGAAAGGTCAAAGGTTTCAAGAACGGGCTGTTCAGGAACTGCGGGTGCGGTTTCCTGTTTTTTGTCGCCACAGCCGTATAGTAGCAGCAACGCCAGTGCTGCCGATGATAATAAGGTGATCTTTTTCATATTATGATTGTGTAGGTACATAATGTTTACTTTGTTCGTCTTCCGGGTCTAATGACGGGCTTTGTATGCTTGCTTTACCTTGTGCCCATGCAAAGATAACGGGTAATATAACCAGTACGGTAAGTGTAGAAAATATAAGGCCGCCTATTACCGCACGGCCCAGTGGCGATGTTTGTTCACCGCTTTCGCCGTGGCCTATAGCCATAGGTAGCATACCTACCACCATGGCCACACTGGTCATTATAATAGGGCGCAGGCGTATGCTGGCAGCTTCTCGTGCCGCTTTAAGGGCATCGCCCCCGTTTTCTTTGCGCAGGTGTTCGGCATTAGTTACCAGCAGTACGGCGTTTGCAATTGATACCCCTACCGACATGATGATACCCATATACGACTGAAGGTTTAATGTACTTCCGGTAGCTAACAGCAATAACACGGCGCCTAACACCACCGCAGGCACCGCAGTAAGGATGACCAGCGACACGCGGAACGACTGGAAGTTAGCCGACAGCATAAGGAAGATAACAACCACCGCTATAAGGAGTCCGCTTTCAAGGCTACCCATGGTTTCGGTAAGTACCTTACTCAACCCTATAGGCTCTATAAAAAGTCCGCGTGGCAGTTCGCCAAGGCCTGCAATAACAGCATTAACGTCTTTTGTGGCGGTACCCAGGTCGGTATGGTCAATGTTAGCTGTTATAGAAATATACGGCATGGCACCCAGATTATCATTTTCGCCATGCGTATCGGCGTGGGTTATGGTAGCTACATCGCCCAATACCGGCCGAACGGAGTTTTTAAGCAACGGAATGTTTTTAATATCGTCTTCCGTATTCATTTTATCCAGTGGCACCTGTACCTGCACGTTATAAGACAATCCTGCCTTTTCATCTATCCAGGTATTTTTTTCGGTATAGCGCGATGAAGATGTACTGGCTATGAGCGAGCGCGAAACATCGCTCATGTCTACACCGAGCTGTGCGGCACGTACACGGTCTATCTCTATGTTAAGCGCCGGGTAATGTATGGGTTGTGCCAGCTGCACATCGCGAAAATAGCTTTTCTTCTTTAGCTCAGCTATCAGCTTGTTTGCATACTGTTCGTTCAGCTTTTTGTTTTTGCCCGCTATACGCACCTCAACGGGTGTAGGCGATCCCTGGCTCAATACCTTATCAGTAAGTTCTATGGGTTCAAATGACACCTGTACACCCGGTACTGCCTTAGCTATTTTTTGGCGCAGGGTATCTTTAAACGTGTCCATATCGGTATGCCAGTCTTTAAGGGCCACCTGGAACACCGCCTCATGAGGGCCCGCCATAAACAGATATATAGGCGAAACCGAATACAACGATGGGTGCATACCTACGTATACCGATGAAATGCCTACGTGGTCCTTGCCCACTGTACCTTCTATGATTTTTAGCACTTTAAGGGCTTTTTCTTCTGTGCGCTCTATACGGGTACCGTTTTCGGCTCGCATGCGTAACTGAAACTGGCTACTGTTTACTTTCGGGAATACATCCTGCCCTATAACATTTAGCATAAGCACCGCCAGGCCACTGATAATAACAAGATATGCCAGGGCTATAAACTTACGCTTAGGCAACAGGCGGTCTATCAACTTAATAAAACCAAGTCGGAATTTATCAAAGCCTTTTACCTTGCCGTCTACATCATAATCTTCGCGTTCGGCAAAATCGTCTTTATGAATATAGTTTTCGGGGTTTTGTCCGTGTGCTTCTTCATTGCCGTGGGTTTTCATAATCCAGTTTGCCATTACCGGCACAAACGTCTGCGAAAGCAAGAACGACACCACCATAGAGAAACCAATGGCCAGTGCCAGCGGCAGGAACAACGCCCCCGGTATGCCTGCCATGGTAAAAGCCGGGGCAAATACAGCAAGAATACACAGCAGGATAAGCAGTTTTGGCAAGGCTATTTCGGTACAGGCATGCCAAATGGCAAGTGCCTTGGGTTTACCCATATCAAAATGCTGGTGAATGTTTTCTATGGTTACAGTACTTTCGTCTACCAATATACCTATGGCAAGCGCCAGTCCGCTAAGCGACATAAGGTTTATGGTTTGCCCAAATAACTTAAGGAACAACACGCCCGATATAATAGAGATAGGGATGGTAAGGATAACAATAAGCGCGGCACGCTTATCGCCAAGAAACAGGATTACCATAAGCCCTGTTAGTATAGCGCCTATTACACCTTCTGTTATAAGGCTTTTAACTGAGTTAATTACGTAAACCGACTGGTCAAACTCATAAGATACCGAAACATCGGGTGGCAGTGTGCTTTGTATTTTGGGCAGGTTAGCTTTTAGCTGCTTCACTACATCCCACGTAGAAGCGTCGCCGGCTTTGGCAATACTTACATACACCGACCGTTTACCGTTTACAAGGGCATAGCCGTTTGTAATATCGGCACCGTCTTTTACGCTGGCTACATCGCCCAGGTAAAGGTTTTGTACACCGCCTTTAAAAATGGGTATTTTTTCGAAATCCTTAATTTCCTTAATGGTATTGTTTGTAGGCGTAATGTAGTTTTTATCGCCCACACGTACGTTACCCGAAGGTGCCGTTTGGTTATTAAGCCTTATAGATTCTACAATCTGGTCTGGCGTAAGGTTGTAGGCGTTTAGCCTGGCAGGGTCTACATTTATTTCTATGGTACGCGGGCTACCCCCAAAGGGTGGTGGCGACAGCAATCCCGGTATACTGGTAAAAGACGCGCGCACATACACGTTTGCCAAGTCCTGGAGCTCGTTATTGGTTCTGGATTTACTGCTCAGTACAAGCTGGCCCACAGGCAGCGAGGAAGCATCAAAACGGATAACAAACGGTGGCTGCGACCCCGGTGGAAAGGCAGCCTGAATCCTGTTACTTAATGCACTAAGCTCGGCAGCGGCCTGTGCCATATTTGTGTTTTCGTAGTAGGTTACCTTCATTAAGGTAAGTCCCTGTATGTTTTTGGTTTCAATGCTTTTTACACCATTGGCAAAAAGCATAATGTTAATGTAGTTTTTAGCAAAGTACGACTCCATCTGATCCGGAGTGTAACCGTTAAAGGGGTGTGCCAGGTATATTACCGGCAGGTTCATTTTTGGTAGTATGTCTACCTTAATGTCTCTTATGGCACCTATCCCGAAGAAAAAGAGCCCGGCCACCAGCACCAGTATAGATATGGGTTTGCGAAGCGCAAAACGGATTAAATTCATGGTAAGGTAATTATAGTTCGTTTATAAACAGGTTAAAATCGCCGGTTGCAGCAGCCTTAAGTAATAATGCCTGCCATACGTTAGTGTAAATTACATCGCGGTCTGTCTCGGCACGGTTTAGCGTATACAACGCCTGGGTAACATCTACCAGATTAGTAAGTCCGTTTTTGTATAGCGTAGTGCGCTGCAAATAGGCCTGTTGCGCGGCCTTTACCTGCCTTGGTGCTTCCCCGTAGTTTTGCATGGCAAAGTTTATACGCGCGTTAGCAGCGTCGAGCTGGGCTTTAAGCTGGTTGTCTACCGCATTATATTCTTCCTGAAGCCCTTCGGTAATCAGTTTTTGGGCGCTTACCTTTTTAGACGAACGTGCTATGGCAGTAAGGTTCCAGGTAAGCCCCACACCTGCCAGATAGTTTTGCCTGTTAGGGCTTACACCATCCCAATAGTTTTGTGTAAAGGCATTTTGGTCGCTGGCATAATTAGACTTAAACCCCGACGCCCTGGTTTGAAACACGCCAAATAAGCTTAACGTGGGCCAGTATTCCCGGCTAAACGCTTTTTGCTGCTGGTTGCTAAGGTCTACCCTGCTTTTGTAAAACTGCAAAATAGGATTAGTTTCTGCGCCGGAAGGCCCATCGGTTAAAATAGCTTTTGGTATACGTGCTACCAGCGTAGTATCAGCTACAAAGTCTTTAGGATCTACACCCATAAGGCGCACCAGTTCTGCATTTTGCATCTTTACCTGCTCCTTTAAATGGTTTAGCGAAATTTTAGCGCGGGATACTTCGGCGGAAGCCAACGTAGAATCTACACCCGGCAGTAAGCCGTTTTTTACACGTACCGCCGCGTTTTTTTGTACTACTATGGTACGGTTCAGGTTTTTTTGCTGAGAAATTACCAGCCTTTGGCTCGCAAGCAGGTTTAGGTAAGCGCCTGCTATGCGCACTTTTTGCTGAAACTGCTCCTGCTCGTAGTCTTTACGGCTGCGCTGGGCATCGGCTTTCGCTACGTTTATACGCTCTTTAGTGCGCCCAAACGTAAAGAAATCCCAGTTAACATTTACCAGGTACAGTGCCCCAAAGGCAGCATTCCAGTTTTGCTGAGGCAGTGGCAAGCCCGATGAAGCCACACCAAGGCCACCTAAGCCATAAGCCGGGCCATTTTGGCCATTTACGGTACCGTAATCCTGCTGGGCAGAAAGGTTAAGGTTTGGCAAATAGTCGCGTTTTACCTGCTTTACCGTTTCGTCTGAAGCCTGGGCGTATTTTTCCTTGGCTTTAACCAAACCGTAATTTGCCATACCGGTATCTACCGCCTCGCGCAGGGTAAGCGTTTGGCTATACGAGTACATAACCGGCAGCAAAAGCAGCAGCATGATCTTTTTTGCGTACATGTGATGGTTATTTAAAAAGTAAGGTTTTGAAAAAAAATTGTAGGGCAAAGGTACACACGCATTTTTTTAAACGTTCGTTTAATTTGTTTTAAATGATGAATTCAATTCGTCATACAAAAACCATCAGTTAGCATATTATGTAGTTACTTTGCATAGTAATTACAATAATAATGAAGCGCACTTTTACAAAAATAGCAGAAAACCCCTGGTGGCAGGAACTCCTGATACTGGTGTTCTGCTTTATATTGTTTACGCTTAACGACTGGATACTTATACGCTCCTGGAAAGGTGTGTGGAGCGGTTCGCTATACTTTTGTATGCTGTACTCTCATGCGCAGATAAACCGCTTTTTACTACTGCCTATATTGCTTAAAAAGCACAGGCCCTGGCTGTACCTAATAGCAAGTGCGGCACTTGTGGCGGTGTTTTCGGTTATTATGTACGAGGCCACCACAAACTGGATTTACCGTAACTGCTTTTTGTACAAAACATCTCAGCAAAAAAGTTACTGGTTTCAAACCGCTACATTAGTAGCTACGCTGGTATGTATAATTTCGGTAACGCTGATCTTTAAGTTTTACCGCGACCGTAAAAAGCTGGACAGCGAAAAACTGCTGTACAACCAGGCGCAGCTAAACTCGCTTAAAGAGCAGCTTAATCCGCACTTTTTATTCAACACCTTTAATACCCTATACGGCATTAGCCTGCAGTACCCGGAACGTACACCTAACCTGATTATGCACGTATCGCAACTTATGCGCTACCAGCTGGAAAGTAATGAACGCCAGTGTGTACCGTTTGACGATGAGGTGAACTTTCTGCAAAGCTATACCGAACTGGAAAAGGAACGTGTGGGCTATCGCTGCGATATTCAGTTTAACGTAGACAACGACGAGGAGGGCGCTTACAAAATACCTCCTATGATGCTTATTTGCTTTGTAGAAAATGCTTTTAAGCACGGTACCAGCACTATAGAACGCAGTTTTGTAGATATACACATTAAGGTAAGGGAAGGTAAAATGGATTTTTACGTAAAAAACTCTGTACCGGAAAACAAGCCCGATGTAGTAAGTACCCGTATAGGTATACGCAATACCACGGAGCGACTTAAGCTGCAGTATGGTAATAACTATACGTTAAACATAGAGGAAAACGGTATATTTTCTGTACATTTACAACTACAGCTAAAACGATTATGACAACTGCCACAACCATACGCTGTATTATAGTAGACGACGAACCCGCCGCACACTACGTGCTGGCTAACTACATTAACCAGGATCCGTTTCTGGAGCTTGTACACCAGTGCTATAATGGTGTGGAGGCGTTAGAATACCTGCAAACCCATATGGCAGATCTTATGTTTTTGGATATAGACATGCCCGGTTTAAGCGGTATGGACTTGCTAAAAAAGCTAAAACAACGCCCTAAAACCGTACTCACCACCGCTTACAGCGAATTTGCGCTGGAGAGCTACGAATACGGGGTTATGGATTACCTGCTTAAACCTATTTTTCACCCCAGGTTTAAAAAAGCCATTAAACGCTACCTTGAATTGTCTGATGCCAGCCCTGCAGAACTTCAGGCAGAGATGAGTGGTACTATTACCGTAAAGGTAGACAGCGATAACATAGAAATAGAACTTGCCTCTATACTCTATGCGCAGAGTTACGGCAATTACGTGAAAATATTTACCCAAAAGCGGTATTACCTGGCCAGCATAACCACAAACGACCTGGAGCACCTGCTGCCATCGGGTAATTTTATGCGGGCGCATAAGTCGTTTATTATAGCGCTTGATAAGGTAGATGAGGTTCATAAAGACCACGTGGTTATAAAACGTACCGATATTCCTATAGGGATTACATACCGCAGGGAACTGGCTGAAAAACTGCAACGGTAATCATTATTTTAAATTTTGAATTTTAACGCGAGCCAGCAAGGCGAACTGAGCGAAGATAATTTTGAATTGGCTGATAGCGAATGCCTAAAAGCCGATAGCCTAAATAAATAACCTAAACAAATTAAACAATTATGATTAAAGTAAATGCTTATGCGGCTTACGACGCTACAACACCTTTAAGGCCATTTGACTTTGAACGTAAGGAAGTAGGCCCGCACCAAATCCAGATTGACATACTATACAGTGGCGTGTGCCACAGCGACATCCACACGGCACGCAGCGAATGGGGCCCTGCTAAATACCCTGTAGTTCCGGGTCACGAAATTGTGGGCCGCATTGTAGCGGTAGGTAGCGAGGTTACCAACTTTAAGGTGGGCGAACTTGCCGGTGTTGGGTGCTTTGTAGACTCTTGCCGCCACTGCCAAAGCTGCCTTGACGGCGAGGAACAATACTGCGACGAGGGTATGACGGGTACTTACAACAGCTACGAGCGCGGTACTAACATACCTACCTACGGTGGTTACAGCACCAGCATAAACGTAGACGAAAACTACGCACTGCACGTATCAGACAAGCTTCCGCTAGAGGGTGTGGCACCACTGCTTTGTGCAGGTATTACTACTTATTCGCCGCTACGCCACCTTAAAGTGGGTAAAGGCCATAAGGTAGCTGTACTTGGTCTTGGAGGCCTTGGCCACATGGCAGTTAAGTTTGCCGTATCTTTTGGTGCAGAAGTTACCATGCTTAGTACATCGCCAAGCAAAGAGGCTGATGCCAAATCACTGGGTGCACATAACTTTGCCCTGATTACTGACCCTGCTGTAATGGCATCATTACAAAACAGCTTTGATTTTATTATTAATACTATCTCTGCACAGCACGAATACGCTACGTATCTGAACCTGCTTCGCAAAAATGGTACTATGGTAGTGCTGGGTGTACCTCCTACTCCATCTACTACCCCTGCGTTTAGCCTTATAGGTAAGCGCCGTAGCATTATGGGCAGCCTTATAGGTGGTATTAAAGAAACCCAGGAAATGCTGGACTACTGCGCTGAGCACAACATTACATCTGACGTGGAAGTAATAGACATGAGCTACATTAACGAAGCGTATGACCGTATGCTGAAAAGCGATGTAAAATACCGCTTTGTAATAGACATGGCTTCGATGAAAAATTAGTTATTAGTTGATGGTTGTTAGTTTTAAGATTTACAGCCTAAACAAAATATGCAACGCCGGGGCAGTAATGTTCCGGCTTTTTGTTATTAAAACCTGAAGTACTCCCGCTGGGCTTCGGTAAGGCCGTAAAGATGCATATCAACGTTAAATTTATGGGAATTACCTTCTTGATGTTGGTACTCTAAATACACAGATTTACCGTAAGAATCAGGATTTATTTTCTTCAAATTTACCAAAGCGTACTGCGGGATGACAGCGTTATATAACTCTTTATTATAAGTTAAAAAGACCGGAACCCCTTTTATAACCGTTTTGTATGTTGCTAAAAAAATGGCATCGGATAAAACATAAACATCACACTTTCTAAAGTTAAATTTCCAATCCTGCGCACCATTTGAAAACACTTCTGCTTTTATATTTTTTATTTTTACTACTATTTTACCGTTGATCGCTAAAACAACCGCTGCCGTCCGTTTTTCGTTAATTGTATGTCTTATGTATAAAGCTGCAATTATTATAATCACAAATATTATGATCTGCAAAAAAAATATATCCATTACTCTACTGTTGGTTAATTCGAATCATACATTCACTGCGATAAAATCTAAAACCTAAAACACTCCCGCTGGGCTTCGGTAAGGCCATAGAGATGAATATCTACTTCCATAGAATGTAATGATATATCACCATATTCTATATATACCGAATGGCTAAAAGAATCTGGGTTAATCTTCTTAATCTCGGGCAAAACACCGCCTGCAATAAAGCGTGCGTATTTCTCCTTGTTCGTTGTAAGCAATAATGGCTTTCCGTTGCCAAAAAAAGTATAGGTAACTAAAAATACAGCATCGGGCAGTACGTAAACATCACACCTTCGGAAGTAAAAGTCTTTAGATCTTTTAGTCCCTGAACCTACCACCTCAGCTTTTATATTCTTAATGATTTCTGTAACATTGTCTTGTAACAACGAGAGGGCAAACTTGGTACGCTCTTTATTGGTCTTAGTCTTTTGGTACACAATAAATATACCGATACCTATAATTACAAACGGATATAAAAATCCTAAATAATATGGTTGCATTTTCTACTTCTTTTAAAGCTAGTATAATAGCTATCGCATCCAGCCTTCGATTTTATAAATCTTCTCGCTTAACTTTTTCTCTTTCCCGCCGGCATCGGGTTTAAACCACAATTCAAAACGGGCAAGGTAAGGATCGCCCCAATCGCCTTCGTAAATGGTGAAATCCTCTTGTGCAGGAAGGCTTAGTATAACAGGAGTATCTATAATAGGTTTTTCTATTTTTATCTCAGAACGATAATGTAAGCGTTCAGCAGAGAGGGGAATGTTTTCTGTAACCTCATAGGCTTTTAGATATATAAATCCTGTTGGTAAATTTGTAACCTCAACATTATAATAGTAAATACCGGGTTGGATTCCGTTGTATAAAGTAATCTCGTTTATGGCACTGTTTGATGGTTTGCCTTGTTCTAAAGGAATATTATACTTTACGCCTTCGGGAACCGTATGCGATTGACCAAAAAAGTCGTACGGGTAAAAAAAGCAAATTATTCCTCCTATATAAACTCCTATAAAACCAACTGCCAGTGAACCTGCCAACTGCAAAGTACCATCGAAATAATCCTTACGTAACAATCGTCTAAACCCTAAAAACAGCGATACTATTACTGCTAAAAAAGGAATAAGCACTGATATTTCAAGCACGTAGTTATACCGCACTGAAACTAGAAAAAAAAAGCAGATTATTCCAGAAACAAGCGCTAACAAAACCGGCGCATACCACTTGTTAAAATAAAAATTCACGAGGTTGGTTTTCATACTTTAAAGATATAAAAAATCCGCCCTTAAAAAGGACGGACTTATAATATAGTTTGAGATTCTTCAACTACGCTTTGTTTAGAATGGAACGCCACATAATCTGAAATCTGAAATTACAGGTGAATTACCTCATCATAAGCAGCAGCAACAGCTTCCATCACCGCTTCGCTCATGGTAGGGTGCGGGTGAACTGCTTTTAGTATTTCGTGGCCTGTTGTTTCAAGTTTACGTGCTACAACAGCCTCAGCAATCATATCGGTAACGCCCGCACCAATCATATGGCAGCCCAGCCATTCGCCGTACTTAGCATCGAATATTACTTTTACAAAACCATCCGGAGTACCGGCAGCCTTAGCTTTACCTGAAGCCGAGAACGGGAATTTACCCACTTTGATTTCGTAACCTTTTTCCTTAGCTGCTTTTTCAGTAAGCCCTACCGAAGCAATTTCTGGAGTAGCGTAGGTACAGCCCGGTATGTTACCATAATCAAGCGGCTCTACGTGTAAGCCTGCAAGTTTCTCCACACAAAGAATACCCTCTGCCGAAGCTACGTGTGCAAGCGCCTGACCCGGAACCACGTCGCCAATAGCATAATAACCCGGTACGTTTGTAGCGTAGTACTTGTTTACAAGGATTTTATCCCTGTCTGTAGCAATACCTACATCTTCAAGGCCTATGTTTTCAATGTTTGATTTAATACCTACAGCCGAAAGCAGTACGTCTGCCTCCAACACTTCTTCGCCTTTAGCGGTTTTTACAAACGCTTTAACACCGTTTCCTGTAGTATCTATACGCTCTACAGATGAGTTTGTCATAATCTCGATACCCGACTTTTTAAGCGAACGCTCAAATTGTTTTGATACATCCTCGTCTTCTACCGGAACTATGTTTGGCATAAACTCTACAATGGTAACCTTAGTACCCATAGCATTGTAGAAGTGGGCAAACTCTACGCCTATAGCGCCAGAACCTACTACTATCATGCTCTTAGGCTGCTCAGGAAGCGTCATGGCCTGGCGGTAGCCTATTACTTTTTTACCGTCCTGTGGCAGGTTAGGCAGTTCACGGCTGCGTGCACCTGTAGCAATAATAATGTTATCGGCACTGATTTCGCTTACTTTTCCGTCAGCATCTGTAACCTCAACTTTTTTGCCCGGTTTTACTTTACCGTAACCGTATATAACTTCAATTTTGTTCTTTTTCATAAGGAACTGAACACCTTTGCTCATACCCTCGGCTACGCCACGGCTACGTGCTACAACAGCGCCAAAATCCTTGTCAAACTCTTTTACGGTAAGGCCGTAATCAGATGCATGTTTCAGGTAATCAAATACCTGTGCACTTTTAAGCAGTGCTTTTGTAGGTATACACCCCCAGTTAAGGCAAATGCCACCAAGGCTTTCTTTTTCTACAATGGCTACCTTAAAGCCCAGTTGCGATGCCCTAATAGCAGTAACATAACCACCCGGGCCGCTGCCTAGAACAATGATATCGTATTTCATCAGCTCGTAAATATTTCGCGTTAAAATTTGTGCGCTACGAAATTAAGGATTTATTTGGAATGAGGGAAATGTTTTAGGGAATTGTGAAGGGGTTGATACGTGGATTTGTTAATTTGTTAATCTGATAAAATGATAAAAGACTCACACTAATTTCACGAATTAGCACAAATCAGTTCGTGTTAATTCGTGAAATTAGTGGCTAAAAAAAATCCGCCCGAAGGCGGATTCTTAATACTATAAAAGATAAATTTTACTCCGGTGCTACTAAAGGGCCATCCCAAGCCATGATTCCACCACTAAGGTTAAAGGCTTTTTCAAAACCAAGCTGGCTCATAAGTCCGCATGCGTTACCACTGCGCCCACCCGAACGGCAGTACACGTAATAACTCTTGGTTTTATCCAGCGCATCTATGGCATTTATAAACTCCTGCCCCTGAAAAATATCTATATTAATGGCTCCGGGTATAATACCCTCATTCCATTCCTGCAGGGTGCGCACGTCCAGTATTACCGCATCGGCGTCTGCCTGTGCGCCATCCCACCACTCTTGCTGATTTAAGTCCATGTAAAAAATGTTTGTTTGTGTTACAGCCGTAAAGGTATTATGCTTTTATGGAACAGCCAATAGCCTTTGTTTCTTTTACCGGCACCTCTTTACCGGCAAGCAGTGCATTTACGGCGTCTTCTACATAATGTTTTTTAGCCAGCTTACCATCTTCATAGTTGTCATCTATAGCACCTATGTACTTTACTACGTTGCCGTTTGCAGTTTTTTGTAGCACGTATACATGCGGGGTTTTGGTAGCGCCGTATTGCGGATAAATTTTTTGGCCCTCATCCAGCAGGTACGGGAAACTGTACTTCTTCTCTTTCGCACGCTTCTGCATATTTTCAAAGCTGTCTTCGGCTACCTTGTCCGGGTTGTTAGGGTTAATGGCAATAACCGGATAGCCCTTTGCCTTAAACTTTTTATCGAGCGCCAGTACGCGGTCTTCATACGCCTGTGCATACGGGCAGTGGTTACAGGTAAACACCACTATAAATCCTTTGGCCGACGTAAAATCTTTAAGGCTTACCTTTTTACCATTAATGTTTTTAAGGCTGAAATCAGTGGCTACGTCGCCCACTTTGTAACCTGCTGCGGGAGCATCGGCAGTGGTAAAGGCTGCAAGCGCGCCCATTATTAAAACCAGCGAAAGAAATTTTAAAGTCTTTTTCATTATTGTAGTTATTATTTATGAATTGTATTCAGTTCTTTTTCCAGTTCGGCAAGGGTAAACGAGCGTTCGTAAAACGACCGTTTGTCTTTATTGTAAATTACCGTTGCCGGGATAGCCCCACTCCAGTCGGCATTTACCTTTGGCACCCAGGTGTTTTGGTCGGGGTCGCGCATTAGCAATACCTTGCTTTTTATTTTCTGGCGTTCTATAAAGGGCAGTAACCGGGTTTCGGCCTGCTTAGGCATATCAAGGCTTACCAAAATAACTTTTACCTTTTGCGACTTGTATTTTTGGGCGAGTTGCTCAAAAGCGGGCAACTCTTTTACGCACGGCACGCACCACGTAGCCCAAAAGTTTACCACATAAGTAGTATCGTTTTTTTGGTTAAGAAAGTATTCCAGCCCATCCCACTCGTAGGCTTTTACAGTGGTTTTACCGTTAGTGTATACCTTTACCGGCTTAGGTTCTCCCGCCCTGCTCCGCGCAGAAAAGGCTGTTGCCAGAATAAAAATTGCCAATAAAGGGATTAGTATAAGTATCTTTTTCATGTTTGTAAATGCCTTGTGGCTTTTATTTAAAGTATAAAATTACCCCAAAAACAGGCTGTCTTTTTCTGTTAACAAAAAATTAACAACCGTTTTAACGGCGGATATTCTTTTTACACTTACATTTGTATATACAAATATTGTAAATACAATTGTTGAGAATACAAATGACCTTGAGCTAATGAAAATTCAGGATGTAATAAAAAGCCCTAACATGTCTATAGAAAAACAGGTACTTATGAACCTGATCTATACTGCACGCCTTATGGGCGAAATGGTGCAAGACACTATGAAGGCGTACGACCTGAGCCAGGAACAGTTTAATGTACTGCGCATATTAAGGGGGCAAAAAGGAAACACGGTAAACATGTGCGTAATACAGGAGCGCATGATAGCCAAAACCAGCAACACTACCCGCCTGGTAGACAAGCTGCTGCTAAAAGGCCTGGTAAGCCGCGAAGTATGCCCGGGTAACCGCCGTAAAATGGAAATAGGCATTACAGAAAAAGGCCTGGAGCTGCTTAAAAATCTGGATCCGTTGGTAGAGGAAGCCGAAAACAGGTTTGCAAGAAACCTTTCTGCCGAGGAACTGGAAACGTTAAACAGATTGCTGGAAAAATATAGGAAACAATAATATATAATAGCACATTATATTCATCATGAAAAATTATTTAGATAGTCAGAAATGGCGTTATGCCACAAAAAAATACGATACCACTAAAAAGGTATCGGCAGAAGACCTTGCCCTGCTAAAAGAGGCGGTGCAGCTAAGCGTATCTTCTGTAGGCCTTCAGCCTTACAAGGTGTTTGTTATTGAAAGCCAGGAAATGAAAGAAAAACTTGCCGCAGGCGCCAGCGGAAACAACGCTACGCTTTTTAAAGAGTCATCTCACATTTTCATTTTTGCCAATGAAGTGAACGTGGGCAATGAGCAGGTAGACAAATACATAGAAAACGTAAGCGAAGTACGTGGTATACCTGTAGAGGCAGTAGCCGGTTTTGGCGATTACATTAAAGGCTTTATAGGTACCCTTACCGAAGAGCAAAAAAACACCTGGACTGCCAAGCAAACTTATATAGCACTGGCAAACCTTATACACGCTGCGCCACTACTTAAAATAGACGCAACACCTATGGAAGGTTTTGACCCTGCAACTATAAACGAAATACTTGGGCTAAGTGCACAAGGGCTTAATGCCTCGCTTGTAGCCACCATAGGTTACCGCCATGAAGAAGATGCTAACCAGCATTTTATAAAGGTACGTAAGCCTGAAAATGAATTATTTGTAACAATTTAATTATACCTTTTAATCCTAAAATTTTAAACACAGATGAAAAATCTAAAATCAATTGCTATCGCTCTTGTAGTGGCGCTTACAACTCTTACTACTACAGCACAAACTAAAAAAATCGACGTTAAGAAAAGTACTATTGCATGGGTAGGTAAAAAAGTAACCGGCCAGCACAGTGGTACTATCAGCTTTAAAGACGGTGCTCTTACCTTTAAAGGTGGTAAAGTAGCCGGTGGTGCTTTTACTGTAGACATGAACTCTATTAACTGTACAGACCTTAAAGCAGGTGAAGGTAAAGAGAAACTTGAAGGCCACCTTAAGGCAGACGATTTCTTCGGTACTGACAAATATGCTACTGCTACAATTAAATTTACTTCTGTAAAAGAAAAATCTAAAGGTGTTTACACTGTTACTGCAGACCTTACAATTAAAGGTAAAACTGCTCCTGTAACTTTTGACCTTACTGCTGGTAAAAATGCTGCTTCTGCTGCATTTAACATCGACAGGACTAAATACGACATTAAATACGGTTCTAAGAGCTTCTTTGAAGGCCTTGGCGACAAAGTAATCTATGACGAGTTTGAAGTTTCTGTAAAACTTGTATACTAATTACAGATTTTAAATTGATATGAAAGCCGTTCCGAAAGGAGCGGCTTTTTTAATGTTAAAAAAACAAAACTATAGTTTTTTTCATATATTTGAAAAAACCAACCAATGAAGAAAATACTTCTCTGCTTACTAATCTTGTTAGCCATAAGTGCATATTCACAACAAAAATTAGGCTTCGTTGTGGGTACGGGATATTCTATGTTTACAAATGGTTTTGCTAAACAAATAAACGGCTCAGACGGGTTGAGTTATCACTTTGGAGCTGTGTATGAACTTCCGCTAAACGCCAAAATAACTTTTCGACCAAAACTGTTATACTCTCAACAAGGCAACAGAACACCAAAAAAGATTAGCTTAGCTTCAATCTTAGATGGATATGAAGAGTCAGACGCGGCTAAATCACATAAACTGGACTACGTGACTTTACCTCTTGATTTTAAATTTTGGAGAAATATATATATAATAGCTGGGCCACAAATAGGCTTCCTTATAAAGCAGGAAAACTACAGCTATCTCCCCCCTAAGATAGATAAAAAAACAGACTTAGGATTACATTTGGGTACCGGTTTTACGGTTAACAATTTCTTTGCCGAACTTAGCGCCTACCAGGGTTTAAATACATTATTTATCTATAAAGAATCCGGCCTCATTAATACAAAAGAAGTACGAAATGCAACCTTGCAACTTAGTGTAGGATATACATTTCGGGTACGTAAGGATGTTGTATTTGAAGACTAACCCACTTGCGTACACATTAAATAGCGAAACATCCGCTAAAATATAGTACCTTTGCAGTTCAATTTTTTGCAATGAGATTACACAGAAATTTATGCTTTACGGTGATTGATTCCCTGGGCTATATTTTTAATGACGGAGAGTATGCCGATAAGGTAGTAGCCCGTGCGCTTAAAAAAGACAAGCGCTGGGGCAGCCATGACCGCAAGTTTGTGGCCGAAACCATTTACGAAATTGTACGATGGAAACGCCTTTATGCCGAAATAGCCGAGGTAAAAGAACCGTATGACCGTGATAACCTGTGGCGTATTTTTGCCGTATGGGCTGTCCTGCGCGGGATTCAGTTACCCGACTGGAAATATTTTGAGGAAACTCCCATACGCCGTATTAAAGGCCGTTTTGACGAGCTTAGCAAAATACGCAAATTCCGTGAGGCCATACCAGACTGGATGGACGAGCTGGGTGTAAAAGAACTGGGCGAAGAAAAATGGAGCAAGGAAATTGCCGCCCAAAACGAGCAGGCTCAGGTAATTCTTAGGGTAAATACTCTAAAAACTACCCGCGAAAAACTTCAAAACATACTTCGCGAAAGCAATATAGAAACCATTACTTTAAAAGAATATCCGTTTGCACTAATACTAAAGGAACGCGCTAACGTTTTCCTTACCGATGCTTTTAAGGAAGGTTTGTTTGAAGTACAGGACGCTTCGTCTCAGCTTGTAGCACCGTTTCTTGATGTGCAACCGGGCATGCGTGTGGTAGATACCTGTGCCGGTGCCGGAGGAAAAACCCTGCACCTTGCTGCCCTTATGGAAAACAAAGGCCAGCTTATAGCCATGGATATCTACGAAAGTAAGCTAAAACAGCTTAAGCTTCGCGCCAAGCGCGACAGCGCCTTTAACATAGAATATCGTGTAATTGAAAACACTAAGGTGATTAAAAAACTACACGAAAAGGCAGACCGTGTGCTTATAGATGCCCCTTGTAGCGGCCTTGGCGTACTAAAACGTAACCCAGACTCTAAATGGAAACTGGAGCCTGAGTTTGTAGATAACATCCGTAAGACACAGGCTGAGGTACTGGAAAACTACAGTAAAATCGTAAAGCCGGGCGGTAAACTGGTGTACGCTACCTGTAGTGTTTTACCAAGTGAAAACGAGCAGCAGGTAAAACGATTTTTAGCCGAAACCGAGATAGGTAAAGAGTTCACTTTTGTACAGGATCGTAAAATCCTGGCATCAGAAGGAGGCTTTGACGGGTTCTATATGGCACTCATGGAGCGAAAAAAATAACTTTACACACATTTGTTGTTAAAATTAAGCCAACATTAATGTATTTGTATTTACATTTGTTGGCTTAATTTTTTTAAATGAAAAAAATAATTACTCTGTCTCTGGGGCTTTTATGCGCCCTAGGGTTTGCTCAGGACGGTGCTCCTGCTGCGCCGTACTACAACGGTTTTAACTTTAACCAAACCGGTATGGCATTAAAGGCGGCACTTGCCGACAAAATTTCTACAACCCACACCCGTCAGTTAACTTACTCACAAGTTTGGGATGCGATTAAAAATACCGACCTCGACCCTAACGATTCTCAATACGTACTACTGCTTTACGGTTTTAGCGCTAATGTGTGCCCTGCATCGCCTTCAGACGACAGCGAGCACCGCCGAAGGCTAAAAGAAAGTAACGGTGGTGCTACCAGCTGCGAATGGAACCGCGAGCACGCTTTTCCGCAATCGTTAGGTAATCCTGAACTTGGGCAAATGGGTCCAGGTGCCGATGCTCAGTTACTCCGCGCATGCGACGTAGACCGCAACGGTGCCCGTGCCAATAAGCCATACGCTGCCGGTTCTGGTAACTCAGGCCCTGTAAGTAACGCATACTGGTATCCGGGAGACGAGTGGAAAGGAGATGTAGCACGTATACTTATGTACATGTACCTGCGCTATGGCGACCAGTGTTTGCCTAAAGTAGCCGCTACAGGCGCAACAGTAGCCAGCGACAGCAATATGCCTGAAATCCTGCTACAATGGAATGCCGAAGACCCTACAAGCCGCTACGAGGATAACCGTAACACCTATCTGGGTAACGCCAACAATACGTACGGACAAGGTAACCGTAACCCGTTTATAGATAACCCTTACCTGGCTACACTTATATGGGGTGGCCCTGTGGCACAAGACCGCTGGGGTATAGCCGGTACGGTAACCGTAAACGACCTTCAGGTGGCGGTATTCCCTAATCCGGCGATAAACCATGAAGTAAACGTGTACACCAGCAACGATATAGAGCAAATTGAGGTGGTAAACCTAAATGGGCAACTGGTACAAAAGGTAAGCAAGCCCCAGGCTGTAAACCATACGTATACTGTAAAAGACCTCCCTACAGGCTTTTATATCTTAAAAATGACATCGGGTAATCAATCTACCGCTAAAAAGGTGATTGTAAACTAAACTTGAAAAACATACTTTTAAAACCTCTGCTTTGCGGAGGTTTTTTTATGCTTGCGAACGAAATATTTAGTTACATTTGGATCAAATCATTACCACCAAATGAAATCTTTACAATGGGCTGCGATACTTATTTCATTAAGCCTTTTAGCACAGTGCCATCCTAAAAAAACCGAAACCAAAGCTAAAGGAATCGTAGCTGCTAAAGACACTGTAGCCTATATTACCTTTGAGAAAACAGCCCCGGTAAACGATAGTTCTGACATTGGCGTTGATTGGAAAACCGAAAAACCCACATCAGAATTTACACTTAACGGTAAAAAACCTCTCGCTTACAAATTTGAACTTCTAAACGATAGCATTGCATTGCTTTCGCAAAGGATTGATGATAGGTGGCACGAGCAGGATAGATCTGAATTTCAGCCATGGCATTGGATTATAACAGAAGAAGGGATAGTATCACAATTTGAAATAAAAGATTTTAATAACGATGGTAACGATGACCTTGTGTGCCTTATTTCAAGTAACGTAAATGCAAACGAGTGGGTATATATTTATCTCAACAATGGCAGTAAACTTATAAAGCTTTATAATACTGCCGATGACGATTATATTTGGGATAACCCTCAGTACAATCCAAAAACCAAAACCATAAACACTGAATTATTTTCAAGTGCATATGGTATCTCCAATACTGCAACTTATAAGCTTGATGATTTGATAGCCAAACCATTAGAAAAAAATGAGTCTGACAGTGCAACAAAGGCTGATGCAATAATAAACAAAACCTATATTGGTAAAAACGGCAAATGGAAACTCGTAAAAACAGAAACGGAAGAAATAACGGAGCAGGAATAATATTAGCTGCCTGCTTAGCAATGTGCATGCTTTCTTGTGTTAAAACAAAAATTGTTCCCCGCAATGTTGAAATTACATTTACATCTGTAATGACCAATGAAGAACAAGATAGCATTAACTGGACATCGGGTAATAAACTACGCAATGAATTTGAATTAAACGGTAATAACCCTATCCGTTGTGCTTTAACCGTCGTTGCCGATGAATCGGTAGTTTTTTCGCAATATATAAACGAGCATTGGCAAACTATAGATACACTTCGTTATTCTGTTCTTCCTGGAGTTACTCCTGCATTTAGGATAACGGACTTTAACCAGGATGGAAACGAAGATTTTATGTGCTGGACACATACCAATGTACACGGGAACGAATGGGAGCAAATTTTCCTTAATAATTCTGCAAAGGGTGAGTTGCAAAAACTCCATACCACGCCAGATGAACAGAATGTGTGGTGCGCACCGCAATACAATGCAAAAACAAAAATAATCAGTTGCACAGAAGTATCTGGTGCGTTTGGGATAAGTTCAGGGTACACATACAAACTTGACGGCTTCGCGGCAGTGCCAGTAAAGAAGGAAGTTCAAGATAACACGCAAATAGATACCTACACAGGAGAAGGAGCAGAAATACGTAAATATAACGGCAAAAACGGCAAATGGAAACTCATAAAAACAGAAACGGAAGAAATAACGGAGCAGGAATAATATTAACAGCCTGTTTAGCAATGTGCATGCTTTCCTGTAGTAAAAAAAATATCCCGGAACAGGTAATTGCTTTTAAGGATTTAAACGATACTACACTTTATGCTGATAGCATTTACTTATACAACGGTATACCCGAAGCGCTTACAAACAGCATAACAAAAAAAGTCCTGGAAGATTACTACAAGCCAAAAGGTTTTTATCCGGAGGGAGCATTGAGCTTAGACTCACTGTTAGGTACAAATGATAGTGTCTCACCACGATGTTTTAATTTACTTGACCTTCGTAAAATAAATATAAAAAACCGTAGGTATCCATTGGGTATCGTTAGGTATTTTAAAGGCGATTGTTTTGAAAACGGCAACCATATACGTCCGCATACCGCCATGATTACGGCTAACGAAAATGGAGATTACATACTTGTAAACGAAGATTTTTTACCCGACCATTATTACATAGATAATATTTTGGGTGGTAATGGTATACTCCACATAAAGGATAGTATACTGGACCGTTCACACCCCCCTACTGCTACACCCTACACCGCAAAAATAATTTTGAAGTAAGCAATATGAAACAAACCATAACAATAATCATCGTACTATTAGCTATAATTGCCGGTTCAGCTGGTACAAGACGTGTAAAAACTTTAGCTAACCCTACTCCCGACCTTGATACATTGTTACAGGCAGATAGCCTTACATTCCTGCAAAAGGGCAATAATGATAACCTTACGTTAGAAATGGCTGAAGTAGCACTACAAGAATACTTTTCTAAGAAAAAATCATTTCAAAGTGGTGACTGGCAAATGTGCACAAGGGTAGACAAGCTTTATAAGCTGCATCTCAATAACGACAGATATGTAGATGCTGTATTACGATACGATATATCGCCTTGTGTAGGCAATGGTCAGTATGTTCCGCATACTGCATTGCTCACCCATATTAAAGGTAAGTACCGAATGATTTCACAGGATATTATTCCTAATAATTTCTTTGTTGATACTGTATATCAAAATGGGAAACAAACTATTATAAAAGGTTCACATGATGATGTAATCAACCAGGTTAGATTGAGAAAATTTACTGCCAGGTTAAATAAATAAGTAAAAGATTAAATGAGCATTTTTTGTTAAATACTCCCCTTTACCTCATTGGCATCAATATCGCCGTGTGATTCATTGTACACAGCAACTCCGTTTTTAATTACAATTACCTGTGGGCTTTGGTGCATTACCCCAAAACGGTTGGCTATTTCGTTGCTAATATCGCGGTGGTTCAGCAGGTCCAGGTAATAGGGTTTGGCGTGCTCCTCCCCTATACTGTAATTGCCTTCAAAACCTTTCAGCGCCATGCGGCTGATACCACATCTGGTGCTGTGTTTAAAAATGATTACAGGTGTTTCTACTGATTCCACTACAATATCATCCAGCTGTTTTATTTCTGTTAAATCGTTCCACTTTACTGCAGAAGTGTTTGTATCTTTATTGTCAGAATTACCGAATATACCACCAAACAAACCCATATTTTTAAATATTTACGACATTTTGACGCTTTTTGTTATAATTTCTACAACCAAAACCGTCAATTCGTCAGATTACACGTATTGGAACATAAATTGTCTTACAGATATCAAATTTAAGAAAATACGATATGAACTTTGCCAATTATACTATAAAATCACAAGAGGCCATACAAAGGGCACAACAAATAGCCCAGAGCTTTGGCCACCAGCAGATAGAAAACGAACACATTGTTAAAGCTATCCTGGAAGTAGACGAAAACGTAACGCCGTTTTTGCTTAAAAAGCTAAACGTAAACGTAGCCCTTTTCGGTCAGATACTAGACAGTACACTGAACAGTTTCCCTAAGGTACAGGGCGGCGAAATGGGAATTTCGCGCGAGGCAAGCACTGCACTTAACGAGGCAAGCAACATTGCCCGTAAAATGAACGACGAGTACGTAAGCATAGAACACTTACTGCTTGCCATATTCGGCACAAAAAGCAAGGTAGCCCAGATATTAAAAGACCAGGGCGTTACCGAAAAAGGCCTCAGAGCTGCCATAGACGAGCTTCGTAAAGGCGAAAGGGTAACCAGTGCCAGTGCTGAAGAAACCTACAATTCGCTAAACAAATACGCTAAAAACCTGAACCAACTGGCTAACGATGGTAAGCTAGACCCTGTAATAGGCCGTGACGAGGAAATTCGCCGTGTGCTGCAAATACTGAGCCGACGTACCAAAAACAACCCAATGCTTGTGGGTGAGCCCGGCGTAGGTAAAACGGCTATTGCAGAGGGGCTTGCACACCGTGTTATTCAGGGTGACGTGCCCGAAAACCTTAAAAACAAGGTGGTGTACTCGCTTGATATGGGCGCGCTTATCGCAGGAGCAAAGTACAAAGGTGAGTTTGAAGAAAGGCTAAAATCAGTAGTAAAAGAGGTAACCTCTGCCGAGGGCGACATTGTACTGTTTATAGATGAGATACATACCCTTGTGGGCGCCGGCGGTGGCGAGGGTGCCATGGATGCAGCCAACATACTAAAACCTGCACTTGCCCGAGGTGAACTGCGTGCTATAGGTGCCACTACACTGGACGAGTACCAGAAATATTTTGAAAAAGACAAGGCACTTGAAAGGCGTTTCCAAAAAGTAATGGTAGACGAGCCTGATACTGAAAGCGCTATCTCTATATTACGTGGTATTAAGGAAAAATACGAGGCACACCACCAGGTACGCATTAAAGACGATGCTATTATAGCCGCAGTAGAACTTTCGCAACGCTATATTACCAACCGTTTCTTACCCGATAAGGCGATTGACCTTATGGATGAGGCCGCAAGTAAACTCCGCATGGAAATTAACTCCAAACCCGAGGAGCTTGATGTGCTGGACCGTAAGATAATGCAGCTTGAAATTGAGATTGAAGCCATAAAACGCGAGAATGACGAGCCGAAGCTAAAATCGCTGGGACTGGAACTCGCCAATCTTAAAGAGGAGCGCAACGAGATATTTGCCCGCTGGAAAAGCGAAAAAGATGTGGTAGACAGCATTCAGGCTACAAAAACAGATATTGAGAACTACAAGCTGGATGCCGAAAAGGCCGAACGCGAAGGTAATTACGGTAAGGTGGCTGAGCTGCGTTACGGTAAAATAAAAGAATCTGAAGAAAAGCTGAACAGCCTGCAACAGCAGCTACAGGAAACCCAAAAAGGCCAAAGCCTTATAAAAGAGGAAGTAACCCACGAGGATATTGCCGAAGTAGTAGCAAAATGGACCGGCATACCGGTAACTAAAATGCTGCAAAGTGAACGCGAAAAGCTACTGAACCTGGAAGCCGAACTGCACAAACGCGTAGTAGGTCAGGAAGAAGCCATTGAGGCAGTAAGCGACGCTGTGCGCCGTAGCCGTGCAGGACTTCAGGACCAGCGGAAACCTATAGGTTCGTTCCTGTTCCTGGGTACCACGGGTGTAGGTAAAACAGAGCTCGCAAAAGCCCTTGCCAGTTACCTGTTTGATGACGAAAACGCCATGACCCGTATAGACATGAGCGAGTATCAGGAGCGCCATAGCGTGAGCAGGCTTGTGGGTGCGCCTCCGGGATACGTAGGTTATGACGAAGGTGGACAGCTTACCGAAGCGGTACGCCGTAAACCGTACAGTGTAGTATTGCTGGATGAGATAGAAAAAGCCCACCCAGATACGTTTAACATATTGCTACAGGTATTAGACGAAGGTAGGCTTACCGACAATAAAGGCCGCCTTGCCGATTTTAAAAACTCGATTATTATTATGACGAGTAATATAGGCAGCCACATTATACAGGAAAAATTTGAAGCCGTTAAAGATATAGACACTGCCATTGAGGCCGCTAAGGTAGAAGTACTTGGCCTGCTGAAACAAACCGTAAGGCCGGAGTTCATTAACCGTATAGATGACATAGTGATGTTTACCCCGCTGAGCAGTGCTAACATCCGCGAAATCGTAGGCTTGCAGCTAAACAGCGTTAAAAAGCTGTTGGCTCAGCAAAGCATTACGCTGGATGCTACGCCGGAAGCTTTGGATTATCTATCTAAAAAAGGGTATGATCCTGACTTTGGGGCACGCCCAGTAAAACGTGTAATACAAAAAGAAGTAATGAATCAACTGAGTAAAGAAATCCTAAGCGGAAAAGTTACTACAGACAGTATTATATTACTGGATAGCTTTGATGGGCAACTGGTGTTTCGTAACCAGAGCCACCTTGTAAACAACAACTGAACAACACTTTTTGATAATGAAGAAGCCACCTGCTAAGGGTGGCTTTTTTTATAATGACAAAACCGACTATAACGTCGGTTTTTAATGTTTTTTAGGTGATTTACCTTGCACTTTTATACATGTAGTATTGCCTTATGGTCATAAACCCGCGCCCAGACCTTCGTCTGCGTACTTCGGCAGCTAACCATACCAGTGCAATAACAAATGATAAACCCGTGAGCAGGTACAGCGCATCGGTAATAAGAACCTGAAAGGCTTTATTACCCAACTTTACATAACCGGAGCCTAACGATGCTCCTAACCCCATAACTGACATTGCCAGAAATACATACACCGCTTTCATGATTAACAGGTTTAAACATTAGCTCTTCAAATATCATAAATTAAAACGCTACATACCAGAACTTTATTACACTATAACATTTCATTCAGAAGGTTTTAACACAACTACCCTTACCCAGTTGAATTAACAAAACTATAAGCGTTAACCTATTGTGAAATAACACATTGTATTACAAAAAAATAAGGAATTTTGAGGTTATAACCTTAAAAAACTGAAACTATGAACCTTAAACGTATATTTGGTGCCGTCCTTACCATTTTAGGTATTATAGGCCTTATTTATGCTGCCTATATTTTTATAAATACCAACACCGGAGAAAGCAGCATTAAAGTGCTGGCTATTTACGGAATACTTGGTCTTATATTCTTTATATCGGGCATTGGCCTTATTAAAGGCACACGCGACAGCAGTGCTATGTAAAAATTAATTAAAAGGTGGGGTAAGTTTGTTTTTATAGGAAAACAGTACTAATCCCACTTTTGACTTTATTCCGAACTTATCAAACAATGCACTACGGTAAGCTTCAATGGATTTTACAGACACGCACATAATATCAGCCATGTGATCGTATGTAAGTTCACGCTCATCGCATACCAGTTTAAGGAATTCAAATTCCCTGGCGGTAAGCTCTATTTTAGGTTTGCTTTCCTGATTTACAGCCGCTATATCAAACTTCTTTACCCGCTTTAATATTTCCATTACGTTTACATAGCCCGTGGTAGCTATAGCATCAATAGCATATTTAATATCGGCTGCGGTACAGTTTTTATGTAAAAAACCACGTGCCCCGAAATAATATGCTTGGTCTATAATAGTTTCATCAAAATGCTGGGTTAGCAGCAACACCTTAAACTCTGTTTTATGCTCTTCTGAAGACTGCTGTAATTCGTCTAAGCGCTTTAGAAGATCTACACCTGTAAGTCCCGGCATAGAGTAGTCTACAATAAGCACATCGGGCACAGATTGTAGTGGTAAAGAGGCTATAAAAGCCGTAGCGGTATCCCACTCTGCCACAACTTCGTAATTCCCTATTTTTTCAAGCAGCTGCGCAAGCCCCTGCCTTACAATTTTATGGTCATCTATTAATCCAAGAGATATCTTCTGCATAACTTATTTGGTTTATTTCTCACTTACACATACTGTTGTACCCGCGGGAGAGGAAGTTATTCTTACGTCCATCCCTACAAGTGCTGCACGGTTTTCAATATTAGCAAGCCCCATGCCTTTGCTACCGGAAGCCTTAATAGCCTGGTAGTCAAAACCACACCCGTTATCGGATACTGTAAATTTAAATCTTGGTTCGGTTTTAATACTAATGGTTACTTCGGTAGCATTAGCATATTTTAAAATGTTGTTGGTTATTTCCTGAAAGATACGAAAAATCACGATTTGCGCATTAGGCGCCAGCGATTTTGTTTCATCGGCATCGGTAACAAAATTAACCTTAAAGGCGTTTAGCTGCGTTAGCCGTTGTGTTTCAGCCTGTATGGCGCGCACTATGTTTTGCTGTACCAGCATTTGCCCGTTTAATGAGTGGCTCATCCGCCGTACCGAATTAGATAAATTAGCAAGCGCATTACTTAAGTTATCTAGTCCAGGCGTTATTTCGGGCGCATCGTATTTTAAATGCTCTACCATAAAATTAAGGTAGGTAAGCTGCTGCCCGGCATCGTCATGTAACTCCCTTGATACGTTTAACAGTAGTTGCTCCTGTGTTTCCAGTATGGTTTGCTTTAGCGTACGCTCGTAATCCAGATCTTTTTCGTAAATCAGTTTGGTGTAATTTTTAACCTTACGGATATATAATTTTATAATGAGTGCACAAAAAAGTATAATAAGGCTAACCAGTAATATACTTACAATAATGCCAAAGGCTACGTTATCTTGCATACTTAGGTTGGTTTACTTTTAAAATATAAATAATTAAAAATGTGTAGTATATAATGTTTACAAAATAGCTTATAAAAGTGTATAAACGCACTAAACCGAACACAAGACTGTTACCAAGCTCATAGTTCCTGAAACTAAACTCAAAACTTAAACCTAAAAAAAACATAACCGGGGCAAAAAGCATTAAATACGACGGAGCCGAAAAAAAGTCGAAATTTTCTCGCTGTAATTGCCGGAAACTTTCTGTAATAAAAACAATAAGATACATAAACGAACCTATTATAAAAGTGTTACAGTTAAAGTTATCTATGCCTTCGCCGAAAATCAGGTTGCAAACGCCAAAAATGAAAAAGGATACGGGTACTAAATAGAGTTGTTTTGTGTAGCCAAATTGTCTTACAATAAGCAACAGCCACAGTGTGTGGTGTAACAGCAAAGCGGTATTGTAAGCATAGTTAATACTAACATTATGGTAAACCAGTATAAGTGACCCTATTTCGCTTAACAGGCTCACTGTAATTATGGTTTTTAGTTCTGTATTATTGCTTAATCCGCGGCGTAAGGCCAGCATTAAAAAAAAAGTAACTAAAACGTACAACTGAACAAAATTTAAGTACCCGTATACACTATCCATACTATACCATTAACGTATAGGAGGGTTGTTAGAAAAATCGTAATACATGTAATTACCCCCCGTATTTTTCACCCTAAATATAAGGGTATTTTGGCTATTAATAGTGGCTTGGGCAAATTCAAAAACAGTAATATTCGGGTTAAGCTGATTATTAGCTACAATACTGTTTATTAAAGGCATAGAATAGCATGTGCCGTTTTGCACATAAGGAGCAGCCTGCACCGTTGCCTCTTCGTCTTTTACAGAAAAACTTAAAAAATACTGAAAATGGTTACCAAACACGGCTCCGGAACCCTCAATAGTACTTCTTATATCGGGCAGGGAAATGGCTTTAAAATCGGTATCTGGCACTAAAAGTACCTGCGGATACAGTGCAAGATCTAATTTGTGCGAGGCTTCTATGTTTTGATATGAAGCCAGATAATCTATAACATCATCGTTGTTTATAAGCCAGTTTACAATTTCAGTTACATCTGACTCTAAAGACAAGTCAACATAGTAAAAAATGGAGTCGTTGTCTGCGATTATTTTTGAATAAGATGTAACAAACTTATCGGTAACAGAGTTTTTTCTAACCAGCAAAGGCCAGTTGCCCCCCGGTTTTTTTGTAATAGAGGATGAAACATTTGTTTCAGTTGAAGGCATAGATTCCTCTGCACACTGCACAAATAGAAGTGCGAGTGCGAACACTGCGATAATTTTTTTCATGGTAATGGTTGTTAAAAAATTGGTATTAAAAAGTTGGATAAATAGTGTGTTTACTTCGAAGTAGAATAGTATCGGTTTTGCGCGCGTAGAAAACCAATTTGGGCTCAGTATAAAGTTACCGCCGCGACATGGCGTATGTTATAGGCAAACACCTATAGTTTTTATAGTGAAAATCCTAGCTGATAACTGAAATAAGAGCACTAGATTAGCCATGAAGAAACTTGCTAATCCCTATAATGAAAGATATTAACAGGGGGCTCGTTAATATATAATGCCAACCAACCTGAAAAAGATTGCTGTGCCGGGGCATCGGTACGGCAATCTTATTTTTTTGCCCGCTAGTAACCTTGTTTTTAATTAACCAAACACTAACTATAGCGGTAGATTTAATCCCGAAAAAAATGCGTAAATTTGCCGTTCAAATTTTTATAAACACCAAGAAATGGGTAAAGTAAAAGTAGGATTGGTACAAATGAGCTGCGTAAAAGAAAAGCAGCCAAATATAGATAAGGCCATACGCGAAATTCGTAACGCCGCTGCTAAAGGCGCTCAGATTGTATGCCTTCAGGAACTGTTTACGTCGCTTTATTTTTGCGATGTAGAAGATTATGAAAACTTTAAACTGGCCGAGGCTATACCGGGACCAAGCACAGAAACACTTAGCGAAGTGGCTAAGGAGCTGGGCGTGGTTATTATAGCATCGTTATTTGAAAAACGTACCGAAGGCCTGTACCACAATACTACCGCGGTTATAGATGCAGATGGTACCTACCTGGGCAAATACCGTAAAATGCACATACCGGATGACCCAGCGTTTTATGAGAAGTTTTACTTTACACCGGGCGACCTGGGTTACAAAGTATTCCAGACTAAGTTTGCCAAAATCGGTGTGCTTATCTGTTGGGATCAGTGGTATCCGGAAGCGAGCCGCATAACCGCCCTTATGGGTGCAGAAATTATGTTCTACCCTACGGCCATAGGATGGGCTACAGACCAAGACGAAGACACTAACAAAGAACAATATGACGCTTGGCAAACCATACAGCGCAGCCATGCTGTGGCAAATGGTGTGCACGTAGTAAGCGTTAACCGTGTAGGTTATGAGCAAGACGGTGCCATGAAGTTTTGGGGCGGCAGCTTTGTAGCTAACCCGCAGGGTAAACTGTTGTACCTCGGCACGCATGATGAGGAAGAAACCGTAGTGGTAGATGTAGATACTAAACTTACAGACCACTACCGCACGCACTGGCCTTTCCTTCGAGACCGCCGCATAGACAGCTACCAGCCGATAACAAAGAGGTATCTGGACAACGATTAGTCTGAAGTCCGAAGGTAAAAGTTTCAGGTTGTTTATCCGCATGTCATTGCGAGGAGGTACTACGAAGCAATCTTAATGTTTCACGTTAGCCTATCCTAAAATAAATTAAGGAATAGAGGCTCAATATCAAAAAAATGTCATTACTTACAGATATACAAACGCCTAAATCGTTAGGCTTTAGCTTCCCCGCCGAGTTTGCACCACAGCGTGCGCTTTGGCTTTCATGGCCTCATAAAGAAGAATCATGGCCGGGTAAGCTGCATACCATATATAAGCCCTACTGCGAGTTTATACTACAGGTAAGCCGACACCAAAAGGTATGCATTAACGTGGCCGATGAAGCCATGAAGCAGTTCGCATTAAACGAGCTGAATACCTACTTGCCACTGGTTAAAAACGCTAAGCTGAGCGAAGTTACTTTTTACTCCCACCCTACTAATGATGCCTGGTGCCGCGACCACGGCCCGGCGTTTGTAGTAAACAAACAAACCGGAGAAAAAGCAGTAGTAGACTGGGGCTATAACGCATGGGGCGGTAAGTACCCTCCGTTTAACCTGGACGATGTTATTCCTACCCGTATAGGGGAGGCATTAGGCCTTAAGGTTTTTAATGCCGACATTGTTATGGAAGGCGGTAGCGTGGAGTTTAACGGCAAAGGCACACTGCTTACTACCACAGCTTGTTTGCTTAACGAAAATCGTAACCCGCACCTTAACCAGAGCCAGATTGAAGAGTATCTTACCGAATATTACGGTGTAGAACACATTTTATGGTTAGGCGACGGTATTGTAGGCGATGATACCGATGGCCATATAGATGATATTACCCGTTTTGTAAACGAAGACACCGTAGTTACGGTTGTAGAAGAAAACAAAAACGACGACAACTATCATCTGCTGCAGGAAAACCTGAACCTACTAAAAGGCATGCGCCTTCAGGATGGCAAACAGCTAAATATTATAGAGCTTCCTATGCCAAAGGCTGTTATATGGGAAGACCAAAGGCTACCGGCGTCGTATGCTAACTTTTACATAGCTAATGAAAGCGTGATTGTGCCTACGTTCCAGGATAATATTAACGATAAAAAGGCTTTGGATATACTAACTGACTGCTTTAAAGGGCGTGAGGTTATAGGCATAGACAGTACAGACCTGATTTGGGGCCTTGGCAGTTTCCACTGCCTTAGCCAACAGGAACCTTTATAGATTTCAGCATTAAAATTTTAGATTTTAGATTTCAGATTAAATAACACTCCGATTTTAAATAGAGTGGAATCTGAAATCTAAAATCATATATATACCTTCTCATTTATTAGTACTGGTATATCCAGACTGAGACTGAAAACTGAGACTGAAAACTTAACAGACGCTTTTAATCCGGCTTACAATTTCTTCTTTAGGCACTACGCCGGCTTGTTTCCACAGTACTTTTCCCTCCTTAAAAAGCATAAGCGTAGGCACACCCCTAAGCTGAAACTGCGGGCTTGCCATAAGCGACTGGTTTTTATCTACATCAATTTTTATTATCGTTACGCTGTCGCCCAGGGTTTCCTTTACTTCGGTAAGTATGGGCGCCATCATTTTACAAGGGCCGCACCAGGTAGCAAAAAAATCTACCAGCACCGGCTTGCTTCCGTTTATGAGCGATTGAAATTTATCCATAGTAATTTGCTTATTTTGCTGTTTGTGTCTTAAAATTACTGAATTAAAAAAGCCCCGCCAATAGTATTAACAGGGCTTTAAAAAAAGTGAAAATGGCAACATATTTTTAGCCTACAACAAAGTGCTTGGGCACACGTAGGCAGTTTTCGGCACAGTTGTTTTAGCTATTTCTGCAAATCCCCCCACCACATCGGCAAAGTTATCATAGCCCAGTTGTTTTAATATACTTGCCGCAATCATGCTGCGGTAACCGCCCGCACAGTGCAGTATAAATTCTTTATCCTTAGGGAACAATGCCAAATTCTCGTAGATGGCATTAAGCGGTACATTCTCCACATTAATAACGTGCTCGCTATCATACTCGCTGGCCTTACGCACATCAAAAACAGGTACATTCTTATTATAGTACGTTTCAAACTCGGCAGCTGAAATGCGGTTTACCGTGTCAACGGGTTTACCCTCGGCTTTCCAGGCTTCAAATCCACCTTTAAGGAAACCTATAGTATGGTCATACCCCACCCTACTAAGTCGAATCATAGCCTCTTCTTCAGTACCCGGCTCGGTAATAAGTAGTATCTTTTGGTTAATATCTTTAACCATCTCCCCTACCCACATGGCAAAACTTCCGTTTAACCCTATGTTTATACTGTTAGGCACAAAACCTTTGGCAAATTCCTCAGGGTTGCGTACATCGAGCACAAGGGCGCCGGTTACATTTGCGGTAACCTCAAACTCTACCGGGCTCAGCGGATGTTTTGCACGTTTAAGAACCGCATCAAGGCTTTCGTAGCCCTTTACGTTCATTACCACATTTTTAGGAAAGTAACCCGGTGGTGTGGTAAGCCCGTTAAGCACCTCGTGCACAAACTCATCCTCAGTCATATCCGGGCGCAGGGCATAGTTGGTTTTCTTTTGGTTGCCCAGTGTATCGGTAGTTTCCTTACTCATTTTTTTACCGCACGCACTACCTGCCCCATGATTAGGATATACAATTAAATCATCCGGCAGTGGCATAATCTTATCCCGAAGCGAATGATACAGGTGCCTTGCCAGTTTTTCCTGTGTAAGTTCAAAAACCACGTGACGTGCTAAATCCGGCCTGCCTACATCGCCTATAAATAAGGTATCGCCTGTTATAATACCGTGTTCCTTACCGTTTTCATCTATAAGCAGGTAGGTAGTACTTTCCATGGTATGTCCGGGCGTGTGCAACACCTTTACTTTGCTGTTACCCACGCTAAACACCTGTCCGTCTTCGGCTACAATAGCTTCGTAACCGGGTTTTGCAGTAGGGCCAAACACTATTTGCGCCCCGGTTTTTTCTCTCAAATCCAGGTGACCGCTTACAAAATCGGCATGGAAATGCGTTTCGAAAACGTACTTAATGGTAGCGCCATCTTTTGCGGCACGGTTTATATACGGCTGAACCTCACGTAGCGGATCAAAAATCGCAGCCTCACCGTTACTCTCTATATAATATGCGGCATGCGCCAGGCAGCCTGTGTATATTTGTTCTACTTTCATAGTACTGTAATTAATTTATACTGTAAAATTAGTGCGGCGATGTTACTACCACAGTAACATAAGTTACACTGGTATTACGCAACATAAAGGTAGTGGCGCCTACATCAAAAAACTATGACAAATATCATGTAAGGCACTTTAACAGTCTGTTAGCCAATAGTGCTAATTATGCGTTAATGGTGTATTGGGCTCTTTTATTTATTAAAATTCTTCCTACATTTATAAAAAAAAGGAAACCTACTTTATGAAGAAGATTTTAGCAGTGCTGGGCATTGCCTTATTAACCAGCCTTACGTCTTGCAAAAAAGACAACAAAGACAAAGTGGACGCGTCTACCGAAACGCACGACCACGAAGACAAAATATTACCGCTGGATACTACAGCATTTGTCGGCTTTTTTAATCAATATCCGGATTATAAAACCTACAGCAGCCAGATACGCAAGCTGTACCGTAAACACCCGCATTACATTTGGCACGAAAAACGTGGGCTTATAGAATTTGCCGAGGTTATTTACAACCGTGTAAACCAGCTCGACGACGAGGGTTTACCGGCTAAAGTACCTTACAAAAACGTACTCGACGATTTGTTCCAGGATTCTGGCCGGGGCGAAAAGCCAAACGTAAACTCTGAGTTGCTTATATCTGGTATGTACTTTTACTGGGCAGATAAGACCATGGGCGGACTGCCTACCGATAAAAGCCGCGAAACGGGTTGGTACCTGCCACGCCAGCACACGGATTATGTAGCCTACCTGGACACGCTTATGCAGGATCCGCAAAAGATAAACGGTAGTTCGTCTAAAGTGTTTAGCCAGTACAACAATCTTAAAAAAGGATTACAAAAGTACAGGGACATCGAGAAAAAAGGCGGATGGAAAACCATTACTCTTGACGAAGGACAAAAATCACTTAAAGAGGGCGATACCGGTACTGCTGTAGCGGCCTTAAGGGCGCGCCTTGCCGTAGAGGGGTACCTGAAAAGCGACGATAAAAAACGCGAATTTGACAGCGAACTGAATGACGCAGTTAAAAAATACGAAGATAGCCACTACCGTACTTATAAAGGCGTAGTTACAGAAAGTATTATAAAGGAACTAAACATACCTGTGGCAGAGCGCATACGTACCATTGCCGTTAATATGGAGCGTTGCCGCTGGGTACCTACAGATATAGATAAGGAAAAGGAATACATAGCTGTAAACATACCATCGTACAGGCTGCGCTATGTAAGGGATGGAAAAATAGACCTTACCTCTAATGTAGTGGTGGGTAAAGAAGCTAACCGTACGGTTATTTTTAGCGGAAAAATGAGCTACATAGTGTTTAGCCCATACTGGAACGTGCCGCCGAGCATTGTAGAAAAAGAAATTAAGCCGGGCATAGCTAAGAACCCTAACTACCTTGCCGACCACAATATGGAATACTATAACGGCAAACACATAAGGCAAAAACCGGGCGGAACCAATTCGCTGGGGCTTGTAAAGTTTATGTTCCCAAACACAAACAATATTTACCTGCACGATACACCTGCAAAAGGCTTGTTTAATAAAGACGACAGGGCCTACAGCCACGGCTGTGTACGTGTGGAAAAAGCCCGTGAACTTGCCATAAAAATTACCGGTAAAGATGGTGGATGGAATGAGGCCAAAGTAGATAAGGCTATGAATGCGGGTAAAGAAAACAGTTATGTACTGAAAAAGAAAATACCAGTATACCTTACCTACTTTACCGCATGGGCAGATGAAAATGGTAACGTAGCTTTTTTTGACGACGTGTACCAGCGTGATGCCAGCCTTGCATCGTTATTGTATACCAAATAAACAATGTAACTTCCCTAACCTAAGTGTATAAAAAAAGCCCGTAACCATTGTAAAGTTACGGGCTTTTATATTTTCAGTTAGATTTTTAAAAAACTTTTGTGGCTTCGTTATAATCAAAGCCTTCCATGTAGGATATTTTCCATTCACCACCGTCCTTTACTACCCTGAACTTGTAGCTGAAATCTTTCCAACTTTGATCATCGTTAGGGCTTGTCCGAAATTTCCATTTAAGCTCACCCTTATTATCATCCAGGCTAATAACCTCTGTTTCTACTTCATCCCACTCAAAATTATCCTGGCAGTTGCACCATGGATTTACATCGTTATAAATATTAAACGGTGGAATTTCACGCGTATCCCACACGCCATATTTACCTGCCTTTAAATTCTTGTCTATTGTTTTTGCTATGTTACTGGCGTTATCCACAAACTCCTTAGAAAAAAAACCGGAAGCCTTTAAAATGTTAAGATTTACAACCTGCTTTTTAAAATCGATGCCTGTAGAAACCGTATCCCCTGGATTTTCTAAAGCAGGCAACAAATCAGGGGCTTTCCCGTCTGCCCACACTAATGTTCTGCGTATAAGTTGGGTTATTTGTTCCTTGTCTGCACTTTGATTATCCTTTGGCAATTTAGATGGTGTAGTAACCACAGTATCCGTTTTTTCCGGAGCGGGTTCTTTTTTTTCATTTTTACATGAAATAAATGTTGCGGCAACTAATACAGCCACAAAAGAAATTGATTTAGACATGATTGGTTTATTTGTTTTTTGTTACTTTTTTTCGAGTACTACATCTATAGGCTTATTCATTTTCCGGCCAAACTTTATAGCTGCCTGCTGGCTTTCGTTACTACAAAGCACATACATATTGTATGAATACAGTGGCTGTATCACAGTTTTAAACTGGCCGCCATTTTCCTTACCGTCTACATCTTCTATCTTTAAGCTAAAACGGTCTGCCGGGAAAGTGTTGGCTACTGAGAGTACATAATTATCTTTAGCGTACGGAAAAAACCAGCGTTCCTTTCCGGTAAGCTTAGTGCCTGCGGGTAATGGTTGGTTGTCATCGCCTATGGCGTAGTTTTGCTTAAACTTAAGCGGCTCGTTGGCACGGTTCCAGCTGTATATGTTACCTACATTTATAACATCCCTACCCAGGCTGTCTACCACGGTAACCTTCAGGTTTTTTATGTTTTCTGTTTTTCCGCTTTCATGCGCGTCAATTACCAGGTACGACGTAAAATCGTAGCCGCAGTGCATGGTTACCTGCTGGGCTTTGGCTGAAAAGCCCACGAATAATAATAGTATTACAATATATCGCATAATGCAAATGTACATAATTTGGCTGTTTGGCACACAGGGTTTAAAAAAGGGGAGTCCAATTTTATAACACTGAACAATAAAACAGTTATATCGTAAAATTAGGAGCCTTTATTGTGATTTTTTCAATAAATTAGCGTCCGGAAATTTTATTCTTTAAAAAAATGAAAAACACAGCGCTTACACACATTCACGAATCGTTAGGTGCCAAAATGGTACCGTTTGCAGGCTACAACATGCCCGTACAATATGAAGGAGTAAACATAGAACACGAAACCGTGAGAAGCGGTGTGGGCGTATTTGACGTGTCGCACATGGGTGAGTTTTTACTTACCGGCCCTAATGCCCTTGCCCTGATACAAAAAGTAACCAGTAACGACGCTGCTACCCTTACCGTGGGCCGTGCACAGTACTCTTGCCTGCCTAATAACAACGGTGGCATTGTAGACGACCTTATTGTGTACAAAATTAAAGACGAACAATACCTGCTGGTAGTTAATGCCAGCAACATAGATAAAGACTGGGAATGGATATCTAAACACAACGACCTGGGTGTAGATATGCGAAACCTTTCAGATGACTATTCGCTACTGGCCATACAGGGGCCTAAAGCGGTAGAGGCCATGCAGGCACTTACCAGCATAGACCTTTCGGCAATAAAATACTACCATTTTGAAGTAGCTGATTTTGCAGACATTGAGCACGTTATTATCTCGGCAACAGGTTATACCGGTAGCGGAGGTTTTGAAATTTATGCCAAAAACACCGAGATAGAACAAATATGGAACAAGGTGTTTGAAGCCGGTGCTTCTTTTGGTATTAAGCCAATAGGCCTTGCTGCCCGCGATACACTTCGCCTGGAAATGGGCTTTTGCCTGTACGGTAACGATATTAACGATACCACCTCCCCTATTGAGGCCGGCCTGGGCTGGATAACCAAGTTTACTAAAGACTTTACAAACAGCGAGGCACTTAAAAAACAAAAAGAAGAAGGCGTAAGCCGTAAACTTGTAGGGTTTGAACTTACAGAGCGTGGTATTCCGCGCCATGATTACGAAATTGTAAATGCCGCAGGCGAAGTTATAGGTATAGTAACATCGGGCACGCAATCGCCATCGTTAGGCAAAGGCATCGGGCTGGGTTATGTCCCTACCGAACTTGCTACAGAAGGCAGCGAAATTTTTATCCGCATCCGTAAAAATGATGTAGCTGCAAAAGTGGTAAAACTTCCGTTCTACAAAAAGTAGGTATTTTTTTATAAAATATTTAAGCCGCAAACCGTAAGGGTTTAGCGGCTTTTTTCGTTACATTTGGCATACAATCACGCCGTTTATGAAGAAAACCGCCTTACTATTTTTACTTTTTTCCTGCCATCTGTTTGCACAACAGTATGATGAGGCATGCGACAAGTTTTCTAAAATAAACGCACTGCTACAGCAAAAGCACTTTAAGCCAAAGCCGCTTAACGACAGCCTTTCTGCCTACGTATTTAATACTATAATAGATGACCTGGACGAAAACCACGTACTGTTTACCGAGACAGAGTATAAGGCACTGAGTGTACACCGTTTAAAAATAGACGACTACATACAAAAAACGCAATGCGGCTTTTTAGGTGATTTTGCCAAGACCTATAAAACCGCTTTGTTAAGGCGAAAAAAAATGGTAGAGGAAATACAAAGCGAGCAGCTGAGCTATTTTACCAAAGACACCATTTTTTATTCTAAAAAAGCATTCCCCTTTATAAATGATGTAGAACGCATAAAACGTTATTACCGTAAAAAAATAACCTACGACATACTGGAAGAAATAGCCGAAACCAGCAGCAATAAAGATTCGCTGCTAAAGGTATTGCCAAAGCTTTTTCAGCAAACAAAAAGTAAGGTTACAGATACCTACCTGTGCCGTATAAACAACCTGCTAAACCCTGCCGAAGGATTTGAGAATGCTTTATTCAACAGGTTCTTCTCGGTGTTCTGCTCGTATTTCGATCCGCATTCTACGTACTTTAACTATAACGAAAAATCGTCGTTTGTGTCTAACATCTCCACCCAGGGGTATTCGCTGGGGCTGTATGTAACCACCGAAGATGAAGAAAACCTGGTGGTAGAAGACGTAATTCCCGGAGGGCCATCATTTAAAACCCGTAAAATAGACAAGGGCGATAAAATAATACGGGTAGCGGCAAACGGGCAGGATTTAACCGTGTCTTGCGCCACATTGCAGTCGGTTAATACGTTTTTAACCAGCGACACCTATAAAAGCGTAACGCTTACACTGCGTAAAAAAGACGGTACTACCACACAGGTTGCCGTAGAAAAAGAAGTAATGAAAGACGACCAAAACCTTGTATACTACTATATACTGGGCAAAGGAGATAATAAAACGGGATACCTTAAAATACCCAGCTTTTATACTGATTACGACAATCCTGATGGTAAAGGCGTAGCGGCAGACGCGGCGGCGGCGGTAGCAAAAATGGAAGAACAGGGCATTAAAGGCCTTATAGTAGACCTCCAGTTTAACGGTGGTGGCTCTATGGACGAGGTAATACAACTGTGCGGCATGTTTATAAACTACGGCCCTGTAGCTACCCTTACCGATAAAGACCTTCAGTACAATACCATTCGTGATTATAACCGGGGCATGATTTACAGCGGCCCTATGGTGGTGTTGGTTAACGGTTACAGTGCTTCGGCCAGCGAATTTTTTGCAGGTGTAATGCAGGATTATAACCGGGCGGTTATAGTGGGCAGCACCACGCACGGCAAAGCATCAATGCAAAATATATTGCCCCTTACCGAGAAAGATGAAAACGACTTTGTAAAGGTTACCATAGACCGGTTTTATCGCGTAAGCGGAAAAAGCGCACAGTACAGCGGCATAGTGCCCGATGTAAACATACCGACCCTTTTTGATTTACTGGTACAGCGCGAAAGTGCGCTGCCAAATGCGCTTCCGAACGATTCCATACCTCTAAAACTGCGTTATGCAAAATTGCCCGAACTGCCTATAAAAGAGGCGACCAGCCTTAGCAATGAACGCATAAAAACAAATGCATGTTTTGTAGCTATGCAAAAGCTAAACGACCAGATTAAAAAAGTATACTACGAGGATCGCAAAAAGCTGCCGGTAACGTTTAACGCGATTTTTAACATGGTGCACAGCACAGATGCATTGTATAAAGACATAAAAAAAATAGCCGAAACAGAGCAGGACATCCCCGTAACGGGCAGCTACGAGGCCGAAGGAAGCCCTGAGTTTGTAAAAACGGTAAACGAATTTAAGATAAAAAGCATAAAAACAGACCCTTACATAGCAGAGGGGATAAATATTCTGCACGACCTTAACAAATACAAAAAGCACTAAAAAACGCTTTCGTTTTGTTTTGGCAAAAAGCATGAATAATTATATTTTTGTGCTCCAAATACGTAAACATTATGGGAAGAGCGTTCGAATTCAGGAAAGCCAGGAAAATGAAACGTTGGTCTGCCATGGCCAAAACCTTTACCCGTATAGGTAAAGATATTGTAATGGCGGTTAAAGAAGGTGGGCCAAACCCTGAAACCAACTCAAGGCTAAGGGCTGTTATACAAAATGCCAAGGCAGCAAACATGCCTAAAGACAATGTAGAGCGTGCTATTAAAAAAGCATCTGATAAAGATACCGCTAACTTTAAAGAGGTACTTTTTGAAGGATACGCGCCGCACGGCATTGCCATACTTATAGAAACCGCTACAGATAATAATAACCGTACCGTAGCTAACATACGCAGCTACTTTAATAAGTGTAACGGTACACTGGGAACCCAGGGGTCTGTAGAGTTTATGTTTGACCACACCTGTAACTTCCGTATACCTGCCGAAGGCCAGGATGTAGAAGAACTGGAACTGGAAATGATAGACTTTGGTGTAGAGGAAATCTTTGCCGATGAAGACGGTATTGTTATGTACGCACCGTTTGAAAGCTTTGGAGCCATACAGAAAGAGCTGGAAAACCGCGGCCTTGAAATCCTTTCTTCAGGATTTGAGAGGATACCTCAGGTAACAAAACAGCTTACCGAAGAGCAGGTGGCTGATGTGGAAAAACTTCTTGAAAAAATTGAAGAAGATGACGACGTTATGAACGTGTACCACACCATGCAGGAGTAATTTATTTTAAATTATAAATTTTGAATTATAAAGCGAAAGGCTGCCCATGGGCAGCCTTTTCGCTTTATATATACATTCTACATTACAGGTTAAAGGAAGCCCCTACCTGAAACGTAAACTGGTTATTATAATAATCATACCCTACCGGGTTACTTTTGTATCGGGCAAAAGGCGCAGCAACTTCAGAATATAAACCAAAGCCATCGGTAAAGAAATAACGTACCCCCAGGTGTCCACCAAAGTTACGCAGCCCCAGGTTTAATCCCGGGTACACATCCAGCTTATCTGAAATACCAATTACATCGCCTATGTTAGCATTAAGGCGCGCTTTAAGGTCGGCACGGTCATCAAAACCTGCCTTTTTTGGCTCTATCCTGTCGGCATTTAATAAATATGTAGCCGAAAAACCGTACGAAAGATTTTTGCCTAAGCCAAAGTCTACCGTTCCGGTAATACCGTTAGCATGATCCTGTGCATTAAAACCTATTTGCAGTTTAGTATCGCCTTTACCCTTATAGGCCTGGGCTCCCGCAACGCACGAAAAAGCAAGCGCTGCCATAAGTAGTATTTTTTTCATTAAAATGTATTTAATCAGAATTAGTGTAAAGATACGGTAAAACCCGCACAAAGACAACGCTATTACACTACCGTAAACACACGATAACGATATTCCTTCAAAAAAAAATTATTACAAACTGTAACAAACACTACCTTACAGCTGTCATTATATAAAAGCAACAAACAAACGCAAAACATTGACGGTAACAAGCCAGCATACAGATCCGCTAATAGCCCTTTGCAGGGAGGGTAACCGCAGTGCACAGTTTGAGCTGTACAACCGCTATTATAAGGCCATGTACAACACAGCACTGCGTGTGGTAAAAGATGCGCACTGGGCCGAAGATGTAATGCAGGAGGCGTTTCTTAAAGCATTTACAAAAATAGATACGTATAAGGGAGAGGTGGCCTTTGGCGCCTGGCTAAAACGTATAGTGGTAAACCACAGCCTGGACTGCTATAAAAAACTGAATCAGGGTGCCATGGACCCGTTAGAAGACGTACTGTACAAGGTAGAAGACGATGGCTACAAAGAAGAGATAAAAGTCGACTTTCAGCAAATGCAGGTACAGCAGGTAAACGCCGCCATAAACAGCCTCAAGGAAAATTACCGCATTATCCTTACACTGCTGTATATAGAGGGCTACGACCAGGAAGAAATTAGTGAAATTATGGGTATATCGGCAGGGAATTGCCGCACCACCCTTAGCAGGGCTAAAGAAAGCCTTATTAAAAAACTGAAAGGAATATGAACGAAGAGAAAAAACATGACGACCTGAACCACCTTTTTGCACACCTGCAAGGCCAATGGGATACCGAAGAACCGCCATTGGGGCACCATAAACGCTTTATGGACCGGCTGGAAGAAAAACAACAACCACGAAAAAAAGGTATATTCTGGGTAATTACCCCTGTGGCTGCAGCGGTAATTATGGTACTTGGGCTTGCGTTTATTTTTGTAAACCGCCCTACTGACCACGAGGTGGCGCTAAACAATATGTCGGCTAAAACACGCGAAACACAGGAGTATTTTAATATGGTTATTAAAAAAGAACTGGCCAAGGTAGCCCGCGAAGACAGCCCCGAAACACGAAAACTGGTACAGGATACACAAGCCCGCATGAACGGCCTGGAAGCTGACTATAATAAGCTGGTGAATGAACTGAATACCAAAGGCGAAAGCAAAAAAATACTCCACGCTATGATAACCAACCTGCAAACACGGATATCGTTTCTGGAACATGTACTTACTGAGATAGAAAACATTAAAAAAATAAAGGAAAATTATCATGAAAGCAATACATAAAATTACCTTACTGTTACTGCTGTTTCCCGTGCTTTCGTTTGCCGGGATTACAAAAGGGAAGTATTTAAAAGAGAAAAAAATAAACCGTGCGTTTAACGTAAACAGCACCGCAGCCCTTCAGGTAATGAACAAATACGGTAACGTAACCATTACCACCTGGGATGAAAATAAAACCAACATAGATGTGGTAATTACCGTTAGCGGTAACGATGAGGAAGATGTAAACAACCGCCTTGCAAGTATAAATGTGGAGTTTAAAGACAGCCCGTCTTTAGTGGAAGCCTACACCCGTATGGGTAAGTTTAAAGGCAGGAACATAAGCCTTGAAATTAATTACACCATAAAAATGCCAAAAAACGGCACGCTGGGCATAGGAAACACGTATGGCGATATACGCCTGGGCAAAATGTATGGCGGTATGAATGTAAAAATTCAGTACGGCAGCCTTAATATAGATGAAGCAAATTCTGAAAACAATAAACTGGATTTACAGTATGCTTCGGATTCTAAAATAGGCTATGTAAAATCAGCGGAAATAAGTATGCAATACAGCAGCATTGATGCCGGTAAAATAGGCACTGCCAATGTAAAAAGCGAATATTCTGACCTTAAGGTAAAAAGCGTAATCGACGTAAAAACAAATATGGCATATAGCGAATTTGTTGCAGGCTGGGCAGATAAGGTAATAGTAGATGGCGATTACAGCAACGTAAAATGCGACCGCCTTAATGGTATGCTTACAGCATCATTAAACTACGGCGACCTTAAAGTAAGTACCATTAGTAAAGATACCCGTGTAGTAGCGGTTAAAAACGAGTATGGCGAAACACGCTTAGGGTTTGCAACAGATGCTGGATTTACTTTTGACTTCACTACAGAATATGGCAGCATAAGCGGTAAAGACCTGCTTAACTTTAACGAAGCATCTGAAAAAAGCTTTACAGCCCACTACACAGGATCTAGTAAAAGCGGAAGCGGCAACTGTAAGGTAACCGCAAAAACAAGCTACGGCGACATTAAAATAAGCCGCAATTAATTACACCATCAATCACATACATCTGCATTATGAAAAAAATTGTTTTACTTTTTAGTCTGGGCATCCTTGCATTTGCCTGTAACAGCGTAAGTAATATGGCGGGCATTACACCACAGGGCCCTACCGTAACCGAAAACCGCGAAACCGGAAGCTTTACAAAGCTGGATGCGCATACATCGTTCCTGGTAAAACTGGTACACAGCAATAAAGACGCTGTAAAAATAGAGGCGCCGGAAAATATTGTGCCCCTTATAGAAACCCAGAGTAAGAACGGAGAACTGTACATAGGCCTTAAATCTGGTTATAACCTTAAAAATGGTAAAGGAATAACCGTAACCGTGTACTTTACAACTTTAGAAAAAATACACCTTAGCGGCTCTGGCGACATTGTATCTAATGATGTAATTACTAATAACTGCGCCATAAGCCTAAACGGATCAGGAGATGTAACCGTTCCGGTAAAAGCAAACAAAATTGAGGTAAGGCTACAGGGCTCAGGAGATATTAACGTATCGGGCAGCACAGATGCGCTTGAGTGCAGCTTAACCGGCTCCGGCGATATCCATGCCGATAAACTTACCAGCAGCACTACCGATGTTACCGTTACCGGCAGTGGCGATGTAAGTACCACTACTACATCAGCCATTACAGGCCGTATTACCGGTTCGGGTGGGGTAAGTTACGGTGGCAACCCTGCTAAAAAAGACCTGTCTGTTACGGGCAGCGGAGAATTTTCTACATTTTAATTTCACCAATACAAGTTGTTTTACAGCCTCTTACCTTGAGTAAGGGGCTTTTTTGTTTCAAAAAAAATTGCCTGAACACAATAAAAAACGTATTTTGTAGTTATTAAACTATAAAATTAGTTTGAAAACTAAAAAAATAGTTATACATTTGAATTACTAAAAAAATACACCATGCAAAAGCTAACAAATAAGGAAGAAGAAGTAATGCACATACTATGGAAGCTGGAAAAAGCTTTTGTAAAAGATGTACTTGCCGAAGCGCCCGAAGACAAGCCACACTACAACACCTACAGCACCATTATACGCAACCTGGAAGAAAAAGGATACGTAGGCCATAACGCATACGGTAATACCCACCAGTACTACCCTGTAGTTTCTAAAGAAGACTACCGCACACATTTTGTAAGCAACACGCTGGAAAATTACTTTAACAACTCGTACAAGAGTATGGTATCTTTCTTTGCCAAAGAAGAAAAAATCAGTGCCGATGAGCTTCGCGAAATACTGGATATGATAGAAAAAAATAAGGAATAGTATGGAAACACTGCTACTGTATACGCTTAAGGCTTCGGCATTGCTGCTTACGTTTTTTGCAGCCTATCACCTGTTGCTAAAAAAAGAAACTTTTTTTAGTGCTAACCGGGGCTTTTTACTGGCGGGGCTCATTACCTCTGCCCTATTGCCGCTGGTAGAATACACGCGTGTAATTTGGGTAAACCCAAAACCCGTACAGCAGTTAAGCGCCGCGCAGCTGGCCTACCTAGCCACCGCGCTTAAAGGGCAGGCAGTACAGGTAGCACAACCACAGCCTTTTAACTGGTGGTACGTAGCCGGTGCGGTGTATATACTGGGCATAGCTTTTTTTATGGTGGCACTTTTTACCGATATTTTTAAAATCCGAAAAATGCTGCGTAATAAACAGGTTATACGGCAACAGCCTTACAAACTGGTAGATTCGCCTGCGGTAGCCTCACCGTTCTCTTTTTTTAATTACATCGTTTTTAATTCCTCTACCCTGGCCCCACAGGAACTGGAAAGCATTATAAGCCACGAAAAAGTGCACAGCAGGCAAAAGCATACGCTTGATATGCTACTGTCTCAGGCCTACTGCATACTGTTTTGGTTTAACCCTGTAGCGTGGCTGTATAAAAAAGCCATAGCGCAAAACCTGGAATTTATAGCCGACGCCGAAGCATTAAAACAGGTAGCCGATAAAACGGCGTACCAAAAAACCATGCTACGGTTGGCACTGGGTACACAGCCCATTAGTATTACGAATCATTTTTATCAATCTTTAATCAAAAAACGAATAGTTATGTTAAACAAACAAAGATCGCACAGGTACAGCACGTGGAAATACGCGCTTGTACTGCCTGTATTAGCGCTTTTCACAATGGCGTTTCAGGTAAAAACAGTAGCCCGCGAAAAATCAGCACCGCAAACCACGACCAGTAGCCATTCTGAGGAGTCGGTTACCATTCAAACGGAAATCAACAAAGATTCAGACAAGAACAAGGAGCTGGATGGGCTGAAGAAAAAGTTTGCCGAAATAGGGGTTGATTTTAATGTGAGTTTCATTGAAAAAAATGACAAGGGAGAAATTACCGCCATAAAAGTGGAACTTAAAGGCGAAGGCCAGGAACAGGCTTATAATGTAAAAAGCTCTGACCCCATAAAACCCTTTATAGTAACCGCCAAGCAGCAAAATGGAAAGCTGGTAGGCATATCTGTATACCCGGGGATAAAAAAACTGCCTAAAGACGCTGTAATGGCCGTTGACGCCGCAGATGATGCAATGCCCATAGAAGAAGCCGAAGTAGCCGCAGACATGATACCCGCTCCACCGGTACCCGGTTTAGAACCGCCTATGGCACCACCGGTTCCGCAGAGGGGGTTTGGGCAAGACCCAGACGGTAGTACCGTAGCCATGAATATAACCGACAACACTCTTGTGCTGGTAGATGGTATAAGACAACCTAAAGGTGCACCCGTAAAATTACCTATTGACCGTGAGATAGCTTCGGTAAATGTTTTAAAAGGTAAAGAAGGCAAAAAGAAATACGGCAAGGAGGCAAAAGATGGCGCCATAGAAATAACCACAGCTAAAAAACGTGCTGATAAAGTGAGTGTTAACCGCATTAACGTACCGGGTTCGGCAGCGTTTGCGTTTAGCATGCCCGATGGTGATGTTTCGGGGGACATTATTGAGTTTCACGGCGCATTCCCTGAAGGGCTGGAAGCCTTTGCAGACTTGGGCCAACTTGATTTCTCTGAGCTGGAAAAACTGGGCGACCTAAAGATATTTTCTGATATTGAAAGTATGAGTAACGACGACATAAACGCCTGGGCTGCACATGCTTCAAGGCTTGCCGAACGTGCCGGACGCCAGGCAGAACTGGCAGCAAGGCGTGCTGAAATAGCCGGAAGAAAGGCCATTATTATTGATAAAAGAGCAGACAGGGAAAACCGCAATGCCGATAACGCTACGCTACGCAGGCAACTTGAAGAAGCGAAAAAGCAACTTGAGGAAACAAAAAAGGAGCTGAAAAAACAGATTGCCAAGCAAAAAGCAGCAGCGGGCAAAAAAGCATAAGCTATATTTTGGGTTAGTTTTACATATAGCATAACAAACTGTTATGAATAAAGGCAGCTGATAATCAGCTGCCTTTTGTTATTTTTACAGTACCAAAAACAATGCACCATGTATAAACTACTTGCAAAACTAAATAAATGGCTGTTGCCCAACTATACCCGGCAGCAGCTGGACCTGGCTAAGGCATCTAAACTGCAAAAAGCGATTATAGGATGGAAGTACTGGGTAACTACGCATGCACTGGACGAAAAGTAAACAGCTGCATATCAAACATATAAAATACAACAAGTGGTAGGTATTTTTACCTGATTTTATTTTTCGGGTATTTTCCGATTTTTTTTAGGAGTATGTTTGCAATGTTAAACAGAAACAAAAACAATTCAGGAGCATAAATACTGATACTGAAAGGTTTAAAATATACCTACCAATCTACTGGCAGCCCCCAAATATGCCGGTATCATACAAAGGTGCAGCTTGTAAGAGAATCCCACCTGCACCTTATATTGCCAAAAATGAGTCGCGATACCGTATAAGGTGCGCGACTTTTTTATTTCCGAAAATTCAGTCCACCTTGTAAATCAGGGTGTTTACCGCGCATAGTCTTAAAATCGCTTAAGAAATCATTTTTTAACGAAATTTTATTTTTTTAAATACACAAAATTGTAGTACATTTGTACTATAAGTTTTCTGCACTAGGAAAACTTATTTGGTTGGTTGGTTTTGCCCCTCTCTCAGAGGGGCTTTTTTTTTGGTTGTGGGTGAAATTCAGCTTTACTAATGCCATATCGTCAAACAAAAAACTCCCCAAGAGATTCTTAAGGGAGTTTTGCACTAAAAACCAATATTGTTATCCTTTCTTGGAAGAAAGAGTAGCAGCTTCTTTTACGAGTTTAATAAATTCCTCTTTAAAGTCATCATTACCCGCCATACCTGATTTGGCAAGATCTTCTACCATATCATAAGACAGGGAACCTTTATACTTGCTGTCGCGAAGTAACATCCCGAAACCTGCCACCGCAGAAACAAACCGGGCATCGTTCCCCGGGGTTACGGAAACCGGCGCTACAGGCTGCTCAATCAGTAAACTTTTGTGTTCGCCAATAGACTTGTATCTAAGCTTCACCGTAAGTAAATCGCCGCTGTTACCCGAGGTTACGGTAGGCTTTTGGTACTTCAGCTTATCGGTTTTACGGGTTTCAAAATTAACCCCTACAGGAACCACCTCATACAATGCCGTTACGCGGTGGCCTGCCCCCAGTTCGCCTGCATCTTTAGTATCGTCGTTAAAATCTTCGTTTGCCATAACGCGATTTTCGTAGCCTATAAGCCGGTATGCCTGTACTTTTTCGGGATTAAACTCTACCTGAATCTTTACATCTTTTGCAATCACAAAAAGATTAGCCAGCAATTCTTTTTCAAAAACTTTTTGTGCTTCCTTCATGTTGTCAATATAAAAGTAATTGCCATCGCCCCAATTGCTGATTTCCTCCATGGTGGCATCTTTATAATTACCCATACCAAACCCGCAAATCGTAAGGAAAATTTCGTTGCCCTTATTTTTTTCTATCAGGTCTAAAAGACCTGACCTCGAGCTTACCCCTACATTAAAGTCGCCATCGGTTGCCAGGATAACGCGGTTGTTGCCCCCTTTTATAAAGTTAGCCGCAGCGGTTTTATACGCCAGCTCCAGCCCTTCTCCTCCTGCGGTAGAGCCTCCCGCCTGCAAACTCTGTAACGCCTCTTTAATTTTATCCTTTTCATCTACAGACGTTGAGGGCAACACCAGCCCCGCGCTACCGGCATACGTTACTATAGATACGCGACTACCGGCAGGCAGGTTATCTACCATAAGCATAAAGGCATCGCGCAGTAACGGAAGCTTGTTAGGATCGTCCATAGAGCCGCTGGTATCGAGTAGGAATACCAGATTACCCGGTTTTACGCTGCTGTAATCCAGTTTTTTCCCCTGAAGGCCTATACGTACCAACTGGTGGTCTTTGGCCCAGGGTGCATTCCATACTTCGGTTGTAACAGAAAAAGGCAAATCGCCCGCAGGTTGCGGATAGTTATAGTCAAAATAGTTAATGAACTCCTCAATACGCACAGCCCCTTTTTCTGGCAGGTTACCGGATTCTATGATGCGGCGTACGTTACTGTACGAAGCGTTGTCTACATCTATAGAAAACGTAGAAAGCGGATTTGAAGTAGCGTCTTTAAAATCGTTTTCCACAATACGGTCGTACTCTTCAGTGTTATGCGGTGCGGCGTCTGCCGTTGTTTCTTTAGAAACGGCTTCGGGTATTTCAACCATTTCCATACTTGCAGCATCGGCTGCATCGGCTTCGCCCCCGTCAGCCTTTTTACAGGCGGTAAGCATCATCAGTGCGGCAAAGGCACTGCATAATAAATTAGTTTTCATGTGAAGAAAAAATTGGTGGTTAAAAATAATTGTTAACGGTTAGTGTACACTGTTTTTGCACCAACGCAGTATACCAACCTCATATTTTTAACACGTGCAGATTATAACAGTTTGTTTATAACTAACGGATGTGGGTATGTAACCGATGTTAAAAAATGAAATTAAATTTTAACACTTCGCTCTTCCGCATAAAAAAACTCCCACCGTGTACCGATGGGAGTTTTTGTGTATTTAAGAACTATACTGTGGCTTAGTTAGCGCCGGCAGCAATCAGGTTTAGAGCGCTACCTGCTTTAAACCATTCTATTTGTCCCTGGTTGTAGCTGTGGTTAGCAATAATGTTTTCCACACTGCTATCGGCATGTACAACCTGAAGCGTTAGCGGCTTGCCCGGTGCAAATTCTGTAAGGTCTATAAAGTTAAAGGTATCGTCTTCCTGTATTTTGTCGTAATCAGCCTCGTTAGCAAAGGTAAGCGCAAGCATACCCTGCTTTTTAAGGTTGGTTTCGTGTATACGTGCAAACGACTTAACCAGCACCGCCTTAACGCCAAGGTGGCGTGGCTCCATAGCGGCATGCTCACGAGACGAACCTTCGCCATAGTTGTGGTCGCCCACTACTATACTTGGTACGCCTGCGGCCTTGTAGGCACGCTGTACAGCAGGTACAGCATCGTACGCGCCGGTAAGCTGATTTTTAACGTTGTTTGTTTTTTGGTTAAAGGCGTTTACCGCACCTATAAGCATATTGTTAGAAATATTATCCAGGTGGCCACGGAAACGTAACCATGGACCTGCCATAGAAATGTGGTCTGTAGTACACTTACCAAAGGCTTTAATAAGCAGCTTGGCACCCATAATATTTTTACCATCCCACGGCTGGAACGGATCCAGCAACTGAAGGCGCTCAGATGTAGGGCTTACCGCCACCTGCACACTGCTACCGTCTTCGGCAGGAGCCTGGAAACCAGGATCATCTACGGCAAAACCTTTTTCAGGCAGTTCGTGCCCGGTAGGTTCATCCAGCATTACTTCCTGTCCGTCTTCGTTAATAAGTGTATCGGTAAGTGGGTTAAACCCAAGGTCGCCCGCTATGGCTATAGCCGTTACAAGCTCTGGCGAACCTACAAACGCAAGGGTGTTAGGGTTACCGTCGGCACGCTTAGAGAAGTTTCGGTTAAACGAGTGTACAATAGTGTTACGCTCTTCTTTTTCGGCACCTTCCCTGTCCCACATACCTATACAAGGTCCGCAGGCATTAGCAAATACCGTAGCGCCAATTTTATCAAATGTATCAATAAAACCATCGCGCTCTATAGTGTAGCGCACCTGTTCTGAACCCGGGGTTATGGTAAACTTGGCTTTCGTTTTAAGTTTCTTTTCGGCAACCTGTTTTGCCAGGGAAGCCGAACGCGAAATATCTTCGTAAGACGAGTTTGTACAAGAACCTATAAGGCCTACCTGTACCTGTAGCGGCCAGTTGTTTTTAGCTGCCTCTTCCCTCATTTTAGAAATAGGCGTAGCTAAATCCGGAGTAAAAGGCCCGTTTAGGTGTGGCTCCAGCTCAGAAAGGTTAATTTCTATAACTTGGTCAAAATACTGCTCAGGGTTAGCATACACTTCGGCATCACCGGTTAGGTAACCTTTCACTGCGTTAGCAGCATCGGCTACATCGGCACGGTTTGTAGCGCGCAGGTAGCGGTCCATAGACTCATCATACCCAAAGGTAGATGTAGTAGCACCAATTTCGGCACCCATGTTACAAATGGTACCTTTACCTGTACAAGACATGGCCTGTGCACCTTCGCCAAAATATTCTACAATGGCACCGGTACCCCCTTTTACGGTTAGTATACCGGCTACTTTAAGGATAACATCTTTAGGGGCAGTCCAGCCGCTTAGCTTACCGGTAAGTTTAATACCTATAAGCTTAGGGAATTTAAGCTCCCATGCCATACCGCTCATTACGTCTACCGCATCTGCACCACCTACACCTATGGCAAGCATACCAAGGCCGCCGGCGTTTACGGTGTGAGAGTCGGTACCAATCATCATACCGCCAGGGAACGCATAGTTTTCCAGCACTACCTGGTGGATGATACCGGCACCCGGTTTCCAGAACCCGATGCCGTATTTATTAGAAATTGAAGACAGGAAGTCAAAAACCTCATTGCTTTGCTCTTTAGCACGCTTAAGGTCGGTAGCAGCATCTACTTTTGCCTGTATAAGGTGATCGCAGTGTACTGTGGTAGGTACGGCTACTTTGGCTTTACCGGCATGCATAAACTGCAAAAGGGCCATTTGAGCGGTTGCATCCTGACAGGCTACCCTGTCTGGTGCAAAATCTACATAATCTTTACCTCTTGTAAATGCCTGGGTAGGCGTGCCTTCCCAAAGGTGAGAATATAGGATTTTTTCAGAAAGCGTAAGCGGACGGCCTACCAGTTCGCGTGCTTTATCTACACGCTCGGCCATCTTAGCATACACATTTTTGATCATTTCGATATCAAAAGCCATATGTTTATAATTTAGAATTATACAATGTATTTATGAAACGGCTAAAGCACCACAATTATCCTACCAACTCTTTCTGAGCCGGTGCAAATTTTGTAAGGTTAATGCCTTCAACCGCTGTTTTGTATTCGTTAATTGTAGGGATGCGGCCTAAAATTGCCGACAATACCACTACCGGTGTAGAGGCCAGTAACGATTCGCCTTTTTTGCGCTCGCTGTCTTCTACCACACGGCCCTGGAACAAACGGGTAGACGTAGCCATTACCGTATCTCCTTTTGCCGCTTTTTCCTGGTTACCCATACACAGGTTACAACCCGGACGCTCCAGGTACATCATATTTTCATACTCTGTACGGGCGGTGTTTTTAGGTAACAGGTCGCTAAACTCAAAGCCGGAGTACTTTTGCAGTAAATCCCAGTCGCCCTCCTCTTTAAGTTCGTCTATAATATTATATGTAGGCGCAGCCACTACAAGTGGCGCGTTAAACTTCACTTCGCCCTGTTTTTCTTCCAGGTTCCTTAGCATCTGAGAAACAATCTTCAGGTCACCTTTGTGTACCATACAAGAGCCCACAAACCCAAGGTCTACTTTTTTATCGCCACCATAGTAAGACAAATCGCGGATGGTATCGTGGGTGTATCGTTTAGAAACATCTTCGTTGTTTACATCCGGGTCGGCTATCATTGGCTCAGCAATAGCATCCAGGTCTATAACTACCTCTGCATAATACCTGGCGTTATCATCTGGTGTAAGTGCCGGCTTAATGCGCGATTGTATTTCTTCAATACGCTTGTCTGCCTTATCTATTAGGCCCTGCAGTACATGATTGTGGTTATCCATACCTTTATCAATCATAATCTGGATGCGGCTTTTTGCAATTTCAAGTGACTCAATAAGGGTATCGTCCTGAGAGATGCATATAGATGCCTTAGCTTTCATCTCCGCAGTCCAGTCTGTAAAGGTAAACGCCTGGTCTGCAAGCAACGTGCCAATGTGTACTTCTATAATCCTGCCCTGGAACACGTTTTCGCCATCAAACTGCTGAAGCATTTGCAGCTGTGTAGCGTGTACCACATCTCGGAAATCCATGTGGTCTTTCATCTGGCCTTTAAAGGTAACTTTTACCGATTCAGGAATTGGCATTGAAGCCTCTCCCGTAGCCAGTGCAAGTGCCACAGTACCAGAGTCGGCACCGAAAGCAACACCTTTAGACATCCTTGTATGCGAGTCGCCACCAATAATAATAGCCCACTCATCTACCGTAATATCGTTAAGAACCTTATGAATAACGTCGGTCATAGAATGGTACACCCCTTTAGGGTCGCGTGCCGTAATAACACCAAAGTCGTTCATAAACTTCATAAGCTTAGGTATGTTAGCCTGCGCTTTTTTATCCCAAACCGAAGCGGTGTGGCAACCCGACTGGTACGCACCGTCTACGCTTGGCGAAATCACCGTAGCCGCCATAGACTCCAGCTCCTGAGCCGTCATAAGGCCTGTAGTGTCCTGAGAACCTACTATATTTACCTTAACACGAACGTCTGAACCGGCGTACAGCAGTTTACCCGGAGTAACACCCACGGCGTTTCTGTTAAATATCTTTTCAACCGCGGTAAGACCCTGTCCTTCAATAGTAATTTCTTTTGACGGGGCAAATACCGTTGGCGCTTCGATACCCAATGTCTGGGCTGCGAATGTTTGTATTTTTTTACCAAATACCACCGCGTAAGAACCGCCGGCTTTGATAAATTCTAACTTTTGCGGCGTAAATGATTTAGAAAGGTCTATTAGTTCCTGATCGCCGTTGTATAGTTTTTTTGTTTTTGTATTGATGGTTAAAACCGTACCTGTAGCTACAGAGTAAACCTCCTCAAGCACAGGTTCGCCTTTGTCGTTACGCACAAGGTTACCATCGGCATCATGCTTTTTCACCCAGTTTTTAAGGTCGATACCTATACCACCGGTAACGTCTACGGTTGTAAGGAAGATAGGCGAAATACCGTTTGTACCACCCACAATAGGCGCTATGTTTACAAACGGAATATATGGGCTGGCCTGCTTACCGGTCCAAAGTGCCACGTTGTTTACACCAGACATACGCGATGAACCTACACCCATAGTACCTTTTTCGGCAATAAGCATAACGCTTGCATCCGGGTGCTGCGCCTGAAGGTCTTTAATTTCCTGCTGTTGTGCAGGAGTCATCATGCAAAGGCCGTGCAGTTCGCGGTCTGAGCGCGAGTGCGCCTGGTTACCCGGCGAAAGCAGGTCGGTAGAAATATCACCTTCTGCTGCTATGTAAGTTACCACTTTTATTTCTTCCGGCACCTCTGGCAGCTTGGTAAAAAATTCTGCCTTAGCGTAGCTTTCCAGTATTTCTTTAGCGATTTCGCTTCCGTTTATGTAGGCACCCTTAAGGCGGTCTGTATCTGCCTCGTAAAGGAACACCTGGGTTTTAAGCACATTAGCAGCATCCTTTGCAATAGCAAGATCTTCGCCAAGGGCTAAATCAAGCAGTACCTCAATAGACTTACCACCTTTCATGTGCGATAGTAGTTCGAAGGCAAATGCAGGGGTAATTTCGGCAACAACCTCATTACCAAGAATGATTTCTTTTAAGAACGATGCTTTTACAGCAGCAGCAGGTGTAGTACCAGGAAGCGTGTTGTAAATAAAGTACTTAACAGAATCTGCTCGGTGCGGATTGTTTATATCTTTTATTTGGGCGATTATTGCAGTTAATAATTCTGCTCCGTCAATTGGTTTTGGGTGAAGTCCAAGGGCTTTTCTTTCTTCAATTTCTTTGATATAATCGTTATAAATAGTATCAAAAGCCATATTTAAATATTTATGTTTGTTTGTAAAAATGTGCGTAAATTTACTCAAACTAATTTCAATTAAAAAATTTTTATCGATTCTTTAATTTAGCAAAATTATTATTTATAAAGATTCTACTTTGATGCAGATAATTCAAAAATTTTGTGATAAACAGCCAATTTATTAAGAATTATCATTTATTTAACCTGATATTGCCAAAATGTAAAAATTCAGCCTAAAATTGTATAAACCTGACAATATGCAAAAAACAGCAACGCTGAAAAAAGTAACTAAAACGATATAGTAAATTAGCAAATGTATAATCGGGAGCAGTAATATTTTACGCTTTTTGACTGTAATAACGGTTGTAATACACCATTAAAACAGCCATTATAAACGTAAACCCGTAAATACCCAACTGCATATACAACAGGCTATAGGTGTTTTTAGTAACAATCTCTGTACCGGTAAACATGGTTACGGCATACGAAATCATAAAGCCCGAAAAAAGCAAAAACAAAATACCGTACAAAAACCCTGTGGTTTTGTTGTTAGTAAACAACTGCGCTACCAGAGCCACAAAAAACGCTATAGAAACGTAATGATATGTACCTGTTTCGGCATACTGCTGGTAAAACCAGAACAGCGAAAAAAGGATGAAATATATGGTGGGTGTAAATCGGAGGAGTTTGTTCATAAACATAATATTACAAAAAAAGCTGTTTAAAACAGCTTTTTGATTATCATTTCTTCGGTAATGCCTTCGGCATCGGCCTTGTAGTTTTTAATAATACGGTGGCGCAGTATGCCTGTGGCTACAGCCTGCACATCCTCAATATCAGGGCTAAACTTGCCGCTTAGTGCCGCGTGGGTTTTAGCCGCAAGGATAAGGCTTTGCGATGCACGTGGGCCCGCACCCCAGTCCAGGTACGTTTTTACGTAATCCGTACTCAGCGCATTACCCGGGCGGGTTTTGTTAACCAGTTTTACTGCATATTCTATAACATTATCGGCCACAGGTATGCGGCGTATAAGCTGCTGGTATTCTACAATTTCTTCGGCGGTAAACAGCGGGTTTACGGTAACCTTAGCATCGGTAGTGGTGCTTTTCACCACCTGAACCTCTTCCTCAAACGTAGGGTAATCCAGCTTTATGGCAAACATAAAACGGTCTAGCTGCGCCTCAGGCAGCGGGTAGGTTCCCTCCTGCTCTATGGGGTTTTGTGTAGCCAGTACAAAGTACGGCAACGACAGTTTATGGTGCTGGCCGGCTATGGTAACCGATTTTTCCTGCATTGCCTCAAGCAGAGCCGCCTGGGTTTTAGGTGGCGTACGGTTAATCTCGTCTGCAAGGATAATGTTACTGAATATAGGGCCTTTTATAAACTTAAAATTTCGGTTTTCATCCAGTATTTCGCTACCCAATATATCGCTGGGCATAAGGTCTGGCGTAAACTGTATACGCTTAAAATCGAGTCCAAGTGCCTGGCTTATGGTGTTTACCATAAGTGTTTTGGCAAGCCCCGGAACACCCACTAAAAGCGCGTGCCCTCCTGAAAATATACTCAGTACTATTTGGTTTACAACTTCCTGCTGGCCTATGATTACTTTAGCTATTTCCTGCTTCAGCGCGGCCTGTTTTTGCACTAAATTTTGTATCGCTGCTACGTCTGACATAGTGTGTTTATGGTTCTTTGATTAAAATAAAAGCTAAGGCGTGTACCTTAGCTTTCAAACTTAATAAATTATTTTAAAGCCTGCCCGGTTTATGGAGGCAAAAGTGTTGTTATTTTTTTAGCCAGTTGTTAGCAAACTTGCATCCCTGGTAATCAGCGTTTACCTTAATGTAAGTAGATTTAATTTTTTCCTCGCTCCATTTAGCAATGGTTTTAATCTGCTTTTCCTTAAGAGCCAGCTCTTTGATTTTTATATAGTCTTTAGCGTAGTCTGCAGGGTGCTCGTCGTACCTGTTAATTACCGTGTACAGTTTGTAGCTTACTACGCCCAGCCTGTCCATATCTTCAATAGGTTCTGAAACCTCGTTGTTTTTTAACCCTGAAATTTCGTTGTAAATGTTAGGATCCATTTTAGTAAGTTCAAAGCGCGTACCCAGGTTTGCCGGGTTTATAAGGAGGCCACCGCTGTTACGTGTTTCCTTATCGTTAGACTCTGATTTGGCAGCATCCGAAAACGAGATTTCACCCTTAGCAATGCGCTCCCTTATCTTACTGATTTTTTCTTTCGCTGCTTTTTTAGACTCCTCTGTAACCTTTGGTACCATAAGTATGTGGCGCACATCGCGCTCCTGACCACGTACTTTTTCCACGTAAATAATGTGGTAGCCGTATTCGGTTTCAAAAGGTTCAGAAATCTGCCCTTCCTCTGTACTAAACGCCGTGTCTTTAAACTCCTTTACCAGCTGCGACTTACGCGTTACCGGTATATATCCGCCCGAAGCGCCTGAGCCACGGTCCTCAGAATACAGTACGGCCTTGCTGTAAAAGCTACTGCCCTCCTGCACATCTTTTTTAATCTGCTTTAGCTTATCTATTACCTTTTGCTTTTCGTCTTTGGTAATTTCGGGTTTAATAACAATTTGTGCCACTTCCATTTCGGCACCAAAAACAGGAATATCCTCTTTTTGGAACTTCATAAAGAACTGCCTTACCTCTTCCGGTGTGATTTCTACATCGTCTATAACCTTTTTGCGCATGCGCTCTGTAAGCTCCTGCGTTTTTACAAGGTCAAAAAGCTCCGTTTGAAACGAGTCGAAGTCTTTCTTCTTAAAGTACTCCACCATCTTTTCTTTAGAGCCCAACTGCTCCACAAAGTAATCTACCCTGCGGTTTACCTGCTCGTTTACCTCAGCATCGCTTACCACAATACTGTCCTGAATGGCATGGTGGGCATACAGCTTTTCTTCCATAAGCTTACCCAGTAGCTGACAGCGGGTAATACCCTCTGTAGATATATTTTGTGTTTGAAGCTCTTTATACTGCAAATCAATATCAGACTCTAATACTACATAATCACCCACTACAGCCACCACTCCGTCTACCTTGGCTTTTCCTTTTGGCGCTGTTTGGGTTTTAGGTTTTACGGTATCTTTTATTATTTCCTGTGCGGCCAGTGTAGTACCCACAAAAAGCATTAATAAAAGTACGGTAAACCTACTACTTATAAACTTCATATTTATTGTTTTTAATCGCATCGTCTGTAATGTCTTTTTCAATCTTTTTAAGTAACTCCAGTTTCCTGTTGTTTATTATAACCTCTTTTAAGGTAGGCTTTATGTATTCGTACGGCGCCACGGCATTACGGTCTATAACCTTGTTTACCTTAACAATGTACACATCTGCCGAATCAGGGTACTGGTACGAAATCCCGCTGCTTATATACCTGCCCCTGTTGTCCGGGGTTATAAACGGCAGTTTTTGGTATACCTCATTCATGCTGGTCCAGGTGGTATCGTTAAACGCGTAGCTTTTAAAGTAAAGCGACATATCATTAATCGCCTTTTTATCTTTTTTATTGCCACTTAAAAAACGCTGCCTTGCCAGTGCAAATTTAGGGTGATTTTTTTCCATGCGAAGGTAGCGCATTTTAACGAGCATACCCGTAGTACGGAAATTATCTTTGTTTTTATTGTAATACGCCGCCAGCTGATCTTCGGTAATTGTAGTATCTACACTCTGTTTTACCATTTCTTCCAGGTAGGCACGGGTGTACAAATCCGTTTTATACTGCTGTATAAGCTTATCCAGTTCGGCCTGTTTTTCTGCACTTGTATTTACAATGGCCGCGTCAAACAACAGCTTTTGCGATGCCCAGCGGTCTATGTACGATTTTATAATGGCAAGGCTGTCTTTTTTAGATGTCCCTGCCGGCACCAGCCCTGCAAGCTCCTCTTTACCCAGGTATACGTCGTTAACGCGTGCAGCGGCATCTTCCTTTTTTACGGTAGCATCTTTTTTACCGCAGGAAACCAGTACACACAACAACAGTATAAAAAACCCGGGGCAGGTACGCATTATTTTTTCGTATTGATTTCGGTTTTTACTTTTTCAAACACATCCTGGTTTACTTTTACAGTAAACTCTTTTTTAAGCTGCTCTACCCATGTAGACTCCAGGTACTGCTGATAATCATTAATCACACGGCCTTTGGCGTCTTCAAATGTTTTTTCACCTGCAGGCAATACTTTGTTGGTTTTTACCACGTAGTAGTAATCGCCTTCTTTCACTACATCGCTTACACCGGCTTTCCATACGGCAAGCTTAGGCATGGCATCGGTACCGGTTTCAAACGTACCCGACTTTTCTATAATGTTTACCTTGTCTTTAGTATTAAGCTTGTCTTTTACAGCTTTGGCATCTTTACCTTTAAGCAGTAAAGCACGTGCATCTTTTATCACTTTTTCGTTAGTAGACGAATACACCTCTACATCAGCCCTTTGTTTCCATACGTATTCTGCCTTGTGCAGGTTGTAGTAGTTTTGCTGACCTATTGTGTCGTTTTTAGCTTTTTCCCAAATTTCTTTCTCCATCAGGTCAAACAGCAACAGGCCATCCCTGTACTCCTGCATTATAGCATCAAACTCCGGGAATTCCCTCTCAAGGTTTTGGTTATAGTACGCGTTAAGCTGCTCATCGGTGTAGCGCTCAAAAAGTACCTCAGCAGCACGCGAAAGCGGCTTGGCAGAAACACCATTATTTTGCTGGGAATTAACATAGGTAAGGAAGTCTTTACCGGTAAGCTCTTTGTCTTTGTTAATGGTTATTAGCGGCTTGTTGTACACCTCTATGTTTTTAGGCAGTTTCCACTCCATAACATAAATACTGTCGGTAAGTGCGCCCACCACTTTTTTATACATTTCCTTATCTTTTACCACCGGGTACTTAGCCCTAAGGTTAGCGGTAAGGCTTTGCGCTATAAGTCGCGAACGCTCATCGCGCTTAATGCGGTTTTCAAGTTCCGGCTTAAGGTCTTCAAAACTCTTTATAGGCTTTTTCTCTATCAGTTTTACAATATGCCAACCGAATTGCGACTGGAACGGCTTGCTGATTTCGCCCGGTGTTTTTAATCCGAAAGCAGTATCTTCAAACTCCTGAGAGGTTAACTCCCCTGAGCTGAATGGGTTTAGCACACCGCCTTTTTCTGCACTGGTCTTGTCTTCGCTAAGCTGTTTTGCCAGTACTGTAAAGTCTTCACCCTGTTGCAGTTTTTTGTAAATATCTTCTATTTTAGATTTGGCTTTATTCTCTGCAGCCTTATCATCCTCTTTTTGTGGCCTTGCCACCATAATATGTGCTACAGCTACTTCTCCCCTGTTGTCCCTTACATCGGTAACCTTAATTAGGTGGTAGCCAAAACGCGTACGTGCCGGCCTGCTTACCTGGCCTTTTGGCGTGTTGTACGCGGCGGTTTCAAAAGGGTACACCATACGGAAAACCGTAAAATACCCCAGGTCGCCTTTATTGTCTTTAGCCGATGGGTCTTCTGAAAGTTCTGCGGCAAGCTTGCCGAAGTCTTCTCCGGCCACAAGCCTTTTGCGCGCTTCTACAGCTTTGTTGTACGCCTTAAGCGTATCTGCAGGGGAAGCGTTTTCATCTACCATAAACAGTATGTGAGACGCCTTTATTTCTTTCTGCATACGGTTGTATGCTTCCTGTACAAGGCCTGTGGTTACTTTACTGTCAGTCAGGTAATTTTTAGCAAGCTGGTTACGGTAGCTTTTTAATTCGCCCTGGTATTTTTTGCCTTCCTGAAGGTTTAGTTTATACGCCTTATTTACTTTTAGCTTGTAGCCAATAAATAAGTCCAGGTAGTTGTTAAGGTCTTTTTGCGAATCATCTTTTACAAGATCAAGGTTCTTTTTGTAAACCCTTATAAACTCGTCTGTATAGTACGGTTTGTCATTTACGGTAAAAAGAACATCTTTTTGCTGAACCTTAGCGGTAGTTTGTGTAGCGGGAGTGGTATCTTTTGTTGTTTTACAACCGGTTACAAGAATTGTTGCAGCCAATAGGCCTGAATAAAACCTGTTAATTTTCATTATAAATACGAATTTATTTTATCGGTATACGGTTAAGTAAACGCAGCCTTATGGGTTATAGTATACATAACGCTGCTTTGCAACCCACAAAAGTAAACATATATAGGTATTGTGCAAGATTTATGGGGTAAAAAGCTACAAGTGTAGGGTGTATATTAAAACGTAAGCGGCTTTACCGGCAGAAAATACAACCCTAATAAAGCAGACCGGTAATCAAAAAAAACAAATTATCACATTCCGCTATGCTTTGTTAGCAAAGATGTCCAACTATTTTTTTACAATAATAAAGTTGCTTCGCCTGTTTAGCTGATGGTCTTCCTCGCTGCACTCCACGCCGTTGCTGCACTTATTAAGCAATCGGCTTTCGCCAAAACCTTTTACGCTTTCTATACGCTTAGGATCTATGCCTTTACTCACAAGATAGCTATAAGTACTTTTGGCACGGTCATCGCTTAGGCGCAGGTTGTAGTCGTCCTTGCCCCTGCTGTCTGTATGCGATTCTATTTTAATAACCACATTAGGGAAATGCTCCATTAGGTACACCACCTTATCCAGCTCTGCGGCTGCCTGCGGTGTTATATAGTACTTATCAAAATCAAAGTAAATCGGGTTAATGTCTACCATTTCCTGGTTGCCTTCGCCTTTTTTAACCAAATCAGTGTAGGCCTGCAGGTTAATATTGCCCTTATCGTCAGGGGCATTGGCGGCATAGCCTTCTTTTTTAGCACTGGTAATTGGTGTGCCTTCGCACGGTACGGTAATGCTGTAGCTGCCGTCTTCAGCGGTTGTTTCGGTAAGCTGTTTTTCGCCCACGGTAATGGTTACTTCTACACCTGGTATGGGTTGGCCCAACTTTTTATCGGTTACTACGCCCGCTATTACTTTTTCGCAAGGCGTTTCGGCTTTTGGCACCACAAGGTAAATATCGTCATCGCCCCTGCCGCCGGCCCTGTTGCTGCTTAGGTACACCAGCTTACCGTCTGCCGACTGCACATACGCAAAATCATCGCGGTTACTGTTTACCGGTTTACCCAGGTTCCGCGGAAGCGAAAACTGCCCCACACCGCTTACGCTGCTGCTAAACACGTCGAGCCCGCCCAGGCCGTAATGACCATCTGAAGCGAAATACAGTACATTCTCTTTCAGGAAAGGGAACATTTCCTTGCCTTCGGTATTAATCATTACCCCGGCGTTTATGGGTTTACCCAGCTTACCATCGCTGTATATTTCGCAATAGTAAATATCGGTTTCGCCATAGCCCCCCGGCATATCGCTTACAAAGTACAGCCATTTACCATCGGCACTTACCGCAGGCTGCCCCACAGAATAGTCTTTGCTGTTAAAGGGTGCATACTGTTTTTTATCAAAGCGTTCGCCCTGTATTTTTCCGTAAACCAGCTGAATGTTATTCGTCCCCGCCTTGTCGTTTTGCAGGCGGTTGGCTTTATTTACATTATTTACACTTACGTATACCGTTTTATAATCCGGCGAAAAAGCTACAGCCGCATTATGGTAATCGGTCTGGGCACTGTTAAGAAATGGCTTTTCCTTGCCAAAGGAACCATCGGCATTCAGGTCGGCTACAAACAGCGAAAGGTAGGGCTGCTTGTTCCACGCGTAGGTTTTGGCACCATCGCGTAAGGTATCTTTTGCCGACGTGTATACTATCTTCTTCCCAAAAAACGTAGCCCCAAAATCCGACTTATCAGTATTTGATGCCAGGCCTTTCAGTTCGTATTTTTCTTTCTGCTTCAGCAGCACATCAAGCGCTTGCTTTTGGGCTTCAAGGTTAGATTTAAGCGTGTCGTTCAGGGCTGTATATTGCCAAAGCAGAGCATCAGCCCTATCATAACGTTCCTCTCCCCTTAGTGCCAGGATGTACATACGCATATACTTGGCGGGCAGCGTATTGCCACCTGCCTGGTAAGCCTTTTCGAGCCAACGCGCAGCGGCACCTGTGTTACCGGTATAGTAGTTAGCCTCGGCTGCGTGCATTAACACCTCAGCTTTTGGTGTTTTATTGTTTTGCAGATACTCCTCGTATGCGGCAGCGGCCTCAGTATAGGCAAGGTCGCGATAATGGAGTTCTGCCTTACGCAATGCGCCCTGCCCCATCATGGTACCGATGCAAAAAAACAAGGCTGCTATGTAGTAATGTTTTTTCATAATCATGATTTAGAAGAAGCGTGGCGATTTAATGCGTTTGGTTTTTGGTGCTACCTCAAAGCGCAGCATAAACTCGTGCGTGCCGTTATTGTACTTGTTCAGTTCGGTTACCGAGTAGTCATACGAATAACCAACAAATACATTTCGGGAAATCTGTATTCCGGCAAGCGCGCTAACCGAATCGTCCCAGCGGTAGCCGGCTCCCAGCGTTACAACATCCTGAAACAGGAAGTTAGCCGAAACATCGGCCGTTATGGGTGCGCCGTTAACTACCTTGGCTAAAACGGCAGGCTTAAACTTTATATCATCCGAAAGCGTAAACACATAGCCACCAATTACATAGTAATGCTGGCGGTCGTTCATCAGGCTTTCCTGAACATCGTTGTAATAGTTATTCCGCAAAAAATTAGGGATAGAAACCCCGGCGTACCAATTATCTGTATAGTAGTATATACCTGCACCTATTGTGGGGTTAAAACGGTTGTTGATGTTGGTATTAAGCAGTGGGTCGCCTTCCTGGCGGTAGGTGCCTTTACTCCAGTCGATATTAAGCACCCGCACACCTGCCTTAAGCCCGAAAGCCAACTTGCCTTGTTCGCCCATTTTAAGGGTGTAGCTAAAGTTAGCATCGGTATACACCTCATTGCTTGGCCCCAGCCTGTCGTTTACCACGCTAAGCCCCACGCCTATTTGCTCGTACATTTCGCTCCACGGGGTATGTATGCTAAAGGCCTGCGTTTGTGGCGCGCCGCGCATGCCCACCCACTGGCTGCGGTGCAGCAAATTAGCCTGCAACACGCCGGGCGAACCCGTGTAGCCGGGATTTACCGTAAGTGTATTGTACATATACTGGGTATACTGAGGTTCTTGCTGGGCATAGGCGGTAGTACCGCAAAGCAGCAGGATAAGGGATAAGCAGGATATACGAAACGTAGTTTTTATTGGCATAGGCTCCGGTGGTAATGGGCTGTGTGCCGTAAAAATAACATTTTTTTTCTGCCGTTAGCAGATTTACCCTTAAGCTTTTAATAACGGGAGGTAAATATCTTTACAATATATTTATTTCCTGACTTTCAACAAAACGAGTCCGGTATCTGAAATTACCTGGAATCCAAATCTTATTTCTCCCTAAAATGTCCGGATTTTGCTAAGGCTTCCTTATTGTTTGAAACTATCATCGCATGCTCCTCTCTGTTGAAATCAGGATGTCTTTTATCTCAAAGGGTAGGGCTATCGCTAACTTTAAACAAAGATTTTTTTCAAAAGCCTCAGAAATAAATTCCCTATCATAAAGTATATCCACACGAAAAAGGTTATCATTGCTACTGTAAACGGAGTAAAAAGAATTATCACAATAACTGCTTTAAATCCGAAAATTTGCTTACCATTAAAATTAACTGGTATAATATGCAAAAGATTAAAAATAATATGCAACACTGCAAAGGGTATATACCCAAACAAAAAGTTAACGTATAACAACTTAAATTGTCCTTTTTGTTGTACCGAATATTTTTCAAGAAAGTTTCTCATGTTTTATAAATTGGTTGGTTTTTAAATATTTCTATAAAACAATTCAATTATAAATAAAATTGTCCTTGCGAAAATAACAAACAATATTAATATTACTATTTATTTTCTTCCATCTTATAACGTGATTACGCACTTCTTTCTCATAAAACAAACATTTATTTTCATACCGTTTTGTATCTAATGATAACCCCAAGGCGTAAAATAGCAATTTTTATCGCTTAAAAGTAAAAGTTTGGGATATCAAAAAAACCACCTGATTGCTCAGATGGTTTTTTGTAAATTGTCGGGATGACTGGATTCGAACCAGCGACCACTAGCACCCCATGCTAGTACGCTACCAGGCTGCGCTACATCCCGAATGTGCCGTAAAACACATGGCAAATATAGCATTTCTGCACCCTGAAAGCAATACCTTGCACTATTCTGTATCGATACGGTAAATATCTACAATACCATGAGTTATATTTTCAAAATCGATATTCAGGTCTATAAGCTTACCCGTTTTTATGTCAAAAATCCATCCGTGTACGGTAATACCGCGTTCTGCCGCTGCTTTTTGTACCTCGGCAGTCTTAATCACGTTAATACACTGCTCCTGTACGTTTAGCTCTACCAGGCGGTTATAGCGCTCTGCCATATCGGCTATACCGTTTAGTTCTTTGCGGTGCATACGGTACACGTCTCTAATGTTACGCAGCCATGGGTTTAGTATGCCTAAATCTGTTTGTTCCATAGCGGCCTTAACACCACCACAGTTATAATGCCCGCATACCACTACGTGATTTACCTTAAGGTGGCTTACCGCATAGTTTATAACAGACATTACATTCAGGTCGGTATTCGGAACCATGTTAGCAATGTTACGGTGTACAAACGCCTGTCCCGGAGCTATCCCCATAAGTTCTTCGGCGGTAACGCGGCTGTCGCTGCATCCTATGTAAAGAATTTCAGGCGACTGCCCCTGGTTAAGATGCTCAAAGTACTGGTCGTCTATGCTTAGCTGCTTATCTATCCACTCGCGGTTGTTTTCAAAAACCTTTTTAATGTCCATTGTGTAGTTTTTTGTTGCGGGATAAAGTTAAATAAAGTAAACCAAATTATACACACCCATTTTTTCATTATTAACAAAAAAAGCCGGACTAACAGCCCGGCCATACTAACTACGTATATCAATTAAAGTTTGTACAAAAGACCAAATGATAGGTTGCTAAAATCAATACCTGCATCAAAACCGGTAGAAGTATTTTCTGCACCGCCTGATTTTGTTTTCGAGCTTCCGTAAGACAATAAGCCCAACGAGGTTTGTAACGAAAAACGGGGCGAAATAAAGTAATTTATACCAGGGCCTGCCTGTACGCCAAACCCATTGCCTGTCCTGTCGGCTAATTCATTACTGTCAAGCTTATTGTGGTTATAGCTTACCCTTACATTACCAAAAAAGGAAAACTTATTTGCCGGGGTAAAGTAGTACCTGCCAAAAACACCTGCACTGTAACTGTTTGTTTTGTTAACCGAAGGATACGTAATACCTTCAGATTTAATTGCTGAATACGAACCAGAGAATCCAAGCGCTATTTTATCGCTTACAAAATAGCCAACAGCCGGCCCCACACTAAATTGATTTACTTTGCTGGCATCATTTTTTGTGTAGTCATACGAAACGCTGCCTGTAATAAACGCGTCGCCTTTTTTAAAGCCTTCGCTAGCGGTTTCTGATTCCTGGGCAGATAATGCGCTAACCGCAAGCAATGCCACAACAGATAATAGTGATTTTTTCATAAAATGGTTTATTAAAGTTTGTACACTTTATTATCCAATTTTATGCCGAAAATTTTCACAAAACCATGTTACGTGATTTTTCATCAAGTAAAACAGAGACTTTAACACTAAGTACTTTAATAGTATAACATAGCATAAAAAAAGCTCCCGGTTTTCGGGAGCTTCTTTCTATTCAAATCCTTTGAGCAGGATTTCCAGTATTTTAATCGCGGCATCGCTGATTTTGGTTCCGGGCCCAAAGACCGCTACGGCACCGCAATCAAACAGGTATTGATAGTCCTGCGCCGGTATTACACCGCCCACAATAACCATAATATCATCGCGACCGTATTTTTTAAGTTCCTCTATAACCTGTGGCACCAGTGTTTTGTGCCCTGCGGCCAGGCTAGATACGCCCAGGATGTGAACATCGTTCTCCACCGCCTGCTTGGCTGCCTCAGCCGGGGTTTGGAAAAGCGGCCCAATGTCTACATCAAAGCCCACATCGGCATAACCCGTAGCTACTACCTTAGCACCCCGGTCATGCCCATCCTGACCCATTTTTGCTATCATAATACGCGGCCTGCGGCCTTCCTGTTTTGCAAAGGCATCGGCAAGCTGACGTGCTTTCTCAAAGCTTTCGTCGTTTTTAATTTCTTTACTGTACACGCCACTAAACGATCTGATTTGTGCTTTATACCTACCGTATACTTTTTCCAGCGCATCGCTTATTTCGCCCAGTGTAGCCCTGTTTCGCGCAGCCTCTACCGCCAGTGCCAAAAGGTTACCCGTGCCAGATTGTGCCGCGGCTGTAAGCGCCTCAAGGCTTGCGGTTACTTTAGCCGTATCACGCGTGGCTTTTATTTGCTCCAGGCGCGCTATCTGCTGGCGGCGCACCGTTTGGTTATCTACCTCAAGTATTTGCAGCGGATCTTCCTTTTTAAGGCGGTATTTGTTTACCCCCACTATTACATCCTGTCCGCTGTCTATGCGTGCCTGCTTACGTGCGGCAGCTTCCTCTATGCGTAGTTTAGGTATACCGGCTTCTATGGCTTTGGTCATACCGCCCAGCTCCTCTACCTCCTCTATAAGCGCCCATGCCTTACGGGCTATTTCATCGGTAAGGTATTCTACGTAGTAGCTACCCGCCCATGGGTCTACCGTTTTGGTTATCTTGGTTTCTTCCTGAAGGTAAATCTGGGTGTTACGCGCTATACGCGCACTAAAATCGGTTGGCAGGGCTATGGCCTCATCCAGCGCGTTTGTGTGTAACGACTGCGTGCCGCCAAAAGCCGCTGCGGCAGCCTCTATACAGGTACGTGCTACGTTATTAAACGGATCCTGCTCTGTAAGGCTCCAGCCGCTGGTTTGGCAGTGGGTGCGCAGGGCAAGTGATTTTTCGTCTTTCGGGTTAAACTGTTTCAGGAGTTTTGCCCAAAGCATACGCCCGGCCCTCATTTTGGCAATTTCCATAAAATGGTTCATACCAATGGCCCAAAAGAACGAAAGGCGTGGTGCAAAATCATCTATCTTCATGCCTGCCGCAAGCCCGGTACGTATATAGTCTAAACCGTCGGCAAGGGTGTAGGCAAGCTCAATATCGGCAGTGGCACCGGCTTCCTGCATGTGGTAGCCCGATATACTTATTGAGTTAAACTTAGGCATATACTTGCTGGTAAACTCAAAAATATCGGCGATGATTTTCATAGATGGCGCCGGTGGGTATATGTATGTGTTACGCACCATAAACTCCTTAAGAATATCATTTTGTATGGTACCGGAAAGCAGCTCCTGTTTTACGCCCTGCTCCTCGGCAGCAACAATATAAAACGCCATAATGGGCAGTACGGCACCGTTCATGGTCATGGAAACCGACATTTCGTCGAGCGGAATCTGGTCAAACAGCACCTTCATGTCTTCCACGCTGTCTATGGCCACACCTGCCTTACCCACATCGCCCACAACGCGCTCGTGGTCGCTGTCGTAACCGCGGTGCGTGGCAAGGTCAAACGCTACCGAAAGCCCTTTTTGCCCGGCAGCAAGGTTACGGCGGTAAAACGCGTTACTTTCTTCAGCGGTACTAAATCCGGCATACTGACGAATGGTCCATGGCCTGCGCACGTACATGGTAGCATACGGGCCACGAAGGTTTGGCGCAAAGCCCGCCCCAAAATCCAGGTGTTCCATACCCTCGTTATCGGCCTCTGTATATGTAGGCTTTACGGTAATACCTTCGGCAGTGGTAAATCCTGTAGCGGCATCTTGTGTTTGCACGCTGCCATCGGCTTTAGTAAGCTGTATATTTTGTATGTCTTTTCTCATAGATGGCAGATTTAAGCGGTTGTTGATTGAGTTTCACTTTCCAGCCTTTGCTGCTCGTATTTTTCGGCAAGCCTTTTTTCAATCACCGGGCTTATCAGCGTTTTGCGCGGATTGGCCTTTACAAACGGGTAAAGTTCCAGGTCGGCACTCATGCGGTCGTTTTTATTAGGGTACTTGTTAGTACCCAGCAACACTTCCTTCCCGTTATCAAAAAGCTCCTGCTCTTTAGCGGCGCTTTCGGCTATCTTCCGCTGAATGTTGCCTTCTATAAGCTGTTTAAGGAAACCGCCGTGCGCCTCTATATCTTTTAGCAATACTAGTGCTTTTTCGGCAAGCTGTGTGGTAATTTCTTCTATGTAATACGCCCCGTCTGCCGGGTTGTTTACCTTATCAAAATAGCTTTCGTTTTTAAGGATAAGCAGCTGGTTACGTGCTATCCTGTCGGCAAACTCATTGCTCTTGTGATATATGGCATCATACGGCAGGTTAATTACCGTATCGGCACCGCCCAGTATGGCGCTCATACACTCTGTAGTAGTACGCAGCATATTTACGTTATAGTCGTACAGGGTTTTGTTTCGCCTGGTAGGCACCGCTATAATGTGTAGGTTTTCGTTAACGCCATAGGTTTTTGCTACGGCAGAAAATACCATACGCAAGGCGCGAAGCTTGGCAATTTCAAAAAAGTAATTACTACCCACCCCTACCGTAACGGTATACGGTTGCTGCACATTTTTAAGGCGGCTAAAGTATTCTATGGCATGCCCTACCGTGTATGCAATTTGCTGTACCATATTAGCCCCTGCATTTTGGTACAACGCGCTGTTGATGGTTACAAAACTTATGTTTTTACAGCTTTCGCCCAAAAGGTTCAGTTGCTCAAAATTATCGCCCCCATCGTGCCAGTTGCCCTCTTTTGCAAGGTTACCCACAGGATCCAGCAGCACGTAGTAGTGTGCGCCGTTTGCTGTGGCAACAGCATCAATCTTTTTTACGAAATCGATTGAAAAGAATTGCAAATAAAAATACACCGGTACGCGGGCATCAAGGCCCTGTACCAGTGTAGTAATATCGGTTTTTTCGTCTGGTATGGTAAACCTCAGAGCCTCGGCGCCACGCTCCAGCGTAGACTGGGCACGGGCGGCACTCTTAGCCACATCCTGAACAAAAATGTCTTGCCCTATTTTATAATAAGCCGCGGCAGTATGCACCTGTAGCGGGTCTTTAGCCTCATCTATATGATAAAAAGGCCTTACCTTAATACCCTCTGGGCTTTCCCAAATCAGGGTTTCGTTGTAATCGGCGCCCTTAAGTTCGTACTGAATTTGCTGTTTCCACAGCTTAGACGACACGGGGCCAAATTCATTAAAGAGGTTATTGCTCATGCGTTGTACTTTTTAAAGAGATGTAGAGTCTTCAACCTTCTTTGCATCTTCTTCAAATTCTATAATATACACGTCTTCGTTTTCGCGTTTCATAAAATACTTTTCCCGGGCGTAGTGCTCAGTCTGGTCCGTATTTTTAAGCTGCTTAATCGCCAGGCTGTCTTTTTTAATTTCGTTTATGTAGTACTCTTTATTATCCTGAAGCTCGCGCAGCTCTTTATTTAGCGTGCGGTGCTCCAGGTACGAGTAATTATCCAGGAACAGCAACCATACCGTTACAAAAATGATAACCAGCAGATACCGGTTTCCCAGCACCTTAAGTACCGGATAGCGCAAAAACAGGTTTTTTATTGATGCCATTCTTGTATTACAAAGTAAGGTTATTTTATAATTGCTTTGCTAAAATGTATAGTAATTAACCAAAGATAGTTTTTTAACTAATACGCTGGTTAATTACCGCCCTAACCACATCTATGGCTACGGTATTGTATTTATCGTTTGGTATAATAATATCTGCAAACGCCTTAGTAGGTTCTATAAACTGCTCGTGCATGGGTTTAAGGGTGCTTTGGTAGCGGCTTAGTACCTCTTCCATATCTCGGCCACGCTCTGCAATATCCCTGCGCATACGGCGTATAAGCCTTTCATCCGGGTCTGCGTGAACAAACACTTTAATGTCAAAAAGCTCGCGCAGCTTAGGATCTGCCAATATAAGGATACCCTCTACAATCATTACCTTACGCGGGTGGGTAAGAATGGTATCATCTGTACGGTTGTGGGTTACAAACGAATACACGGGTTGTTCTATGGTTTTACCTTCTTTTAGTTCTTTAAGGTGCTGATACAGCAGGTCAAAATCTATGGCACGGGGGTGGTCAAAGTTTATTTTGGCCCGGTCTTCGTAGCTCAGGTTACTGTTATCCCTATAGTAATGATCCTGAGACAGCACACCTACCTCTGTAAGTGGTAACTGGTTCATAATCTGGTGTACTACTGTAGTTTTTCCGCTCCCGGTACCGCCGGCAATCCCTATTACAAGCATTTGTATAATTGTGTTATTTATAATTTTGGCAAAGGTAACAAATCTGCCGTGCTATTGCTAACGGGTATTTAAATAATCTTATGCACGCCGAGCCTTGCGGGCATAAAAAAAAGCTCCCGTTGCGGGAGCTTCAATATTTATTTTATTTCTTCAGACGTAAAGAACAGTTTTACGCTTGGGTATTTTTGCTGTGCCATTTGTATAGAAAACTCAGAATCGGCAAGGAACACCAGCTGGCCGTATTTATCCTTAGCCATAAACTTCTGCTTAATCCTGCAAAACTCTGCAAACTCTTCGTTTTTAGGATCCTCAGGCCTTACCCAGCACGCCTTATATGCCGGGAAGTTTTCGTAGCTACACTTGGCCCCGTATTCGTGCTCCAGCCTGTACTGAATAACCTCGTACTGCAGTGCACCCACGGTACCTATAACCTTACGGTTGTTTAGCTCCAGGGTAAAGAGCTGCGCCACACCCTCGTCCATAAGCTGGTCTATACCTTTTTCCAGCTGCTTGGCCTTCATAGGGTCGGCATTGTTAATATAGCGGAAATGCTCCGGTGAAAACGCCGGAATACCTTTAAAGCTCATGTTTTCGCCTTCGGTAAGGGTATCACCTATTTTAAAGTTGCCCGTATCATGAAGCCCCACAATATCTCCCGGGTACGATATGTCTACAATTTCTTTTTTTTCTGCAAAAAACGCGTTCGGGCTGCTGAATTTAAGGTTTTTGCCCTGGCGTACGTGCAGGTACGGCTTGTTCCTTTCAAAAGTACCCGACACTATTTTTACAAACGCAAGGCGGTCGCGGTGCTTAGGATCCATATTGGCATGGATTTTAAACACAAAGCCACTAAATTTCTTTTCATCTGGCGCTACCAGGCGGGTATCGCTTTCTTTAGGGCGTGGTGTTGGTGCTATTTCTATAAAGCAATCCAGCAATTCGCGCACACCAAAGTTATTTAATGCCGAACCGAAGAATACCGGTTGCAGCTGCCCTTCCAGGTACTGCTCGCGGTTAAACGGAGGATATACCTCTGAAATCAGCTCCAGTTCCTCGCGCAGCTTTTGTGCCGGCTTGGCGCCAATAATGCCTTCCAGCTCCGGGGCGTTAATATCGTCAAACGCTATGGTTTCCTCTATGTCTTTACGGCTGTCGCCACTAAAGAGGTTAATGTTTTTTTCCCAAATGTTGTAAATACCCTGAAAATCGTAGCCCATACCTATAGGGAAACTCAGCGGGGTAACTTTAAGCCCCAGCTTTTGCTCCACTTCGTCCATAAGGTCAAATGCGTCTTTACCTTCCCTGTCCAGCTTGTTTATAAAAACCAGCATGGGTATGTTACGCATACGGCATACCTGAACCAGTTTTTCAGTTTGTTCCTCCACACCTTTTGCCACGTCTATCACCACAATAACACTATCTACAGCGGTAAGCGTACGGAAAGTGTCTTCGGCAAAATCCTTGTGACCCGGGGTATCCAGGATGTTGATTTTTTTGTCTTTGTAATTAAACGCAAGCACCGATGTAGCTACCGAGATACCACGCTGGCGCTCTATTTCCATAAAGTCGCTCGTAGCGCCTTTCTTAATTTTGTTGCTCTTTACGGCACCGGCTTCCTGAATGGCACCACCAAAAAGTAGTAGCTTTTCGGTTAGGGTTGTTTTACCCGCATCGGGGTGGGATATAATGCCAAAGGTTCGCCTGCGTGCAATCTCGTCTGTAAAACTCATAGGTGTGCTTAATTTTCAGGGCGCAAAGGTACGGTTTTATGTTGGAAAGTCATAAAGTGGAAAGTCATAAAGTGGAAAGTTCAAAGTCCGAAGTCCGAGGTTGGAGGTTCTATGCTAATCTCCCGTTAGCAAGGACTGCAAATCTGTGTCATCAGGATTATGTGGTAAACATATACACAAACACTTCGTTGTTGTTGGTAAAAAAACAGTAACCATTAACTAAAGGCGATTTTTCAAACTCTTTGGGGTTTTCCCAAACAACTACAGAAACAAAACTCCCGTTATCTTTTATGCAGTTTTTAACCGACTGTGGAAACCAATCCTTTACAAAGTCTTTAGTGCGGTCTGCGTAGTGGGCTGCTTCTAATTTATACTTGGTTCTGAGTTCCTTAAAGTCGGCATCGTTTAGCTTTATTACAGCCGTGATTGCGTAATCACTGGGGCCTAATAGGCCATTCCCGGAACGCCGGTATGCCCATTTAACCGATAAAGGTTTTGCCGGAAGATTTATAAATTCACTAAGTTCATTAACATTGGTACTTACCTCTGATTCTTTATCTGAACACGAAAATACGACCAGGCAGGCAAAAAGAATGAATAAACGTTTCATACAGATTATTATGGTTGCTTTTTTCTACTAATATAATCCTTTTACCCTAACTAAGCAGATGAGCTGTTACTATTATTTATTTCGTACCTTGTCCTTAAATCGGGGATACAAAAGCCCTTAAACTAACCATTTAAATACGTTTTAAGCATGAGAAAACTTTTCTTTATCGCTACCTTCGCCCTTTGCGGGATAGGCGCAAAAGCACAAACCATTGAATCCGGCAGCCACAGTACCACAGGGTACATTAAAAGCGATGGCACCATAGAAAACAGTAGCCACAGCACCACGGGCTACATTAAAAGCGATGGTACCATAGAAGACCGCAGCCATAGTACCATAGGCTACATTAAAAGCGATGGTACCATAGAAAACCGAAGCCATAGCACCGTAGGCTACGTAAAGAGCGATGGCACCGTAGAAAACAGCAGCCACAGCACAATAGGCTACATTAAAAGTGATGGCACAGTAGAAAACAGCAGCCACAGCACACTGGGCTATGCCCGGGGTATAAAAAAGGAATGGGCGGCTGTAGCATTCTTCTTTGTGAAGTTTTAAATATCATTATGCATACAGCATTGACTAACGGCACATTAAAAAACCCGAAACGCATAAAAACAAAAAACCCACTCTTTCGAGTGGGTTTTTATATGGTTTAGGCCTGGCCGGCAGGACCGAAATTTAGCGGCACATGAGGCGCCTCTGTTTCGGTAATAATGCCGTGGGCACTTTCATAACGGTGTACGTTTTCGGCAAGTGCTTTCAGCAGCCTTTTGGCATGCTGTGGCGTAAGCACTATACGCGATTTTACTTTAGCTTTTGGCATACCCGGCATAATGTTTACAAAATCAAGTATAAACTCTGTCGGCGAGTGGTTAATAATGGCAAGGTTACTGTAAGTGCCCTCTGCCACCTGTTCATCCAGCTCTATGCTTAGCTGTGCCTGTTGCGGTTTTTGATCGCTCATAGCTTATTAGAAATTAAATTCTTCTTTTGGCGTAAGCAATTCGTTGTATTCTTCTTTAGAACCTACAATAGTGTTATCATAATCCCTCATACCTGTACCTGCAGGAATGCGGTGACCCACGATTACGTTCTCTTTAAGGCCTTCAAGGAAGTCTACCTTACCGGCAACAGCGGCTTCGTTTAGTACTTTTGTTGTTTCCTGGAACGATGCTGCAGAGATAAACGACTTAGTTTGTAGCGACGCCCTGGTAATACCCTGTAGTACAGGTGTAGCAGTAGCCGGGATAACATCGCGGGCTACAACCAGGTTTTGGTCATTACGCTTAAGTATAGAGTTCTCATCGCGTAGCTGACGTGGCGTTACAATCTGGCCCGGTTTAAGGTTTTGCGAGTCACCTGCGTCCTCAACAAACTTCATACCGTATAGCTTATCGTTTTCTTCAATAAAGTCGGCAGTGTGTGCCAGCTGGTCTTCCAGGAACAGGGTATCTCCCGGATCCTCGATTCTTACCTTACGCATCATTTGGCGGATTACAACCTCAAAGTGCTTATCGTTGATTTTTACACCCTGAAGGCGGTATACCTCCTGAATTTCGTTTACAAGGTACTGCTGTACTGCAGATGGGCCTTTAATCCTAAGGATATCCTCAGGGGTAATAGCACCGTCAGACAGTGGCATACCGGCTTTAACAAAGTCATTCTCCTGTACTAGGATTTGGTTAGACAGTTTTACAAGATATTTCTTGATTTCACCGAATTTCGACTCGATAACAATCTCGCGGTTACCCCTCTTGATTTTACCGAACGATACCACACCGTCAATTTCAGATACCACAGCAGGGTTACTTGGGTTACGTGCTTCAAGAAGCTCTGTAATCCTAGGAAGACCTCCTGTAATATCGCCTGCTTTAGACGAACGCCTTGGTATTTTTACAAGGATTTTACCAGCCTTGATTTTTTCTCCATTATCTACCATAAGGTGGGCACCTACCGGTAGGTTGTACGAACGGATAAGCTCGCCATCGTTACCATAAATAAGTAGCGTAGGGATAAGCTTTTTGTTACGCGCTTCAGAGATTACTTTCTCCTGGAAGCCGGTCTGTTCGTCAATTTCTACAATAAACGACTGACCTTGCTCTATATCTTCGTAAGCTACCTTACCGGTAAACTCAGAGATAATAACACCGTTATACGGGTCCCACTTACATATTATAGCTCCTTTATCTACAACTTCGCCGTCTTTTACAAAGATGCTGCTACCGTAAGGTATGTTGTGCGTATTAAGCACTATACCGGTATTAACATCTACAAGCTTAAGCTCTGTAGAACGAGAAATTACAATATCTATAATGTTACCTTCGTTATCTTCACCCTTAACTGTTTTAAGATCTTCTATTTCAAGACGACCTGCAAAACGTGTAACGATGCTTGATTCTTCCGAGATACCACCCGCAACACCACCAACGTGGAACGTACGTAGTGTAAGCTGTGTACCCGGTTCACCAATAGACTGTGCAGCAATAACACCTACAGCTTCACCCTTCTGAGTCATTTTACCTGTAGCAAGGTTACGTCCGTAACACTTGGCACAAATACCTTTTTTAGCCTCACAAGTTAGTGGAGAGCGTACTTCTACGCTATCTATAGGGGCAGCATTAATGGCGCGTACTTCGGCTTCGGTAATATGCTCACCTGCAGCAGCAAGTACTTCACCTGTTAGTGGGTTTACCACATCGTTAAGTGCTACACGGCCCAGTATCCTTTCGCCAAGGCTTTCTACAATTTCTTCGTTTTTCTTAAGCGCTGTAACCTCAATACCACGTAGTGTACCACAGTCTACAGAGTTAACAATAACGTCCTGAGCTACGTCATGAAGCCTACGTGTAAGGTAACCCGCGTCAGCCGTTTTAAGCGCCGTATCCGCAAGACCCTTACGGGCACCGTGGGTAGAAATGAAGTACTCAAGGATTGAAAGACCTTCCTTAAAGTTAGAAAGAATCGGGTTTTCAATAATTTCACCACCTCCGGCAGTTGATTTCTTAGGCTTAGCCATAAGACCACGCATACCGGTAAGCTGACGGATCTGCTCCTTACTACCCCTCGCTCCTGAGTCTAGCATCATGAACACCGAGTTGAAACCTTGCTGGTCTTCGCGGATGTTTTTCATGGCAAGCTCTGTAAGTGTGGCGTTAGTAGAAGTCCATATATCAATAACCTGGTTGTAACGCTCGTTATTGGTAATAAGACCCATGTTATAGTTCATGGTAATACCTTCAACCTGCTCGTTAGCCTCTGCAATAAGCTCCTGCTTGCGCGGCGGGATAATAATATCACCTAAGCTGAACGACAGACCTCCGCGGAATGCGAAACGGTAACCCATGTCTTTCATGTTATCAAGGAACGCTGCGGTAGTAGGTACATCTGTAGCATTAAGAATTCTACCAATGATATCCCTAAGTGATTTCTTGGTAAGGATTTCGTTAATGTAACCTGCTGCCTCTGGTACCACCTCGTTAAACAGTACCCTACCTGCAGTAGTTTGTATGATTTGGTAAACAAGTTCACCTTTATCATTAAAATCTTTAGCACGTATTTTTACACGGGCGTTAAGATCAAGCCTGCCTTCATTTATAGCAATGTTAACCTCTTCTGCCGAATAGAAGGTAAGACCTTCACCTTTAATTTTAAGGGTTTCGGTAGACAGGCGCTCTTTGGTCATGTAATACAGACCCAGTACCATGTCCTGAGAAGGTACGGTAATAGGAGCACCGTTAGCCGGGTTAAGAATGTTGTGCGATGCAAGCATTAACAACTGCGCCTCTAGTATGGCCTCCGGGCCAAGCGGAAGGTGAACCGCCATCTGGTCACCATCAAAGTCAGCGTTAAACGCCGTACATACAAGTGGGTGAAGACGGATAGCTTTACCTTCTATAAGCATAGGCTGGAATGCCTGGATACCTAGTCTGTGAAGCGTAGGAGCACGGTTTAGTAGTACCGGGTGACCTTTAATTACGTTTTCAAGGATATCCCATACCACCGGCTCTTTTTTGTCGATGATCTTTTTAGCCGATTTTACCGTTTTAACGATACCGCGCTCTATAAGCTTACGGATAACAAACGGTTTGTACAGCTCGGCAGCCATATCTTTAGGAAGACCACACTCGTACAGTTTCATTTCAGGACCAACGACGATTACCGAACGCGCAGAGTAATCTACACGCTTACCTAGTAGGTTTTGACGGAAACGACCTTGTTTACCTTTAAGTGAATCAGAAAGTGACTTAAGCGGCCTGTTGCTTTCTGTTTTTACAGCAGAAGCTTTCCTTGTGTTATCAAATAGTGAATCTACAGATTCCTGTAGCATACGCTTTTCGTTACGAAGGATAACCTCAGGAGCTTTAATCTCCATAAGCCTTTTAAGACGGTTGTTACGTATAATAACCCTTCTGTAAAGGTCGTTAAGGTCAGACGTAGCGAAACGGCCACCATCCAGCGGCACTAGCGGACGAAGCTCTGGTGGGATAACCGGTATAACTTTAAGGATCATCCACTCTGGGCGGTTTTCCCTGTTAAAGTTACTTTCGCGGAATGATTCCACTACCTGTAGCCTTTTAAGCGCTTCGGTTTTACGTTGTTTAGACGTTTCATTGTTTGCACTGTGGCGTAGCTGATACGAAAGCGCATCAAGATCTATGCGTGCAAGCAGGTCCATGATACACTCTGCGCCCATTTTAGCAATAAACTTATTAGGGTCAGTGTCATCAAGGAACTGGTTCTCCATAGGAAGCGTATCCTGGATGTTTATGTATTCTTCCTCAGTAAGGAAGTCCAGCTCATGAAGCGTGGTACCGTCTGGGTTTTTAGCAATACCCGGCTGAATAACTACATACCTTTCATAGTATATAATCATGTCCAGCTTTTTAGACGGAAGGCCAAGAAGATAGCCTATTTTGTTTGGCAGTGAACGGAAATACCATATGTGTGCAATAGGCACTACAAGGTTGATATGCCCTACCCTGTCACGACGTACTTTTTTCTCAGTAACTTCAACACCGCATCGGTCACAAACAATCCCTTTATAACGGATTCTTTTGTACTTACCACACGCACATTCAAAGTCTTTTACAGGACCGAATATACGCTCACAGAAAAGGCCATCCCTTTCTGGTTTGTGTGTACGATAGTTAATGGTTTCCGGCTTTAGTACCTCACCCCTTGATTCTGCAAGGATGGATTCCGGAGACGCAAGGCCTATCGAAATTTTGTTAAACCTTTTTACGGTATTCTTATCTTTTAATTTTGTCATGATATGAAATCTACCAAATTATTTAAAAGTATGAAAAGACAGCAGTGCCGTAGCACCGCTGCCGTAATAAATTATTCTTCTAATCTGATGTCCAGACCCAGACCTTTCAGTTCGTGCATCAATACGTTGAACGATTCTGGTAAGCCCGGTTCAGGCATGGTTTCTCCCTTAACGATAGCTTCGTAAGTTTTAGCCCTACCGATTACGTCATCTGATTTCACTGTAAGGATTTCGCGTAGCGTGCTCGATGCACCGTAGGCCTCAAGAGCCCACACCTCCATCTCACCAAAACGCTGACCACCAAACTGCGCCTTACCACCAAGTGGCTGCTGTGTAATAAGCGAGTACGGACCGATAGAACGGGCGTGCATCTTATCATCAACCATGTGGCCCAGTTTAAGCATGTAAATAACCCCTACAGTAGCCGGCTGGTGGAAACGCTCACCGGTACCACCATCGTACAGGTACGTGTGGCCGAAACGAGGTATACCTGCTTCATCAGTAAGTGCATTAATCTGGTCTAAAGATGCACCATCAAAAATTGGTGTTGCAAACTTCTTGCCCAGTTTAAGGCCTGCCCATCCAAGAACGGTTTCATAAATCTGACCGATGTTCATACGCGAAGGTACACCCAGCGGGTTAAGAACGATATCTACCGGAGTACCGTCTGCAAGGAACGGCATGTCTTCTGCACGTACAATCCTTGATACAATACCTTTGTTACCGTGACGACCCGCCATTTTATCACCCACTTTCAGTTTACGCTTTTTAGCAATGTAAACTTTGGCAAGCTTAAGGATACCGCTAGGAAGCTCATCACCCACTGTAATAGTGAATTTCTCTCTCCTTAGTGCACCCTGAAGGTCGTTCAGTTTAATTTTGTAGTTGTGTACAAGGTCGTTCACCATGGCGTTAGTGTCATCATCTGTGGTCCACTGGCCTTTTGTAAGGTGCGCAAAATCTTCTACCGCATACAGCATCTTTTGGGTAAACTTCTTACCTTTTGGAAGAACTTCTTCGCCAAGGTCATTCATTACACCCTGAGATGTTTTACCATTTACAATCTCAAACAGTTTTTCAATCAACCTGTCTTTAAGCTCGTTGAACTTCACTTCAAAGTCCATCTCCAGCTTAGTAAGATCGTCTTTATCTTTAGTACGCTTACGCTTGTCTTTTACAGCGCGGGCGAATAGTTTCTTATCAAGAACCACACCATGAAGTGACGGAGACGCTTTTAATGAAGCATCTTTAACATCACCTGCCTTGTCACCAAAGATGGCGCGAAGTAGTTTTTCTTCTGGCGTAGGGTCTGATTCACCTTTAGGGGTAATTTTACCTATAAGGATATCGCCAGGCTTCACCTCTGCACCAATCCTAATCATACCGTTCTCATCAAGGTCTTTAGTAGCCTCTTCAGATACGTTCGGTATATCATTGGTAAGTTCTTCATTACCCAGTTTAGTATCCCTTACTTCAAGCGAGTAATCATCTACGTGGATAGAGGTGAATATATCATCACGCACTACCTTTTCAGAAATTACAATCGCATCCTCAAAGTTGTACCCTTTCCAAGGCATGAACGCCACAAGTAGGTTACGACCAAGAGCAAGTTCACCATTTTGTGTAGCGTAACCCTCGCACAGTACCTGGCCCGGAGCCACCCTGTCGCCCTTACGAACAATAGGTTTAAGGTTAATACTGGTACTTTGGTTCGTTTTACGGAACTTGATAAGGAAATATGTTTTCTCGTCCGGATCAAAGCTTACGCTTCTTTCACGATCTGTACGGTCATACTTAATAGTAATTTTATCAGCATCTACATACTCTACAGTACCATGCCCTTCAGCATTAATAAGTACACGAGAGTCTGAAGCTACCTGGCGCTCAAGGCCGGTACCCACGATTGGCGAATCAGGACGTAACAATGGTACGGCCTGGCGCATCATGTTAGAGCCCATCAGCGCACGGTTCGCGTCATCGTGCTCAAGGAACGGAATCAGCGATGCTGATATAGAGGCAATCTGGTTTGGTGCAACGTCTGTATAATGTACCACGTTTGGCTCTACCACCGGGAAGTCACCTTCCTCACGGGCAATAACCCTCTCTGCAGTAATCACACCCACATTGTCCATGTCAATGTTTGCCTGTGCAATCAGTTTGCCTTCTTCTTCTTCTGCGCTCAGGTAAATTGGTTCTGTTTCCAGGTCTACTTTACCGTCTACCACTTTGCGGTAAGGCGTTTCTATAAAGCCCATACCGTTTACTTTGGCATATACACTCAAAGAAGAGATAAGACCAATGTTCGGACCTTCAGGCGTTTCGATAGGACATAGACGGCCATAGTGTGTATAGTGAACGTCTCGAACCTCGAAACCTGCCCTCTCCCTAGAAAGACCACCCGGACCTAGAGCAGAAAGCCTACGCTTGTGGGTAATCTCAGCAAGTGGATTGGTTTGGTCCATGAACTGAGAAAGCTGGTTTGTACCAAAGAATGAGTTAATAACACTGCTCAGCGTTTTAGCGTTAATAAGGTCTATCGGGGTAAATACCTCGTTATCCCTTACGTTCATACGCTCGCGGATGGTACGTGCCATACGGGCAAGACCTACGCCAAACTGTGCAGACAACTGCTCACCCACCGTACGTACACGACGGTTAGAAAGGTGGTCAATATCATCAATCTCAGCCTTAGAGTTAATCAGCTCTATAAGGTACTTAACTATGGTAATGATATCCTCTTTGGTAAGCACTTGCTTATCCATAGGGATGTCCAGGTTAAGTTTCTTGTTCATCCTGTAACGGCCTACATCACCAAGGTTGTAGCGCTGGTCAGAGAAGAACAGTTTATCTATAATGCCACGAGCCGTTTCCTCATCAGGTGGTTCTGCATTACGCAGCTGACGGTAAATGTGCTCTACAGCTTCTTTTTCAGAGTTTGTAGGGTCTTTTTGCAGCGTGTTATGGATAATCGCGTAATCGGCCTGGTTGTTATCCTCTTTATGAAGAAGGATACTCTTAACGTTAGCCTCCAGGATTTCCTCTACGTTATCCTTATCAAGGATAGTATCACGGTCAAGGATAATCTCGTTACGCTCTATCGATACCACTTCACCAGTATCTTCGTCTACGAAGTCTTCGTGCCATGTATTAAGTACACGTGCGGCAAGCCTGCGGCCTATGTATTTTTTAAGGCTGCTTTTAGACACTTTAAGCTCTTCCGCAAGGTCAAATATTTCAAGGATATCCTTATCCCTTTCAAAACCGATGGCGCGGAAAAGTGTAGTTACAGGAAGTTTTTTCTTCCTGTCGATGTACGCGTACATCACATTATTTATATCGGTAGCAAACTCAATCCAAGAACCTTTAAAAGGGATTACCCTGGCAGAGTATAGTTTTGTTCCGTTTGCGTGGAACGACTGACCAAAGAATACACCCGGTGATCTGTGAAGCTGAGAAACAACAACACGTTCGGCACCGTTGATAACAAACGTACCGCTTGGAGTCATGTACGGAATGGTACCCAGGTAAACGTCCTGTACAATAGTTTCAAAATCTTCATGTTCAGGGTCTGTACAGTAAAGCTTTAAACGCGCCTTTAGGGGCACGCTGTAAGTAAGTCCCCTGTCTATACACTCCTCGATAGAGTACCTTGGCGGGTCTACAAAATAATCGAGAAACTCCAGTACAAACTGATTGCGGGTATCAGTAATCGGAAAGTTTTCCTTGAAGGTGTTGTAAAGACCTTCATTGCCCCTTTCATCCGACTTGGTTTCCAGCTGGAAGAAATCCTTGAACGACTTTATCTGAATGTCAAGGAAGTCCGGGTAGCTCGGAATGTTCTTCGTCGAGGCAAAACTTATTCTTTCAGTCTGATTTGTTATCATCAATGGACAAAATTTATATTTAAAGTATAAGTAAAATGGCTTCGTATAATTTAAAAAAGTTTATTATACGAAAAATGGTTTAGGCCATTGAGATTCCTTCTCAAGGCCTAAACCTTAGGTTTTATACGCTAAAAGCTTATTTAAGCTCTACAACAGCACCAGCTTCTTCAAGGGCTTTTTTAAGACCTTCAGCTTCGTCTTTAGATACAGCTTCTTTTACGTTAGCAGGAGCGCTATCTACAAGATCTTTAGCTTCTTTAAGACCTAGGCCTGTAAGCTCTTTAACAGCTTTAACAACACCAAGCTTAGAAGCACCAGCATCTTTAAGAACTACTGTAAATTCAGTTTGCTCAGCAGCAGCAGGAGCATCAGAAGCAGCAGCAGGACCAGCAACTACAGCAGCAGCTGCAGGCTCAATACCGTACTCTTCTTTTAGTATGTTTGCAAGTTCGTTAACTTCTTTAACTGTTAGGTTAACTAGTTGTTCAGCGAATTGTTTCAAATCTGCCATTTTTCTATCGTTTTAAATAGTTTGTAAAATATGATTTATTAAGTGCGTTCTGCGATTAACCTTCCTTTTCAGAAAGGGTTTTAAGGATACCTGCAATTTTGCCTCCGCCTGATTTAAGAGCGCTAACAACATTTTTAGCAGGCGATTGAAGAAGGCCGATGATTTCGCCGATAACTTCTTCTTTCGATTTAAGAGCAACAAGAGCATCAAGCTGGTTGTCACCAATAAATACCGCTTCGTGGATGTAAGCACCTTTAAGGATAGGCTTGTCTGACTTTTTGCGGAACTCTTTTATAACCTTTGCAGGTGCGTTACCGTTGTCAGATATAAGGATTGCCGTGTTACCTTTAAGTATTGTTGGAAGATCGCTGTAATCGTTCTCAGCAATTTCCATTGCTTTTTCAAGCAGGGTGTTTTTAACTACCTCAAGCTTAATACCGGCTTTAAAACAAGCCCTCCTAAGGTTAGAAGTAGTCTCTGCATCAAGACCAGATATATCAGCAACATATACTACGTTTGCTTCGGCTAACTGTGCAGTTAAATCTTTAATTACGCTTGATTTTTGTTCTTTTGTCATGGTAAAAACTTTTTAACTACCAATTATACCGCCTTAGGATCTAGAGCGATAGCCGGGCTCATAGTACTAGAAAGGTGGATACCTTTAATGTAAGTACCTTTAGCCGCAACTGGTTTAAGTTTAATTAATGTTTGGATAATTTCGTGAGCATTCTCAGCAATTTTATCTGCCTCGAAAGATACTTTACCGATACCGGCGTGTACTATACCTGTTTTATCTACTTTAAAGTCGATTTTACCAGCTTTAACTTCCTGAACTGCTTTACCAACTTCCATTGTTACAGTACCAGTTTTAGGGTTTGGCATAAGGCCACGAGGACCAAGAATCCTACCTAGAGGACCTAGCTTACCCATAACAGCAGGAACGGTGATGATTACATCTACGTCTGTCCAGCCGTCTTTAATTTTTTGAAGGTAATCATCAAGACCTACAAAGTCTGCACCGGCAGCTTTAGCTTCAGCCTCTTTATCTGGAGTTACAAGGGCAAGTACCCTTACATCTTTACCTGTACCGTGAGGAAGTGTTACTACACCCCTTACCATCTGGTTTGCTTTTCTAGGATCTACACCAAGGCGAACCGCGATATCTACTGATTCATCAAATTTAGCGGTAGCTACAGTCTTAATTAATGCAGCAGCATCTTTAAGAGAGTAAAGCTTACCTTTTTCGATTTTAGCAGCAGCTTCTTTCTGTTTTTTTGTCAATTTTGCCATTTCTTTCTTGTCTTTTTAACGATTAAAAAGGAGCTGCGCCTGATACGGTTATACCCATAGACCTTGCTGTACCAGCTACCATACTCATAGCTTTCTCTATTGTGAAAGCGTTAAGGTCTGGCATTTTGTCTTCAGCAATAGCCCTGATTTGATCCCAGGTTACGCTAGCCACCTTCTTACGGTTAGGCTGACCTGAACCACCTTTGATTTTTGCAGCTTCTAAAAGCTGGATTGCAGCAGGAGGCGTTTTTACAACAAACTCGAAAGACTTGTCTTTGTACACAGTAATTTGTACTGGTAATACTTTACCGGGCTTATCCTGAGTCCTTGCATTAAACTGCTTACAGAACTCCATGATGTTAACGCCCGCAGCTCCCAAAGCAGGTCCTACCGGTGGCGACGGATTCGCAGCACCTCCCTTAACTTGTAGTTTTACTACTTTACTAATTTCTTTAGCCATTTCTTTAAAAGATTAGCACATCATCAATTGGAAGCGAGGATGTGATTTATAAATAATTGTATAATTATACTTTTTCAACCTGCATAAAGCTTAGTTCCAGCGGGGTCTTCCTTCCGAAGATTTTCACCATAACTTCCAGCTTACGCTTTTCTTCGTTAACCTTTTCTACCGTGCCGTTAAAGCCGTTAAAAGGTCCGTCGATTACTTTTACTGTTTCGCCAACCGCGTATGGTATTGCACCGTTGTCTACTTTTACAGTAAGCTCATCTACTTTACCCAGCATCCTGTTTACCTCGGTAGCCCTAAGTGGCACAGCATCGCCGCCTTTGGTTTCTCCAAGGAAACCAATAACTCCGGTAATAGATTTTATAATGTGGGGAACTTCTCCGGTTAGGTTAGCTTCAATCATTACATAACCAGGAAAGTAAACCCTGTCTTTACTGATTTTCTTACCATCGCGTACCTGAACAACCTTTTCGGTTGGTACCAGTACCTGCGACACGTAATCAGAAAGGCCGGCTTTACTAATTTCTGTTTCTATGTAGTTTTTAACTTTATTCTCCTGACCGCTTACCGCTCTAACCACATACCATTTTTTGACATTGTTATCAGTCATCTCAAATAAAATTATTGTTTTATGAAAGCATACAACTTAGCTACGACAACTTCGAAACCTTTATCAACACCAAAAGTTATAAGGGCAAATATTACTGAGAATACAGCCACAATAATGGTAAGGCGTTGCACTTCTGCCCATTCAGGCCAGGTTACGTTTTCTTTAAGCTCAGTAAATGCCTCAGATATATAATTGGTTAATTTCATTGTATATCGCGTTTTAAATTTGCTTTATTTGCACGGGTGGAGGGATTCGAACCCCCATCAACGGTTTTGGAGACCGCTATTCTACCCTTGAACTACACCCGTTTGATTAAAAAACCGGCCGGTAAAGTCACCAGCCGGTTTCTTTATTTATTTAAGACTATAATTAGTCTAGGATTTCAGTAACCTGACCAGCACCTACTGTACGACCACCCTCACGGATAGCGAAACGTAGACCGATGCTTAGAGCGATAGGGCTAAGTAGCTGAACCTCGATAGTAAGGTTGTCACCAGGCATAACCATCTCTACACCAGCTGGAAGAGAAATTGTACCAGTTACGTCAGTTGTACGTACATAGAACTGAGGACGGTAGTTGTTGTGGAATGGAGTGTGACGTCCACCTTCTTCTTTCTTAAGGATATAAACCTCAGCTTTGAAGTGAGCGTGTGGCTTAACAGATCCTGGCTTGATAATAACCATACCACGACGGATATCAGCTTTATCTATACCACGAAGTAGAAGACCTACGTTATCACCAGCTTCACCACGGTCAAGGATTTTACGGAACATCTCAACACCTGTAATAGTAGATGTAAGTTTTTCTGCACCCATACCGATGATTTCTACCGGATCACCTGTGTTAGCAACACCAGTTTCGATACGACCTGTAGCAACAGTACCACGACCAGTGATAGTGAATACGTCTTCAACAGGCATAAGGAATGGCTTATCAACGTCACGTTGAGGAAGCTCGATCCACTCGTCTACAGCAGCCATAAGTTGCATTACTGTATCAACCCATTTCGGCTCACCGTTAAGTGCACCTAGAGCAGAACCCTGGATAACTGGACCATTATCACCATCATACTGATAGAAAGAAAGTAGGTCACGGATTTCCATTTCTACTAGCTCAAGTAGCTCAGCATCGTCAACCATATCCACTTTGTTCATGAATACTACGATACGAGGCACACCTACCTGACGGCCAAGAAGGATGTGCTCACGAGTTTGTGGCATAGGACCATCTGTAGCAGCAACTACAAGGATAGCACCGTCCATCTGAGCAGCACCAGTAACCATGTTCTTAACGTAGTCAGCGTGACCTGGACAGTCAACGTGAGCGTAGTGACGGTTTTGAGTAGAATATTCTACGTGAGATGTATTAATTGTAATACCCCTTTCTTTTTCTTCAGGAGCATTGTCAATTTGATCGAAAGATTTAGCTTCAGAAAGACCTGCATCAGCAAGAACTTTAGTGATAGCAGCAGTCAAAGTTGTTTTACCGTGGTCTACGTGCCCGATAGTACCTATGTTAAGGTGCGGCTTCGACCTATCAAAAGTTTCCTTTGCCATGATTTAATAATTTAATCTTAGTTTATAATTAGTGTTCAAATTCTTTTAAACTTTGAGCCAATGACGGGATTTGAACCCGTGACCTCTTCCTTACCAAGGAAGCACTCTACCCCTGAGCTACACCGGCCTTTAGCGCATCTTGAAAATTAACATTTACCTGAATCGCGGCGCAAAACTACAATTCAATTTTTAATATTCAAAATATTTTTTTTGTGGGGAGAGCAGGATTCGAACCTGCGAAGGTTTCCCAACGGATTTACAGTCCGTCCTCGTTGGCCGCTTGAGTATCTCCCCTAACCTTTTTGCTTTTTCTAGTCAGTTCCAATATGTAAATGAACTAAGTTTTTTTTTGAGCCGATGGAGGGACTCGAACCCACGACCTGCTGATTACAAATCAGCTGCTCTAGCCAGCTGAGCTACACCGGCAACTCATAAAAAAAGTCCGCTATTTCTAACGGACTGCAAATGTAGACAATTTATTTTCTAATCAAAACTTTTTCATAAAAAAATTTTAAATCACGATGTCGCCCTGATTTTTTGCTTTCTTTTCATTAGCAAACGCTCCATAGAGTCGGCCGCCAGTTCTACCGCCTCCTCAAAAGTTTTACACTGCTTCTTTACAATAAACTCGTCTCCCGGAACACTTATTTTAACCTCCGCTATCTTGTTTTCTTTCAGGTTAGTATTATCCAGTTTAAAAAAAACATCCGAACAAACCACCCTGTCATAAAACTTCTCAAGCTTATCTAGCCTGCCTTGTACATAGCCAACAAGTTTTCTGTCAACTGTAAAGTTAACCGCATGAACGTTTACTTTCATAATAAAAAAAGAATTAGGTTAAACAATGAAGAACTGCTACTGCGCGTTTCGCGGGTGTGCACCTTTGTACACCGCTTTTAGCTCTGCCAGGCTACTGTGTGTATATACTTGGGTAGAAGCTAAACTTGCATGGCCCAGCAATTCTTTTACTGAATTTAAATCGGCCCCGTTGTTTAATAAATGTGTGGCAAAAGTGTGCCGTAGAACGTGTGGACTCCTTTTTACCTTAGCGGAGACAACACTAAAGTAACAATTTATTAACCTATATACAAAAGTTTCGTTAAGTTTTTTGCCCCGGTTGCTTAAAATTAACATTTCGGGATTTTGCACCTCCTCAAGCCCTGAGCGCGCCTGCAGATACTCCTTTAAAAGCGCTATGGTACAAGGCAATAGCGGCACTATGCGCTCTTTATTTCGCTTACCTAAAACCTTTACAGTGCCGTTACCCGCATCGTAGCTGTTTAATGTAAGCCCTATAAGCTCGGCACGGCGCATGCCGGTGGTATAAAAAAGCTCCAGCACCAGCCTGTTTCGCACGCCTTCAAACCCGGCAGGGAAATCATTAACGGTTACCACATCCTGCATTTCCTTCTCACTAAAAGGAACCAGTACTTTTTTTTCGGTTTTAAGTGCTTTGTGTTTTTGTAACGGGTTTACCGTTACCTGTTTTATTTTCAGCAGGAATTTATAAAACGATTTAAGCGAAGAAATTTTACGGTTAATGCTTCGGTTACCCAAAGCCTCGGTTTCAGACATATATATTATCCAGCCCCGCACCTGCCCGTACACCACTTCATGAAGCTGCGCGGCGGGTTCTTCCTGCTGTATAAATTTTTCAAACGCATACAGGTCGTCCAGGTAGGCACGCGCTGTAAGCGGGCTGTAATTTTTTTCTTTTAGCAAATAGTCTGCAAAAGCCTGTTTGTTATCAACCATATACAAATAAAAAAACCGCTAACAGCAAAGTTAAACTTTAACTGCTAACGGCTGCTATTTAAAGCCCCAAAAAATTATCTTAAGCTTCAAGTGAGTCGCGAAGACCTTGAATGTAAGCTGCTTTTTGTATTTCGGCACGCCTTTTTACAGATGGCTTAATGAAAGCCTGGCGAGACCTTAACTGACGAACAGTTCCTGTTTTGTCGAATTTACGCTTATAACGTTTAAGCGCCCTGTCGATATTTTCTCCGTCTTTAATTGGAATTATTAACATATGCGATACACCTCCTCTCGTTTACGGCTGCAAACATACATCAATTATTTAGATATCCAAAATAAAAATAATAATTATTTAACAGACCATACAGTATACCCGTGTGGTGGCGCCTGTATAAGCACCCACTTGCCACTTTGGGTGGTAGGCTCCCAGGTGCTGTTACCGGTATAGTCTTTAATAACGGTACTGGCCCAGTTGGTTTCTACCCAGCGTTGCTGCCAGCTGTCGCTGTTATTTATATATACTACAAGGCCGGGAGTACCGTTTCGGCGGGCTACGTACTCGTCGTTATCGGCATAGAGGTAGCTGGTGGTACCGCTTGCCTTATTATTATGTATCCATATAAGGTTATTCAGCTTGTTTTTATCCAGCCATTCCTCATAGTCGCGGTAAAACAGGCACGGATAGCCTTCGTGGGTAAGGATGTAGGCATAGGCCAAAAGCTTGTTGTTGTAAATCTCATTAGTATCATGGTTGGTTACAAAGGTAACGGCCTTCATGGGGCTGCGCTTAAGGAGCATATCGCCATTTAACTGGGTAAGGTCGTTGTTGTTAAGGGCATCGCGCATTTTGTAGTAGCAGGCAAAGTCAAACGCGCTACTCTCTGCGCTATTTGCCCAGGTTTCCAGTGTGGCGGCGTTACCATCCCAGTACTCCCCTACGGTAAAGCCAGGCGAAGCATTTTTAAAGTTCTTTACCACCCATGGGTCAAATCCCTTAACCATATCAAAACGCCAGCCGTCAAAGCCCATTACGTTTTTATAGTACTTGGCTATAGAGTTGCTGTTAGCATACAGCCAGCCCTGCACATAGCTTTTATCATGGCAAAGATCCGGGAAACCGCCAAAGGTACCCGCATCGGCACTGTGAACGTCATTTGGATGGAAATCGTAATACGAACGTGCAAACATACCCGAGGCCGGCGTAAAACTGGTATACGTATTACCGCCTGTAAACGGGTTGTATTGCGATGCCCCTCCGCCGCAGTGGTTTACCACAATATCGGCAATAACACTCAGGTCGCTGTTGTGTGCCGTGGTGATAAGGCTTTGCAGTTCGGTAAGCGAACCGAAGCGTGTTTCGGTATTACCCATTTGATTGTAACTGCCAAAGTCGTAATAATCAAAGGGGTCGTACCCCATAGAGTAGCCTCCGCTCTGGCCTTTTGTAGCCGGTGGCAGCCAAATGGCATCTACACCCGCACTGGCCCACGAAGGCACTTTTGCAGCAATGGTATTCCACCAGGTTCCTCCCCCGGGACAGTCCCAGTAAAAGGCCTGCATCATTACCTTACTGCCTGTAGAACGGGCGGTTAGGTTACTACCTACGGTTTGTTTTGGTGCAGCCGCCTGCTCTTTTGGCGCATCGGGTTCGTTTGTACAGGCGCACAACAGCAGCACGCCCATAAGGGTTGTAGTTGTTTTCTTCATAATGGTATGAGGTTTGGATATACCCGAAGTTACAAATTTGAAACACCCATTTTTCGGGCTTCGAAAACGATATAGCACTACAACGTTATAGTGTTGATAAAAAGTTAAATTCCAAAAGATTAAACGCAAATATCATCGGGGAACGGAAAACAGCCATAACAAAAAGGCACAAAAAAAAGCCCTCCGTATAAGGGAGGGCTTTCCAATCGTTTAGTGTAATATAAATAGGTAGTGAAGTTATTTCAGAATGTTTCTTGAAATTACCAGTTTCTGGATTTCGGTAGTACCCTCGCCTATAGTACACAGCTTACTATCACGGTAAAACTTCTCTACCGGGAAATCTTTAGTGTAGCCGTAACCTCCGTGGATTTGTACCGCCTCGTTAGATATGCGTACACAAGCCTCGCTGGCAAACATCTTAGCCATGGCACCCGCAGTGGTTACCGGCTGGTGGTTATTTTTAAGATGTGCCGCTTTGTGCAGCAGTAACTCACTGGCTTCTATTTCGGTAGCCATATCGGCAAGCTTAAACGAAATCCCCTGGAAGTTGCTTATAGGCTGGCCAAACTGATAACGCTCTTTACTGTATTTAAGCGATGCCTCGTAAGCACCCTTAGCTATACCCAAAGACAGCGCACCTATAGATATACGTCCGCCATCCAGTATTTTCATGGCCTGGATAAAGCCCTCGCCTACTTCGCCCAGCCTGTTTTCGTCTGGTATGCGGCAGTTATCAAACACAAGCTCAGCAGTTTCGCTGGCGCGCATGCCCAGTTTATTTTCTTTTTTACCGGAGCTAAAGCCCGGTGTACCTTTTTCTATAACAAAGGCTGTCATGCCGCGGCTGTCGCCTTTTTCGCCGGTACGTACAATAACCACGGCTACATTACCACTTTTACCGTGGGTAATAAAGTTTTTGGCGCCGTTAATAACCCAGTGGTCACCATCTTTAACGGCGGTGGTGTTCATACCGCCCGCGTCGCTGCCGGTGTTGTGCTCTGTAAGGCCCCAGGCGCCTATCCATTCGCCGGTAGCCAGCTTAGGAATCCAGCGCATTTTTTGGTCTTCGTTACCAAACATAAGTATATGATTGGTACAAAGCGAGTTATGCGCGGCAACCGACAAACCTATAGATGGGTCTGCTTTTGAAAGTTCCTCTATAACAGTAATATACTCGTGGTAACCAAGGCCACTGCCTCCGTACTCTTCCGGTACAAGTACGCCCATGTAGCCCATTTCGCCCAGTTTTTTAAACAGGTCGAGCGGAAAGTACTGGTTTTCATCCCAGTCCATATAATAAGGTAAGATATTAAATGCTGCAAACTCACGTATAGACGCAGCAATCATAGCTTGTGTTTCGGTCGTTTCAAAAACCATAAAATCTTAGTTTATATTTTAGTATTCCAAATATAAGCTAATTATTTTTGAATTAACCAAAATTATTTGTTGAATTTTTAATAATTCATCAAAATTATGAATTTTACCATTCATGCTTCTGGCGGTAATTATGGCACGCGCCATATCCCGGTTAAAGTACGGAAACCGCGACAGTTGCTGTAATGATGCCGTGTTTACGTTTATTTTGTTTACCAAAGTCCCGTTACCCACAAAAAAGCGTTTCTTAAGGTCGGCGACTGCTTCAGGCGAAAAATCTTCAAAATCAGCCATTTGATCCATGCTAACAAACGCACCAAGCGCATCACGTCGTTTAATGATACGATTTGCATACGCCGGGCCTATTCCGTAAGTCTTTTCCAGTTGCTCTGCGGTGGCGGTGTTTATATCAAGCTGGTTAACAGCAGGTTTATCTTTTTTAAAGGGTGGTAATGAAGTTTTTTCAGCCGTTGTGGCAATGGTACTATTATAAGGAGTGGGCTGTGCTGACTGCCCCGCGTTTTTTCGGGTAACCCAATCGGGGAATTTAAAATAGGGAGATACCGTAGCCAGCAAACTATCTGAAACACCAGTAACCGCCTTAAAATCAGCGGGCGAGTTTAGCCACTTACCGCTACTCCTGTATGCTTTTAGCCGGTTGTACTGCGCAGTAGTAAGCCCAAGCATATATGCCTTATAATCAGATATAAAGTTAGGATTAAACGGATACACTTTATGAGTTGCTGTATCATTTTTGGCCTTCAGGACATCAAGCTGTTGCTGGTGTGCCAGCCATGCTTTTTCGTCGGGGTTATGGCCAATTGAATGATCAGTACGAGTGTAAAGCAGGTAGCCTGCCTGAAGTGCTGCTGCAATGCCGGTTAGTGCCAAAAGGCCTTTGCGCTGTAATGAGGTAAAGCGGAACAGGATAACAGGTTGGGTTGGTTTCATGCTGGTTTGGTGGTGGTTAGGTGTGCTAGTTACAAATCAAACACCGAACTCCGCTTGGTATAAATCATGTCTTTTAAGCGCAGCCAAAACGCCAGGGTAAGGTATACGCCAAACCAAAGCCCGGCGGTAACAAACGTTATGTAAATAAAAAACAGGCGTACGTTTGTGGCACGCATACCCAGCCTGTCGGCAAGGCGGCTGGCCACCTCAAACCCGTGTTTTTCAAAGAAATGACGTAAGTTAGTTACAATAGCCATACCGTAAAAATGATGTTAGTAATGTACCCCAAAGATAGCAAAAATATTATTGCTGCAAGAGGCTTAAGCCTATGGCGCATTGCAGGCATTTGTAATGGTTACAGTACTCATTTTTAAGCTGTAACAATGCCTGGCTGTCGTAAGCGGATGTTACAGGAACCTTGTAATGTGCAAACTTATCGGTTATGGCGTTTTTCTCTGGTTTAACCTGTTGTAAAAGGGGGATTAAGTCTTCCACATTTTCGCGGGCAAGGCTGCGCTCGTAGGCAAATTTAAACGGAACTATAGTATTAATGATAAGCAAATCTATAAACGATGCCGAAAGCTGCTTACGTTTGCTAACACTCTCTTTATCAAACCTGTAATGCGTGTTCCAGTACGGGGAAACGGTCACTGAAAACAGTGCATAAAAATCATCTGTAGCCTGCGCGTGCATAATTTTGCTAAACAGGTTTTGGTGGGTGTGGTACAGGGCTGCCAGCTGTGCCAGGCGCAGGGTAGGGAAATTATCTGGCCGGTGCCTGAAAAACTCCGCCTGCGGAAGTGTAACCTGCTGTAGCTGATACTTTTGAACCAAATAGGCATAGCGTTGCTGCAAGTCTTTAGGGTACAGCTCCTCAAAATCGCCGGTGAGCATACCCGCACTGCCAAACAACAGTGCTTCAAGGTTTTGTAAATCAAAACTCTCCTTGCGCAGCACGCTGAACGGTATGGCCGAAGCGGTGGTAAAAAACAAATCGCCGTTAGTATTTAGCCCGAAGTTTTTTGCCAGGAAACGGAACAATACCGCCTCCCAGTCGCCCATGGTTTCTTTAGCCAAACCTATGATGGGCAGGCTCTTACGCTCAAGGCGTTCCAGAAACAAACGTTCTTTCCAGTTGCTTAGGGTAAAATCAGTTATGGTGGCAAGGTCTTTTTCGCACGGAATCCAGGTCTTGGCGCGTATAAGCTCCTGATAAATAAGCAGTAACGATGGGTCTACGGCATCGCGCAGTGCTACCACGGGCAGCTCTGAACCATCGGGGCGCAGCACCTCAGCATCGTGCTCCCAAACCACGTGCAGTACTACGCTATCGTACTGAGGGTCAACCTCATGGCTGTGCAGGTACCAGTCTGAACTTTTAAGGTGGATTTCTACGTTACCCGCCCAGCGCTGGTCTGCTATAACTACCTGAGCGTTAAAGAAATCAGGGCCACTTTGTTGCAGGTATTGACCACAGTGAATTACTTGCACGCTTTCGCCAAGGGTGGTTTGTAATAAGGCAGGATCATATTTTTTGAACTGCCACACGTAGTGCAAAAAATCTTCTCTCATTTTTTGAAGGGGTTGGTAGTGCCAAGATACAAAAATTGGCCACAGCCCCAAAAAAATATATTTGAAGGATTTTTCCTGTATAGCTACTTAGCAATTTTTTATTGTTCCGCAATTGGTATAAAAATTTTCGGTTTTTTGGGGGCATTTGTTCCTTTTGCTAAAAAAAGCGTGTTACTCATTTTCAGCCTTGTACTAAAATTTATCGGCGAAACTGTTCCCTGTATTCTTCGGTAGGAAAATGTATAGGGTTTACAAATTACTGAAGCGGCTTTTGCAGTATTTTTTTCGATAAAAATATTTTGCGTATGAAAACCAAAATTTCATTTTCATGTTCTTATTCTTTTTCTATTTTCATTTTCACTTTCATCTTCTAAAGGCTTTTTCTGGCTTTGGGTTTGGGTTTGATTTGGGTTTTAGTTTTTTTGAGGATTCTTTTTGTGGTTTACTGAAGGATTGGCTTCAGTACTTTATGGGCAAAACCGGTTGTAACTTTGCAGCGGGGTTCAGGGGAAAAAAATCGGGTTTTGGGAGGCAGGGCATTCGGGGATAGTTTTGTTTTTTAGGAAGCAGCGCGCTTTCGGCAGGATTGGTTTTTGGGTAGCAACCGAGTATTCAGATAACGTTGGACTTTTGGCAACAGCCAACGGCATTTGGCAACAAAAAAAATGGGGCTGCCCCTTTGCAGAGACAACCCCATTAGCTTTTTGGGAATATTAAAAAAAGTCAGCCGTTAGTACACAACACGCTTGTTAACAGTGCCTTTGTTGGTAACGATTTCTACAATCAGTACCTGTTGCTCTGCCACAAGATTAGTAATTTGTGTAGTGTTGTTATTTACGGCACTGCGTGTAAACAGTTTTCTTCCGTTAATATCAAATATGTTTACGGTTTGTATTTGCAGTGTACCTGCATCTATACCTATAACACCTTTGTTGTTATATACCACCACGTTAGCCGCTGCAGCCACAGGGTTATCTGTACCAAGCGCCTGTGTAGTGTACACTACTTCAAAACGGTTTTCAAATGTACCCGCTTCTGTAGTAAAGGTATAGTTGTTTTCGGTAAGCTCCCTTGTAATACCCTCAGTGTTATCTTTAAGGTATACCGTTTGCCCCTGGTTAAATACGCCATCTTTACCGCCTATAGCTATGGTGTACGTACCTGCCGCAGCAGCGGTGTAGCCAAGTGTAACCACATCTGTAGGGGTAAACTGTGGCCTTGCCTGTACTGCAAGGGCAGTATTAGCCGCTACCGAATACAGGTTGATGTTGTTGTTGTCTGTAAACTTACGTCCATCAAAACCAAAGTCTATGCCGTTAGTAGCACCCTGCATGTAAGCCACAGCCGTTTGAGAAGCTGTACCGTCCTGAGCGGTAATGTTTAGCCAAAGCCTTGAAGCCGTATCGGCACCGTGCCTGAAGAACGCTGTACCTGCCGATGGCTGTACCCTACGCATGCTGTTTGTAAAGGTTACTACCGGCGCAGGCTGTGTAGTAGACGCTTTTACAATAAAGCCCTGGCCAGGAGCCAGTAACCAGTCTGAAGATGAACCCGTAAAGAACGTGTCGTTGTTGCTTCCGCCGCCCTCTGCAGGGTTAGCTGTAAAGGCTGCCAGTGTAAGTGTAGCGTATGATGAGCTAGAGCTGTTGTTACGCTTCCTCCAGAAATAAAGACCTGACGAAGCATCAATCACCTGGGCATTAGCAAGCAGGAAGTCATAAATGTTTATAGGAGACGGGTAAGGGTTACCCACCGCGTTGTAGCCGTTACCTTCGGTAGAAACCGGAATGGTTACTGTACCGTTGTTTGGCTGGCCTGTAAACACCCCTTTAAATTGTATTGCAGTGGTTCCTGCATCATAACCCGTTTCTGTGCTGGTATTTGGCATACGTATAAGGTAACCTTTAGCCGCCTGGAAAGGTGTAGCAATATCGGTTACGCGCGAGTATACATCGCCGGAAGACTTATAGGTATAAAAACGTGTGTTAACCGTTTCAGGAGAAAATGCCTGAAGCCCCTGCCCTGTTACCGGAGATGACCACATGGTATAGTCATTTTTATATAGGGCACTTCCCTTTTTGTTAAACACAATGTTACCGCTGTTAGCATTAGTTACTGTAGCCGCACCCTGTAACAGTGCACCCGTATCTTTTACGGTAAGGGTAGCTGTAGCGTTTACATTTAATATGTTATTTACGCTAAGTGTAGCCCCTTCGTTTACGGTAAGTGCAGCATCGGCGCCCAGGGTAAGGTTGTGGGTATAGGCCACACCGGTACTGATTACCGGGTTATTAGCTGAAGCAGTAATGGTTACATCGTCTGTAGCAGCAGGTACTACCCCACCGCACCAGTTTGTAGCAGTACTCCAGTCGTTGCTTGTTGTACCGATCCATTCGAAACACTTACCGGCTGTACCAAATACGGTAACATCATCTATACGGAATGTACCCGATGTAGCCGAAGCACCCGCAAGGTCAGCACGTGTAGCACCGTACGGATAAAGCCTGAAGGTTACCGTACCACCTACGGCACTGGTAAAGTCGGCAAAATCCCATGTTAAATACGTACCCACGGTAGGCGAAGCCGGAGCCGTGTATGCTGTGTAGTTAGTGGTAGCAAAACCATCTGTACTGTAACGTAGTTCAAGTTGGTTTGGCGCGCTGTTACTTGCCTGGCGGAAGAACGACAGCGATGTAAGGTTTAGCCTGCTATCTGCGGCGGCGCTTACGCTGAATTCTATGTACGAATTTTCAGATGGCGATGCCGTATTGTTAAGCGTGGTAGAGTTGAACACGTTACCGGTGCTTTGGCAGGTCATGCTACCGTTTCTCAGTACTGCCGAACCTGTAGCGTTTGTAGCCGTAAGGGCTACGTTTCCGTTTGTAGGACACGCCGATGCACCTGTAAACTGGTTAAGGTAAACACCCGGCTGTACGGTTATTACCTGCTGGGTTGTAGTACCGTTATAGTTTTGGCTTTCGGCCTGTGCAGCGGTTATGGTTGCTGTACCTGTACCCACTACGCTAAGCGTCCATGTAGTAACACCATTTGTAGTGCTTTGGCCCACAACAGCAACAGCGTCATTGCTGCTAAAGTACGTTACAGGGTTAACCTGAGATGTAGTAGAGAAAGATGTTAATGTAATTACAGGCTCCAGGTTAGATTTTACCGGGAAAGCGGCAAAGGTAATGGCCTGGTTAGCCTTGGTTATTGTACCGGTTACAGCAGGCTGTACTACCGTGTAGCGGTAAGCCTGTGCGCCTGTTAGTGTAAAGGCTGTTGTTACGGCAATGTTAGTGGCAGCATTAGCATCAGCAAATGTACCTCCGCCGTTTACAAGAGATACCACATCGGTACCTACTACGCCGTTTAGCGTGCCACCGGTTACGGTAGCGGTAGTAGTACCATCATACGTTTTTGTAGTTACCAAAACATCGGTTACCGTAAGTGGCTTAGGCGCTATGGTTAATGGTTGTACCATATCTACCGCGGCGTTATAGTTGCTGTCTCCCGGTTGAGAGGCTGTAATGTTCACTGTACCTGTGCTCAGTACCGTTACTACGTTACCCGAAATGGTAGCGATAGATGTATCTGAACTGGTGTACGATACGGTAAGACCCGATGACGAAATGGCGTCAAGGTTAAATGTGCCTACGCCATAGGTTTGTGTAGGGATAGTATTAAAGACGATGTTTTGGCTGGCAAGGGCCGCCGAAGTAACCACCTGTGTTTGAGCTACAGACGGTGCAGCATTATAATCGTTGTTACCTGCCTGAGAAGCAGTGATTGTTGTAGAACCCACACCTGTTATGTGTACCACATTACCCGTTACGGTAGCTACCGCAGGGTTAGAGCTGGTATAGGTAATAGGGTTTATAGCCGATGTAGCCGACGTAGCGTTAAGCTCAAAATCAGCATCGGTAACTTCTTTAGGATCCAGCGCGTTAAAGGTTATAAGCTGGTTGCCTTTTGCTATGGTGATTACCAGCGTGCGCGAATCAGTACCGGCAGCATTGGTAGCCGAAATGGTAACGCTAAACGTACCGGCGTTAAGTGGCGTACCGCTTATAACACCTGTTTGGGTGTTTATGGTTACACCTGCCGGAAGGCCTGTAGCGTTGTAGCTTTGTGGCGCGTTATCGGCAGTAATGGTGTAGTTAGCAAGGGCTACGTTAAGATCTCCCGAAAGGGTAAGCGTAGTGTTAGTAATCGCAGGTACCTTAAGCGCAGGGGCAAATGCAATACCGCGGAATGCTGTATTAGTAGCCGCTGTGGCTATAGATGTAAGTGTAATACCGCTGCCTGTAAGTGTAGCGTCGTAAGCGGTAGTATCTACCATTTTGTAAATGTTAGCCGGGCTGGTAGCGTATACTTCTACGTTACCATCGTCTGTTTTGCGTGCGGTAACGCCATAGAAGCTCACCGCAGCCACAGCCACTTTACCTTGTGCGGTCCAGGTAGTACCGTTTGCAGAAGACCATTTGTAAATACCTCCGCCCGATGTACCCGAAGCCACATACAGGTTAAACTGGTTATCGGCTCTTTTTACAATTACCGATGCATAAGGGTCTATGCTGCCGGTAGCTAAGAACGTAGACGAGGTAGCTGTACCAGTTGGCAAGCCTGTACCTACCGTATAAATTGCAGGAGTACCCGAAGCACTGCCCACATATAGTTGCCCGTTAAATATAGATATGGCACGTACGTTAGCTGGTGTACTGGCTACTAATGATGCAGCACCTGCACCCGGCTGTACGGTAAAGATACCACCTGTACCACCTACTGTCCAGAAACGAGAACCGTCGTTACTGGCAGCACCACGTATGTTGTTACCACCATGCGCCGAACTACCTAAAGAGGTAATTTGGAATTGCCTGTTGGCAGATATACGGCCTACCACACGGTTTACAGTTGAAGCCGAAGAACTTGCTACAGAAGCCGTACCTGTAGCGGCATCATAACCTGCTATGGTAAGGTATTGCCCGTCGGCAGAAAGGTTTAGCTGACCTTCAGAGGTAGCGCTACCACTCATTACAAGCCTGCTGCCTGCCGTAGCCGATGGCACATCCACACTCACCGTAGCATCTCCTGTTGTTGTATATTCTGCAAGTGATACAGGTACACTGCTGTTACTTAAAGTACCCGAGCCTGTACCTACTTTTACTACTACCAGGTTACCCTCGCTAAAGCTGCCATCGGTTACTCGTAGCGTGCGGGCCACGCTTACCGGGTTGTAGTTGTCGCTTTCTGCCTGAGCAGCCGTTATGGTTGTAGTACCAATACCTACTATATGTATAGTGCTTCCGGTTACGGTAGCCACCGCCGTGTTAGAGCTGGTATAGGTTATAGGGTTAACCGATGATGTAGCCGAAGTAGCCCCGGCGTCAAAATCAGGATCTGTAAGGGCTTTACTTGGTATACTGGCAAAAGTAATGGCCTGGTCTGCCTTGGTTACTGTACCGTAAAGGGCATGCGCCACAATGTATTTGGCTGAATCTGCTCCTGTAAGGGTGTAGAATGCCTCTACGTATTTGTTTACACCGGCATCAGGGCCATAGATATATGTACCTGTAACCGATACTACCGAAACCACATCTGTACCTACAACGCCGTCTAACGTTACTCCGCCAGAAATGTCTATGGTACAGTTAGTAGTACCGTCATAAGGCCTGGTTTGTACAATAGCACCTGTGGCGGTTATTATTTTTGGCGAAACAGTAAATGTACTGCTTACCTGTGGTGCCGCGTTATACGCATTGTTACCCGCCTGGTTAGCGTAAATGGTTACCTCACCTACTCCCGTAAGGGTTACGGTGTTACCCGATACTGTAGCGATTGAAGTATCTGATGATGTATAGGTTACCGTAAGGTTTGATGAAGCCGTAGCACCCAGTGCAAACGGAGCATCGCCATAGGTAGCATTGGCTATAGCCGGGAAGCTGATGGTTTGGTCATCCAGATGCGGAGACGTTACCGTACTCTGTGCCGTAGCTATGGTTGTTGTTGTAACGCCCGAAGAACTTACAGTTATATCTCCCGAATACTGTCCGGCTGTAGCCGAAGCTGCAAGGCGTACATATACGGTAGTGGTAGCAACGTTACCTGCGCCACCCACCACAAGTGGTGTTGTAGCGTTACCTACGTTAGCCGAAAAATCTGCCGTGGTAGAAACCTCAAACCCTGCAGGTGGCGTTACGCTGATGCCTGCTGTAAGGTTTTGGCCAGATACGGTAAATGTGGTAGTAGATGAAGCAGTACCCTGTACCGTAGTAAGGGCCGCTAAAGTACCCGACACGGTGATAGTGCGGGAAAGTATGGTAAGTGTAGCGCCTGTAGGGGCATTAGTACCTATGGTAACTAATGAACCTCCCGCGTTACCTACATTAGACGTATAGTTAACACCGTTTATGGTACGGTTTGATGCTATGCTGGGGATAAACGTAGCACCCGAAGTAGCCGTGTTGCTTACATCGCCTATAACAAGGAAGTTTTTCTGGCCTCCTTCATTCATATAACCGGCTGAAATGCTGTTAAAGCTGATAGTGCTGCCACTAACGCTTCCTGTAGCTAATGATGCGGCGATTTCAGATGATTCTGCTACGCCGTTATTGTTTGCATCTTCAATAAGCCTGAAGTTACTGATATCGTTACCCGAACCCAGGGTAGCTGTACCGCCCTGGCTCAGTATAATTTTCTTTATGGTAGAATAACCTTCGTCTGCCGTAATGCTGAAACCGAAAAGTACTGCATTAGCCGCAGCAGCCGAAAGGTTAGCCGCAGCAGGGGCGTTAGTTCCTTTAAATACGGTTTGTTTTACCGGAGAAAAAGCAAGACCACGGAACGCGTTGTTACCGCTTATAGTGCGTAGCGTAGTGGTAGTAATGGCACCTGTACCGTTATCTGTACCGCGTACCAGTGTGGTAGGGTTACAAGCGTATATTACGGCTCCGTTTGCGCCCGTTGAAAAAGAATATGCATTCCAGTCTACGGCAAGTCCTGTAGCACCATTGATAGAAAAACCTGTAGATGCAGTACTCCAGCTACCACCACTGTACGTAAATGTAGCAGGATTATAAGTACCGCTGTATGTATATCGTACCACGGTACTGGTACTGTTTACGGTATAAATTGTTAAACCGTCCGGACTTATAGAAAAACCGTAAGGCGCCGAAGGTGCTGCTAAAATTGTAGCCGATTGGCCTGTGGTAACCGGCTTACCGGCACCTACCTGATAAATACCTGTAGCAGGGTTACTTGAACCGGTTGCATAAAACAGCTGACCGTTAAATATATTAACCACACGGGTGTTTGTATAACTGGTTGTAGTACCGCTTTGTATAGTAGATACGGTAGTACCGTTATTTGTATAACGTGTTCCTAATGAACCTCCGCTAAACCAAAAATTAGTACCATCGTCTGTAACAGCACCCCTAAGGTCGTTGTTTGTGGTATAAAAACTTCCTGTTACACCCGCACTCATAGTACCACTACCATTAAGTATACGTGCAGTACCGTTAGTGTTAAAGGTAGTATTAGCAGCGCCTACTGCAGCCGCATAACCGGGAAGTACCAGGTAACGTCCGTTCTCTGAACGTGTCATGGCACCTGCAGAACCCGCCGAACCCGAAATCACAACGCCCGATGTACCCGAAGGCGCCGAAAAGCTGTAGTTTGGTGCCGATTGCGAAGCCGTAGCAGGCAGGTATTCTTCAATCACAACTGCCGTACCTGTATTTGTTAGGGCAGCGTTGCTTGTAACCTTAAATACCGTAAGGTAACCGTCATTAAACCTGTTGGTGCCCTGTGCATGCAGCGCCCCGCCGGCTAACAATAAAACAACCGGCAAAACCACTCTTACGAGGGCTTTAAAAAGCTGTTTTAAAGAAGGTTGCGTAAAATTTTTCTTCATAAAGTATAAATTAATCAGTTTACTGAAATTCAGGAAACAAAGAACATCATTATTAAGGGTTTAGAGAAAAATATTACGTTACCATATTGTAAGGCAAAATTTAATTTGTAATTAATTTCTGCCCAATGATTAACATTAAAAAAACACCCGGGAAACATTAGCAAAACAAAAACATTACAAACGGCTGAAAGGCTCTCTTTGATAAGAAAATAAAACAGCCCGTAAAAAGTCGGGCTGGTGTAAACTATATAATTTTTATTACTGTTTGATTTTTTTATCGGCTGCTACCTTGGCTTCAACTGTTCCTCTTTTCATTTTTACAGGAATAAAGTAATAACAGTAAGGGTATAAGATGGTGGGGTTTCATAGGCGTATTGGTTTACTTGTAAATGTAACATTTTTAACCCAGCTATGATTCCTCTTTTTAAACTTATGTTTTCCATTTTCCCGACATCTAACTCCTCTCTCATCAATCTGAAATCTAAAATCTGAAATCTGAAATCTAAACCGTATCTTTGCCGCCTGTAAAAGAGTACCATGAAATTTGATTTACTTACAAAAGACCCGCAAACCAAAGCCCGTGCCGGTGAAATAACTACCGACCACGGCACCATACAAACACCGATTTTTATGCCGGTAGGTACTGCGGGTACCGTAAAAGGCGTACACCAGCGCGAACTGAAAAACGACATAAACCCCGATATTATACTGGGCAACACCTACCACCTGTACCTGCGTCCGCAAACGGCCATACTGGAACAGGCAGGAGGCCTTCATAAATTTATGAACTGGGACCGCAATATCCTTACCGATAGCGGCGGTTACCAGGTATACTCGCTTTCGGCTAACCGTAAGATTAAAGAAGAAGGTGTAAAGTTTAAGAGCCATATAGATGGGTCGTACCACTTCTTTTCGCCCGAGAGCGTTATGGAAATCCAGCGTACCATAGGTGCAGATATTATTATGGCATTTGACGAGTGTACGCCTTACCCGTGCGACTACCGTTATGCAAAGCGCTCTATGCACATGACCCACCGCTGGCTGGACCGTTGTATAACCCACCTGGAAAAACTTCCGTTTAAGTACGGCTACAGCCAGGCGTTTTTCCCTATTGTACAGGGTAGTACCTATAAAGACCTGCGCCAGCAAAGTGCAGAGTACATAGCCAATGCCGGTGCCGTGGGTAATGCCATAGGCGGACTTAGCGTAGGCGAACCAGCAGAGGAAATGTACGCCATGACCGATGTGGTGTGCAGCATACTACCCGAAGATAAACCACGTTACCTTATGGGCGTGGGTACTCCTATAAATATACTGGAAAACATAGCCCTGGGCGTAGATATGTTTGACTGTGTTATGCCTACCCGTAATGCGCGAAATGGTATGCTGTTTACGGCTAACGGTACCATTAACATAAAAAACAAAAAGTGGGAAAACGACTTTAGCCCGGTAGACGAAATGGGCATAACGTTTGTAGATACCGAATACACCAAAGCTTACCTGCGCCACCTGTTTGCCGCAGACGAGTTTTTGGGTAAGCAAATTGCTACCATACACAACCTGGGCTTTTATATGTGGCTGGTGCGTGAGGCCCGTAAGCACATTATAGCGGGCGACTTCCGTGAGTGGAAGGAAATGATGGTAAAAAACATGAGCCAAAGATTATAGTTTTAAAGGTTGTAGGTTGTCAGTTGACGGAAGCTTCCGACAACCTACAACCTACAACCGACAACAAATAGAATAGATGAAAATAATAGACTGGTATATACTTAAGCGTTACCTCGCCACATTTTTTGTAATGCTTATTATGTTTATTCCCATAGGGATTGTTATCGACGTATCGGAAAAAATAAACCGCATGCTCGAAAACAAGGTTGCTTTTAAGCTCATAGCCATTTACTATGCTGATTTTACCGTTTATTTCGCAAACCTGCTTTTTCCTATATTCCTGTTTCTTAGCATTATATGGTTTACCAGTAAGCTGGCTAACAACACAGAAATTGTAGCCATACTAAGTTCGGGTATATCATTTACCCGATTTTTGCGCCCGTACCTTATGGGGGCTACCATAGTATCTGTACTGGCACTGGCCATGGGGTTCTTTTTCCTGCCAAAAGCCAGTAAGGGGTTTAACGATTTCCGCTACCAGTACCTTACCCGAAAGGAAACCCGCCAGAGTACCGATGTGTACAAGCAAATAAGCCCTACGCAGGTTATCTATGTAAGTAACTTTATATACTCTAACAAATCGGGGAGCAACTTTAACCTGGAAACCTACAAAGGCGATCAGCTGGTTAGCCTTGAAACTGCCAACGGCATTGTTTGGAACGAAAAAGAAAAAAACTATACCCTTAGCGGATACACAAAGCGTGTTATTGGTAAAATGGAAGATGTGATTACCAAAGAACCGCAGCGCACGGTAAAGCTTAACTTTTTACCGGACGACCTTACCCCTACCGTATACGCCGCCGAAACCATGACCTACCCGGAGCTGAAACGCTTTATAGCACGCGAACGCTCGCGCGGGTCAAGCAATCTTAATGCTTATTTGGTAGTATTGTATAAAAAGTTTACCATACCGGTATCGGCATTTATCCTTACCATTATAGCCGTAGCCGTATCCAGCATGAAACGCCGCGGTGGTATGGGTATTAATCTGGCTATAGGCATAGCGCTGGCGTTTACGTTTGTGTTTTTTGATAAGGTATTTGGCACCCTGGCCGAAAAGTCTACCTTTTCGCCCCTGCTTGCCACGTGGATTCCTAACCTAGTTTTTGGCATACTGGCCTTTTACCTGCTGCGCAATGCAAAACGATAACCTAAAAAATTACCTGCACCTGCACTTTATTGTATTTGTGTGGGGGTTTACCGCCGTATTGGGCAAGCTTATAAGCATAGGTGCACTGCCGCTGGTATGGTTCCGTATGGTTATAGCCCTGCTGATTATGGGGGTATATGCGATTATTGTAAAAGCGCCGTTCAGGCTATCGGGCAAGGTATTTGCCCGGCTGGTTATTGCGGGGCTTATTATAGCGCTGCACTGGTTTACGTTTTATCATGCCATTAAAATAAGCAACATATCTATTACCCTTTCCTGCCTTAGTACGGGCGCGTTTTTTGCCGCCCTACTGGAGCCCCTGCTCTACGGCCGGAAGTTAATTTTATACGAAGTAGTTTTCGGGTTGTTTATAATTGTGGGGCTGCTGTTTATTTCGGGCATTATAAGCCTGCAGGATGGCGCACTGCTTTTTAAATCCGAAATCAGCTACGCATGGGGCATACTTACCGCGCTTACCAGCGCATTCCTCAGCACGGTTTTTGCCATTATAAACGGTAAGTTTGCAAAAGAATACAACGCCACGGCAGTATCTTTTTATGAACTGCTGGGGGGTATCTTTTTCTTTTCGCTGTACCTGCTATGGGACGGGCAATTTACACCGGCGTTTTTTGCGCTTTCTAATGCCGACTGGCTTTGGCTGTTTTTACTGGGGTCTATCTGTACCGCCTACGCGCAAATAGCCGCCGTAAAGGTTATGAAAACCATAACGCCTTATACCATGATGCTTACCATAAACCTGGAGCCCATATATGGGATAATCCTGGCACTTATTGTATTCAGCGAAAGCGAAAAAATGAACACAGCATTCTATATAGGTGCAGGCATAATACTAACCACAGTGATTATCAACGGGGTACTTAAAAACCGTACTACAGCAGTAAACTAATTGGCATTTTAATATACAACGTATTAAACAGAATTACTTATCTTTGCTGCTTCAACTTAAATAAATAAATCTGCCTCTACTATGGAATACCTGGATTTTGAGCTTCCGATTAAAGAACTGGAAGAGCAGTTAGAAAAATGTACCATTATAGGACAGGAGAGCGACGTAGACGTATCTAATACCTGCAAACAGATTGAGAAGAAACTCATAGAAACCAAGAAAAACATCTATAAAAACCTTACGGCATGGCAAAGGGTGCAGCTATCGCGCCACCCAAACCGCCCGTACACGGTAGACTATATTAAGGCACTTACCGGCGATACCTGGCTGGAGCTTTTTGGCGACCGCGCCTTTAAAGACGACAAAGCCATGGTGGGCGGCCTTGGTAAAATAAACGGCCAAAGCTTTATGATTATAGGCCAGCAAAAGGGTTACAATACCAAAACAAGGCAGTACCGCAACTTTGGTATGGCAAACCCTGAAGGCTACCGTAAGGCACTAAGGCTTATGAAAATGGCAGAGAAATTTGGCATTCCTGTAGTTACCTTTATAGATACCCCGGGTGCATATCCGGGTCTTGAAGCCGAAGAACGCGGACAGGGAGAGGCCATAGCAAGGAACATCTTTGAAATGAGCCGCCTTAAAACTCCTGTAATCTGTGTTATAATAGGCGAAGGAGCATCGGGTGGTGCACTGGGCATAGGCGTGGGAGACCGCGTATACATGCTGGAAAACACCTGGTACTCTGTAATTTCTCCTGAGTCTTGTTCGTCTATATTATGGAGGAGCTGGGAATACAAAGAGCAGGCGGCAGACGCGCTTAAGCTTACCAGCTACGACATGAAGAAGCAAAACCTGATAGACGAAATTGTACCTGAGCCACTGGGCGGGGCACATTTTGACAGGGAAACCACCTTTAAAACGGTAGAACAGTACATAACCAAAGCATACAATGAACTGAAAGACTTATCAACAGAAGATCTTGTAGAGCAACGGATGGAAAAATACTTTAAAATGGGCGAATTCAATAAGTAATTACTGGATTACAGCACATTAAAAATATGGAAGTCCGAAGCCCCGTGTTTCGGACTATTTTTTTGGTTTTCAACAATTTCAGGCAAGTTATAAACACCTTGTAAACAGCTCGGTCTTAACAATTACTTAACGCCCGGCACACAATTTTGTTTACATTAGCACTATGGAAAATTTAAGGAACGTCAATCCCGTAAAAGTAGATAAGAGCACCCTTATCAGCCTTGAAAAAGGTAAGCTGCCACCACAGGCCGTAGACCTGGAGGAGGCCGTACTGGGTGCCATGATGATAGATAAAAAAGGGGTAGACGAGGTTATAGACATACTACAACCCGATGCCTTTTATAAAGATGCGCACAAGCACATTTACGAAGCCATTGTACAGCTGTTTAACGACACCCAACCCATAGACTTGCTTACCGTTTCGGCACAGCTGAAAAAAAACGCTAAGCTGGAAGCAGCCGGGGGCGACTTTTACCTGATTCAGCTTACGCAAAAAATATCATCGTCGGCACACATAGAGTTTCACTCGCGTATTATCCTGCAAAAGTTTATACAGCGCAGCCTTATACGCCTTTCCAGCGAAATCATTGAAGATGCATACGATGAAACCACAGACGTGTTTGACCTGCTGGACAAGGCCGAAAGCAAACTCTATGAAGTAACCCAGGGTAACATAAAGCGTAGTTCTGAAACGGCGCAAAGCCTTGTAATGCAGGCTAAAAAGCGTATTGAGGAAATTGCGGGCAAAGAAGGCCTTTCGGGTGTGGCAACCGGTTTCCATGAACTTGATAAACTTACCAGCGGCTGGCAGCCCAGCGACCTTATTATTATTGCAGCAAGGCCCGGTATGGGGAAGACTGCGTTCGTACTTTCCATGGCCCGAAACATTGCCATTACCTACGGGCACGGCGTAGCGGTATTCTCTCTGGAAATGGCTTCGGTACAGCTTATTACGCGTCTTATTTCCAGCGAAACGGGGCTTTCATCAGAAAAGTTACGTACCGGTAAGCTTGAAAAACACGAGTGGGAACAGCTGAGTATTAAAGTAAAAGACCTGGAACGTGCGCCGCTTTATATAGACGACACACCTTCGTTATCGATATTCGACTTACGTGCAAAAGCCCGAAGGCTGGCTTCTCAGTACGGCATAAGGATGATAATCATTGACTACCTTCAGCTGATGACTGCGGGTGGTAGCGGTAAAAACGGGGGTAATCGTGAACAGGAAATCTCTACCATATCCCGAAACCTAAAGGCGCTGGCTAAGGAACTTAACATACCTGTAATTGCGCTGTCGCAGCTATCGCGTGCGGTAGAAACACGGGGAAGCAGCAAGCGTCCGCTTCTATCGGATCTACGTGAATCGGGTGCAATTGAGCAGGATGCGGATATTGTATCGTTTATTTACCGCCCGGAATATTACAAAATTGAAGAGTGGGATGACGAAGAGCAATCGCCTACCGCAGGGCAGGCCGAGTTTATTGTGGCCAAGCACCGTAACGGTGGCCTTGATAACATCAGGCTGAAGTTTATAGGCAGCCTTGGTAAGTTTGACAACCTGGATGATTTTGGTGCCTCGCCGTTTGACGAACTCCCATCGAGCATGAACAGCACCGGCAGCGCTAACGACTTTCTGACCAAGAACCTGCCAAGCCCTAACGATGCCTTTGGCAGCAACATGAACAGTAACCGCCCTGACGACGATGATGTTCCGTTTTAGGAGCTACTAAGCCTTTGAGTTACTAAGCTTCTTAGCTTTACACAGATACTAATTATTAGAATTAAAAAATAACCCGGCAGCTTGGGTACTAAACAACTCAGCAGCGCTAATAAAATCATTATGAGCAACAATATAACCACTAACGAACTGGTACTTACCGAAGCTATCCTGGCCATAACCGTAACCGATGCTGAAGTAATCGTAGCAGAGTAAAAATTGTAAAGTGCCTTTAGGGGCACTTTTTTGTTGGCATATACCAAACAGTAATTTTTGTATATTTGATAAAAACTGATTGTAATGGAAACGGTACACTTAAGAATAAATGAAGGAGTATATGAGCACGTAATGTGGCTGTTAAAACAATTTGACCCGAAGGATGTTGAGATTATTTCGGAGGAGTTTTTGCGTACCAAAGCAGAGCTTGAAGAAGACCTGAGAGCCATAGAAGCCGGAGAAATGAAGATGTATTCTTTGGAAGAATTTGAAAAGGAAACAGATGAATTCCTGAAAAAACATGAAGATTAAAATGCTTCAGAGTTTTCGGTTTATTAAATATACCCGGGAACCATAAAACCACAAAAGCCGCAGTAATGCGGCTTTTGTGGTTATTGTGAGTTGTGTGACTGAAAACTGAGACTGAAAACTGAGACTAAAACTACTCCTCCCCCAGCAATACCCCCGAAACATTCCACGCGCTAAAGCTACCACCTTCGGGAGCACCCTGCGGAATTTGTACCCTTATGGTATGTGTACCGGCAGGCAGGTTGCCAAGGGGAATAAAATTAGGGTTGGTTACCGTACCCGGGCACCAGTTGCTTCGGCTGTAGTCTGACGACGAAAGCCCGTTATCAAAGTTGCCCGAAGCCGGGTTAAACAGGCGGTAACTGCCGCAATCCTGTCGCCATGGTATAAACGAAAAAGCTTCTTTACCATCCAGCAAAATGGTGTTCTTTTTCGGGATAAACTCATCACCGTTTTCCCAGCCGCCATGGCCTGTGGTTATATAGCGCAGCCGGGCATCCTTTAGTGGCTTATCAAGGGTAAAAGTTACTTCAAGCCCCTTGGCGTTGTTAAACATAGTGCTGTACCCCTGCCCTGCCATTTCCATAACGTTTACCGTATCAAACAGCGGAATGGCCTTGGTAGCCTTATTGTACGTAAGCTCATCGGCATGTACGGTTAGCTCCAGGCTTACTTTGTGTCCGCCTTTATCGTAGTTGCCTATAAATACCCCCACATACAGCTCCTTGCCACTCAGGTACGGAATCAGTTCGCTAATATCCTGGCGGTATGGCACGGCATTATGCCAGGTTTTCCCTTTTAGCTGAATGGTATTGTACTGGCTAATGCCAAACGGGGTAAAAAAGCGCATGAGTTCCAGCAATGGTGTAAAACCCTCGGTACGCACCATGCCTACGTATTTTTCGCCGTTGCCATTTTCATAGACAGGTAGCGTATTGGCACCGTTAGTAAGCCCATCTAAAAACGACTGTTTCTGGTCTTGCGGGATTACAAAAACAGAGCCTGTACGGTCGTATGCATCACCTGCCGACTGTTCTGTAAGCTGGGCAAACACCTGGCTACCCGCTTTAATATCGGGGAATTTTATTTTGCGCAGCGCTATGGTACCGTTAGCAAAACGCAGTACGCTGTCGTTTGATTTAGAGGCGTCGCTGAAATTTATCTGCTGCTCAGTAAACACAGGAATTGTAGTAAAACGTGCTTTCCAAATCAGGTCGCGGTAGCTTAGGTTATCGGTAACCCTGGCATTGGCGGGTAAAGCAACCGAAGCCGGCAGGCGTTTTAGCTTCTCTATTTTTGTGGCTGTAACTAAAAAGTTGTTGTTACGATTGGTTTCCAGCACAAGGCCTAACTCCTGCCCTAAAACAGAAGGCGCCCCTTTTAGGCCCAAATCATTTGTATACCAAAGCTCTATGGTATTACTGTTGATGACGATTTTAGCTTTATGACAGGTGTAACCTAATATGGTTTTAGTATCGGGCAACAACTCAAAAGTTTGCTTTTTTAGCGCAACGGTATCGCGCATGGCTACAAAACTCCCGGGCTTTAGTTCAGCAAACTGCGTGTATGTGGCAGGGTGCTGCACCAAAACCTGTTCGGCAGGCAGGGCTGCTTTTTTATCTAATAGCTGTTGGGATGTAACCAGTGTTTTCTCCTTGTCCGAAAAAATAATCACGGGGTTAGCTTCGTCCTGCGGTTTGCCAAGGTAACTTTTTTGATAGGTAGCTTTAATGGCTGCCGGGGCTTTTTGGGCGAAAGCCACATTTGCTGCCGTAAGCAACAACAGGGCTAAGAGTTGTTTCATGGTGTTTGTGTTAGCGGTGCTAATTTCGTGAATTTTATTTTTTTGCGTACTGTATTTTTTTTAAGGGAGCTGTTTCTGCTACGTTACCTTCTATCTGCATACAACCACAAACTATAAACCCTAAACAACAAACTACAAACCAACCATTTATAAAAGTGTAAATAAAACACTTATAACTAAAAGATTTTCAGCCGGTTAAACCCACGAAATTGTTTGCCAAAGCCGAAAATACAGCTACCTTTGCAACGGAAATTTTAATCTGACAAATGAAACCTAACACACAACAACTAAACGATTTAACCGTACAGGTAAGGCGCGATATTCTGCGCATGGTACACGCCGTAAACAGCGGCCACCCGGGCGGATCTCTGGGCTGCGCCGAATTTTTGGTAAGCCTGTACCAAAGCATTATGGACCGTAAAGACGGCTGGGATATGGACGGCAAGGATGAAGACATCTTTATTCTTAGTAACGGACACATATCGCCTGTATTTTACAGCGTACTGGCACGCAGCGGGTACTTCCCTGTAAGCGAGCTGGCTACCTTCCGCCTGTTAAACTCAAGGCTTCAGGGCCACCCTACCACGCACGAAGGGCTTCCGGGCGTGCGCGTGGCATCGGGCTCACTGGGCCAGGGAATGAGCGTAGCCGTAGGCGCCGCCCAAACCAAAAAACTGAATAAAGACAACCATATTGTGTATACCCTGCATGGCGATGGCGAGCTACAGGAAGGACAAAACTGGGAAGCTATTATGTATGCAGCAGCCTACAAAGTAGATAACCTTATTGCTACTGTAGACCTTAACGGAAAGCAGATAGACGGCCCTACCGACGAGGTACTGCCTATGGGCAGCATAGGGGCCAAGTTTGCAGCCTTCGGGTGGGAAGTTGTAGAAATTGCACAAGGCAACAACATTGATGCTATCCTTACTGGCATGGCCGATGCTAAGGCTAAAGCCTTTAACGGTAAGCCGGTTGTAGTGCTGCTGCATACCGAAATGGGTAACGGTGTAGATTTTATGATGCACACCCACGCATGGCACGGTAAAGCACCTAACGATGCGCAGCTGGAAAGTGCTCTTACACAAAACGCCGAAACATTAGGGGACTATTAATGAATTTCAGATTTTAGATTTCAGATTTCAGAATGCCACTCAAACTTTGCTTCGATATTATATTCGGCAAGAGTGTAGCCAATCTGAAATCTGAAATCTACGATCTGAAATAGAAATTCTGAAATTACAATGAAAAAATATACCAATACAGGAAGTAAAGATACCCGTTCGGGATTTGGCGCAGGCCTTACCGAACTTGGGCAAACCAATGAAAATGTGGTAGCCTTGTGTGCCGACCTTATCGGCTCGCTAAAAATGGACGATTTTAAAAAGAACCACCCGGAACGTTTCTTTCAGGTAGGTATAGCCGAGGCCAACATGATAGGTATGGCTGCCGGTATGACCCTGGGCGGTAAGATTCCGTTTACCGGTACGTTTGCCAACTTTTCTACCGGAAGGGTTTACGACCAGATTCGTCAGAGTGTAGCCTATTCAGACAAAAATGTAAAAATATGTGCCAGCCACGCGGGTCTTACCCTAGGCGAAGATGGTGCTACCCACCAGATACTGGAAGACATAGGCCTTATGAAAATGCTTCCGGGCATGACGGTTATTAATACCTGCGACTATGCGCAGACTAAAGCTGCTACCCTTGCCATAGCCGAACACCACGGCCCGGTATACCTACGTTTTGGCCGCCCTGTGGTGCCAAACTTTACCGGCGAACTGGAGTTTGTTATTGGTAAAGCTATCCTTCTAAACGAAGGAACTGATGTTACCATTGTAGCTACAGGCCACCTGGTTTGGGAGGCGCTGGTTGCTGCCGAGGCACTGGAGGCTAAAGGCATTTCTGCAGAGGTGATTAACATACACACCATAAAGCCGCTGGATGAGGAAGCTATCCTAAAATCAGTAGGCAAAACCGGTTGTGTGGTTACTGCCGAAGAACATAATATACTGGGCGGACTTGGCGAAAGCGTGGCACGTGTGCTGTCGCTTAACCACCCTTCACTGCAGGAGTTTGTAGCCGTACAAGACAGCTTTGGCGAAAGCGGCACCCCTGAACAGCTTATGGAGAAATACGGACTTAACAGCGAGGCTATTGTTGCGGCTGCTGAAAAAGCAATTTCAAGGAAGAATTAATTTGAGTTTTTCTGATATAAAGAGTCCCGAAGTGAAAGCTTCGGGATTTTTTAGTTATAAGGGTTTGCCAAGGATTGTAGTAATTTCTTTAATTTAGCGAAAATCAATCTATATGGATTATTGGATTATCTCAGCTAACCCGGAAATGTATGATCATGCTTCTTCTTTTGAACATTTTGGAGAAATAGACTGGAGACAGAAAGCCAATTTTAAAGAAAAAGACATAGTTTATATATACTGTTCAAAACCTATTCAACGCATAAGATACAAATGCCTTGTAGAGAAAGTAAATCTAAAATTTAACGAGATTAGGGACGACAAAAGTTATTGGCTCAAAGAAGAAGAATACATTAATTCACTTGCTGGTAATTTTGTGAACCTGAAACTTCTTGAACAAGTTGATACTCCGTTTTTAAATCTCAATAAATTATTAGAAAATGGCTTAAAAAGAGCTCCACAAGGTCCAATGAAAGTAACCGGTAATCTATTAGATTACTTGAAAAATCATTTTATTGAAGAAAAACAAAGTGAAATATTTCCTGAAACTTTAGACTCACAAATCTTATTAAAAGAGGGTATAAAAGTTTCCATAGTTGTGAACAAATATGAAAGAAGTTCAGTTGCTAGAGCTAAGTGTATTGAATATCATGGAGTAAAGTGTTCAGTATGTGAAATTGATTTTAAGTCAATTTATGGAGAAATCGGCGATGGCTTTATACATGTTCATCATATAACACCAATTTCTGAAATTAAAGAAGAATATAAAGTCGACTATAAAAAAGACCTAATACCCGTTTGTCCAAACTGCCATGCTATGTTACATCGAAAACTAAATGGTAAAGAACTAAAAGTTCATGAGTTAAGAGACAAGATGGAACAAATAAAAAATAAAAAATAAAACAATGCACCCACTACGCGCCCATATAGAAAAAATCACCCCGCTTACCGATGCGGAGTTTGATTACATACTGTCGCATTTCACGCCCCGGAAACTAAAGAAACACCAGTTCCTGGTACAGGCGGGCATGGCGGTAGAGTGCGATTATTTTGTAATAAGCGGCCTGGTAAAAGCCTACTTTACATCTGAAGACGGTAAGCAGCACATACTGCAATTTGGCATGGAAGACTGGTGGATAACCGATTTTCAGGCGTATTTTAACGGTACTGCCGCCACACTCGATATTGACTGCATAGAAGACACCGAAGTGCTGTGCCTGCCGCTGGTTAACCGCGAAAAACTGTGCGCCGACCTCCATAAGATAGAACACTTTTTCCGCAAAAAAAGTAACGGCGGCTATGTAGCGCTGCAACGCCGCATACTCTCTCTTATGAACAACAGCGCTAAAGAACGCTACGAAACACTCCTGGCACAATACCCTACCCTTTTTCAGCGTGTACCAAAAACGCTTATTGCCTCGTACCTGGGCGTATCCCGCGAAACACTAAGCAGGCTGTCGTAGTTTGTGGTTTTGTGTTTATGGTTTGTAGTTCCCTGAGTTATGTACAATAATCCGATCACCAAATAAATAAATCACCAAATAAACAAATCCACAAATTCACAAATAACCCTCCCTGTGACTTACATCACAGCAAAGTTGTGATTTCCCTCCTTTAGCCCCGGCGCACTGTTGCCGTATCTTTGCCATATAACTTTTAAGTAGTACTATAAATGAAATCAAGTAAAGTAATGCGTGGCCTTGCGGTGGCACTTGGGTTAGTTTTTACGCTAATCAGCACACCGGCTCAGGCTCAGGTAAAAACAAAAAAGAACATGAAAAAAATACTGTTTGTGGTAACAAGCCACGATAAAAAAGGAAGCACCGGGCAGCCTACAGGCTATTACCTTAGCGAAGTTTCACACCCGTGGGATGTACTGGTAAATGCAGGTTACGAAATAGATTTTGTAAGTCCCCTTGGTGGCAAAGCCCCGGTAGACGGCTTTAACCTGGAAGACCCTATTAATAAAAAGTTTTGGGAAAACGCTGTGTATCATAAAAAGATAGAAAACACCCTGAAACCAAGCCAGGTTAACCCTAACGACTATGTGGCCATACACTACGCAGGCGGGCATGGTGCCATGTGGGATTTACCCCAAAACAAAGAAATTGCTGCCATAGCTGCAAAAATATACGAAAACAACGGTGTGGTTAGCGCGGTGTGCCACGGCCCTGCCGGACTGGTAGACATAAAGCTAAGCAATGGTAAATACCTTATAGACGGTAAAAAAGTAAACGGTTTTACTAATGAGGAAGAAGTAGCCGTAGGCCTGGAAAAAGTAGTGCCATTTATGCTGGAAGACAAAATGATAGAACGTGGCGGTATTTTTGAAAAATCAGGTTTATGGCAGGAGCATGCCGTAGCCGATAAAAGGGTGGTTACAGGCCAAAACCCGCAATCTGCGCACGCAGTAGGCGTATCCGTACTTAAAGAGCTAAAAGCCCTTAAAAAGTAATTGCTTACGCTGACCTATATATATATGATGCACCAGATGGAGTTATTTTCATCTGGTGTTTTTTTTGCAATGACCGAAGACGGTTGGTGTTTTATGGAGTTACAAAAACAGGTATAAAACAAAAAAGCCCTGGTTTTACCAGAGCTTTTAGTATTCTATTTGTGACACCGACAGGATTCAAACCTGTAACCTTCTGAGCCGTAATCAGATGCGCTATTCAGTTGCGCCACGGTGCCTTTTTGCTTCTCTTGCACTAAGTATTTTAGTACCTGATTGCGGGTGCAAATATAGATAAGATTTCTTAAATTGCAAGCACTAATATGCAATATTTTTCAAAAAAATGAATCTTACTTCTTATATCCGTGACATTCAGGATTTTCCAAAACCAGGAATTATTTTTAAAGATATAACGCCACTGCTGGCAAACCCCACTGCGGTAAACGAATGCCTGCAACAACTGCTGCAAAACCTTAACGGACAAAAAATAGACAAGGTAGTAGGTGCCGAAAGCCGGGGCTTTTTCTTTGGAACGCTGCTGGCGCATGAGCTTAACGCAGGGTTTGTACCCGTGCGTAAGCCCGGCAAACTACCCTACAGCACCCTTAAAGCCACGTATGAGCTTGAGTATGGCACAGATACCCTCGAGGTGCATACAGACGCTATAAAGCCCGGAGAACGTATTTTAATACATGACGACGTACTGGCTACCGGCGGCACAGCAAAAGCCGTTTGCGAACTTGTAGAACGCCTGGGCGGGGTGATTGTGCAGTGCAACTTCCTTATGGAGCTATCGTTTCTTAACGGGCGCGAAAAACTGGCGCCACATCCGGTATTTGCACCGCTGGTATATTAACTTAGGCTGAAGCAAATAAAAAATGGAATCCCGGAGCCGTTTACTACTCCGGGATTCCATTTTTTCAATTTTCCCGATTGCTTACTGCAGCTTTATACGCAGTATTACCTTTTGCCCCGCGGCAATGATGGTTTTAGCATCGGTAAACAAAAACGTATTGAGGTTGGTAGCATTGTGCAGCTTTTTCCAGCTAGTACCCTGGTCCGGGCTGTAAAAAACACCGGTTCTTCCCACAGTAACAAGGCCGTTGCCGTTACTACCCGGCACAAACTGCACGCACGATATGTAGCCTGGGCCTGTACCCTCGCCTACTATTTTCCAGGTTCTACCCCCGTTTACAGATAGTATTTTATTAGCCGTATTCTGCTCCGGTTTTTCGTAATCGCCACCGCCGGCAAAGCCTACGTTTTCATCATAAAAGTCGGCACTGAATATCCCGGTCATTTCACGTCCTTGTATTATTGGCGTTTCGGCTACCTTAAAGCTTGCACCCTTATCGTTAGAATAAAACACCCGCGATTGCTTACCACCCGATACTATCCAGGTTTTATCGCCCTTAATAATAATATTAGTATTGCTCGCTGCAAAAGCCGCCTCGCCATTAGCTACAGCTAACCCTTCTGTACACAGACTTTTTTGCCATGTATTACCGCCATCTTTAGTAGTAAGCAACGTAAGGCAACCGTTTTGTGGGTCGCCCATTACTATACCTTCCTTATCGTTATAAAACTTCATACAGTCATAAAACACCTTTTCCCCGGCTTCGGTATATACCTGTTTTATTTGCCTGCCGTCTTTGCTTATTTTGTACAACAGCGCGGGCGAACCCACATTTATCATAAACACATCGTTTTTGGTTTGTGCCAATGCCCTGAATTCCGGAAATATGGTATCATGAGACGCCACACCGGTAAAGTTTTTCCCGCCTGATAACGACACCCATCCGTACTTACCACCGCTACCGGCATACCATATTTTATCAGTATCTGCAGCAAGCGTACGTATACTTATGCTGTCTGAAAGCAACGTATCTACAGCGGTAATTTTGTTTAATGAAGGTGCGTCTACCTTAGCCTGCTTTTTACACGACAAAACCAGTAGTGACAGCACTACAGGTAACAATACTTTTTTCATTAGTGGTACGTTTTAAGGCTAAGATACTTATTTGGCTCCCAAAAGCCAATGGTGTTTGCGTATATTTACCAAAAGTAGCAACATGACCGATTTTCTTAACGCGCTAAAAAAACTGAAAGCCATTGCCGATACAGGCCTTGTATACAGCACAGATGAATACAACACCGAGCGCTATACCGAAATACAGCAACTAGCGCTGACACTAATGGCTAACGTAAGCGGCAACAGCCCCGAGCAACTAAACGCCATATTTGCCCCTGTAACAGACTACCCTACCGTAAAGACCGACGTAAGGGCATTGATCCTTTCGGATGATAAAAAACAGGTATTGCTTGCACGCGAAAGTGCCGATGGAAAATGGAGCCTGCCGGGCGGCTGGGCAGATATAGGCGATTCGCCAAAGGAAACCGCCGAAAAAGAAGCACGGGAAGAAACCGGGCTTACCGTACAGGCTACCCGCCTGCTGGCTGTTTTCGACAAACGCTGCCATCCGCATCCGCCGCAGCCGTTTTATGTATACAAGTTGGTCTTTTTGTGCGAAGTCGTTTCGGGCGAACTAAAAGAAGGCTTTGACCTGCTTGGCGTAGGGTATTTTGACATAGACAGCCTACCTGAACTTTCTGAAGACCGCATACTGGAAAGCCAGATACAGCTGGTATATAAAAAGGCCGCCAATGGCGACCTTTCTGCATATTTTGATTAAGATATTTTCTTATTTTATTTTGAGCCATTTGGCCGCATTAGTAGGCGAAATACGGTTAAGTGTTTCTACCAGCGGTGCTACCTGTACCGATGGGCCACCGCTAAAAATGGCAGCAATCTCATCTGACTTGGCATCAAAAAACACCCGTGTTATGTAGGCATTAGGCCTTGTTTTATGAATCGCCGAAAGCTGGGTTATGGCTTCCATAAGCAGCACCTTTGCATTTACTACGCTCTCCGCCATGGTATCAAGCCCTTTACGGTGGTAGTTGTACATGGCAAGCCTGTATGGTTCAAAAGTGGTACTAAGCATATCGTTAATTAAAAAGTAACGGTTTTGGTTGTTACCATCCTGCTGGCCCCAGCCTTTAAACCCGCTGCTTTGTGCCACATTGGCTATACCACGTGCTGCCTCCAGATAATCACTGCCACCTTTTTCGGCAAACGAATCTGCATCTACCCCAATGATAACATTAGCGTAAAAAGAAAGTAGCGATACCAGGTTAGAGTCGAACGTAGTGGGGTTAAATATAAGATTTTCACCCTCATTATAAGTAAAGCTGATGTCTTTATCGTTTATGTTAAGCAACTGCGTAGTGTAAGAGCTGTTGTACACCGGGCGTATGGAGTTAACCTGCAACAGCGCGCCAAATCCGTTGTTTTTGTACGATGTAAGATTTAAAAACACAGAGCACTCTATACGTTCGGTACTACTTATGTTACGCGAAGTAAAGCGCGTGTTGTTCATAAAATCCTGAACCGCTTTTTGCAGGCTTTTAAATATCTGCGGATTTGCATCTGTAATACGGTCATAATTAATGTTTACAGTACAATTAAGCTCCTGCGCCTTTAAAGGGGCGCATGCAAGCAGTACCACAGCTATAATCCACTTATACATTATAATGCTCTTTTATCTTGTTAACAATGTCTTGCGCCACCGCTTCTTTTGATTTTAGCGCCATAGGTTCTTCCTCAAAACGGCTGTTTATAAAAGTAACCTTATTTGTTGGTTTACCAAAGCCTGCACCCTCGTCATTTAAAGAGTTTAACACAATCAGGTCGAGATTCTTCTTGCGTATCTTGGCTTTAGCGTTCTCTACCTCATTTTCGGTTTCTAAAGCAAAGCCTATAAGAAACTGACCTTTTTTCTTTTCTCCTAAAGATGCCAGTATATCGGTTGTTTTTTCCAGCTCCAGGGTAAGGTGGGCTTCGTTTTTCTTGATTTTTTGTGCTGCTACATGCTTCGGCCTGTAATCGGCAACGGCAGCAGCGGCAACAGCTACATCTACCCCATCAAAATACGTGTGGCACGCCGTATACATCTCGGCACTGCTGGTAACCTTAACCAGCTGTATCTGTTCGTGGCTCACCCTTAAATGGGTAGGCCCGCTTACCAAAATTACCTCGGCACCGGCATCGGCGGCGGCCAAAGCAATGTCATATCCCATTTTCCCTGACGAATGGTTTCCTATAAAACGCACGGGGTCTATAGGTTCGTATGTAGGGCCGGCAGTAACCAGTATTTTTTTTCCGCGCAGGGGAAGCTGTCCTTCCAGGTGCTTTTCTATAAAAGACACAATGTTCTCAGGTTCAGCCATACGCCCTTCGCCATAAAGGCCACTGGCAAGCTCACCGCTCTCGGCAGGGATAATAATATTACCAAACGCCTCAAGCTTATCAAAACTATCTTTAGTACTGGGGTGGCGGTACATATCTAAATCCATAGCAGGCGCCACATACACAGGACACTTAGCAGAAAGATACGTAGCTATAAGAAGGTTGTCGCTATTGCCGGTTACCATTTTAGACATGGTGTTTGCCGTAGCAGGGGCAATAACAAAAAGATCGGCCCAAAGGCCCAATTCTACGTGGTTGTTCCACACGGCGTTTTCGTCTTCTTCGTTATAAAAAGAGGAAAACACGGGGTTTTTACTTAGCGTAGAAAGTGTAAGGGGTGTAATAAAATCTTTAGAGGCAGGTGTCACGACTACTTTTACATGCGCACCTGCCTTTATAAAATGCCTTACCAGCGTGGCTGTTTTATAGGCGGCTATACCCCCGGAAATACCGAGTAAGATGTTCTTACCGCGCAAAACAGACATGGGCAATACTATTTGTTTGGTTCTTTGTAGTATACTTTATTTTCTAGCCACTCTTGTACAGCAAGTGCATGTGGCTTAGGAAGTTTTTCATAAAACTTAGAAACCTCTATTTGTTCTTTGTTTTCAAAAATTTCCTCAAGGCTGTCGTTATAAGTGGCAAACTCCTCCAGTTTCTCGATAAGCTCCTTTTTAATTTCGGTGTTTATCTGGCTGGCCCTTTTTGCTATAATGGTAATAGCCTCATACACATTACCTGTAGGTTCCTCTATCTTAGCCTTGTTATAGGTAATGGTATTAACAGGAGCAGTTGTTTTCTTTAAATCCATCTTCGCTATTATTTAGAAATTTTTTGTAATTCACTATCTACTGATTGCAGAAGCTTATCGGCCTCTGCCTTATATTTAGAATCTGCCTTGTATTTTATAAGCTCATCATAAGCTTTGTGGGCGTCTTCAAGTCGTTGTTTCATTTTGCTTTCCACACTGTTTAGCGCCAGCTTTACAGAAGCATCAAACTTTATAAACAGTGCTTCTTCCTTTAGCTCCGTACCCGGAAAATCAATCAGGAAGTTCTCAAGCGTTTTAAACGCGGCGTTATAGTCGCCAAAATAAGCTGCGGTATCAAAGTACTGCTTGGCTATTTCAAAGGCTTTTTTCTCCAGTTTACGGCTCAGTTCGCCCACCAGCTGGTTAGCCTCAGGCATATAAGTACTGTTAGGATACCTGTCTATAAACGCCTGTAGTTTTTCCAGCGCCTTGTATGTATCTACCTGATCCAGCGAATAACGTGGCGAAAGATAGTAGTAACTCTTAGCACCTAAAAAGGCTGCTTCTTCTACCTTGTTACTCTTAGGATAGCTGGACACAAAACTCTCGTACTGGTAACCCGCTGTATAATACTCTTTGTTTTTATATAAAGAAGTGGCATACATATAAAACAGCTTTTCGGCCTGTGGCTTACCACGATAGCTTGGTGCTATCATTTCAAACAGGCGGATGGCTTTTGCATACTTTTCTTTTTCATACATTTTTTCAGCCACATCGTATTTCAGCTTAGTATCTTCTGATTTAAGCGCCTTTTGATACTGGCTGCACGAAGCAAGCAATAAAGTAAGCAATAATGTATAAAAAATCCGTACCATAAATAGAATTTGCACCTGCAGCTGCAGATTTTAAAGCAACTGCAAAGTTAGTTAATAATTACACAATACAAAATTATTTTTCGCAGCCTTAAGGCCACAAAAAAAGATGCCTTTAAAAGCACCTTTTCTTTAACTTAAATATACTGTATTTATTGCATTACACCCCTTGTAATTGTGGTGTAGCCGAAAACTTTTTCACAAAACCCTCCAGGCGTGCCGCAAGGTCTTCATTTACATTTACAAGCGGCAGGCGCACGGTGTTTTCGCAAAGGCCAAGCACCTTAAACACCTCTTTAATACCTGCTGGGTTACCCTGCTCAAAAATCATATCAATGCTATCCATAATACGGTAGTGGATTTTATATGCCTCATCAGCTTTCCTTTCCAGACCCAGGCGCACCATTTGGCTAAATTCTTTCGGGAAACCTTCACCTATTACAGATATTACCCCTGCACCACCGGCAAGTACCATAGGCAGGGTAATCATATCATCTCCGGAAATTACAAGGAAACCTTCGGGCTTATGCTGAATCAGCTTCATGGCTTGTATAATATCTCCGGCAGCTTCTTTTATGGCTACTATGTTGTTAAAATCATTCGCCAGGCGCAGTACCGTTTCGGGCAGCATATTGCTACCTGTACGCCCCGGCACGTTATATAAAATTACCGGCAGCGGAGATGCCTGGGCAACCGCCTTAAAATGCTGGTAAATCCCTTCCTGTGTAGGCTTATTGTAATAAGGAGAAACCGACAGCACAGCGGTAAATGCAGACAGGTTAGCTGTTTTAAGTTCGGCTACCACATCGGCAGTATTATTACCCCCTACCCCTAACACAAGCGGAAGGCGGCCTGCATTTGCTTTAATAACCGTATTTATAACCAGCTCTTTTTCATCGGCTGTAAGCGTAGCAGACTCGGCAGTAGTGCCTAATACCACCAGGTAGTCTATACCGTTTTCCACCTGAAAATCAACAATTTTTTCAAGCGCCGCGGTATCTACCGAAAAATCTTTTTTAAAAGGGGTAATCAACGCCACCCCGGTACCCATTAACGATTGCATGGTTATAATTTATAGTTTTTGTAAAATCTTTAAATACTTAAAAAGCTCGGCTACAAACTCTTTATAGTTTTCGGCCTGGCTGGCCACCATAAAGGTATGCAGGCGGTTATCTGTGGTACTAAAACCAGCCTTAAAGGCGGACTTGCTCTGTAACGTAGCCAGTGTTAACGGCGGCTTTTGTACATCATAAAAACTTATAAGCACATCAAACGGCTGCTGCAAAAAACTACTTGCCGCGGGCGAAGTAAAAGTACCGTCTGCCGCTACGTCGTTATACGTAAAGTAAGCATGCGCGGGCTCCTGTCCTTTTTTAACCTTATCTATAAAACTAAGTGCGGTAACCTTATCTATGGCTAAACCCTGCGCGGTTACCTCAGCCATAAGAGCTTCTCTGTCGGCAAAATAGGTCTCATCTATAAGAATGCCTACCGTAACAACACGGCCTCCCGAAACCGGGGCTTTATAATTTGTTAAGGTATTTTTAATAATCTTTTTTAATCTGAAATCTTTAATAAACTTCAAAAACATAGTACTTTTATTGCCGAATAGCAAATTTATCAAATTTAAGGACAACTATCAATGATAATACATAAAAACTATACCACACCGTTTAGGCGGTTTGTTTTATTTGTAACAATAAGTTTGTTTTTTGCCTGTTCCCCTTCTAAGCATGTTTCAAACATTAAAGGAGAACAGCTACCGGTAACCGCAGCGTACACCCCGGTACAGCAAATTGAAGACTATGTAAAGCCTTACCGCGAGCACATAAAAAAAGACCTGGACAGCGTACTGGCGTACTGCCCGGAAACCATGGACAAGGCAAAAACCATAAACGGATGGCAAACCACTATAGGCAACTTTGAGGCCGAAACTGTTTTGGCTGCCGCCGATAAACTTATGCTGCAACGCTACAATAAGCATGCCGATGTATGTATGCTTAACCATGGCGGTATACGCTCTATTATTCCTAAAGGTAATGTTACCGCGGGCACGGCATACGCCATTATGCCTTTTGAAAACGCCCTTGTAGTGATTGCCCTTAAAGGGGAACAAATTACAGAACTGGCGCAGTATATACTGAAAGAAAAAAAACCGCACCCGCTTAGTGGTATAGAAATTCATATTGATGCTAACGGCAACCTGAAAAATATTAAGGTACAGAGCCAGCCGCTGGACGCTAACAAAACCTACTATGTAGCCACTAACGACTACCTGGCTAACGGCGGCGACAGCATGAGCTTTTTTACCAAAGGAACCGCACGCTACGATATGGACTATAAGCTGCGAAATGTGTTTATAGATTATTTTAAAGCGGTAGACACGCTACCTATTATTACCACCGAACGCATAATACAGGACAAGTAATGAAAAGAAGGGACTTTATACAAAAAACAGCAGCCGGTAGTGCGCTTGTGCTTGGCGGAATGGGTTTAAGCAGTTTTGACGAAGCCGCTGCGCAAAAAAAACTTACCATACTGCACACTAACGATGTGCACAGCCATATAGATCCGTTTCCTGCAGACGACCCTAAATTCCCCGATAAGGGCGGAGTAGCAAGGCGCGCCACCCTTATAGAAAAAATCAGGAATGAGGAAGATAACGTGCTACTGCTGGATGCCGGGGATATATTTCAGGGGACGCCTTACTTTAACTACTACGGCGGCGAACTGGAAATGAAGCTGATGAGCATGATGAAGTATGACCTGGGCACTATGGGCAACCACGATTTTGATAACGGGATTGATGGTTTCTACAAACAGTTGCCTAATGCTTCGTTTGACTTTGTGTCGGCTAACTATGATTTTAAGAATACCATACTAAACGGCATTGTAAAGCCGTATAAAATATTTCATAAAAACGGCATTAAAGTAGGCATCTTCGGGCTTGGGGTAGAACTAAACGGCCTTGTAGATAAAAAGCTGTCTAAAGAAACGGTATACCTTAATCCGGTAGAAGTAACCCAGGACATGACCCGCATACTGAAACAGGAACAAAAATGCGATGTGGTTATTTGCCTGAGCCACCTGGGCTTTGCTTACGATAACGACCCGGAGAAAATATGCGACGTAAATTTGGCTCGCGCCACTAAAAACATTGACATTATTATAGGAGGGCACACCCACACCTTCCTTAAAAAACCGCATATAGAAAAAAATACCGCGGGCCAGGAGGTAATGATTAACCAGGTGGGCTGCTACGGCGTAAATGTGGGCCGCATAGACATTACCCTGCAAAACGGCAAAGCCGAAGGCAACGGCCGTACCCTAACCGTGTAATAGCATCTGTTTTCTGCATAAAAACCATAAAGAGAGCCTGTATTTTTACAGGCTTTTTTTGTAACATTGCACTACCAACTTTATAACTACTATATCAACCATGAAAAAATTATCGCTTTTTGCGGGCGTTGCCGTTTCCCTACTTTCGTTTACAGCACAGGCACAGGAAAAGAACCTGCCCCCGGCAACTGACTTTTCGAACCCACACCTTATCAGCACTACCGACTGGAAAATTGTTATAGACCAACTGCGTGCCGAAAAATGGATGGAGGCCGAAAAGACCGCTACCACTTTTTTAGTACGTGCCGAAAAAGATACTGCGCACCCGGAAAATGCCGCCATACTGCGCTACATGATTATTAATGCCATAGCAGGTGAACTTGCCAGTAATCAGACCGATAACGAAACGGCTAACAATAAACTGAAAAAGCTAAACGGACAAACGGTAATTACACCTACCTACACCTTTAAAAGCAAGGCACTGGTAAACGGCATTACACTAACCGATGATGCTAAAGGCTGGAGCCAGATAGTTACTAACCGCGCACAGGATGCTGTAATGATTAAAGAAACATACAGCCTTATCTACCCATCTATGGCGCAGGACGCGTACAACAAATACGAAAACAACAACTTTAGGCTACAGGCTAAAATTACGGCAGTATCGGCTACAAGTATAGCACACCCCCACGTAGACATCAGCTTAAGCAATGCCGAAATATGGGATATTTCGGAACCGGCAAAATAACATGAAAGAATACTTTAAATACAAATACGGCTACATAAACGTAGACGACGAAAACCTGTACCTTACTAACAGCGGCAACTGGCAGGAAGCCCGCGAAACTGAAGAAAAAAGCCGCGCTATAGATAAAAGGAATAGCGTCGGCATCGTAGGGATGAAAATATTTGTATATGTAGTTTTGGGAGCTATCTGCATTTTCGTTTTAAAAAACCTGGGAAAACCCAGTATAGGCTTTGGCGTTATAGGACTAGCCATATTCCTTGGTTACAGAGTGTATAAGGTTTTTTCTAAAAAATTTGGAAGCAGGTATCGCATCCCTTTACAAAAAATCACTAACGTATCAGATTGGGGTACAGTGGGCTTACGGATAGATTTCCTTAACGCAAACAACGAGCCTGATTTTGAAATTATAGAAGAACTTGATTTTAGAGGCAGGGACTTTTTATTGGAGTTAAAAACCAAATAACAGCCGGCGCATTCAAAATCTAAAATTCAGAATTTAAAATAATAAACTACCCCACATTAAGCAGCTGATACTGTTTTGGGGTAATGCCTTCGTATTTTTTAAACAGGCGGATAAAGTAATTACAATCATCAAAACCTGCCATAAAGCACACCTCATTAACCTGTATACCCGGATTTTTAAGCAGCTGTTTGGCGTGCTTTATTTTCTCGTTTAGTATAAACTCTATGGGGCTCATACCCAGTTCGCGCTTAAAGTAACGGTAAAAGCTTGTAGTACTCATACAGGCTTTTTCGCTCATATCTTTAAGGTTAATAGGATTGGTTATGTTAGCACGTATATACTCGGTAATGGCTATAATCGGGCTATTGGCATCGGGCACTTTACCGTTGTCTATTTGCTGCACGGCTTGCGTTTGCACAATGCGCACCAGCAGTTCCTGTAAAGCAAGGTCTACCAGCGCATCTTTTGTTACACTGGTGCTCATACACTCGCGTATCAGCTTATTTAGTGTAGAAGCCAGCTCTGTATTGTTATAAAAAAAGTAATTCTCATGGTTTAGCCGCCAGCCGTTAAACTCCTCTTTAGGATAGCGTTCGTTTAAAAAATCAAGGGTTTCTTTTATTTTACCGTGGTCTATAGCAAGGGCTAGGCATTGCGTAGGGTTACTGGTAGAAGCCTCAGGGAAATCAATCTTCATTTCCACGTTACCCGGCACTATTACCGTTTCGCCGGGCAGGTACTCAAACTCAGGGTCGTCAAACAGGTGCATTACCTTTTTACCCCTAAGCATACTTGTAACCACCAGGTCGTTAAACTTTAGCGGCACTAATATGCTTTCCTGATAGGTTTCAAACAAGTTAAGCTCGCAGTTATCCAGGGAGTACACCGTACGGTTCTCCACCAAGGTTTTAAGCGACTTTTCTACGGTAAGTGCCGGTTTGTGCAGCAGGGCTTTTCGTTGGCTCATATCAGGTTTACTAAATCGATGTAATTTAGCAAATTATCTGCTATGGCAAAAGCATAAAAGTGTAAATTTACTTTATCTTAAGCATGCGTACCCTCTTCTGTAGGCATACGGTGCCTAAACGGCAACGACACTATAAAGGTGGTACCGCGGTCTTTACCCGGGCTCATAGCGTAAATATTACCTTTATGCAGCTCTACAAACGACTTGGTTATGCTCAGCCCCAGTCCGGTACTGGTTTCCTTACCGGTAGGCTTACTGCTCAGTTTGGCAAACTTGGTAAACAGCTTTTGCATATCCTGAAAGTTTAGCCCCTGTCCCTGGTCTTTTACCTCTATATGCACGTAGTTACCGGCTTCGCGGGCACTTACTTTAATCACCGTGTTAGGGTACGAATATTTAATCGCGTTACTCAGCAGGTTGTGCAATACGTCCAGTATCTTTTCGCGGTCTGCCTCTATAGGCGGCAGCTGCTCATCTACGTATAGCTCAATGATTTGCTTTTTACGGCCTGCAAGGAGTTCAAAGTTGTTTACTAACCTGTTAAACATATCACGAAGGTCTACCTCCTCTACGGTAAGCAGCTCGTCGCGCTCTTCCATTTCGCTGTGCGCCAGGTAGTCGCCCAGCTTTTTTTGTATGTTTATAACGGCCGATTTTATATTCTCGGTCATTTTTTCCATACTTGCCGGATTTTTGGAAATAATTTCGTTCGCCAGCTTTATACTTGCCAGCGGGTTTTTTATTTCGTGGAGCGCTATGTTCATCAGGTTAATCTGAGATTCTACAGATTTGCGGTACCTCAACCGGTTTTCCAGCTTGTCTACCACTATGGTAGCCAGGGTACGCAGCATTTCTATTTTAGTAGCATCGGGCACAGGGTGAGGCTCGCTGTCGGCTACGCAAAGGGTGCCTACATTATATCCTTCAGGCGTTTTTAGCGGCGCACCGGCATAAAAACGTATGCCTCCCTCCATAACTACATAAGGATAGGTAAGCAGTTCGGGCGAATCATGAGTATCGCAAATCACCGTAACGTTGTCTTCCAGTATGGCAAGGGCGCACAGGCTCTCATCACGCGGAACTTCGTTAGCCGGGACAGGCGAAAGATTTGACTTAAAAAATACCCTGTTTTCATCTACAAAGGTAATGAAGGCTGCCGCAGTGCCAAAAATCTGCGATGCCATAAGGGCTATTTTATCGAAAGTATCTTCCGAATGCGTGTCGAGAATGCGATACTCGCGTAGTTTCTCCAGGCGCTCCCTGTCATTTTTAGGAATTATAACAGATGGTTTTGAATACGTCATGCGGTTTATATACGATATACGGAGATGGTGCCAATTGTACATCGAATGTACGAATTTATTTTCAGCGAATTACACTACTAAACAAATGTTATAATAATTTTAGGATATAACAGGGTTTTACTTACGGGAGCGAGTAAAATGGTTATTTGGTAATGCGGTTATTTAGGCGTCAGCGCTAACTTTACACATTTATAAACCAAATTATAGCCACAATAAAAGCTAGAGCATCTAGTAGACAGTTAACAACTGATAAAGATTTTCCGCAAAAGGATTTCGCATTTGCTTCGATAAAATTGTAACCATCTCTGTTCTTGAAATCCTCCTCATTGATGTGTCAGTTCCTTAACCCTGATTTGTGAATCCTGATTTAATACCTCCCAAAAAAATCCGTACCTTAGCCATACAATAAGTAAACCAATGATTTCTGAACAGCAATTCCAAAAAGAATTAGACCTTATAATAGCCAATGCCATACGCGAAGACGTGGGCCCCGGCGACTATTCATCACTTGCCTGCATACCGGCAGAGGCTACAGGCCGCGCCAAGCTGCTGGTTAAAGACAACGGCATACTGGCCGGGGTAGATTTTGCCCTGAAGGTTTTTGCCTACGTAGATCCTAATCTTGCCATTGAGGTTTTTATACAAGACGGTACACCCGTACAGTATGGCGATGTGGCTTTCCACGTGCATGGCAGCAGCCAAAGCATATTAAAAGCCGAACGCCTTGTGCTAAACGCCATGCAGCGTATGAGCGCCATAGCTACTAAAACCAAAAAATATGTAGACCTGCTACAGGGTACAGGCACAGGCGTGCTGGATACCCGAAAAACCACCCCGGGCATACGCGCGCTGGAAAAATGGGCGGTAAAAATAGGCGGCGGCGAAAACCACCGTTTTGCGCTGTATGACATGATTATGCTGAAAGACAACCATATCGACTTTGCAGGAGGCATTACACAGGCCATACAAAAAACGCAGCAATACCTTAAAGAAAACAACCTGGACCTGAAGATTATTGTTGAGGCGCGCGACCTTACCGAGGTTCAGGAAATTATAGCCAACCCGGGCATACACCGCATATTGCTTGATAATTTTGACTACGACACCACACGCCAGGCAGTAGCACTAATAGGAGACTATTGCCAAACCGAAAGCAGTGGGGGTATTAACGAAAATACCATGCGCCACTATGCCGAATGTGGGGTTAACTATATTTCGAGCGGGGCGCTTACGCACTCAGTGTACAACCTGGACCTGAGCCTGAAAGCGTTTTAAAATCCATGCCTGCCGAACTGGAACATAAGCTGGAACGCATACCCGTACTACGCCACCTGGTACGGCTGGGCAAAAGCATTCGCCTGCCGTACTCTGAGGGGCTTACGCTGTATCATTTGCTGGAACTGTACATTACCGGGATTGTAAACGGAGATGTATCGTACCGGGCAGGTGCCATTGCGTTTACATTTTTTATGTCGCTGTTTCCGTTTGCGCTGTTTATACTAAACCTTATCCCCTACATTCCGCTGGATAATTTCCAGGAAGACTTTATGCAGTTTGTAGCCGACAACGTGCCACCAAACACTTACGACGCCATAGCTAACATACTTACCGATATTCTTTTAAACAGCCATAAAAGCCTGTTGAGCTTTGGTATCTTGTTGTCTATACTGTTTATGAGTAACGGGGTAAACGCCATACTTTCGGGGTTTCAAAGCAGTATGCACATTACGGTAAAGCGTACGTATTTTCACCGCTATGCCATAGCCATAATGCTGTCGTTATTACTTACCGTGCTGCTGTTATTTACGGTAGCGGCCATTATTGTTTTTGAGGTGATTATACAAAAACTAAGCAACCGCTACTATATACCTGCCGAGGTGCAGCTGCTGCAAATAGGCCGATACGCTTTCCTTATGGTTATGATACTGCTTACCACCAGCATACTGTTTAAATTTGCTACCACTGAAAGCCGACGCCACACCTCTTTTTTTAGCTATGGGTCGGTACTCAGCACCGTACTCTTTGGCCTTACCTCTTACGGCTTTAGCATTTACGTAGAGCGTTTTAGCAAATACAATGAGCTTTACGGATCTATTGGCACACTGCTTGTACTAATGCTATACATATATATTAACTGCTTTATCCTGCTTTTGGGGTTTGAATTAAATGCGTTAATACATAAGCTGAAAAGGAAAAATTTGTATATTTAGCATTAGTTAACAACTTAAATTATGATTCGGACAATTTTTACATTCGTTATGATTGCCTTTATGGGCATTATGTCGGCTTCGGCACAGGTAACCGGTAAGTGGAAAACCTTTGACGACGAAACCGGCGAAGCTAAAAGCATCGTGCAGATTTATGAAGAAAACGGCAAGGTGTATGGCAAGGTAATAGAAATACTAAACCCTGCCAAGAAAGACAAAAAATGCCAGAACTGTAAGGGTGCCGATAAAGATAAACCCATACTGGGGCTGGTAATTATTAAAGGCCTTACCAAAGATGGCGAGGAGTATACCGATGGCGACATCCTGGATCCTAACAAAGGTAAACTGTACAGCTGTACCATTAAACTTGAGGGTAAAGACAAACTGAATGTGCGCGGATACATGGGCATTTCATTATTGGGCCGCACACAAACCTGGATAAGGGTTAAATAATTTTTGCCAATGTTTTTAAGTGCTTAACCATAACCAAACACACTTAAAACCTCATTTTAAAACACATACAAACGCAGCTTTTCGGCTGCGTTTTTTATAACAGAAAGCCGCCCCCAAAAGGGGCGGCTTACGTTTTAAAAACCAATAAACAATTAATATCAAGATTTCCCGACAAGGAATTTTGATTCAGTTAAAAACAGGAGCCAGCGACAAACAGGCTTAATCTTCCAGATAACGCAGTGGTGTAAGGTTTTCCCGCTCCTGCGGAGTATACAAACGGGACTCAATGATAAACCGTTTCCCCAGCGGAATTTCAAGCGAAAAGCTGGCACCGCGCCCATCTACCGCTGTAAGGGTTAAATGGGTGTGCTGCCAGTATTCAAACTGGTCTTTACTCATCCAGAATTCACAACATTCTACCTCGCCCAGGCACACATCGCTGTAGCCCAACTTAAAGTCACCTTTTTCAAAACACATAGGTTGGCTGCCATCGCAGCAGCCACCACTCTGATGAAACATAAGCGCACCATAACGGCCTTTTAGTTCGTTAATCAACGTTATGGCTTTTTCGTCGGCTTCTATTCTTTTGTACATGGTTTTACCTTTTTTGATTCTTCCGTCTCGTAATAAATATAAGTTACGCAATGAAAATTAATTACATCATACAAATCGCAAATAATAACCAAACCCGCAAGGCTATAAAAACCCTGCGGGATGGCGTAACTATATTAACTACAACACTACGCTTTGGCAATCTCGAGTACCATACGGCCTTCGATTTGCCCTTTTTTCATTTTGTCAAATACTTCATTAACATCTTCCAGGCGGGCAGCGGTAACATTTGCCTTAACCTTACCTTCTGCGGCAAAGTTAATTGCCTCCTGCAGGTCTTTTCGGGTTCCTACAATAGAACCGCGTATGGTAATACGGTTTAGCACCGCGTTAAAAATATCAAGGTCAAACGTGCCCGGCGGAAGCCCGTTTAGCGCCATGGTACCCCTGCGCCTAAGGGTTTGAAGCCCCTGCGTAAATGCAATAGGCGACACTGCCGTAACCAGGCACCCGTGCATACCACCGGTTTCCTTTTTAAGGTACTCACCGGGGTTTTGTTCTTTGGCGTTTACAACAAGGTCTGCGCCCAGGCGTTTTGCAAGATCCAGTTTATCATCGGCTACGTCTATGGCGGCTACGTGCATACCCATAGCCTTAGCATACTGTACCGCTACGTGGCCAAGCCCACCAATACCAGATATGGCTACCCATTCCCCGGGTTTGGTTTCGGTTTCTTTAAGGCCTTTATATACCGTAACACCGGCGCATAGTATGGGTGCAAATTCCATAAAATTAGGGTTGTGTGGCAAATGCCCCACATAGCGCGCATCGGCTACTACATATTCGGCAAAACCACCGTCTACGCTATACCCGCCGTTTTGCTGGCTTTCGCAAAGGGTTTCCCAGCCCGTAATACAGTGGTCGCAGCAACCACAGGCGCTGTACAGCCACGGCACACCCACGGCATCGCCCTCTTTTACGTTTTTAACACCGGGGCCTACCGCCACCACATAGCCCACGCCCTCATGGCCGGGAATCAGTGGCATTTTTGGTTTTACCGGCCAGTCGCCATCTACGGCATGGAGGTCGGTATGGCACACACCGCTGGCTATTACTTTTACAAGAACTTCGTTAGCACCCGGCATTTTTACCGGAACTTCCTCAATGTGAAGGGGCTGCCCAAATTCTCGCACTACGGCAGCCTTCATGGTTTTAGGAATCATATTATTTTTGTTTGGGTTGTTACAGGGAGTTTAGATTGGGAGACGTAAAAAAACAGGCTGCCCCTCTTGGCAGCCCGCTTTCCACTATATAATTTTTAGAAGAATCCTAATTTTTGTTTGCTGTACGATACAAGCATGTTTTTAGTTTGCCTGTAGTGCTCCAGCATCATTTTGTGGTTTTCGCGACCGAAACCTGATTTTTTGTAGCCACCAAACGGAGCATGCGCTGGATACGCGTGGTAGTTGTTTACCCACACACGGCCTGCCTTAATTTCGCGCGGAACCTGGTACAGCTCGTGCGCATCGCGGGTCCACACACCGGCACCAAGGCCATAAAGGGTATCGTTAGCTATTTCCAGCGCCTCTTCGGTAGTTTTAAATGTGGTAACACATACTACAGGGCCAAAGATTTCTTCCTGGAAAATACGCATCTTGTTATGTCCTTTAAATATGGTAGGCTGAATGTAGAAACCGCCTTCCAGCTCGCCGCCAAGTTTATTTACTTCGCCACCGGTAAGCACCTCAGCACCTTCTTCCCTACCTATTTTAAGGTAGCTTTGTATTTTTTCGTACTGGTCGTTACTGGCTTGTGCACCTATCATGGTAGCTTTATCAAGCGGGTTACCGGCTACAATAGCTTTTGTACGGGCCACTACACGCTCCATAAATTTATCGTATATGTCTTCGTGCACCAGCATACGGCTTGGACAGGTACAGATTTCTCCCTGGTTAAGGGCAAACATCACAGCACCCTCTATCGCTTTATCAAAGAAATCATCATCGGCATCGCCTACTGATTTAAAGAAGATGTTTGGCGACTTACCGCCCAGCTCCATAGTACTTGGTATAATGTTTTCTGCGGCATACTGCATAATAAGGCGTCCGGTAGTGGTTTCGCCGGTAAACGATACCTTAGCAATGCGTGGCGAAGTAGCCAGCGGCTTACCGGCCTCTACACCAAAACCGTTTACTACGTTTACTACACCTGCAGGGATTACATCTTTAAGCAGCTCCATAAGTACCATAATAGATACCGGGGTTTGTTCAGCGGCTTTTACTACGGTAGTACAACCGGCAGCAATGGCAGGCGCTATTTTCCAGGTAGCCATAAGCAGCGGGAAGTTCCACGGAATGATTTGCCCTACCACACCCAGTGGTTCGTGCAGCACTATGCTCACGGTTGTTTCGTCGTGTTCAGAAATAGTACCTTCTTCAGCACGGATAACACTCGCAAAGTAGCGGAAGTGGTCTATACAAAGCGGTAGGTCGGCAGCCAGGGTTTCGCGGATTGGCTTACCGTTATCTATGGTTTCTACCGTAGCCAGATACTCCAGGTTAGCCTCCATGGTATCGGCTATTTTATTAAGGATGCCGCTGCGGTATGCCGGCGACGTTTTGCTCCATGTTTTAAATGCCTCGTGGGCAGCATCAAGCGCAAGGTCTATATCTTCTTTAGACGAGCGTGCCGCCTTAGCAATCAGTTTGCCATCTATAGGCGAAGTATTATCAAAGTATTCTCCTTTTACCGGGGCTACAAATTTGCCACCAATAAAGTTATCGTATTTGTCTTTAAATTCCGGACGTGAAACTGTGGTACTCATAACTTAGAAATTTGTTTTTTGTTTACTCCAAAATTACCTACTACATCGTTTTAGGAGTAGCACAAATCCTTCAATCAATAGCACAAATTTTTCAATCGATGAGAATTTTACTTTTTTGACGAAACATTTTTAAATACTTCTAAAAAATATCCGCAAAAAAATAACAGTATAATAATCCGAAACACTGCATCACTAGATTATATATATAATAACTATCAAATGCTTACTTTTAACCACCAAAAGTGTAATATTTTAAGATGTACAGAAAGCTTATTTTTATAATATCAACGGTTTTATTGCTAACTATAACCGCAGGGATATATGGCATAGTGCACGACTTTATAACCTATAAAATAAGCCATGAATATTACACGAAGTTCAAATTTGTACAGTTCGGGTTTATAACACCCGATAATAAATTACCCATAAACACCCTGCAACTGCTTGTAGCCACAGGCTGGGCCGCCACCTGGTGGGTAGGATGCCTTGCCGGACTGGTATTTAGCCTTGTTGCCGTATATAACACCAAAATAAAAAACAGTATTGCCTTTACCCTACGCGCAACAGTAATAATGTTTTTAACCGCCATTGTATGCGGATTGCTGGGTTATAACATAGGGCACTTTGCCACGCCACTTAGCCTGCCCGACCTCGCCGAATTTTGCTACGAGTGCGCCACCATAAAAAAACCGGCCAACTTTACTACGGCGGGCTACATTCATAACTTTAGTTATATAGGCGGATTGCTGGGTATAGTACTGGGCGTAGCATCTATTTTAAAGCAGCGCCATAACGTGGCTGTAAAAACAGAACTGGATAAAAACCGGAAACCTTTAGCCTGAAACCTAGAACAACACCCTACAACCATTCAATAAGCGAGATACCTGCACCTACCGTGGTTTGCCTGTTGTTGTAATCAATCAGCGTTTCGCCATAGCCGTGCGTTACCTGAAAATACCCACGCAGGTTACCCTTAATTTTATACGACAACGCTGCTTCGGCATATCCTCTAAAGGTTTTATTCATCTGAAAATTGCTGCTTCCCGTAAGGGTGAGGGTATAATTGCCGTGACAATAAATACCTATAGCCTCTCCCCTGCCTACGTAGTGTGTAATATCCGGGTTATCGTCGGTGCCGCGCTTATCGGGAACGCGGAACCAAGGGCGAAGGTACAGCTGCCAGTCGCCACTCTCAAATCCTGCCTGTACAATAATGCGGTTCCAGCTACGCGAATACGGTAAATCGCGGCCATTGCTCTGGTGGTTAAAGCTCACACCAAGCAAACGGTTTTTTAGCCCAAAGAAATCTACATTGGTGGCAAAGTTAAGTATCAATTCCGGCTCATAGTTTATTTCCCTGAACGGACGCGATAAGGTGGCATTATAAACCTGCCAGTGGCTCTTTTGCGTGTAGGCACCCCAAAGGTCGCCATGGCCCCAAAACAACCCTTGGAAAATTTTCATTTTAAAACTCAACTGAAATTTGGCCTCCAGGTTATTAAGGTCCAGATTATTGGTGTTATTATATTGTTCGCCTGAATTTCCGCTTCGGGGCATACCGTTTGGGGCACTGCTCCAGCGCAGTGGCAGCAGGTAAACGGGTTTATACGGCGTTAGTATAAACGTACCCGGCGAAGAAAGGGTATCAAGCTCCCAGCGCTGCGACATCGACTTAGGGCGGTCTGTATTAAAAACCGATGGCTGCTGGATTTTTCGCTGCGCGTAAAGGCTACAGCCAAAAATAATAAACACTACTGCGAAAAGCTGCTTCATAACCCGTTGTGATTTTACACATCAAAAATACGGAACTCCCTTACAAACAGTAGTTAAGCGCATCTTAAAGTATATCTTAAAAGATTACAAAAAAAACGGGCACCCGCTACTTTGCGTAACCGGTACCCGTATAAAATCTTGTAGTCCGCGCGGTTATTCCAGTTTGGTAACCGTAGCTTTTTGCTTTTGCGTATCGCCCACCAGCGAAAACTCCATAACGCACGTATTGCCCTTAGTGGTAAGTATCTTCATTTGCACCGCCTTTTTTTCGGCAGCGTTTTTAGGGTGCAGCTTTTCCAGGATAAATTCGCAGTCGTTTACCCAGCGTACCGACGACGTATCGGTTTCACCTTCAAAGGTTTCAATTTCCGTTTTATCATCGCGGGTAAATTCGGTTACCTTTTTTTGCCCGTTTATGGTAATCTCAGAGCGGAACTTCCCGGTCCTGAAATTGGCACAGTTTCGCTCCTGGTTAAAACATCCGGCAAAGGCTAATGCCACCGGAAGCAGTACAACTAACTTTTTCATTATTGGTTATCGTTAAGCCTTTTCAGCTCGTTATCGGTAAAATTACGTATTGCTTTTTCCTGCGCAAACTTCCCCGCATTGTATGCCGCCGAATTGTTTCGGGGTATGCTAAGGCTGTCCCATGCGGTTTGTTTCAGCATTTTGGCAAAAAATACTATTTGCCCCACGTGGTACGGGTAGTGCGCCAGTTGGCGGTTAATCGCCTCTACCACCGTATGCCCCTCATTCCTTATATAGATAATGCTGTTCAGGTTTTCGGGGGTTACGGTATCAAGGGCTGCAAACAGGCATCCCCAACCTTCTTCCCAAGCGTTTAGCAGGCTTTCTTTATCTGCAATGTCATTTTCAAACTCGGCATCGCGGTTGCGCCAGTCTTTTTCGCCATCACTGGTAAGGAAATCCGTCCAACGGCTCAGCATATTACCATGCAGGTGCTTTACTATTACGGCAATGCTGTTAGTATCTTCATTGGGCGTATAAAACAACTGCTCCGGCTGTAGCTGCGCCATAGCTTTTTCGCCCAGTGCCTTGTAGTACAGGAACTGTTTACGGGCACTTTCGATATAGGCTTCGGTAGCTTGCATTGTTTTGTTATTTGCTGTAACAAAAATACGGGTTTAAAGGATATGTTCGTGTTTGTTTTTTGACACGAATTTCAATAACCACTATGAATTGACTCAGGGGTATTTTTACACCTACAAGGTTTTAGAAACCTTGCAGGAGCGGCACTAAAATCCTGCAAGGTCTTTATGACCTTGTAGGTATTATTACCCTATGAGATTTGTGTTGTTTTATTTTGCTCACTAATACAACGCAGCTTGTTTAGCTCCGTAGGAGCGGCATATTTATAGCAACAGAATGAGTTCCGTAACCGTGAGTCCCGTAGGGACGGCATAATTATATACCGTCCCTACGGGACTCTGTTGAATGTAGTTACACTGATTGCTATAGCCATACCACCCCTACGGGGTTAGCGTTGTTTTATTTTGTTGCTCATGAATTTATTTTGTTAATTTGAATAATCACTGATACAAAAAATACCAACCTAAATAATAAAAAAATGAATGTGAATGACGCTTTGGGAATCGGAAAAGTACTACCTATTGACAAATTAATCGAAGTACTCTCAAAATCTGTTGGCAAGATTTCAAAATCATATTTCGATAAGAAAGATGTTGATACAAAAGCATATGAAATAGAAAAACTTGCCGAGGCTCGTGCTAATGAAATGAAGATTATCGCAAATGCAGTTAAAGAAAATTTTTTAATTACTGGCGGTATTGAATATAAAGATGAGAAGATATCTATTAGTTCTCCAAAGGATTTACCAATTCAAACTCAACAACAAATTTTAATAACTCCCGAACTAGACATAAGAACAAACGACAGATTAAATTATCAGGAAGCTAAAAAACAGTTGAATATTGAAAATGTAACTGCATTTGCAGCTGAAGAGTTAAAAAACGAACCGGCAATTACCGATGAGCCACTTAATGAAGACTGGATTACCAGATTTTTCAAAATAGCTGAAGAAGTCTCAAATGAAGAAATGCAAACTATATGGGGGAAAATTTTAGCTGGGGAAATTAAACAACCAAACTCATACTCGCTCAGGACCCTTGAACTAATCAGAAACTTATCAAAGCAAGAAGCGCAGATTTTTATAAAAGTTGCCAGATTTGCTATTAATGAAGGGGGAAAGAATTACATATTTAAAACTAATAAAACGAGTTTACTAAGTGACAAATATGGCATAACTTATGAGGACATTACGTTATTAACTGAAATCGGATTAATTCAATCTGGAGAAACAATGACGCTTAATTTTATTTCTAAAGAAGTTGATTTTAACATAGTTTTGAGATGGGGAAATATCTTAGCCGTAACTGAAGTAAAAAAGAGCACGCCTTCGATTACAATGCCAGTATATTCTTTTACAACCGCTGGGAATGAACTCTTAAGGTTAGTCGACTCAAGTGTCAACTATGAGTACTTAAAAGAAGTAATCCACTCCATAAAAGGTGAAAATATCAGATCTAAATATGGTTATATATTAGGATATGAAGGTGATAATATTATATGCAATTCTTTAAAGGATTTTGAATAAATATCAACCCTACTTCTCCCCATCAAACATACTGCTGATTACCGTACGCAGCCCCATAAACATAAGCCACATACCCACCAGGCAGGTAATGGCACCTAAGCCAAAAACCGGTATAAACAATGGGTGATCCTGGTTTTTAAACGATGAGTGCATAACCACAGGGCCTATGCCAAAAAGCGGCAGCGCACCAAAAAGGTACTTAAGGCCGCGCATTAAAACTTTTTTATCTGTTGCCATACGCTTCTATAGCTTTACGCACGTTTTTATGTTGTTCTAAAAGGGTTTCGGCTTCGGTTTGGCTTATGCCCAGCTCGTCTATAATCATACCCACGGCACGGCCTACCAGCTTGTGGTTGCTCAGCTGCATATCTACCATTTTGTTCCCTTTTACCTTACCCAGCTGAATCATGGTAGCGGTACTAATCATGTTCAGCACCAGCTTTTGGGCGGTACCGGCTTTCATGCGACTGCTACCGGTTACAAATTCCGGCCCCACCACTACCTCAATAGGGAATTTCGCAGTTTGTGCCAATGGGCTACCCACATTGCAGGTAATACAACCGGTAGGGATGTTAAGCGCATTACACTTCTCTAACCCGCCAATAACATACGGCGTAGTACCGGAAGCAGCTATACCTACCACCACGTCATTCTCATTAATATTGTAAGCAGAAAGGTCGGCCCACGCGGCTTCGCGGTCGTCTTCGGCAAACTCCACGGCGCGGCGTATGGCGGTATCGCCACCGGCTATAAGCCCTATAACCAAATCAAACGGCACACCAAAGGTAGGCGGGCACTCGCTGGCATCTACAATACCCAAACGTCCGCTGGTACCGGCGCCTATATAAAACAGGCGGCCTCCCTTTTTTAGTTGGGCTACCACAGTAGTTACCAGTGCCTCTATCTGCGGAAGCGCCTTTTCCACCGCAAGGGGTACGGTTTTGTCTTCGTTGTTTATATTGGCCAGCAGATCGGCTACGGGCATTTTTTCAAGATGCTCGTATTTGCTGCTTTGTTCGGTAGTACGGATGAATGACATCGTAGAGAATTTTATACGGTAAAGTTACAGATAATACGCCAACACCACACCCAGCCCTATGCTTAATAGTTTGGCAAGGTTAAACTTATGGTCTTCGCCGCTTTCAAAAATAATGGTGCTGGAAATGTGGAACAGTATACCCACCACTACTGCCGATATATAAGGGTAATATTCTTCGGCTATGGTAAGTTGCCCCGAAAGCAGAGTGCCCAGCGGTGTCATGGCTGCAAACGCAACCATAAACAACAACACCGGTACTTTTTTCATGCCCGAATTTATAAAGAAAGCGGTAAGTATAATGGCTATAGGGAAATGGTGTATGCCTATGCCCCAAGCCATATCCGGATGATGGCTTACCGGCATACCTTCCAGCAGCGCATGGATGCAAAGGCTTATAAACAGCAGCCACGGCATGCCGTGATGGTGGCCGTGATTGTGCACATGCCCGTGCTCTGCCCCTTGCGAAAAATACTCCAGTATAATCTGGAAAATAATACCTGCCATAATAAAGATGCCTATGGTGTGCCCGGCACCGTGATCGTGGCCGTGCTCATGGGCCTCGTGCCCCCCGGCATGCAGGGTAGCCTCATATACTTCGGGCAGCAGGTGCAGTACCGTAAGCGAAAGCAAAAACGCGCCGCTAAAGGCAAGCAGCAGCTTCAGGCTTTTTTTATTGCTGGGCTTAAGCAAAAGTGCAGCGCCTATCCCGGCCAGTACCGATACAAACGGAACTATATATACTATCATTTGGTTTACTTAAAAATCATTATAAGCCTGTCCGACTCGTTTTTGTAGTATTTGCGCAGGCGGTAATCGCCAAAGGTTTCCAGCAGGTAAATGCCCGCTTCGTCCATCATTTGCTCAAAATCTTCAAGGGTAAGGGCTTTTACCCTTTCTGTAAAATGGAAGTCTTTACCCTTATCGGTAAATTTAATATCTTTTATAATATGGTTGTCTTCTACACAGCGGTGTATATGAAAATCAATCCCGTCTACCGTTTTTACTTCATGCGGCACCAAATGCTCTATAACCTTATGCACGTTCATAAAATCGATCACGGCAAAACCATATTCCGTAAGGCTTTGGCAAATGGCTTTTAGGGTAGTTATGTTATCCTGGTCGTTATCAAAATATCCAAAACTGGTAAACAGGTTAAAAATGGCATCGTACTGCGTAGGGAACGGCTCGCGCATATCGTGCTCCATAAAGTGCAGCGTGTCATTTTCGTATTTTTTAGCCTCGCTGATGCTGTTTGCACTAAGGTCGGCTCCCGTTACATTGTATCCCAGCTTATTCAAGTAAACCGAATGCCTACCCTTGCCGCAGGCCAAATCCAGGATTTTAGCATCATCGGGCAGGTTAAGGTAAGCGGTAAGGTTGTCCATAAACAACTGCGCCTCTTCGTAATCGCGGTCTTTATATAGTATGTGGTAATAAGGTGTGTCAAACCAGGATGCGTACCAACAAGCGTTGTTTTCCGGCTGTTCCATAGTAGGTATAGGGTTGCGGTGTTTTTCTTAAAATTTCAGGGGTACAAAGTTAGCATATATTGTGCTAACTGCATACAGGTTTTAGGTTTAGTTTAGCTAAAGCCTGTGGCGGTTTAGGCAGTTATAGTTTGAAATGGCAACAAAATGCGTACTTTTGCAGCAGATAAATCCGCCCGATGGAAAATTTTAAAATGGTGGCCAAAACGCTTTTTGGCCTTGAAGAAGTATTAGCCAAAGAACTGCAACAACTTGGCGCACAGCAGGTAGAACCCGGCGTGCGTATGGTAAGTTTTGTAGGCGATAAAGGTTTTATGTACAAGGCAAACCTGGCGCTGCGCACGGCCCTTAAAATACTAAAACCCATACATAGCTTTAGGGCCTGGAACGACAGGGCACTGTACAGCGGCATACAAAGCATAGACTGGAGCAAGTACCTTACCGTAAACCAAACGTTTGTGGTAGACGTTACCCTTAGCGGAGAGCAGTTTACACACTCTCAGTTTGTAGCCCTTAAAACCAAAGACGCTATTGTAGACCAGTTTAGGGACAAGTACGGAAAACGCCCCGATATAGATAAACTACACCCGGATTTACGCATAAACATACATATTTTTAACGATCAATGCAGCGTGGCCCTGGATACCAGCGGCAACTCCCTGCACCACCGCGGTTACCGCAGTGCCACAAACATAGCCCCAATAAATGAGGTGCTTGCTGCAGGCATGCTGCTGCTTAGCGGATGGGATGGTTCCACCCATTTCCTGGACCCTATGTGTGGTAGCGGTACCCTACTTGCCGAAGCCGCCATGATAGCCTGTAACATTCCGGCAAATATAAACCGCAAGGAATTTGCGTTTGAAAAATGGCAGGACTGGGATAACGATCTTTTTGATACGGTTACTAACTCGCTGATGAATAAAACGCGGGAGTTTCATTATACCATAAAAGGCTATGACAAAGCCCCTTCGGCAGTGATGAAAGCCAAAGACAATATTAAAAATGCTAACCTGGAAGACTACGTAACCATAAGCCAGGAAAACTTTTTTGATACCAACAAAGCTACCGAAGGCCCGCTACACATGGTGTTTAACCCCCCGTACGGCGAACGCCTGGACATTAACCTGGAGCGTTTTTACCGAGAAATAGGCGACACCTTAAAACAGGGCTACCCGAACACCAACGCCTGGTTTATAACCGGTAACCTGGAAGCGCTGAAATTTGTAGGGCTAAAACCATCTCGCAAGATAAAGCTGTTTAACGGTAAGCTGGAAGCACGCCTTGTAAAATACGAAATGTACGAAGGCAGCAAGAGGGCGAAGTTTCAGCAGGATTAGCGCATAGTCTCAGTGACTGCAGAAAATATAAAAACCCCATTTGTAATATATCCGCTACAAATGGGGTTTTTATATTAAATCGCTATCCTTTTCAACAACATTTTTTATAAACCAACCAGGCACTTCATCAAAAGTAGATACATCTACACCCTCTGTAATTTCAGCAAAAAACAAAGCGGCCTGACCAGAATTATCCCAAAGATATGCACGGTTACTCAACTTGATTGCACCTTTTAACTGTTGCAAACTCTTATAGTATCTGTCTTTTACTTTCTTATTACTTACATTGTGTCCTTTTTGGGTTACCCTTATACTAACGCGGTTAACATTAATATCAGGATCTTCCGTTGCTATATAATATAAATACACCCGATACCCAAGATTTTTGGCAGCGTCGAGAAAGTCTAATTTATTTGAGTGACTCATAACTGTTTCATAAGTTAACGATATACCGTTAACCAGAAGTTGTTGCCTAATAAATTCAGCGATATCAGCAGCCAGGTAAGAATCTACAGTACAGGATACTTTTAACCGATTATCTAAAATGATGAGCTTAGACCATAAATCAGGTTCACCTCGCATTACCGGAGAAAACGTACTTTTCCTGAAAAAATCAGCAATCGAGTTTTGTGAAATATCAAGGTGGTAATCGTTAAAAGAAATCCCTCCCTTTTCACGAAGTTCTCTTTCAATATCATCAGCATTAACATAAACGCCAAAACTAATCTCATTTCGTAGCTGATTTACAATTGTTGTTTTTCCGGAACCATTAGGCCCTGCAAAAACCCTGAGCCTTTTTACAGCCATCTACTTAGCGCAGTTTAAATTGCGATGGCATAGTTATTTTGGGCTTTTCAATTTTCCTTAAAAAACGTCTTTGCCCATCCGGAGAAATTTCGTACAAATTTCCTTCCTCTTCAAGTATAAGCGGTACATTTGATTTTTTTGCTTCTTCATTGGCACGAAACGTCGCCAAAATAGCCGCTCCGGCAAGCGCACCTAATGTAGCTCCCTCCCTTTTGTCTTTAGACAATAAAGCCCCTAACGCAGCGCCAACAACACCGCCCGTTATAAGGTTTTCCAGTATTTTATCGTCCTGTTCCATAGGTACTAAGTTATAACATTTTTACCTAATTGCAATTTAAATACATCAATGTTTAACACATCAAAAAAATCAGGCCGCCTGCTCCCCAGCAGACGGCCTCCCAATCTAAACCCTAAAAATTATAACTAAACCTGTATTACCCCCAGGTTAAAAGGCTTTTCTATAGGCGCATGGTTTGCTGCCTCTATCCCCATAGATATCCACGTGCGGGTATCGGCAGGGTCTATAATGCCATCGGTCCATAGGCGCGCCGCCGCGTAATACGGCGATACCTGGGCATCATATTTTGCTTTAATCTTATCAAACAATTCGGCTTCCTTTTCTGGTGTCAGCTCCTCTCCCCTTGCTTTAAGCGAACTGGCTTCTATCTGCAACAGTACCTTAGCTGCCTGAGCACCACCCATAACGGCAAGCTCTGCGCTTGGCCAGGCCGCAATAAGCCTTGGATCATAGGCTTTGCCACACATGGCATAGTTACCCGCTCCGTAGCTGTTACCCACCACTATGGTAAACTTAGGTACTACCGAATTACTCACGGCATTTACCATCTTGGCACCGTCTTTTATAATGCCGCCGTGCTCACTTTTACTACCCACCATAAAACCGGTAACATCTTGCAGAAACACTAACGGAATTTTCTTTTGGTTACAATTGGCTATAAATCGCGTAGCCTTATCGGCACTATCAGAATAAATTACACCGCCAAATTGCATTTCGCCTTTTTTGCTTTTAACCACCTTACGCTGGTTCGCCACAATACCTACAGCCCAACCATCTATGCGGGCGTACCCGGTAATAATGGTTTGCCCGTAGCCGGCCTTATATTCATCAAACTCTGATTTATCTACCAGGCGTTTTATAATCTCCATCATGTCATACTGCTCTGTACGGGTGCGAGGCAGTGTGCCATAAAGTTCGTTTATGTCTAACGATGGTTTTTCTGCCTTAACGCGGTTAAAGCCCGCAGGCGTATAATCGCCCATTTTGCCTACAACGCTTTTTATACGATCCAGCGCATCTTTATCGTCTTTGGCTTTATAATCTGTAACCCCCGATATTTCGCAATGCGTAGTGGCACCGCCCAGGGTTTCGTTATCTATGCTCTCCCCTATGGCAGCTTTTACCAGGTAACTGCCTGCTAAAAATATACTGCCTGTTTTATCTACTATCAGCGCTTCATCGCTCATTATAGGCAGGTAGGCTCCACCGGCTACGCAACTGCCCATAACGGCAGCAATCTGGGTAATGCCCATACTGCTCATAATGGCGTTGTTACGAAAAATGCGACCGAAATGCTCTTTATCAGGAAAAATTTCATCCTGCATTGGCAGGTATACACCCGCGCTGTCTACAAGGTATATAATAGGAAGCTTGTTTTCTATGGCTATTTCCTGCGCACGAAGGTTCTTTTTACCCGTTATAGGGAACCACGCGCCCGCCTTTACCGTAGCATCATTAGCTACCACTATGCACTGGCGGCCCTGTATGTAACCTATTTTAACCACTACGCCGCCGCTGGGGCATCCGCCGTGCTCTGTGTACATACCGTCTCCGGCAAGTGCGCCTATTTCTATACTTTTACTATTTTTGTCTAAAAGGTACTCAATGCGCTCACGGGCAGTCATTTTACCTTCAGCATGTAGTTTTTCAATACGCTTTTCGCCGCCGCCAAGGTATACTTTGTTAAGTTTTTGCCTTAAATCAGATAGCAAAAGCCTGTTATGGTCTTCGTTTTTATTGAAGTTTAAATCCATAAAATTCTACTATTTTTAAAAACACATAATTTTTACAGCACTAAAATACGAATTTGTTTTTATTACTCTAATATTTTTTAATATTTTTCAAAAACAAAGACTTAACCTGTTGTTAACATTGGTAACGTTAGGTTGAATGTGTGTTAATAATTCCTTAACATTAGGTTCATACATTTGCCTCATAAAATTTAAACGTAAATGTCTCTAAACAACATTTTCCAGTTTCTTGTACCGAAGGATAAGAAATTTTTCCCGCTTTTTGAGCAGGCAACACAAAACCTTGTTCTACTTGCACAAACCCTGCACGAAGCCGTAAATGCTCCTAAGCCGGAAAGGGAAGCCTACTTTAAGAAAATTGAAGAGCTTGAAGCGGTAATAGAGCAGGTTACACACAACACCAACCTGGAGCTGAGCCGTAACTTTATTACGCCTTTTGACCGCGAAGACATACACGCCCTTATAAGCGCCATAGATAACGTAGCCGGATACCTTTACGGGGCATCGAACCGTATGAAACTGTACCAGGTAGAAAAAATATCTAAAAGTATAAGGAAAATGACCGAAATAACACTGGAAGGCACTCAGCTTATACAGATTGCGGTTAGCGACCTTAAAGACATGAAAAAACTACACAACATAGCAGATGTGTGTAAAAAGCTTTACAAACTTGAAGCCAAGAGCGACAGCGTATTTGACAAAGCGGTAGCTGATATCTTTGAAAACGAAACTGATGTAAAAAACATCATTAAGTACAAAGAAGTACTTTCGGCACTGGAAACTGCTGCAGACAAATGTAAAGGCGTGGCAAACGTGCTGGAATCTATAGCTGTAAAGCACTCTTAAAACACACAACCCAGTTTAGCTATGTTTACATTACTTATTGTAATTATAATACTTGCCCTTGGTTTTGACTACATAAATGGTTTTCACGATGCGGCAAACTCTATCGCTACCATAGTAGCCACAAAGGTGCTTACACCTTTTCAGGCAGTGCTTTGGGCGGCGTTTTTTAACTTCCTTGCCTACTGGGTATTTGGGTTTGGTGTAGCCGATACGGTAGCCAAAACCGCCCACACAGGAAGTATAAACCTTACGGTAATCCTTGCGGGTATTATTGCCGCAATTATATGGAACCTGTTTACCTGGTGGAAAGGTATACCTTCATCTTCATCGCACACCCTTATAGGTGGTTTTGCAGGTGCGGCACTGGCACACGGATTTTCGGGTAACGTTACAGATCCTGAACACTATGGCTGGAAGATAGTAAGCTGGTACAAAGCCCCTAAGGCAGGCGAATTACTGCCAAGCGGTGTACTTATTATCATTGCGTTTATTGCCCTTGCCCCTATTGTGGGTATGATCATTTCATACCTTATTTCGGTATGGATGATGCATTCATCGCGTAAAGCCATTGCCCCTAAAATTTTTACCGTAGCACTTATGTTAATCGTATTTGCATTCCTGGCTTCGGTTTGGGAAGGGTACGACCACATAAAGAAACCACGTTTTGAAAGCCATTTTTGGTCTGTAGTACTAGAACCGGCTAATATAAAGTGGTTACTGGTAGCCATAATTTTTTACAGCCTTGCCATATTTAACCTGTTTTTCAGTTCGTTTTCTGCTGCTAAAGCCGAAACCATACTTAAGAGAATGCAGCTGCTTTCATCGGCATCGTTTAGCTTAGGCCACGGTGGCAACGACTCTCAAAAGGTTATGGGTATTATAGCGGCAGCTGTAGCGGTTTACTTAAACACGCTGCACGAAAACGTAAGCAATATGCCTGAGTGGCTAAGGATGGTGTTGCCAAACGAAGAACTGGGTATTAAAAGCCAAATGCCAGAGTGGATTCCGCTGGCATGTTACACTGTAATAGGACTGGGTACGCTAAGCGGCGGATGGAAAATTGTAAAAACAATGGGTTCTAAAATTACCAAAGTAAATGCCTTTGAAGGTGTTGTAGCCGAATCGGCAGGTGCGCTTACCCTGTTTTCTACAGAACACTTTAAAATCCCGGTATCTACAACACACACCATTACAGGTTCTATTATAGGTGTGGGTGTTACAAAAAGGGTATCGGCAGTGCGCTGGGGTGTTACCATAAACCTGCTGTATGCATGGGTACTTACCATACCGGTATCTGCAGTAGTAGCGGCACTAACCTACTACCTGCTGGCACTGTTTATAAAATAAAAAACATCAGGAAACTATACATAAAAACAGAGGGCGCTATAATAGTGCCCTCTGTTTTTATACTATAACCCCAGCAGTTTCTTTGCTTTTTCTAAATCCTCCGGGGTATCTATGCCTACACCTACGTGGGAGGTTTCTACCATGCGTATGCGCTTGCCATACTCTAAGTACCTCAGCTGTTCCAGCTTTTCGCTGGCCTCCAGTTTTTGCATGGGCAATTTATAAAAATCTATTAGCGCATGCTTTCGGAACGCATAAATACCTATGTGCTTAAAGTAACGCACCCCTGCCTCCTTATCCCTTGGGTACGGAATTACCGAACGCGAAAAATACAGCGCAAAGCCTTTTTGGTCTACAATAACCTTTACATTATTTGGGTTTTCTATCTCATCCCAGTCGGTTATCTGGTACATTACCGAGGCGAGGTCTACCTCATGGGCAAGGTCTGCCTTAAACACCTCCAGCACATCGGCAAGCGGCTCTTTATTTATAAAAGGTTCGTCGCCCTGCACGTTTACCACTATGTCTACATCCATGTGTTCTACGGCTTCGGCTATACGGTCGCTGCCGCTTTCGTGCTCCTTAATGCTCATAATGGCCTTGCCGCCGTTAGCGGTTATCTCATTATATATAAGGTCGGAATCGGTTACTACAAACACATCATGGAACAGGCCGGTGTTAAGCGCTGCTTCATACGTACGGGTAATAACGGTTTTGCCACCCAAATCCTGCATTAGCTTGGCATGGAAACGGGTACTGGCGTATCGTGCGGGGATTACGGCTATTATTTTCAATTTTTTCTATTTGTATTTCTTATATTTTCAACATAATTACTGTATGGCTTGAACGACGGATGATTATCAATCTCTAATTTAGCTTTTTCAAGTATTTTCTTCGGAGCATCAATCTTATGATTAAAAACTTCTATCCCTGTAATAGTTTGCTTTCCTTTATACTGAGTCTTTCTATGACTAATCTTAAATCCTCCTTCTTCAACAATCTTTAAAATATGGCTTAATAGACTGGAAAAGTCTTGTTGAGATGAAAATGTTAAATCATCTACAAACCTCGTGTAAGTTATCCCGTGATGATTACATAATTCTATTAATCGAATATCCGTTTTTAAAAAGACTAAGTTTGCAATGTGAGTACTTGTCGGAGTTCCTTGTGGTAATTCATACTTCCAAGTAGACAATTTAGTAAGTAATCTCGAAAAGTGTGTTGAATAGCCAAAATCAATAAAAGTATCATAAACTTTCTTTGAACTTATATTTGGAAAAAAAGTTTGTAAATCAGTAGTAAAAATATATTTTTTCCCTTGATGTGGTTTAGCATTTGTAATATTGCTACGCTTTTTTATTCCACCATGAACATTATCAGGTAGCGGAATAGGAGCCAAAATCTTGTTCTTTATCCTTGATTGAATAATCTTTAGCTTGCCTTGTGAAGGTCTAATAATTCTTTCCTTTATTGTCCCATCCAGATAAGTTTTAGGCAGCCCTGTTTTCTTATCAATTTTCTTTTCGACCCATTCATTGTAATATAATTCAATATTACTAATAATGCTCTCTACTTCTGCGCCTTTAAAGCCTACAATCGCATAAAACTTTTTTGTTTCATATTTTTTGTACGATGTTGAACTCATAAAGAAGTGTCTTTAATAATGGATTTAGAGCTTTAAATGCATCTCTTTTATTTTCTTGAATATCATCTTCTGTCAAAGACAAGAAAAATAAAATTGGTAATGGAACATCCAATTTTTCACTAATAGCCTTCAGTACTGATAGTTTTGGATCTTTGCTATTAGTTTCAATCTGTGACAAATATGTCTGAGTAATACCGCAAGAAGAAGCAAACTCATTTTGAGTGAGCTTCTTTTGCTTTCTAATATCTTTTATAATATTTCCTAAATTCATGGCTTAAAGAAAAAATTTAAGGAGTGTTCGGATAATTTCATCAGGCTACTTTTTCGTAAAGAACAGGACAACTAAATTTAAAACTTGGGTAATTTCTTCCCTTATTTGACCATTAGTTTTACCTTTTTTCTTTCTTAAACTATTAAGCCTCACTAATGCTTCAGCTAATAAAGCTGAATCGGTTTCCGAAAGAGAACATTGGCTCTCTGAGATGGCATTAATACAATTGATTACACCATCGATGCTTTGATTTTGTTTTAATCTAGACATGTTACTTAAGTTTTAAAGACAACGTAATTGTTGTCCTGCTTTTGCAACAATCACGTTGTAAAAAGTAATATGTTAAAAATGATGTCTTTAACCTAAGTGCGTATACAATGTTCTCACGCACTCACTTAAAATTTCCTGCTTCTTAAATTAAAGCATAAATGACTTAAATAATCAATTTCTGAATCGACTTAAAATAGCTTAATTATTTGAGTAATTAACTCAACTTAATGCTAAATAAAGATCAGTGCTGCGCATAGGCGAAGCGAGATAGAAAGAGTTGTTGTGTGTCAATTACCCATACGGGTTGTCTTTTCAGACGGTCAGGTGAACTCCACTTAGATTCAAGACTCAAAGCATCTTTTCAAAGAACTACACTGCAAATATACATAAAAAATATTACTACTGGTTAATATTTTTAAAAAAATTAATCCTCCTCAAAAAACTCATCCTTAAAACCTATCAGGTACACCTTGTCACGGCTACGGGTTATGGCGGTGTATAGCCAGCGTACATAATCGCGGTCTATGCCATCGGGCAGGTAAGGCTGCTCTACAAATACGGTGTTCCACTGCCCACCCTGGCTTTTATGGCAGGTAATGGCGTAGCTAAACTTTACCTGCAGGGCATTAAAATGCGGGTTGGCTTTTATCTTTAAAAAGCGCTGGTACTGCGGTTCGTCCTGATAATCTTCCTGCACTTGCTGGTACAATCGGTTAGACTCCTCATACGTAAGCGAAGGCGCCTCGCTGTACAGGGTATCCAGCAGCAGCACGGTTTCCAGTGGCAGGTGGTTGGGGTAATCTACCAGGCGCACCTTAACGCGTGCAAACTTAAAGCCGTAGAGTTCCTCTATCCTAAAGATTTCCAGGATTTCTATAATGTCGCCATTGGCTATAAAACCCGCTTCGCTCTTTTCATCGAGCCAAAAGTAATTGTTCTTTACCACCATAAGGAAATCCCCTGCCGAAAGTTCGCTTTCCCTATCCAGTATACGCGCGCGAATTTGCTGGTTGTAGGCATTGGCACGCTTATTACTGCGCACTATAAAGGCGGTATCTTCTATGCTGTAGTTGCTGTACGCGGTATGTATGGCATCCTGAATATCATAACCATCGGTAAGGCGTATAATATCTTTAAACCCACGCAACTTAAACCGGAACTCATCAAAAAAATCCTCTTTAAGCAACTCCCTCAGTTGAGTGGCGTTGTATAAAATTCCTGATTTTTCGGCCTGTCGCATAACCTCGTCAAGCTCTATGTGCTGCACTTCCTTAAAATACGCCTGCCCCAGTACGCGCTCGTCCAGCGCCGGGCTAAGGTCAGAATTTACAGGGGGAAGCTGAGCGGTATCGCCCACCAGTATCATACGGCAGTTTTGGCCGCTGTACACGTAGCTCATAAGGTCATCGAGCAGCGAACCGTTTGCATACATGCTGCTATCTGTTGGTGCGTCAGAGATCATAGAGGCTTCGTCTACTATAAATATGGTGTCTTTGTATTTGTTTTGCTGCATTACAAACCCCACCTGGCCGCCACTGTTCTTTTTAGGGAAGTAAATACGCTTGTGTATGGTAAAGGCGGGTTTTTCGGCATAGCCAGATATTACCTTTGCCGCCCTGCCCGTGGGTGCCAGCAGCACGTACTTTTTACCGGCGGCACGCAGGTTGTTTACCAGCGTGGCTATAATGGTGGTTTTACCCGTACCGGCATATCCTTTCAGCAAAAAAACATCGTCTCGGTTACCGTTTACCACAAACCAGGCCACCTGTTGTAAAAAGGTGTTTTGCTTTTCGGTAGGTATAAACGGAAAGTTGTCGTGCAGTACGCGGTAAAACTGTACAGGGGTCATTATGGTAACGAATTGTTATTTTTTGCCTCCCAAAGATAACATCATTTTACCCAACCCACAGGCTGAACCAAAAAAGAATGTAAATTTGCAGCAGCACACCATATCTTATGAACCATTCCATAACAGGCAAAAACTATAAAAAGCTCGTAATGCAGGCAGCAGCTACGGGCGTGTCTTTTTGTGTGCTCGATACGCTGAATAACGAAATTAAACAGATTAGCCACGTACCGTTTAACAAAACCACGCCGCTGGAAGATGAGCTGTGGCGTATGTTTGTACAGTACCCTGAACTGCGTATGGGGTTTGACGAAGCTGTAGTGCTGCACGATAATGCTTTTAACGCTTTTGTACCCACTGCCCTGTTTGACGAAGATTTTGCCGGCAGCTACCTGCAATACAATACCCGCGTGTTTGATGGCGACGTGTATGCCTGGGATGCCGTAGGAAGCTACGACATTACAAATGTGTATGTGCCGTTAATGAACATAAACAATTACCTTATAGACCGCCTGGGTAGTTTTGACTACCGCAATGCCAACAGTGTTTTGGTAGAAAAACTGCTGGATGATTCTAAAAACGCGTTTGAAAAACAGGTGTTTATACACGTAAAAGACACCCATTTTGAAATCGTGGTTACAAACGGCCCTAAACTGCTGCTGTTTAACTCGTTTGAGTACGCACTGCCCGAAGACTTTTTGTACTACGTATTATTTACCCTGGAACAACTGGAGCTAAACCCCGAAACGGTAAAGGTATGGATGCTGGGCAGCATAGACACCCAGAGCCCGCTATACGCTTTGGCCTACACCTACATACGCCACGTAGCATTGTATGATGCTGCACCGCTGGCGGCTAAATGGCAAACCTCGCACGAAAATGCTTTAACCAACTTTATTTTACTACACACATGAGGATAATTTCCGGCAAATTTAAAGGGCACCGTATTTCTGCGCCAAATAACCTGCCCGTAAGGCCTACTACAGATATGAGCAAAGAATCGTTGTTTAACATACTAAACAACCGCTTTGACTTTGAAGGGCTTAAAATACTGGACCTTTTTAGTGGTACGGGTAACCTGAGTTACGAATTTGGGTCGCGCGGAGCCGGGCCCATTACATCTGTAGATGCTGATTTTGGGTGTGTGCGCTTTATAAAGAAAACCGCAGCCGAGTTTGACCTGCCTATTACCGTAATAAAAAGTGATGTTTATAAATTTTTAGAAGGACATAAGGCGGTATACGATATTATAGTGGCCGACCCTCCGTATAACTTTAGCCAGGAGCAGTTTGAAGAAGTGGTAAGGCTGGTGTTTGAAAACGAATTGCTAAACGAAGACGGCATGATGATTATAGAGCACAGCAAGTATACCCGCATGCAGCACCTTATGAATTTTTCGTTTGAGAAAAAGTACGGCGGCAGCATTTTCAGCTTTTTTGAATTTGACAAAGATGAAAGCGAAGAACCGCTGGGCTATGATATAGACAGCGAAGACGACGAGATATAACTCAAGGCCCTTTTATGAGGGCTTTTTTTATCCAATATTTTGCTAAGTTTGAAAAAATAACGAAAAAAAATGGATTCAGGAATTAAGACATGGAAAGAGTTATTTGAAATTGTTTGTGGCTTGGTTACAATTTTCTCTTTACTTGGAATTTGGTATTCTTACACATTTTCGAAAAAACAAATTCATTTTTCCACAATTAATAAATGTATTAATGACTTTCGAGATTTAATTAGAAATATAGATTTAAATACTGAAAAAGCAGGATTTCAATATATAGATTTGGTTAATGAAGAGTTTTTTTATTTGGAAAAAGGTTATTTACCATTGGAAATTTCGATTGAATGGATTGATGGTATGATAGACCATCTACCTTTTATTACTGTAGATGGAACGTTTAGAGGAAATAATAAAATAAGATATTTTGAAACTGAACTAAGTACAAATGTACTTATGTATGAATACCCAAGAGTATATAAAACAATTAAATTAACGGAATTGATAGATTTTGAAAAAATATATCTGATTCCAGTAAGTGACGAGAATTTAAAAATGAGACGGCTTGAAAGAAATAAGCTAATTCTTTTTATGATTTCTAATTTGGATTTATCGAAATCTAAAAAAAGACGAGCTCGAAAAATTTTGAGAAAAATCTAGAAAAAAATCCTCTGCACAGGCAGAGGATTTCTTTTATAATCGGCTTTTTGAATGATTTTGGTGCTAAAAAGAAAATGTATATTACCGTTAAGGCATTATACAATTTCTGCGCTCAGGCCGGCTTCCAGCAGCTGTGTACACTGTGGTATAAGCTCGTTAAACACGCCTGTTTTTACCGTACACTTACCATTATAGTGTACAATAAGCGAACATTGTTCGGCTTGCAGAGGAGTATGGTCGCATACGCGTACCAAGGTTTCAATTACGTGGTCAAAAGTGTTTACATCATCATTATACAACACTATTTCGTTATTGTCTGCTACAAGTTCCTCTACCAGTAAATCTTCTAAAACTTTTTCCTTCGTGCTCATATACAATCAATTAAAAAATAGGAAGTGCTAATTTATATATTTTAGCGCTACCCAGTTATTTTTCTGATGCTTTTTTATTAACGTAAGTCCCTTAGCGCTACAGCTTTCGTCTATAGCCGGAATATCTTCTTCATAAAACCCACTTAGCAGCAATGTGCCACCGGGGTTAAGGCAGTCTGCATACACCTGCATATCGTTTAGCAAAATGTTACGGTTTATGTTGGCTATAATAACATCATACGTACGGCCGGGCAGTAATGATGCATCACCCTCATAAACACTAATATGCTTACAGTTGTTACGCTCTGCATTTTCTATAGAATTAAGGTAGCACCAGTTGTCTATGTCTATAGCATCAATAGGCTGGGCGCCTTTCATTTCGGCAAGAATAGCCAGGATGGCAGTACCGCAACCCATATCGAGCGTTTTTTTACCGGCCACATCAGTTTCTAACAGGTGTTGGATAACCATAAACGTAGTTTCGTGATGCCCTGTACCAAAACTCATTTTTGGTTCAATAACTATATCATATTGCACCTCTTTGTACTCATGGAACGGCGCACGTACACGGCAGGTATTATCTACTTCAATAGGTTCAAAATTCTTTTCCCACTCCTCGTTCCAGTTTACCTGCTCTATTTCCTCAAAGGTATAGGTAATATTAAACTCGCCTGATTGAAGTATGTACACATCAGCCAACACATCTTCCGTCCAGAATTGTTTCTGGATGTAAGCGCTAAGCCCTGTTTCGGTTTCCTCAAAGCTTTCAAACGGCAGTTCGCCCAGTTCGGCTATAAGTATTTCGGTAGCGGGTTCTTTCGGTTCTATGGTAAAGTGGTATCCTATGTAAGCTAATTCGGCCATTGTGTAAAATTTGGCACAAAGGTAGTATTAATGTGATAATGTATCAATTAATTGATGTAGCAATTTACGTACTCTAATAATTGGTACATTGATATATTGACAAATTGTCACATCAATTAATTGATGTAGCAGTTTACGTACTCTAATAATTGACACATTGATATATTGACAAATTGTTACATCAATTAATTGATACATTAGTAAATTGATACACTGTTACATTAAAGTATTACCTTTGCAGCTTATAATGAATGATTAATGATTGAAATAGGAAAACACAATGCCCTTACCATAGCGCGTGGCACCAGCGTAGGCCTTTACCTTACTGATGGCACTACCGACGTACTGTTACCAAACAAGTACGTACCTGCCGAATGGAATGAGGGGGACGAAATGACCGTATTTGTATACCTTGACCAGGAGGAACGCCCTGTGGCCACCACGCTTGAGCCCCTTGTTAAACTAAACGGCTTTGCACTGCTGCGTGTAAGCTTTATTAATAAGTTTGGTGCATTTGTAGGCATAGGACTGGAAAAGGATTTGTTTGTACCCTTCCGCGAGCAGGCAAGGCCAATGGAGGTAGGCAAACGCTATTTGGTACACATGTACCTGGACGAAAAGAGCAACCGACTTGCAGGCAGTAGCAAACTGAGTCAGTTTTTAGACAACGAAAACCTTACGGTAACCGAGGGCGAGGAAGTAGACATTATAGTATCGCATTTTACAGACTTGGGTATAAACGTGATTATAAACAACAAGCACCGAGGATTATTGTATAAAAATGACGTTTACGATGATATTAGGTTAGGAGAAAAACTTGTGGGTTATATAAAAACCATACGCCCTGATAATAAGATAGACGTTAGCCTTCAAAAACCGGGTATAGAAAGTATAGAACCCAATGCCGAAAAGATACTGGACGAACTACGTGCCAGCCGAGGATTCTTACGCCTGCACGACGACAGTCACCCGGAAGATATTAAAACCGTACTGAAAATGAGCAAAAAGGCATTTAAAAAAGCCATTGGATCATTGTATAAACAAAGACTTATCGATATTAAAGAAGATGGTATTTATTTGGTACAATCCTAATTAGGATAATAATTTTATAAATACACAATCTTTACCGATATTTGCTAGGATTAACACGAAACGACAATGATGAATAAAAATACAGTACTGGGATGGGCTACACTCATCATGGTGCTTATGGGAATTCTATTGATTTGCCTTGGTGCATTTCGGTACGATGATATTGCCGGCTATGGTTTTGCAGCCGTAGGCGTAGGATTTTTTGCCATAGCATGGGTTTTTAATGCTTTAAAGGGGCGCGTTTAGAGCCTGAGTAAGCAACCTTAAACTTGAAACTTTAAACAAATAGAACATTAACAATGTCTGACGATAAGAAAGTAATATTTTCGATGTCCCGCGTCAACAAGACGTATCAGGGAGCACAAAAACCGGTACTTAAGGATATTTACCTGAGCTTCTTTTACGGGGCAAAAATAGGTATCCTTGGTCTTAACGGTTCGGGTAAATCAACACTATTAAAAATTATAGCCGGTGTAGACAAGAGTTACCAGGGCGATGTGGTGTTTTCACCGGGCTACACAGTAGGTTACCTGGAGCAGGAACCACAGCTTGATGAAACCAAAACGGTTATAGAAATTGTACGCGAAGGCGTAGCCGAAACGGTAGCCATACTTGAGGAATTTAACAATATTAACGACCAGTTTATGTTGCCTGAAGTATATGAGGATGCCGATAAAATGCAAAAACTGATGGACCGCCAGGCCGACCTTCAGGATAAAATAGACGCTGCCGGCGCATGGGAACTGGACACCAAGCTTGAAATAGCTATGGACGCCCTGCGCACGCCTGAGGCAGACACTCCTATCAGCGTACTTTCGGGTGGTGAAAAACGCCGTGTGGCACTATGCCGCCTGTTACTGCAACAACCGGACGTACTACTGCTTGATGAGCCTACCAACCACCTTGATGCCGAAAGCGTATTGTGGTTAGAGCAACACCTTCAGCAGTATGCAGGTACGGTTATCGCGGTAACGCACGACCGTTATTTCCTTGACAATGTAGCGGGCTGGATTCTTGAACTAGACCGTGGCGAGGGTATTCCGTGGAAAGGAAACTATTCGTCTTGGCTGGATCAAAAAGCAAAACGCCTGGAGCAGGAAGAAAAAACAGCTTCAAAACGCCGTAAAACCCTTGAGCGCGAGCTCGACTGGGTACGCCAGGGTGCTAAAGGCCGCCAGACCAAACAAAAAGCACGTTTACAAAACTACGACAAGCTACTTAACGAAGACCAGAAAGAACTTGACGAAAAACTGGAGCTTTACATACCTAACGGACCAAGGCTTGGTACTAACGTTATAGAGGCTAAGAGTGTAGCAAAAGGATTTGGCGACAGGCTACTGTATGAAAACCTTAACTTTACGCTTCCGCAGGCGGGTATTGTAGGTATCATCGGGCCAAATGGTGCCGGTAAAACCACCATTTTCCGTATGATAATGGGCGAACAACAACCCGATAAAGGTGAGTTTGTAGTAGGCGAAACGGTAAAAATAGCTTACGTAGACCAAAGCCATGCTAACATAGACCCTAACAAATCGATCTGGGAAAACTTCTGCGACGGTCAGGAACTTATTATGATGGGCGGACGCCAGGTAAACAGCCGCGCCTACCTAAGCCGTTTTAACTTTAGCGGAAGCGACCAGAACAAAAAGGTGAGCACGCTATCGGGCGGTGAACGAAACAGGCTTCACCTTGCTATGACCCTTAAGGAAGAAGGTAACGTTCTACTACTGGATGAGCCTACTAACGACCTTGACGTAAACACGCTTCGTGCGCTGGAGGAAGGTCTTGATAACTTTGCAGGTTGTGCAGTAATCATTAGCCACGACCGCTGGTTCCTGGACAGGGTTTGTACACACATCCTTGCATTTGAAGGTGACTCGGAAGTGTATTTCTTTGAAGGCAGCTTCTCTGAATATGAAGAAAACCGCAGGAAACGCCTTGGCGGCGATTTAACTCCTAAGCGTATTAAATACAAAAAACTGATAAGAGGATAGTTGAGTCGAAGTCGAAAGCTTTAAAGTCGAAAGACATAAGCCTTTTTGATTAAAACTATACCGCTTCTTCAAAATACAAAACCCCGCCAATGGCGGGGTTTTGCTTTGTAGAACGCTAATAAAGCCTGCCTTTGCGGCATGCTGTTATTCAAAAAACATAACAGAAGAAGTTATTTTTTAAACACGTATGTAGTAGAACCTGAGGTATATACTGGTTCGCCATTGCTGTTCCTGTTAGGATAGGTAGACAGCAGGTTATCGTTTACATACGTTAATGTTGTTCCCGTTTTGGTTAACGTTACTATGTTGTTATCGCCGTTTTGGTCTGTATATACCGCAGATATAACAGCATTTTCATCGTTACCGCTTTGCTGCTGCCATTGGCCTGTAGCTTGGTATTCCTGTTTACAACCTACCGAACCATCGGCAGTGCTTATAAGAATACCGGTAACTACATAAGTAAGCGTACCATCTGCATTCAGGGTAATTTTGCCATTGTTGTAGCATTGGCTTTCCTGCATTTGGTTCGTGTGTGCAGTACCATCCTGATCAAAGTCGGTTTGCGTTTCGGTGTTAACCTCCTTAAGGTTATACGTTCCGGAAACACCCGAATTTACATTGTTGTTGTCGTCATCGTTACAAGAGACTAAGGTCAGTGAGGCGACTGCCAGCGCACCGAAAATAAAAGGTAGCTTTTTCATACTTGCATTTTAATTAGTGTTAGTGACCCAAAACTATTACGGTTAACGCTTCGATTTTCTTAAAAAAATTTCCGTTAAGTTTTATTTAACCACTGTATTACTAAATATTCTTTACACCCTACTGTTCATCAGCAACTTAAAAAACAACTGACAAAAATGTTTAACGAAACAATACTTAAAAAGTTTAACAAAAAAATTAACCGCACAGTACACAATAACCCACTTAAATCGTCGTAATATGTAATAATAGGCGACAATCTACCTACTACAGGCTTAAAACCAACCACAACAATAACCCACCGATGCGCCAAAATACCTATACATTACCTATACAAGAACGTTATAGATTTAAATAATTACGCCTGCTATTTAAATTTCTACGTAAGCCAAACCCTCACATTTATAAGGAAAAACAACATTTACAGTATTCAAAATTATTCCGTTAAAAAAATGTATAGTTTGTATATACATCTATTTATATATCGTTTTCGTGCATTAAGCTATTTTTACTATCGCAAACCTTAAACAGATATTTATGGAACTCGGAACATTACGCTTCTCTTTTAAAAACCTTGCCCTTGCCGGAATAGCCGCAATGGGAATGAGCACTGCCAGTGCACAGACAAACATTACTGTTGATGCCAATGCTAACTGGGTTGGTGGTATGCTTTGCTTTGACAACACTGAAACGCAACCGTACCTTTGGTACAGCGACTGGGCGATTGCTGACGTAAAGACAGAAAAGAACACTACAGACAACACCCTTACACTTTACCCTAATTACAATACTTACGATGCCGCAAATGCATACTGGTCTAACGGTGCTATGGGGAATAAGATATTGGAAGGCCTTACTATGGTAATAGACGACGCTCTGGCCACCCAGCAGTTTACGTTTACGGCTACGGTAACAAGTTTTACGCTTTCATCTCAATATACACCAAGGATGTTTGTAAAAACATTTGATGCTAACTGGGGTGTATTAAACGAAACGTATGCAGCAATAACAGGTACAGGCACATTTAGCATTCCGTATAATGCTACAATGTATACCGGCGCAGCACACGTACAATATGGCTTCTCTGTAAGAGGATTAAACGCTAACCCGGCTGATATGAATCAACTTGGAAATTTAGTGGTTACTGCCGGTACGCCAGAAGTACCACAGGGTACAGAGGTAAGCATTTCCGCTACATCTCCGGTTGTAGCATACGCTAACTGGTTTACTGCCGATGGTACGACGTATATGGGCGGTAGCAGCTGGGGCCTTGCCGAGCTTAAAACCGTACTCAATGAAGACGGCACTTTAGATCTTCACCCTAACTTTAATACTTATGGAGACGGTACAGATCCTTACTGGGCTAACGGCGAAATAGGCGCCAAACTTTTTGAAGGTAACACCTACATAGACGATGAAACCCTGCTGGGCCAAACCGTAACATTTAAAGGACACTGCGTAAGCAACACACTTGCTGCCGGTTACGCAGGCAAAGCCTTTATAAAAGTACTTGATGCTAACTACGGCATTGTAAAATTTGCTACTGCAGACCTTGTATCTGATGCAGACTTTAATATTACCGTAACTCCTGCAGATTACACAAACGGTGCTCACTTTCAGTACGGGTATTCTGTTACCGGCCTAAACGGTAATCCTGCACAGGAGGCTGCTCTTGGTTTTGCTAAAGTAAACAATGGTGTTGCCGCTGTAGCTACTACTACAAAGAGCACAGTTACTGCATTCCCTAACCCGGCAGGTAACGTACTTAACCTGGCATCTCAAAACAACATTGAGCAAATCAGCATTTACAACATGCTGGGGCAAAATGTACTAAACACAAACGTAAACGCTACAACAGCAACGCTTAATGTAAGCAACCTTGCACCGGGCGTATACATACTAAACGCGGCATCGGCTGGTAAAACATCATCTGTACGCTTCGTTAAAAAGTAGTCTTTCATTTTTTCATGCATAGTTTTTAACCGCAACGCCCCCACGCGTTGCGGTTTTTAGTTTTAGTATTTCTCGTATATTCGTAACTGCAATCCATAACACGCACCCTTGAAAAAAATAATTACCCTTATTTTACTGTTCTGTAGCCTTGGCATAACCGCGCAAGACCTTCCCCCTATTCTAAAATACAGTCCGGGCACATACGCGGCGGGCAACCAAAACTGGATGATAGCCCAGGACAACCTTGGGTATATGTATTTTGCCAATAACGAAGGATTGCTGGAATACAACGGCTCTGACTGGAACCTCTACCCTACCCCTAATGAAACCATTATGAGGTCTGTAAAGGTTATAGGTAACCGCGTGTACTGCGGTTTTTACATGGATTTCGGGTACTGGACACGCAAGCCCGATGGCAGGCTGGCCTATACATCATTAACTAAAAAAATCAGGAAGCAAATAAAAGACGACGAACAGTTTTGGAACATCGTACAGTATGACCGCTGGGTAATGTTTCAGTCGCTTATGCAGATTTTTATTTACGATACTAAAACAGGCACCTTTAACACCATAGGTTCAGATACCGGCATACACCGGGTATTTACGGTAAACAACACCATTTTTTACCAAACCTTTGGCTCAGGGCTTTTCGAAATAGAAAATGGCAGGAGCAGGCTTGTGTCTAACGATGCGTTTCTTACGCAAAACAAAATCGTTAACCTTTATGCTAAAGATGATGGATATTTAGCGCTTACACAGCATAATGGCTTTTTCGAATTTAAAAACGGCGTGTTTACAAAGTGGGATATACAGGCCGAGCCCGAACTTTCGGCATGTACCATATACAGCGGCAGCCAGCTATCTGACCAAAGCTTTGCCATAGGAACGGTGAGCAACGGTATTTATATTATTTCGCCACAGGGAACCATCCGTTATCATATAACCCAAAACAAAGGCCTGAGTAATAACACTGCACTGTCTGTGTTTGAAGATCAGGACCGTAACGTATGGATGGGGCTCGATAATGGCATTAACTGCCTTAACCTGCAGTCGCCCGTACATAGCTATGTAGACGATACCGGCTTTTTAGGAACGGTATACAGCGCCGTACTGCACAGCGGTATGCTGTACATAGGCACCAATCAGGGGCTTTTTGCCAAACACTACAACTCAAACGAAAACTTTCAGTTTATACCCGGCACTAAGGGCCAGGTATGGTCGCTGTACCTGTATGACAACACTTTGTTCTGCGGGCACGATTTCGGTACGTACATCATTAACGGGCAAACGGCTACTTGCATAGCGCAGGGCGTGGGCACCTGGAAATTTGAACCAAATCCTTACAATAAAAACCAACTTATACAGGGTACATACACGGGTTTATCGGTACTTGAAAAAACAACAGCCGGCTGGAAGTTTAAAAACCGTATAAAGGGCTTTGATGTTTCAAGCAGGTTTTTTTGCATCCGCAAAAATAACGACGTGTATATAAGTCATGAATACAAAGGCATTTACCGTATTACCCTAAATAAATTCCTTACAACTGCCAGTGCTGCAACCATATATAAATCGCCCGTAAAAGGACGCAACGTAAGCCTTGCCACTTTTGCGGGTAGCGTGTACTTTGCCGGGAAAGATGGTATTTACCGCCTTAACGACCGCACCAGGCAATTTGAAAAACAAGCTGCACTTTCTACCATTTTTAATAACGATGAGTATACATCGGGTAAGCTAATACCGGATAGTAGTGGTAAGCTATGGCTGTTTACTAAAAATTACATCAACTACTTCTCTGCAGGCAGGCTAAATGCCGACCTGAAACGGAATATTATCCCTATTCCATCATCTATAACCAATTCTATGCTGGGGTATGAAAATATAACACAGCTTACGCCAAATGTGTACCTGATAGGCACTACCGACGGGTACTATACCCTAAACATTAACGAAATATCCTTTAAAAAATACAGCGCATACATTACAAACATTAGTGTTAACGAGCAAAACAGGGATCCGTATGTAATAAATACCACGCAGGAAGTTACGCTTTCGCACAACGATAACAACATTACGTTTTCGTTTACTGTGCCCGAATACGGAAAGTACATCAACGCAGAATACAGCTATATGCTGGAAGGTGTTCAGGATGAATGGACCCCTTGGAGCAGCCGTACTGCTGCCAGTTTTAAAAACTTGTCTCCCGGCGAATATAACTTCAGGGTAAAGGCAAAAACGGGTGACTCGCTTTCTGTAAATACGGCTACGTATACGTTTACCATATGCAAACCGTGGTACGCTACTAATTTTGCGCTACTGGTATACTGTATTATAGGGCTTATAGGTGCGTACGTTATAAACCGTAGCTATAAAAACCACTACCAGGAGCAGCAGGAAAAACTGATTGAAGAAAACAATCGCCTCCTGGAAATTAAAGAACTTGAAAAAGAGCAGGAACTTATGCGCCTTAAAAACGAACAGCTGCAACAGGAGTTTGAAAACAAGAATCGTGAGCTGGCGGTTAGTACCATGAACCTTATTAAAAAGAATGAACTGCTGTCTGCAATTAAAGACGATTTAAAGAAAAGCAGCGAAGACACTAAGAACCTCAAATCAGTAATTACAACCATTAATAAAAACATTAATGAAGACGATACCTGGGATATGTTTAAAGAGGCGTTTAACAATGCCGATAAAGATTTCCTAAAGAAAATTAAAGCATCGCACCCGGCACTTACGCCAAACGATTTACGCCTCTGCGCATACTTAAGGCTGAATCTTTCAAGCAAAGAAATAGCACCGCTTCTTAACATCTCTGTACGAAGCGTAGAAATAAAACGCTATCGTTTGCGTAAAAAAATGGAATTACCGCATGAGCTAGGCCTCGTTGAGTACATATTAAACGTGTAGAATAACTCAACATAAGTGCATTTTACCTATACAACACCTATACAAAACCACTATTTACAAGGTTTTCGTAACGTTACAACTACTGCGTTAAAAGGCTCTTAAAAGCCTGTTAATACTGTATTAACGGTGGTTTCGGGGAGTGGGGCTAACTTTTTTAACGCATGTAGATTTTTTGTAGGGGTTAATTTTGATGTTGATACCATAAAGGGTGGTAATTTTATAAAATCACAAAAAACCCTAATTGTTTATGAAGTCAAAACTCCTCTTGTTTACCTTCCTCCTTTTATCAGCATTCTCCTTTGCGCAGGATGTACAGATAACCGGACAGGTAACTGAAGCGGCAACCGGTATGCCAATACCGGGAGCGAACGTCGCTGTAAAAAATGCCGCTATTGCTGTGGCAACAGACCTTGACGGTAATTACAGTATTAAAGTACCAAAAGGCGGTACACTTGTATTTAGCTTTATAGGTTTCGAGACGGTAGAAAAAACCGTTACTGATTCTGGCAAGGTAACCGTAGCGCTTAAAGAAACCAGTAAAACCTTAGACGAGGTTGTGGTTATTGGTTATGGTAGCCAAAAGAAAAAAGAAATTACCGGAGCCGTGAGCACCGTAAGTGCCGAAACACTAGATAAACTTAGACCTGTAAAAGTAGAACAGGCATTACAAGGAACTATTTCGGGTGTAAATGTTACCACTACATCGGGTGCTCCGGGCGCTGGCCTTACAGTGCGCATAAGGGGTATTGGTACTAATGGCGATGCCAGTCCTATAGCCATTATAGACGGATATCAGGGCGACCTTAGCCTGCTAAACCCCGCCGATATAGAAACCGTAACCGTACTAAAAGATGCTCAGGCAGCTATTTATGGTACCATAGGCGCAAACGGTGTAATCCTTATTACAACTAAAAAAGGACGCAAAAATCAAAAACCAAAACTTTCTTTTAATACATACGCCGGTTTCCAGGAAACCAGCCGAAAACTGCCTGTACTAAATGCTACCGAATATGCAGCTTTAGTAAATGAGGCGTATGCCAATAATGGTGATGCTGTACCCTACCCTAACGTAAGCGGCCTGGGTAAAGGAACAAACTGGCAAAACGAAGTGTTTGGAAAAAGTGTACCGTTAGTAAACCACGATTTTAACTTAAGTGGTGGTTCGGAGAAAATTACCTATACCGTAAGTGGTTCTAACCTGGATCAAAAAGGTATTGTAAGCCCGGACAAAGCCATCTTTAGGCGTAATACGGCTCGAATAGGCTTTACAGCAGATATTACAGATAACCTTAAGTTTAACACCAACCTGATTTATACGGCTTTTAATCGCAAAACCATTTCAGAGAACAGAAACGGCGTATTGTTTAATGCGTTAAATGTACCGTCTACCTTTACTCCGTACGATGCTAATGGAGATTATACGCAAGTACCTACAACAGGTTACGGGGTAGAGCTTGTAAACCCTATTGCACAGTCAGACAATACGTTTAATAACTACAACTACCGTAAACTAAACGGTACCTTTGGTCTAGACTACACTATAATACCAGGGCTTACCGCTACGGCACGTTTCGGTTTTAACAGCGCTAACGACGACGGAAAAACCTTTAACAAAATGGTATACTACGGCGATAGCAAAGTATTTAACCAGTCGCGCAGCAGCGTAAACCAAAGCCGTACAAACAACTACGACTATACTTCAGACTTTTATATTACGTACCAAAAAACCTTTGCCGAAGCACATAATCTAACGGCTACAGTAGGTACAACAGCATACAAAACCTGGGGTAATTTCCTTAGCGCTACCGGCTATGATATACCAAATAACTCTTGGGAATTTGCAGATATTAGCCTGGCAAACGGGCTGCTTGATGCTAAAACTACCGGTTCTTATGCGTATGATGAGCGCAGGCTATCGCACTTTGGCAGGATACAGTATGATTACAAAGGGCGCTATCTTCTATCGGGTATGCTGCGCCGCGACCTTTCAAGCCGTTTTGGGCCAAACAATCGTGTAGGATACTTCCCTTCTGCAACTGCAGGTTGGGTTGTTTCAAACGAACAGTTTTATGGCAACAACTCAGTAATGAACTTTGCAAAAATAAGGGCAAGCTACGGTACGCTGGGTAACGACATGATAGGTAATAACCAATACCTTTCGGTACTGGGAGGCGAGGCTGTCTACGTATTTAATAATCAGTTAACTTCGGGTACGGCAACAGGCGTATTGGCTAACCCTAACATTAAATGGGAACAGGCACAAAAATTTGACGTAGGTGCCGACCTGAACTTTTTTAACGATAAACTTACCCTTGTTGCCGATTACTTTATAGACACCCGAAAAGACCTTCTCATACAGGGTATTCCGGTTTCAGGAATTTTAGGTGTGGGTGCTCCCGGAGCACAAGGACCTACTGCAAACGCAGGTAGTGTACGAAACTCGGGCTTTGAACTGGCACTAGGTTACAAAGACAAGGTTGGAGAAGATTTTTCTTACAACGTAAACTATAACGTAACCTTCCTTAAAAACAAAGTGGTTGCTGTAAATAACTCTACCGGTTTTATTGAAACAGGAACCTTTAACAACTCTGAAACTATAGCTCGTATGCAGGTGGGCCAACCTATGGGGTACTTTTATGGCTACCAAATGGATGGAATTTTCCAAAACCAGGCTGAGATAAATGCTGCACCGAGCCAATCAGGACTTGGCGCTACCACAACAGCACCGGGCGACATACGCTATAAAGACGTTAACGGCGATGGTAAAATAGACGCGAAAGACAGAACCAATCTGGGCGACCCTATACCATCTGCCACTATGGGCTTTAACCTTACCCTAAACTATAAAGGGTTTGACTTTAGCGCATACACATTTGCTTCTATAGGAAACGACATGGTACGTGCCTACGAACGTAATGTACCCCTGGGTAACCGAATGAACTACTGGCTGGACAGATGGACAGGAGAAGGCAGCACTAACAGTATGCCACGTGTTACTACAGGTGCCACAAACAACAATTTGTTTTCTTCATTCTTTGTGGAAGACGCATCTTACTTAAGAATTCAAAACGTACAGCTGGGCTATACCCTAAATAATGAATGGGTAAAAAAAGTAGCTTCAAAAGTCCGCCTTTATGTAGGAGCAAACAACCTGTTTACTTTTACAAAATACCGCGGGTTTGATCCGGGAGCTTCAAGCGGCTCGCCTATTGGCAGCGGCATAGACTACGGGTTTTACCCGGTGGCAAGAACCTATATGGTAGGCGCAAACCTTAATTTTTAATCTCTGTACACCATGAAAAAGAAAATAATTACCGCAATAGCAGCATTTAGCTTTTTAGCCCTTGGCGTATCGTGCACCGATAGCTTTGTAGACCGCGACCCGGTATACTCTATAGACGGCGAAAACTACTTTAACAGCGAAAACGACTACAACCAGGCGCTTATCGGCGCATACGACCTGTTGCAGTCCAGCTACATTAACGTACTAATGGGCGAAATAGCGTCAGATAACACCCTTGCCGGTGGCGAAAGTGCTACAGACGTACCTGGATTTGTTCAGGTAGACCAAATGAGCCACACTCCTGTAAACGCACAGCTAAAAAACCTGTGGGACTGGATGTTTGCCGGAGTAAACAGGGCGAGTTACATTCTTGAATTTAAAGACAAGACCGACTTTGAAGGTAAAGAAAAAGTAATAGCACAGGCACGTTTTCTACGCGCCTACTATCACTTTGAACTGGTGAAATGGTTTGGCGGTATTCCGCTTAAAGGCGATGCCCGTTTTGTACTGGGCGACGAAACAAAAATCCCAAGGTCTTCTAAAGAAGAAGTATATGCCGTAATAGAATCAGACCTGCAATATGCCATAGAAAACCTGGACCCTAACGAGCGCATCCCCGGACGTGTAACCGTAGGAGCTGCAAGAGCACTACTGGGTAAAGCTTACTTATACCAGGGCAAATACCAGCAAGCTGCAGATATGCTTGAAACGGTGGTTCAATCAGGCAAATACAGTCTTATACAAGATTATAGCACATTGTTTGAAAACAATAATGAAAACAACGCCGAATCAGTGTTTGAGGTACAATACACCGATGCTGAAGGAGGTAGTTTTACCTGTTTACAATGTGCCGAAGGTAATGTTGCAGTAGGATTTAACGGTCCGCGCGGATACTCGGGCCCATTATTCGAGTCAGGATATAGCTTTAATGTACCTACTCAGGAAGCGTATGACGTATTTGAACCAGGCGATAATCGCAGGGATATTGCCATACTAAACATTGTGCAATTTGCTGAAGAAAATCCGGGTACCACATATGGAACCGGGTACCAGCACACCGGCTTTTTTAACCGTAAGTACATTCCGCGTAAAGGCGATGCAAACCTTCCGGATGTTAACCTTACTAACCCTAACAATTACAGGGCTATACGCTATGCCGATGTATTACTTATGGCGGCCGAAGCTTTTAATAAAATAGGCAACGATGCTAAGGCAGCCGCTTACTTAAATTTAGTAAGAGCACGTGCTTTTGGCGACAACAACCATGGAGTTACCGCTACGGGAGCAGCACTGGGCGACCTGATTTGGAAAGAGCGCCGTGTGGAGCTTGTAGGCGAAGGACACCGCTTTTTCGACTTAGTACGTACCGGCCGCGGCCGCGAAATCCCGAACTTTGTGGAGGGCAAAAACGAACTTTTCCCTATACCTTACGAGGAAATGCAATTTTCTAACGGCAACTGGAAGCAAAACCCTGGTTACAATTAATAGTTTACAACCATGAAACAGTTAAAATATATTATCAGCATATTGTTTGTAGCCTTTGCACTGGGCTGCAGCGAAGATATTGGCGATACCGCCTTTGTAGACAGAGCAGAGGCGCCAAAAAACATTACGGCACTGTTTACCATTTCTCAGGATAACACCGGTAATGTTACCATAGCCCCGCACGGAGAAGGCATAATGTCTTATGAAGTGTATTACGGCGACGCTACCGCAACGCCGGGTACTATGGCTGCAGGCCAAAAAATAAACCATACGTATGTCGAAGGCAGCTACACGGTTAAAATTGTAGGTATAGGTATAAACGGAAAAAGAACCGAAGCCGAATTTCCTATAACGGTAGCTTTTGTGGCTCCTGAAAATCTTGCCGTGACCATTACAAATGTAGTAGGTAGCCCGCTTATGATTAATGTATCGGCTAAGGCCGACCTTGAAACGTATTTTGAGGTTACCTATGGCGATGACCCTGCTGCTGCACCGGTACAGTTTAATGAAGGTACTACAGTATCTCATACGTATCCTGCTGTAGGAACATATACCGTTACAGTAACAGCATTTAGCGGTGGTGCCGAAACTACAACCTACACTCAGGATGTGGTTATAAGTAACCCACTAACACTGCCTATTAACTTTGAAAACAGCACGCTTAACTATGCGTTTACAGTATTTAATGGCGCGGCCGCAAGTGTAATAAACAACGCTGATGCCAGTGGTATTAACACCAGTAGCAAAGTAGCTAAGGTTACTCCGGCTGCAGGCCAAACCTGGACAGGTGGTTACCTTACCCTTGATAACCCTATAGACATGGCAAACCATTTCTTTAAAATGAAAGTTTGGTCGCCACAGGCAGGGGTTCCGGTACTGCTTAAACTGGAAAACCTTACTAACTCAGGCATCTCTGCAGAGCACATTATGTATACCACTACTGCAAACCAGTGGGAAGAACTTGTGTACGACTTTACGGGTGCTACAGGTAGCTACTCTAAAGTAGTACTGTTCTTTAACGCGGGTAATCCGGGTACGGGTGATTCTTACTATGTAGACGACATTGTACAATCAGCTACGGGTGTAGAAATAGGCTTCCCGCTTACCTTTGAGCAAAGCCCTAACCTTACCTGGAACAGTTTTGGCGGTACTGCAGGCTCACAAGCCACAAACCCTGACCAAAGCGGCATAAATACCAGCATGCAGGTAGGTAAAGTACTTAAAACGGCCGGTTCTCAAACCTGGGCGGGTATAGCAATACCGTTTGACAACGTAATGAACTTCTCGGTTCAGAAAAAAGTAAAAATCAAAGTATGGTCGCCTGTAGCAGGTGCTCCGGTACTTATGAAGTTTGAAAACATGAACCCGCACGTTAATGCAGACGACATAGAGCGTACTGTAAATACTACGGTAGCAAACCAGTGGGAAGAACTTACGTTTGACTTTACAGGTATAGACAACAGTAAAAATTACAAACAGCTTGTGCTGTTCTTTAACTTCGGTGTAGCCGGAACAGGCGAAACCTACTATTTTGACGATGTTAAACAGTCAAACTAAAAAAACTATGAAAAAGGCTTTAAATATTTTAGGTTCACTGGTATTGCTGCTCACCTTTGCGTGGGGATGCCAGGACGACGATCACAGCTTTGGGGAGCTTACGGCTCCATCTAACATGCAACTTAGCTATGAAATTGTAGGTAAGACAGACCAAAATCCTAACGGAGATGGTAGCGGTAACGTAAAGCTTACGGCAAAGGCAGATAATGCTATTACGTACAAATTTTTGTTCCCTGATGGTACATCTGAAGTAAACGGTACAGGTCTGTTTACAAAACGTTTTACCACTACAGGCATTCACTCGTACGACGTTACTGTAGTAGCTACAGGCCGTGGCGGTGTAACCACTACAGCTCAGATAACAGTAGAAGATGTATTAAGTACATTTAATGACCCGGTAACTACACAAAAACTTACCGGTGGAGCTACTAAAATATGGTATTGGGCAGCTTCAGAGGTAGGCCACCTTGGTGTAGGGCCAAACACTGCCGATGGTAACAACTATTGGCCTGAATGGTACCAGGCACAACCGTTTGAAAAAGCAGGCTCGGCTACAAGTAGCTGTCTGTACAATAATAAACTTACGTTTACGCTAGATGGCAATTTTATACGCTATTCACTAGACAACGGTGGTGCTACGTTCTTTAACGCAGGCTACGTGAGCGTTGGCGGCGGTTCTCAAAACGAAGATACCTGTCTTCCATACAACACAACAGCCCAAAAAACTGTATCACTAGAGCCGGCAGGTTCTGTAGTGGCGCCTGAGCATACTACAGGAACACAAATGAAGTTTACAGACAACGGTTTTATGGGTTACTACATTGGTACAAGTACCTATGAAATCCTGCAAATTACAGATAACCGTATGGTAGTAAGGGCTGTACAGGGCAACAACACCGCTCTTGCATGGTACCACATATTTACTACACAAGACCCTAACGGTACGCCAGACCCATCGTTTAACACACTTATGTGGAGTGATGAATTTAATACAGATGGCGCCCCGGATGCTTCTAAATGGAATATGGAAGTGGGTAACAACAACGGCTGGGGTAATAACGAGCAACAGTACTATCGTGCTGAAAATGCTACCGTAAGCAATGGTACCCTTAAAATTACGGCCAAGAAAGAAAACTTTAGCGGTTACGCTTACACTTCGGCCCGTATGCAAACGCACAACAAATACGACTTTAAGTACGGCCGCGTGGTATTCCGTGCAAAACTGCCTAGCGGCGGTGGTACATGGCCTGCACTATGGGCATTAGGTAGTAATTATACCACAAACCCATGGCCTTCATGTGGAGAAATAGACGTTATGGAGCACGTAGGCAACAACCAAAATGTAATTCACAGTACGCTGCACTACCCGGGTAATTCGGGTGGTAATGCCAATACCTCATCGGCTACCATAGCGGGTGTTTCTGAAGGATTTAAGATTTACGAACTTATATGGAGTGCAGATGTAATTAAGTTTTACGTAAGGGATACCGAAACCGGCACCCCTACCCTTATTAAGCAATTTGCTAACTCTGCTACAACCCACCCGTACTTTAACTGGAACTTCTTCCTGATAATGAACGTGGCCATGGGCGGAAACATGGGTGGAAACATAGACCCTGCCTTTACACAAAGTACCCTGGAGGTAGACTACGTACGCGTTTACCAATAGTCCCTTTTCATTAAAAAACATCGTTTCTAAAATATCCGGAAACAAGTAAAGCCGGCACTGCGCCCGGCTTTACTTCATTTTTCGGGAAAACACAAAAAGTAATGAAATACAAATTCAGCAAGTATGTTTTTGTAGCTCCCCTGGCCATAGCTTTAGGTTGTGGGGGCTCTAAAAACACCACTCCGGCAAAAGCGGTTGTTACGACCGAAAAAAATGCCATAGACCGCAAGGCCGACTCGGTACTGGCACTTATGACCCTGGAAGAAAAAGTGGGGCAAATGAACCAATACAATGGCTTTTGGGAAGTAACAGGCCCCGTGCCTAAAGACGGCAGTGCCGCCATTAAGTACGAACACCTTAAAAAAGGCTGGGTAGGCTCTATGCTAAACGTAAGGGGTGTAAAAGATGTAAAAGCATTACAAAAAATAGCGGTAGAACAAAGCCGCCTGCACATTCCTGTAATTTTTGGTTTTGACGTTATTCACGGATACAAAACCGTAAGCCCTATCCCGCTTGCCGAAGCCGCCAGCTGGGACTTGGAAGCCATACAAAAATCTGCCGAAATAGCTGCAGCCGAAGCTGCAGCCAGTGGGCTTAACTGGACGTTTGCGCCTATGGTAGACGTGAGTAGGGATGCGCGCTGGGGACGAGTAATGGAAGGTGCCGGAGAAGATCCGTTTCTTAATAGCCGCATAGCCGAAGCACGCGTACATGGATTTCAGGGTAACCTGGGGCCGCTTAGTGTAGCGGCGTGTGTAAAGCACTTTGCCGGATATGCTTTTGCCGAATCAGGGCGTGATTACAACACGGTAGATATTAGCGACAATACCCTGCACAATATAATACTGCCTCCGTTCAAGGCCGCGAGCGATGCCGGCGCACTTACTTTTATGAACTCGTTTAACGAGCTGGAAGGTATTCCTGCTACCGGTAATGCTTACCTGCAACGTGATATACTGAAAGGCAAATGGAACTTTAAAGGCTTTGTAGTGTCTGACTGGGGTTCTATGGGAGAAATGATTTCGCACGGTTATGCAAAAGACCTGAAAGATGCCGCTATGAAGGCTGCCAATGCGGGTAGCGACATGGATATGGAATCGTCTGGCTATGTAGAGCACCTTGCTGCACTGGTACGCGAAGGAAAAGTATCTGAAGAAAAAGTAAACGATGCCGTACGCCGTATATTAAGGGTTAAGTTTATGCTTGGCCTGTTTGATGATCCGTACAAATACTGCAACGAAGCCCGCGAAAAGGAAACTATTGGCAAAAAAGAATTCCGCGAAGGCGTGCTGGATATGGCTAAGAAGTCAATAGTCCTTTTAAAGAACGACAAAAACCTCTTGCCGTTAGCAAAGCAAGGTAAAAAAATAGCACTTATAGGTGCTTTGGCAAACGATAAAACAAGCCCGCTGGGTAGCTGGCGTATAGGTGCCGATGATGGTACAGCAGTATCTGTGCTGGAAGGCATGCAGCAATACAAAGGCAACCAACTGGTGTATGCAAAAGGTGCCGATGTAGCCTTGGGTAACCCGGTGTTTGTAAGCGAAACTAAAATTAATACTACAGACAAAAGCGGTTTTGCAGAAGCAGTAAAAGCTGCAAAAGCTGCAGACGTAGTGGTAATGGTACTGGGCGAACACGGCCTGCAAACCGGTGAGGGACGCAGCCGCAGCGATTTAGGATTACCGGGGGTACAACAAGAACTGCTGGAAACAGTGTTTAAAGCAAACCCTAACGTTGTATTGGTACTTAACAACGGGCGTCCACTGGCACTGCCATGGGCTGCAGAAAACATACCTGCCATTGTAGAGGCATGGCAGCTGGGTACCGAAGCTGGTAATGCTGTAGCGCAGGTGCTGTATGGCGATTATAACCCAAGTGGTAAGCTCCCTATGAGTTTCCCGAGGAATGTGGGCCAGGTGCCTATTTACTACAACCATAAAACTACCGGAAGGCCGGGCAACGGGCAGCCTACTGAAAGTGTTTTCTGGTCGCATTATACAGATGTGGCTAACAGCCCACAGTATGCGTTTGGTTACGGGCTTAGCTACACTACATTTGACTATAGCAACTTTAAAATAAGCAATACCAGCTTTGGTAAAAACGGCAGTATTACAGTAACGGTAGACGTAAAAAATACCGGTAAGGTAGCCGGTAAAGAAGTAGTACAGCTGTACCTGCACGATCATTATGCTTCGGTAACACGCCCCGTACGCGAGCTTAAAGGCTTTGAAGCCGTAACGCTGGCGCCGGGTGAAACTAAAACCGTTACCTTTGCCATAAATGAAAAGCTGATTGAGTTTTACTCTGCAAAAAAAGTGTTTGAGGCAGAGCCCGGAACGTTTACCGTATACGTAGGCGGCGACTCTAATGCTACGTTACATGCTGATTTTACTTTCACCGAATAAAAACCATACTTTATGAAAATACTATCTACTACCCTGCTCCTGTGCGCTACAAGCGTGCTTATGGCGCAGCCCAAAAAAGGTAAACTGATTTGGGAAGACAACTTTAACGGCACGTCTCTTAACGAAAAAACATGGAACTTTGAGTTGGGAGATAACGGCTGGGGTAATAACGAAAGACAGGATTATACCCGTACCAACCATAAGGTGGAAAAGGGTTTTCTTACCATTACCGCAAAAAAAGACGGCAACCACTACACCAGCACGCGTATAACTACGGCCGGTAAAAAGGAATTTAAATACGGCTATATGGAATGCCGTGCCAAACTACCTGTGGGTAAAGGCATATGGCCCGCCTTCTGGATGCTGGGCAGTAACATACAGCAGGCAGGATGGCCGCTGGCAGGTGAAATAGATATTATGGAATACATAGGCCGTGAGCCGCACACACTGTATACTACCGTACACACTAAAGCCACGCATGGCGAACATGCTACCGGGCACAAAGAAGTGGTGGGTAATATAGAGGAAGGATTTCATACCTATGGGGTAAACTGGACTGCCGAAAGCCTTACGTTTTACTACGATGGCAAAGAAGTATTTACCTATGCGCCAAAAGAAAAAACAGTAGAAAACTGGCCGTATGACCAGCCATTTTATTTTCTTTTAAATATGGCTGTAGGGGGCAACTTTGGTGGCCCAGAGGTAGATGACAGTATATTTCCGCAAAGGTATGTTATAGACTACGTGCGTGTATATAGTAATAAGTAATATGTGTTACTTAAGTTAGCAGCAGGAGGGTTGATAGAAATTGACCCTCCTGTTTTTTTATGCCTTAATTTTGCTGTGCCTTAAACACCTCCAGTAAAAAATGAGGGTCTACCATACCGGTAGATGATGCCGCCATGGCATCGAGTATGGTTTGCGTGGCATAAGGGCTAAGCCCCATGCTTACGCCTATTTCGTGTATGGCTACCTGTTCTTTATCGTGCAGAATACCATCGGCGTGCATAAGTAGTGCAAGGCGGTAAAAATGCAGTATACGCTCGTGCTCGTCTTTTATGGTAATATGCGGAACGGGATTGCAAAAAAGGTCGTTAAAAACATTTTCCTCCACTTTAAGGTTTCGGGCTATAATTTGCAGGAAACGCAGTTCGCGCTCGTTAATTTGCCCGTCTACGCGTGCAAAGGCTATCATGTCTGACAGTAAACTCAGTTTCTCCTGATACGTGCTCATTAGTAAGGATTTTTGCTAAAGTATTCCATTTAGCCCTAAAAAGCAAACCATAACCTTATAGTCTGTTTATGTAAGCAGCGAGTTCGTTTGCCGGGATTATATAGTCGGGTGTAAGTGAGTTAATAGCATACTGCGGCATATAAGGCATTTCGGCAGTGGCGGGCTGCTGTACTACTACTGTGCCTCCGTGCTCATGGATTTCCTTAAGGCCTGCTGTACCATCGGCATTAGCACCCGAAAGCAATATGCCGGTTACCCCCGTACCATAAACGCGGGCAGCCGATTCAAAACAAACGTCTATACTGGGCCTGCTGTAATTTACTTTATCAGAAACATCGAGCCCTACCACGCCGTTGTTTTCAAACAGGAGATGATAGTCGGACGGGGCCACATAAATATTACCTGGGGTTATGGGTGTCTTGTCTTCAATTTCCGCCACCGGAACCGCAGTTTTGGCAGCAATTAAATCTTCCAGGAGTTTATCTTCAGAGCTTTTTCTGTGCAATACAATTACTACCGGAAAAGACAATACGGGTCGCAACAATGGAAGCGCTTTAATAAGCACTTCGAGGCTGCCTGCCGAACCGCCTATAAGCAGTATGCGGCTGCCTTTTACTGTATTTTTTTCCATATTTTTTCCCTTCGCAATTGCTCGTATTTCCGTTGTATGGTAGAAAACTTCATGGTTTCCTTAGTGCCCAGCACCATGTACCCCAGGGGTGAAAGGCTTTCATCAAACAGGGTAAGTGCCCTGTCTTGCAGCTCCTTATCAAAATAGATAAGTACATTACGGCACAGTATCAGGTCAAACTCGTTAAACGAACTGTCGGACACCAGGTTATGCTGGGAGAATACCATTTTTTCGGTAAAATGGCTGTCAAACTTTGCCATGCCATAGTTAGCAATATAGTATTTGGAAAAATCCTGTTTGCCACCCGAAGCCAGGTAGTTTTCGCTATACTGTTTCATCATGCGCAGCGGGAAAACGCCGCTTTTAGCCGATGACAGCACCAGCGGATTTATATCTGTAGCATAAAGCAAACTCTTGTGGAGGAGGTTAGCCTCATGCAGTAATATGGCCATAGAGTACACCTCCTCCCCGGTAGAACAGCCTGCATGCCAAATCCTTATAAAAGGTTTAGTGGCAAGCACCGGGATAATTTCCTGGCGTAAAACAGTATAAAAAGAAGGATCGCGGAACATTTCGGTAACGTTTACCGTAATTTCCTCAACCATTCTTTTAAAGTAGGCTTCATCTGCCCGTACCCTGGATAAAAACTCACCAAAACTGCCAAAACCATCCATTTGGTACAGCCTGTCTACCCTTCTCTTAAAAGAAGCCCTGGAATATCCGCCAAAATCATAACCATGATAGTCAAAAATATCATTAATCAGCAACTCCAGCTCCCTGTCTTCAATCATACGTCATTAATTTATTTTAAACTTCCTGCAGTACGCGCATCAGTTTATCTACATCTATAGGTTTAGAAATGTAGTCGTCTGCGCCACTTTCAAGGCATTTTTCGCGGTCGCCCACCATTGCCTGGGCGGTTACCGCTACTACGGGCATGCCCTCCCGTTTTTGTATTTTTTTAATGGCCGGTATGGCTTCATAGCCATCCATATCGGGCATCATCATATCTATAAGCACTACATCTACCGGAGTATCTGTCTGGAGTAATTCCAGTGCTTCAGCCGCACCTTGGCAAGAAAGGCAATCATAAGACTTCGCCCTGAGTACAGCACTAAGCGCAAAAATATTTCGCGCATCGTCGTCAATAATCAACACGGTTTTTTTGTTCATAGAGGTTTTTGATTTATGTAATTGATTATCGAAAAAAATATTAGTTGTTATCGTACAGCCATACCCTTAGTAAAGACAGCAACTGATCTACATCTACCGGTTTTGTTATGTAATCGCTGGCCCCGGCATTAATACACTTTTCGCGGTCGCCTGTCATGGCTTTTGCTGTAACGGCAATTACCGGCAGGTTACGGAATTTAGGATTTTGCCTTATGCGTGTAGCGGTTTCGTACCCGTCCATGTTTGGCATCATCATATCCAGCAACACCACGCTGGTATCAGGATTCTGGCTCAGCATTTTTAGCGCTTCCTTACCATCAATGGCAGTGATTACGTTCATTTTTAGTGCCTCAAGCGATTTTGTAAGCGAGTAAATGTTCCTTACGTCATCATCTACCACAAGTACCGTTTTGTTACTCAGCACATCGTTTAGCGCACCACGGGTTTTAGCAATGTTTTGCTTCCCTTGCTTCTTCTCCTCCACCAGGTGCAGGAACAAAGAAACCTCATCGAGCATACGCTGGTAAGAATGTGCGGTTTTTACAATAATGCTGTCGGCATACTTTTTAATTTTAAGCTCCTCCTTCATAGAAAGGCTCTTACCGGTAAACACAATAATAGGAAGGTTTTCCAGTCCCGGGTTTTGCTTTACATTTTCCAGGAGTTGGTAAGCCTGCTTATCGGGCACGCCCATATCCAAAATTACGCAGTCTACCTGATTGCTCTGCAGGGTGTTTACACCCGCATCTATTTCGCTCTTAATTTCAGAACTAATATTATACGTTTCAAGGAAATACGCTAAAGCCTGCGCGTGCTTAGGGTTATCTTCTACAATAAGCACTTTTTGCGACTCGCGGTTTACAAAGTGTTCTATGCGTTTAAATACCTCAGGTATTTGCTCGTAGGCCACAGGCTTGTCTAAGAAGTTAACAGCACCTTTAAGTAAACTCTCTTTTTTAACCTTGTGGCTAGACATGATGTGTACCGGAATGTGCTTGGTATTACCGTTGCTTTTAAGGTCTTCCATTACTTCCCATCCGCTCTTCATAGGCAGTTCTATATCAAGCAGTACCCCTACAGGGCGGTAGGCAAGTGCCAGGTTAAGGGCATGGTCTCCACGAACCGATACAATGCCTTTATAGCCCCGCTTCCTGGTAAAATCAAGTAAGGTTTTGGCAAAGTTTACATCATCCTCTACAATCAGTACTGATTTATCGCCTGCCTTAATAGCATCGCGGTCGTCTTCTACAGACTCCGGTATGCTTTTACTACGGAACAAATGATAGTTACCCGGCTCATGGGTAATTGCCTCGTCTGTTGCAGATGCAGGCGCACTTACCGGCTGTTGGTTTAAAAATTCAGGAGATACTGTAACCTGTTGTGGTGCAGCGGCACCATATACCGGCAGTGTAAGGGTAAACTCTGTACCCACATTTACTTCGCTTTTTAGCGAAATTTCTCCGTTAAGCAGCTTGGCAAGTTCTCGGCTTATAGATAAACCAAGGCCCGTACCGCCGTATTTACGCTTGGTACTGCCATCGGCTTGCTGAAACGCCTCAAATACCAGTGCCTGTTTTTCGCGTGGTATACCTATACCGGTATCTTTTACTGTAAAGTTTATAAGCTTTTCGTTTAAAGGGTTTCGGGTAACGTTTAAGGTTACACTACCGCTCGATGTAAACTTAATAGCGTTAGAAATCAGGTTTTTAAGTATTTGTTCTAAACGCATTTTATCGGTACGCAGTACCAGTGGCGCTTCTTTATCGTTTACAATAAACTCAATCCCCTTTTCTTTGGCCATTTGCGAAAACAAACCGGTAAGGTTACCGGTAATCTCCGCCATGCTTACATCGGCAAAATCAAGATCCATTTTACCGGCCTCAATTTTACTCAGGTCCAGTATTTCGTCTATAAGCCCCAGTAGCCCGTTACCCGAACTGTTTATAACACGCGCAAACTCCACCTGCTCGTTATTCATATTCTGCTCATTATTTTCGCTAAGCAAACGGCTAAGCAGCAGTATAGAGTTTAACGGCGTACGCAACTCATGCGACATATTAGCAAGGAACTCGCTCTTATATCTGGTAGTAATTTCCAGCTCTTCTGATTTCTTCTGTATCTCCAGGTTACGCTCTTCAAGGAGTGCGCTGCGCTCGCTGAGTTCCTCATTAGTTTGCTGCAGTTCTTCCTGCTGCACCCTTAGTTCCTCCTCGCTTGCCTGTAGTTTCTCGGTTTGTGCCTCAAGCTCGGCATTCATGCTTTCCAGTTCGGTATGTTGTGCCTGAAGCTCCTCGCTTTGTGCCTGGGTTTCCTCTAACAGTTCCTGTACACGTTTGCGGTTTTGAGCCGCCTTAAGCGCTACCCCTATGTTATTTGCCACCGCCTGAAGGAATAAAATTTCGCGGCTGTTAAAGCCTTTAACACTTGCCAGCTCTAACACCCCTTCCACCTTAATGTCTATAAGCGGCAGGGCTATAATGTGCGATGGCTTTATTTCGCCCAGGGCGTAAGAAACAACAATATCAGGTTGTTCTACATTTTTAATTTCCATAAACGTACCGCTTTCGGCGGCCTGGCCCATAAGGCCGTGCCCCAGTGGCAGCAGCCTGCGCGACTCTTGCGGTACATAGCTGTAACCCGCCGCAGCCATAAGGTAGTCGTTTTCTAATACGTATAGCGCACCGGCATTACCCGATGTGTATTTACACACAAACGCCACAATATCATTAGTAAGCTGCGCCAGTGTTTTTTCGCCCAGCATTACCTGGTTTAATTCTGCCACGCCCGACTGGTGCCATTCGTTATCAGAGAGGGTTTTAAACGATGCCGACAACGACGAAGCCATGGTATTTAACGATTCGCTTACCACACCCAGGGCGTCGCTTTGCTCATCATCTATACGGATATCATAATTACCCTGCGATATTTGTGTAGCTATGGTGCTTACGGCATCTATACGCTGGGTCATTTCGCGGTCTTTTTGGCGAAGCGACTCATGCAGTTTGGCACGATCGCGGTAATCATTCATAATACGGCGGAAATAAAACCCGCTAATAAGCAGCGAAAGTATGGCTGCAAGTACAATGGTTATTACAGATATTTTGCTGTACTCGCTGGCGCTGTCCATACGCCCGGCCAGTAGTGCCTGTTCTTCTTTTTCGAGGCCGCGAATCAGCACACGGATTTCCTTCATCAGTTCGCGCCCGCGGTCTATATCATCTGCAAACACCGGGCGACCTGCCCTTTTGGTCTGTATACGGTCGTTCATAAAACTAAAGAACGATGCTTTAAACGGCTTTAGCTTACGTAGCCTTTCCTGTTGCGCAGGGTTGTCCAGGGTTTGCTGCTCTACCAGGCTGAAAAAAGAATCCGACTCACGCTGCGCATCCTGGTATTGTGCCAGGAATTCTTCTTTGCCCGTAATCAGGAACCCGCGCATACTGGTTTGCGCCTCTAACACCACTGTGTTACCCCCGTTAAGGTTATAAATAACCTGCTGGGTGTGGTCTACCCATTTAGTACTATCCAGCAACTTTGTGATAGAAAAGTACGATGCCAGCGAGCTTACAAGCAATATGGCAAACGAGATGCTGAAGCCTACGAATAAATTCCGCCTAAAGTTAGTATCCATTTATTTGTGTTTGATGTTTTTTGTGTTTAGTGAACGGGCAATACCATTATAAATTCAGATCCTTCGCCCTGTGTGCTTTTTGCGGTAATAATACCGTTATGCCTGTCGGTAATTTTTTTGGCAATGGCCAGCCCTATGCCCGTACCATCATACAGTTGCCTGTCGTTAAGGCTCTGGAAAATGATAAAAATGCGATCCAGATATTTTTCGTCAAACCCTATACCGTTGTCTTTTACGCTAATGCGGTAGTAAGGCCCATCGGGTACCACCTGCGGGCTGTCAAAATCCTTATGATCTACAAAGTAACCCTTTACTGTTATTACCGGTGGCACGCCTTCCCTGGAAAACTTAAGCGAATTACCTATAAGGTTTTGAAACAACTGCCGTAACTGCCCCGGTACACCCATAATGGTGGTAAGGTTTTCTACGTGTACCTGCGCCTGTTTTTCTTCAATCCGGTAGTCAAAATCGGTAAGCACCTCGGTTATAATCGCGTTAAGATCTGTAACCTCGGGCACTACATTTGCCGAAAGCCTGCTGTAATCCAGCAAATCAGTAATAAGCATACCCATACGGTCTGCCGAACGCAGTGTACGGTTTATATAATCCTGTGCATCGGGCGTATTAATATAACGGTCGCGCACAATTTTGGTAAACATTTCTATTTTCCGCAGCGGCTCTTTCAGGTCATGCGATACCACCCAGCTAAATTGTTGCAGCTCATGGTTACGCAGCTCCAGTTCTTCATTTTTGTGCAACAATTCGCGCGTGCGCTCCTCTACCTTAGCCTCCAGGTTATCTTGCGCCTCCTTACGTATTTCTATTTCCTTGCTCAGTATATCGCCTATGCGTATAAGCTCCTGCTTTTGTTCGTGCAGCTTTAAAAAGGTTTTCACCTTCATAATCAAAAGGTCTGGGTCTACAGGCTTGGTAATATAATCTACCGCCCCGGTTTCAAACCCTCTGGAAATATACTTTTTCTCTTTACTAATTGCCGAAAGAAAAATAACCGGTATATCTTTAGTACGGCTGCTGCCCGCCATCATTTCCATTACCTCAAAACCATCCATGCCCGGCATTTGCACATCCAGGATGACCAGCGAGTACGGAGCTTTAAGAATTTTTATAAGCGCCTCCTCACCAGATAGCGCCGCATCTGACTCCAGCCCGTGCAATTGCAGTATTTTTTGTAAGGGTAAAATATTTTCCCTTTGGTCGTCTACAATAAGTATCATACCCTTAAGGGTTTATGTTTAAATTAGATTTACAACGCGTTGTATGCCGTATAACGCCTTTGGCGTGTTGGTGTTTTTCTTACAAAACCGTTGTTGGGCATAACGGTCAAAAATATAAAAACTTACTGTTAAACTGTTGTTAAGGCTATTATCTTAAGCGTTATTTGTTAAAAACCATAGCGCTTTTACCATCATACCTTTGTTTTGAGTACATTTGGCAGCTTGCCTAAACATTACGTATCGCATGAAAAAACTGCTACTCTTATTACTTACAACCCCTTTTGTTTGCCTGGCGCAAATACCGCAATACTACAGTACCGTTGATTTTTCGCTGACCGGAAACGCGCTGAAAAACCAGCTTGCCACGCTGATTACCGATACCCATACCACACAGCTTATTTATACGCCCGATGTATGGACCGCGCTGAAGCAGACCGACCTTGACCCGGCAAACCCTGACAACGTACTCCTTATATATGGGTATGATGATACAGATACTAATGTAAGCAACGACCGCAGCCGCAGTAAAGACCTTAGCTGCCATACCAGTAGCTGTAGCGGGTTGTGGGTACGCGAGCACGTTTATGCAAGGTCATTAGGTACGCCTAACCTGGGTTTTGAATTTGCCGGGAGCGATGCCCACCACCTGCGCGCCATAGATAACAGCATGAACAACAGCCGTAGTAACCGTGTGTATACCGATGATGCCGGTAATGCCCATACCCTGCCAAACGACCAGTTTTACCCGGGCGATGAGTGGCGTGGCGACGTAGCCCGCATGGTTATGTACATGTACGTGCGCTACGGCAGCCAGTGCCTGGCAACCAACATAGGTACAGGCAGTACCAGTTACAGCATATATGGCGATATGCCCAACGTGTTTTTAGAATGGAACCAGGAAGACCCGGTAAGCGACTACGAGCGTAACCGTAACAACATACTGCAACAAATGCAGGGCAACCGAAATCCGTTTATAGATAACCCTTACCTGGCTACCATACTATGGAACGGCCCGCAGGCCAATGATACCTGGGGACTGCTTAGTGCACCAAGCGAAGATTTGGCACAAATTATAGCCTACCCTACCGTAACTACAGGGGTGGTTACTGTAAAAAACACCGAAAATAAAGTGTTTACCTATACATTATATAACACCCTGGGGCAAAATGCGATTTTAGAAGTGCAAAACGATTTGCTAAACATAGAAAAAAATGCCGCGGGAATGTATTTTTTAACCGTTTCTGACGGGGTAAAAAGCAGGACAATAAAATTGCTAAAACAGTAGACGTAAAAAATTGGCAAAATTTTTACCATTATCATAACATAAGTCAGTTTACACGGATTGTTTTTTAAATTTATGTAAAAAAATCACAAAATAATTCTTAACATAAAGATAATAAACAATAGTAGTGCAGCCGTATGTTAAGTTAACATCATGGAGTATATTTGCAGTGTGTTAATTTATAGCGCATTGAACCTAAATCACTACACGAAAATGGTAAAAACACTACTTAACAAAACAACATGGCACTGCCTGCTGTTAATGGTATTGCTATCCCCCGCAATATCGTTCGGGCAGGTAACAGTCTTCACAGAAAACATGGGTTCGCCTTCGGCTAACACTGCTATTTCTGCTAACACATTTCAGAACACAACCCCTATCGTTTTCTCCGGAACGGCCGACGTAAGGACAACTACGCCTTCAAATTATACAAGTGCATCAGCAGGTGGAAATATCTTTTTTACTTCCACCGCAGGTCGATATTTTGAAATTGGCGGTATAAACACTACCAGCTACACTAATATAGCACTTTCTTTTGGGCATTATAAGAGTAACACCGCTGCCACTACGGCACTTACAGTGCAATACAGCACCGATGGTACAAATTATACCAATGTAGCTTACACAAGAACAACGACCTCGGCTACATGGGAGTATGTTACAGCAACTACAGCAATACCAGCAGCAAGCAATGTAAGGTTACGCTTTACCAATACATCTGGGTCTATACAATTTAGGTTAGACGACGTAAAATTAACCGGAACCCCGCCATCCCCTACGGTAACAACTACAAGTGCAACTGCAATTACACAGTCTGCCGCGACTTCAGGAGGTAGTATTAGCGATGTAGGCACGGGAACAATTACTGCAAAAGGTGTGGTGTGGAATACAGCTACCGCCCCAACGATAGCCCTTGCCACAAAAACAAACGAAGGGACAGGTACCAGTACCTTTACAAGCAGCATTTCTTCATTAAACAGCAACACACGTTATTATTATCGCGCTTACGCTACTAACAGCCTTGGTGGCACGGGCTACGGCACCGAATACAACTTTTATACCGCAGCCGCTATACCGGGCACACCTACACTCGGTAACCCACAGCAAACCAGTATAGATGTTACTGTAAACGCTAACGGAAACAACGCTACTACTACCTATGCCATCCGTGTAAACGGAAGCCAGTATGTACAGGCCAACGGAACATTGGGCGCAAGCCCCGTATACCAAACTGCTGCTAACTGGGGTACAAAAACCATAACAGGGCTTACAGCAGGTACAACCTACACCGTAGATGTTGCCGCACAAAACACCGATGCTACGTTAACCACAGCATACGGAACCAGTGCATCGTTAGACACGCTTTCTGCTACAGCGCCATCGTTAACGCTTACAGCATCATCGCTTTCATTTGGCAATGTTTGTATAAACGCCACCGCAACAGGCACCTTTACGTTTGAAGGCGCTAACATTGTAGACACAACAGACATTACCGTGCCTGCAATAAGCGGGTTTAGCTACTCACTTACAGCAAACGGCACCTATACAGATACGCTTACCATTACTAACTATAGCGGCGCTTCGGTTACCGTGTATGTAAAATTTGCACCAACCGTGGTACAAAGCTATGGCGGTACGGTAAACGTTGCAGGCACAGGTGCTAATGCTACTGCACAGTTTAACATTACAACATCGGGTGCGGGTATTAATACCCTAGCTACCATTACTACAGTGGCAGGGGCTACTAACATTACAGGATTTACAGGTACCATAAGCGCTACCTATACTACAGGATGCTATACGCCTACCGCACTGGAATTTGAATACTCTACCGCAAGCTTTGCTAACGGTTCAGGTATTGTAATATCGGCAAGCACTACAGCGGCCGGTGGCTACAGCGCGGTACTTACCGGCCTTACGCCATCTACCCGCTACTATTTTAAAGCTAAAATTACCGATGCAAGCGGTACGTATTACGGTTTCCAGAATTCTTTTGTAACCAACGCCATAGACGCTCCGGTGGCTACAGCGGCTACTAACATAGCTACCAACAGCTTTAACGCTAACTGGAATACGGTTTCTACGGCAACCTACCAGCTTGACCTAAGTACCAGCCCTACCTTTGGTACAGGTACACGCGCTACAGACCTTTTCTTTTCTGAATATGTAGAAGGTTCTTCAAACAACAAGTATATAGAAATATATAACGGTACCGGTAACACGGTAGACCTTTCTGACTACAAACTATCATCTTACGCAAACGGAAGTGGTGCTGCTAATACAGAAGTACAGCTTACAGGAGCGTTATTAGACGGGCAAACAAAAGTGTACAAAAACGCTTCGGCAGCTGTGTACACCGGAGCAGCAGAAAGCAATTCGGCAGTTAACTTCAGCGGGGATGATGCTATAGCACTTATAAAAATTTCTACCGGGGCTTATGTAGATATTATAGGTAGCATAGGCTACGACCCGGGTACAGCATGGACATCGGGCTCTTTCAGCACCGCCGAAAAAACCCTTCGCCGTAAGGCCACCGTTACATCTGGCTTAACCGTAAACCCGGCAACCTCTTTCCCTACCCTTAGCACAGAGTGGGAAGTAAGTAATCAAGACAACGTGGCTAACCTGGGTTCGCACACCTTTAGCAGCTGGACGCCAAGCTACGTTACCGGATATCAAAACATACCGGTAAGCAGCAACCTGCTAAACGCAACTACTAACATTAACGATAACACTACCTATTATTACAGGGTACGTACTGTTCTGGGCAATAGTATATCTGTAAACAGTAACGTTATCAGCTTTACTACCCCTATAGGTAACGTAACCTGGACAGTGCCATCTGGACAGTCTACCGCTACATGGGTGCCTGCGACCACACTAACAAGCGATATTAACGTAACGCTTAACGCAAACTACGACACAGCGGTTAACGGCAACATTATTGCAAAAAACCTGACCCTAAACAACGGTTACAATCTTGCCGTAGCGCCAAATACTACCGTTACTGTATACGGAAACATAGTAAACAATGCGCAGCCAAATAACTTTGTAGTAGAGAACAACGGTTCGCTGGTACAATACGGCAGCGGCACTGCAACAGGCGCCATTACCGTAAACAAAAGCAGCAACCCGCTTTACCTGCTTGATTATACCCTGTGGTCGTCTCCGGTAAACGGCACACAAACCCTTCAGGATTTTTCACCTAACACAACAGCCAGTCGTTTCTACGAATACAAGTACGCGTTAAACAGCAGCAACACTATGGTAGAGGCGTACTTCCATGTAGATGGCACCAGCACCTTTACCCCGGCTAACGGTTACCTTATCCGTATGCCAAACCAAAACGCCGCTACCGGTTATAACGAAGGTACTGCAGCCATAAGCTACCCAGGGCTATTTACAGGTACGCCAAATACCGGGACCATAACCAAAGCCATGAATACAGGCGGTAACCGCTACACCGGTACGGGTAACCCGTATGCATCGCCTATAAGCGTGGTAGATTTCTTTACGCAAAACGCATCAGTGCTGGATCCTTCATCGGGTATTTACCTGTGGAGGAAGAAAAACGGTGCAGCATCGGCCTCTTACGCTACGCTTACCCTTGCGGGCTTTACGGCGTCGGGTGCTACCTTTGGTGGCGAAGACCAGCAAGGTTACTTCGGGGCAGACAACAGCTTATGGACACTGGCTCCGGGCCAGGGCTTTATAGTGCGCACCAGCGCATCGGCTACCGACAACCCGGTGGTAACCTTTACAAACAGCATGAGGAGAAGCGCTTCGGCATCGGGCCAGGCATTCTTCAGGCAGGCAGGTAACAGTAAGTCACGCTACTGGATGAGCCTTAAAAGCGCAAACGGTGCAGCAGCCCAAATGGCAGTGGCCTACATGGGCGGTGCTACTACAGGTATAGACGCAGGCTACGACGGTACACGCTACAACGATAACAAAATATCAATATATACCCTTGCAGAAAACACGGAGCTTGCCATACAGGCACGCCCGGCATTTGAAGCCAACGATACTGTAAAACTGGGCTACGTTACCGAAACAGCGGGAACGTACACACTTACATTAGACAATAAAGACGGTGTGTTTGCAAACGGACAGGATGTGTTTGTATACGATACTACCGAAGGACTGGTGTACAACCTTGCTAACGGCGGCTATACCTTTACTACCGAAGCCGGTACGTTTAACAACCGTTTCGAGCTACTGTATACTACACAGGCACTGGGTACAGATACTGTTATAGATGCTAACGCTGTTGCGGTATACAAATCAGGTACTACGATTTATGCCAATACCGGCAACGCGATTATTAACGCTGTTACCGTGTACGACATCCGTGGCAGGAAACTGTATGAAAACAACAATGTAGCTGCTAATGCTACTACCATAAGCACGCTTAACGCAGCTCAGGAAGTAATAATAGTGCAGCTTAAAACCAATAAGGGAACCGTATCTAAAAAGATTGTTTTCTAATACAAAACACACCTTTTGCGGTTTACCATATAAATCCCCCATTAGCCCGGCTAGTGGGGGATTTTCTTTTTACAGCCAATATTAAAGGCTTAAAATTCCACTTTCCGTAAAAAAATCCTTCCAAATTAAAAACTTATCAACACGCAAACGTTGTAGAATACCCCGAAAACGATTGATGCCTTGCAGATATATAAATACGATGTAGTTTTACATATCTATTTAATAAATAATAGTAACCTAATCATTTCTGTATGAAAAAATTACTACCTATTATTACAGTACTTTTATGCCTGCCGTATGCTGCTGATGCCCAGATAGCAATATACTGGCGCGGCGAAGCACCAAACGGAAACTGGGAATGGGGAAGCACCTGCGATGCAGGATCTGACGGTAGCTGGTTCTACCCTTCGCCATGGAACGGGTTTAGGAAACGCCCTGATTGTTACGGCGCTAAATACATACATTTTGACAACAACAACCAAACTTCGATGAACCTTAACTCGTCGGATGATTTTAGCGCGTATCAAATACTTTTTGACGGTGGTGCCACTGTAGGCCGCACCATAACTACATCTGCCGGAAGGAAAATATTTTTTAAGGTGGGCGCGGCGTGTAAGATAGAAAACTACTCTACCGCTACACACACCATTTCGCCAGATATTACGTTTGAAAACAGTACAGAGTTTAACCCCATAAACGGTAGCCTTACCTTAAACGGTACCATTACCACTGCGGGTAATGCCATAAACGTGTACGGCCCTAATGCCAAAACCCTTACCATAAACGGTGTGATTAACGGCAGCGGAAGCCTTACCATAAAACAAAACAGCATAGTACAGCTTAACGCCGTAAACACCTACACGGGTGCTACTACCGTAGAGGCCGGTACGCTACAGCTTAACAACAACAGCGGTGCCCTGCCGGCTACGGCAAGCGTTACTGTAAACAGTGGCGCTACCCTTAAAATAAGCAAGAACCAAACCCTGGCTTCGGTAAACCTGCAAAGCGGCGGTACACTGGTTATAGATTCGGGGGCGGTGCTAACGCTTACCGGAAGTATGGTAAGCGCCGGTACCATAACAAACAACGGTACGCTTAAGCTAAACGTTTCGGGAAGCTACACATTTCCGGGCAGTGTAAGCATTACAGCTATGAACGCCCTTGAGGTTGCCGCAGGAACGGTATCGCTAGGCGCCAATATAAGTCCGGCTTCGCTTACGCTTTCGGGAGGGACGTTAGACCTTGGCAGCTATACGGCTAACGGTAGCGGAACACTAACCCTAAGCAGCGGAACGCTTAAAATAGGCGGTACCAACACCTTACCATCTGGTTATGCTACCTACAGCGTCAACAGTGCCAATACGGTAGAATACTACGGTACTACCCAAACCATAGCCGCACCGGGCAGCCAGAAATATGGCAACCTGGTACTATCGGGTAGCGGGCAGAAGAAACTGGGTGCTAACGTGGGCGTGGCTAATAATGCTACGGTAAACAACGGCACATCGTTACTCATAGAAAGCCTTAAATCACTAACGGTAGACAACAGACTTATTAATAACGGAAACGCAACCGCACTTACCATACAAAACAACGGTGCTTTGGTACAAACCAATAACGTAAGCAACACCGGGCAAATCACTCAGTACAAAAACAGTAACAACCTGTACCGTTTTGACTACACGTTATGGAGCGCACCGGTAAGCGGGCAAAACCTGCTGGCATTCAGTCCGCAAACGGTAAGCAACAGGTTTTATGAATACCGTTATGGCACCAACTCGGCTGGCACGCCGCTATCGGCATACTTCCATGTAGATGCTTCGGCAAACAGCTTTACACCGGGCAAGGGATACCTTATACGCATGCCCGATACCGCCGCGGGAGTAAACGGATTTAACTCCGGCAGCACGGCCCTTAGCTTTAACGGTACTTTTGCAGGAACGCCAAACAACGGTACTATAACCGTACCGCTTTCTACAAATGGCGACAGGTTTACCAGTATAGGCAACCCCTACCCTTCGCCGATAAGCGTAAGCGACTTTTTTAGCCAAAACAGCAGCGTTATAGACAGTAATGGCGCGATTTACCTGTGGAGGAAACGCAATGCTACCAATACCAGCAGCTATGCCACCCTAACCCTTGCCGCCTACACGGCAAACGGCAGCGGGCAAAACGCCACCAACAATACCGGCGGGCAAAATGCATCGGGATTTTTTACCGGGGGCAGCAGCAACTGGCTACTGGCACCAGGGCAGGGCTTTTTGGTAAAAACCAAAAGCGGTGTTACAGGCAGCCCGGTAGCCACCTTTACTAACAGCATGCGCCGTATAGTACCGGGTGCGGGTACAGCGTTTTTGCGTACTACAGAGGGTGCCATTTCGCGTATGTGGATAAACATTAGCAACAGCGATACCGCCTTTAGCCAGGCAGCATTAGTATATATGCCGGGTGCTACCACGGGGAACGACTTTGCCCTGGATGGCAAACGCTTTACCGAAAGCGGCATTGCCGACATATACACCCTATCTGGCACAGAGGAACTGGCCGTACAGGCACGCCCTGATTTTACCCCTGCCGATGTGGTGCCTTTAGGCTTTACAGCACCTACAGCAGGGAACTACACCATAAACCTGGACAGGGTTGAAGGTGTTTTTAACAACGGGCAGGCCATTTATCTGGTAGATACTACAGAGGGCATTGTACGCAGCCTTACCGATAAAAGCTATGAGTTTACTACCGAAGCCGGAACCTTTAACAACAGGTTTGAACTACGCTACACTACCGCGGCGCTTTCGGTTACAGATACTAATAAGGCAAACGCCATGGTATATATACAGGACGGGAATCTTCACGTGAGTACACAGGGCAGCAGCCTGCAGAAAATTGCGGTGTACGACCTTAACGGAAGGCTGGTGCAAACCCAAAACGCCTACGGAACCACAGCCGTGCTACCACTGGGCAGCGTGGCACACCAGGTGCTTATAGCACAGATAATTACTGATAAAGGAACGATTTCGAAAAAAATTATTTATTAATACCTAAATGTAAATATCTGTTTTTAAATCAGATAGATTCCCAACTACAACAGTTGGGAATTTTTTTTTGCATTTTTTTACTTTTTTAAAACCATGAAGTAAACCCTATCGTATATATAGGGTGTAAGCAAAAGGGAAAAATATACGAGCCCTCGTTAAATTCCCCAGAAAGTGAATGTGCCGGCAGGGATGTACCTGCGGCATTGGTGCACCGCCTCTCCGGATGCTAAACCCCGGAGAGGTTTTTTAAGCCCCTGATGCTTACGGGTTAAACACAGGCATCTAATGTCATATATAAGTTTTTTTTGGGTAGAAAACAACCTGTGCCACCAAACCAAGGTAAGGTGTGGTTTTGGTGGTAAACCTCTCTTTTGGTAACATAAGGGAGGTTTTTTTATTTAAATGATAAATTAGGTTGTTAACCTTAAGGTAACCTTTAATAGTTACATAATTAACTGTTATAGTGTTTTTTGTGACAAATTTTATATAACTTTGCAGTTCCCAATATACACTTGTCAAACAGAGAAAATTATTTAATGCCTATTTTATGCTAAAAAATTTACAAAGTAATTTGTGGACGCTACTCACGTGCATGATAGTTTTATTGTGCACCAGCTCCGTACAGGCGCAGATCACCGAAAGTTTTGATACAGGAAGCACCACCTTAAGTAACTGGACGTTTAGTGGTGCAGCTCCTACTGTCAACAACCCACGAAATGGTGATAGAGCCTTAGGTTTCACTGCTACAGGTCAAACTGCAACTAGTCCCGCAATCAGTTCGCCATCACAACTATCCTTCTACTATAGGAGAAGTAGCAACACGACAGCCTGGGGGCTAAAGGTGGAAGTGCTTAACGCTTCTACCAACGCGGTAGTTGCAACACTAACAGCAATAACCTCTGCCAGTACAACTTACGCACAATATACTGCCGACTTAAGTTCCTACTCAAATATTAAAGTAAGATTAACGGACACGCGCTCTTCAGGAGCACAAGAACGTTATGTCGACGATTTTAGTATTACAGCAGGCGCTACCACCTACACCGTAACCTACAACGGAAACGGCAGCACATCGGGTTCTGCACCTACCGACAGCAACGCTTATGCAAGCGGCGCTACGGTAACCGTACTGGGTAACACCGGTTCGCTTGCTAAAACAGGCTCTACCTTTAACGGCTGGAACACTGCTGCTAACGGCAGCGGTACCACCTACCAGTCGGGTAACACGTTTACCATTAGCGCAAACACTACACTATATGCACGCTGGGCTACACTTACCCCATCGGGTACAGCATTAACCGGGTTTAACTATACGCAGGGTTCGGGTCCGTCTGCATCGCAGTCGTTTAACCTTACCGGAAGCAACCTTAATACCGGTGGCGGTACCATTACCGTTACAGGTTCTACTAACTACGAGGTATCTTCAGATAACACCACCTTTGGCAGTACGGCTAGCATTACCTACACCGGTACTTCGTTAGCGTCTACCCCTGTATACGTTCGCCTTAAGGCAGGCCTTACAGCAGGCAGCTACAACAGCGAAACCATAAGCATAAGCGGTGGTGGCACCAGCAGCAGCCTTACGGCAAGCGGCAGCGTATCGCCAAACACCCCTTTTATATCAACCAGCGGTACAGTTAATGCACTTAGCACTACCTATGGTACGGCTTCGGCTAACGGTACGTTTTCGGCATCGGGTAGTAACCTTACTACACCTATAGTAATTACTGCACCAAGCGGTTTCGAAATTTCTACGGCTACGGCCTCAGGCTTTGGCAACTCTGTAAGCCTTACCCCTACCAGCGGTACGGTAAGCAGCACCCCTATATATGTGCGCCTTGCGTCTACAACAGCTGTAGGCTCTTACTCGGGTAACATTACCCTTGCAAGTACAAGTGCTTCCACAGTAACTGTAGCCATACCAAGCAGCACAGTATCGGCTAAAGCACTAACCATAACGGGCCTTACAGGCGGTACAAAAGTATATGACGGTAACACTACAGCTGCCGTAACCGGTACTGCTACCCTTAGCGGTGTGGTAAACGGCGACAGCGTAACGCTGGGTGGCTCACCTGCCTATACCTTTGCTACTAAAGCAGTAGGTACAGGTAAAGCCATTACCGTAACCGGATATTCTATAAGCGGTACAGGTTCGGGTAACTATACAGTAACTCAGCCAACAGGCCTTACAGGTACTGTTACCGCTAAATCAGTAACCGTTACCGGAGCTACTGTTACTACTAAAACCTATGATGGTACTACTGCCGCTACCATAAGCGGAGGTACAGTGGTAGGCGCAGTAAGCGGCGATGCGGTATCGGTAAGTACTTCGGGTACATTTGCCAGCGCTAATGCCGGTACCGGAATAGCAGTTACCATAGCCCTTACAGGCGCAGACGCTACTAACTATAGCCTTACACAACCGGGCATTACAGGTACTATAAACAAGGCAACTTTATCTATAACAACATCAGATATTGGCCTTACCATTAACGGAACTTATTCTTTACCGGGCGCTAACATTACCATCCCGTCAGACGGTACTGTAAGCTACAGCGTGGTAAACGGCAGTATAGCTTCTTTAAGCGGAACTACAATTACGGGTCTTGCAGTGGGTACTACTACCTTAAACATCTCTGTTGCAGAGGGCACTAACTACTTTGCCGGTACTGCATCAGCAGCTATTAATGTAGTAACTTATCCTAACAATACCTACGAAACTACTTCTAACGGTACATGGCCATCGGGATCAGCTACATGGAATCGTCTTGTAAACGGAGTTTGGACACCAGCTTCTGCACCTTCAGCTTCAGTAACAGACCTGCTTATTGTAAAACATACCATTACAAGTAGTGCCTCATTCTCGGCAACAGGCGGTGTGGGTACAAAAGTTATCGTTGCAAACGGCGGTAGGTTTGAAATGGGTCACTCTTGTACACTTAGTACACTTACAATAGAAAACGGAGGTACTGTGCGACTTAATACTCCAAGTGTTACCCTGCTTAGCACAGGTACTGTAACTGTAGAATCAGGCGGTACGCTGATATCAAACTCTGCTACTTTTAACCTTGGTGATAACTTTTGGAATGGAACCGAAAACTTTAAAAACGGCTCTACATTCGAAATACAAGATTGGGACTGGAGTGAAACAACAGCTAACGAAAGACTTGTAGATGCAAACGGTACAGTTAGCAAGAATGCTGATGACTATTACTACGGAAACATCTATATTAACTCTGGTACACAAGACAAATTGTTTACTCTTGTAGGTGCTACAGGAACACAAAAACTTTGCCAGAACAACCTGACCGTTAATAGTGCAAGCAGTACTTATGCTACTGTAATGACTACAGTGAATGCTAATGTAGAAATCGGAGGAAACCTTATAATACAACAAAATAAGTTTTCGGCAGGTGCTACTACAAGTGCTAACGTTACCCACACAGTTAAAGGTAACATAGAGATGACAGGCGGCACACTGGACCTTAACCAAAACAATTCAACTTCGGGTTCTGTAACGCTTAACGTAAACGGTAATATTAATGCTACTGCAGGTAGTATAATAAGTACTGACGATGGCTGTAAATTTGTATTTAACGGAACTGCGCCTCAAACACTTAATATAGCTAACACAGTTACAGTGGGTACACGTGTTGACTTTGATGTGGCTTCGGGATCTGAAGTACAGCTAACAGCAAGCCTGGCACTTCCTAACTCAACTAACGACTTTAACGTATTAAACGGAGGTACAATAAACGTACAAAACAATGCTATAACAGGCAGTGGTGTATTTAACCTGAATGCAGGCGGTACTTTGGCTACCAGCAACACCGGAGGTATAGCCACATCTGTTACAACAACTACCAGAACCTTAGCTACAGGTGCACACTATGTATTTAATGCAGCTACTACGTCGCCATTCCCTACAGCTACGTTTAACAACCCTGGTAACGTTACTACTAATGCTAATGTAACGCTTAACCGCACAATTACCCCTATTGGTAACCTTACGGTAAACTCAGGCACGCTAGATCTTAGCACCTTTACTATTAACCGCAATGCAAACGGTGGTAGTATAACACTGGGTAACGGTACTACGCTAAAAATAAACGGCACAAACGGTTTCCCTACAAACTATGCATCACAAGTGCTTAACAGCAGCCTTGTACACTTTGCCGGCGATGCCCAAACGGTTAACAAGCTTTCGGTTGATTACTATGACGTGAAGCTTTCGGGTACTGGTGCCAAGTCGTTTGATAACGGCACGGTGGTAGGTAACAACCTTACACTAGATGCAGGGCCAAGCGTAACGCTTCCTGCAAATACTACGATTACCGTTAAAAACCAACTGGTAAATAACGGTACTGTAGAGAAATTTGTTATTGAGGAAAATGCTGCGCTACTACAAACTAACAGCGTAGCTAACAGCGGTAGCATTACGGTTAAAAAAGACAGTAACGCAATTTATAGGAACGACTACACTATGTGGAGTTCGCCTGTTACAGGTTCTCAGACCATGTCTGAGTTTTCGCCAAACACGCTTACAACGCGTTTTTACGAGTACGATTGCCGTAATAACGGTTCGGGTTACAACGAGGTGTTCTATCACGTAAACCCTGCAACAGCTACTTTCGTAGCCGGACGTTCTTACCTTATCCGTATGCCAAACGAAAATAACGGTGATACTGATTATTTTAATACAAGGGCTACACTTAAGTTTAACGGTGTATTTAAGGGTACTGCTAACAATGGTACAGTAACGCGTACGCTAAATGTAAACGGCAATAAGTTTACTGCAACAGGTAACCCTTACCCGTCGCCTATAAGTGTTGATGCATTTTTATCTGCAAACAGCAGCGTACTGGAGCCAGGTACAGGTATCTACCTTTGGAGGAAGAAAAACAGCGCTTCTACAGGCTCTTATGCTACGGTTACACTTGCAGGTTTTGCCGCTAATACCAACAATGGTGCCACAACGGGTGGCCAGGTAAATGCCGGTTATTTCCCGCTTAACGATGCATCTTCTTACAGGATTTCTGCAGGACAAGGCTTTATTGTAAAAACTGCCAGCACTGCTACAGGCACACCTCAGCTTACGTTTACAAACAGCATGAGACGGGCGGTAGCTACCTCAGGCGGGCAGTCATTCTTTAGGCAGGGAACATCTAATACATCGCGCTACTGGGTAAACCTTGCCGATGCTAACGGTAATGCCAGCCAAATGAACGTGGTTTATATGGATGAGGCCACTAACGATATTGACTACGGTTACGATGCGCTTCGCCTTGAAGAAACGTCTACACTGTCTACATATACCCTTGCGGGCGATAAGGGCCTTACCATACAGGCTAAACCTGCATTTAATGTACAAGATGTAGTAAAAACAGGCTTTGCAGCACCACAGGCGGGTACGTATACCTTTGCCATAGATAATAAAGAAGGTGTTTTTGAAAATCAGCATATTTACCTTAAAGACAACGCAGAAGGTATAACACGCGACCTAACCGAAAACAACTATACCTTTACTACCGAAGCAGGTACATTTAATGATCGTTTCGAAATACTGTACACCACTGAGGCTCTTGGCACAAACAATCCTGCTAAAGAGCAGATAAATGCTGTAGTATACAAGTCGGGCAACACGGTAACAGTAAACACCGAAACTGCCCTGATAAAGGGTATTACTATTTACGATATCCGTGGTGCTAAAGTGTATTCTCAACAAGGTATTAATGCTACAACGGCATCTGTAGCAAACCTAAACGTGGCACACCAGGTACTTATTGTAGAAATAAATACGAATAAAGGAACAGTAAGTAAGCGTATTATTTACTAATAATCCTTAGTCCATATTTTACAAAATCCGCACTTTTTAGTGCGGATTTTTTGTTTTTAGGCGTTTTACATCCCATCATTAAAGGTATTTCGTGTTAAAGAAAAAAAGCGGTTAGGGTAACCCCTATAAAAATGATATTTAAATAATAAATAATCCTCGTATATTATTAAAAATTAACCCACAAAATAGGGTAAAACACTACGCTAAAAAAGTTAATACCCTAATATTCAGATTTTTAAAAAACATAATAATCGGTTTAAACGTAATTTGAGGTTAAACCGATTTTTTATGAGAAACAACCTTTACTCACGCATGAGCAGCCCCATTTTTGCTATCGGTCTGCTATTATTTACTATCCTTGGTTACGCCCAAACTAACACGTACCCTACAGGAACCGTTACCGCAAGTGCTTCCGGAGTTACAAACTCAGCTAATGCCGGAGGGAATGACCTTACCAATGCCGCGCGCATTTCATCGAGCCTTTTATCTAATAACAATTATGTCCAGGTAAACTTTACATCTGCCGTAAGTGCCAATACGCCGGTATACATAAAAGTAAACGCCGAAACCACATTACTACAAGGCCTGCTGGGCGGCGCCATAGGCGGGCTGGTTACAGACCTTGCAGCACTGCTGGTAGATGGGCAAAACATTACCGTACAAGCGTTAAACGGAAGTACATCGGTAAACTCGGCTACCATAACAGCATCGTTTAATAACGATACCGGCTCTACCGTAAAAATTATCCAGAATGCAGCCGGAGACACCTACATCCGTTTTATTCCATCCGGTAGTTTTAACAATATCCGCATCACAAACACACGTCTGGGAGTAGCTGGTACATTGACTTCCCGTTGGCTGGACGTGTATGGTGCGTTTTACACCACCGGCTATCCGTCGTGTACATTGGCACAATACACCAGCTATACCGGTGGCGGCCTTGTAAGTGCCGATATTACCGCGGGTGCAGGCAATGCAAACGGCTACCGTGCTATAGATAACAGCGCCTCTACCTTCTCTACCCTATCCATCGGTACAGCAGGTGTAGCAGCCTATGCCGAACAGCAGTTTTATTACGAAGGTAGCGCAAGCGCATCAGATACCTACTTTGCCAGCTTTTCTATTAATCCCCAATTAATATCGGCGGGGCTGCTAAACAACATTACCTTTATAGGGTACAACGGTAATAACAGCGTCTATACTGTGGCAGCAGCATCACTTTTATCTGTAGATTTACTGGGTCTGCTACAAAGCGGCGGCAAAGCCAGTGTAGCGATTTCGCCTAATGCAGCTATTACAAAACTGGGCATACGCATTACAGGCCTGGCAAATGCAAACCTTGCCCAGCAAATAAGTATTTACTCGGTTACAAAAGGAGGGTTTAGTGTGGCACTTACCGGCGGCGGTAACTACCTGGTGGGCCAAACCGCTACTCTTACCGCTACGCCTACGGGGTGTTCTACGTACACCTACTCATGGTCGGGCGGGCTGGGTTCTACCGCCTCAGTAACAGCGCCTACTACCACGCCGGGCACTTATACCTACAAGGTAACCGTAACCGATGCCTTTGGTATAAGCGTAATGGCCACTACAACCGTTACCGTACTACAGCCACCTGTAGCAGGAACCGTAAACGGGGCAGCACTAACCTGCTACGGCACACTGCCGGGTAACCTCACCTTAACAGGATATACCGGAAACATACTGCGTTGGGAAAAAAGTACAGACGCTGGTTTTACATCGCCTGTAACCATAGCTAATACCACCGCTACGCTAACAGGTACCGAAATAGGTGCTGTAACCCAAACCACCTATGTACGCGCCGTGGTAACACAAAATGGCTACCCGAATGTGTATGCTACAGGCACTATAACGGTTAAAACTACAACATGGAACGGTACCGCCTGGAGCAACGGTGCGCCCGATATAAACACCGTGATTTTCTTTACCGGAAACTATAGCGAAAATGCTAATGTAAGCGGCTGCGCCATTCAGGTGAATAACAATGCCGTAGTAGTAATACCTACAGATAAAACCGTTACACTGCAATACAATATTTCAGTAAACAGTGGCAGCCTAACCTTTAACAGCAATGCACACCTAATACAGCAAACCGAAACTGCAAACGTGGGTAATGTAACCATGATACGCAACTCGGTTCCGCTATTCAGGCTGGATTATACATTATGGGCTTCGCCGGTAAGCGGCTTACTGTTAAAAACCTTTTCACCAAACACCTTAAACGACAGGTTCTATGAATACAAATACGATTTTAGTGCGTCTATGAATCAGTACTTTGAAGGGTATTTTCACGTAGATCCGCTTACTACCTATTTCACCCCGGGCAAAGCATTCTTAATCCGTATGCCAAACTCCAGCACGGTAACAGGATATAATACCGGAACTACTCAGATATCGTTTCAGGGAAATTTTACAGGACTACCAAATAACGGTACCTATACAAAAGCACTTGCTACTAACGGAGACCGCTTTACTGCAATAGGTAATCCGTACCCTTCTCCTATAAATGTGCAGGCTTTTTTTGATGCCAACCAAAGCGTATTAGAAAATGGATCTGCCTTGTATTTTTGGCGGAAAAAGAACAACAGCAATGCCAGTAGCTATGCTACCATGACCCGCGATACCTATGTAAGCAACCCTGCCACTGGTGGAAACACAGGCGAAAACCAGTACGGGGGCGACAACTGGGACGACTTTTTTAACAACCAGGTAGCTCCTGCAAACTGGGTGCTAAACCCGGGACAGGGATTTTTGGTTAAAACATCATCGGCAGTAAGCAGCGCAAACGCTACGTTTACTAACAGTATGAGGCGCGATGTACACAACAACCAGTTTTTCCGTACCGGGAACACTGAAGTTACAGACCAATATGCTATAGACGTAACCGGTGAAACCGACAGCAGCCGCATAGCGCTTGTACATAGCTCTACCGCAACTACAGGAATGGATATTTTTAGGGATGCTACGCTGCTTGAAGTAGAAAACACCCTAAATTTTTACAGCCTTGCGCAAGACAAGCACCTGGTAGTACAGGCGCTGCCAAACGAGCTTGATAATCAAACTATAGCATTAGGGTTCAAGGCTGCTGCAACAAATCAGTACTCGGTTAGCGTTACACACCGTAAAGGTACATTTGCAAATGGTAAGCCCGTGTATTTAACTGATACTTACGAGGGCATTACACGCAATATTGCAGAACAGCCGTATACGTTTACCACCGACGCGGGTACATTTAACAACCGTTTCCAGATTACATATACTAACACGGCATTAGGCACCGATGTTATAAACGAAGTACAAAACAGTGTAGTGATTTACAAAAAGAATGATGTGGTAACCATAGATGCAGGTAACCTGCAAATTAATAATCTAAGGGTATACGACCTTAGCGGACGTACACTACATACGCAGCATAATGTAAATGCTACTTCGGGCAAAATAACCAATCTTACACCCGGCAACCAGGTTGTAATTGTAGAGGTAAACACAGTAAAAGGCACCGTAAGCAAAAAGGTTGTTTTCTAATTAAGAAATTACAGTGTACTTTACCTGATTCCCCTGCTAAACCCCGGCGGGGGAATCTTTTTTTATGCCGTTGTTGCTACATCGTAATAGTTTGTATCTTTAGCCTTCCAAAACAAAACATCTGTTCTAATGAAAAAACTATTATGTAAGGGCATTACTACAGCCCTTGTATTGCTATTACCCATAGCGGGTATAGCACAAAAAAAGGCAGCACATGCCTTTAACAACAACACTAAGGTACCGCACACAAAAGGCACCGAAATCCTAACGCCAAACGGAACACCCATTATGCTGAAAGGCACCAACCTGGGTAACTGGCTGGTACCCGAAGGCTATATGTTTAAAACCGGGCAGGTAAGTTCGCCTACAAAAATAGATGAGCTGCTTAACCAGCTTGTAGGGCCCGACAGTACAGCGGCTTTTTGGCACAAATACCTGGACCTTTACATTACCCATGATGACATTAAGTACCTTAAACGCATAGGCTGCAACCATATACGCCTGCCGTTTCATTACAAAATGTTTACTAACGACTTGTATATGGGTACGCGTAATGCCGGTTTTACTTATATGGACCGCGTAATAGAATGGTGCCGCGCCGAAAACCTGTATGTATTACTGGATATGCACTGTGCCCCGGGCGGACAAACCGGAGACAACATAGATGACAGTGCAGGATATCCGTGGCTGTATTTCAGCAAAACCAGCCAGGATGAAATGAGTGCCATTTGGGTTCGTATAGCACAGCACTATAAAAACGACCCTATAGTTATAGGGTATGACCTTGCCAATGAACCTATAGCGCATTATTTCCTTAAAGAGATACCGGATTATAACCACCGCTTGTTCCTACTGTACAAAAGGCTGATTGCCGATGTGCGTAAAGTGGATAAAAAGCACAGTATTTTCCTGAACGGGTCGGTTTGGGCAGGTGATTTTGGCGTGTTTGAAACCATACTGGACGATAATGTGGTGTATGAGTTCCACAAGTATTGGTTTGATGTAAACCAGGAAGCCATACAAAAGTATGTGGATTTTCGCGACAAGCATAAAGTGCCGGTGTACATAGGCGAAACCGGCGAAAATACCGATGAGTGGATAGCACAGTTTACGCCACTGCTTAACAAAAACAACATCCACTGGGCCTACTGGCCGTATAAAAAAATGGACAACACCCGTGGTATTATGAACTTTAAACAGCCGGAAGACTATCCGCTGATTACCAAATTTGCCGAAGCAGACCGCGGCAGCTACGAAAAGGTTCGTAATGCCATGCCAGACCGTGCCAAGGTACAGCAGGCACTAAACGGTTTCTTAGAGAACTGTGTTTATAAAAATTGTTTCCAAAATAAGGGCTACATAGAGGGCTTAGGCCTAAAAGTGGAATAGTCTCTTTTACCTTTTTCTATATAAGACCGCAGCTGCAATGCTGCGGTTTTTGTTTTATATTTGGAGAACCAAACAAGCAAAAGAATGACAATAAAAGAAGCTATACTTAAAAGCCTTGAAGATATTATAACACTCACGGATTATAAAGTTGTAACTGATCATATAATCACCAATAATTATTATGATTTTAAAGATGCAAAAACGCCAAGAGCAACTGTTTCAGCTCAACTTGGAGATTACATTAGATTAGGGGATGCGAGGGTGAAACGTATTAAAAAAGCCGGTGCTTATTTTTATTATCTAGCGAAAAATGAAAGTCTAATAGATATTGAAATACTGTCTGGCGACAAAAAAGTGATTAACGAAGCAGTCATCGACATTAAGCAAGAAAAGAAATTACCAAAGAACAAAACATACGAAGAACGCTCACTTCATAAATTACTTTCGACATTCCTTAAGAATGAAAATATTTATTCAAAAACCATTTTCCATGAACAGTCCAATTCAAAGGACAGCAATCAAATTTGGACTCATCCGGATATGGTAGGTATACAATTTCTATCCCTTCAGACAAAAACAAGCCAAAACTTTTTAAAATCTATTAATAAAGTTGATGCCTTTAAAATAAGTTCATACGAAATAAAAAAAGAAATCAACAGTGACAGCGAACTCAAAAAAGCTTTCTTTCAAGCTGTATCAAATTCTAGCTGGGCTAATTATGGGTATTTAGTAGCATTTGAATTTAGCGATAGCCTAGACGAAGAAATGAGCAGATTGAATCAGTCTTTTGGAATAGGAATAATAGAATTAAACTCAAATCCTTATCAAAGTAAAATTCTATATCCTGCAAAATATCACGATTTAGACTTCAAAACTATTGACAAACTTTGCAAGATGAATAATGAATTTGACAGGTTTATCGAACAGATTGAAAAACTACTTGTGGCACAAGACCGATATTACAAATCTACTGAAAAAGAATTGACCGAGTTTTGCGATTCTTATTTTAACAGCGATAGCGAAATTGAAAACTATTGCATTGAAAAAAACATCCCTCTAACAAACAATGAAGAGTTTTAAACAATAAACGCCCTGTATAAAGGGCGTTTATTGTTTACTTCTTTTCTACCTGTTTCGTCTTAACAGCCGCTACGAGGTTATTGTTTTCGTTAGTATAAAAAACAATTTTTCGGGTGGCGGGTAAATCAGGCAAAGTGCTCTGCAGCAGGTCACAACATATTTTTTCTACCACCGCTTTATCGTTAGGCGCTACTACGTAAATACCTATTTCATTCGCTTTCTTATTATAAAAATACACCTCTACGGGCTTTTCGGCGTACACACTTTTTACTTCGGCAGTAACGGCAGCGAGCAGGGTTTTATCGGCTTCGGTATACTTAAAGTTGGCCGCCATGGTTTTGGCATCAATCACCTCAAAGGCACTCATGCCTATGCCGCAATACATTTCTTTAGGTTTTTCGGTTTGCCCGCAAGACGATAACAGCACCAATGCCAGTGCCGACGCTATAAAAGTTGTTTTCATGGTTTCTGTAGATGTTTTAATTGTTTGTTCTGAATGGTTAAGATAATAATTTTTCGGGGAATATAAATCCTAAACTTCCATTAAGATTTTTTATACACAAACCTTACCTTTGCACCCGCATGGAAAAAGACACCTATAACACACTGGCCGCTCCCGGCGAAGAAACCCTTTTTAAGGAAAAGGGCAGTAAGTTCTTTGGCTATGCGTTTCCGGTGGCAGATGAAACCGAGGTAAAAACCCTGCTTGCCGACATTAAAAAACAACATCCGCAGGCGCGCCATTGGTGCTATGCGTTTCAGCTTGGTACCGAACCAAACATCTACTACCGCGCTAACGACGATGGCGAACCCAGCAACACTGCAGGCATTCCTATTTATGGACAAATACAAAGCCTTGGGGTAACCAATGTCCTAGTGGTATCAGTAAGGTACTTTGGCGGGGTAAAGCTTGGCGTAGGCGGACTTATATCAGCATACAGACTTTCGGCGCAGTTGGCACTTGAGGCAAGTGAAATCATTGAAAAAACCATTAACGTACACTACACCCTAAAATTTGGGTACCAGGATATGAACCGCGTAATGCGTGTTATTAAAGAAAAAAACCTGGAGGTAGTTTCGCAAAAAATGGAAATGGACTGCGAAATAGTAGTTGCTACACGCAAAAAAAATGCCCCCGCAGTACTGGAGGCATTTGAAAGTCTTTATACAATTTCCGTAAAATAGTTTAAAGTTTCAGGTTTTTCTTAACGTTGTTTAAATGTACAGAACGGTCAAAAAAACTTTAAACCTGAAACTTTAAACTAAAAGACGAGCTTTTCTCTTACATAGTCCGGAGGGCTTACAGGGCGTCCGGTTTTCATGTCTACAAACACTAACATAGAGTACCCGGTTGTTAATAACTCGTTAGCTTCGTTGTATATTTCGTAGTCAAATTCTATCTTAACGCCGTCTTGTTTTTTAAAGATGGTACGCACCCTTAGCAGGTCGTCGTACCGGGCGGGCTTTTTGTAGTTCATGGTTAAAGACACTACCGGCAGCATAATCCCGGCTTCTTCCATAGACTTATAACTAACCCCCAGATTTCTAAGCCATTCTACACGGCCCATTTCAAAATACTGTGCATAATTACCATGGTAAACCACTCCCATTTGGTCGGTTTCGGCATAGCGGACACGTACGTTAAATTCGTAAAAATTCATATTTTTTTAATGTTAATTTAAGCCTAATTTTTCGTTACTCATGCTTACAATTTTTTTTTAGAAAAATCAATATAGCCAAAGTTTTTTTTTGAGGAATTTTGTGTTCATATTTGTTCTCCCGAAACGGAATGATCCCGTGCATTCCGCTAAAGTAGAAACAACAATTATTAAACACCTAATATTCAGGATATGACAAAAACTGCGCAATCGGTCTGGGAAAACTGTCTGTCGTTCATAAAGGACAATATTCAGGAGCAGGCGTACAAGACCTGGTTCGAACCGATTAAAGCAGTTGAACTTTCAGACAACGCACTTTACATCCAGGTTCCCAGTAAATTCTTTTACGAATGGCTGGAGGAACACTATGTGAAGCTGCTGAAAGTAGCACTTACCAAAGAACTGGGCCAGGGCGCTAAGTTACTTTATAAAATTAAGATGGAAAACACTTACGGCAACAAACAGCCCTTTACAGAGCAGTTGCCCAGTGCCCACCGTGCCCCTGTAAAACCACAGGAGGTAGATGTGCCTATCCAGAACAAAAACCCGGAGCTAAAAAACCCGTTTGTAATTCCCGGAATACGCAACCTTAAAATAGAATCTCAACTGAATGCAAATTACAGTTTTGATAACTTTTTTGAGGGCGACGCTAACCGCCTTGCCCGTTCGGCAGGTATGGCTGTAGCTAACAAACCGGGCGGAACATCGTTTAACCCGCTACTTATATTTGGTGGTGTAGGTTTGGGTAAAACCCACCTTGCGCACGCCATAGGTATCGAGATTAAAGAAAAGTACCCGGAAAAAACCGTGCTTTACATTTCTGCCGAAATATTTACACAACAGTATATAGACTCGGTAAAGCGCAACACCCGTAATGACTTTATTCACTTCTATCAACTGATAGATGTACTTATTATAGACGACGTACAGTTCCTTTCCGGTAAAACAGGTACGCAAGATGTGTTTTTCCACATCTTTAACCACCTGCACCAAAACGGCAAGCAGGTAATACTTACCTCAGACAAGGCACCTGTAGACATGCAGGATATAGAACAACGCCTGTTGTCGCGCTTTAAGTGGGGTCTTTCGGCAGAGCTGCACCAGCCTGATTACGAAACGCGTATTTCTATCCTTAACCACATCCTGTACCGAGATGGTGTAGAGATGCCGCAGGAAATCATAGAATACGTAGCCCGTAACATAAAGAGCAATGTACGCGAGCTTGAAGGCGCTATTATATCGCTTATTGCACAGTCGTCGTTTAACCACCGCGAAGTAACGCTGGACCTTGCCAAGCAGGTAGTAGAAAAATTTGTAAAAAACGTAAAGCGCGAAATATCTATAGACTACATACAAAAAGTAGTTTCAGATTATTTCCAGCTCGATGTAGATACATTAAAGTCTAAAACCCGTAAGCGCCACGTGGTGCAAGCCAGGCAGCTGGCCATGTTCTTTGCGAAGAAGTTTACCAAAGCTTCACTGGCAAACATCGGCTCGCAAATAGGTGACCGCGACCACGCTACGGTACTGCACGCCTGCAAAACGGTAGATAACTTGGTTACTACAGATAAGCAGTTCCGCAAGTTTGTAGACGATATTAACAAGAAACTTTCTGTTTAAGCATAATGGCCGTAAAGATACTGATGGTATGCCTGGGTAATATATGCCGCTCGCCACTGGCCGAGGGTATTTTGCAGAGCAAACTGCCGTCAGATAAATTTATAGTAGACAGTGCCGGTACCGGCGGCTGGCATGCCGGCGAATGCCCGGACAGGCGCTCTATAGCCACTGCCAAAGGGCGCGGTATAGACATTAGCAAACAAAAAGCGCGGAAGTTTAAAACATCTGACTTTACAAAATTTGACTACATCTATGTAATGGACAGCAGTAACCTGCAAGACGTTACAGCACTTGCCCCTAGCCCGCAAGCCCGGGCAAAGGTAAAAATGATGATGGATGAAATTTTTCCGGGACAGAAAGTAGACGTACCCGACCCCTACTACGGCGGGCCGGAAGGTTTTGAACACGTATACGATATGCTGGACGAAGCCTGCACCGTGGTTGCCGAAAAACTTTTAAAACAACACCCATAATGCCTGCTGGTAAGCTGTATTTACTACCCGTTCCCCTTGGCGAAGACGCCGACCCTAAGCACGTACTACCCGAAACGGTAGCCCGTTCTATCGAGTTTATAGACCACTATATAGTAGAGAACGAAAAAACAGCACGCCGCTTTATAAAGGCGATACTCCCTACAAAAAAACAACCCGAACTGAAGCTTTCGTTACTTAACAAACGTACCGAAACAACAGAACACGCCGGTTTTTTACAGCCGTGCATGGAGGGTAAAAACGTGGGGCTAATGAGCGAAGCCGGTTGCCCGGGCGTAGCAGACCCCGGTGCGGCAATAGTAAAGCTTGCCCACGAAAAAGGCATACAGGTGGTGCCGCTTGTAGGCCCATCGTCTATATTGCTTGCCATGATGGCCAGCGGCATGAACGGACAAAGCTTTGCCTTTAACGGCTACCTACCCATAGACAAAGGCGATAAAAAAACAGCACTGAAGTATTTTGAAAAAGTTTCGCAGGAACGCGGACAATCACAACTGTTTATTGAAACCCCTTACCGCAACAATAAGTTAGTAGAAGATCTTTTGGTACTGCTGCAACCCAACACCCATTTGTGCATAGCAGCCGATATTACCCTTGATACCGAATACATTAAAACCAAAACGGTAGCCCAGTGGAAAAAAGAAAAACCAGACCTGCACAACAGGCCTGCGATTTTTATTGTGCACAGATTCTGAGTCGCTGAGATACTTAGACACTGAGTTCCTGATCAGCTTCACTCATAGTATTATAATGAGTAAGCAAGTCCCATCTGTACAGTACTTTCTTTACGCACCGTCATTGCGAGGGAGGCACGACCGTGGCAATCCCACAGCCATGTTATTGATCGCTTCGTAATTCGCGATGACCACACCATAAAAATGGCACAAAAAGAATCAACCTCAAAGAAAACTAAGTTACTAAGTGTCTTAAAAACTCAGTAACTTCGCGAAATGAAATTTTTCGACTTATCCCAAAAAATCAATTATAAAAACGAAATACTGGCGGGGCTTACCGTAGCCATGACCATGATACCAGAATCGTTGTCTTTTGCCATACTTGCAGGCTTCCCTCCTTTGGTTGGGTTATATGCCGCCTTTATTATGGGGCTGGTTACCGCAGTGCTTGGCGGCAGGCCGGGCATGGTATCTGGTGGTGCAGGCGCCACGGTTATTGTACTCATAGCCCTTATGAAATCACACGGAATAGAGTACGTTTTTGCAGCGGTGGCACTGGCTGGCGTGTTCCAGATTCTTGTGGGCGTGTTTAAGTTTGGCAAATTTATCCGCCTTGTACCGCAACCCGTTATGTACGGATTTGTAAACGGGCTGGCGGTCATTATTTTTATGTCGCAATTAGAGCAGTTTAAAACTGTAGTAAACGGAGAAACGGTTTGGCTCTCCGGCACGCCGTTGTATATTATGGGCGCACTGGTAGCCCTTACGGTTGCCATTGTGGCTTTTTTTCCAAAAATTACAAAGGCTGTGCCCGCCTCTTTGGTAGCCATTATGGCAATATTTGCCATAGCCCTGGTGTTTAATATAGAAACCAAAACGGTAGAAGACATAGCCTCGGTGCAGGGTGGCTTCCCTCCTTTCCATTTGCCGCAGTTGCCTTTTAATTTAGAAACATTGCAAATCATACTGCCGTACGCGCTGATTATGGGAGCCGTAGGCCTCACCGAAGGACTGCTTACCCTGAACCTTGTAGACGACATAACCGAAACACGAGGTAATGCCAACCGTGAGTGTGTAGCTCAGGGCACTGCCAATATAGCAAACGGATTTTTTGGCGGTATGGGCGGTTGCCCCATGATAGCCCAAACCTTTGTAAACCTTAATGCCGGGGCCCGGGCACGTTTATCGGGTATTGTAGCGGCGTTAACCATACTGCTTATAATACTGGTAGGCGCACCCGTAATAGGCAAACTACCTGTTGCGGCGCTTACCGGTGTAATGATGATGGTAGCCATAACCACCTTTGAGTGGTCCAGCTTTAAGGTGATAAACAAAATGCCAAAGGCCGATATTATCATCGGTATGCTGGTGGCAGCAATAACCATTGTTTTCCATAACCTTGCCCTGGCTGTACTTTCCGGTGTTATTATTTCTGCCTTGGTATTTGCATGGCAAAGTGCGGTAAGCATACACTGCCACTCGTTTACAGACCCTGAAGGCACCAAACATTATGAAATTTACGGCCCGCTGTTTTTTGGGGCGGTTACCACTTTTTCCGAAAAATTCAGCCCGAAAACCGATCCGGAAAAAATAATCATTGACTTTAAGGAAAGTACCATAAGCGATATGTCGGCCATCGAAGCACTAAATAATCTTACAAAAAAGTACAGCGCCGAACAAAAAACCGTGTACGTTAAAAACCTGAATCCGCAAAGCCTTGCACTGCTGCACAAAGCCGGAGATCTCATAAGCGTAAATCTTTTAACCGACTAAAAACAGTGGTTTAAAACACTAAGCCCACGTTAAAAAGGAAGTACAAAACTTACTAATTGGCTATATTTGCAACTATGGCCAAACTGATAAACCTTAAGATTTTCCGAAGATTTTTTGCCTCGTCAAGCGCCGGTGGTATTTTATTGCTTATAAGTGTAGCGGTGTCATTAACGCTTGCCAACACTAATGTGGCTGACGATTTTAATCATTTGCTTAATACACAAATAGGCTTTTCGGGAGAAAATTTACATTTAAAATATCCTGTACTGAGCTGGATAAACGATGGACTCATGGCCGTGTTTTTCCTGCTGGTAGGTCTTGAAATTAAACGCGAAACCGTAGAAGGCGAACTATCGTCGTTTAACCAGGCCATACTGCCGGTGCTTGCAGCCGTGGGCGGCGTGGTAATACCGGCACTTACCTACAGTTTTTTTAACCATGACCACGCGCATACAGCACCCGGTTGGGGCATCCCTATGGCTACAGATATTGCCTTTGCACTGGGCATATTATCGCTATTAGGCAACAGGGTACCCGCGCAGCTAAAGATATTTTTAGCCGCACTGGCCATTGTAGACGACCTTATGGCCATACTGGTCATTGCCATTTTTTATACCAAAGAACTACATACCAACTATCTACTCTATGCGGGAGCCATGTTTTTACTGCAAATGATCTTCAACCGATTTAAAGTAAAAACGGTGTGGGCGTACTTAGTGCCGGGTATATTTATGTGGTATTTTATCCATCATTCAGGTATACATGCCACTATATCAGGAGTGCTTACCGCTCTTACCCTACGTACGACTGAAGATGACACCGAGTCGCCACTGGAAAAACTGGAACACGTACTTAGCAATCCGGTAAATTTTATAATAATGCCCATTTTTGCGATAGCGAATACAAACATAACCTTTGAAAGCGGCATGTCTAAAGGATTACTAAGCGGCATGGGTATGGGCATAGTACTGGGGCTTGTGCTGGGAAAACCTATAGGCATAGTAAGTATGAGCTGGCTGGCGGTAAAGCTTAAAATAGCGCGACTGCCCGACAATGTAACCTGGAAACATCTTACAGGATTGGGTATGCTGGGCGGCATAGGCTTTACCATGTCGGTATTTATAGCACTACTCTCTCTGGACAGGGCATACCTGCAACAAGAGGCTAAATTTGCCATACTGGTAGCGTCGGTTTTTTCGGGTATGGCGGGTTTTATGTACTTAAAATACCTTTCAAAGCAGCAGTAACATGCGCAGAAGTTGTTTCAGCACGTATTTACGCTTCGTTAAAAAGTAAAACAAAACCGCTAAACACTACCTAATTGCTACCTTGGCATTATGAGTTTGCTAATTTTATTAAGTAAATTTTAACAAATTGTTTTTTCTTTCGCAAATACAAAAAAAGTTAGAAGATAACCTGTTAAATTACTTAAATTAGCAGCAAATAATCACATCATCATGCCGTTAATTCCAGAATATACCATTGCTGCTGCACTGGGGGTTATACTGATATTGTATATACTTTCCCGGTTTTTTAACAGCAGGCCGGGCCACCTTACAAGGAAAAACGACATCCTTGATCGCTTTCAGCAACTGAGGTCTGTATCAATTAAGCTACAGGAGGAGCTTAGCAGCTACATTTTATCTAACAGTGCAGATAAACAGGTTTTATTTGATAAAGTAACCTGTAAAGAGTTTTTAAAACACCTGCAGCGTAACCACATCCAGAATCTTTCGGATAAAAATTATGCCCGCCTTAAAAACACACATAACCGTGTAATTTTAAGACAGGCAAATAAGATGTTATCTGAACAGGAAATTATACTTACAGATGCTCAGACAAAACTAAAGGTTATAGGCTACAACTTTACTGCACAACCGGTGCAGGGTGCGCTATGATATTAGAAGTATCGTAGCCGCCAAAACGCCTTATGTAAGATTTTAGTGAGGTACCGAAACCGTCATGGGCTTCGTTTTTGCCGTTACTGTTTAAAAAAGATTTTACAGAACCGGCTCCGGCAAGGTGCGCTGCTGCTAAAATACCTGATTCGGTTATTTTAATGCCACGTATTATGCGCCCTTCGTAACGATCTATCTCGTTACGCAATTCCCATTTGTTTTTGCTTAAAAGCGCTTTAAACGCACGCTCTTGCAATCCAGGGTTGTTTAAAAAGTTTTTTGCGTTGGTAATGCCCACAGAGCGGAGCGCTGATTTACCAAACTGGTACTTGCCAAGGTAACCAAAACGGTTTACCAGTTTGTAAAGCCCCTGGCTTTCTTTAATGGCTATCGCCTGTTTAAACCCAATGTACGACTTCCCTGTAAACGGAAAGCTAAACGATACTTTGGCTGTTTCATCAATTGTAGGAACCGAGTAATTTGTAATCTCGTCCTCAGAAACGTGGAAACCCTCAAGCTTCCCGAACTGTTTTTCTTCTTTGGTCTTAAAACCTGTACTTACCGTAGCAATAAAAAGGGCCAGGCCCGAAAAGTAAATCCATTTTTTATTTACCATCTATTTTAATTTCTCATAATCTGTCACCTTATGAATTTCACAGGAGGCAAATATACGAAAAAATCTAAGCTTGATACACAAGCACTTACACACAAGCTTTACTTTAACTTTACATTAAGACCACAAAAAAGAGCGCTAAACCACCCCTAACCACCCGTAAACAAAGGGGTTGCCCTGCCCCGGGACTGCCGTTTTACGGAAGGGTATTTTGTAATAAAAAAGTAGTATTATGTAATAAAAAAACACCCTCCGGAAGCTCAATCCGAAGGGTGTTGCAGTATATTTTTGTACGAAATTATCGTTTAATTCCCATTTTTTCTACCCACGCCACATACTTTTGGCGGTTTACTTCGTGCTGTGCAGGTGTTACGGCAAACTCATGGTAACCAAAGTTTGTAACGCTTGCGCAGAAGTAAATGTAGTTGTGTTTTTCGGGGTTTAGTACAGCGTCTATAGCCGTAATATCGGGCATGGCTATAGGCCCCGGAGGAAGCCCGTTGTACTTATACGTATTGTATGGAGAGTCTATTACCAGGTCTTTATAAAGTACACGCTTAATAACCTGGTCAAAATTACCCGATTGCTTTTTTACCGAGTAAATTACAGTAGGGTCTGCTTCCAGCTTCATTCCTTTTGCCAGGCGGTTTAGGTATACCCCTGCCACGCGTGGCCTTTCGTCTGTCTTTACGGTTTCCTTATGCACAATAGACGCCAGTGCCGATACCTGAAGCGGCGTAAGGTTAAGCGCTTCGGCTTTAGCTATGCGCGCCGGTGTCCAGAATTTGCGGTACTCCTTAATCATTTTGTCGCGCACCTTGGTAGCGGTAGTGTTCCAGTAAAATTCGTATGAATTAGGTATAAAAATGCTCAGCACGTTATCTGCATTAAGGCCGTTTTCATCCAGGAACGCTTTGTCTGTAAAGGCGTTAAGTATAGCAAGGCTATCCGGCTCCAGCTGGTGCGAAAGGCGGCCCGCCAGGTTTTGTATGGTTTCCTGGTTGTTAAAAGACACCTTTACAGGCACAGGATTACGCAGGGCAATGATAATATCGTTGCTGCTCATGTCCTTGGTAATGATAAATTTACCGGCTTTAACGTTTTGCGGGTATTGTTTTTTTTCAGCTACCCAGTCCAGGCGGTCCATATCTTTAATGTAAGGCGCTACAGCTTTGCGTGCCTGATCGTAGTTAGCTCCTGTAGGGATAAAAACCGACACTTCGCCATCGTTAAATTTAGTGTTTGGGGAAAATATTTTCCTGAATAGGATGTACCCTACAATAGTTCCGCCGAGGATAACCACCAGCGAAAAAATACCAATAATTTTTCTTGCTTTCAAAGGTTTACTGTTGTTATTGATTGTTTATTAACTGGTACAGCGCTTCATCTTTCCACAGGTTTCCACGTCTATTCCATTGTTGTTTTATACCCGATAAGGTAAAGCCAAAATTAGTAAAAAGGGCGGTACTTGCAATATTGCCGGTATCAATATTTGCATACAACTGGTGCAGGTGCAGGGTATTAAAGGCGTACTTAATAACCAGCCCCAGTGCTTCGGCACCCAGGCCGTTACCGCGGTCATTTTCATCGGCTACTATAATGCCTACGCCCGCGCGGGCATTGGCAGGATCGTATTCAAACAAGTCAATGAGCCCCAGCGCAGTAAAGCTACCCCTGCGGCATATGGCAAGGCGAAGCTGTTTTGCCTCATAAATGTCCTGATGGGCATTTTCCAGGTACTGCCGTATAAGGAAACGGCTGTACGGGGTTTGTGTATAGCTAACTTCCCACAGGGCTTCGTTATTTTCTATACGGTATACAAACTCCAGGTCTTCGGGCTCCAGGGCGCGGAGGTAAATGTTATTTCCGGTAAGCGTTACCATGATACAGTACCCTGAAATACAAACGTAGCCGGGCCTGTAAGGTATACCTCCTTAAACTCTTTGCCCTGCTGAACAAATGACACCTTAAGTACGCCACCCGGGGTAGCAAGCGACACCTCATTAGCCTCGGTTTTACCCAGTATTTTCATGGCAATGGCTACAGCTGTTACGCCTGTGCCACACGAGTAGGTTTCGTCTTCTACCCCACGCTCGTAGGTACGGACTGAAAATTTGTCAGCCTCAAGCGGGGTTACAAAGTTTACATTGGCACCCGAGTCGCCATACAGGCCGCTGTAGCGTATGCTTGCACCTATCTGTTTTACGTCGAGCTTTTCAAGGTCTTCTACAAGTTCTACATGGTGTGGCGACCCCGTATCCATAAACACATAGTTTTCGTATACCGAAACCGTGTGTACATCTTTCATATGTAATGATACAGTGCCATCATCGGCTATAGTGGCATGGTGGCGACCGTCTACGGCTTCAAACTCCGTTTCGTTGTCTATAATTCCTAAAAAGTTGGCAAAAGCCACAATGCAGCGCCCGCCGTTACCGCACATGGTACTGGTATTTCCATCAGAATTATAATACACCATACGAAAATCAGTACTGCCTGCGTTCTCTAATAAAATAAGCCCGTCGGCACCTATGCCAAACCTTCGGTCGCAGAGTTTTGCTACGAGTTTGGTATCATTTTTGGGAAACGTTTCATCGCGGTTGTCTATCATCACAAAGTCGTTGCCGGTGCCCTGGTATTTATAAAAAGTGTATTCCATTAGTACTGATGTTTCAGGGCAAAAGTACAAATATTAGCAACACAAGTGGTAAAGGCAGTACCGTACTTTAACGCATAGTTTAACGATTTATAAAAATTATTAAATACTTATTGTTTATGAAAAATTATTCAAGTTTGTTTTTGGTTTCGCTACTAAGCGGTGCCACTACCCTTGGAGCGTATAAACTGGTATTTGAAGACCATAATACCGCTTCGGCACTGGCAGTAGCCGGCCCCGAGGCACGTGCCGTATCGTACAACGGCGCAGCTCCGGAAAGTGTAGATTTTACCACCGCGGCAGATAAAGCTGTACATACCGTAGTACACGTAAAAAACACCATTTACCGCCAGGCTCCCATTAGTATGATGGATTACTTTTTTGGCTATCGCGGTAACGGGCAGCAACAGGCCCAGGTGGGCACCGGAAGCGGGGTTATTATTACCGCAGACGGCTATATAGTTACAAACAACCACGTAATACAAGATGCTAACGAACTGGAGGTTACCCTTAACAACAACAAAACCTATAAGGCTAAGCTGGTGGGCACCGACAGTAAAATGGATATAGCATTGCTTAAGGTAGATACCGACGAAAAACTACCGTATGCGGTTTTCGGCAACAGCGACGACCTTAAAGTAGGCGAATGGGTGCTTGCCGTGGGTAACCCCTATAACCTTACCAGTACGGTTACCGCCGGTATAGTATCGGCTAAGGCGCGTAACCTTAGTAAAGACGGCATACAGTCGTTTATACAAACCGATGCGGCTGTAAACCCCGGCAACAGCGGTGGCGCACTGGTTAACACCCGTGGCGAACTTATAGGCATTAACACCATGATATCGTCTACCACAGGTTCTTACGTGGGTTACTCATTTGCGGTGCCTAGCAACATTACCCGCAAAATTGTGGAAGACCTTATGGAATACGGTAATGTGCAGCGCGGTATGCTGGGCATACAGGGCGGCGAGCTAAACAGTAATGTAGCCAAAGAAGTTGGCGTCGCAGATACGCAGGGCTTCTACGTAAACAGTGTGGTAGATAAAAGCGGTGCCGACCGTGCCGGTATACGCAAAGGCGATATTGTAAAGAAAATAGACGATAAGCCAATAAGCAACTTTGCCGACCTTAACGGGGCTATTGTTACCAAACGCCCTAACGATGTGGTTCAGGTAACGGTAAACCGTGCAGGTAAGCTTATAACCTTGCCGGTTAAGCTTACAAAAAATGAAATCAACTCCTTTAAATATGAAGGGCTGGAACTGGAAGACCTTTCGGCAAATGAAAAGAAAAGCCTTAAGATAAACTACGGGGTACGTATTAAAGAGATTACATCTGAAGAATTTATGCCGTATTATGATTACATGAAGGATGGTATTATCCTATCTATAAACAACACTAAGGCAACTGATATTAATACGGTTACCGAAATCCTTTCGCGCAAGGCACAAGGCCAGCGCATGCAGGTAGAAATGCTTACCAAAGACCGCCAGGTAATGCGCTTTATACTTTAATATTCATCTTACTTACTATAAAGAGAAAGGGCCGCCTCACTACAGATGCGGCCCTTTAATATACATTCAGAACCTAATTGAAACTGTTATTTCTTGATTACTTTAAACGAAGCCGATGCGCCGTTTACATCTGTCGCTTTTACCAGGTAAGTACCGGCAGTAAGCGAAGCGATGTTATACTGAGATACGGCTGCATTTCCGTTAGAGAAATCGGCTACTTTTTGGCCCAGCATATTAAACACTGTTACCGCAACCACTGGCTTAGACGACGACACATTAAGCACATCGGTAGCAGGGTTAGGATAGCACTTAAAGTTAGCTTTTGCTACGTTATCTGTACCTAGAGTAATGTTTATACGTACTGCAAATGGCTCGCTGGCACATCCGTTAACCGTTTGCACCGCATAGTATGTTCCACTCTCCATTACAGAATAGGTTTCAAGTAAAGGGTTAACCTGCGCCAGGGCATCCTGTAGGGTAGCATACCAGGTAATCACACCGTTTGCAGTTGCCTGCACAGCAACCTGGCTTAGAGGCTGACCTTCCGCACCTACTACAAAGTCCTGTGTAGCTTCACCTGTAGGAGCAGGTACCGTAGTGACTAATGCACTTACTGCAATACGCGGGCTTTGGCACTCGCCAAATGACTGCCCTACATAATATACCACATCATTAACTAAAGGTGTAGTGGCGCTAAGAGGTTCACCACCCTGCGCTGTAGTATACCACGCTATGGTACCATTACCATTTATTACAAAATCAGCAATGGTAGCACCGTTACAAAACACCTGGTCTGCCGTAGCTTCGGGAGCAGGTACAACATCTACCGTTACATCTACCTGTGTACGTGGGCTTTCGCACACATTAGTTATTACAGCAGCATAATATATACCGCTTACCAGGTTTGCAGAACCAGCCAATGGCTCGCCACCTTCGGAAGCACTATACCACACTACACTACCGCTGTTAGAACTTGCCGTAAGCATACTTACCGTAGCTACACCACAAAATGACTGTAACCCCGGAGCCTGAGGTGCCGGTACGCTGCATGGGGCAGCTATATTAATAGCATAATCTTCAATTTGTCCGAAGCCCAAGCCTTCAGACGCGTCGCAAGGATCTACCGCTGCAATATTGTACAACTTAAATACGCGCATAACAGTAATACCTGTTTGTACCGTAGCAGGGATTTGTATATCGGCAGTAACCTGCTGACTGTCTTCACCGGTAGAGTTACGGATAGTACCGGCTACGCTAAACATTTCGCCTTGGTCTACAAAATCACCATCTCTATTAAAATCGATATAAACCGTAAAATAGTTGGTATAATTACCGTTTGTATTTCCTTTAAGCGTTATCGTGTAAGACTGTCCTGCAACAACCTGCGCAGGTGCAAGAGAAACGAAACTTTCCATTCCCGGAGACGAAGTAGCTGCAGAGCTGGCGTTGTCTATACCCGCAAAGTTAACCAGTGTAATAGGCTCTGTACCACCGTCAAAAACTGCGTCGCAGTAACAAGGGAAGCCTGTAGAGGTAACCTGCACGGCATTAGTAGTAACGGTTTGCTGTCCTGCGGCGCAGGTAACATTAAGCCTGTACCATGTAGTTTGCGTTTGTGTAGCCGTATACGTAGCCGAAGTAGCGTTAGCTATAGGACTGAAATCAGTTCCGTTTAAAGATGAAAACCACTGATAAGTAAGGCCCGAAACCGCCTGAGGGTTAAGAGCGAGGTTGATTTGCTGGGTAGCACACGCTGCTGTAGTTGAAGATGTTATAGCCACACCAGCCGGTACGCCGGTACAACCCGGAGAAGCACCTTGTATTACTGTAACATCATCAAAAAAAGCAAGGGCATCGGTTTCTGTATTTCCGTTTACCTCAGCTACAATACGTAAGTGGATGTTTGTACCCGATGGCGGGGTGAACGATACCGTTCTTAAACCGCAAATATCTGATGGCGTGTGGTCAGCATCAGAAATAACATCAATAGCTGTCCACGGCCCATCTAATGATGTACCGTACTGAACAGTAATGGTGCCCCAGTTTGCTCCCGTAAACGCCTCCAGTGTTTCAAAATCCAAAAGCTTAAAATTGTATGTAAGTGTAGCTTCCTGCCCGTTAGAAATACCTATAGGCATAGAATAGGCATCCTTTTCAAAATCATCCAGATAGTACAAATTGGTATATATAGATACACCATTGCAACTGAATGTGTTGTCTGTATCAAAATATCCGGGGTTATACCAGTCTATGGTTGCACCGTCAAAATTTTGAGAATAGTTAATCTGAGCACTACTTTTTAACCCTAAAAGCAGAAAAGAAAGGGCTAAAACAGCCCTAAAGAGTGTAAATTTCTTTGTCATAAAACATTTTGGTATTGGTCCTGATGAGTGTAAAAATATAAAAAATAAACAGCTAAAATTACTTTTACCCTAACTCTGAAGTGATTTAGTTAAATATTTAACAATTTTTACGCATTTTACCGCAACATTAAAAATACATTATCCTCAACACGAAAACATTTTCGTGAAAAAAATATTAAAAAATATTTCACGAAAACGTTTGAAATTTTATACATTTGCCAACAGTTAACCCGAACTAAACTACAAACTCTCATGAACAACTCAGTACTGTACGAAAAGGAACTTACCTACCAGGCAGACAGGAGAAAGGCTGGCGTAGAGCTAATTACAATAGTAAGCGAACTTTGGTACGAAAAATCTATTGAACTTGTACTTTTCCGTAATCAGCTTATAGACAAAAGCGTAGGCGAAATAATGAACCTGCATGACTATGCCGGCGAATTTGTAAAAAAGCCTATCAATATTTTTGACACTGTAGAAATTGCAAGAGCTTTAAAATCAGCTGATTTACCACCAAGCAGGCTGGATTTAGGAAAGCTGACTTACGAATTTCATGAAGAAACCAATACCTGCCACGATGCAGCGGTGTTTGTAGGAAACAAACTAAATGGCGCCCGCAACAGCGGAAACATTAAACCTAAAGACGTGGTACTGTACGGTTTTGGCCGCATAGGCAGGCTGCTGGCAAGGGACATGATGGACAAAATAGGCAAAGGAGCACAACTAAGGCTGCGTGCTGTTGTAGTACGCGATAAGGCTGATGCTAAGCTACTTGCCAAAAGGGCATCGTTACTAAAACATGATTCTATTCACGGGGACTTTAGTGGAAGCGTAATTGCTGATGAAGCTAATAACACCCTGGTTATAAATGGCACTACCGTACATATTATCAGTGCTAATGCACCTGAAGAAATAGACTATACCGCCTACGGCATTAACGATGCCCTGGTGATAGACAACACCGGCGCTTTTACCACCGCCGAAGCACTGGAACGCCACCTGAAATCAAACGGCGTAGATAAGGTTATCCTTACAGCTCCAGGCAAAGGCGTACCTAATATTGTGTATGGTGTAAACCACAAAGAGTTTGACCCTGAGGAGATTGACATTTGGTCTGCTGCGTCTTGCACTACAAATGCCATAACACCTGTGCTTAAGGCAATTGAAGATACACTGGGCATTACTAAAGGCCACCTGGAAACCATCCATGCCTATACAAATGACCAGAACCTGGTAGATAACATGCACAAAAAGTACCGCCGTGGCCGTGCCGCTGCCCTTAACATGGTTATTACCGAAACCGGAGCAGGAAGTGCCGTAGCCAAGGCAATACCTTCATTATCAGGAAAATTAACAAGCAACGCTATACGGGTACCGGTTCCAAACGGATCGTTAGTGGTTGCTAACCTGGAGGTGGAACGCGCTACCAATGTAAACGAAATCAACGAAATACTGAAACACTATGCGCTGGAAGGCGAGCTGGTGGAACAGATACAATACTCTGTAAATAACGAACTGGTATCCAGCGATATAGTAGGAACTTCGGCCCCTGCAATTTTTGACAGCAATGCCTCTATTGTAAGCCCGGACGGACGCAATGTAATACTATATGTATGGTACGATAACGAATACGGTTATAGTCAGCAAGTTATACGCCTGGCTAAATATGTAGCCAAAGTAAGGCGCTATACTTACTACTAAAATTGTCTTCAACCAAATCCTTTTTCTTCATAATTGTGTGTAATCTGCCCCGCCAATCCTCCAGGGGCAGATTTTTTTATTTGTAAGAAGTCCATTATTTTTTTGCCGAGATATTCCGCAATCTGTCTGTTTTTTGAGCTTTTTTTCTAAAAAACACACGGAATAGGAAACAACAAAAACGCCTCAACCTCCTCATATTAATCACTTTACATCAAGAACCTAATTATACGTTCCGCTTTTGGTGTATTTTAAATTCGTTGCCTACGCGCACCGCCATACAACAATAATCAATACCTAGTACTGAACGTTTCTGTTCAGCAGTTTGCCCCATGGTTTATAAACGCAATTCTACATTCTTTTAACCGGGTAATTTAAGCACTTCCTTCACTACCCTATTTGCAGTTTAAAAACCCAAAGTATCCCAGAGGTTATACTCGCTACGCACCATAAAAAAACTCCTACCCAATGGGCAAGAGTTCTATATATTTATTGTAAAAAGAAACCTATTATTAAGGCTTCTTTTTACATGTAGCATCAAGGTAAAGCCTGCGGCGCGTAGCTGTAGTTTGGTCGCCACTGCAATCAGGGGCGTTATCAAACGTGTAGTAAGCCGTAGGCGATGAACCCGGTATTTTAAGCTCAAGTTTAGTGCTGGCACCGTCTCCATCATCATCAGCATCAAGATAGTTAGGAATATAGTCGCCATCGGTGTCAACCTTACCTATATCTTCATTAGGATCCTGATCATATTCGTATCTATCTGGTATACCGTCTTTATCTGTATCGGCATAGTTAACCGCATATAATTTAAACGAAAACACAAGGCTTTGGTAAGCTCCTACAGCACCAGAACCGGTATTGTAATACCCTAATCCTGAAGGAACAAACATTATACCTGCACCGTAGTTTTCATAACGCGCCGGGTTAGGGCTGTTTGGCTCTGCCACATACGTACCGGCGTTAAACAGTGGCATTACCGCCTGCCAACCTTCTATTACACTGCTAAGCGAAAGAGGGCTTTGCGGGTACGGGTCGTAGTCAAACTGGGTTAGGTCCAGCCTTGTACCGCGGTAAGACACCAGCACATCGTCTCCTCGGGTAGGCTTGTCGCCCACGCCCTGGCGGAATTTTATATAATACACCTTATACTCCGGTGTATTGGTAGTATTATGGTAATATGCCAAATCCTTTAGTTTTACCGTAACGCTATCTATAGGGTATTCGGTTTGGTCCCATATAGAAGGGCGCGGATTGTCTGGGTCTATACTATCCAGCTGCACATTAAAGTCAGCGTCTACCGTCATGTAATGTGTTTTAAGGTATTTCTTTATACTATCCTTCTCAGAGGCGTATTGTACATTATAGTCGCGTGGCGGAGTATAGTTATTATCATCCTTTTTACACGAAGCCAAAAACGTAATTAAGCCAATGATGGCAAACGCCTTTAAAAATCTATTCATATTAATTTTTTATAGGGGTGCAAGATACAATTTTCCTGTATTTTTGTGATGGTAATAACACCGTTTTTTGAGAATTAGTATGAGGATAGACAAATATTTGTGGTGTACCCGATATTACAAAACACGCAGTATAGCCACACAAGCCATACAAAAAGGCCACGTAACCATAAACGGCCAGCAGGCAAAGGCATCGCGCGATGTACTGCCCGGCGACAAGATAACCGTACGCCGCGACCAGATTAATTATGTGGTGCGCGTGCTGGATATACCCGCTAACCGCGTAGGCCCTAAACTGGTAGACCTGTACCGTAAAGACGAAACCCCGGCAGAAGCATTTGCCCACCTGGAACTGCTGCGCCTGAGTAAAGAGCACTATCGTGCAAAAGGTACCGGACGCCCTACCAAAAAGGACCGCCGCGACCTGGATGACTACGCCGATGACGAATGGCCGGATGCTGAAGAATACCTAAACGATACAGATGCTGGATAAAAACTACTGGGAACACCGCTACCAAAATGGCGAAACGGGTTGGGATGCCGGGCGCGTAACTACCCCCATAAAAACATTTATAGACAGCCTTACCCACAAGGAGCAAAAAATACTGGTACCCGGTGCGGGTAACGGGCACGAGTACGAATACCTTATACAGCAAGGGTTTACTAACGCGTATATGCTGGATATTGTTCTTGCACCACTGCAAAATGCAGCAGCCAGGCTACCGCAGGTACCTGCCGGGCATTTTATACACGGCGACTTTTTTAACCACACTGGTGCGTATGACCTGATTATAGAGCAAACCTTTTTCTGCGCTATTAACCCGGAGCTGCGCGATGCATACGTAAGCCAAATGCACAAGCTGCTACAACCGGGCGGTATACTGGCAGGGCTTATGTTTTGCTTTCCACTTACGGCAGAAGGCCCACCGTTTGGCGGCAGCATAGCCGAATATGAGCAACGCTTTAGTACCTTGTTCAACATCAAAAAAATGGAGCCTGCTTATAATTCCATTAAGCCAAGGCAAGACAGGGAACTGTTTGTTATCTTTGAAAAGAAATAAAAAACCAATGGCTCACAGGCCACTATTTTAAAAACAACAACACAATGAACATTATCCTTAACCAACAGGAAATAGCATACAAAACCAGGCGTATGGCCTACCAGATCTACGAAACCTTTCCGGATGAAACCGAGGTGGTTATTGCAGGCATAGCCAGCAATGGATATGTATTTGCGCAACTGCTGGCTACAGAACTCGAAAAGATTTCAGATATTAAAGTAACCCTGTGCGAGGTTATTATAAACAAGCAACAACCGCTGGAACCCATACAAACTTCATTACCAGCTGCGGATTATACCAATAAATCACTGGTACTGGTAGACGACGTGCTAAACAGCGGCACCACACTCATTTATGGCGTAAAACATTTTTTAAACGTACCGCTAAAAAAGTTTAAAACCGCCGTACTGGTAGACCGTAACCACAAGCAATACCCAGTGAAAGCTGATTTTAAAGGCGTATCATTAAGCACCTCTATGCAGGAGCACATTATAGTAGAACTACAGGGCAGCGAAATATATGCCGCCCTGCGCTAAATAAGCCGTAATATTTCTTCCGCTACTATTTCGGGGGTTTTAGCATCTGTTACTACAGTATACTGAGCGTGGTTATAAAAGTAACTGCGCTCAAAAATATGCTGACCCACAAATTCTTTTAGCTCCTGTGGCATTTTCCCAGCTAAAAGCGGGCGTGTATTGCCTTGCGCAGTTACACGCCGTATAACCTCATCTATACCCGTTTTAAGGTATACCGAAACCACATCGGAGTGCTGCAGTAACAAATGGTTGTTAGCGTAGCACGGTGTACCGCCACCTAAAGCCAGTACAAAATCTGTGTTTTTTTCTACAACTTCCTTTAGGGTTTGGTGTTCCAGCAACCTGAATTTTATCTCACCCTCTTCTTCAAAAAGCTGCGAAACGGTTTTTCCGGTGTTTTTTTCGATGATTTCATCCAGGTCCAGGTAGTCAATTCCTATCGTTTTGGCCAGTAAACGGGCGGTTGTTGTTTTACCGGAGCCCATATAGCCACATAAAATTATTTTTTTCATATTATTAAAGCCTTACAAAACAAGGGTTTGAAAAATTCTTTCAAAAAAAAGTCAAATTTATGACAATTTCGTTTTGAATTATAAAGAATACCTCCGTATATTTGCACCCGCAATCAGGAAGTTAACACACTTCAAGACTTGGTAGCTCAGCTGGTAGAGCACATCACTTTTAATGATGGGGTCCTGGGTTCGAATCCCAGCCAGGTCACAACAAAGAACTTACTGAAATGCGGAGACTTGGTAGCTCAGCTGGTAGAGCACATCACTTTTAATGATGGGGTCCTGGGTTCGAATCCCAGCCAGGTCACAAAAAGTTAAGCAGAAACGCTTAACTTTTTTTGTTTATATTTATACCAGAATGGCCATGTGGAGAAATTGGTAGACTCGCCATCTTGAGGGGGTGGTGCCGTAAGGCGTATGGGTTCGAATCCCATTGTGGTCACTTTTTTTGACTGTAAAATGTGTCAAAAAACATAAAAAGCTCTGCAACTGCGGAGCTTTTTGTTTAACTACCACCGGCAAAATCATACTAAATCGTACCATTAAAATGCCTCCTATTTTGACCCCCATGCCTTCTACAGCATAAATCTGACCCCTAATCTGCCCCCTTTTTTGCAAGCCGAAAACAGTAAATAACACGATTTAAAGAAAAATCTATAAAATCGGCTGGAATTACACTATATATAGTGTTTTTTCATGTTGTTTAGTATTAAGCTTCTAATTCGGAGATATTGAACACGTTAAGGCTTTAAAATATTTTAAATCATATAAAGCCATAGAATTCAAAGCATTACTCCTTGAAAACCCTGTTATTCTACTAATATTTGTTCTTGAAAATAGTGACTGCCAGCTATTACACTAAGAAATATATTTCACATGGAAGATTTCAAAGTAAAGCCAATTTTAAGAAAGGACAAAAAGAGACAAGACGGGTTATGCCCAATCTATATCAAGGTAATAATCAAAAGGAAAAACATCAAGCTGCCTACCAATATGCTTGCCGAGGAATCAGTTTGGAATACCAAACTTGGTACTTTTAAAGAGGCTGCTTCAAGCATCAAGAATAGTTTATTAAAAAAGCAAACAAGTGAAATTGACACATATCTATGGCAGCAAGTTGCAGCTGAAAATGAACCAACCCTTGAGATGGTTAAGAACCAGTTTACAAAACAAAAGAATAGCGGTTTTTATGTGTTGCTCGAGGAATGTTATCAAGCGAAGTTTAGAGAAATAAAACCTGGCACTCAAAAGCACTACTTACTTGTGAGAAAACGCCTGAAACAGTTCCAACCCAACATCAACCTCAGCGACCTTAACCAAAAGTTCCTTATGAAATTTGAAAATTTCTTGGTTAAAGAGGGCGTGGGTATCGACGGTATCTGGCAGCACCACAAAATACTTAAGTCCATCATCAATTACGGCATTAAGAGAAAAGTGATAAAAAATAATCCTTATATAGATTTTAAGGTCAAAAAAGGCAAGCCAAGGATGGAGACGCTGACTGAAGATGATATAATAGTGTTGAAAAACTTAACATTTGAAGAAGGGGCAAGGGGAAAAAATACAGGTCTGGAACTAACCCGTGATATGTTCCTGTTTAGTTGCTACACTTCTTTAAGGTATGGAGATGCTGTGAGGCTTAACAAGAAGAACATTACTAAAGACAATGAAGGTGAACTGCAAATTACAATGATTACCGAAAAAACAGGGTCAGTAGTTAATGTGCCATTATCTGATAGTGCTGTGCAACTCATTGAAAAATATTCATGTGCCGAACGCGACACTATTTTTCCTGCAAAGAAGAATCAGGTTTGTAACAGGGATTTGAAACGAATAGCCGAGCTAAGCGGCATTACCACAAACCTGCACTTTCACTTATCAAGGCATACCTTTGGTAGCTTAATGGCGAGCAGGCTAAGTGCCTTCGACCTGAGTAAAACTATGGGGCATAGTAATATAAAGACTACTATGATTTATGTAAATACCAATACTTCTAACATCAGGAAGCAGATGGCTACATCGAAGATATATTACTAAAGGTTGCTAAAGAACTCCTGAGGTGTAATGTTGTGGATTTCTAAAATCCTGAAGAACGTTTTGAGGGTAATATTTGCACCGCTTTCAACACGCCAGTATTGTACTCTGTCTAAATCATATTCATTCGCGAAGGCTTCAAAACTCGTGAAGCCTTTTGCCTTTCTAAGTTGTTTGATTTTCTTAGAAACCTTGTCTATTTGTTGAATGATTTTGTCCTCAGGATTGTCCATCCTGCGAATTTTGGGAATAAATGCCTGTCAAAAAACCGCATTAATGCGAACTTTTATTACATTAGCTCCAAAATGAATTAACAATGAAAAAACTTACATCATTTGCAACTTTACTATTATTGGCTGCATGCGGGTCTGATGATTCGCAACCTGTAAACAACATTACAGGAAATTTAATTGGTAAATGGCATGTTAGCCAGGTAACTTACAATGGGGCTGTATCAACATGGATGCCCTGTAGCTATAATAATTCTTTTGATTTTAGCGAAGATGGTAAATGCGTTACCGAAGAATTCCTTGCTAATGAGTATGGAAATTGTGAATTAGCTGAAACTATAAATAAGACCTACACTCTTGATGGCAATGATTTAACGATAACGCACGATAACGGTGAATACGGTATCGAAACCAATACAGGCGTTATACAAGAGCTAACATCAGATAAGCTTGTACTATCCACCTATATGTATAACCATCCTGATGAACTGCTGCCTTACGTTGTTACTTACACTAAAGTCAATAATTAATGGCGCGATTTCCTTTAATAGTAGAAAACAGGCTGTATGAAATGGATGCTTTACAAAGGCGTGCGTTCATGGACGAGTACGACAGGAGAAGGAAATCGGTGTTGGTAGGCTATCTACTACTTATCCCATTGGGCTGGCATTACGCCTATGTGAAAAAATGGGGAATACAGGTGCTTTGCTGGTTTACACTGTGGGGCTTTTTATTATGGTGGCTGATAGATTGGTTCAGGATACCATCAATAATAAACCGTTACAATAAAGACCTTTCTATAAAAATCATGACGGAGATATCTTTAATATATGGCAACAACCCAACACGGGCAACAGCCCCTGAACCTGAAACGGCACTGAGCACATGGCTGAAACAAAATCCGGGCAGTTCTATCAACGACTACTACAGCAAGTTCGGTAGATAAAAAAGCATTTTTATTGTAAAGACTCTATAGTGGGCAGGCAATATTTGAGCTAAAAGCAATCAAAAAAATTACTGGCGAGGGCATACCTCGCCTTTTTTTGCTATAACTGACAGTGTTGCCATGAATTTTATGTTTTTGGCTACAGAGACAGTAATCAAAAACGGCTCTATTAATCAATTGATAATCAGTGGTTATTTAGAAATAATAGAATTTGTTTTTATAATGCTATTGGAACATTTCACAACTTTGAGTGCCTCAGTTATTAAACATAGAATTTTAAACAAAATTTTATGTCAGTAAAAAATGAAATGAGGGAAGTGCTGCTGGAGCAGCTAAGCCCTATTATTGAAACAATGCTCGATACGGTATTCGAGAATTTGCAACAACGTCTACAGGAAAGGCAGGATGCTACTTCGCCTGTCGATGATGAAGTGTTAACCTTTAAAGAGGTATTGCAAAGGTACAAAATTAGTGCAACAAATTTTGAGCTTAAAATCAGGGAGCATGGATTAGTGCCAGGCCAAGCAAAAAAGAAGGGAAACAGGCGGTTTCTAAAGAGTGAGTGCGACAGAATATTCATCAAAAAAATGCTGTAGGTTATGGTTTGTTTTATGTACATAGTCAATAGTTCGGTTGAGCTTGACACAGATGTTTTAGGTTTTGTTTGGGAAGATTATTACGAAAAGAATAGAAAGGTAGGCATCTACTGTAAGATTTTCTACAAGGATGAGCATGACCCAACGGCAGATGGTTCTTTGGATGTAATTATTTACGATAATAAGCCTGGCTTCACCATCAAGGGCAGCCTGAGGAAATTCTACCATGGCAAAAGTACAGCCGTGGCAGATCTTACACTTTTACAATTTCGTCGGTGTATAACCACAATAGCAAAAAGGCTTAAAGTGCCTGTAAAAGAAATCTGGTATGCAGATTTTACGTTTATGGAATTCGGAGCTAACATTGTCTTGCCGGCAATGTATCAATGCTTACTGCTGTGTCTGAGTACTTTTACCCGAAGAAAGAAAGATGAATATAAAGGAGAAACGGTGTATTTTAAAAACCAAAGCAGGGAGAGTAAGTTTTATGACAAACTATTGGAAATACAGGGTAAGTCAGGTATGTCGAAAAAAGCATATGAAATTTTAGCAAAATTTGTCCTTGTGTTTAGATATGAGGTACGGATTAAACCTGCCAACATTAAAGATTTTAGCGAGAACAGAGTAATTGATGTTTACAACAACTGGAATCTTTTTGTTGACTACTGGCTGAAAGAATTTGAAAAAGTCAGGTTCGAAAACAAGATGCCGGTCAAGGCCACTTCAGAAGGCGGGCTGGTTGGGATTAAGGACTTCAAAAATTACTTTATGTCGGAGTCTATTAAAAGGCTTGGAGGGCTTGATGAGGCCGAAAAAATAATTCGTAACTCCAAAGCTGAGCGGAAAGCTAATATCTTTCGCCAAATATCGAAGGCATACTTGCCTAACTACGATGCTGAATTTGTTCAAATGATAAACACGTTAAACTGCAAGGTAAAAAACAAAGCAGAAGAAAAACGGAGAATCATGTGATCACTTATATAATTATATTAATTATGGCATGAAAACATACATATCTACCTAATGCAACATGTGTAATTCCATATAAGAACATGTAGGTAGAGCCGTATGGCTCTATGTTAGGGGGTACGAATGCGTAAGCATTCTACCCCTTCTTAAACATATTGGGGGGTGCGGGGGGTAAACAAGTGATTTGATATATAAACAAGTATAGCCGCCATCATGGTTTCTACTTGGTACGCTTTAAAGGTTTCAGAGACATTCGCAGGCCATTTAAGACATTTTTAGACACCTGAAGTACATAATTATATTTCTCATCTAAATGATTGCTCAAATCGACTGTTTTTAAAATATTAAAGACATCTGTTGTAAATTCAGTGTTTATTTCTGACATTTGTGTCAATAAAAATATTATGCCATGGCAAGACCTAAAGAATTTGAAATTGAAAATCTGAAAGCGGCTGCATATTATGTGTTAGCTGAAAGCAATGAAAAGCCTAATCTAACTAATATTGCAAAGCAGGCAGGTATAAACCGCACCCAGTTGCAAAACCACTATAAATTTGAAGAGCTGCGTGTTTTGGCGGTTGAGCATGCATTGGATATATTAACATCAAACATCTTTAAGATTTTTAAATCTGAAGATGGTGCTTTCGATGTGAAAATTAAAATGCTTGTAATGCATTGCATGACCAAGGCAAAGAAACACCCTAACCTTGTTTCTTTTATTGGTAAAGAATATGACTTATTGGAAATCGAAACATTAAAAAGGTTCCGACAAAAAGCAAGTCTTGATTTAAAGCCTTTCGTAAATGAGCTTGAGAGGCAGGTTGCGCAAGGAAATTTTATTGCCACTGATGCTTTGCATGTCCTTATGTATATTATGTCTTTGGCTTCATACCCTATTATTGCCGGGGATGCTATTGAAATGGTTACAGGAACCCGTTCATATGCATACCGAAGAGTTTTATCAAAACACAGGGATGAAATTGTAGCGTTCATTCTAAAAGGCTTTAGGAAATAAATGTCACTTTAGTCATGAATTAAAATTAGGTCTATACAGTCGAAATTAAAACCCAGCCGACCCAAATACCGACCTAATCAATAATATCGGTCTACACTTTAGGTTTTCATCTTAAAACGGGGCAAGCCTATCTCATGCGCTTGCGGGTACGGCGCTCTATGGGTAATTGAAACATATTCACGTATTTGCCTGTGTGCATCATACTGCCTTTCGTGTACATACACTTCTGTCCTGTAAAAGCTGCCTTAGTTATTAATGACAGAAACCATAAACTCAACAGGGTAATATACCTTTAGGTAGAGGCTTTGGTAACTTTCCACAGCATAAGAGGCAGAATACGCTTTACAAAAAGAATGGTCGGTAAAGGATTCTATTTGCCTGTATCTTCCTAGCTAAGCTGAAGCAGATGCGTTTTAGGAGCACAATAGTCGAAATATTTTTTTTTGAGCCTTAAATGAAATTTCCAGTTTGTTTGTTATGCCATATCCTATTACATAATAAATGGTCTTATAATCAATATCTTTTTCTATATGTCTATATCGGCTTAATTTTTCAGAGATACTAGCTTGAATAGAGGCATTAAGCTCAATATTATATTTTGCCTTAAGAGTTAAAGCCAAATCATGTACACGGTCTTTAATAGTTGCTGATTTTCTACTTGTGCTCAGCACGTAAGCATAAGAAATAATTCCTAAACTATTCTGGTCAGATAAAAAATCAAGTAAATCGCGATAAAAAACATCTGTTTTGTAGATGTTTAATTTTCTGTAGTCTTTACTTTTTGTTTGAAGTCTATTTCTAAACTCTTCAATTTGTAGCTTGACATCTCTTATATATTCATCGTTGAGTTCTACTTGAAAAAAAAGAAGATTGGATTTAAAACTTTTTACAGCATCATTAACAATTGAATCTTTAAGGTTTGATGAGAGTTCATTTCCGTTTACTTTTAGAGTATCTAACACAAGTTTAATATCTGATTTAAAATTTGTTCTTAAACTATCTGAGTAATCTAATTGAGTTCCATAAAATATTCCATACCTAGTTTCTTTTAATGCAACATTATACTTTTCGTATCCTTTTGAATTTATTTTAACCTTAAATTTTTTGATATTAACCGATGTAGGTTGGTCACTTAAAAGGCTTGAAATTGTATCCAAGTATTTATTGAGACCAAACTGCTTCCGTATTTTTGTTATACCACATCTCTTGTAATAGAGATAATTAATACTATCAAGTAAATTTGCAGAATCAAGATCATTTTCTGATAACAAAAAAGAAGTTGGCTGGTAAGGATTTTGTATAGAATATATTTTACCTAGTATGTTAAAAATACTGTCTTGTGGAATCGGTATCTTAACTTCAGGATATTGATCCGCTGTATTTAATTTAAAATCTTTTTTGTTTGTTCCAAAAATATCTTTTGGGGTAATTTTATGTCCAAAATAGAGATTGTTTTTTGAACATCCTAATAAGATGGAGCTTAGTAATAATAAGTATAAAATATTAGTTTTCATATTAATAAGATTTGCAGATGTTAAATTAGGGCTTAAAAAAATTATATACAATACCTAACAATAGGTATTCTTAGAGTAAGTAATTTGCAAAAAATAATTCGTTTCACTCCATGTATAGGGTATCAAAACTGACCTTGATCACACATAGATATTTAAAGCAATAAGACAAAGCCTGAAATGACATTATTTGCTTTTTTTATCTTTAATCTTGTCACATTCTGTTGTTGGCAAGAAAAACGAAAAATATTTATTGGTATAGCCTCAACAAAACCAGTCGTATACTTAGGTATAGCGACCCTGAGTTTATTGAAAAGTTAGACCAAATGAGCCTGCCATTTTTAAATAAAGGCAAATACAGGGCTTTTCCCATCGAAGGTGACTCAATGCCTCCGCATCGTGAAGGGTCGTTTGTAATCGGTGAATATATGGAAAATAAAGCCGATATCAAGGCAGGCAGTACATACGTGCTATTGACTAAGGATGAGGGCATCGTTTATAAGCGGGTACATGCGTTCAATAAAAATATCGTGTTTCTTAGTTCAGATAACAAGGCGTATAAAACCTATGGTGTTAAGTTTACTGATGTCATTGAGGTATGGAAATTTGCCTGTAGCCTTTTGAACAAAAGAGTTTGAGGCGAATGATTGGAGTACGCAGACCTTAAAAGAAATTGTTAAGGAGTTGAGGCGGGAGGTAAAAGGAATGAAATGAAAGGGTAAACTTAAGTGAATGTGGAGTATAGAGAAATACCTGTGAAAGAAAAATAGGTAAAATTACCTATTGGTAAAATTCTCAAATTGTTATATTTGTTCTTAACAATATATTAAATTATAATTTGAAAATGATTGATGTTGTGCTTATATAATATTTAGTCCCTGGACGAAACATGCACACCAAATGTTAATTTGTCTTACTATAAATCTCCTAATCTACAATGTCGAAATTAACCCCATTAATTCAAAAAGCATTTGATCAAAATCAGGAGTTAAATTCAATCATAACTTTTAAAGGTATCAAGTTGTCGGAAGTACCGAGTAATTTAAAGGAAAAATTTATCGACTATTCCTATTGGAGTGAAGACAAAATAGACAGTACTCAACTATTTTCTAGAGATGCAAAAATAAAATTGATTACAGAACTTTCTTCTAATGGAGTAAATGCGAGATTAATTTCATATGAAGCCCTGATATATGGATTTAAATTAGCAAAAGATATTGGAATAGTATCTGATATTAAAATAATCGATTTTAGCATTTATGAATTCCATAATAATAATTTAGATACATCAATTCAAAATATTGAGGATTTAAATGAACAGGGCGAAGAATTAGACGAAGAGGAATACCATGAAATTTTTGCTTCTTCAATTGTTATTGACAATGCGACTTTCGTTCAATATCGAGATGGTTTATTAATGAAGAATGCTCGTATATTACACATCTTTTCAGCAAAAGAATTTAATATTAATGAATTTACAACTATTAACGAAAACGAAATTTCAATTACTGATTTTGTCTATAACTTTGAAAACAGGGATTATATAAAGAAAGTTATTGATATTGTCCGACAGGATTATAATCCAATAAATATATTAGTTGACAACGTCTTAAAAACTGACTTAAAAGCTTCTGAACAGCTTTCTATCATATTAGATTATTTTGACCAACTAAATATAACATACACTCTAAAAAGAATTGTTTTCGACCTTTCCAAAGCTTCAAGAGAAGAACTTAATATTTTGCTTAAAAAACATTGGAATTCAGATTCATTTAGAACTTTGAAAATCTATGCTGACCCAGATTTAACAAAAGATATTATTGAAATTAGTCAAGCTGAAGTAGTTGAAGCAATTATTGATGAATACGAAAATGGTAATCTCAGAAACAAAAATATTCAAGACGTTTTTCTTACTGCTCCAACTGGGGCAGGTAAATCACTATTATTTCAATTACCCGCAATCTATCTAGGTGAAAAATATAATACTATAAGTATTGTAGTTACTCCATTAAAAGCATTGATGGTTGACCAAGTTAAACAACTACAAGAAAAAGCTAACTATAATAAAGTTGCATTTATTAATTCCGACATCACTGTAATTGAAAGAGACGAAATTTTACAGGATATTCATAAAGGAGATATAGACATACTGTACTTAGCTCCAGAATTGTTATTATCTTATGATATTAGCTATTTTCTAGGAAGACGAAAATTAGGATTATACATTGTAGATGAAGCTCATACTGTAACTACTTGGGGAAGAGATTTTAGGGTCGATTACTGGTATCTTGGTTATCATATTAGCAAAATAAGAAAATATGGAAAAGATAATGAAGGTAAAAATCTGAAATTTGTTGTTGTTGCGGTAACAGCTACTGCACCATATGGAAGTAGACATGATGTTGTCTTTGAAACTTTGAAAAGTTTACAAATGCATTATGCGAAAAAATATATAGGTTATGCGAAAAGAGATGATATTACTTTTGATATAAATCATGTAGTAATTGATGGTAACTTACAAACTCAAAAAGTAAACCGCACAGTGGAGAGATTAAGAGAATTTGAATCCGCAAATAAGAAGACAATTGTATATTGCCCTTTTACTTCACAAGTTGATGAAGTAATTAACAGAGCTCGAGAAAGTAATTTAGAAGTTTTCCCTTTTCATAGTGGATTGAATCAAAGTATTAGAGATCGCTCATATGAGCATTTTAAAAACAATTCCTCCATAAGTATGATTGCAACAAAAGCTTTTGGAATGGGAATTGACGTAAGCGATATTACCCAAGTGTACCATTTAGCTCCCACAGGACTATTAACTGATTACATTCAGGAAATAGGAAGACTTGCGAGACGAGATGATTTGCAGGGCATTGCATCTGTCGATTTTAGCACTAGAGATTTTCAATTTATCAATGTACTTCATGGTCTAAATCGAACATTTGATTGGCAGCTAAGAGAAGTAATGAATAGAATTTATAGGCTCTATGAAGATGGTGAAAAACAAAATCATTTAATAAATTCAGATGAATTTGGACACATATTTCCTGGTACAACAGGTGAGAACTTACAAAATTCCTTAAAAAATGCGTTGATGTTAATTGAAAAAGATTTAAACATTAAGTACAACCGTATCCCTGTAATCATTGCCAGGCCTAAAAATTTATTTGCAACAGTTTTCGCAAGTATTAGCAATGATAAGGTTGAATCTATAAAAAAACTACTAAAAGAAGACTGTTACCGAATAGTAGAATATGAAGGATTAAAACAACATTATAGATCGATAATTATATTAGAGTTAGATCGTATTTGGGAACAGAACTTTAGGGACAAGTCCTTTGCCCTCCTTAAACGGGACTTTTTTAAAAATACCCTTTTTGCCGATATTGAGTTGGAGCCTAAAATTAGGATTAATATATCTTTAAATGATAATCTCGCAAAAACACAAACAATTATTCAGGATTACTTTAATAGAATTTCAATGGCCTTAGCTAACCAAGCTGGCTTTTTCGAAAAAGAACAATTTATGCTTGCATTAGTAAGAAATGGTATGGAAAGAGAGATAGCTGAAAGAATTTCTGAATTCATTTTACCGATGTTTAGTCAAAGAGATAACTTAAATCTTACAGTTGCTGATGTAGCAGAAAATTCAAATTTCTTGCAATCAAAAAAGTTTGATGATCGATTGAAGTATAGAATTGTTGATGGAGCTGTAACGCAAATTATATCGAATATAAGAAGAACAATTAATACCCAATTTCAAAATAAGCGATCAATAGAAAAATACTTATCTCGTGATTCGGCACAAAAGAAGTTATATTCAAAAATTGGCCAGATAATTGAGGTTTTTGAAATCGGAACATATTCAGTTACTGGAGGCGAGAATCCAAAAATATTCGTACGTATTAATGATCCTTTCAGGCTTAGGCAAGTGATTAATACGAATTACAAAAATATCTTATTAGCTGATGTGAGGAATCGACACATATCAGGTGTAGCATTGATGCAAGAATTCTTCTCATCTACAATGTCTTCAGAAGAAAGATGGAATTTCATTGAAGAATATTTTTTAGGGCAAAGAGTCTAAATTTTAATAACCTTAATTAGTTCCACATTCAGAAAGTATCTTTGTGGACAACCTTTTCATTTAGAACTGTACAGCCAAAATCAAAACCCAGCCGAACCAAGTACCGACCCAGGCAATAATATCGGCGTACACTTTAGGTTTTCATCTTAAAACGGGGCAAGCCTATCTCATGCGCTTGCGGGTACGGCGCTCTATGCGTCATTGAAGCATCTTCACGCATTTGCCGTAGGCATAATACTGCCTTTCTGTGTTAAGTGTAAAAGGCATCTTTGCCATCTTGTGCATTGTTATGGCTGGGAAGTGGTAATCAACCTCAACAATACCCAGTAACAAATAACAGCTGCCACCCTGAAACGGATAGTGTTCCAAACAATCGGGAAAATGGGCAGTGTCAAAATAATTGCCTTCATAGTCTATTCATGTGCCAAAGTACATTTCACCTCGCTTGGTAGGCACGTGCTTGCGAGATATAAGGTAAGCCAGCATCTTCACCGTTTGCTTGTGGTGGCTTGTGAGGTCTTTTGCCATTATACTCCCTCTATATTTTGTTTGTAACAAGCTGAAGGGGCAACAAGATACAGGAAAACCAAGTAGTTCTATTTCATCAAAGGCATCTTCAAATACTGAGCGTTCCAACACGGGCAGCTTGTATTCCTTTGCAGGTTCTTTAAGTAGTTGCAGGATGCGGTTTTCAGGCTTGTAGTTCACAAGCAGCATACGGGCTATTACAAGCAGCTCATTCTTTGTTTTTCCAGTAAAGCGGAATGCACCAATAAAAATAAGCGTCTGTAATCCTTCAATACCAACAGGGATATGTGGAAAATAAAACCGATATTAAGGCTGGCTGTACATACGTGCTACTAACGAAGGATGAAGGTATAGTTTATAAGCGAGTACACGCGTTCAATAAGAATATTGTGTTCCTTAGTTCAGATAACAAGGCGTATAAAACTTACTGTGTCAAGTTTTCTGATGTTCTTGAGGTATTGAAATTTGCAGGTAGCCTCTCAACAAAAGAGTTTGAAGCTGATGATTGGAGTACACAGACGCTAAATGAGATTGTTACGGAGTTGAGGAGAGATATAAAACTCGTGAAATTAATTAAATAATAAATATTTATTTTTTTAAAATACTGATATTAAATGATTTAACATAAACTATCAACCCTGAATTGGAACTTAGCTTTAAAAAAAGTGTCAAATATTTGTTTTTTTATAATTTTTTGCGTAGTTTTGCAATGTAAAAAATGTTATTATGGTAGATATAGATACTTCAGTGCTTTTAAGGAACAATACTGGTAACAAAACAAAAGAGAGTTTGGTTGGTGGCTTTGTTGTAAGAACTGGTGTGTTTAATAGAATTTATAAAGAAGTTAGGACATCAAAGGGATTTAGACATGAGAACTATTTAATTATTGGTCAACGTGGTGCAGGCAAGACAACATTGCTGTATCGCCTAAAATATGCATTTGAAGATGATGCAAAGCTTATGGCTACTGTTATCCCTATCATGTTTAGTGAAGAACAGTATAACTTGCTTGACTTGTATAGCCTATGGCAAGGTGTGGCTGATTACCTTGAAGAATTTCCTGGGTTTGATACTCTGCCGGAAGAAATTTCAACTATAAATTTAGCATATTCGGAAAGAGAAGCCAAAGCCTTTGAGATTCTACAAAATAGATTGTTAGCAACCGGCAAGACAGTAACACTCTTTATAGAAAATATTGATGTTTTCTTCAAAAAATTAGGTAAGGAGGGGCAAGCCAGATTTAAATCGGTTCTTGTTGATTCATCTCCTGTACGCTTAATATGTTCATCTACTGTGTACTTCGAAAGTGTTAGCAGTCCCAAAGAATTATTTCACGACTTTTTCGAAATAATAGAGTTAAGGGGATTGTCTAAAACAGAAAGTTCAAAACTTTTATACCAACTTGCTGGGCAGTTTAAGCAACTGGAAAAAATAAAAATTATTATCACAAATCACCCTAAGCGATTAGAGTCTCTTAGAAGATTAACAGGTGGAAATCCGAGGATAATCTCATATTTGTTTCAGATATTTTTAGATAACGAAAATGGGAAGGCTATAATTGATTTATACAAATTATTAGATGATATTACATTTTTATATAAGGCTGAATTAGACCAATTATCACCTCAACAACAGAGGGTAATAGACAGCATTGCAAGGAATTGGGATGCGATATCTACGAAGGAAATGTCTGTAAAAACAGGTATCGAAGGGAAACAAATATCATCTATTTTAAATGTACTTGAAAAAAACCAAGTGATTGAAATAGTACCTACAAAAACGAAAAATAATTTGTATAGACTTAAAGACCGTTTTCTCAACATTTGGTATTTAATGAGGTTTGGTCGAAACCATGAAAGAGCAGATGTTGTCTGGTTAGTCCGATTTTATGATGTATGGTGTGACCAAACAGAATTGTCAAATCATATAAATGAGCATATTAAGAACCTCAAAAATGGCCAGTATGATGTTGGCGCAGCCTTAGATATGGGTAACGTGTTTTTATCCTGTGCTAATGTGCCGGGGCATGTTAAATATGATATATATAAAACCACTAAGTCCATTCTTCCTTTGCACAAGATAAAAGAATTAAAATTATCAAGATCGGTGATATATGACTCTTTAAGGGGGTTAGTGGAAGATAAGAAATTTGATGAAGCTATCGAGGTACTTAATGGACTTAACCCTGTGGAAAAATATTATGATATTGCCAGTTGGGTTTATTATATGAAGGGCGATTTAGATAAAAGCGTTGATCTATTAGTAAGATTGTATGATATTAAGCCAAGTGGAGATTTAGCAATGCAGATAGCAGGTTTATATGAAACCCAGTCGCATTATAATAAATCAATTCAATATTATAAGCTGGCTATTAGCGACCAAATATGGGAAGCATATTATCATCTTGGTACTATCAGTTACAATAATGGAAATCTTGAAGAGGCTGAAGATTATTTCCTGTCGGGAATAAATAACGGTGTAGATAAATGTTATAATTCTTTAGCAGCTGTTTATTACAATAGCGGTAGGCTGGATAATAGTGCCAAATTGCTGCAGGAAGCAATCGCTAACGGAAATACATTTAAAAGCTTAAAAATAAACTTAGCGTTGATTTATCATAAACAATTGCAAACTGATAAAGCGATAGCTTTGTTGCATGAAGTAATTAATCAGGGTGATCTGAAGGCTTACGTTAATCTTGCTACGATATATATTACTAAAGAGGAACCCGACTTGTTGACTGCAAGAATGTTACTTGAAGAGGCTATTGATAAAGGATACACTAAAGCTTATCACCATCTTGCAAGATTGTACTTGAAAGAAGACAATATTAAGCAGGCAGAATATTATTTGTTTCAGGGCTATGAACGAAAAGATGCTGAGTCAGCACATTTGTTAGGACATTTTTATTGTGAAGGTGATGATTGGTTAAAAGGTGAGGAATATTTTATAAGCGCTATTAAATGGGGTAAACTCTCTGCTCTTATGTGTCTTGGAGAATGTATATTGACAGATAAGCGTAACGACCGTAAGACTTTTATCTTGAAATTGTTTAAAAAATATCAGCAGAAGATTCATGGAGAAATTGCCATAGAGTTAACTTATATAAAGATTCTTATATGGAGTAATAATTTGAAAGCAGCAGTTGATAAATTACAACATATCGGAACTATTGTTGCTAATAAAATTGAATCCCGCAAAAGTGACGAAAGATTTGTTGATAATATAATAAACGACCTAACCACAATTTTTATTATGTTAATGGCTAAAGAGCAATATGGCGTGCTTTATAGTATGTTTAGCAATAAAGATTTCAGTTATAAAAGCATGCTGAGACCAGTTTATTTCAGTTTGATGAATTTTATGAAAGATGAATTTCCAAACGAATATCTTAAACCCGGAGCAGAATTTAGAGAAACTGTGAACGAAATCATTAATAAAGTTTTTGATTATAGAAAAGAAGAAATGTCTAATTCTAAACAAAGTAATGATATGATGTAGTAGTAAGTAATATCAGTAGTAAGGTATATTAAAGGCTCCAAGAAAGTACCAGTTTCTTGAAGCCCAATAGAAGGGATACAAGTTGAGACTTGCCTCGATAAATCGAGTGTTATCCAGTAATTCACGTACAAAGATATTGTTTCAATGTTAATGTACAACTAACTTCTCTTTAATATATTCTTAAAAGGTTCAGCAGGTCTCCGGCAAAAACTCTCTAATCCGTAAAAATTTTGAGGGTTAACCTAATATCTAACAACATGCCAGGTAAAAACCAGCACGTAGTTCCACACAAAGACGGCTTTGCTGTCAGAGGTGCAGGTAACAGTAAAGTTACTAAAGTTACTGACACACAGAAGGAAGCAATTTCTGTAGCAAGAGAAATCGCTAAAAATCAGCAGTCAGAGCTATTCATCCACAGGCCAAATGGCCAAATTAGGCAAAGGGACAGTTATGGGAATGACCCACACCCTCCTAAAGGATAAATTAAGAGCAACAGGCTCTACTGAGCCTGTTGTTTTCTACAACTTAAATTTAAGAATATGAATAGAAATTACGATGAATTAATTAAAGGAATTGAAAATAGAATAAATCCTGACGCTTATACACAAAGAACTGTTATGTTTTCAGCTGATGCGCCGCCATCTGCATTATTTGAAAGCCAAAAGGTTTTGGAATCAAAGGGGGCAATGTACATTAAGAAAGCGATGATGGCTGTAAATCAGACGTACACAATGAATAGTAAAGTCGCAGCTGAAAAAGTTAAAGCTCACCTTTTAAAAAAGCATAAAAGTACAGTGGATTATGAGTATCAAGGCTCTGTTATGACAAATACTCACATAATTAAAGATCATGATATTGATTTAGTACAATTGACATCTCTCTCAAAGGGAATGGATCATGTAGGGCTTGATAAAGCCTTATCTTCACCTTCTCTATTGAAGCCGGAAGAACATACAAATTTAAAGAAACATAAGGATAACTTCAGTCGTTACGAAGGGAGTCAAATTTCTGATTTAAGAAAAGTAAGACTGAATGCAGAAGAAGTTTTAACATCAGAATATAAAACTGTTGATGTATCTGGTGCTAAATCTATTGCTGTAAAAGTAACAAACCCTGAGCGTGATGTTGATGTCGTAACAGCTGCTTACTACAAAGGTGTAGACTATATGAAAAGCAACAAGAAGTATAGACGAGGTATACAAATATATAATAAGGACAGTGATAGTGTGATGCCCGTAGATTACCCTTTTTGGAGTATAAAAAGGATAAATGAACAAGACATATATGTAAACGGACGACTCAAAAACATGATTAGGTTTTTGAAAAATTTAAAATTTGATTCTCCAGATATAGATAATGATACTTGTTTAATTAAGAGCTTTCACATCAATGCTATTTGCTATGATATAGATAAAGAATCTTATCGTTTTTCACACTATTTGGACTTAGCGTCGATTTTACATAAACAATTATATCGTATCTTAAATGATGCAGGTTATATGCAGAATTTAAGATCTGTCGATGGTACCGAAAAGGTGTTTGAAAAGGACACTGATAAAAAACTAAGGGAGGTTAGGGTGTTGTACAATTTAATAGATGCTGTCTTAGCGGATATTCATATTCAACGTTTACTAATTGGTTAATATGGAAACTATGAAGAAAGCTATTCTGAATTGGGCAAAGCGACACCTAATACTTCTTAAGATAGTAGGTTTTATACTGAATGTCTGCACCATTTTACTCTTATTATTATGGGTGCTAAAAATGAAGGTAAATGCCCTTAGTGATTTCGATTTTGAGGCTATTTTAGCTTGTGTTTCACCATTGGCGCTATCGTTAAATCAACTGCATAGAAAATTACTCGAAGAAAATGAATACTCTCCAGCTGTTGTATTAGCTCATGGATATATATATAACTTCTTATTGCCGGTAATTACGCAGCTTAAAGAGGATGGAGTGGTCAAGCCAAAAATATGCTTATATAAAGCACATGATATTGATGACCTAACTGATAAGAAGATTGACCTGATGAAAGCGGATTTGATTAATAAAAGTTTTCAATTGTCAGAGGTAAAGCTAAATCTTAAACAAGCCAGGGCAAGAGATATATTGACTATTAGTAAGGGTTCTAACCAAACATATTTTGATTTCCCTAATACACTACTATCATTATTTAATTATATAGATTATAAGCTTGAGACTAAATCTAATAGGCATTCTGATAAACAGAAAAAAGATTTGGCAGAAAAATTGGTTGGTGAATTCTATGATACTTTAGACGATTTATTGATTAAAAATAGAATTAAGCAATATATCAAGTACTGTGATTTTAATCTTAAAGTTTTCGGTTAATTACTTGCACATATTAAAGCTTCCGAAACTAAGAGTTTCGAATACTAACCGGATTAAAGTTTATCTTGACGGAATGGCTTCAAATAAACAAGACCTCTAACCTTAAATAATAATTAAAACATTAAAATATGGCAAGATGTACAGCACCAGTTCATGGACATCGCACTGCGAGCGGGGCAGAAGCATGCCCCGCTTGTAGCAGTCGCTACAGTCGTAGTTACAATTCTTATACTTCTTATTCTTCTCACCCTACCTATTCTTCATCTTCAGGTAGTTCAGCGACTCGCAATACAGGACAATCTCGAAGTATGAAGGCTCGTTGGTCTTCACCAAGTTCAACCCTTCTATATACTCCTACAGAAATCCGAACTCTTACTCCTATACGTGAAAATGTAGAAAAACGTTCTGATTTGCCTGACTTAAGAGATGTTTTTCTTTGCCATGCTTGGGATGATAGAAGGGACGCTGCTAAAGAGTTGCATGATTTATTAGAATCTAAAGGTGTATCTGTTTGGTTTAGTGAAAAAGATGTTTTGCTTGGTTCATCGTTACTCCGTGAGAGTGATAAGGGTTTAGCAAAGTCAAGAGTTGGTCTTGTGTTAGTCACTCCCGCCTTTATAAAACGTGTTAAAGGCGAGGGAATTGCAGATAAAGAGCTTTCTGCTCTCTTGGCTCGTGATTTACTTGTTCCTATTGTGCATAATACAACATACGAAGAACTTCGCGAAGTTAGTCCTTTGCTTGGCTCTCGAAGCGGACTGAGTACTACAGAAGAGCCTATGTCAGATATAGTATCTAAGCTTGCTGAGTTAGTTACCCTTGAGCCTGCATAGCTAACGGTTCACTTGTATAAAGAATATGAAAAGCTCCATAATATGGAGCTTTTTCTTTATATTCGAGTTGCAAAATCATGTACCGAGTTCAAAGGTAATTAACACTAAAGAGTAGCTTAAAATTCGCCAGTAATAATTTTAAAAACCCCTATTCTGACCCCTACACTTTTTTACTCGGTATAAACTCCCGAAAACACTACACCTTTCAAAATAAGTTCTGACCCCATTGTGGTCACAACAATAAAAAAAGGACAAAGTAAAACGCTTTGTCCTTTTTTTGTTTGCACACCTCAGCGATGTCTTATTTGTATTGAATCATTACATTTGCTATTAGCAAAAACAACCAACCATGAAGAAACTGGCCTGCTTACTTATCTTATGTAGTCTTAATATTAATTCACAAACCTTAAAGTCCCTGCAGGCAGAAGCAGATGCGTACCAAAAATGCCTGGATAAAGGCGAAAACATGAAAGGCTGCGCAGAAGATTACTACACACTTGCCGACCACCACCTCAATACCGTTTATAAAAAGCTTATGGCTAAACTTACCGGTGCCGAAAAACTTCAACTGAAAGAAGAGCAACGGAAATGGCTGAAAAAACGTGATAATGAGTTCAAAAAAATACACCGTGAGGCAAATGAAGTATTTGACTGTGGGTATATGTGCCAAGATTATTTAATGACTGTTGCCAACAATGAAGCTGGTTTTGTATTGGAGCGGGTTAAAGTACTTATAAAACGTTTAGAAAAACTAAAGTAAGAGGATTACACCAACCGTTAAGTACGGATTTATAAATCTGGGCTAACAATTATCCTATCAATCCCAAATTTGCCGTTTTGTCTTTTGATACATCCTTGTTCCTTAAAAAAAGTGAGTCTGTTAACAATACACGCTTGGGACTTATTAATAACAATAATGGAAAGTAGATCAAATTTCCATGAAAACTTCTTCTTTCATTGTAATTCCTATTTGTACAAAACTAGATGAGTCAATATTAATTTTTCCATATAGTGAATTTAACAGTTTAATTAATTTATGTTTATTGAAAATGTTGAAATACAAAAGCTTAGTTTCTTTAATATTACCTTTTTTAATGTAATATATAGATATAATAGTATCTCTACTGCTTCCTAATCCTGCATTTTGACATGTCATCTTGACGATATTATCAATTTTAATTCTTTCCAAATAGAGAAAACTTAAATTGAAAAAAAAATTATTTATATAAATGACATGGTTGAAAATTCTTACGAATTTTAAAAATAATATAATTGAAAATACCATTCCTAAAATTCCTGCAAAACACAGTAAAATAATAATACTCAAAAATACTAGAATTGTCAAAATAAAAATGACAATAGACACATAATCGTAATGAACTATCGCTGTAGTTTGTTTTTCTCTCACTTTTTGATTTCGTTTATTTAGATACAACTCCGAACTTTGGTATAAGCTTTACACACTTGGGGGTCATAATCGGATAAAACCTAGATTTCTTAATTCTCACACCACTTCAACCACAGGCATCACTTCACGCAGCAGTGCTTTAAGTTGGGCGATTTCATGGGTGTACAGCGTATTCTTCCTGCACCCGAAATACAGGGTGTTTTGCAGCTTCTTTTTACCCTCCCATACCAGTTGCACCTTGCCTTCCTGGATTTCCTTCTGGCACAAAAAATCAGGCATTACCGCCAGCCCTGTCCCTCCCGAAAGACAGCGCACAATAGAGTTAAGGTTGGGCACTATATAGTTCGGCCTAAAATCAGGGCGGTGCCCAAAGTTCAGTTCCCAGAAGCGGAACAAATGCTCCATATCGCCTGTAGTACCGTACCATTTATGGCTTTTCAGCCACTTTTCGGCGGCTTCAAAGTCTTTTTTCGCTACTAGCGCATCAAACTCCCCGGTATCCACGTCGCCCCCCCCTACCAGCACTATGGTTTCAGAGCTAAAAGGCTCATGCCCCACCCCTGCCGACGTACCTTTACGTGGAGTTACCACCAGGTCTATTATCCCTTTATCAAGGTTATCCAGCATTTCGGGGTACTCCCCAAAACACACAATAACGTTAAACGGCAGGCTGCTGATGTGCTTTTCCAGCGTTGCCTGAAACATCTCAAAACACATCCCCACACTTATGGTAGGCGTGTTTTTCTCGGTACTTTTCTGGAAGGTTTTTTCGGCCTGTTCCAGTTTAGATATTGGTTCGTATATGGCGTTATACAAGGCTTTGGCACGTTCGGTAGGCAGCATTTTTCGTCCGGTACGTTCAAAAAGTTTGTAGCCCACGTAGCTTTCCAGCGAACTAAGGTGCAGGCTTACCCCCGGCTGCGAAATAAACAATGCATCAGCGGCTCCTGTAAGCGTGCCGGTAGTATATATTGCCTTAAATGTGCGGTACCACTCTAAATTCACCATAACCTAAATTCATTATAATTATAATACAAAGGTATAAATTATCTTATTTTAATAATATAAAAACCACCTGTAACTTTGTAGTGTATTTAAAGCAATAAAAATTATGAAACACATACTGGTAATAAACGGCGGCCAAAACTTTGGCCATTCGGGTGGAGCGTATAACAATACAATTACTTCTGTTACAGAAGATTTCTTTACTAACCACCCCGATTATACTGTAGAGGTAACGCACGTAAATAAGGGGTTTGACCCACATGCGGAGGTAGCCAAATTTAACCGCGCAGATATTATTATATACCACACCCCCATTTGGTGGTTTCAGTTGCCTTTCGGGCTTAAGAAATACATAGACGAGGTATTTACGGCAGGCCACAGAAACGGCATATACAACAGCGATGGGCGCCACGCCGATACTCCCCAAATAGGTTACGGTACAGGTGGGACCATGCACGGCAAGCACTATATGGTAACTACCACATGGAATGCTCCGTCTACAGCATTTACGCTACCGGGAGAATTTTTTAACGAAACAAGCGTAGATAATGGTGTGTTGTTTGGGTTTCACCGCATGAATGCTTTTGTGGGGCTGAGCAAAATTGATGGATTCCATTTTCATGATGTGATGAAAAACCCCAACATGGAGCTTGAAATGAGCCGCTACAGACAACACTTAGAAAATGTTTTTGCTAATAACACCGTAAACGCTTAAGCCATGAAAGTATATTTAACCGCCATTGTAAAAAGCAAACCCGAACATACTGCCGATGTACTTGCCCTACTGCAAAACATGGTAACGCACAGCCGTAACGAAGCGGGTAACCTGCAATACGACCTGCACCGCGATAAAGCCGACGAAAACACGTTTGTATTTTACGAAATATGGCAAAGCGAAGAGATACTGCAACAGCACAACGAACAGCCGTATTTAAAAGACTTTATAGATATTATCCCTTACAAACTACAGCAACCGCCTGTGATTATAAAGATGGAATTGCTTTCTTAGAAAATATAACACAGAGATACACGGAGGGAGCACAGAGATTCACAGAGTTTTTTGGAGGCTGCCTTCAGCAAAAGTTCACAGAGCTGTATGTTAAAACGTACAGCTCTGTGTTCTTATACCAGAGGTATAATCTCTTTTCTCCGTGTCGCTCTGTGCTCCCTCCGTGTATCTCTGTGTTACTGATTATTCAAGTTCATGATGGAAGTGTAGCTCCTAAAGCCATCAACCAACAACCATCAACCAAATTACAACTTACTGATATAACTACCGAAAGGATCCCTAAACTGATAGCCCTCGCTAAAGCGGTCTTTGTTTAGCTTTTTGTATTCGGCAAGTCCCCATAATACAAACTCCTTCATAAACAAGAGGTCTTCCTTAGGTGTTTCGGGAGCATATTTTTGTATCAGCTGCTTAAGCGGAATAATTTTGTCCAGTTCCTTTTGGTACTGCCTGTCGGTAGCATCATCGGTTATCTCCAGGCCTCCGCTTTCGTTAAAAAACCAGTCGATTATCTCCTGGTAAGGGCTTTTCTGGTTCTGTTTTTCCAGCTTTTCTATTTTAGGGAAATGCTCGCCAAACAGGGTTTTTACAGCACTACTGATTAAAATTTCGGCAACGGCAGCAGCACCTTCCTGCTCACCTTCGTATACCAGCTCCACCTTACCGGTAATGGCCGGTATAATACCCATAAAATCACTAAGGCGTACCGTAGTTTTTTCCTCCCCGGCACGCAGCGCTCGGCGCTCGGCAGTACTCAGCAGATTTTCAAAAGCGGTTATGCTCATACGGGCACTAACGCCGCTCTTGTAATCTACAAACTCACTATCGCGGGCTTCAAAGCCAATTTGTTCCAAAAGATCTTTGGCTAATGATGGCACATACACCGTATCGCTTTGGCGGCTGTCCAGCCTTGCCTCGTGCTCAGTGATGGTACGGGCTATTTTTATATCCTCAGGGTAGTGCGTAAGGATTTGCGATCCTATCCTGTCTTTAAGAGGCGTTACTATGCTGCCACGGTTGGTATAATCTTCCGGGTTCGCAGTAAAGATGAATTGCAAATCCAGCGGCAGGCGTACCTTAAACCCACGGATTTGAATATCGCCTTCCTGCAAAATATTGAATAGCGATACCTGTATGCGCGCCTGTAAATCGGGCAACTCGTTAATCACAAAAATACAACGGTTGGCACGCGGAATCATACCGTAGTGAATCACGCGGTCATCGGCATAAGACAGTTTTAAGTTGGCAGCCTTAATCGGGTCAATGTCTCCTATCAGGTCAGCCACAGTAACGTCGGGTGTAGCAAGTTTTTCGAAAAAACGGTCGTTGCGGTGCAGCCAGCTAATCGGGGTATCATCGCCTTTGGCAGCAAGCACCTCAACAGCATAGCGCGAAATAGGGTTAAACGGGTCGTCGTTAATCTCGCTGCCCTCTATATACGGAATGTATTCGTCCAGCAAATTCACCATAAGGCGTGCCAGCCTGGTCTTAGCCTGACCGCGAAGCCCCAGCAGGTTAATATTGTGCCGACTCAAAATAGCCTGCTCCAGTTGCGGGATTACGGTATGCTCATATCCATACACCCCTTCAAAAACGGTTTGTTTCTTAGCTATTTTGGCACGTAGGTTTTTACGCAGTTCGTCTTTTATACTAATGGGTTCGTAACCCGAGGCTTTTAGTTCGCCAAATGTTTTTATATCTGTTATAGTCATAATTGTGTGTAGTTGTGTTAAGTATTAAGATTCCGAGACGGTCTATCATCTATTACCTCTCATCTAAAAGTCTTAATACTTTGTACTTAATACTCTAATCTTTACCTTATTTAATTCTCTTTTTCCTGTTCGCTTCATAATCCTCAAAAATCATCTCACCCAAGCCTTTCAGCCCGGTATAGAATGCCTTGCCTTGATTCGCTTCGGTAAACTCGCGTACAAAGCGCTGCAGGTAGCTGTCCTGCGCTATCATAAAGGTGGTTATGGGTATATGCAGTTTACGCGCCTGTGCAGCCATGGTATAGCATTTTTCAACGATATACTCGTCCAGGCCGTTGCTGTTCATATAATAAGTACCGTCGCTCTCGCGTACGCAGCTCGGCTTGCCATCGGTAATCATAAAAATCTGCTTATTGGTATTGCGCTTCCGGCGCAGCAGGTCCATAGCAAGTTGCAGCCCTGCCACGGTATTGGTATGGTATGGCCCTACTTGCAGGTATGGCAAATCTTTAATCTCAATAGGCCAGGCGTCGTTGCCAAACACCAGTATATCGAGCGTATCTTTAGGGTAGCGCGTGGTAATGAGTTCGGCTAATGCCATGGCCACTTTTTTAGCCGGTGTTATGCGGTCTTCCCCGTACAGAATCATACTGTGGCTAATATCTATCATCAGTACCGTACTCATCTGCGCCTTATGGTGACTGTCTTCTACTACCAGGTCATCTTCGGTTATGCGAAACGCATCTACACCGTTATTTACCTGGGCGTTTTTAAGGCTTTCGGTAAGCGAAATTTTCTCCAGCGCATCGCCAAAACGATAATCGCGAAACTCCCCAGTGTGTTCGTCGCCCGCGCCGCTGTATTTGGTTCGGTGATTACCCGATCCGTTGCGCTTCAGGTTACCAAATATCTGTTTTAGTGCCTGCTGACGGATGTTCTGCTCCAACTTAGAGCCCAGTTTTATACCACTGCCCTCTCCGTTTCCATCGCCATCCGGGCGGATTTCTTCACGGATATAGCCTTTCTTTTTAAGGTCTTCTATAAAATCGTCTATGGTATATTCCGGTGTGGTAAGCTCGTATTCTTTATCCAGCTGGCGTAACCAGTCTATGGCTTCATCAAAATCACCCGAAGTATGGGTAATGAGCTCGGTAAAAATTTCCAGCAACTTATCAAAAACCGACTGGGGAGCGGCGCTGTAAGTGCTAAATTTAAACCCTTTTCTTCTTCCTGTTTCCATACCCATAAAGTTACTATATAATTAAATGCGCTGTGCATTGGTCAAAAGTTAAAATTTATTTGTAGTAAACTGTTTATATATTTTAATTGTACACTTGTACGTATCAACCTCAACTTAACATGACTTATCGCCCAATACCCCTTCCCAAACGTAAAAACCCGCTTAGACCATTAGGCCGCATACTGCTCGTTGTTTTTATACTGATGAACGTTATAGCGGCGTTTCAGGCATGGTCGTTTACACACTTTGATGATACGGTGGGCAATCGTGTAAACGCAGATAGCTTAAACGTAGCGCAGAAAACAGAAATGCTGCTTTTTGGCGCTTCCTTACCCCGGCCTCTAAATACAGCACTGCCCGACCAATCTTACGAAACGGTAAACATACAAAGCAATGTGGCCCTTAGCACATGGTACAGTAAAGCCAACACGCCCCACCCAAAAGGCACCATATTATTGTTTCATGGGTATCAGGGTACAAAATCAACCCTTATTGAAGTATCCGACGCCTTACTTAATATGGGCTATAATACCCTGATGGTAGATTTTATGGGATCTGGCGGCAGCGAAGGCAATCAGACGACCATAGGGTATAAAGAGGCTGAAAACGTAAAGGCCTGCTACGACTACGTTGCCCAGAAAGGCGAAAAAAATATTTACCTGTACGGGAGCAGCATGGGCGCAGCCGCCGTTATGAAAGCCGTTGACGATTACAAACTTTCGCCTCGTGGTATTATTGTAGGGTGTCCTTTTGGCTCAATGTATGGCACCGTTTGCAAACGCTTTGAAATTATGGGAATACCAAGGTTTCCCATGGCAGGATTGCTTACGTTTTGGGGCGGTTTAGAAAATGGCTTTTGGGCATTTGGCCACAACCCGGAAGACTATGCCAAAAACATTACCTGCCCTACCCTGCTGTTGTGGGACGAGCAGGACAACCGCGTAAGCTACGAAGAAACACAAGCCATATACAATAACCTGGCGGGCAAAAAGGAACTGCACACCTTTATACATTCCGGGCATGGGCAGTATATAGATACCGAACCTGAAGAATGGGCCACTACGGTACGTACCTTTTTATGGCAACCTTCGGGGAAATAAATTATCTTTATAAAAAAGCACTACCATGGCATTTGCATTAGAAACCGAACGACTTATTATACGCCTGTTTAAAGAGGAGGATATCCCTGTGTTTATAGAAATGCATATAAAACCTGAGGTAAACCTTTATTTGCCAAAACGCAGCCCTGAAGAACACCAAACCTTTTTACTGGAAGCTATAGGTCGTGGTGATGTACCGCTTAACCGCTGGGTAATGGAAGAAAAGGCCACCGGTAACTTTATAGGCAGTTGCCTGCTTCGGGAATTTAACGCCGGAGACCCGCAAGTGATAGAAATAGGTTATAGTATAGACACACCTTACTGGGGCAAAGGCTACGGAACCGAAATGGTACACGCGCTAAAAGCGTATGCTTTTACACTACCCCATACCAAAAAACTGGCTGCCGTTACGGTAAAAGAAAACATAGCCTCTCAGGCAGTGTTAGTAAAGGCCGGGCTAAAAGCCAAAGGCACCGTAACCCGCTACCCCGAAACACTGGAACTGGCGTATTTTGAGTGTGGGGCTGAGTAATATTTGTCAAATTACAAATACTATGGGCAACCTACCAGTCTACTACCTTATAATTTTTTAATAACACCCCGTTAAAGTCATTATTATTATATAATGACTCGTATATAGGGTGAATTATACGCATAGCTCCATCTACCGGATCCAGAGGCGGCATTTTCATATCAGAAAAAAGCCGTTCGCGCTTTTGTTCGCCAACTCCGGTAGATACCCACCCTACATCTACGGCTGTCATATAAATACCATCGTTTGAAAACTCCTCTGCCGATGTCCTGGTAAGCATATTAAGCGCGGCTTTGGTCATGTTAGTATGCGGATGGTATTTAGTTTTGTTAGTATAACTAAACTGTCCTTCACTACTGGTTACATTAACAACAAACCGTTTAGGGTGAGCACTGGCTTTCATAAGTGGCTTTAAGCCTGCTATAAGTCGGTAGGGTGCTATATGGTTTATTAAATTCACTTCCAGCAATTCTTCCAGGCCTATATCTGTGAGTTCAGAATTCCAACTGTTTTTATCCCTGTAGTCTACTGGTTGTCCAAAACGGTTTACAGGAAATTCAAATCCGCCTGGCCCCGGGAGTAACTCAATTCCTGTTACCGGCGTGCCATTAGGAAATAAATTACCTTGCTTTGTAGCGAGTAGTTGCTGTTCTCCAGCTATTAGAGGCGTGTAGTAATCTGTTGGATATTTTATAGTTTGAGCCGCGTTATTTATCAGTATATCTATTTGTGAAAAATTACGATGACAATAAAGCACAAAATCCTCTACTGCTTTAAGATTTCGAAGATCAAGACCATAAAGTAATACCCTTTCTTTAAAATCATCATAGTTTTGCTCCTGCTGTAACTGTTTAAGAGCAAGCGCCGGGAAACGCGTAGTAAGCACTACAGTTGCTCCAAGGTTTAAAAGTGTCAAAACCGTAGCATACCCTATTTTTACCCGTCCACCGGTAACCACAGCAGTATAACCAAACAGGTTAGGGCTAAGGCTACGTTTCTCATAATTTTCAAGGGCGCAGGCCGGGCATAACTTATGATAAAAAAAATGAACCCGTGTATATGGCTCACTGCAGCAATAGCACCACGCAGGCGAAGCTAATTCATTAATAAAAACATCAGGATTTTGTTGCGCATTATGAACAAAATCTGTTGTTTTTGCAGCGGCATTACCGGCAATTACGGTTTGCTGTAATATCTCTACATCCGAAAGTCTGCGGTTAACACGCGCTTCTCTTTTTTGCTGTTTTTTCGCTTGCCTGTAAATATCAGTTACCAGCGTCTTAAAAGTGAGATTATCAGGATTATTAAATGGATCGTTTTTGAGGATGTTTAGTACCTTTAAGCATGCTTCCCATTCATCTGTAGTAAACCCGTGTTCCATACTTTAAAAAAAATTAGCATACCCGGAATCGAACCGGGACCCCGGCACTGCCTGTAACCGCGTTCTTCCGTTAAACTATATGCTATGTAGGTGTTTAAAATATTCAATCCGTAGCGGGCAAAAAAGGGCTCGAACCTTTATCTCTCTCATAGCATAAGAGTACTTTTCCTTTAAGCTATTTGCCCTAAGCCAAATATATAAATTTATTGACCTATGCCTAATATTATTTTTTCACCCTTTACCCCTTTTGATGTAGCACCGAGTTCTATAGGCTTACCGCTGCCATCGGGCTGTACAATGATTTGGGCATAGCCATTAAATAACTTTCGCGTGTAAGGAGCAGCGGGGGTTACTACCTGTAGTACGCCGGGATCGGCGTTAATAACATCCCAGTCGTGTACTTTATGCTCGGGTGTGGCTACAATGTGCATGGTGTTGCTGCCCTGTTTCAGTATTTTTGCATCCAGCACAAATTTCTGAGCATCATCGGTAGACGCCGAAACCTTAACACCGTTTACAAACACCACAGCGTCTACGCCTATCTTTTTGTAATAAAACGTTACCTGTACCCCCTCTAATTTATCCAGCACAAACGATGTTTTATAAGCATACGCAGGAGCCAAATTTTTATAATCGCGGTCTTTAAAACCCTCTTTCCAGGCAGTTTCTTCGTATGGAGCAAGTACGCTTGGCAGCACGCTCGTACTAAGCGCCTGTTCTTTTAAACCGGTTAGAGGAACCAACTGTACATCATCTATAAACCGGTCATTTTCCAGAGAAGTAGGGTCGCCATTACCCACACCCAGTACTGTACCGTTTTTTATACTGAAAGTAATCAGGTTATCAGCTACCGGTACATGCAGCCCTTTTTTATCTAAAACAGCTACCGTAACCACAGCTACATCTGTTGCGCTTTTTAGGGTAGTTTTATGAGGCGTTAGCTTAATCGCGGCAGGCGTGCCTGTTGTTTTTTGCACATCTGCCATTACCATTTTACCGTTTTTATAGCCCACCGCCTCAAGTGTTCCGGGTTGGTAAATAACGTTCCATTCCAGGTGGCTGAACTGTTTTACACTTTTTTTGCCAAGGCTTTTTTTATTGAGAAACAGCTCCACACTATCGCAGTTTGTGTGCACCCACACGTTTATTTCTTTACCCTCTTTGCCCGGCCAGTTCCAGTGTGGCAGCAGGTGCACTACGGGCGCTGTACCCCACCACGATTTCAAGTAGTATACATTATCTTTAGGGAAACCGCACACGTCCATCATACCAAAATACGATGTAACCGACGGCCAGCCGTACGGCGTAGGCTCACCACGATAGTCAAACCCGGTCCAGATGAACATCCCGGCAAGATACGGGCGTGTGGCATAAAACGTCCAGCCTTCTTCTATGCTGTAAAAAGACGGGCGCGGCTTACGGTCGTAAGCACTTTGGTAATGCCTGGCGTCATCTGTAACATACACGCCCCGGGTGGCAAAGGTAGAACCTTCCTCTGTGCCCATACCCGGCTGGTTTTTAAACTGGCTACGGTGGGCGTCAATATCGCCATTGCCCAGGTAATTATAACCCATAACTTCTACTACAGACGAAATCCCACTCCGGAAGCCACTGCTTATACCTACCGTTACAGGGCGTGTGGGGTCTATGCTGTGGGCAAAATCCTGCATGACTTGCGTAATGCGCTCGCCGGTTATGTTTCCTTCTATGGCCCACTCCTCATTACCTACCGACCAGCAGAACACACTCGGGTGGTTGCGGTCGCGCTCTATCAGGCGTTTCAGGTTGCCCAAATGGTATTGGTTAATACCCATAAGGCGGGTTTCGTCAATCACCAGCATACCAAGTTTGTCGCACGCATCGAGCAACTCCGGTGTAGGCGGATGGTGCGAACAGCGGTACGCATTACTGCCCATGTCTTTTAGCTGCTTAATACGCCAGTACTGCAACTCATCGGGTATTGCCGTACCTACACCGGCGTGGTCCTGATGGTTATTGGTCCCTTTTAGTTTTACAGGTTTACCGTTTAGAAACAAGCCTTTTTCGGCATCAAAATGAATTTCGCGAATGCCAAATGTGGTTTCGTAGCGGTCTACGGGTTTACCCTCCTGTAGCACTTCGGTAACCAAAGTGTAAAGGTCAGGATGCTCTATATCCCAAAGCTGCGCATTACTAATTGTAAGGCTCGATTTTTTATCTGCCGTTTTATAAAAACCGGGAACTGTTACGGGCTCTGTAATTGTAGCAACCGCTTTATTACCCGTATCGTAAACCGTATGGCGCAAAGCAACAGCACCTGTATAACTGCCCTGATTAAGCAGCGTAGACACTACACTTATTTCAGCATTGGCTCCATTAATTTGGGTAGTTATGTAAGTGCCGTTTGTAGCTATGTGCAGCGGTTGTGTCTTTTGCAGGTACACGTGGCGATAAATCCCTGCCCCTTCATACCACCAGCCTTCTTCCATAGAGGCATCTACACGTACGGCAATGGTATTTTTTTCGCCATACTTTACATACGCCGTAACATCATATTCAAAGCTGTTGTAACCACTTTCTTCTGTTCCAAGGAAATGCCCGTTAAACCACACCTTACAATTACGGAACACTCCGTCAAACTTCAGGGTAATAATACGCCCCAAATCCTCTTTGGAAATATTGATTTGTTTTCTATACCATCCAATGCTTTTGTCCGGAAAACCTTTTCCTGCCGCATGAAATCCGTGGCTGTAGCTGGCTTTTTCACTAAAGGGTTGCTCTACCGCCCAGTCGTGCGGTAGGTTTAACTGTCGCCATGCACGGTCGTCAAAACCAGCACCGGCAGGCCCATCGGCACTACCTGTTTTGGCCAGATAAGAAAAATACGCTTCGGCATGGCCAAAGTCTTTAGCGGCATCATTTGGATGGCCAAAGGCAAATCGCCAGCCGGCATCTATATTTATCGTTTCTCGGGAAGTTGGATTTTGGCTATAGCCGAAAGATACTACAAAAAGCAGCAGGAATAAAAACATCCGGTTTGGTTTCATAAAAAGGGTTTGGTTAACGGTGTATAACCCACTAAAGTACATTTTTACCCATAACCAAACTGATACTATTTTGTATAGAAGTGATAAAAAACTAACAGCTTACTCTACCTTGCGGTAGTTTTTCATTACAAACTCCAGCCCTATTTCGGCTATGTCTCCCATATTTTCACAAAGGCGAAACTTAGAGTCATAAGTAAGCTTTTGTAAAGCGGTGCGCAGTTCTGTTACGTGGCTTTTTGGGGCTATGTTGTCTTTTTTAAGGATGCTTACCAAATCCAGGTAACGCTCGTGGCTGTTTAGCAAACGCTTGGCAATAACTGAGCGTACTTCTTTGCGGTATTGCTCTACTGAATTTGGTTTAAGCTTATCCATAACCAGCTTCACCATCCTGAAGTTTTCTTTAAAATACTGTGGCAGGTAAATTTTAAGGTTCCCTTCATACGACTGTTGGTCGAAATCTATGGCACGTATACGGTACACTACATGATCGTAATCGTGGGTAGGAATTACCACATAGTTATACGAGCGCATATCACCTAAAAGCCCTACCATGCAGCGCTCGTTAAACTTTACAAACTCTTTGGCCAACTGTGATTTTTCGAGTTCGGTACATTTATCCAGATGTTGTTTTATAAAAACATCGCCCGGTATGCCGAGGATGTGCTCCTCTATAAGCGTGTCTTTGTACACAAGGTAATTTACGCGGTTAGGCGATAGGAGGTCTTCCATTTCCAGCCCGTAAATGCGCGAGGCATCGGCCTTTTTTATGTAAAAGTTGGTATAATTATCATTAAGAATATTCCGAACCCGTATACGGAACGGTTTAGAATTACCGAAGGTGCAGAACTCAATAGAATCTACCGTAAGGTACGGCAGGGTATCTTCATCACCATCAGAATGTAAAAGGGTGTAAATTTTGTTAAGGCCTGCTTCTATCTCTGCCTGTTCAAACTCGGGATAAAAAACGCGTAACCAAAGGGTGTCGTTTCCCTCCTTGTCATACACCGAAATACCTCCCGAAAACCTCAGCAAATCATCATACAGCAAGGGCGACTTTGTGGTACGGTTGTATTTTTCCAGATACTCCATAAGTTCAGGTATTATGGGGTATGCCGGTTTACGGAAAGCTATCTTTACGTCGGTTTTAGACTCTTTTATCATCGCCACGGTTATTGCTATTGCTAAAGATACTTAATGCGTTTTAATCGTGATTAATTCCTAAGGAAATATTTCAATCACGATACCGTTTATACTATAAAACCAACCTTTATGAAACAAGCAGTAATACTATTTACACTTTCAATCATTTCATTTACCAAGGCACAAACCATAGGGCAAAACTACAAAAGGCTTACCAACCTCGCTGAACTAAGCATTACCGAAGCCCGATACTACGATGCTTTAAGAGAATACAACGAAGCTTTTGAAATAGCCAATTTTTCGGTAGACCTTTACAATGCTGCTGCTTGTGCGGCAAAACTGAACGACACCAAAATGGTATACTCCTACTCTCGAAAGTTGGCTGAAAAAGGCGTTGGAGAAAAGTTTTTCAGGAAAAAGATTTTTAGTCCCTACAAAAATGACCCGGCATTTATTAAAATAATGAAACTGGCAGAGCAAACCAAACAGAAAAACATGAAGGTAAACGGGACTTACAATAAACAAATACAAGAATTTGTTACCCTAGATTCTACCTACAACAGACTACGCCTCACAAAATATCGCGAGCTGGGCCATACCCCTGATACCTTAGAGAATCTATTTAGAACTAATACGCAAAATATAATGGCATTTATTAAAGTGAACGGTGTTTATTCAGAGGAAAAAATGGGAGCTCGCATTAGTAATGACACCATAATCAGATATATGAGCAAGGGCGATATTGTACTGCTGCATTATCTTGAAATGGGACGTGACAGACAACTGATTAATGAAATAAAAGCACTATTTATTAGTAACTTAAGCAATGGCACTATTACTCACTATAATGTATCCCAGATTATGGAAATGACCGATACTGTTTTTGGAGATACTGGTATGTGGCTATTTAAAATAAGCCTATGCAAACTCTATCGTAAAAAAGAAATTGAACAACTAGCCGAAATAAACCAAACTAGAAGGAAATGTTTCCTTGAAAACATCACCGACCTTGAAAAAAAACTCATTTTTAAGTACGGAACCCGCAATAATTTTGACTTCAGGTACAATATCACCCCCTCCCCTGTTTATGATAAGGAGTTTTTTTACAGTGCCTTTGAAGAAGTTGTCGCATTACATGACTGTAATTAATCGCCTGTATCTCCGCCTGTTCAAACTCGGGATAAAAAACACGTAGCCAAAGGGTGTCGTTTCCCTCCTTGTCGTACACCGAAATACCTCCTGAAAACCTCAGCAAATCATCATACAGCAAGGGCGACTTTGTAGTACGGTTGTATTTTTCCAGATACTCCATAAGTTCAGCTATTATGGGGTACGCCGGCTTACGGAAAGCTATCGTTACGTCGGTTTTAGACTCTTTTATCATCGCCGGGGTTATTGCTATTGCTAAAGGTAGCCATTTCTGTAAACCTATACCACTGTAAACCAAAAAACCTCCCGATTGCGGAAGGTTTTTGTATCAGAAAATAAAAAAATGGATTACCTGGATACCGAAGATATAAGGCGTTGTGCATTGTTAAGCCTTTCTTCCTGTTCATGCAAATTACGCTCTGCTTTATTTAAAAATAGCAGGTTGTTGCTCTTTTTTACTTTAGACAAATATTTGTCTGACAAGTTATACACGTGGTTACTTTTTAGCTGCCTGTACAAATCAGCACAGGTTAGCTCACCGCTAAGCAGCCTTTTATCTGCATCATCGGCAAGAAGGTAGTTACTTACCACTTCCTGAAGCGTAAGCGACTGCCTGCGCAGTTCTGAGTACTTGCTAAGCATTTGCTCTTTTTTGTTTACAGAAAGCTTTTGTATGCAAAACGCCACAAAAGCGTACAGCCCGCAGGCGGCGCCAAGGGCTACCAAAATCATAAGATCATTTGTCAGTAACATGTGTTGGAATATTTAGTACTGCTAAGCTAATTATAAAGAAAATACTGCGCTTAATTTTTCGACAAACGGCTTTTTTATAAGATAAAGCGCATAAAAATTTTGTTAAATAAATTAAAGCGTAACTTTTACAAAGCTAAAACACAAATAATCAATACTGTAACAAAAAAAAGCAGGGTAGAAGAAAAAGCGGCGCAACGCACCTGTTGGCTGTGGCGATTCGAATTATAAAAATCAAAGTATAGTTGACAATTAAACGAACATTTCATAAAACACAGATTACAAAAATCTCTTACCAAGTAATTTCATTTAAGGCGAAAAGTATTCCTATTATTATAAGTAATAAACCTCCAATATACCCTTTTAAATCGGAGCTAAAAAATTGAGAATCATTGTTTTTAAAAGTAAAGATAATGGCTACTATTCCAACACCAACCATTATTAATCCAGTAATTATTGACATAATTAATTGTTTTGTTTTTTTTCTTTAGTTAAACTTGCATCTTTAACCTGATCTACCACAATGCCCCCCGTTACTTTACCAACAAATTTATTAGTTGAATTTAGCGATGAATTATCCATGGCGTTATCAACAACCTTTCCTGTTATTAAGGCCGATGTTCTTACTAATGCATTTGTAGTACTACCTGCTTTACCATTCACGGCATCAACTACATCACTGTAAGCTTGAACGCCTGTGCCGACATCATCCATAGTAGCTCCGATATCATACATGACCATACCACCTGCTACAACTTCTGGTTGTAAAGACGCGGTTCCTATGCCAGCAACGACTACACCTCCCGCCTTTACATACGTACTACTATTGCTTAAATCTTCACCTAAAGCTCTCATTCCCTTAACACCACCATACTCACCACCATAATTGGCTCCGTCATAACTACCCTCCATAGCTTTATCAAAACCTTTTAGGGTCTGACCAAAATTTTTCCAACTAGAAAAATCACCAAATTTATTTGTAGAATTTATTGTATAGCCATCCTCTCCTTTTGTCAAGTAATTAACTCTTGGTTTACCATTCTCTCCAATAACAATACTACCTCCTGTTTTCTCAGCAAATTTTTCAGCTCTTGCCAACCTACGTTCACTCGCTGTGCTACCAAATAATCCAAACAAATATCTTCCATCTGGGTCAATAATATTAATGGGATTATTACCTATTCCTGTATAGGGAGACATATCATAATACTTCTCCGCCAGCGGGTCAATATTCATCCATCTACCTAAAGCAGGGTCATAATTACGTGCACCGTAGTCGTACATGTTAAGCCCCAACTCGTCTTGCAGCTCTGCGCTGCGCGCGGTATGTTCGTTTGCAGCTTTCTCAAAGCTGCATCCTCCATAATCGTTGTACTTATACTTATCAGCTACACCTTATCAAAACAAATATAAAACAAAAAAGCCCTCCGGATACCGGAAGGCTTTCTGTATATTGAATACTAAATTTAAGTCTTAGTTAAGAGCCGCAACGTGCTTAGTAAGTTTAGACTTAAGGTTAGACGCTTTGTTAGCGTGGATGATGTTTTTCTTGGCAAGTTTGTCGATCATAGAGATAACACCTGCAAGTTTTTCAGCAGCTTCAGACTTCACAGTAGCTGTACGTATAGCTTTAATAGCGTTACGTGTAGTTTTGTGCTGGTATTTGTTAAGTACCCTCTTCTTTTCGTTGCTCCTTATTCTTTTTAAAGCTGACTTATGATTTGCCATTTTATATTCTTTCTTAAAAATTATTTTAATTGTAGTCCGTACGGGAATCGAACCCGTGTTACCAGAATGAAAATCTGGCGTCCTAACCCCTAGACGAACGGACCAGTAAACTATCCTTTTAAACTAAACCAGCACTGCCGGTGTTGTTTTGTAGCCCGTGAGGGAATCGAACCCTCCTTACCAGAATGAAAATCTGGCGTCCTAACCGATAGACGAACGGGCCATTGAATTTGTTTGTTCCTCTAATGCGGATGCAAAAGTACAACTTATTTTCACTTCTGCAAGAGCAGGAACAAAAAAATTCAAAAAAAATTTTAAAAAATTTCTAGTACGCCTTAGCAAAAAGCACCCTGCCGGCACTTGGCGCACCCGTAAGTACACATATACCAGCCTCTTCCTTTCTATCTAGCGGAATACAGCGTATTGTAGCTTTTGTAAGCTCTTTTATCTTCTCTTCAGTCTCAGATGTACCATCCCAGTGTGCAGAAACAAATCCGGTCTTGTTATCCAGCACGTCTTTAAACTCATCCCACGAATTTACTTCGGTAATATGAGCTTCCCTAAAAGCATGCGCTTTGTCAAAAAGGTTCTTTTGTATTTGCTCCAGCAGGTCTTGTATGTACGTAACAATATCGGCACTTATTACAGTCTCCTTAGTAAGCGTATCGCGTCTTGCCACTTCAAAGGTACCGTTAGCCAGGTCATTTGGCCCTATGACTATACGCACCGGCACCCCCTTAAGCTCGTATTCGGCAAATTTAAAGCCCGGCTTGTGCGTATCCCTGTCGTCATACTTAACAGATATACCCAGCTTACGCAGGCGTGCCATAAGTTGTTTTGCTTCTTCGCTTATGGCATCAAACTGCTCATCGCCTTTATAAATTGGCACAATAACCACCTGTATAGGCGCCAGGTTTGGCGGCAGTACAAGCCCGTTATCATCAGAGTGCGTCATTACAAGCGCCCCCATAAGGCGTGTACTAACACCCCACGAGGTAGCCCATACGTGCTCCTGCTTGCCTTCCCGGTTTGTAAACTTAACATCAAACGCCTTGGCAAAGTTTTGCCCTAAAAAGTGCGACGTACCCGCCTGCAGCGCCTTACCATCTTGCATAAGGGCTTCTATACAATACGTTTCTACCGCGCCGGCAAACCGTTCGTTAGCAGTTTTTACACCTTTTACCACCGGTATTGCCATAAAGTTTTCGGCAAAATCGGCATACACGTTCATCATTTGTTCCGCTTCTGCTACAGCTTCCTTTTGGGTAGCGTGGGCGGTATGCCCCTCCTGCCAAAGAAACTCAGCCGTACGCAGGAACAGGCGCGTACGCATTTCCCAGCGCACCACGTTTGCCCACTGGTTTATAAGCAACGGCAGGTCGCGGTAGCTTTGTATCCATCCGCGGTAGGTATCCCATATAATAGTTTCAGAGGTAGGCCTTACTATAAGCTCTTCTTCCAGCTTAGCATCAGGGTCTACTTCTATGGTTTTTCCGTCTTCTCCGGTTTTTAGCCTGTAGTGGGTTACTACCGCGCACTCTTTTGCAAAGCCATCTACGTGGCTTGCCTCCTTGCTAAAATACGACTTGGGTATAAACAGCGGGAAGTACGCATTTTGGTGCCCGGTTTCCTTGAACATCCTGTCCAGCTCTGCCTGCATTTTCTCCCATATTGCATATCCGTATGGTTTTATAACCATACATCCCCTAACCCCTGAATTTTCAGCCAGGTCAGCCTTTACAACCAGTTCATTATACCATTTGGAATAATCTTCTGACCGCTTCGTTAAATTCTTACTCATCGTATTTAAATTGGCACAAATATTGTTTAACTTTATAACGTAAAATAGTTTAGCAAAACTAACTATTTTTAGAAGTTCAACAATAAAAAAAATGCACAGATGAAAAGTGAATACTTTAATATGCGTCGTTTAACCCTGGTAGCACTGCTTGGGCTGCTTGGCATTACCGTAACTTCCTGCGGTACATACCAAAGCGCCAGCAGCTATGACTCAGACGGGGTGTACGGTTCTGTACCGCGCGATGCTAACGGACAGCCGGTATACCGATACAATGACGGCTCGGTTAACAACTACTCTAACGGTCAATCGGCAGGGCAAAACGCTAATGGTTACGCCGCTTATTTTAATTCGCTGCAAGATAATTACCCTCCGGTTACTGATTCTAATGCATATAACGGCACCTACGATACCGTAAGCAACAACTATGACCGCGCCTACACCACCAATACCTATGGCGGATGGGGCGACAGCACCAGCAATGTTAATGTAAACGTATATGGCGGATACGGCTGGGGCAACAACTATTATGGTTGGGGCGGCTATCCTTACTACGGATGGGGCGGTTACTACGGCTACCCTTACTATGGTTACAACAGCTACTGGGGCAGTGGTTGGGGTATAGGCTTCGGCTGGGGATGGAATAACTGGTACAACCCTTACTATGGCGGATATTACGGAGGCTACTACGGCTGGGGTGGTTACCCTTACTACGGTGGTTACTATAATAACTACTACAGTCATCCACGCTATTATGCCGGAAACAACAACTACTATGGCGGAAGAAACGTTACCTACTACAACGGTAACCGCAGCTACTACAATAACGGACGCTACCTTAACTCAGGGCGCGGCACCTATTACAACAACCGCAGCAACTATTTTAATGGCGGAAGAAACGGCTATCAGCTAAGCAACGGTCGTTCTAACAATAATTACAACAACGGCGGTAGAAACAGCTATTATAACAACACCCCATCTAACGGAGGCAGAAATAACAGCTACTACAACAACTCTACAAGAAGTAACAACTATACCCCTCAGCAAAGCAATCCGGGCAGAAGTTACTCACCAAGTTACAGCAGCCCAAGCAGGGGCAGTAACTACGGCGGTGGTGGCTTTGGCGGCGGAAGCCGTGGCGGCTTCGGAGGCGGAGGCGGTGGTGGTTCCCGTGGCGGCGGGGGCGGCCGCAGGGGCTAATAGCCAAACACATACAGTCCTATGTTTTTTAAACAAAAACATAGGACTTTTTTCTTTACCACACATCATTACACCTTTTTAGTTCTTTACGCTATGAAAAAACTATTATTATCTGCTGCCGGGCTACTGGCTGCTACAAGTGCTATGGCACAATATGACATAAACACCGCACAGGATGCCGAAAAATACGCTACAGACAACCTTACGGGTTCTGCCCGCTTCAGGGGGCTGGGCGGCGCCATGGGAGCTGTGGGTGGCGACCCATCTGCTGTAGGGATTAACCCGGCGGGTTCGGCTATATTTAATTACAACACCGGCACCGCATCGTTAAGCAGCTACAACCGTAGCAATAATGCCAACTTTTTTGGAAACAACAACCGCAAAAACGATAACAACTTCGACCTCAACCAACTGGGGCTTTTTATGGTCTTCAACAACGGTAAAGAAGGCGCAGTTATGAATAAGTTTGCCTTCGGGTTTAATTACGAAAACACCCAGAGTTTTTATAATGCGGTTTCTATAGCAGGCAATAACCCTGTGGGCAGTATAGCCGATTATTTTGTAAAATATGCAAATGGCTTTGGTAACGTGGGCGGCGTAGGTACAGGCTTTCTTAACAACAGCAACGTATACGATTTCCCAAACATGAGCTACATAGACCAGCAGGCCTATTTAGGATATAATGCGTATGCGTTTAACCCGGTTACTAACACATCAGACAACACCTCGTATGTATCTAATGTGCCGGCAGGACTAAAGCCAATGCAAAGCAGTTATATAAGAACATCGGGGTATAACGGCAAGGTAGCACTCAACTTCGCTGCGCAGTTTTTTAGCAAGCTGTCTTTAGGGGCAAATATTAACCTGCATTTTACCGATTATATAAACAATACCAATTTTATAGAAAATACCAATAACACCAGCGGCAGCGGGCTGCAGTACCTGGAGTTTAACACCCAAAGGTATACTTACGGTGGTGGCGCATCATTTAACCTGGGTGCCATTTATAACATAGCCCCTTACTTAAGGCTGGGCGCAGCCTATGAAACCCCTACCTGGCTAACCCTACAAGACGAGGTTACCCAGCGCATAAGCAGTACTGCAAACAATCAAACCTATTTTACTGATCCCCAAGCTACCATGGTAGGCGACAGCTACACCATAAAAACCCCTGCAAAATATACCGGAAGCGCCGCGTTTATCTTTGGTAAAAAAGGACTTATAAGCGTGGATTACGGGCTTAGAAACTATGCCAATACCAAATACAGCAACGGGCGCTACGCCGAACTTAATACCGAACTGAGCCAAACCCTGGACTGGGCAGGCGACCTGCGTATAGGTACTGAGTGGCGGGTTAAGGCCGTAAGCCTTAGAGCGGGTTACCGCAACCTGCAAAGCCCTTATAAAAACGGCACTACCCTGGGCGATCTTAACAGTGTTTCGGGTGGGCTTGGGTACAGCTTTAACGGTGCCCGTGTAGACCTTGCCTACACCTGGCAGCAACGCAAAGCCGACGTTTCTACCCTGCGCCCTGATTTTACACAGGCGGCTCAGGTAAAAACCACAGGCAATAACGTTACGCTTTCCTTTACACTGGATTTATAATTTTTCATCTTACGCAATAACGAAGAACGCCATCCCGAAAAGATGGCGTTCTTCGTTATTGCGTTTAAACTTAAGATGTAAGAAATCCATTAGTTATTTTGACCAATGAGGTTGATTTTTAAAATTTTAAGGATGTTTTTCTGTTACTTTAGCCATTGCTTCTTGCCAAATGTCTCGTCCATCACTCTGAGAAAACAACTCACGTAAAAAATCAAAATACTCTTTATTTTCCCTATTGAGTGCTGATACAAAAACCATCAGATTATCATAGGCAAGATCGGCTTCTTTTTTGGTCTTAAAAGTAGTCTTACTCAAATTAGCTTTTACCCAACCTTTAACATCTGCAGAGTTTTTTATTTCTTTATCATTTGCCTTCATATTCACCTTACTGTCATAAACTTCTTGAGCCTTTCGTAGTGCTATATAGCTTTCTGAGCTAACTAATTTATAGTAGTGCTTTTCCATTTTGGCAATCAAAGAATCCCTTGTTGCACTGGTATTGTTTGTGTTGTTTGTGTTGTTTTCTTGAGCATAAGAAGTCATGCTCAAAAACAATATACTTAAAATAACAAGCGTGTTTTTCATTAGGTAATGTTAGTTGATAATTTGGTTGGTTAGTTTAGGAGCAAAAAAAACAAATTTGTTCCATATTCTGTTACGGGAAAACCGTAATTCTTTACCTAAATATAAAAATTAAGAACGCCATCCTTTTTAATAAAAGGACAGCACCTTTATGTTTTAGTAAAGAAGCCAGACTATGACTAGTGGCGCAAAAGTCTCCTTCGCATTTTAGCCTCGGGGCTTTCAACTATATCGGGATATTCCCTGGCAGTATCTTCAACTACTTTTTTCCAGATTTCGCTACCTTCTTCTGTACCCAAAACACTCACAAGCATATCAAAATACGCTCTGTTTTCAGCTGTACAATCGGCTATAGCCTTAGAAATTTCCTTATATGCAAGCTTGGCCTCATCTAATGTAGCATAATCCGTTTTCTGTATATTGCTGTTTAACCACGCATCGAAACCTAATGACGTAATTTCAGAATGGTAATCTTTAAAATGCATCTTTTCTACAAACCGCTCCTCCAGGGGCTGAAACTTGTGATAGCTTTCAGAGGTAATGTACTTTATATATAAGTTCTTTAGCTTAATGTATGTAGAATCTGCCTTTACCGGTGTAATTTCGGAAACCTCAAAGCTTTTAGCAGAGACCGGGTGATAGGAAATCGTTAAAAGAAGTAACAGTGAATACAATAATTTCATGGTGTTGGTATATGTGTAAATTGGTTTCAGCACAAAGAAAACAAAAATACACCATACCCCGCTACGTGAAAACCGTAATTAACAGTAGTACCTAAAAATAAAAAAGCCATCAAGAAAACTTCCGATGGCTTTGATTGGGATTTGTAATATATATGAACGGGATTCATTCATTTAACAACACCGTGTACAGATACACAGCGTATTAACTGCACTGCAAGTACGTAAATATAACAACACCTTATAATTAAAGAAATGTTAAAAATCAATAATTCATACACATACAAAAATTTTGCCGCTTACCTATAAATTTAAGCACATTTAAATACAACATATCGACTTTAAATGTTTTTTTACTTTTTAACGCCTGCCAGTTGTTTGAAAACCAATAAAAAGCGTACTTTTGCACCTCAATTTTTTTGAGTATTATGAGGACTAAATCTTTAAAAAAGAACAAGATAAACGTTATTACCCTGGGCTGCTCTAAAAACGTGTATGACAGCGAGGTACTTATGGGCCAGCTGCGCGCCAGCGGTAAAGACGTTACCCACGAGGCTACCGGCAAAGACGAAGGCAATATTATTGTTATTAACACCTGTGGCTTTATAGACAATGCCAAAGAGGAGTCGGTTAACATGATACTTAATTATGTAGATAAAAAAGAGCAGGGCATTGTAGACAAGGTTTTTGTTACCGGGTGCCTTAGCGAGCGCTACAAGCCGGATTTACAAAAGGAGATACCCGATGTAGATCAGTATTTTGGTACCACAGAACTTCCACTATTGCTGAAAGCACTTGGTGCCGATTATAAGCACGAACTACTGGGAGAGCGCCTTACCACTACTCCTAAAAATTATGCATACCTTAAAATAGCCGAAGGCTGCGACCGCCCGTGCAGTTTCTGCGCAATTCCGCTTATGCGTGGAAAACACGTAAGCCAGCCCATAGAAAAACTGGTTAAAGAAGCAGAAGGCCTTGCCCGTAACGGCGTTAAAGAGCTTATACTCATAGCCCAGGATCTTACCTATTACGGCCTTGACCTATACAAAAAACGTAACCTTGCCGAACTGCTTGAAGCACTGGTTAAGGTAGAAGGCATTGAGTGGATTCGTCTGCACTATGCATTCCCCAGCGGTTTCCCTATGGATGTGCTGGAGCTTATGAACCGCGAACCAAAGATTTGTAACTACATAGATATTCCGCTACAGCACATTTCAGACAGCGTACTGAAATCAATGCGCCGGGGTACCACTAAAGAAAAGACTACTAACCTGCTCCATGAATTCCGTAAGGCAGTACCGGGCATTACCATACGTACCACGCTTATTGTAGGCTACCCTGGCGAAACGGAAGAGGATTTCCAAATCCTTAAAGACTGGGTAAAAGAAATGCGTTTTGAGCGTTTAGGATGCTTTACATACAGCCATGAGGAGAACACCCATGCCTACCTGCTGGAAGACGACGTACCACAGGAAGTAAAACAGCAGCGTGCCAATGAAATCATGGAACTGCAAAGCCAGATTTCGTGGGAACTGAACCAGGAAAAAGTGGGAAAAACCTACCGCTGTGTTATAGACCGTAAGGAAGGCAGCCACTTTGTAGGGCGTACCGAATCTGACAGCCCTGATGTAGACAACGAAGTACTTATAGATGCTACCAGTGTGTACCTTAAAACCGGCGAGTTTGTAAACATAACCATAACAGACGCCACCGAGTTTGACCTGTACGGTGTACCGGCAGCAAGCGCTAATTAAAATTTAAGAAAGCCGAAGCACCACGCTCCGGCTTTTTTTGTATGTTTGAGATACTAATAAACAAGCAATGAAAAAACATCTTATAGCCCTTACCCTGCTTTGCCTTACGCTGCCCACTATAGCTTTTGCACAAATGAACAGACGCGTGGGGAGACAACAGTACCAAAACGGCCCTACAGGAAAATCAAACCAAAAACCAAAAGACCAGGCCGAATCTGCATCAGAATATTATGCGAAAGAGTTAGGGCTTGATAGTTTTCAGGAAGCGGCTGTACTACAAATTTACAAGGACGAAGACAATAACGTAAAAGCCATTATTGAAGACCTTGAAATGACTACCGACATTAAAAACGAAAAAATATACCAGATTACAGAACGGGTAGATGCCCGGATAATGAAACTGCTAACCCCTGAACAAATTGAAAAATTTGAAAAGCTGAAAGCAAAACGCAAAAAGCGTTAAAGTACTAAAAGCCCGTATTCGCGTAATGTGTTTACGGGTTTACTGTACCAAAACGGTTCAAATTCTTCCAGCCCGGCATTTTCGTAATCTTCTTTTACCTTACCAAAAGTCATTGGTTTTTCAGTTACAGATATTTTGGGTAAAAGTTGCTGAAGCCATTGCCCCTGCCCCTCCGTTACCTGCACAGAAAAACTTTCGCGCCTGCTATGAAACGTTAATGCTGCCATAGGGAACGTTCGACCTTTTTTACTTTTAGTGAAAAACTCCACAATAGGTGTAGTCCCTGTCCACACCACTTTAGCCGTTGGCTTTATGCCAAAGGTTTCATCTGCCAAAAGCGCGTTGTGTATGTAATCGTGCGGTACTTTTGTACGTGGTATTTTAAACTCAAACCAATCCTGTAACGGATAGTCGAAACAAATCCCGTGCATAAAGTTGAACAGCGATTTCTTAAGCCCAAAGCTAAACTTATCGTGGTTAGCGCCAGTGTTATCAGAAAACATAATATCGTTATTGGCAAAGGTGCCCACAATATCACTATCCTTAACCACCCCAAATTTAGCGGGCTCTATACCCACAGGGCTGTGCGCCGTCATGGCAAACTGGTGCCAGAAGCCACTTTGCAATATACCCAACTCAAACATTTGGCGTACCATTTCCAGCGAGTCTATGGTTTCCTGTGCGGTTTGCGTCGGGAAGCCGTACATAAGGTACGCGTGTACCATAACCCCCGCTTCGGTAAAGTTGCGCGTTACGCGGGCTACCTGGGCTACGGTAACGCCTTTCTGTATCAGCTCTAAAAGCCGGTCTGAAGCCACCTCTAACCCACCCGAAACCGCAATACACCCCGAGAGCTTCAACAGGCGGCACAAGTCGGCCGTAAAGCTTTTTTCAAAACGGATATTCGTCCACCAGCTTACCGATAAATTACGGCGCAGGATTTCCAGCGCTACCTCACGCATCAGCGCCGGTGGTGCAGCTTCATCTACAAAATGAAAACCGTTTTGCCCGGTCTGTGCTATGAGTTCTTCCATGCGGTCTACCAGCAGTTTGGCAGCCACAGGTTCGTATACCCTTATATAGTCGAGTGAAATATCGCAAAACGTACACTTGCCCCAGTAGCAGCCGTGCGCCATGGTGAGTTTATTCCACCGGCCGTCACTCCACATACGGTGCATGGGGTTTACCACTTCGATCACCGAAATGTATTTATCCAGCGGCAACCCTGTGTAATCAGGCGTACCTACTTCACTTTGCTTATAATCCCTGCAACCCGAATTGTCTATGTATTTTACTTCCCCATCTTTCAGGATAAAAGTACGTTTCAGTTGGCTTAGCTCACGCTTACCATCGAGTTGCTCTATGATGCACTCCACAGGGGCTTCACCATCGTCGAGCATTATATAATCAAAGAACTCCATCACACGGGCATCGCTTAGTGAGCGTAATTCCGTATTTGGGAAACCACCACCCATAGCCGTTTTAATACCCGGAAAATGCTTCTTTATATACTGCGCCGAACGGAATGCCGCGTACAAATTCCCCGGAAACGGCACTGAGAAACCTATCAGCTGGGCATCGGCTTCAAACACATATTCGTGTAGCAGCTCCAGCATTATCTCATCGATAAACGTATAGGGTTGTTGCAGAGTTTCGTAAAGTTCGTCAAACGAGTTGGCCGAACGCCCCAGCCTTTCAGCATAGCGGCTAAAGCCAAAATGCGGGTCGGCGCATTCCACAATCAGGTCGCTTATATCTTCCAGGTACAGCGTAGCAAGGTGCTTTGCCTTATCCTGGGTACCCATAGCGCCAAATGCCCAGTCCAACTCCTCCAGCTGCGCAAAACGAGATGCTTCGGGCAGGTATTCCTCACTGCAAATCAGGTGTGCCAGCGTAGGATTTTTACCCTGCAGAAACAGTATAACGGCATCTATGGTCTTTAAATATTCGTTTTTTAGGGCAGTAATCCGCTGTGCGTTTTCGGTTTGTGGTTTATGGTTTGTGGTTTGTTGTTCAATCCTGTTAAACAACAGGGTAAGCCCTTCTTTAGAGAACAGCTTAAGTATTACATCTATACCCAGGTCGGCCTGCGCGGCGGCGATACCTTTGGTATTTAGGAAACCTTTCAGGTAGGCTGTGGCAGGGTATGGGGTGTTCAGCTGGGTGAACGGCGGGGTAATGAGTAATACTTTGGTGCTCAAAACATGCATGGGTTTAGGCTGCAAAAGTACGTGTTATTTGGCAGATGGCAAACGGCGGATTTTTTTGGGTATATTTGGGAGATAAACCAAATACCGATTATGAGAGGAATTTGTGCGCTATATGGAACAGAAACTGATTTGAGATTAAGTCATATTATTCCCAAATTTGCAATCGATTACATGAAAAAAACCGGTACACAATTTTTACGAAAAATAGATGAGCCGGACAAGCGTATCCAAGATGGTTTAAAACTTTATTTGTTAGGAGAAAAAGCAGAACAAGAATTTAGTAAAAGAGAAAGATGGTTTGCTAATTCGATATTCTTTCCTTACTTACAGACCAATCCAAAAAGCTTAACTTATGATGAAAACCTTGCATACTTTTTAATATCTGTATTATGGCGCGTACTTTTAGAGCAATTAACTCATGAAGAAGTAAGTAATGATACAAGATTGTCATTTTTACGTTCTGTTAGTGAAGAATGGAGATTATTCTTAAGTGAATATAAGTTCCCATACCTATACAATGATTTGCATATTTTTTTCACGGACAGAATAAAGTTAAACACTTCCGAATTGAAGAATGCAGATGTTTTTTTCACTAGAAATATTGATGCAACTATTGTTGTCAACAAAGACTATTCGGAAGTTGTTATTTATGCAAAATTCTTGCGATTTATTTTTTGGTGTAATGTAAAAGGAATAAATAACAACGATAAATCTACAAAAGTTGACTATTTGAGCGGGACCATAAATTTTCCTCAAGAAATGCATCATGATTTTATGATAGGATTCTTCGGCAACCGAATAAGGACTTTCAATAGCATACCAGATTTAAGTGATGAAAGAAAAAAGAAAGTCAATTCATTTATAATGAGAAATGAAGAAAAATTTTGGGAAAGTGATTTGGGACAAGCATTAAGAAATGATTCAAACATCAACAAACCTTCTTAAATAGAAAACCATCAATACATTTATTTTTCCGTACCTTTGTGTAAAATTTAAACACGATGCCCACGGACTGTATCAGCTATCAAAATTCAGGTTACTTTACACCATTAATGGTAGATTACCTTAACCAAAAGGATTCCCTGAAACCGCTGTACCACCGCTTCCCTACCCTACAAAACTTTGGCGCGCAGATTACCGAAAAGCAACAGAACTTTCCGCACCACCCCCGTAATGTACTGGTAAGTGCCCTGGAGCAACAATACAAAAAAGTTGAAGGGTGTCAGGTTACGTTGCAAAACATACAACTGCTGGCTCAGGGTACTACGTTTACCGTAACCACTGGCCACCAGCTGAACCTCTTTACCGGCCCCCTTTACTTTTTATATAAAATAATATCGGCAATTAACCTGGCTAAAGAACTAAAAGCCGCTTATCCGCAGTACAACTTTGTGCCCGTGTACTGGATGGCCACCGAAGACCACGACTTTGAGGAAATAAACCATTTTACCTTCCGCGATAAAAAAATATGCTGGAACCGTGAAAGTGCAGGCCCTGTAGGCCGGCTTTCTACCACTGGGCTGGCTGCAGTGCTCGAAGTATTTACTAAAGAACTTGGCCCCGGTATTAATGCCAAATGGCTTACAACCCTGTTTGAAAACGCGTACCTAAAGCACGAAAACTTAGCCGATGCCACGTTCTATCTTGCCAATGAGATTTTTAAAGATCATGGGCTGGTGATTATAGATGCGGATAATCGCGAACTGAAACAGTTGTTTGCTCCTTATGTAAAAGAAGAATTGCTACAGCAAACGAGTCAGCAAAAAGTAGCCGAAACCACAGCCCTGCTTAAAGAATATAACGTTCAGGTAAATCCGCGCGACATTAACCTGTTTTATATAGAGGATAACTTGCGTGAGCGAATTATTCTACAAGACGGTACTTATTATATAAACAATACCCAACTGAAATTCAGCGAAAGCGAAATCCTTACCGAGCTGGAAAACCATCCGGAAAAATTTAGCCCGAACGTGATTATGCGCCCGCTATACCAAGAGGTTATTTTGCCCAACCTTGCCTACATAGGCGGCGGGGGCGAACTGGCATACTGGCTGGAACTGAAGTCGTTTTTCGATTCGCAAAACGTTACATTCCCTATGTTGCTGATGCGAAACGGAGCGCTATTGGTTACCGAAAAGCAGGCTTGTAAGTTGGACAAACTAAATCTTACCTGGGCCGATATCTTTACCAAACAACAGGCGCTGCTTAATAAGCGTGTTCAGGAGTTTTCAGAATTTAAACTTGATTTTTCTGACCTGAAAGCAACACTACAAAACCAGTTTGCCCTAATGCGGGAAATGGCTGCTAAAACCGATATTACGTTTACCGGGGCGGTAAAAGCGCAGGAGTTAAAGCAGATTGAAGGCCTTGCCAATTTAGAAAAACGCCTACTGAAAGCGGAAAAACGCCACCACCGTAACCAGCTGGAGCGCATAGCTTCTATACAAAACGAGCTGTTCCCTAATCAGGGATTACAAGAGCGCCGCAATAACTTTAGCGAGTTTTACCTGGAGTATGATGGCAGGCTGCTTACCGAACTTTTTAAAAGGCTCAAACCACTGGAACAGGAGTTTAATATAATTATTCTCTAAATTTCAATAAATAACGGTTTCGTTATTGAGGAAAATCCAACAGAAATAGTAATTTTGCCAAAAATTTAAAACAAGTTATGGCAACAAACAGGACCTTCACCATGATTAAGCCGGATGCTGTTGAAAAAGGACACATCGGTGGTATTTTATCTATGATTACAGAAGCAGGCTTCAGGATTGTATCTCTTAAGCTTACGCAACTTACTGTAGCAGACGCTAAAGCTTTTTACGCAGTACACAGCGAAAGGCCATTTTACGGTGAACTAGTAGAATTTATGTCTCGCGGCCCTATCGTGGCAGCTATCCTTGAAAAAGACAACGCTGTTGAAGACTTCCGTAAACTTATTGGTGCTACTAACCCAGCTGATGCTGCCGAAGGTACTATCCGTAAAAAATACGCTACCTCTATGGGCGAAAATGCGGTACACGGTTCAGATAGCGATGAAAATGCTGCTATAGAAAGCGCATTCCACTTTGCTGGAAGAGAGCAATTCTAGTCGTTAGGATACACGCAAAAAAATAATACC